>JBGAHA010000001.1:339391-734203 GCA_044226385.1 Phycisphaerales bacterium
AGGGGTCGGGGGGGCGGGCCCTTCCGCCGATCGAGATCCGCCCGGCGGTGGAGTTTTACGACTACCAGGCCAAGTACACCCGGGACGACACGCAGTACCTGGTGGATGGTCCTCTGCCGCCGGGGGTGAAGAACCAGATCCAGTGGGCGGCGCTGACGCTGGCCCGGGAGATCGGAGTTCGGCATCTGTGCAGGGTCGATTTCCTGCTGGACCGCGATGGAAAACCCTGGCTTCTGGAGATCAACACGATGCCGGGCTTCACCAGCCATTCCCTGCTGCCGATGGCTGCCCGGGAAATCGGACTGGACATGCCGCGGCTGTGCGCGACACTTATCGGGTGGGCTGCCAGGGACCGGCAGCCGATGATATAGGTAGATGGTTTCGGCACGGATGCCCCACACCGCGGGGCGGGAGCTGGCTCAATGGCTCGGGAAGACGCAAACGCCCAGTCCACCGCATCGTCCGAGGGCGCCGCGCGCGCCGGCGGGGTGGGGTTCAAATCGGTGATCACGACGACCCTGACCGTCGCCATTGTGGCGGGGCTGGGGTTCGGGCTCTACCGCGGGCTGAGCCCGCTGGAGCACCGCGCGGTTTCGATCATCGGCGCTCGCACGCCGACGGTCGATGTGCGCTGGCCGACGATGGGCGGGGCGAAGGACGACGCCAAGGCCCGCGCGGGCAAGGACACGGGGCTGCTGGGGACGGCGCTGCTCTCGGTGAGCTCGGCCTCGCTCGATGACGTGCCGACCTGGCTGCCCAAGCAGATGCAGGAAGACATCAAGGCGCTGGCGGAGAAGAACCTGGATCCGGGGTCGTCCCCGCTCTCGGTCGACCCGCTGCGGCAGGTGGGGACGGCGATGGAGCTGTCGGGATGGTTCGACGGGCGGCCGGTGGTTCGGCGTGAGCCGGGCGGGCGGGTCGCGGTGTCGGGCAACTGGCGGATCCCCGGCGCGGTGATCCGCGAGGGGAAGCGCGAGTACATGATTTCGTGGGACGGCAAGCCGATGCCGGTGACGTATGAGGCGGGGGAGGCGAACCTGCCGGCGATCACGGGCGTGGCGTTCAAGGCGCCCGCGGGCGGCGCGGCGATCGATTACACGAAGGCGTGGCCGGGTGAGGACGTGCAGGCGGCGCTGGAGCTGCTGCGCGTGATCCAGGGCAAGCCGTGGGCGAAGCAGGTCTCGTCGATCGACGTGAAGAACTTTGAATCGGACCGGACGCTTTCGCTGCTGACGACATCGGGGGGAAGGCTGAACTGGGGCGGGCGTCCCAACAAGCCGCGGCTGGGTGAGGCGGGGACGCCGGCGAAGCTGGCGACGATCGACTGGATCCAGAAGCGGTTCGGGACGATCGACCGGGGCGGTCACACGATCGACGTGTTCTGGCAGGGCCGTCCGCTGGAGATCGATGTGTCGGCGTCGGCGGGTCAGGCGGGCGGTGAGGGGGTCCGCGGGCTGCCGACCTCGCCGCTCCCTCCCGGGTAAGGCGAGCACTTTCATCGTGGATGAGCGGAACGATCAGGACCCGATTCCCACGCCCCCCGAGCTTGCGCCGGGGGCGGAGCTCGTCGGGAGCGCGGCCGGTGCGCCGGCGTCGCCGATGTCGGAGTTTGAGCGGGCGATCATCGAGCCGGAGACCACGGCGGCGCCCGGCGGGGCGGCGGCGCCGGTTGCCATACCTGCTGAAACGCGGGGCACGCCCGTGGTGGGGAAGGTGGCCGCGGCCGGCGCGCGGGCCGGGGCGGATCCGTGGGCGCACCGGCGGGGTGAGCCGCGTCCGTGGGCGCTGATGTGGACTGGGTATCTGCTCGCGGCGACGGTGGCGTGCCTGGGGCCGATCACCTCGGCGCATTTTCTGACGCCGGATATCTACAGGCCGGCGGCGATCCTGCTGCTGGTGGCGACGGCGCTGGGGGTGGCGGTGTTCTGGCCGATGATCCGGCTGAGCCAGGAGCCCCCGCCGCGTCCGGCGTCGCGGGCGGTGGTGCTGGACTCGATCGCGATTTTCTTCCCGCTGCAGGCGACGGTGTGGCCGCAGGCGATGCCGGCGCTGTCGAACTGGGACATGTCGATCGCGGCGGCGGTGGCGGCGAGCGCGACGGCGTGGCTGGCGTTGACGGGGGCGGTGCTGTCGATGGCGCTGGGGCACGTGGCGTCGGCCAAGCGCCGGGGGCGGTCGACGACGCTGCGGCGCGCGGGGTGGATGGTCGTGTTCTTGGGGCTGGGCCTGGGCGCTTCGCTCGCCGGGCTGGGAACGCCCGCGGGTGATGCCAAGCCGGACCGGTACGGGCTTTCCATGAGCGTGTGGTCCCCGGCCTCGACGGTGCTGGAGGTGACGCGCGACCGTTCGTGGCTGGGTCGGGCGGCGGTGGTGCAGCCCGAGCACTGGCGAGGGGTGCTGGTGATCGCGGGGATCGCCGCGGCGCTGTGGACGGTGGTGCTGGTACGCGAGGCGGCGGGGCGGCGAGGGGCGGGAGCGGGGATTCGGGCCGGCGTGGGGTGAGGGCAGGATTCCGGCCCTGGGGGCACCAACAATCCCCGGCGGTGGTCGGGCCCGGGCGGCGGGCATTCAATCCCAACACGAAAGAAAGCACGCAGGACCCCGACGCCGGGCGTTGACCGGGCCGGAGGGGCGGTGCATTGTCGAAAGCGGTCGGCTATGGAATTCATCACGCGTCCTGAAAAAGAAGCGATCGAAGCCCGGGTGGCCGCCCTCATCGCCAACCGTCCGGTGATCTCCACGCGCATCGCCGAGGCGCGGGCGCTGGGCGACCTGAAGGAGAACGGGGACTACCACGCCGCGCGCGAGCAGCAGGGGATGGAAGAGGCGGAGATCCGCCGCCTGCAGGAGCGTCTGGCGGCGGTGAGCGTCATCGACGAGAGCAAGTCGTCGGAGGTGGCGTTCCTGGGCTCAACGGTGAAGATGAAGCAGCTCGATACGGACGACGTGGACCTGTACCGGCTGGTCGGGGAGGCTTCGGCGACGCCGCCCCTGGATTACACCGAGGTGACGTCCAACAGCCCGATGGGTGAGGCGTTGATGAAGGCCCGCAAGGGCGAGATCATCCGCGTGAACACCCCGCGGGGCGTGAAGCGCTTCGAGATTCTCGAAATCGTTTGACCGTTTTTTCATTCCGGCGTCTCCTACGTGGGACAGGCGGTCTTTGCGACCTCCCTGGGAGCCCACGGCATCCCCATGGAGACGCGGGGCCGACGCACCGTGCACGATTGGCGTGGCATCCTCGCGGCCGCGAGTGGTTCCACCGGTTCTTTCGGACGCGCCTGTGATTCAGCAACCCGGCGGGTGACTGGAGCGAAGATCTCCTTGCCTCGCGCGGCGGCGCGTGACGGGGCATCTCTCGCCACCACCCTTGCACACGACACAGGAACGCACCCCGGCGAAACACCCGGGGAACGAGGGATCTCATGCACGACTTTCCGATGTTGGCTGCGATGGTGAGTTCGTTGACGCCGTTCCGCGCGCAGGCGCGGGCGTTTGCGGCGCTGTGCCTGCTTGCGGGCGCGATGATGCCGGCGGCGGCGAGGGCGCAGGGGGTGGACTGGACGCGGCGGGCTGTCGCCGGTCCATCGGCGCGTGGGATTCACGCGATGGCGTATGACTCGGCGCGGGGTGTGACGGTGCTGTTCGGGGGAACCACCAGCGCGGGGAACGTCGCGGAGACCTGGGAATGGGATGGGACGAGCTGGGCGCAGCGGCAGGTCCCGGGCCCGCCGGCGCGGACGGGCCATGCGATGGCGTATGACGCGGGGCGGGGCGTGACGGTGCTCTTCGGCGGGTACAACAGCATCTCGCGCAACGCCGAGACGTGGGAATGGAACGGGACGAGCTGGTCGCAGCGGTTTGTGAGCGGTCCGTCGGCGCGGAACTATCCGGCAATGGCGTATGACGCGGCGCGGCACGTGACGGTGCTGTATGGCGGGTTCGTGGAGGGCAACACGCCCGACGGTGAGACGTGGGAATGGGACGGGGCGGCGTGGACGAAGCGGACGCTCGCCGGGCCGGCGGCGCGGTACGCGCACGCGATGGTCTACGACCAGGATCGCGGGGTGTGCGTGATGTTCGGCGGGTACACCGGCGCGGGGGTGAACGGGGAGACGTGGGAATTCAACGGCGTGTCGTGGAGCCAGAGGGCGGCGGGTGGACCGCCGGGGAGGTACATCCACGTGATGAGCTACGACGCGGCGAGGGGGCGCTCGCTGGTGTTCGGCGGGTTCATCCCCAACCGTGACACGTGGCAGTGGAACGGGCTGACCTGGAGCATCGGGGCGACGACGGGCCCGGCGGCGCGGTATTCGACGGCGATGGCGTACGACTCGGCGCGGGGCGTGTCGGTGCTGTTCGGAGGACAGCTGTACGGGGGCGGGTACACCAACGACACGTGGGAGACTCTGCCGGTGTGCACGACGCTGGTGCTTGGTGCCTCGCCGGCGGACCAGACGATCTGTCCTTCGGGGACCGCGACGTTCGGCGTGGAGGTGACGGGATCGTCGCCGCGGACGTACCAGTGGGAAGCGCGGGCCGAAGGCGCGGGGACGTGGGTCACTCTGCACGACGGGGACGACGCGGGGATCGGTGAGGCGACGGGAACGGGGACGGCGGTGCTGCACATCAGCCTGCCGGAGGGGAACGGATCGGTGCGGTGCGTGGTGACGAACGCGTGCAGCAGCGTGACGAGCGGGGAGGCGAGGCTGACGGTGTGCCCGGCGGACTTTGACTGCTCGGGGTTCGTGGACATCGAGGATTTCGGGTCGTTCATCGAGGCGTTCGAGGCGGGGACGCAGGCGGCGGACTTTGACGCCAGCGGGTTCGTGGATATCGAGGATTTCACGGCGTTCGTGCACGAGTTTGAGCGCGGGTGCTGAGGGAGACTGTCATCATCCCCGGGGGCGGGTTGCCTCCGGGGATTGTTCATTTCCGGGGATCGCAGACATAAAGGTTTTCACGATGATTCACGCACGTTCCGCGTCACGGGCCGCCACGCACCGCCTGGGGATGCTTGCCGGGCTTGCCGTGTGCTCCGCCGCGGCGATGCCGGCGTTGGCGCAGACGATCACCGTCAACTGGTCGCAGGATGACTCGGTGGACTTTGGCGGGGCGCAGCGGGTGAGCGACCTGCCGGGTCCCGACGGCCTTGTGACGTTCGCGGAGGCGGTGATCGCGGCGAACAACACGGCGGGCCCGCAGACGATCGTCTTCGCGGTTCCGCGGGCGGACTGGTGGACGCTGTTCGGCAACGACGTGTGCATCTTCGCGCACCAGTACATGGCGTACGTGAGCGGTGACGACACGACGATCGATTTCACCACGCAGACCGCGTTCACGGGGGACACCAACCCGGCGGGCAACGAAGTAGGGTTCTACTACGCGGGCCCGCCGTCGGGGATTCCCAACATCTGGCTTGCGGGCAACCGCATCACGGTGAAGGGGCTCGACCGGCTGCTGGGCAACAACTTCGACAACGGCCTGTGGATCACGGGCAATGACTGCCGCGTCATCGGGTGCACGACGACCGGGATGATGATCCGTGGCGACTACGGCGGCGGGGCGCGCAACGTGATCGGCGGGGCGGGTCCAGGGGAGGGAAACACGTTTGCGAGCCCCGTGAACATTCTCTCGCACGCGAACCAGAACGTGATCATCGGCAACGCGTTCCGGTACGGGCTGCGGGTGAGCGGGGACACGTACTGGGGGCTGTGCGAGGGGACGCGGATCGGGGGCGCGGCGGCGGGTGAGCGGAACATCTTCGCCGGGCACGGATTTGTGGGGGAGGAAGGCCTGCCGCTGGGCGTGGAGCTTGAGATTTATTACGCGAGCAACACGCTGGTGCAGGGGAACCTGGTGGGGACGTCCGACGACGGGATGGCGCGGTTTCCGGGGCGGACGGGCGTGGAAGGGATCGCGGTGGGGATCGGGGCCGTGCAGACGACGATCGTGAACAACACGGTCGCGGGGATTGCGCGCACGGGGAGCAACCACTACCAGGGCCAGCGGTTCGGCGTGGGGATCGGGGTCGGGGCGTCGGCGACGGGGACGCGGATCGAGGGGAACCGGATCGGGCTGAGCGTGGACGGGGCGACGGGGATTCTGAACGTGCAGGGGATCGTGGTGGCCTCGGATCCCAACGGTCTGCCGGGGGCGACGCGGCTGGAGGGGAACTGGGTTTCGACCAGCGAGCGCATGGGCGTGCTGGTGCTTGGTGAGGCCACGGGCGTGACGATCTCGGGCAATTCGATCTTCGGGAACGGGGGGATGGGGATTGATCTTGGCGGGGCGGGGGTGACGTTCAACGACGCGGGGGACGTGGACGGCGGCGCGAACGGGCAGCAGAACTTTCCCGTGATCACCAGCGCGCAGCGCACGGCCGAAGGGGTGGAGATTTCAGGCACGCTGGAGAGCGCGCCGTCGCGCGTGTACAGGATCGAGTGCTTCGCGGACGATCACTGCGACGACTCGGGGTTTGGGGAGGGGCGGTGGTTCCTGGGGGCGGTGGACGTGGTCACCAACGGGGCGGGCAGCGCGACGTTCAGCGGAGCGTTCCCGACGTTTGTTCCGGAGGGGTGGATTACGTCGGCGACGGCGACGGAGGCGGCGTCGGGGAACACATCGGAGTTCTCGGCGTGCTTTGCGATGAGCGGCCGGCCGTGCCTGGCGGACTTTGACGGGTCGGGGTTTGTCGATACCGATGACTTCGGGGCGTTCGTCGCGGCGTTCATCGACGGCGGGGAGGAAGCGGATTTCGACGGGTCGGGATTCGTGGACACGGACGATTACGACGCGTTCGTGGGGGCATTCGAGGCGGGATGCTGAGGGCTGGGCGAGCGGGGCGGTGGATCTGAATTCATCGCCGGGCCGCCGGGTGGCCGATCAATGGAGGTCTGAATCCCTCGCGGGGAGGGGGTGCATGGCGCTGTGGACCTGGGGTCCTGGGCGTGAGCGCCCAGGGTGCGCGAGGGCGCGATTGGACCTGTTGAGCCGGGAAAATGGGCTCGGGAATGGCGGCCGGCTCTGCTACGCTGACGGCCTGTGCGCGGGAGGGACTGCGCCACGGAGGATGAATGATCGGGTCGCGACGTCTGGTAAGGCTCGAGCTTGATCTTCCGCAGGGGGCCGAGGATGGGCGTGCGTCCGGCGCGTCCGCGGCGTTTGCATGGCCGACGGCATCAGGGGAACCCCCGGCTTCGCTGGAGGGGGTGGAAGTTTCTATTGATGGGGACACGCTGCGGCTGCGAGTGCCCGGGGCGTCGCTCGACGGAGCGTCGGCGCTGCGCGAAGTGCGCGGGGCGCGGGTGCTGCTGTCGTGGGAGGCGAGGGAGGCCGAGTCTGCCGGGGAGAGCGCGGTGTCGGCGCCATCGGCTCCGGAGGAGAGCGGGGAGGCGTTGAGGCCGGGGGCGGGAGGCGCCCACGGGGTGGTCTCGGCGCTGGCGAGCGCGGTGTGGGCTGAGTTGCCGCATGTGGAGCTGAAGGTGGATGGCCGGCCGGTGCGGCGGTTTGCGCTGCCGCTGACGGCGGGTGCTCGCGTGACGTTCGGGGCGAGATCCAAGCGAGCGGATGTGTCGATCGACGACAGTCTGGCGATGGGCGTGGTGGGACGGATCACGTACGACGGGAAGGACTACCGCGCGGATTCCCAGGACAGCGCGGCGATGGCGCAGCTGAACGGGGCGGACATTTTCTGGCCGGTGCCGCTGGTGCACAGCGATGAGATCATGATCGGGGGCTCAACGGTGCGGTTTTTGCGGGCGGCGCCGTCGGGGCCGCTGGAGAAGATCGAACCGCCGGCGGAGGTTGCCGAGGCGGCGCCGCGGAAGTCCCGGCCGGGCGTGTTTGCCCGGGCGAAGGCCGTGCTGGTGCCGGCGCTGGTGGTGGGTTCGGCGGCGGCGGCGGTCACGCTGATGGTGGTGTTTGCGTGCATCAAGCTGTTTGGCCGGCCGACGCCCTGAGCGCGGGGCGGGCGGAGGTGCTGGTTCGCCGCCCCGGGGCAGGTTTCCCGGGCTCGCGGCGGCGTCCTAGCCTTGCCCGAGGCGCCATCCAGCGCCGGGGAGCGCGTGCGTGATCGTTCAACACCTCATCGACGCCATTCAAACGTTCGCACCGATCGAGCTTGCGGAACCGTGGGATCGCGTGGGGCTGCAGGTGGGCCGCGCGACGCGGGCGCTGGACGGGCCCGTGCTGCTGACGATCGACCTCACCGAGCCGGTGATGGAGGAAGCGATCGGGATGAACGCGGCGGCGATCATCTCGTACCACCCGCCGATCTGGGAGACGCTCAAGCGCGTGACGGACGGGACGCCGCGGGAACGGGTGATTGCGCGGGCGCTGCGGTCGGATATCGCGGTGTATTCACCGCACACGAGCCTGGACAACGCGCCGGGGTGCATGACCGACTGGCTCTGCGAGGGCGTGTCGGGGTCGGAGACGCCGGGGAAGATCGCCGGGGACTGCCGGGCGCTCTCACCGATGGCAGTGCGCCATCCCAACCAGGAATGCAAGGTCGTGACGTTCATCCCCGAGCGCGATGCGGATCGCATCCGCCAGGCGCTGGCAACGGCCGGGGCGGGGATCATCGGGAAGTACTCGGTCTGCTCGTTCGCCGTGCTGGGATCGGGGACGTTCCTGGGAGAGCAGGGATCGACGCCGGTCGTGGGACAGGCCGGGCGGCTGGAGCATGTGACGGAGCTTCGGCTGGAGATGGTGTGCGGGCGGGCGAGCCTGCCGCTGGTGCTGGCGACGCTGAAGCAGTTTCATCCGTATGAGCAGCCGGCGGTGGATGTGTACGAGCTGCTTCCGCAGTCGGACCGGGCGGTGGGCGGGGGCAGGCGAATCGTGCTGGACCAGCCGGCGTCGCTGGAAGAGATCGCGCGGCGGGTGAAGAAGTTCCTGGCGTGCTCGAGGTGCGAGCCGTCGGTGCACATCGCCGCGGCGGCGGGGGCTGGAACGGTGACGCACGTGGGCGTGGTGTGCGGCAGCGGCGCGGCGCAGGCGGAGATGGCCAGGTCGGAGGGGTGCCAGGCGCTGGTGACGGGTGAGATGAAGCACCACGAGGTGATGGAGGCGATCAACAACGGGATGTCGATCATCCTCGCCGGGCACACCTCGACGGAGCGTGGATACCTGCCACGGCTGGCCCGGCGGCTGGGTGATGTGCTGATCGGCGCGACGTTTGTTGTCAGCGCCGCCGACCAGGATCCGCTGCGGGCGCTGTGAGCGTCGCGGGTTACTTGAGCCGGTAGAGCACGAGGGTTCGATCTCCCCAGGTGCGTTCGATCTGCCCGAAGCGGCCGATGGATTGTTCAATGGCCTCCCGGGTGAGGGCGGGGTCGATCCATCCCGAGCGGGTGAGGCGGTCGATTTCGGCGTCGTTGACCAGCACGCGGGTGATTCCGCGGGCGAGGAGGGCGTCGATCCAGCGGGCGGGAGCGTCGGGGTTGGCGGCGATGGCACGGGGGAGTGGTCCGGCGTCGTAGGTGGTGTTGTAGATGACGGAGCCGGTGTGGTAGAGGGGTGTTGCGTCTCCCAGGAGATAGAGCACGTCGTGGGGTCCGGCGGTGAAGTTGCAGTAGACGGTGGGTCCGGCTTCGGAGAGGAAGGCGCGGCGATCGGCGTCGATCATGGCGTCGAAGGTGGCGCGTCCGATGGAGCCGGAGAGGGCGCCGGGGCCCATGGGGAGCAGGGTGTTGGGTCCGCCGCCGGGGGGCCCTTCGAGGAGGTAGCGGTGCACGGCGTAAGCGCCGCCGGGGACCATGGCCCAGAGGATGGCGGTGTAGAGGGAGCCGGCCCAGCGGGGCCAAGGGCGTGAATCGGGCCCAGTTTTCGCGGCCACGGACGCGTTTCGCTGGTCGTGGGCAACGGCGAGCAGAGTGCCCAGGGCGGGGACGCCGGCGACGACCATCGGGATGAGGAACCGCGACTGGATGTGGGTGAGCACGAGCCAGGCGAGGAGCTGGAGGAACGCGGCGAGCGTCAGGAGGAGGCCCAGGCGTCGGGCGCGGGGGAGTGCGAGGAGGCCGGCGAGGGCGGGGAGGGCCGCGGGGAAGAACCAGGCCCACTGGGGGTGCGCGAGTCCGCGGTGCCGAGCGCCGGAGGGATCGGATTCGTCGGGGAGGAGCATGAGCATGAGGCGCTGGCCCCACCCGCCGGTGAAGTGATGGGCGGAAAGGTAGCGAGCGACCTGGTCGGGGGACCAGTGGGCGTTGCCGAAGAGGTTGGTGAGCTGCGGGAAGACGGGATTGCCGCCGGCGGCGGCGTTGCGCAGAAGCCAGGGCGCGAGGGCGAGGGCGCCGGTGAGGGCGGCGCCCAGGAGCGGGAGCGGCCAGGCGCGGGGACGGAGCCAGCCGATGAGCAGGATGCCGGCGAGTGGCGCGCCCATGAAGATCGCGGTGGGCTTGACGCCGCAGGCGACGCCGACGAGCCATCCGCAGATCGCGGCGCGGGTGAGGAGGGATCGCGCGGAGCGTGAAGCGTCTGATGGAGAGGCGGGCGTGATTCCTTCCACGGCGGCGGCGCTCGCGGCGGCGATGAGAAGGACCATCGCCGCCTCGTTGTAGGCCATGGATCCGACGACGAGCATCCAGGGGATGAGCACGACGATCGCGGCGGCGGCCGCGCCGCCGATGGAGGCGGAACGGGAGTCGACGCCGATGGTGAGGGCCAGGGCGCGGGTGAGGCGTCCGACGCACCAGGCCGCGAGCACGGTGAAGCCGGCGGAGAGGAGCTGGCAGGAGAGCAGGACGGTGCCGTCGGAGGTGAGGAGGTCGGGGGAGCCTGTGGTGGCGCCCAGGTGCATGAAAGCGGCTTCGACGTAGCTGGGCAGGTAGGAATAGACGTTGTGGGGAAGTGGGGAGAGGGTTCCGGCGGCGAGCCATTCCTTGGGGAGCTGGAGGTGGTATCCCAGGACGTCGTAGCCGCCGAACTCGCTGGCCCACAGGGCGCCGGGAGGGTTGCAGGCGGCGACGAAGAGCACGGCGGCGCCGCAGATCCATGCGAGGACGATGGGGATGCGGGCGTTCCAGGGCATGGGGACGAAGAGGGTGGTGAGATCAACGCCGCGATTGAGGGCGCGGGCGGCGGGAAGGATCGCCGCGGCAGCGCCCAGGCCCAGCGGGAGCAGGGCCCAGGTCCGGGCGGAGAGGCCGTGAGCGCCGCCGAAGAGTCCGAGCACGCCCATGGCGTGGCTGAGCGTGAGCATGAAGGAGACGCCCAGGCCGACGGCCATGACGGGGGCGTCCCCGGTTCCGGGGAATCTGCCGGCGGCGCGGCGAAGGGTCCAGGTGAGCAGCATGCCCCAGCCGACGCAGGCGGTGAGGTAGAGGGCGGCGCGGGGACCGGAATCCAGGAGCGACCAAAGGAGCGCGGCGACGTTGGCGGCGTTGCGGGCGGAGGAGCCGCTGACGACGCCCAGGACGGCCAGGGCGATGCCGGCGAGGACCGCGCCCCAGAGGATGCGGTCTAGCGTGGTGGCGGTGGGGGTGGCCGTGCTGGGTGGCGGCGCGGGGGATGGAGGAATGTTGCTGCTGGATGCCATTGAACGTGCCCGCTCCCGAGTGTCTCCCCCGGCTTTCAATCCATGATCCCCGCGGTGGGTAGGATACAACGATGCCCGCCCCGTCGAAGCCAACCTCCGCGCCGCAGCCTTCCCGGGGGGAAGCGCCGCCCCCGGCGCCGTGGGACCAGGACCTGGAAATCATCGATCCGCTGTGCTCGGTCTTCCGGCGCAAGCTCAAGTCCGAGGGGCTCAAGTACACGCCCGAGCGGGCGCAGATCCTGGATTCGGTGATCCGCTTCGACGGCGTGTTCGAGGTGGAGCGGCTGATCGAGGAACTGCGCAAGGGGCCGCTGCGGGTCAGCAAGGCGACGGTGTACCGGACGATCCGCCTGCTGCAGGAGGCGGGGATCATCCAGCGGGTGCTCTTCGACCAGGAGCAGTCGCACTACCAGCTGGTGTACGGGCGAAAGCCCAGCGACCTGATCATCCGGATGGACACCCGGGAGATCATTCCCATCAACGTGCCGGAGATCGTCCAGCTGCGGGACGCGCTGTGCGCCAAGCTCAACCTGGACGTCAAGGGCCACCGCTTCCAGATCTTCGCCGTCGGGCGGTAGCCCGGACTGATGTTCTTTACCCTCATTGCCGAGCCAATCGCCACGTGACGACTCCATCGAACCACTCAGCGGACGGGACGGGACTTCGAGGCATGTTCAAATCGGCGATCCGTCGCACGCTGCGGCCGGCGCTGTGGGACCTGCAGCAGTCGGTGCAGCGGATGGAATCCACGCTGGCGCGCCAGGCGGCGGCGCTCTCCGCGGGGAATCAGGGATCGGTATGGCGCGGCGGGGCCGACGGGCACGCGATCAATGCCGCGGGCCACCACGATCCGGCGGGGACGAGCAAGTACAGCGACGAACTGAAATACTGGATCGCCGCCTGCGGGGGGCAGGATCCCGCGCACGGGGCGCGATTCATCGAGGTGTTCACGCAGTGGCAGGTCACGCGGCTGGGGGAACTCGCCGACCGGCTCTCGCTCGACCGCGGAGAGGCGATGGACGCCTGGTGCCGGACGCGCGACGTGGTGGAGATCGGCGGGGGGCCGATCCCGTGCTGCGCGTTCAGGTCGTTCCGCTCGGCGGTCGCGGTGGATCCGCTCGTCGACGGGTATCTGACCGCGGGGTTGGTTCCCGCGGCGGTCCGGGAGCGGCCGATCGTGCATCTCTCCGCGTGCGGAGAGCAGATCCCGCTGCCGGGGGGGAGCGCGGACCTGGTCATCGTCGAGAACTGCCTCGACCACACCGACCAGCCGGCCCGCGTGGTGTCGGAGATTCATCGCGTGCTGCGGCCGGGCGGGTTGCTGTGGATCCTGGTTGATCTGATGGAATACAGCGATCACATGCACCCCAGCCCGATGTCGGCGGCGAAGCTCGACGCGCTGCTGCTGCCCAAGGGGCTGGTGTACATCTACAAGCAGGCGTGGGAGGGGGCGAGCCATCCGATGGCCAAGCACCAGCTGCGGGCGCTGGCTCGCAAGGTGTAGAAGGCAGCGGTGACGGGCTCAGGCGGCGGCGGAGAGGCCCGGACCCTGGCCTGCATCATGGCGCTGACCTTCGGCGGGGCGCTGCTCACGGGCTGCCTTGAGGACCGCGACGCAGTGGCCGACGAGCGTCTCCCGATCGACGGGCTTGGCGATATGGGCGTTGAAGCCGCCGCGGAGGCAGCGCTGGGCGTCGCGTTCCATCGCGTGGGCGGTGACGGCGATGATAGGGGTGGTGATGCCGTGCTCCCGGATCTCGGCGGTGGCGGCGTAGCCGTCCATGAGGGGCATGTCGACGTCCATGAGGATGAGGTCGTAGCCCTGGGCCTGCCCGTGCGAGGCGCACGCGACATCGACGGCTTCCCGACCGTTGTCGACGATGTCGACGGTCGCGCCGGCGCGGCGGAGGATGAACGAGAGAAGTCGCCGATTTTCCGGGCTGTCGTCGGCGAGGAGGATGCGGTCCGAGGCGCGGAAGGCGCTGCGTGGCTCGCTCGCGGGCGCCTGCACGGGCTGCTCGGCCTTCTCCTGCGCGATCGATCCCCGGATGGTGAGCGTGAAGGTGCTGCCCTCCCCGGGAGAACTGACGACCGAGAGGCTGCCGCCCATCGCCTCGGCGAGTCGCTTGGAGATCGCCAGGCCCAGGCCCGTGCCGCCGAAGCGGCGCGTGGTGCTCTCGTCGGCCTGCGTGAAAGGCTTGAAGATCGAGGCCATCTGGGCGGGGGACATGCCGATGCCCGAGTCGCGCACGGCGATGCTGAGCGTTGCCGCGCCGTCGGGACCCGCCTGATGTTCCTGGAGGTCGCAGGAGACGACGATCGAGCCCTGGCCGGTGAACTTCACGGCGTTGCCGACGAGATTGAGGAGGATCTGACGCAGCCGCGTGGGATCGGTGAGATAGGCCTGGGGCGTGCGGGGTGAGATCTCGCACGAGAGGGTGACGGACTTGGCCTCGGCCCTGGGCCGCAGCAGGGTGCAGACATCCGTCACGATCTCCGCGGGGCGGCAGGGGAGGCGTTCGATGCGCAGCTCACCGGCCTCGATCTTGGAGAGGTCCAGGATGTCGTTGATGACGGCCATCAGGTGCTCTCCCTGGCGGCGAACCATCTCGAGACATTCTCCCTTCTCCCCGGGCTCCAGGTCTTCGGAGCGGAGGAGCTCGCTGAAGCCCAGGATGGCGGTCATGGGCGTGCGGATCTCGTGGCTCATGTTGGCGAGGAAGGCGCTCTTGGCGAGGTTCGCGGATTCGGCCTGGAGGCGGGCGTGCTCGAGTTCCTGGGTTCGCTGGCAGACGAGGCGCTCGAGGTGCTCGGTGCGCTGCATCTGAGATTCGCGGAGCTGGCGCTGGAGTCGCCGCGCGGAGAACGAGACGCGGAACTCACCCAGGGTCCAGGCGAAGCGCAGGGAGAGGAAGGCCAGGGCGGTCATGAGGACGACCAGCAGGCGATAGGCGGGCCAGAAGAAGGAGAGGATGGACATGCCGTAGCCGCAGACGGCGCAGAGGGCGAAGATCCAGGCGAGCTGCATGAGCTTGCCGTTGCGGTCGGCGGGCTCGATCTCGAGGTACGACTTACGCCAGAAGAGGAAGATGCGGGCGTATGAGATGAAGACCACGGCGGTGACGGTGATGAGCGTGATGATCCAGGGCCAGTCGGGCGCGCCCGAGGCGGTGACCATGCAGTGGGTGCGGGGGCGGTAGGCGCCAAAGTTGGTGAAGAAATCGATGACATCACCGCCGCTCCCGGCGGCGCTCTGCGCTTGGGGGTCCTGCGCGGCAGCGCAGCCCGCGGCGAGATGGGCATCGGACAAACCCGTCATCAATGAAGAACCTCCGGAGGCGAGGACGTACCCGCCGACGCAAGATCGGTCATAACACGACGCTCCTGAGGGAATGTCACATGACGTATGAACGTCGGGGTGAATTCGGAGCGGATGCTGGCGCCGCAGACTCGTGCGTGCATCAGGTTTGCGTGGAGAGGGTGGGGCAAAGACCCCCGCGAGTCGGGCGGGAGCGGCGGATCAGGGGTTACCCGGGGAGGACGAGCATCGCGTCTCCGTAGCTGTAGAACCGGTATCCGCGATCGATGGCCTGGCAGTAGATTCCCTTGAGCTCTTCCACGCCGCCGGGGAGCAGCGAACCGACCATCGCCATGAGCGTGGAGCGGGGGAGATGGAAATTGGTCATCAGGCCGGTGCACCAGGACCAGGCGTGCCCGGGGGCGATCAGGATGCGGGTGGCGAGGGAGGAAGGGATCTCGCCGGCGGCTCGCCAGTGCGCGGCGTAGGACTCCAGCGTGCGGGCGGCGGTGGTGCCCACGGGGATGACGCGACGGCCCTGCGCGATGGCTCGCATAACAGCTTCGGCGGCGGCCGGCTGCATGGAGCACCATTCCTCGTGCATGGGGTGGTCGTGGAGGAATTCGGCTTCGACGGGCCGGAAGGTCCCCGTGCCCACGTGGAGGGTGACGTCCACTCGTTCGACGCCGGCGCGGGAGAGGGCGAGGAGAAGTTCGGGGGTGAAATGAAGGCCGGCGGTAGGGGCGGCGACGGAACCCAGGACGTGCTGGTCGCCTTCGGACGGGGTGGAACCGTCCGGGCTCGCGGCGAAGACGGTCTGGTAGCGGGACTGATCGAGGCGGTCGTCGACGGCCTCCCCGGCGAGGGAGCGGGCCTTGAGGATGTAGGGAGGAAGAGGTGTGCGGCCGACGCGGGCGAGGATGTCGTGCGTCGAGATCTCCCCGGAGGAGTGGCGTGCCGCATCGGCCCCAGCGCCCGTGACCTGCACGATCCAGGCACCCGCTTCGTCTTCGGAGCGGCGTTCCAGCACGAGGGCGACGCCCGAGTCGGCGCCGTGATGGTCGTCGAGGGTGATCACAATCCCCTCGCGGAGATGTCCGGCGCGGAGGAGGCAGACCCAGCGTCCATTGGGGGCGGTGGAAAGGAAGAGGCCCTCGACCTTCCCGCCGGTCTGGGCTCGGCGGCCCAGGAGGCGAGCCGGGAGGACGCGGGTGGTGTTGAAGACCAGCACATCTCCGGCGCGGAGGAGGCCGGGGAGATCCCGGACTCGGCGATCCTCGGTGTGGGGGTCGCCGGGGCGCACGACCATGAGCCTGGCGCTGTCGCGCGGATCGGCGGCGTGGGAGGCGATCCGGTCGGGGGGAAGCTCGTAGTCCAGGTCGCTGGTCCGCAACAGCGTTGCTCCTTGGCATCACGGGGGCGTGGCGTGGGGGCAACATCCCTCCCAGCCTGAGCATTGTTGAGGCTGGGGAAGGCTGAGGGCAGGGCAGGGGAGGCCTGCAGGCCCGATTTTCTCGGACCCGGTCCGATATCCCGCGCCGTGGCACACCGTTCGTCAGGTCACTGGTGTCATGATCGACACCATCTCAAGAATTGAAGCCTGGGCGGCGGTGGCCGCGTCCCGTCTGACGAGCCGCGCCGCGGGGGCGGACCCTTCGGGGACCGACGAGGTGCAGCGCGTCGTCGATCAGCGCCGGCAGGAGGCCAAGGCCAGCGGCGTGCCCGCCGTGCTGCCGCTGGAACTGCTTCTCGCCCAGCGTCCCCGGCAGTATGCGAACCTGAGCGGGGACGCGGCGATCGTGGATCTTTGGACGGCGCAGCTTCTCTCCCCGCCCGCCCAGCCGTGCCGCTGCGAACATTCCTTCGGGGGTGGACACAAGGCCGGGCCCGCGGAAAAGCTCCAGCAGATCGAGACACGCGTCGTCACCCAGCTTCTGAACACGTACCGCACGATCACGCGGACCAACACCGGACGGCTCATCGACGTCGTGGTGTGAGAACGGGAACGTTCATCACAGATTTCAGCGATAGGCCCGGACGATCTGAGCGCCGGGATAGAACGTCAGCACCTGCTGATCCCACGGGATGCCGCGATCGGCCATGCCCTTGAGGCACCACTGGCACATTCCCACGCCGTGGCCGAAACCACGCCCCTTGATGGAGAAGGTCGGGGCCGTCGCGTCGGGGACCGTGGTGAATTCCAGGTCGCTGCTGTTGATGCGGGTCTGCGGCGTGATCGCCGGCAGGCCCTGCACCGTGGCGTTGCAGGCGACGCGCAATTCCTCGGCGGAGATGGAGAAGCTGCGTCCGCGATCGTCGAGCAGTGAATACCGGGCGGGGCGTGAGGTCTGGTTGACCTTTTCGACGACAACGCCGCGAAGAGAGCCCATCGCCTTCACGGGGTGTCCCGAGCCCTTGCCCCAGGTGGAAATGCGCTTGCCCAGATCGTCGGCGGACCGAATGACTTCCCAGCGGTAGAGGCGGGCCTGCTGGCAGTAGTGTTCGCGAGGGGCGGCCTGGATTGCCGGGCACAGGTTGTATTCAAAGCCCCGCGTGATCGGCCAGACGTCGGCCGCGGAACCGGTTCGCCCGCCGCAGGTGCTGGAGAAATACGCCTTGAAGAGTCCGCCGCCGTAGGTGAGCACCACGCCGCGCGTGTCGCGCACGGCCTGCATCGCCACGGAGTGGTTGGTTGCGCCGCCGAAGACCTGGTCGGCGGTGCTGTTCTCGACATCGAAGGGGCGGCCCGCGGCGCGGTCCTGGTCGCGGACGAACAGGGCGTATGTTCGTGCGCACACGGCCTGGGATTCGTATGCGGCGAGGGGCCACTTGGGGAAGAGTTCCTTGGTCAGCACGCCGGGGAGATAGTCCTCGATGGACATGTCGGCGATGACGTCGAACTTGGTGGCGCCCACATCGGACGTGGGGCGGATGACGATGACGCCGGGATAGTCGGTGCCATCGAGGCGGAGGGTCTGGGAGGGGGGCGGTGCGGCGCCTTCGCTCGCGGCGGGGCCGATGGTGACGACCGCGCCGGGGAAGAACTGGAGGATCTGGCCGTTGCCGGCGAGGAGGCGGATGCCGTCGGGTCCGGCGGTGACCTGGACGGGCGAGGGGATGATGGTCGCGCGGTTCTGGGTGCTGGAGGCCTGGAGGGGGCGAGGGGATTCGATCTTGACGACTTCGGCGGCGGGTTTGACGCGCACGCGGATGTCGGGTTCGGTGGCGTAGATGGCGCTGGCGGCGACGGGGGCGGAGGGGGCGCCCGCGGCGGCGCCGGCTGTGGCGGGGCCGAGCACGGGGGTTCGGCGGCGGGCGGAGACAGGGTCAAAGGATGAGCACGACCAGACGGCGAGGGTGACGGCCGAGAGGACGAGCACGGCAAGGGCGGTGGCGGGCGCGAAGGCCATGGCGGCGACGCGGCGGGCCTGGCGCTGACGACTGCGGGCGCGGGCGTTCTTGGCGCGGTGCCGGCGGGGCGCGTCGCCCGAGGATGGTTTTTTTCGGGTGGTCATGTCGATGCGGTCCCTGGACGGCAAGCCCTGCGAAGCGCGGGCGGCGCGATGCTCACCCCGAATTCTGGTAGGATATTGTTCACCGCCCGCAAGGAGACGGATCCGATGACTTCACCCGTGCGCCTCCCTCGCTACAGCCTATCGGCACGACCGCTTTCCCGCCTGCTGTTTGGCACGCGCCGATTGAGCGCGCCGCTGTGCCTGCTCGCCGCCGCGGGGATGCTCGCCCTGACCGGCGCGGGCGGGTGCTATTCCCGGCCCGGGCCGCCCGAGCCGATCGCGGAGCGATTCTCGGCGTGCGAGATCTCGATCGAATCCCAGGGCCATGAGCACGTGATCGTCGCGAAGGTTCCTTCGCCGGGGTACTCCCTGGAAGTGGATTCGACGTGGGAGGCGTACCGGGGCAAGCACGTGTTTGTCACGCTGCGGCGGCCGGATCCCCGGTTCGCGTACGCGCAGGTGGTCTCGGAGCTGCGCGTGCTGACGCAGGTGGAAGCCCGGCAGTCGATCGCGGTCTTTGCCCGCGTCGCCGACCGGGACGCGAAAGACGTCGAGGATGAATATCGGGAGGCGGCGCGGGTGGACATGGCCGCCGCCGGAGGCAAACGCTAAGTCCTGGGGGGAGCCGTGGGGGAGACGGTCCATCAAACAATCGACGAGTACACGCTGGCGCTGCTGCGGCTGACCCTCGCGGGAGGGATCGGCCCGGTGCTGCTGGGCCGGCTGCTGACGTACTTTGGGTCACCGGCGGGGGTCATCGCGGCCAGCGCGGCGCAGCTGGAGCGGGTGAAGGGCGTGGGCGGGGCGCGCTCCCGGGCCATCGTCGAAGCGGTGCGGGATTCGCAGCACCTGCTGGAGCGGGAGGTTGCGGAGATCCGGGCGGCAGGAGTTGTGCTGCTGGCGATGGGAACACCGGGGTATCCGCCGGCGCTGGCGCAGATCCCCGATCCGCCGCCGATTCTGTACGTGCGAGGACGAATCGAGGTTGAGAGCCTTGATCGGCACTGCGTGGCGATCGTGGGATCGCGCGAGTGCACGCATTACGGCCTGGAGCAGGCGGGTCGGTTCGGATCGGGCCTCGCGGCGGCGGGATTGACGGTGGTGTCGGGGGGCGCACGGGGGATCGATACGGCGGCGCACCGCGGGGCGCTGTCGGCGGGGGGCCGAACGATCGCCGTCCTGGGGTGCGGGCTGGGGCAGGTGTATCCCCCCGAAAACGCGGCCCTCTTTGAGCAGATCGCGGGGCAGGAGCGGGGCGCGGTGGTGAGCGAGCTGCCGATGAGCACGCCGCCCAAGTCGGAGAACTTCCCGGCGCGCAACCGGATCATCTCCGGGCTGAGCCTGGGGGTGCTGGTGGTGGAAGCTGGTCACCGTTCGGGTTCGCTGATCACGGCGAGGCTTGCGGGGGATGATCATGGCCGGGAAGTGATGGCGATCCCTGGGAGGGTGGATTCGATGACGAGCAAGGGGTCCAACGACCTCATTAAGCACGACGGGGCGGCGATGGTGACCGAGCCGGCGGACGTGATCGACGTGCTGAAGCCCGCGGGGCGCAGGCACCATGATGGCGGGGAGGTTTCGCTGTGGAAATCGGCGGACCCTGGGATCCCCGATGTCGCGGCAGAGGCTGCGGAGAAAGAGGTCGAGCCCACGGATGAGCCGGGGCTGACCGAGCGTCAGCGGCGGGTGGTGCACGGCGTAGGCGCGGTGGGGGAGACGGCGACGATCGAACAACTTGCGGACCGCACGGGACTTGCGATTCATGAGCTTCGCGCGGAGCTGACGGTTCTGGAGCTTCGGCGCACGGTTCGCCGCGCCGGGAGCCGGTTTGAGCGGGCGCGGTGAGCGGCGTCGGGTTGAGAGGACCAAGCACCAAACATCGGCTTGACGTGCGGTCGTTGATCGCCTACAATGTACCGAACCTGATGCACGACGTCTGGTCGGCGAACGCGCCGAGCAGGGTGGTGCGGAGGGGCGAGCCTTGGGCGTCAGGATGTGACCCGAGGCGATGGGACGATCGTGTTGGATCTCCCTGGTTCGTGCTGTGGTAGGCCGAGTTGCATCGGCGAGCGTTTGGACAGGTCGGCTCGCGGGGACCGCGGACGGCATCAGTGAGGTTTGGATTTCGGGCTGCTCGAGGTCTGGAAGGGTCTTGAGATGTTGGTGGTGGTGTTCGTGGTGGGGGGCCCGGAATCTCATCGGCACGGAGGCTGAGCGATGGCGGCGACGACGCGAACAAGACTGAAGGGTGAAGCCGCGGGTGCGGCGAGCGCCTGGTTGGCGGACTGGGTCTACGGCGGGCATTGTGCGCGCCTTTCGAGCGGGACGATGGAACGCCGCGCCGCGAAGGCTCATTCACGGGATGTTTCCGGTGTGGTGGGCGTCGCCGGGGTGATTTCTGGTGGATGGATGGGCGTATTTCGATCGGGTGGTTCCGCCGGGAGGCGGGAAGCGAGTGACGGGCTTCAGGTTCAGGGGAGTTCCGGCGTGTGGCCTGCGGGAGGGCTGGCACGGGCGGGAGTCTTGGCGATTGAAGAAGTGCCCGTCGATGAGGATGGATTCGAGTGTTCGGCTGGTGATCCCGACCGTCGCCTGACGGGGATGAATGGCGGGCGGATGGCGGCGGCCTGGGCGCGTCTGGTGCGCGGGTGTAGCGGGTTGCCGGCGAGGTGCGAGCTGGCGGTTCGGGGGGTTGGGGCTGGAGTTGGGGCTTGGATGAGGGCTTGGGTTGGCGCCTGTGGCGCGGCTGTCACGCCGACGATCGTGAAGTTGGGCCCGGGCGGGGAGTTTGTTCGCGATCTGGTCTCCGACCGATCGGCGGGCGCCGGGGCGAACTGGGTGGATGTGGATATTGAAGACGAAGGCGAGGCATGTGCGGACGCCCATGGGATAGGGGCGGGTCGTTGTTCGTCTGGCTTCGCCTCCGGTCCCGCGTCCAGTTCTGCGTTTGGGGCTGCGGCGGTGAACCGCGGTCAAGATTCGCGCACTGGGCCTTGGACGCGTGAGCGTTCGCGGATGCTCGGGGGCCTGGTGGCCGCGGAGAAGGCGCTGCAATGGCAGGATGAACGTCTGCTCGCCAGTTCGCTTGGGTGGGCTGGCACACGGGCGATGGCCGCAGCGTCTGGCGGCGTGCCGGAGACGTGTGAACGTCGCGCGGCGCCGGGGGATCGAAGTTCCATCGGCGTGGAAGCGGCCCCGGCGAGCGCTGGGTCCCCGATGAGAGCCCTGGATGTGCATGGCGAAGAGCCCGCGGCCGGCGCTGCGGCGGCGGTGCTGCCGGGAGGGTGGGCACCTGGAGAGGCGGCCTCGGGGTCCGGCCTGTCTGGACGTGCGGTGTCTGGAATTTCTTCGCCCGGGGTTGTTCCCGGGGCGTGTTCACCGGTCCGAACGTTGGTCTGTCATGCCGACCACCCCCGTGGGGCGGGTCTTGGCCTTCACGCGAAGGGCGGGGATCTCCGGCCTTCGCACGCGCTCGATCCGTCCGCGACTCGTGCGGCGGCGTTTTCTCAGGAGATGGTTCATGAATCTCACCCCCAAGCAATTGAAGATCCTTCAGCTCATCCGGGACTGGCGCGTTCGTCGGGGTTACTCCCCGACGATGCAGGAGCTGGCCGACGAGATCGGCGTGAGCAAGGTCACGGTGTTCGAGCACGTCGAGGCGCTCATCAAGAAGGGCGCGCTGGTGCGAGAGCCCAACAAGGCTCGCTCTTTGTCGATCGCTGACGGGATCGCGGTGCCGGACGAGTCACGTCCGCTGCGGTTCCCGCTGGTGGGCAAGATTGCCGCGGGCAACCCGATCGAGCGGGTCGCGGACATGGAAGAGATCGACCTGGCGGAAGTGCTGGGCGGTCGGACTGGCAAGACCGAGTCCACGTTCGCGTTGAAGGTCGAGGGGGACTCGATGCGGGACGAGGGCATCCTGGACGGGGACTTCGTGCTGATCGAGCGCAGCCAGGTGGCCCAGAACGGGGACCGGGTGGTGGCGTTGCTCCCTGACGGGTCGACGACGCTCAAGACGTTCTTCCGGGAGCCCGACCATATCCGCTTGCAGCCGGCGAACCCTGCGTTCGAGGCGATCCGGGTGCCGTTCTGCCAGGTGCAGGGCGTGGTGAAGGGTGTGGTTCGTCGCTACGGGCGGTGATCCGCGGTTGGTGGTGAACGGGCGTAACTCATGGGCCGTCTTGGCTCGGTGGGATCGTGCGCCGGTGGGGGCATGGGACGCGGCGGTTCTGTTTGCGATGTGGCGTTGTCTTCGCCGTTGTGTTGCGCGCACGGGTGCGCGTGCGGTCTGAACCGGGGGGTAGACAGGGGCCACCGGGATCCAGCAGGGGTCAACGGGGTTCTGCTGGGCGGGCGACGGGGGCGATCGGGAGTCGCGGCCTGAAGCGATGCGTACGGGAATCGCGGCGTGAGTGGCGTGATGCATTGCGGGGTGGCGATTGGCGGGTTAGGTCCTTCTCTTGCTGCGGCTGGGTCGTTGTCATGGTGCGGGGTCTTCGGGCTGATGGGGCTTGGTGCACGGCGATGCACCAAAAATGGCCCGGAGGCGGGCCGCCGAGCCGATAGGAACGTCGGGATTCGGATGCGCCCGTCGGTATGCCCGCGCCATCTCTTCGCCGCGTTGGCGGACCGGGGCCGGTCGCCCCGGGTGATCCATCCCGGGCGAGACAACGGACGATGCGGTTGTCTGAACTGGTCGCGGGCGTGGCCGTGCAGCCTCTTACAAGCGGTTGGGAATCGGTCCGTATCTGCGACATCACCGAGGACAGCCGTACGGCGGTTCCCGGGTCGTTGTTTGTCGCGCGGCCGGGGCTGAAGGCCGATGGGCGGCGGTTCATCGCCGACGCGGTGAACGCGGGCGCTTCGGCGGTGCTCACCGCCGACGTGGCGCTGGACGGTCTCGACCACGCGGGCGTCGCGGTGCTGCGGTGCGACGATGTTCCGGGCATTTCGGGGATCCTCGCCGAACGCTTCTACGGCAACCCGTCCGCCGCGCTGGACATGATCGCGGTCACCGGCACCAACGGCAAATCCACGATCACGTACCTGGTCTGGAAGATCCTCAACCAGCTGGGGGTTCGCTGCGGGCTGATCGGCACGGTCATTACCGACGACGGGCGGGAGGTTGCGTCATCGTCGATGACCACGCCGCCGTCGATCGAGCTCAGCCGCACCCTCGCCTCGATGGTGGAGGGGGGCTGCCGGGCGGCGGTGATGGAAGTGTCGAGCCACGCGCTGGACCAGAAGCGTGCCGACGCGCTGGGGATCGACGTGGCGGTGTTCACGAACCTGACGGGTGACCACCTCGACTATCACAAGACCATGGATGCGTACGCGGCGGCGAAGGCGCGGCTGTTCCAGATGCTCGAGCCGCAGGGCCGCGCGATTGTCAACGCGCAGGACCCCTGGGCGGGGAAGGTGACTGGCGCGAGCCGGGCCCCGGTGATCGCCTGCGCGGTAACGAGCGACGGAGCGGGTCCGGCAGAGGGCTCGCCCGCGGGCCTGCCTCCCGCGCCGGAGTCGGGCTCGGCGGCGGTCGGACAGATTCTTTCCAGCGGCACGTCGGGGATGCAGCTGCGGCTGACGGGGCCGTGGGGTGTGATCGAGGGACACGTGCCGCTGATCGGCCGGTACAACGCGATGAACGTGCTGCAGGCGGTGGCGTGCTGCCACGCGATCGGGGCGAAGGCGGAGGAGATTGAAGGAGTGCTGGGACGGATCTCGGCGCCGCCGGGGCGGCTGGAGCCGGTGGAGGTCGAGGGCGTGCAGGGCCCGAAGGTGTACGTGGATTATGCGCACAGCGACGATTCGCTGCGCAACGCGCTGACGGCGGTGCGGGGGGCGATGCGTGGAGATCCCAAGGCCGGGAAGCTGTGGGCGGTGTTCGGGTGCGGCGGGGACAAGGACCGAACCAAGCGTCCGCGGATGGGCAAGGCCGCGGCGGAGATCGCCGACCTGGTGGTGGTGACCAGCGACAACCCCCGGTCGGAGCAGCCGGGGGCGATCGTGAAGGAAGTGCTCGCGGGGATTGCGGCGGAGTTCAAGGAGAAGGTGCTGGTGCACGTGGAGCGGGATCAGGCGATCATGGCGGCGATCCAGGGCGCGGGGGAGCACGACGTGATCGTGATCGCGGGCAAGGGCCATGAGACGGAGCAGATCCGCCTGGACGCGCAGGGAAAGATGGTCACGCTGCACTTTGACGACCGCGAGCACGCGGCGGAGCAGCTGCGGGCGCGGGGGATGCGCTCGGCGACGACGAGCGGGATCTAGAGACAGGGTGGCGGCGGGCGAGTGGATGTTTGAAGCAAGGAATGGCGAGCGCGATGAATTTCTGGGAGATCGAATCCGTTGGCCGAGCCTGCGAGGGAATGTGGGTGGTTGCGCCGGCGGAGGCGGGCGCCGCGGGGCGCGTGCTGGCGGGCGTGAGCACGGATTCGCGGGCGATCACGGCGGGGCAGGTGTTTGTGGCGCTGCGCGGTGAGAAGATGGACGGGCATGATTACCTGCGGCAGGCGGGGAGCCTGGGTGCGGGGATGCTGGTGATCGATTCACCGGGGAAGTTGCCCGAGGGACTGGTTTCGGGGGGGAAGATACCGATCCTTCGGGTCGGGGATACGGGCAACGCGCTGCTGCGGCTCGCCGCGGCTTGGCGACGGAACCTTGGGCGGACGCCGGTGATCGCGATCACCGGGTCCAACGGCAAGACGACGACGACGCGGCTGGTGGAGGCGGTGCTTTCGCCGCTGGGGGCGGGGACGGCGTCGATCAAGTCGTTCAACAACCGCATCGGGGTGCCGCTGACGGTGCTGCGGGCCAACGCGGGGGACAGGTTCCTGGTGTGCGAGGTGGGGACCAACGCGATCGGGGAGATTGCCGAGCTTGCGGAGGTGATCGAGCCCGACATCACGGTGATCACAAGCATCGGACGGGAGCACCTCGAGGGACTGGGGGGGATCGAGGGGTCGGTGCGCGAGGCGGTGGAGCTCGTGAACGCGCTGCGGCCGGGCGGTTTGGCGGTGGTTCCGGCGGGATGCGAGGAACTGGACCGCGCGGTCGCGAAGACGCCGATCGGGCGCGGGGAGCGGGCGGGGACGATCGTGCGGGTTGGAGAGGGCGCGGGGGCGGATATTTCGGTGACGCAGATCAAGACCACGGAGGCGGGCGTGTCGTTCTGCCTCGAGGGGCGGAGCTGCTTTCACGTGCCGCTGATCGGTCGGCACAACGCGTTCAACGGGGCGATGGCGGTGGTGGTGGGGCGGAAGCTCGGGCTTGGCGAGGAGGCGATAGGAACGGCGCTCTCCAGGGCGCACGGCGCGGAGATGCGGCTGGAGCGGAAGAAGGTCGTGGTGGGAGCGGGGACGGCGCCGATCGATGTGATCAACGACGCGTACAACGCCAATCCGGAGTCGATGCTCGCGGCGATCGGGACGTTCAAGGAGCTTTACCCTCAGCCGACGCGGCGGAGGGTCGCGGTGCTGGGTGACATGCTGGAACTGGGGGAGCACGGTCCGGATTGTCACCGGGAGATCGGAGACGCGGTGGTTGCCGCGGGGGTGTTTGATCTGTGCGTGCTGGTGGGACCTCTGATGATGTTCGCGGCGGAGCGGATCGGCAAGGGGATGCCCGCGGGTCAGGTGGTGCCGCTGCCGGCGCGGGACGCGGCGGGTGGGGCGAAGGTGGCGGGGTTGCTCAAGCCGGGGGACGCGGTGTTGCTCAAGGGCTCGCGGGGGATGGGGATCGAGCGGGTGCTGCGGGCGCTGGAGGGCTTGGCGGCAGGGCCCAAGGAATGACAAGGGATCATGGGCGGGGTTGGCGCGGGGCGGGGATAATGGTCTTGCGTCGGGGCGATTGGAAGGCGCGGGCTGCGCGGGCGAACTTCTCTGGACTGTGATGCTGTACTGGCTTCTGGACATTTCGCACGAGTGGCTGGTGGAGCATCGGCTGTACTGGCTGTTCAGCGTGCTGGACCAGGTGCAGTTTCGCGCGCTGGCGGCGGCGGGGATGGCGTTTGCGATCGTGCTGCTGCTGGGTCAGCGGGTGATCGCGGCGCTGGTGCGGATGAAGATCGGTGATTCGGGGCAGTCGGACGCGGACCTGCTGCGGCAGCAGGCGCAGTCGAAGGCGAACACGCCGACGATGGGGGGCGTGCTGATCGCGGGGGCGATCTTTGTTTCGGTGGCGTTGCTCGCCGACGTGCGGCAGTTTTACGTGTACATGGGGCTGATCGTGCTGGTGTGGACGGCGGCGATCGGCGCGGCCGACGACTGGCTGAAACTGACGGCCAAGCGTCGCGGGACGGGTCGCCAGGGGTTGTTTGCGTGGGAGAAGCTGGTCTTCCAGCTGGGGATCGGCGTGCTGGTGGGGTATTTCGGGTTCACGCGGGGGGACAGCTCGGCGGACCTGGATCTGGCGCACGTGCTCAACCTGCCGTTCCAGAAGACGTATGACGGCGGGGAGGTGAACTCGCATTTGTGGTACCTGCCGATGGCGGGGTACATCATCCTGGCGACGCTGATGCTGACGGGGATGAGCAACGCGGTGAACATTACGGACGGGATGGACGGGCTGGCGTCGGGGATTTCGAGCGCGGTGGCGCTGGGGCTGTTCATCCTGTGCCTGGTGGCGGGTGAGCCGGGGTGGGCGAGGTATCTGCTGGTGCCGTATGTGCCATACTCGAGCGAGCTGTCGGTGCTCGCGGGGGCGATGGGCGGGGCGTGCCTGGGCTTTTTATGGTGGAACTGTGCGCCGGCGCAGGTGTTCATGGGGGACACGGGCTCGCTGTGCCTGGGCGCGCTGATGGGGTATATCGCGACGATCGTGCGGCAGGAGGCGGTGCTGCTGGTGATGTCGGGGGTGTTCCTGCTGGAGATCGCGTCGGTGGTGATCCAGGTGGGGTTCTTCAAGGCGACCAAGGGGAAGCGGGTCTTCCGGTGCGCGCCGTTCCACCATCACCTGCACCTTGGGGGGTGGAAAGAGCAGCAGATCGTGGCGAGGCTGTGGATTATCGGGGTGCTGCTGGTGGTGGTGGCGCTGGCGACGATCAAGGTGCGGTAGCAATCAACCTGTGATGTGCAGCGAAGGGTTTGCAAGCAAGGCCCAGAGCGCTGAGGGTGTATGCTGCGCGGATGGAGATGGAGCGAAGCATGTCGATGCCCGCGGGGGTGCGGGCGCGGCTGGAGGATGAGCTCGCGGAGCTCACCGGTGGGCCGCGGCTTGCGGGCTGCGCGGGGGCGCGGCCGGGGTTGATCGGGAGTGTGATGTGGGCGCTGGGGATACCGGCGATGGCGGGGATTGTGGTGGGCGTGGTGATGGGGATGGCGGGCAAGGGGGCGAGCGGCCCTTGGATGTGGGCGTGGATGTGGGTGTGGGGAGCGGCGGAGCTCGCGTGCGTGCTGGTGCTGCTGGCGAGGCCGGACGTGGCTGCCTGGGCGGGGGCGTGGGCGTTCTGGAGGTGGACCCGGAACGAGATGGGGCCGCGGGTAATGCGGCTGCGGGCGGACCTGGCGGAGGGGACCGTGGGGCGCGTGCGGTTCAAGGTGACGGACGTCGCCGGAGCGCCGGAGGTGGATGAGGATGCGCCGGCGTATCTGATGCGGATCGCCGAGAACGCGTGGCTGTATATCAACAGTCACGAGCTTGCGGAATTTGGGGATGGGGCGAGTGAGATGCGGGGGGAAGATGAGGGCGTGGTGCTCCCGCGAGAGCTGGAGATCACGTGGCTGCGGAACGCGCGGGATGTGGTGAGAGTGGAGGGGAGTGGAGAGGTGGTGTGGGTAGGGATCAAGAAGATGGAGGAGGGAGTCGGAAGGGTGGAAGAGGTGGTGAAGCGGGAGGGGAGGATGTGCTTTGAGGTCAGCGGGCGGGTCGGATGATTTGAGTAGATCGCACTGACCTCTTCGCAGAGCCTTCGAGGTCGGTGGCACGAAATCGTGTGGCTGAGGGAGGGCGGCTGGGTTACTTGGTTTTGGTGCGGAAGGCGGCACGCATCGTGGATTCGTCGAAGCCGGCGGGGGCGGCGCCGTGGACGGCGAAGTGGTAGAGGGCGGTGTTGAGGATGGCCCGCAGGGTGGAGCTGATGAGGGCCCAGGCCATGATGAGGATGATGGAGAGGGCGACGAGGGCGATGCCCAGGCCGATGAGGAGTGGGTCGGCCTTGGGGCCCGAGGCGCCCAGGGCGATCATGGTGATTCCGCCGCCCATGGGGATGATGACCAAGAGGCCCAGGGCGAAGGAGACCAGCCCCATGCCGAGGTTGCTGACCAGGGCGGTGCCCCAGGTCTTGCTCATGAGGGAGCCGGAGCGTTTGAGGGCATCGATGGGGCCGAGGTTCTCGGCGATGAGGACGGGGACGACGAAGTAGGAGGCGATGGTCCAGGCGACGCCGAGGAAGGCGGTGACGATCTTGCCGACGATGCCGACGCGTTCCTGGACGGCCTTGATGATCATGCCGACGGTGGCGGAGAGGACGGCCCAGCCGACGATGTGGTGGATGCGAGAGGCGGCGGCGCGGAGTCCGAAGCGCAGGGTGGGGTTGCCGCCGCGGAAGCGTTCCATGACGCAGGCGGCCAGGGCGCTGTTGAAGAAGTTGATGACGCTGAAGTTGATGATGTAGAAGCCCAGCATCAGGGCGTAGTGCATGATGTCGAACTGGATCTTGGCGTGGGGCTCGTTCTTGGCGAGGGCTTCCCAGGGGACCAGGAGGGCCAGGGGACCCAGGAACGAGAGCATGACGAGCGTGCCGGCGACGGCGCTCATGATGGGGAAGAGGATGAGCTCGGAGTCGGCGCGAAGGACTCGCCAGCTCTGTCGCATCAAACCCACGCTGTTATTGATGAGCTGCATGTCTCCCCCCGGTTTGGGCCGCGGCACTCCGCTGCTGGTGAGCGTGGACCCGGCGGTGAACACCTTGTTGTGAATCCGCCTCGGGCACTTTCATCGAGCGCCGGAGGCGGTGAGCATTATCTTCGTGGGTTGCGGAGGCGATTCTGCCCGCGGGGGGAGGCATGGGGGCCGAAGGGGCCCTGGGGGCGGGGGGCGTTCTTGGCGGCGCCCGGGGCGGGGGGCGTGGGTTCGGACGCGGACTCGCCGGTGGATTCTTCGGCGGCTGCGGAGTCGGCAGGTTCGCCGGCGTCGTGAGCGGGAGCGGAAGGTTCGGGAGGGGCCGCGTCGCGGTCGGTGTCGGGCCCGGTGGGGACGGTGCGGGCGAAGATGAGGCGGCCGGCGGAGGTTTGGAGGGTGGAGATGACGATGAGGGGCGTGTCGCGGCCGACGTGGGGAGCGCCGTCTTCGGCGACGACCATGGTGCCGTCGGGGAGGTATCCGACGGCCTGCCCGGGTTGTTCGCCGGGCTTGACGAGCTTGACGGTGACGGTTTCGCCGGCGGCGAGGGCGGGGCGGAGGGCGGTGGCAAGGTCGTTGACGTTGAGGACGGTGGCCCCCTGGATGGCGGCGACCTTGGCGAGTCCAGAATCGGTGGTGACGATGACGCCGCGGGTGCGGACGGCGAGCTCGATGAGTGCCTGATCGACGCCGATGCCGGGGGTGGAGGTGGGGTCGATGGAGACATCGAGGGCGGCGGTGCGCTGGAGGCGGGCGACGATGTCCAGGGCGCGGCGGCCCTTGGCGCGTTTGAGCTTGTCCTGGCTGTCGGCGAGCTGCTGGAGTTCACCGATAACGAAGCGTGGAACGACGATGGGGGCCTGGAAGAAGCCTGTCTGGAGGGCGTCGGCGAAGCGTGCGTCGATGAGGGCGGAGGAATCCATGAGCAGTGGGCGTGGGCCGCGGAGCTGCTTGGCGAATTCGACGTAGGGGATGACGAGGCGGACGTCGTCCTGGGTCTGGAGGACGAAGGTGACGCCCAGGAAGCTCATGGAGATTCCCAGGAAGACCTTGAACATGAAGATGAAGGACTTGTCGATGGCGTAGATTTCGGCGAGGAAGTCGATGACGAAGCTGACGACGATGGTGGCGGTGACGCCGACGAGGAGGCCGACGGAGACGGAGACGAGGGTGGCGATCTTCTTGGCGGGGTTGAGGAGATCGATGGCCAGGAAGATGCCGGCCATGATGGCGGCGACGGCGATGGGGAGGTACCAGTTGCGTGCGAGGAAGAGGTCGCCGGTGTTGGTGCTTCCGCCGAGGGCGAAGAGGCGGATCATGCCCGCGGAAAGCAGGACGAGGACGAATCCGACGCGGATGACCTGGAGGAGTGTTGAGCGTTTGCGAAGGGAGAGTTCGACGGGGTCGTAGTACCTGGGCATCGGGGGAGCTTTTGATCCGGGTTTGCGGGGGGCGGCGGGGCTGGGGGAGGGGCTGGACCCCGCGCGGGGGTCGAGTCCTGGGAGGGCGTGGGCGGGGTCGAGCGAATCGCCGGGCCGGTCGTGCGGATTTGCCGAGTGGGGGGGGTGGTTGTTTGGCGGTTGGTTGTCCACGTAAGGAAAAGTGTACCCGATGGGTTGTGGGGCGTATCGTTGATCGGATGGGGCGAGGAAACGCGTCCCTTTGATCGACGGCCGGGCCCGGTGCACGGATAGCCCGTGAACCTGGTCAGGGCTTGACCGCAGCAGCCATAAGCGAGTGTTGTCCGGTGCCGCTGGTGTCCTGGCCGTCGATCAAGGGGATGTGTGAGCCAGGGCTGCCAGGGCTCAGCGGCGATCTGGGACTTGGACGAGTCGGGAACACCATTCTCTGTTGGACGGGTCAGTGCCGGGGTGGCATCGGGATCGAGATTCCCACGTCTGATCAGAGCTTCTTCAAGCAACTTACCAGCGTGTCGATGTGGCTCTTCTCGTGGGCCGCGGAGATCTGCACGCGCAGGCGGGCGTGGCCTTCGGGGACGACTGGGAAGCCAAAGCCGATGACGAAGACGCCCATGTCGAGCAGCTTCTTGCTCATGGCGATCGCCTTGGCGGTGTCGTGAACGATGATGGGGCAGATGGCCGTGGGGGATTCGAGGACCTGGAATCCGGCGGCCTTGATCTGGGTGCGGGCGTAGGCGACGTTGTCCTTGAGCTTCTGGGCGCGCTGGGGCTCGCGGAGGAGGATCTCGATCGCCTTGGCGGCGCTGCAGGCGACGGTGACGGGCAGGGCGTTGGAGAAGAGGGTGGGGCGGCCGCGCTGGACGATGAGGTCGGTGACGCGCTTGGGGCCAGCGATGAAGCCTCCCGCGGCGCCGCCCAGGGCCTTGCCGAGCGTGCCGGTGAAGATGTCGACGCGATTGCCGCCCTCGCCCGGGCCGGTCTCCATGCCCCAGTGTTCGTGCGTGCCGCGGCCGGACTTGCCCATCACGCCGTGGCCGTGGGAATCATCGACGATGAGGATCGCGTTGTGGGCGTCGCAGAGTTTGCGCATCGCGGGGAGGTCGGCGATGGAGCCTTCCATGCTGAAGACGCCGTCGGTGACGACGAAGATCTGGCCGGTGACGTCCTTGTTCGCCTTGGCTTCTTCGAGGCGAGCCTGGAGGGAGTCGGGGCCGGTGAGGCGGTTGTTCTTGTAGATGGTCTTGAGCACGCCCTTCTTGATGACGGGCGTCAGGCGGATCGCGTCGATGATGCAGGCGTGGTTCAGCTCGTCGGAGATGATGAGATCGCCCGCCTCGCACAGGGTGGGGAAGAGGGCCTCGGTCGCCGTCCAGCAGGAGACGAACGAATAGCTGGATTCGGTGCCCATGTAGCGGGCGACCATCTGCTCGAGGTGGTGGTGGGGGCCGAAGGTGCCGCAGATGAAGCGCACGCTCGCCGTTCCCGAGCCGTAGTCGCGCAGGCCCTTGATCCCGGCTTCGACGACCTCGGGGTGGTTGGCGAGGCCGAGGTAGTTGTTGGAGCAGAAGCAGAGGACTTCCTGGAGGGAGCCGTCAGGCTTGCGGATCTTGATCGCCGCGTCCATGGGGCTTTCGATGGTCTGGAGGTGCTTGTAGAGCCCATCGGCGTGGAGCTTGGCGAGGAGGTCGTCGGTGCGGCGATTGAAGGGGTACTGGGTGGGCATCGGTGTCTCGCTTTCGGACACAAACATAGGCCCCGGTGGGAGGGAGGCAGGAGCGTGGGAAGATGAGCGGTGTGAGGGGTCCAGCGGCGGCATCGGGAGCGGAATCGGTGGGAGTTTGACGGAGGAGGGACGGGGAGGGGAGTCTTCGCGACCGAGCGTGGCGGCCGGGGGTACGGGGGATGACACGCGGTTCGGCCCACATGGATTTTGCGCGCGGGAAGTCCGCTCGCGAGGTGTCAGCGTGAGGGGGTGGGCGTGAGAGCTTGCAAGAAGGTCGAGCGCGGAGGTCGGCCCGACTCGCGGTCAGCATGCGTTTATAAAGGCGATGGGCGTTGCTGACGGAGGGTGGGAATTCGGTATGTGAAGGGGAACTTGCTGGATTCGCATGGGCTGGACGGCGTGGGATACCCGTTTCCGGAGAGCTGCGCTCAACACGGTTGGAGTTTGGTCCGAGTTGCAGTAGGATGCGTTGCGGGTGCAGATAGAGTGTTATCTATCAAGGCAATAGGCCGCCCGGATCGGCTTTTGAACGATGGACGGGGCTGGGCGGATCACACGATGTGTTCGGGGCGGAAGGATGGAATTCATGGCGTCTGCGGAACGTGAAGTCTCCGGTGTGCGAGGAATGAGATTCGGGCGGTTGGTGCTCGCCATGGCAGGCGCGGCGGGAGCGCTGGTCGGCTGCCACGGTCCCGAGGGGTCGGCGTCTTGGGCGCCGGCGCCCGCGATGGTGCAGCCGGCGAGCGCGGGGCTGGATGTGAAGCCCGGGGCGAGGCGGACGCAGCAGCCGATCGACCTGACGCGGCCGGGATCGGCCGTGAAGCGGACGGCGCCGGTGGAGATCTTTGACACGCGAGACCACCCGGTGGTGGCCGCGCAGCCCAGGTCTCCGGAGAAGAACCGCCGGGTGAAGGAGATCCTGCCTCCGCACGAGCGGCCGGGGCCCACGGTCCAGGGACGTCCCAATGCCCTGACGGTGGGGGGCGTGCTGCCCGAGCCGCGGAGCAGTGCGCAGACGCTCTTCCCGGGGATCAATCAGACCGGGTGGACCCCGCCGGATCCGACGCTCGCGGTGGGTCCGAATCATGTCCTGGCGACGGTGAACATGTCGATCGCGTGGTATACCAAGGCGGGGACCCAGCAGTACTACAACGATCTCTCGAACGCGGGCAATCCCGGCTTTTTCGAGACGGTGGGGGCTGGGGGCTTCACGTTCGATCCCAAGTGCTTCTACGACCACTACGCGGGGCGCTTCGTGGTGGTGGCGCCCGAGGTGTATGGCTCGACGGAGGCGTGGATCACGATCGCCGTGTCGGACGACAGTGATCCCAACGGCGTCTGGTACAAGTACCGCACCGACGCGGTGATCGATGTCGGGGGACAGACGTTCTGGTGGGATTATCCTGGCTTTGGGTACGACGACAAGGGGTATTACGTCACCTCCAACCTCTTTGGACTTAACCAGGGCGGCTGGGGCGGCGTGGGGTTCCGTGTCTTTGACAAGACGCCGATGCTGACTGGACAGCCGGCGCAGTTCTGGACGCTGCGTGACGGGGGATCGGCCTCGGCGCAGGTGGCGCAGTCGTTCGATGCCCCCGGCGTGCCGTTCATCGTATCGTTCGCGTCATCGACGGCGATGCGGGTCCATTCGATCACGAATCCCACGAGCAATCCGCAGCTGGTGAGCGTGGACGTGCCGATCCCGGCGTGGGCGGGCTCGTTCGGCGCGCCCTCGGCGGGCGGGAACACGATCGACACGCTTGACAATCGGATGATCAACGCGTGCTGGCGCAACGGGAACCTGTACGCGGCGCACGGGATTTCGGGTATGACCCCGACGGGGAGCAAGAACCTGGCGCGGTGGTACCAGATCAAGACCAACGGCTGGCCGCTCTCGGGGCAGCTGCCGGGGTACGTACAGGGGGGCGACGTGGACATGGGAGGGGACGTGCACACGTTCTTCCCGGCGATCTACGCGAACAAGTTTGGGGAGATCGGGCTGGTGATGGGGCACAGCTCCCCCAGCACCCGACTTTCGGTGGGCGTCACGGGGCGCACGCCGGGGGATGCGCCCGGAGCGATGGGAACGGTGACGACGGTCCGGGTGTCGGGCGTGAACGGCGGGGGCCGGATCGGTGACTATTACGACATCGCGGTGGATCCCGCGGACGATCGGACGTTCTGGACGGTGGGGGAGCACTTTGAGAACTTCGGGTGGGCGAACTGGATCTCGAGCTTCTCGGTGACGAGCGGCTCGGCGCCTCAGGCGGTGTGGGATCAGATCGCGGGGAATCTGTTCAACGGTCAATCGGCGACGGTTGATGTGCTCGCCAACGACTATCACACCGGGGGACTTTCGCTGGTCATTGATTCGTTCCAGGGGACCAGCACGCACGGGGGGGTGGTGACGCGGTCCGTGGGGACGGGGCCGGGCGGGCGGGACCAGCTGACGTACACCGCGCCCAGCGGCTTCACGGGGCAGGACACGGCGACATACACGGTGCGCGATCCCAACGGAGCGACGTCATCCAATGTGGTGTACGCGAACGTGTTCGACACCGACTCGTTCCGCAACCCTGACTCACCGCAGTACTCGACCGCGGGGGTGAGGGCGTCGTATTACGTGGTTTCCGGGGCGTCGGTGCTGCCGAACTTCGCGGCGCTTTCCCCGTATGCGGCGGAGAACGTGCCCTTGATTGATATTCCGTCCACGGGCGGGGTCTTTGGTGGCTCGGGGCGAGCGGATGACGTGGGCGCGGTGTACGAAGGGTTCATCCGTGTACCCGTGAGTGACGTGTACACGCTGTACACGACGTCCGACGACGGCTCGCGGCTGCTGGTGGGTGACACGGTGGTGGTGAGCAACGACGGACTGCACGGCATGGTCGAAGCGGGCGGATCCATCGGGCTCAAGGCGGGGCTTCACCGCGTGCGGGTGGAGTTCTTTGAGGGCGGCGGGGGCGCGGGGCTGGTGGTCGGCATCTCGGGAGGAGGGCTCGCCAAGCAGACGGTCCCCGCGTCCATGTGGTTCCGGGAGCTGACGGGCACGTTCCGGGACCCCGACGTCGCCGGCGCGACGGCGGCGGGGCTGGCGAGCGACTACTACACGGTCAATTTGCTGCAAACATCGCTGCCCAACTTCGCGGCGATGACGCCGTACCTTCGGACGTTTGTCGCCGACCTGAACTATCCCGCGTCCACAGGGCCGTTCGCCAACTCGGGCAGGACCGACGGCGTGGGCGGCGTATTTCAGGGCTACTTCCTCGCCCCGAGCATCGATGAGTACGAGTTCTTTATCAACTCCGATGAGGGCTCGCGGCTTTCCGTGGGTGGGGCGGTGCTGGTCGATAACGACGGCCTGCACACCATGCGGGAAAAGTCGGGGCGGATCGGGCTCAAGCCGGGCCTGCACATGATCAAGGTTGAGTACTTCGAACGCAGCGGAGCCGCGGGGCTGGTGCTGAGCGTGAAGGTCGGGGGGGCGGGGAAGCAGATCATCCCCGTGGAGCAGCTGCGGAGGCATTCGGATTGCTCCGCCGACTTTGACGGGACGGGTTTCCTCGACAAGGACGACTTCGACGCGTTCGTGCGGGCGTTCGAGGCGGGTGAAATCACGGCGGACTTTGACGGGACGGGGTTTGTCGACACCGAGGACTACGACGCGTTCGTGCACGCGTTTGAGATCGGTTGCTGAAGCGCACCTTGCCGCCTCAGTTCACGCATGCGGCCCGAGGCCTGAGTGCCGTTGCCGCACATAGATGAAGAGCAGACGCCGCCGGTCCTTTGGGCCGGCGGCGTTGTTATGGGTAGGGTTAGCAAGCCAACGCGTTTCGCCGTGGTGTGGCCCGCCCGTGGCGTCGCGGAGCGTCGGGAGAGAAAAAGCAAGTTTCTGTGGCGGACTCTGCCCGGGGACGACGGCTTGGTGATGGCTCCTCGTGTTCTCCCGTCCTTTGCTCCCTGGGCCCGGCCGGTCGCGGCCAGCGGCTCTCACGCCAGGATCACGACCATGACGCTCGCGCGACTCGTCTTCCCGACCGTGATTTGCCTTCTCGCCGCTTCCGCGGGGGCGCAGACCATTGTGCAAGGCCCCGTGTACAACCCGGGGACGGGTTCTCGGTACTACGTGGTGCAGGCGGCCAACTGGAACGCGGCGCGGGACAAGGCATTGGCGATGGGAGGAGATCTGGTGACCATCGAGGACGCCGCGGAGAACGAGTGGATTCGCTCGTCGCTCGCCGCTCCCGACCGCAAGATCTTCATCGGCCTGAGCGATGCGGGGACTGAGGGCGCGTTCGCGTGGTCCAATGGGTCAGGGCCCACCTACGTCAACTGGCACCCGAGCAACCAGAACACCAGCTCGAGCGATTATGTGTACATGGAGCCTTCGACGGGCAAGTGGCTGACGGGCGGTCAGAATTACGTGCCGCACTCGATCATCGAGATTAAGGGTCCCCTGCGTGTTCCGCAGGAATTCCCGACGTTCTCCGACGCGATGAGCAAGGTGAGCGATCACCTGAACGAGATTCAGCTTGCAGAGGGTGACATCCCGCTGGGGGGGCGCATTACCTTCCTTTCTCCGGGAACCCGCGTTTCGGTGAGCGGCGCCGGGATGGAGGCGACCCGCTTGATCGGGCCTTCAAGCACGAATTCGGTGGTTTTCACGGGCGACTTCAGCTTCAAGGGCATGACGTTCTTCCGCCCGGGGCTCGCCGGGTGCTTTCCGGCGCTCATGAACGGCACGTGCGATTTCATCCGCTGCCGGTTCTCGGCGTCGACGCAGGGCAATCCGAGCGACTCCAACATCCGGGTCGATGGGGGGTCCGCGATCTCCATTTCCTCGTGCCGCTTCGAGGACCTTCCCGGGGGCGGGATATACCAGGCCAGCGCCACCAGCAGCATCACGGTGATCAATTCGCTCTTCCGCAATATCGGCGTGCGTGCGATCGGGGCCCCCGGGAATGTCAAAGTGGTCAACTGCACCTTCACGGGGATCGGGGACGCTTCCAGCGCGGGCGTGATCCAATCTACCGGCAATGTCAGGGTGCTCAACAGCATCTTCTGGGACAACGGCGCTCCGCCGGTCGACAACCCCGCGGCGGTCGGCATTTCCCACAGCGACGTGCAGGGCGGGTATCTGGGGGAAGGGAACATTGATGCCGATCCGATGTTCGTCAGTTTGACGGATCGGCGGCTCAAGCCTGGTTCGCCGTGCATCGACGCGGCCGACGAGGAGGAGTACCTCTATGAATCGCGGGACTGCGCCGGCGGGCTTCGCTATGTCGAAGATTCCGGCGTGCCCAACACGGGGCCGGGGCTGCCGCTGGACATGGGGTGCTTCGAGCGGCAGTCGTCGTCGTGCCCGGCGGACTTCGACGGGTCGGGGTTCGTGGACCTGGATGATTTCACCTCGTTCGTGCAGGCCTTTGAGAGCGGATGCTGAGCCGCCCTGTCGCGCGAATCCGCGCCGCTGAGGCGTGAGTACCCGTTCCGAGCAGGGAGACATCGTCAAACAGGCGCCGCCTGCCCGGCGTGGCCCGGCGGGCGCTTCTTTCGAAGAGTGTGCACACGGCTGGCGCGAGGCGGCCGTGCGGCCCGGCAGGGCGTCCGACGGACCTTCCGGGAAACCGGCAGTTTCCTGGCGGTCGCTGTCCCGCGGCGGCGGCTTGAAGGGTGCGCTGCGTGATGGGTCACGCCCGACTTTCCACACCAGGCCGCCTTTTCAAGGACTTGGATCATGAAGCTCCCCGCGCTGGTCATTGCCGCCGTACTCACCTTTGCCGCCGTTTCAGCGGGGGCGCAGACCATTGTCAAAGGTCCCCTGTACAACCCGGACACCGGTTCGCGGTATTACGTGCTCGAGGCGGCCAACTGGAACGCGGCTCGCGCCAAGGCGGTGGCGATGGGCGGGGATATGGCGTCCATTGAAAACGCGGCGGAGAACGAGTGGATTCGCTCGTCGCTGGTCGCCCTTGATTTGAAGGTCTTCATCGGCCTGAGTGATTCGGTAACGGAGGGGACGTTCGCGTGGTCCAACGGGTCGGGGTCCACCTACGTCAACTGGCACCCCAACAATCAGAACAGCAATTCAAGCGACTATGTGTACCTGGAACCTCTGACGGGCAAGTGGCTGACGGGAAATCAGACCAACACGCCGTACTCGGTCATTGAGATCAAGGGTCCCTTGCGGGTTCCGCAGGAGTTCCCGACCTTTACCGACGCGATGAGCGTCGTGAGTGATCGCCTGAACGAGATCCAGCTCGCCGCGGGGGATATCCCGCTGGGGGGATCGACTTCCTTCGCTTCTCCGGGTGTCCGTATTTCGGTGAGCGGGGAGGGGATGGACGCGACCCGATTGATCGGGCCTTCTCAGTTCGCGCTCGTGTACTTTGCCGGAGACTTCAGCTTCAAGGGGCTGACGTTCTTCCGGACGGCGATGTCCGGACATTTCCCGACACTCATCAACGGAACTTCTGAGTTCGTCCGCTGCCGTTTCGCGGCGACGCAGGGTTATTCGAACGACTCGAACATCCGAGCGGACACCGGCTCCACGATTACGTTTTCCTCGTGCCGCTTTGAAGACCTTCCTCGCGGCGCGATGCACCAGGCCAACGCCACCTGCAACATCACGCTGATCAACTCGCTTTTCCGCAACATGCCCGTGCGTGCGATCGCGGCTCCAGGCACAGTGAAAGTGGTCAACTGCACGTTTACGGGCGTTGGCTCCAGGGGCAGCCCGGGCGTTATCCAGGCTACCGGCAATGTCACGGTGCTCAACAGCATCTTCTGGGACAACGGAGCCCCACCGGCCGACAACCTCTCTTCGGTGGGTATGTCGTACTGCGATGTCGAGGGCGGGTATGCAGGCACGGGGAACATTGAGGTCGATCCGATGTTCACGAGCGTGACCGACCGGCGGCTGAAGCCCGGCTCACCGTGCATCGACGCGGGCGACGGCCAAGGCTACATCTACGAACTACTGGACTGTGCGGGCGGGCTGCGAATCATCGAGGATTTGGGGGTGCCCAACACCGGACGGGGTGTGCCGGTGGACATGGGGTGCTTCGAGCGGCAGTCGTCCTCGTGCCCGGCGGACTTTGACGGGTCAGGATTTGTGGATATCGACGACTTCACCGGGTTCGTCCAGGCCTTTGAGAGCGGATGCTGAGCAGCGTCCTCGGGCAGGAGTTCACGCCCTCCCGGGCGTGAAGACCGGCCTTGGCTGGGATGAATCGTGGATCAGACGCCGCCGGCCGGGTTCGGGCCGGCGGCGTTTTTCGTGCGGGGAAAGAGTGCCGTGGCCCCGCGGGGTGTCGCACGGGACTTGGAAGAAAACTTGCATATTGCTGGCGGACCTTGCCCCGGGACGGCGGCTTGGAGAATGCGCTGCGTGAATGGTCACGCACACCCTCCGCACCAGACCGCTTTGCCAAGGACCTCGATCATGAAGCTCTCCGCACTGGTCATTCCCTCCCTTCTCGCCCTCACCTCGGCCTCCGCGGGCGCGCAGACGATCCTGAGGGGTCCCGTGTACAACCCGGGGACGGGTTCGCGCTACTACATGGTGGAAGCGGCGAACTGGAACGCCGCCCGGGCCAAGGCGGTGGCGATGGGAGGGGATCTGGTCGTCATCGACGACGCGGCGGAGAACGAATGGGTCCGCTCGTCGCTGGCGGCGCCGGACTACAAGGTGTTCATCGGGCTCAGCGACGCGGCGTCGGAAGGAACGTTCGTGTGGTCCACGGGCAAGACGCCGACGTACTTCAACTGGCATTCCAGCAACAAGAACACGGCGCAGAGCGATTACGTGTACATGGAACCCACGTCTGGCAAGTGGCTCACCGGGGGCGTCACGTATGAGCCCTACGCGATCATCGAGATCAAGGGCCCGCTGCGGGTCCCGCAGGAGTTTCCCAACTTCGCGGCCGCGATGACGGTCGTTGGACCGGGGATGAACGAGATCGCGCTCGCCGCGGGGGACATCCTCATGGGAAGCATCAGCGAGTTTTACCGTCCTGGGCAGAACATCACCGTGACCGGCGCCGGCGCGGAACTCACCAGGCTGTTAAGTCCTTCGATCCCCGGGGTGGTGGAGTTCAACGGCAATTTCACTTTCAGCGACATGACGTTCCATCGCCGGACGCTCGAGGGACATCTGCCGTACCTGACCGGCGGAGCTTCGCGGTTTTCCCGCTGCTGGTTCACGGCGATCCCGGGCGCCTCGACCGACTCGATGGTCAGCGTGAACGGGGACACGCAGGCGACCTTCGACGCGTGCCGGTTCGAGAACCTGCCGTATGGCGGGATTTTCGCTCCCTCGGATTTCTGCGGCCTCACGATCACCAACTCGGTGTTCCGCAACATCGGGGAGCGGGCGGTCTACACCGAGGGGATGCTCCGGCTGATCAACTGCACGCTGACGCGGGTCGGCAACGAGAGCAGCGACGGCGTGCTCCAGGGCTCGGGGACGTGCGAGGTGCTCAACAGCATCTTCTGGAACAACGCGGCCGACCCGGCATGGTTTCTGCTGGAGATGACCGCGACGTACAGCGACATCCAGGGAGGTTTCCCGGGCGCGGGGAACATCAGCACCGACCCGATGTTCACGTCGGAGAGCGACGTGCGGCTGCAGGCCGGTTCTCCGTGCGTGGACGCGGGCAACGGGGCCGGCTACTTCTACGGGCTGGCGGACTGCGGCGGCATGGCGAGGGCGTTCGACGACCTGGGCGTCGCCAACAGCGGCCGCGGCATGCCGATCGACATGGGTTGCTTCGAGCGGCAGTCGACCTCGTGCCCGGCGGACTTCGACGGGTCGGGGTTCGTGGACACCGACGACTTCACCGCCTTCGTGCAGGCGTTTGAGAGCGGTTGCTGATAGCGCGGGGCGGTGGTTGAATTGCCCGCGTCAAGTCTCCGGAACCGATCGCCGAACATCCATGTATAGTGAGACGCCGCCGGCCCGGATCGGGCCGGCGGCTTCATCATTTTCGGACACTCCGGCCGTCGTCCACGCTCATAGGAACAAGCTATGTTCAACCACCGTGTTGAAAGACTGTTGATCGGTACGTCCATGGGGATGGCGTGCCTCGTTTGCGGGTGCTCCACCATCCAGGAGGTCGAGCGAGAGGACTTTGTGCCGATGGCGGTGAAGCCGGCGGGCGTGATCATCAAGGCCGAGGACGATCGGGAGACGGGTCCGCCCCCCCATGGGTATTACCGGATCGTCGGATCCGCTGTGCCCGAAGGGCTGGGCCAGTCGCAGCGGTACAACCCGCTGTCGTGGTCTCCGATCGGCCCGCGGCCGATCAGCAGCGAATACTGGGCGGGTGAGGCGAACGCGTCGGGCCGGGTGATCGGGATTGCGCCGCACCCGACGGACGCGAACATCTGTTACATCTCTTCGGCGTCGGGCGGGGTGTGGAAGACGACCAACGGGGGGACGAACTGGAACCCGCTGACCGATGACCTGCCCACGACCAACGGCGGGGCGATCGCGATCGATCCTTCGGATTCGAACGTGATCTACTACGGCACGGGCGAGTGGCAGCAGGGGTCCCAGGGGGACGGCGTGTACCGCTCGACCGACGCGGGCGCCTCGTGGGTGAGGATCGCGACGGTGGCGCAGAGCGGGGACCAGGTCAGCGGCGTGGCGGTTGCTCCGGGGAACCCGGCGCTGATCCACGTGACCAGCAATTCCGGGTATCACCGCAGCACCAACGGGGGCACGACCTGGTCGCGGACGCTGACAGGGAACGGGTGCGCGCTGGCGATCCATCCCACCGACCCGACCGTGGTGTACGTGGGGCTGGCGAGCGGGGGGATCTACAAGTCGACCAACAGCGGGGGTTCGTTCACGAAGCTCACCAGCGGGCTGCCGGTCTCGGGGAGCCGGGTGGTGATGAGCATCAGCAAGAGCAATCCCTCGGTGCTGTACGCGGGGGTCATCAACGGCAGCAACCTGACGGGGCTGTACAAGACGACCAACGCCGGCGCGGCGTGGACCAAGCTGACGGCGACGCCGAACTTCTGCAACCCGCAGTGCTGGTACGACGCGTACGTCGCCGTCGATCCGGCGAACGAGAATACGGTGTACTGCGGGGGCGTGGACCCGCGGTACGCGACGGCGGGGGTGATCAAGACGACCGACGGCGGCGCGACGTGGACGGAGGTCTCGAACGCGGGCGGGCAGCTGCACCCGGACCACCACGTCATGGCGTTCGGCGCGGGCGGTGTGATCTGGGAGGGCAACGACGGGGGCGTCTGGAAATCCACCAACGCGGCGGCGTCGTGGACCAACACCAACGCGAACCTGCAGGTGAGCCAGCTCTACCACATCGTGCAGCACCCCACGTCGTTCGAGCGGTACATGGGCGGCACGCAGGACAACGGCACGCCGGAGCGCACGGGCAACAGCAACACGTGGCCGCAGCTGCAGGTGGGTGACGGGGGGTATTCGGTGTTTGATTTCAGCAACACCACCCGGCGGTACACCACCTACGTGAACCTGAGCATCACGCGGTGGAACAACAATTCCGGCGCGGGGATCACCGGCCCGTGGGGCAGCGACCCGGTCAACTGGATCGCCCCACTGGTGGGAGATCCCAACGTCTCGACCACGCTGGTCGCTGGCACCAACCGCGTGTGGCGCACGGCCAATGCTTCGACCGGCACCCCGACCTGGACGGCGATCAGCACTTCGGCCGTCGCCGCGGGCGGGACGATCAACGTGCTCGCGGTGGCGAAGGGCGCTTCGAGCACCATCTACTCCGGCAGTTCCACCGGCAAGGTGTACGTGACCACCGACCTCACCACCTGGAACAACCGTTCGACGGGACTGCCGGCCGGACAGATCAGCGACATCGTCGTCAGCCCGACCAGCCCGGGGACGGCGTACGTCTCCCTGTATAACACGACGGGCAACCGGATCTTCCTGACCACCAATTACGGCGTGACGTGGACCAGCGTGACGGGCACGCTGCCCGCGGGCGCCGGGGCGCAGGCCCTTGCCATCGACTGGGACTGGAACCCGACGCCGGGGATGTACGTCGGTTCGGGCGCGGGTGTGTACGTCTCGCTCAACGGCGGGGCGAACTGGATCAAGGACGCCGCCGACCTGCCCAACGTCAACGTGCAGGACCTGTATATCGATCCGATCCGCCGGACCATCGCGGCGGGCACGTACGGGCGTGGCGCCTGGCGCAGCAACCTGCCCACCTCCTGCCCGGCGGACTTTGACGGCTCCGGCTTCGTCGATTTCGAGGACTACAGCGCCTTCGTCGCGGCATTCGAGGACGGCCTGGAGACGGCGGACTTCGACGATTCGGGGTTTGTTGACATCGAGGACTTCACGGCGTTCGTGGAGCAGTTTGAGTCGGGCTGCTGAGCAAGGTCGGCTGGACCCGCGCGGGGCCAACAAAGGCCTGAGCCCCGCGCTTGCCCAGGTTGACATGAATCCGGGCCTCTTCCCCCAGGAAACCTTGACGGCAACCCCACCCGCCGGGTATACGTAAACATTCAGGCGTCCTTCCCTCTCCTCGTGGTGTCACTCTCCTCCTATGCGATCATCGCGAGGTGATTTGATGGCCAGCCGTCCGATATCCATGGCTCGTTCCCCCTTCCTTCCCTGCGTGCTTTCGGCGGCGGCCCTGGTCGCATGGTCTGGAGGCGCGGCGAGCGCCCAGGCTCTGGCGGCGGCTTCGGGCGGTGTGGACTCCCACCAGCACGGCGTGGGGGACGACTACCAGTGCGGCAAGCAGGCGGCGCTGCGGCGGGCGATGGCCCTGGGTCTCAACCCCGACGGCACGGTGAATCCTGAGGGGAAGATGCGAGCTCCCGGGATCATCGACGACATCCCTCCGGCGGGCGGGGGGAACACGACGCGTGAGGCCTCCACGGACACGGACGTTCTGAACCAGAACCTCGACATCGAGATTATTCCGGGCACCAGCACCATCACCGGCTCGAACACGATGACGGTCAAGAGCCTCAAGAACGGGCTCACGCAGTTCACGATCTGCCTGCGCAGCAATTACACTGTCTCCTCGTGCAAGGTGGACAACGTTACGTCGTCGATCTCCACGCCGGGCGCCAACAGCTACGCCCGCACGATCACCCTGCCCCACGCGTACAACAACGGGGACGTCTTCACGGTCGTGATCGCCTATTCGGGCGTCGCGGTTTCCCGCGGCTTCGGGTCGATCGAGTTCACGACGATCAACGGCCAGTCGGCGGTCTTCAGCCTCAGCGAGCCGTACTACGCGGCGACGTGGTGGCCGACCAAGGACGGGGACGTGTTTACGCCCGGTGACAACGGGGACAAGTTCACGGTGCAGGTGGCCGTGACGGCGCCGGGAACGTTCGTGACGCCGTCCAACGGCGTGCTGCAGGGGATTGACACGCTCTCGGGCGGGCGGAAGAAGTACCGCTGGGCGAGCAACTACCAGATCGCGCCGTACCTGGTGAGCTTCGGCTCGACGGCGTACAACACGTGGACGCAGACGTACACGTATGACGCGGGCACGATGCCCGTGCAGTTCTACGTGACGCCCGGCAGCGATTCTCCCGGCAACCGCGCGGCGTGGGAGAAGTGCATCAACATGCTGGGGGTGTACAAGAACATCTACGGGCTGTACCCGTTCATCAACGAGAAGTACGGCATCTACGAGTTCACGTTCGGCGGCGGGATGGAGCACCAGACGATCACCGGGCAGGGAACGTTCTCCGAGAGCGTGACCGCGCACGAGCTGGGCCACCAGTGGTGGGGCGACAACGTCACCTGCAAGACGTGGAACAACATCTGGCTGAACGAAGGCTTCGCGACGTACACCGAGTGCCTGTGGGAAGAGCGCAAGGGCGGCGGGACTAACCTGGCGGCGCTCCAGAGCGCCATCAACGCCCGCAAGCCTTCGGACGTGTCGGGCACGGTCTACTGCACGAATGTCGGCGATCCCAACATCATCTTCAGCTCCACCAACAGCTACAACAAGGGCGCCTGGGTGCTGCACATGCTGCGGCACACCGTGGGTGACGCGAATTTCTTCGCCGGGCTGGCGAACTACCGGGCCCACCGCCAGGGCGGGGGCGCGACGTCCGACGAATTCTTCGCCGACATGGGAGAGGTCGCCGGCGCGGACCTGACGTACTTCCTCAACCAGTGGGTGTATTCCCCCGGCGCGGTGTCGTACCAGTACGGCACGCAGACGTTCAACGTGAACGGCCAGAACTACCTGCGGCTGTACATCAACCAGAACCAGTCGGCGAGCTATCCGGTGTACAACATGCCGGTGGACGTGAAGGTCAACTGGTCGGGCGGGAGCGGGACGTATGTCGTCCGCAACGACGTGAAGACCGAGCACTTCGTCATCCCGATCGGCGGCGCGGCGACGAGCACCACGCTGGACCCCGACGGGTGGATCCTGACCACGGGCAAGAGCGCCGTCGCGTATGTCGCCGGCCCGCCCAAGGTGATCCAGGCGACGCCCGCGCTGGGCGCGGTGGTCGATGGCAATACGCCCCCAGCCGCCGTGACGGTGACGTTCAGCGAGAACGTGAACGTCGCCGCGGGCAACTTCGTGATCAGCGGACCTTCGGGCGCCGTTCCCTTCACGCTGAGCTACAACGCGAGCAACTTCACCGCGACGCTGACCCCCACGTCGACGCTCACGGGCGGCACGTACACCGTGAACGTCTCGGACGTCATCACCAGCACCGCCGGCGGCAAGCGGCTGGACGGGGAGATCGCCAACGCCTCTTCGCCCGCCTCGCTCCCCTCGGGGAACGGCCTGGCGAACGGCAGCGCGGCGTGGACGTTCAGCGTGACCAGCACGAACTGCCCGTCGGACTTTGACGGCTCTGGCTTTGTGGACATCGAGGACTACTCGGCGTTCGTGCAGGCCTTTGAGCTGGGGGACGAGAGCGCGGACTACGACGGATCGGGCTTCGTGGATATTGAAGACTTCTCCGCGTTCGTCGCCGATTTCGAGGCCGGCTGCTGAGTACCTCCGGCATTGACCGCCGTGCCTGCGTGGCGGCGGTCAAGCACATACAGCAACACGGGCGGGGCCATCGCGGCCCCGCTTTCGTTTTTGGGCTGCGGGGCGTGTGCCTCAAAGCCCCAGCGCGCGTTGTGCCAGCCGAGCGATTGCGGCCTCCGCTCCCGGCTCAAGTCATCGCGGCGGCGATGGCGGCGGCAAGGGCCTTGCCTTCGGTGCTGTCGAGCTTTCCCGCGGGCCAGCGGATCCCCAACCCGGCGCCGGGAGAGCCCTCGGGGATCGCGTCGAACCTTGGGATGATGTGGAAGTGCACGTGCATCACGGCCTGGTGCGCGGCGGCGCCGTTGTTCTGGAGGATGTTGTACGCCGCCGCGCCCGAGGCTTTCATGACGGCGCGGCACAGCCGCGGGAGGACACGGCCGAGCGCCGCGGCGGCCTCGTCGGAGAGTTCACCGAGCGTCGCGACCTCCTGCCGGGGGATCACCAGCGTGTGGCCACGGGAAAGCGGGCCCGCGTCGAGGAAGGCCAGGACATGGGCGTCCTCGTAGATCTTGTGGCAGGGAATGTCACCGCGAAGGATCTTGCTGAAGATGGTTTCGGGCATGGAGGGCACGGTATGCACTCTCCGCCGATGTAGCGCTCATAACGTGAGATCCGCGGGCCCGGACGTGCGGTGGTGCTTCTCAGCGCCGCGGATCGGGCTTGTCGAGGACCCGGGTAGTCTGGTCTTCGCGGTACTTGCGCACTCGTTCGCGGATGCGGGGGTACTTGGCGCCCAGGATCTGGGCGGCGAGGAGCGCGGCGTTGATCGCACCGGCCTTGCCGATCGCCATCGTGCCCACCGGCACCCCGCCGGGCATCTGCACGATCGACAGCAGTGAATCCATCCCATGCAGCGTCTTGCTCTCGACCGGCACGCCCAGCACGGGGAGCACGGTCTTGCTCGCGGTCATGCCGGGGAGGTGGGCGGCGCCGCCGGCGCCGGCGATGATGACCTCGATGCGGCGTGACTCGGCGGACGCGGCGTAGTGCATGAGCTTGTCGGGCGTGCGGTGGGCGCTGACTACCTCCACCTCGTGTGCAATGCCAAGCTCATCGAGCACCTTGGAGGCGTGCTCCATGGTCTCCCAGTCCGAGGATGAACCCATGATCACGCCCACCAGCGGACCGTTGGGCGGCAAGCCTTCGGCGCCGCCGGGGCGGCGAGGCGGGGGCGGCGGGGGAGCGGGTTTCTTGGCCATGCGTGGAGAATAGTCCCGGGATGCAAGACGATCCCTGCGTGCACTCGGGTGAGAGGCCCAAGGGGGGCGAGATTCCGGCGCTGACCGCGCCCGGGTTACACTTCCCGCATGAGCCTCCTGCTGGGTATTGATATCGGTACATCCTCGGTGAAAGTTCTCGCCATTGATCCGCAGGGCCATGTGCGGGCGTCGGCGTCGGCTTCCTATCCCGTGCTCCAGCCAGAGACTGGCTGGTCCGAGCAGGACCCGCAGGAGTGGTGGCAGGGGTGCGTGACGGCGATCCGCGCGGTGCTCGCGTCCCCTTCGCTGGGCCCGGACGCGGCCTCGCAGGTCGTGGGGATTGGCCTGTCGGGCCAGATGCACGGCAGCGTGCTGCTGGACAAGAAGGCGAAGGATCACGCGGGGGCGGAGGCACGGGCGCTGCGCCCGGCGATCCTGTGGAACGACCAGCGCACCGCCGCTGAGTGCCGGCAGATTGAGTCGGAAATGGGGGGGCGTCGCCGGCTGGTTGAGTACGTCGGCAACGCCGCGCTCACGGGGTTCACGCTCCCCAAGCTCCTGTGGGTGCGCGGGCACGAGCCGCAGGTGTGGGCGAAGGTGGCGCACGTGCTGCTTCCCAAGGACTTCATACGGCTCAAGCTCACCGGGGAGCTCGCCACCGACGTGGGAGACGCCTCTGGCACGCTCGCGTTCAATGTCGATGATCGCGCCTGGAGCCGGCCGGTGATGTCGCGACTGAACATGGATCCGGCACTCTTTCCCACGGCGCACGAATCCGCGGCCGTGACGGGGCGCCTCTCACCCTGGGCCGCGCAGCAGACGGGGCTGAGCGCGGGGACCATCGTGGTGGGGGGGTCGGGCGACAACCAGGTCGGTGCGGTGGGGGCCGGCGTCGTTTCCCCGGGCCTGGTACTGGCGACGCTGGGAACCAGCGGGGTGATCTACGCGCATTCCGAGCGGCCGCACAAGGATCTGCCGCTTCCGGCGGGGGCGACGTGCGGCCGGGTGCACACGATGTGCGCGGCGACGGGCACGCAGCGCGAGCCTCGCGGGTGGTGCATCACGGGCGTTGCTCTTTCGGCCGCGGGCTCACTGCAGTGGGTGCACGACCAGCTTTTCCCGCAGACCTCCTACGACCAGCTCCTCGCCGAGGCCGAGAGCGTTGAACCGGGGTGCGATGGGTTGGTGTTCCTGCCGTACCTGACGGGGGAGCGATGCCCCTACGCCGAGCCCGGGGCCCGCGGCGGCTGGATGGGACTGACGTCACGTCACGGTCGCGCGCACATGATCCGCGCCGTGATCGAGGGCGTGACATTCTCGATGGCGCAGATTCTCGACCTCGTCCGCTCCGTCGGGGTGCCCGTGTCCGCCGTGCGGCTGGGCGGGGGCGGGGCCAAGAGTGCCCTGTGGCGGCAGATGCAGGCGGACATGTATGGGTGCCAGGTCTCGACGACCAATACCGAGGAAGGACCGGCCTTCGGCGCGGCGCTTCTGGCCGGGGTCGGCGCGGGCCTGTGGAACAGCGTGCCCGAGGCGACAGCGGCGACGGTCCGGCAGACCGAATCTCGGGATCCCGGCCCACAGGCCCTGCAGTACGCCCGGTCTCGGGCGGTCCATAACGCCCTGTGGCCGGCGATCCGGGAGATCGTCACGGCCCCGTGAGCCCGATATGCAGGGACGTGGGCCCAGGAAGACGCAAATCCCGGGAAAGTGCCCGGGTTTGAACCCGGCGTGCGTTCTGGCGCGCTTCACGGGCGAACAATGACGCACGCCCCATGAATCACCCCAGCAACCACATCTTCGAGCAGACCCCCGAAACCATGGAGGCCTGGTGCCAGTCCAAGAACTGGCCACGCTACCGCGCGGCACAGATCCTGGAGTGGATCTACCAGAAGGGCGTCATCAACCCCGCGCTGATGTCCAACCTTTCCAAGTACGATCGCCAGGTTCTCGCCTCGTCGTTCACGTACCTGTCGGGGCGAGTCATCCGCCACCAGGTCGCCACCGACCAGACGCAGAAGCTTCTCGTGCAGTGGGCCGACGGAGCGCCGCGCACCCCGATCACCGATCCGCTGGAAGGCACGCTCGCGCGGGTCGAGACAGGCGCTGATGGAATCCCCGCGAGCGATCTGGAGGACCCCGACGAGGCGCCGGTGACGTCCGCGCGTCGCCGCGGCCCCAGCGAAGACACGCCCATCGATCCTGCGCCGATGTCGGGGATGGCGAGCCTTTCCCTGCCGGTGCTCAACAACGCCACGGGAGAGGCCGGGGACGATCCGCTTGATTCGGCGCGCCAGACCGAATGCGTGATGATCCCTTCCGACGACCGGCGGACGGCGTGCATCAGTTCGCAGGTCGGCTGCCCCGTGGGTTGCCGCTTCTGCGCCTCGGGGCTGGGCGGGCTTGATTCCAACCTCTCCGCGGGACGAATCCTTGAACAGGTGTGGCGCCTGGGCCGCCTTCTGGGCGGGGACCGCGTCAGCAACATCGTGTTCATGGGCATGGGGGAGCCGCTGGCCAATCTCGGCAACGTGGTTGCGGCGATCCGCACGCTGACCTCGCTGTGGGCCTTTGGAATCTCCGCGCGGAAGATCACGGTGTCAACGGTTGGGCTGCCGCAGGCGATCCGCAAGCTCTCCCAGCAGCTTGACCTGCCCGTGACGCTGGCGCTTTCGCTCCACGCCCCCAACGACACCATCCGCCGCCAGCTTATTCCGTGGGCGAACTACACGACGATCGAGGAACTGCTCTCGGCGTGCCGTGAGTGGTTCGACAAGACAGGGCGGGAGATCACGCTGGAGTACACGCTGCTTCGCGGGGTGAACGACCGGCCCGAGCACGCGACGGAGCTTGCCCAGATCGCCCGCACGCTGCGGGCGAACATCAACCTTATCCGATACAACGAGGTCTCGGGCCTGCCGTTCCAGCGTCCGCTTTCCGATGACGTGCTGGAGTTCCAGCGTCTTCTCAAGGCCCGGCACATCAACACGCACATCCGCGCCAGCCGCGGGCGGGACATCGCCGCCGCCTGCGGCCAGCTCCGCCACGAGCACGCGGCGGCCTCGGCGCCCCCCGCCGTGGCGTCCGCTTCTCCAGCCCAGGCCCCGCCCGCATGATCGTGCCGCCGGCGGTGTCAACCCCGGAGATCCTCGTCACGCTCGCGGAGGCGGGGGCGCTCGATCCTTGGCGGGAGTTCAGGCCCTTCACGTGGTTTCATGTCGCGATGTCGGGCTCGCTCCTGCTGGCGTGCGTGGCCGTCTCGCTGCTGGCACGTCGCTGGAGAGGGACGCCCCGCGAGGTAGCGTTCGGGGCGTTTTGGGCGGGCGTGATCATCTCCCGGCAGGCGATCGAGGTTGTCTGGTTCCTTCTGCCGGCGCAGTTTACGTGGCAGACCAGCCTCCCGCTGCAGTTTTGCGACATGGCGCCGTGGGTCGCGGCGATCGCGCTGCTCACGCGGCGGCGATGGGCGCGCGTGCTGCTGTATTACTGGGGGATCGGGCTGTGCACGCAGGCGTTCATCACGCCCACCACGACGCTGGGGCTGCTGCACACGCGCTTCTGGTGGTTCTGGATCGGGCACACGCACATCGTCGGCTCGGCGATCTACGACATCGTCGCGCGGGGGTTCCGGCCCACGTGGCGCGACTTTCGCACCGGCCTTGGCCTCACGATTCTCGTGGGGCTTGCGCTGATCGCCTTTGATGCGGTCACCAAGCTCAACTACGGATATGTCGGCCCCGCCAAGCCCGACGTGATCACCCTCGTCGATTTTCTGGGCCCGTACCCGTGGCGGCTGCTGGTGATGGTGCTGGTGGTCGCCGTCAACTTCCTGGTGTTGACGGCGGTGTGGCGGCCCGGCCGCCACCGAGAAGCGTTCGCCGCGCCGCCCGTGAACGCGTGAACCCCGCGCGCTGCGGCGAGGAGCCTGAACAAGGACCCTTGTTGGGGAGGCGAGGCGGAATCAGCCGGGCTTGCGGAAGCACGAGAAGCAGTCCAGGTTTTCCATGCCGCCCCAGCCGTGGATGACCTGCTTGGTGACCTCCAAGCCTGCTTCCTTGCAGAACTGCACGAAGAGGCTGGCGGTCATGTGGCTGCGCCAGTGCGGATTGCTCTGCCAGTGGCTGAACGGGTCGGGCGCCCACGAGCCATAGTTGGAATGGTGGCAGAACCCCTTCGCCCCGGGCTTCATGATCCGGGCGAACTCGCGCACATACTGGCGGATGACCTGCGGGTCAAAGTGCACCATCGCGTCGAAGCTGTAGACGAAGGTGATTGAGGCGGTGGGGATCATCGGCAGGGAGGTGCCGTCGTTCACCGCGTACTTCATCTGGCATGGCCCGGTGTAGCCGGCGAAGCGGGCCTTGCAGCGGTCGATGTTCGTCTGGTTGATGTCGACGATCCACAGCTCTTTGGCCATCTCCTTGAGCAGATCGCTGTTGCGTCCAGCGCCGGCGGCGAGGTCGAGCGTGGAGGTGAAGTCCGACCCCTGCACGAGCGGGGCGATGTGCACGTCCCACTGGGCCTTGATGAAGGGTTCGGCCTGGGCGTAATACTCGCTCTCCTGCCACACCGCCCGGTTTTCCGAGAGGTTGCGCTGCATGAGCTCGAGGCTCGCCGCCGACACCGGGGCCGGGGGGGGTGTCGAGTCGCCAGCCACCAGGCGCCGCAGGGCGCCCTTTACCTTCGCAAGTGCGGATTCAGCCATGAAAAAGCGTAGGCAAGCAGCACCCAGCCTTGCCCGCGGCCCCCTCTGGAACTGCGTGGGTGCAAGGGGAAGACAGTCCGGTCCAGCCCCGTGCGCAGCGGGTTTTCACACGGGTTTTCACAGGGGCATGTCCGTGGTAGCATCCGCGCTATGGCAGACCTTCCCCGCTCGTATTTCCCGCTCGCCGCCGTTGTGCTTCCTGTCTGCGCCGTGCTGGCGGGGCAGGCGGGAGCCGGGGAAAGGCCGGCCACGGGCGCCGTCCCCAAGGTCCTGCTCATCGGGCTGGACGGGACCCGCCCCGACGCGCTCCTCGCCGCCGACGCGCCCCGCCTGCACGCGCTCATCAAGGAGGGGTGCTTCACCGACCAGTCCCACACGGGCGCCCCGACCGTCAGCGGGCCGGGATGGTCCAGCATCCTGTGCGGCGTCTGGCATATCCGCCATGGGGTGAAGGACAACACGTTCCGCGGCGCCAACTACGGCCAGTATCCCCACATGTTCACCCGCCTCAAGGAACTTCGGCCCGAGATCAGGGTCGCCTCGTGGGTCACGTGGCAGGGGATCGACAAGTACATCACCCCCGCCTCCACCGACGTGCGGGCCTTCTTCAATTACAAGGACCACGGGGACGAGAAGAACTGCGAGCGGGCCTGCGCGGACATCGTCGCTTCCAACATCGACGTGGCCTTTTACTACGTCTCGGACATCGACGAGACGGGCCACACCTACGGATTTCATCCGGCGATCCCGGAGTACATGAACGCGATCAACCTCGCCGACCAGCAGGTGGGCCGCGTGCTGGACGCGGTGAAGGCTCGCCCCACGTACAAGGACGAGAACTGGCTCTACATCGTCACCACCGATCACTCGGGCACCATCGACGGCAACCACGGCCGCGACGAAGAGGCCCATCGCCGGATCTTCTACATCGTCAGCGGCGCTGGCAGCGCCAAGGGCGTCATCCGGGACACGGTCAACCAGGTGGATGTCGTTCCGACGATCATGGCGCACATGGGGCTGACGCCGCGGCGTGAGTGGAACCTGGACGGGCGCGTGCGCGGCCTGGAGACGCACAAGAGCTACGACCAGAACCTGGTGGATAACGGGGACGCGGAGGCGGCGGATCCGGGGGTGGCCCAGGACTACAACCTCGGCATTCCCGGGTGGGTTGACCTGGGCGGTATGACCACCGTCGGATACGACGCGGTCGGCGGGTTCCCCTCAGTTACATGCCCCGGGCCCAAGAACCGGGGGCAGGCGTTCTTTGCGGGCGGATCGGTGGATTCGGCGATCTCACAGACGATCGACCTGGGTGACTTTTCATCCGACATCGATGCCGGCGCGGCGAGCTTCGAGTTTTCCGGGTGGCTGGGCGGCTACGCGGACCAGCGAGACGTCGCCGTCGCCGAGGTCCGGTTCCTCGACGAGCGCGGGGGGCTGCTTCTCACGACGCCGTTGCCCACCGTGAATGCGATGCAGCGGGCCGAGGCCTTCGGCGCGACCGGGGATGGGGCCACGGGATTCATTGAACGCAGGGAACGCGGGCACGTGCCCAAGGGCGCACGCGTCGCCGAGGTGCGGCTGCAATCCCTCGCGGGCCAGGGCGCCGCCGACGGTTACGCCGACAATATCTCCCTCGTGCTGCACAAGGGCGGGTGAGCCGCTACGTGGGCACGCGCGTCCAGGGCTCTCCCACGGGGATCGCCGCCTGGATGTCTCCGCCATTCCCGTCCCGGTCCAGCCACATCCGCATCATGGAGGCGTTGTCGACCTCGTGGCTGCCCAGCCACGCCTGGAAGTCGCGCATCATGTCGCGGCCCACGGGGGCGCCGGGGCGGCGCACCCGGTACATCACGCCCAGCATGTAGTGCTGGTGAGAGCACACCACGATCCACCGTTCAGCGCGGGCGCGGAGGCGGGCGATCGCGGCGTCGACCCGCGCCACGAATCCCCGGAACGACTCGGCGCCGACGCCTTCCACGTGGTCGGGATCATGCCGCTCCCAGTAGGCGTGCACCATCGGCTCGCGTTCGTGGCGGGTGGTGTCGCGGGTGCGCACGTCGCAGAGCATCTGGTGCTCGTGCACGTCCCAGATCTCCACGGGAGTTGCCGGGAAGCGGGCGAGCATGGGCGCGGCGGTCTGGGTCGTCCTCAGGAAGCTGGAGCGGACCAGCAGATCGGGAGGACCCGGGAGGGCGGCGGCGGCGCGCAGGGCCTGCGCTTCCCCTAGCGGGGTGATGGGGGCGTGGTAGGTGTCGAACGTGCGCTGCCCGGCGTTGCGCACGCTTTCACCGTGACGGATCCACCAGACTTCCACGCCCGGGGGTGAGCGCGGGGTGTCGTGTTGAAGCGGGCCTGCGGTGGTGTGGCGGGCGTGCATCCGGGATCAGCACCCCGTCTCGAACTGCTGGACGAAGGCGCTGAAGTCTTCCACGTCGACAAAGCCCGTACCGTCAAAGTCCGCGGCGTCCACCCCTTCCTCGAAGGCCTGGACGTACGCGTCGAAGTCCTCGATATCGACGAAGCCGGAGTGGTCAAAGTCGGCCTTGCACCAGATCTTGCCCGTCAGCGTCACCAGCCGCGAGGGCTGGTCGGGATCGTCGGAGGCGATGGTGAGCGTCTGGGTGTATTCACCGGGATCGACCGCGGTCAGCGTGATGGTGTGGGCGTTGCCGCCGCCGCCAGCGGCATCGATGAAGGAACCCGCGGGGGCGGAATAGTCGGCCGGGGCGGTGAGCGTGTAGTGCAGCGCCGCGATGCCCTGGGCGGTCCAGACGGCGGTGTTACCGGCATTGGAGACGTTGAGGGCCCGCGTCACCGGGGCGTCCCCGACGTACGAGTCACCGAAGTCCAGGGTGGTCTCCGAGGTCACCTTCGCCGGCACGCGCGCGTCGAGGAAGACCGGCAGGTGACCCGCGCCGACGCAGATGTTGATCAGTGCCTGCGCGATCGTGGGTCCCACCATCGCGTTGCCGGCGACGGTGAGGGTCGCGTTGAAGCTGGTGCCGTCGTTGCCCCAGCAGCGGTAAGAGTGGTTTGCATCATTCCAGGTGGTCGTGCTGTAGGCCGTGCCGAACGAGCCGATGTAATCGAATCCGACGCCGTCCACCAGGCCCGTGGAGATCAGGATCTGGTCGTGGCGGTCGTCCATGCCGCCCGCGCCCGCGGGATCCTGCGTGTGCACGAATTGGAAGGAACCGTTGTTGTTCCATGAGCCGGGCGTGCTGATGGGATCGACCACCTGACCGGCAACCGGGAGGCTCACAAGCTTCTGGTAGGCGGTCTGGGTGGAGGACTGCACGTTGAAATCCCCGGCGATCAGGAAGTTCCAGCCCGCCGTGAGTGTGGTCATGTTGGCGCGGATCTTGGTCGCCTCGTCGAGGCGGCGGCTCTGATCGCTGCTGGCCGAGCCGGCCTTCATGTGCACGGGATACAAGGCGATCACCGACGATGGGGCGTTGTAGCCCTGGAGCTGCACGTCGTAGCGGTTGACGTTGCGCGGGGCGCCCGCCGAGTTACCCCCGGGGACCACCAGGACCGGGTTGGCGTACCCGTCGGGATCCCCGGGAGCCGCCGGGTTGGCGGGCCGGACCTTGGACGTGCGGAAGAGCACGATGGTGTCGCTGTCGGGGCCGTCGGAGAAGGTGAATCGCGACCAGTCGCCCGGGCTGCCGGGCGCGGTGTTGAGATAGGTCAGGAGGTTCGCCGCGCCGGTCTCGGATTCGCACTCCTGCACCATCAGGATGTCGGGGGACATCGAGCGGCCCTGGAAGGCGCCGTAGACGGCGGTCTTGAAGTCCGACTCCCGGCCGCCGTTGTAGAAGCTGATGTTCCAGGTCACGATCCGCAGCTGGCCCAGCGCCGCGCCGGACATGGATGCCAAGGACAACGCCCCGACGAGACAACCGGTACGCCATGACATCATGTGCAGCACTCCGCAGAAAGATCGAGACTCGATGAGATCCGCTTCCCCCGCGAAGCACAGAAAAACAGGCCTCAAGCGTAGACGACACCCTCGCGAGGGGGCACCCCGGGCACGCCGAAATTGCGCTCAGATTCGAATATCATTCGGGTCGGGAGCGTGTTCTCGGCCGTCGGGCCAAGGGCTGGAGGCGGATCGCTCAGCACCCGGCCTCGAACCGAACAACAAACGTATCGAAATCGTCGGTATCGACGAATCCCGAGCAGTCCATGTCGGTGGAGACGTCCCCTGCGATGAACGCCGTGACGAACGCGTCGAAATCGTCGGTGTCCACAAAGCCCGAGTGGTCAAAGTCGGTCGTGCACCGGCCGATCACGCTCGCCGTGCCCTCGGTCATCGTCATGCTTCCCACCAGGGCCGCGGGCGTCAGCACCACGTTGGTGAGGTTGAAGTAGGCAAAGTTGTTCGCATCGATCCCCACCGAGATCGTCGCCGAGAAGTTCACCGTGATGCCCAGGATCACCTGCGTACCGCTCACGGCAACATCCGTCGCCTGGAAGGGGTGCGTCCCCGCGGCGTTGCAGGCCTCGCCGTTGAGCAGGGCGGAAGAGCCGGGGGACAGGGTTTCCAGGATCGTTCCCAGGTCGGTCGCCGTCGGGAAGAGCACCGACAGCAGGCCCGCGTTGCCCTTGGCCTTGCCCTGGATGTGGTACTCGTACCCGTAAAAGGGCTGAATGTTGTCGGGATTGCTGCTGCGGCTCTGGTTGGTCGCGTTCTTGAGCTGAACGCCGGTGAGGCCGATGACGGCGGTGTCGTCGGCGCGGGCCGAGGCGGCAAGGCCGCCGGTCATGAGCCCGCCGGCGATCATCGAGAGCAACGTCCGAGAATGCAGCATCCGCATCGAGCAACCTCCTGGTATTCCCGTCCGCCGGGAACGCCAGCATACCCGATGCTTCCGGAGAGTCGATCCCGAATATGACCCGATCACCGCTTGGTTCAAAGGCCCCGAGGGCCTAGTTCTTGCGGGAGGAGAGCTTGGAGAGCAGCCGGAGCACTTCCAGGTAGAGCCAGACGAGCGTCGTGAGGACCCCGAAGGCGGCGTACCACTCCATGTACTTGGGGGACCCCCGCTGGGCGGCTTCTTCGACGAACTGGAAGTCCATGACCAGGTACAGGGAGGCGAGAACGACAACCACGGCGGTGAAGCCGATCCCCAGGAGGCTGGAATCGTGGATGAATGAGATGGTGCCGAGGTTGAAGACCCGCATGGCGATGTTGACGAGGTAGAGGAGCCCGACGCCCATGCTCGCGACCATGACGCACGTCCGCAGCGTCTCCCCGACGCGCACCAGCCGGAACTTGTACGCGAGCAGCAGCGAGAAGAAGATGCCGAAGGTGACCGGGACTGCCTGGAATGCCAGTCCCTGGCCTGCCGTACCGATCTTGCGTTGAAGCTGGGCCTCTACCGCCAAAGAGATCGCGCCCAGCATGGCGCCTTCCATGACCGCGTAGAGGGGGGCGAGGAAGACCGCCGTTCGCTGGGCAAAGTACATGATCAGGGAGAGCACCAGCCCGCCCAGAAGGCCGGGAAGCAGCACCATTCCCAGGGAGACGATGTTGTTCTGGACCACGTACCAGCCCGCCATCGCCGACGCCATGGTGAGGGAGATCAGGATGAACGCGGCGTTCACCGTCCCCTGCACCGTCATCGCGCGAGGTGAGGAGGCCGCGCCGGAGGCGGGCAGATCGCTCCAGTTGGGCACGTTGAAGGCGTTCGGACGCAGAACAGGATTGCTGGTGCGGAACATGCTCATGGAACCCCTCGGAAAATGACCCGACGGGGGGAGACGGCCTGCCTCCCCCCCATCTTCTTCGTATCAGCGTATTCCCGGTTTTGATCGGCCGAATCGCCTGTGATTCCGCAGATCACGCTCATAGCGCCGCGTACCGGGTCGGGTCGGGGACGCCCGCGTCCGCAAATCCCTTGGCCCGCAGCAGGCAGCTGTCGCATCGTCCGCACGCGAGCACGGCCGGGGCTCCTCCCGACCCGCGTGCAGCATCCGCGGCGGCCATCACCGGGTCGTAGCACGAATGGGTCAGGCCAAAGTCCACTCCGAGCGTTGCTCCCAGGCGGATGATCTCCGCCTTGCTCAACTTGACCAAGGGCGCCACGATCCGCACGCCGCGACCCTCCACGCCCCCCTTGGTTCCCAGGTTCACGGTGCGTTCGAAGGATTCCACGAACTCCGGCCGGCAATCGGGGTATCCGGAGTAGTCGACCGCGTTCACCCCGATGTGGATCTCCCCGGCCCCGGCAACCTCGGCGAGGCCGGCGGCGATGGAGAGAAAGACCAGGTTTCTTGCCGGTACGTATGTCACGGGGATGGCCGAGGACATCTGTGATTCGCTGCGATCTTTGGGGACGGGGATGTTGCCGGTGAGGGCCGAGCCGCCGAAGGAGCGCAGATCGAGCGGCAGGACGACATGCCTCGCCGCCCCCAGGGACGCAGCAAGGGCCCGGGCGGCGTCGAGCTCGTGCACGTGACGCTGGCCGTAGTCGAACGAGAGTGCCCAGCACTCCAGCCCGCTCGCCCGGGCGGCGGCGAGGACGGTGGCGCTGTCGAGCCCTCCCGAAAGCAGCACGACCGCCCGGCGTGACCAATTGGCTCGCGCGGGAGTTCCTTCATGTGCAGATTCCACCATGCCAGATGCTACCCGGGAGGGATGCCAGGGCGCGGGGGGGTTGCGGTCGCCTCGGGTCGGCCGAGCATGGCGGAACGGTGAGCCGGAACGGCGTGAGCAGCCCAGTTGGCGGCCCGAGGGAACCAATCCCGGCATCGAAGCGGATAGCGCCGGCACTTGCAAGGCGTCCCAGCCTCCCCACAGGAGTTTGTTCATGCGGAATTTCTCCACGCCGATCGCGATGCTCCTTGCCTGCCTCGGAAGCGCGGCAAGCCATGCCTCGGCGCAGGTCGTCCACGACCCGTCGTATTCCCTGTCGGTCGAGCTGACTGGACTTGCCAATCCGCAGGGCGTGGACGTCGATGCCGCGGGCAACGTGTATCTCTCCGATAGCGCTCACGGAGAGATTCTCAAGGGTGTCGGCGGTGTCTACTCCCCGTTTATCACGGGCATCGCGGTCGGGGAGTTCTTCGGGCTGGAGATCGGTCCCCTCGCCGTCCATGTCGCGCCCGATCAGTCGATCTGGTATGGAGAGGGCGGTCGCGCCACCGGTGTCGAGCAGATCCACCACCATGCCGCCGACGGCTCCCTGATCCAATCCCTCGACGCGACGGCGATGGGCGGGAACTGGTCCGGTCTCACCGTCGATCCCGTAAGCGGCCGGGTCTACGCCTCCAGCGCCAACCGCGACCGCGTGTTCGTCTCCGATCCCACCAGCACCGGGTACGGCCCGCTGACCGAGCTCATCAACGCCGGGCCCGCCGCCCTCATTTCTCCGACGGGACTTCTGCTCGACGGCAACACGCTGTACGTCGGGTTCTACGGCCCCTGGAACGTGGACGGCCAGCTCGCCACGTTCAACGCGAGCACGGGGGAGCTCATCAACGCTGCGTTTGCCGCGGGGATGCCCGGCCTCACCGCCGTGGACCGACTCGCCGATGGACGCCTGCTTGCCTCACAGCTCGGGGGAGAAGAAGGCCCCGGCATCCTGTGGCTGATCGACCCGGCGACGGGGGAAAAGACCGAGCTGGTCACCGGCCTGCCTGGCGCGACAGGGGTCGCCGTGGCGCCCGACGGTACCACGATCTATCTCGTGGACAGCGGCCTCGCCAACGAGAGCAGCGGCCGGCTGCTCAAGCTCACGCTGGTTCCGTCCCCCGGAGCGCTGATGGCGGTCCTTCCCGTCATCGTGCAGGGTCGCCGCCGTCGTTCGTGGAGAGCGTGACGGAGCAGAAGCCATGTCCGGCCACGCCGGGCGTGATCCACCGTTCACATCTCGACAAGCGCGGCTGAAAAAAAGCGAGGCCCCGTGCAACGGGGCCTCGCGCGTTCACTCTGAAGGGCAGGCGATCACGCGAATCGCACTGGGATCATGCGTTGTCGAGGGCCGCGACGCTCTCGAAGGCCTTGCCTTCGAGCATCTCCAGGGACGCGCCGCCGCCGGTCGAGACGTGGGTGAACTTGTCGGCGAGGCCGAACTTGTCGACCGCCGCGGCGGAATCACCGCCGCCAACGATGCTGACCGCGCCGCGGCCGGTGGCCTCGACGATCGCCTTGGCGACTTCCTTGGTGCCGACGGCGAAGGGGGACCACTCGAAGACGCCCATGGGGCCGTTCCACACGATCGTCTTGGCCTTGTGGAGGACCATGGTGTACAGGGTCTGGGTCTTGGGGCCGATGTCCAGGCCCATGAAGCCGTCCTTGATGTTGTCGTCGAAGACTTCGATGTCACCGGAAGACTCGGCGAACTGCGTGGAGCAGACGTGGTCGACGGGCAGGTGCAGTTCGGCCTTGAGCTTGCGGGCGAGCTCGATGGTCCGCTTGGCGTCCTCGATGCGGTCTTCCTCCACGCGGCTGGTGCCGACGTTGCGGCCCAGGGCCTTGAGGAAGGTGTAGGCCATCGCCCCGCCCACCAGAATCGCCGAGCACTTGGGGAGCAGGTGCTCGATCGCCGCCATCTTGTCGGAGACCTTCGCGCCGCCCAGGACGACCACGAACGGCTTGGCGGGAGAGGCCATCGCCTCGGCGAGGTACTTGATTTCCTTCTCGACCAGGAAGCCCGAGACCTTCGGGCCCTTGACGGCCTTGGGAACGGCGACCATGGACGCATCGGGACGGTGGCAGGTGCCAAAGGCGTCGTTGACGTACACGTCGGCGTAGGCGGCGAGTTTGGCGGCAAAGCCCGCGTCGCCCTTCTTCTCGCCCTTGTGGTGGCGCAGGTTTTCGAGAAGGATCACGTCCCCGTTTTTGGCGCCGGCGACGGCCGCGGCGGCCGCCGCGTCGGTGCAGTCGGTGCTGGGGAACGAGACCGTCTTGCCCAGGAGCTCTCCCAGCTTCTTGGCGCACGGGGCGAGGGAGGAGTCGGCTTCGTAGCGGGTGCCTTCCGGGCGACCGAGGTGGGAGCAGAGGATCGCCTTCCCGCCGCGATCAATCACATTCTTGATCGTCGGGATCGCCGCCTTGATGCGCCGATCGTCCTCGATCACGCCGTTCTCGATCGGGACGTTGAAATCGACGCGGATGAGCACGCGCTTGCCGGAGACGTCAACCGAGGCGATGGTCTTCTTGGGCATGGGTCTGGTTCCAAAAGGCCGCGGATCACGCGGATGAACTCGGATCAGGACAGCAATCAAGGATAGGGGCAGGAAGCGTGGCAGTCATGGGAGAAACACGCGCGGCGCCGAGCCTTCGCGAGGCCCGCGCACGAAAAACCACGCGCGGGCAACCTGCACCGTGGGGCGGCGTGAACTCTCAGTGATGAGAACCGGGCTCGTCGTCTGGGCAGCGGCGAGACAGGACCAGCGGGGGGTGGGACAGGGCCGGGAGCGGCCTTAGCCCTCCACGATCCGGCCGAACTTGGCCCGGATCGCGGCGGTGCCGCTGGTCGAAAGCTGGTCGCGCATCTTGCGGAGCTTGGTGGCGACCGACGCGTCGATCAACTGATCCCCGATGCGGAACTTCACGCCGCCGATCATGGAGGCGTCGGTGTAGGGGTGGGCGATCACGTCCTTGCCGATCGAGGACGAGAGCTTGGCCTGCACGCCGCGGAGATCGTCGGGGCTGAGCGGGTCGGCGGTGATGACGTCGACTTCGACGCGGCCGAAGAACTGCTGCACCAGGGCGTCGAAGGCCGAGACGATCGAGGAGAGATGCCCGAGGCGCTGCTTGTCATTGAGCACCTGGAGGAACCGCAGGGTCACGTCGTTCACGCGGCCCTTGAAGATCTTCTCAAGGGAGCCGGCGCGGCGGCTCATGGGCACCACGCGCGAGGAGAAGAACTCACCGAACGCCTTGTTCTGGCGGCCCAGCTCCAGAATTTCTTCCAGCTCGGCGAGGGTGTCCTCCAGCGCTTCCCGGCCGCCTTGCTTCTGGACAAGGTCGAACAGGCTGCGGGCATAGACCATCGAGATCGCGTCGGTCGCCGATTGCATCGTGAAATTCCTTCCAGCTCACCTGCGTCCGCCCGTGTCGCGGTCGCTCAAAACTTGTTCACCCCGGCCTGACCATCCATCCGTTTCGCGTGCGTTCGCCCAGGCTCAGGCCCGCGTGCCCTGCAGGGCGCGGACCGAATCGTCCACCATCGCCTGGTGATCCGCGGGGCGGATTTCCTTCCGCAGGATCTTGGCCGCCATCGACGTCGCCAGGTTGGTCGACTCGGTGTAGATCTCGGCGATCGCCGCCCGCTTGGCGGTCTCGATGTCCTTCATCGCCCGCTCCCGGAGGGCGCCCAGCTCCACGTCGGCCTTGGCCTTGAGATCGGCGGCGAGCTGGGCCTGCTGGGCCCGGGTCTGCTCGAGCATCTTCTGGGACTCGGCACGCGCCTTCTCGAGGGAGCGCTGGTATTCCTCGAGGGCGTCCTTGGCCTGGCGGCGGGCGAGCTCGGCGGACTCGATCTCGTCACGGATCTTGCCGGCCCGCTCGTCGAGGCCCTTGGTGATCTTGGGCCACACGACCAGTGAGACGATCGCCAGCACCAGGGAGAAGACCACCAGGGTGACGATCATGGGGACGATGCCCTGCTCGATCGTGGGCAGCACGCCGGCGGTCTCGTGGCCCGCGCCGTGCTCGGCCGCGTGCTCCACGGCGTGCTCGGGCTGGCCCAGCGCGACCGTCGACATCACGGCCATCGCCGCGAAGGCGAGGCGGTAGGAGAGGTCGCCGCTCAGAACACCATGCTGGAACTTGCTCATGATCAACTCCGAAGCCTCCCGCGGGGCGGGGGCGGTTCACTGCGTGATTCACCGTCGTCGGACACCATCCCAAAGACCCTGGCCGGGCTTTCGACCGACCGGGGTTTGATTCGTTCGGAGAAACTCGGAGGTGCAGAACACTTCGTCTCTGCGTCTCTTCCTCTCTCCGTCTCTTTTTTACTTCACGAAGCCGACCAGGAGGCCGACGACGACCGCGAACAGGGTGGCGCCTTCGATCAGCGCGGCGGTCAGAATCATCTTGGTGTTGATGTCACCGGCCATCTCGGGCTGGCGGGCGGTGCTCTCGACCGCGCCCTTGCCGATCATGCCGATGCCCAGGCCGCCGCCGATGATCGCCAGGCCGGCGCCCAGAGCCGCGAGGCCCTGGCCGGTGGTGACGGGGAGCTTCTCCGCGGACTGGGCCAGCGCCGGGGTGACGGTCGTGGCGAGCAGGGCCGCGGACGTGAACAACTTCGTGAGCTTCATGGGTCCAACCTTTCAAACAGTGCACGAGAGGTCAAAGTGGCCGTGCGTCCCGTGGGGATCGCCGGCCGAGATCCGTTATTCACGCCCGGGTCGCTCAATGCGCATGAGCGGGGGCGTGCTCGTGATCGTGACCATGAGAGTGCTCGTGCTCGCCCTCATGATGATGGTGAGAAAGCTGTGCGATGAAGACCGCCGTCAGGAACATGAACACAAACGCCTGGAGGAAGGCGACGAACAGTTCGAGGAAGTAGATGGCGATCGCCGCGACCACCGAGACGGCGGAGATCACCCCGCCCATCACGATGCCCGAGGCCGTCGCCTGCTGGAGCATGCCCAGGCCCGTGACCGAGAACATGAAGAGCACGGCGAGCAGGATGTGCCCGGCGGTCATGTTGGCGAACAGACGCAGGGCCAGCGCCACCGGCTTGATGACGGTGCCGATGATCTCGATGGGAACCATCAGCGGCCAGAGGTAGGCGGGCGTGCCCGCCGTCAGGTGCTTGAGGTACTCACCAAAGCCCAGGTTCAGGATGCCCGCGACGTTGATCACCACCGCGGCGATGATCGCCAGCGCCGCCGTCACGAAGAGGTTCTGCGTCGCCGTCGCGCCCAGGATGCCGGTGAACTTGTGGCCGCCGGCGTAGTGGTCCATCAGGTGCGTGGCGTCGGTGATGGGCATGAGGCCCAGCAGGTTGTTGAACAGGATGAAGAAGAAGACCGTCATCAGGAACGGCATGAACTTGGCCGTCCGCGCCCCCAGCAGCGGCTCGATCGCCGTCTTCTGGAGATAGGTGCAGATAACCTCGATGGTGTGGGCGATGGCGCCCTTGGTCACGTAGCGGTCGGTGCCCTGGCTCACGGGGCCGGTGGCGATCCTGCTCGCCGCGTACCACAGCACCGCGACGGTGAGGAGTCCCGCGACGATCAGGTTGCCGACGTGGGCCGACCACAGCCAGACCCCGTCCATGCCGAAGAGCTTGCCGGTCCAGAAGGGCTGGTTGACCACGTGGTCAACGGGGTTCGAGGCGGCAAGCGTGAACAGCGCATCCATCATGAAACAGCTCCGGTCAGTTCGGAGGCCTTGGAGTCAGTCGTCACCGCCCCGGGCGTCCTCGCCGCGCAGACGCGACGCGTCGCCCCCAGGGCCCACACCGTCTCGGCGACCAGGCCCAGCAGGCCCGCCGCCAGAAAACTCCCCCAGAACGTCCGGCCCTCGGGCTCCACCGACAGGTAGATCATCAGGGCCATCGCCACCGACGCGATGAGGCGGAGCTTGCCCGCCGCCACCACGAACATGCCAAAGTTCTTCGACCGGCCCCGCGCCGCGGAACCGATGAGGCTCGTCGAGAGGCCCACGGTGGCGAGTGAACACACCGCCGCAAGGCCCGCCGCCAGGGCCGCGTCACGCGGAGAGCCCGCCCAGCCCGCGGCAAACCCCACCAGGCCCATCAGGCAGGCCCCCAGCAGCGCACAGGCGACCATGCTCGCGACCAGCGAGACGATGGAAACCGGTGATGCCGAGGCGACCACACCCATCAACGCCTTCTCAATCCTGCGTTGGGCCTTCCCAATCCTGCTCTGGCCCCGCCAATCCCACCACGGGCTCCGGAACGGGCCTTCTCAAAGGGGCCGAAGGATAGCGGCAACGCCCCCCAGCGGCGACCCGCACAGACCACATTCGCCGCACCGTCGGGGCGGAGGGAACCACGGAATTGCGGAAATCGGCTTGCACTCCGGACTAAGTTAGTTTACACTAACAACATGGAGCATCCCGTGAAACCGCCTTCGACCTTCCGGATCATCCTCGGCGACCGCCTGCTGCTCGCCGGAGCGATTCTCTTTGTCGTGGGCTGCGGGCCACTGTTCATCTGGCTGGCGATCGACCCGACGGCCAACCCCGTCGGACCGGGCATGCTCACGATGTGCACGTTCTGGCCGTCCATCCTGCTGATGGTCGCCGGAGGGATCCGAGGGGCGATCAAGGCCGCGAATGCCGGCAAAGGCCTCTGACCTGTGGAAAACGAGGCCATTCCCACCCATCAGCGGGCGGCGGCTGTTACTTCCGCTTGCCCATGGCGATCGCTTCGTGTACGAACAGATACCCACCGCCCAGGAGCCCGAGCCCGAGCCCTCCAAACAGCACCCACGGGGCCGCTCCAGGCCAGACCCACTTTTCGAGGGCCCAGCCGATGAGCCCGAACCCGACCACCCCGTAGACAAAGTTCAGGCCGATCCCCCAGGCCTGCGCCTGGCGAGCCATGTCCGTCCCGCCCTTGCGTTCGCCAGGGTCCGACGGTTTCTCGTTCACCATACCCGTGACCTGCCCATCTCCCCGCCTTCCACCCGCTCCCCGAATCCGAGTGCCCAGTGCCTTCTTACTTCACCACCCGCATCGCGTACTGGCGGGCGTGCTTGAGGGATTCCTTGAGCTGGCTCGCGTCGCTCGCCCCGCCCTGGGCCGCATCGGGCTTGCCGCCGCCCTTGCCGCCCATGACCGTGCAGGCTTCCCGGATCCAGTCGCCCGCCTTGAGTCCGCGGGTGATCAGGCCTTCGGGCACCGCCGCCATGACGGTCACCTTGCCGGCGGCGTCGGTGGAATAGAGCATCACCGCCGAGCGGACGCAGATGTTTCGGATCGCCGCGATCGCCGCCTGCAGCGCGGCACGGTCGTCCCCCAGGTCGATCGTGGTGACGATGAACTCTTCGCCAGCGGTTTGGGCCGACTGGGCGATCTGGCTCGCCATCTGCGCGGCGGCCTGTTCACGGAGCTTGGAGGCGTTCTTTTCCGCCGCCTTGGCCCGCTCCTGGAGGCCGGCGAGCTTGGAGCGCAGGTCACCGCGCCGACCGGCGGGCAGCGGAGTCTTTTCGATTTCGGCGGTGAGGGCGTTGACCTCGGCGGCGAGTTCATGGTCGGGGAGGCGCGTCGCCTTGAGGACGCGTTCCCCGATCTGATCGGCCGCGGCGTAGGCCGCGACCGCGGGGCCGCCGGTGACGGCGACGACGCGCCGGACGCCCTTGGCGACGGCTTCTTCGCTCAGCACGGCGAGGGCGGCGAGGCGCATGGTGGATTCCACGTGCGTTCCGCCGCAGAACTCGATGGAAAGCTCGTTCCACGCCGTATTGCTGGGTGAATCGATGAGGTCTTCGACGGGCTGGCCGATGGAGACGACGCGGACCGGGTCGGGGTACTGCTCCCCGAAGACCGCGCGGAGGCCGGCGATGGACTTGGCGAGCAGCAGCGGGGCGGGCTTGGCGTAGACGGTGAGGTCGGACTCGATCTGCCCGCGCACGATGCGCTCGACCTGGGAGAGCTGGTCGACGCTGACGGGCTGGTTGTGCGAGAAGTCAAAGCGCATGCGGTCGGGGGCAACGCTGGAGCCCTTCTGGTCCACATGCGTTCCCAGCACCTTGCGCAGGGCGAAGTTGACCAGGTGGGTGCCGGTGTGGTTCGCCGCGACCTGGCCGCGGCGTTCGTCGTCGACTTCGAGGGCGACGGTGTCCCCGACGCGGATCTCGCCCTTTTCCACGTAGCCGATGTGCAGGACATACCCGCCGAAGGCGGCGACGCGCTCGACGACGAACGAGCCGCCGTCGTGCTTGTCACCCGCGTGGGAGCGGGCCTCGCTGAGGACCTCGATGCGGCCAAAGTCCGTGACCTGACCGCCCATTTCCGCGTAGAAATTGGTGCGGTCGGTGATGATGCCGACCTGCTTCTTGTTGGAGAGCACGCCCTTGGCGGATTCTTCGAAGTGATCGTGCTCCCAGATCGCCTTAACGTGCGCCCGCAGCGGCTTGGCCTCGAACTTGAACGTGTCGTTGGTGGGGGCGACGGTGAGATGGTGCAGGCGGGCGACGGCGTCGGCGTCGAGGGCCATGGGCTTCTCTTCGCTGGTCTTTCCGCCGCTGCGAGAGAGATCCTCGGCCTTCTTTCGTTCCGCCTCGTAGCCTGCGATGTCGACGGTCAGGCCGCGTTCTTCCGCCATCAGGGCCGTAAGGTCGGGGGGGAAGCCGTAGGTGTCGTGGAGCTTGAAGACGTCCGCGCCGGAGATCTGCTTGCTGCCCCCGCTCGAGGTCGCCTCCGCGACATCGGTGAAGAGCTTGATTCCCCGGTCCAGCGTCCTGCCGAAGCTCTCTTCCTCTTCCTTGATCACATCAATCACGTGCTGGGGGTTCTTCTTGAGCTCTCCGAAGAACGAGCCCATGTTCTCCACCACCGCCGGCACGAGCTGGTGGAAGAAGCCGGGCCTGGCATTGAGCATCTGCCGCCCGTACCGCACCGCTCGCCGAAGGATGCGGCGCAGCACGTAGCCGCGTCCGACGTTGCTGGGCAGCGCCCCGTCGGTGATGGCGATGGTGAGCGTGCGGATGTGGTCGGCGATCACGCGGTAGGCGGTGTCGACGTTCCCCTCGTCGGCGACGCCCAGCTTGCCGGCGTAGCCGCGGTGGAATCCCGTCGCCTTCTGGATCGCCCCGAACAGCGGCATGAACACGTCGGTGTCGTAGTTCGACCGCTTGTTCTGCAGGACCGACACCAGCCGCTCGAAGCCCATCCCCGTGTCCACGTGCTTGGCGGGGAGGGAACGCAGCTTGCCGCCGTCCTCACGGTTGAACTGGATGAAGACGTTGTTCCAGATCTCGATCACGTCCGGGTCGCCGCTGTTGACCAGCTTCGCCGCGTCGCGCCCGCCGATCCGGTCGACGTGGATCTCCGTACACGGCCCGCAGGGACCCGTGTCACCCATCTCCCAGAAGTTGTCCTTCATATTGCCCGGGAGGACCCGGCCGGGGGGCAGGAACTTCAGCCAGAGCTGCTTGGTCTCCTCGTCGGGCTCGAGGCCCTGGTCGAGGTTGCCGCCGAAGTACGTCGCGTACAGGCGATCGGCGGGAATCTTGTACACCTGCGTGAGCAGGTCCCACGACCACTCGACCGCTTCCTTCTTGAAGTAGTCACCGAACGACCAATTGCCCAGCATCTCAAAGAAGGTGTGGTGGTACGTGTCCTTGCCCACGTCCTCGAGGTCGTTGTGCTTGCCGCCGGCTCGGATGCACTTCTGGCTGTTCACCGCGCGCTTGAGCTTGGCCATCTCGGAGTGCGGGTCAGCCTTGCCCAGGAAGATGGGCTTGAACTGGTTCATCCCCGCGTTGGTAAAGAGCAGCGTCGGGTCGTCGTGCGGCACCGAGGGAGAGCTGGGCACGAAGGTGTGCGCGTGCTTCCTGGCGAAGTACTCGATGAACGTCTGGCGGATCTGGCTGGCCGTAGGAGATGGGGTGGAGGACGACATGGGTGAAAGCTCCGCGGTTCGTGGGGCCCAGAGTGTAGGAAGAACCAACCCAAGCCAACAAACGCCGTACTTCAAGAAACCGCGGGCGGGCCCTTGGGACGGGTCCGCGATCACTCCGGACGCCGCAGCGCTTCGCAGAACAAAAAAGACGCGGCCCGGGCGTGAACCCGGGCCGCGTGCTGATGTCTACACATGGCCGGAGGCGGCCCAACGTACAGCCAGAGCGGATCAGCGGCGGCGGCGGGTGGCGCCCAGGCCGGCCAGACCCACCAACGCGAGGCTGGAGGGAGCGGGCACCACATCACCCAGGCGGAAAGCCTGGTTGTCGGCGAAGGACGTCCAGCTGCCGCCGCTGTCGACGGAGAAGGTGTCGAGCGAATCGCCGCTGCCGGTGGCCCAGCCCCAGCCGCCCGAGCTCCCCAGCCCCGTGCTGTTGGTCACGCTGAGGAAGTACTGCGTGCCGCCGCTAGCGACGAAGCTGCTGGAGAGCGTCGTGGAATACTCGTAGAGATCCAGGCCCCCCAGAGTCGTATTGGTGTTGACGCGGGTGACGCTCGCCGGCGCCGCAGAGTAGAGCAGCGCGCCGGGGAGGCCGCCGCCATCGGCATAGATGTTGATGACAAACGAGTCCGCGGTGACGCCAGGGGTGTACGCGCCCCAGAAGTCGACCGAGCCGATCGTCGTCGTGGCCGCGAGTGTGAAGTTGTCGGCAAGCCGCTGATCGGGGATCCCGCTGGAGGAATCGGCGAAGTACGCATTGCCGTAATTGGGAAGCTGCTCGAAGACCGTTGCGGCCTGGGCCGCGCCAGCGACTCCGAACGTGGCGAGAGTGATAGCCAGAACATTGCGAGTCTTGAACATCTTGTCGTACTCCTCAAGCGGAAACAGAGTCATCAGTCCGGCAAGCGCCGGACGCGGAAACCCCGGCAAAGCACGTGCTCGCACGGGGGTGAGGAGCATACCCCCCGCTTGACGATTCGCAACTGCATATCGCGTGTTACACGCGTTTTTTGTCCGTGGGAACGGCGTGATACAGGTGAAAACAATGGCCTATTGCGGCTCATGCCGGACGCGCACGTAATGTCCGCAGCGGACGGAAAACCCATCCTTCTTATACTTTGGCGTGTCCGCAGAGCGGACTCAGTACGCGAGCGTCTGGGCCACCGCCTCCGCAATCCGCTTGCTGTCGGGGAGGTAATCCAGTTCCAGCTTGTAGTACGGCATGACGGTGTCAAACCCCGTCACGCGCTGCACCGGGGCCTTGAGGTACAGGAAGCACGCTTCCTGAATGATCGCCGAGATCTCCGCGCCCATCCCCGCCGTCTTGGGGGCCTCGTGCACCACCACGCAGCGGCCGGTCTTCTGCACCGACTGGATCACCGTGTCGGTATCCAGCGGATAGATCGTCCGCAGGTCGATGAGCTCGACCGAGACATCCTCGGGGAGCGCGTCGAGCGCGGCGAGGCATTCAAAGACGCTCGCCCCCCACGACACCACCGTCAGGTCCGTCCCCTCGCTCACCACCTTGGCCTGCCCGATGGGGATCATGTATTCCTCTTCGGGGATCTGCTCCCGGAACGAGCGGTAGACGCGCTTGGGCTCGAAGAACACCACCGGGTCGGGGTCCCGGATCGCCGACAGCAGCAGCCCCTTGGCGTCGTACGGCGTGCTGGGCATGACAACCTTCAGGCCCGGCGTGTGGGCGTAGATCGCCTCGGGTGAATCCGAGTGCAGCTCGGGGGCGTGGATGCCGCCGCCGACGGGGACGCGGACCGTCATCGGGATCGTGATCGCCCCGCGGGAGCGGGTGCGGTAGCGCGCGGCGTGGTTGGTGAGCTGGTCGTACGCCGGCCCGAGGAACCCCTCGAACTGGATCTCGGGGATGGGCCGCATGCCAGCCATGGCGAGGCCGATCGCCGTGCCCATGATGCCGGATTCGGCGAGGGGGGTGTCGACAACGCGGTCGGCGCCGAAGCGCTTCTGGAGGCCGTCGGTGACACGGAAGACGCCGCCGTTGAGGCCGACGTCTTCGCCGAGGAGGACCACGCGGTCGTCTCGCTCCATTTCCTGGGCGAGGGTCTCGTTGATGGCATCGACGAGTGTCAGGCCTTTTTCGATCATCATGTCCGTACGCGGCATCGGAAAAGCTCCAAAGGGCCAGATTGCCACAGGGCCAAAGAACTCAGGCTATTACACGCTGACGCGACCGTGACCGCGAGAGCATGGCACCGTAGATCAGCTTCAACTCAGTCGCCTCCGCCTGAAGCGCCGAAACGCGAGCCGAAGCAAGCCATTCCTTCGCCACGACCAGCCTCAACCAGAAGCGACACTCGTTCAACTCCTTCACGACAATTCCCAGGCACTTGCAGAAATCCGCCCGGCTTACGGCCTCGTCCGCCTCACTCGTATTCGCCCCGACCGATGTGCCACATGCCATGATTTGTTCCACGATCCGCTTTGATCGATTCTTCTTTCCAACGGCGTCGGCGACATCGATCATCCGGTAGCTGAAGCGATCGACTCGCTCCAGAAGTTCCGGCCTCAACCGTCCCATCTACCACCCCCCCGGCGGCAGTGCCTTCATGTGGCGCTGTGGCAATGTGGCCCTGTGGCCATTTCAACCGTGTTCACGCCTCCTGTGCGGCGGTGTTGAGCCCAACCTGCCCCGGCTCCTGCCCCAAGCTGCTCGTCCGCATCGTCGCCTTCTGCCGTTCCAGTTCCGCCGGCAGCGGACCCGCGAAGGTGTAGTCGAAGATGTCATCCGTGCTGGGCTTGACGATCCCCTCGGCGGTCTTCACCACCTCGGTCACGATCACCTTGGCCTTGTCTTCCTGGTCGGCCTGCTTGGCGTCGTCCCACAGGCCCTTGGCCGTCAGGTACTTGCGCAGGCGGATCATCGGATCCTTGCCCACCCACGCCTCGACCTCGCCCGGGTCGCGGTAGCGGCGGGCGTCGTCGGCGGTGGTGTGGTCGGCGAGCCGGTAGGTCACGGCCTCGATGAAGCTTGGCCCTCCGCCCGCCCGGGCCCGCTCGATCGCGTCCCGGCTGGCCTTGTAGACGGCGAACAGGTCGTTGCCGTCCACCTGGATCGCCGGCATTCCGTAGGCGATGGCCTTCTGCGCCACCGTCTCGGAATTCATCTGCATCTCGCGCGGCACAGAGATCGCCCAGTGGTTGTTCTGGCAGAAAAACACGCACGGCACCTGCAGGGTGCTCGCAAAGTTCATCGCCTCGTGGAAGTCGCCTTCGCTGGTCGCCCCGTCGCCGAAATAGGTGATGGCGACCTTCGGCTCCTTGCGCAGCTTGTACGCCCAGGCGATCCCCGTCGCGTGGAGCATCTGCGTGCCGATCGGGATCGACAGCGGCGTCATGTTCACGCCCTCGGGGATCTGGTTGCCCCGCTCATCACCCATCCAGTGCAGCAGGATGTAGTGCATCGGCAGCCCGTGCCACCACAAGGCCGCGTTCTCCCGGTAGCAGGGGCATAGGAAGTCGACGCCCTTCTTCGCCGCGAGGGCCGAGCCCATCGCCGCCGCCTCCTGCCCGCGGTTCTGCGGGTAGGTGCCCATGCGGCCCGAGCGCTGGAGCTTGAAGGCGATCTCGTCGAGGTGACGGCAGATCACCATGAACTTGTACGCCTCGAGCACCTGGTCGTCGGGGAGCCGTTCGGGCTTGCCCGCGGGGGCGAGCTTCTCGTCAAAGCCCCCGTTCTCGTCAAGGATCTGGAGGTAGTCGATCTGGGCGGTGTACACAGTCTTGATCGGCATGAACCTGCTCCATCTCGTGCCCGGGGGCATCCCGCGCGTGCGGCTTCAACTCTACCCAGCCCAGGGCGCGGGCCTGAGGCCCGTGCCCTTTCCAGCCTTGTCCCCGGGAGAGAACCAAAGCGTAGGTAAGGCCCTGCAATACCGCCCCTCGCCCCCTTCGCGGCGCCCGGGGGCGGGCTCCGCGCCGGCGAGGCCGCCCCGCCCTTCCTCCCGTGCCAGTGCTCACAGAGTTCATGAACCGCTGCCGCCGCGTCTCACATCGCGCGTCCGCCCGAACCCTTCGATATCCTCCGAAGGCATCAGTCCCGCACCTCCCCGACCGGAGCTCTTCCATGAAATCCCGCCCCTTCGCCGCACCGCTCGCCCTGCTCCTCGCCCTTGCCCCGGCCTTGGCGCCGGTGATGATGCCGACTCGCGCCCTCGCCCAGGCTGCCGGCGCCGCAGCGCCGGGCGAAGCGCCGCTCCCCGCGCTCAGCCCGATCCCCCTGCGCAGCATCGAGCTCTCCGGCGGATTCTGGAAGACGCGCCAGGACATCAACGCTGCCCGCACCGTCTGGGCGAACATCGAGCAGTGCGAGAAGACCGGGCGTATCGCCAACTTTGAGCAGGCGGCCAAGTTTCTCGCCGGGGACAAGTCCGCCGTCAACCGCGGACTTCTCTTTAACGATTCCGATGTCTACAAGACCCTCGAGGGCGCGGCGTACATCCTCGCCGTCCGCCCCGACCAGAAGCTGCGCGACTACTGCGATGCGCTGATCAAGAAGATCGCCGCCGCCCAGCACCCCGACGGTTACATCAACACCTACCACACCGTCAAAGAGCCCCAGAACCAGTGGAAGAACATCGTGTACAACCACGAGATGTACTGCGGCGGCCACCTCATTGAGGCCGGACTCGCCTATCTCGACGCCACCGGTGACCGCACCCTCCTGGACGTGGGCATCCGCTTCGCCGACCTGGTCGAGTCCAAGTTCGGCCCCGCCAAGCGGGCCGCCGTCCCGGGCCACGAGGAACTTGAACTCGCCCTGGTGAAGCTGTGGCGAAAGACCGGCGCGAAGAAGTACCTGGACCTGGCGACGTACTTCGTCGAGGCGCGTGGGCACACCGAGGGTCGTGAAACCTCCGGAGACTATTCACAGGACCACCTTCCCATCCGGGAGCAGGATCAGATCGTCGGCCACGCCGTCCGCGCGGCGTACTTCTACTGCGGCGTGACCGACCTTGCCGCGATCAGCGGTGACGAGGGCTACATCCAGGCTCTTGACGATGTCTGGTTCGATCTCACCCAGCGCAAGACCTACATCACGGGCGGCATCGGCCCCAGCGGCCACAACGAAGGCTTCACCACGCCGTACGACCTCCCCAACGACACCGCGTACGCCGAAACCTGCGCAGGGATCGCCTCGGTGATGTGGAACGATCGCCTCGGCCGCCTCCACGCCGACGCCAAGTACTTCGATTCGGCGGAGCGCGCCTTGTACAACGGCGTGCTCTCGGGAATCTCACTCTCGGGCGACCGCTTCTTCTACGTCAACCCGCTGCTGAGCCGTGGCAACCACCAGCGCCCCGACTGGTATGAGTGCGCCTGCTGCCCGCCCAATATCCTCCGCCTCATCGCCAACGTCGGCACGATGTTCTATTCAACCCACGCGGCCGAAGGGCAGAAGACCGCCGCCGTCTACGCAAACCTGTACAACACCTCCATCGCCCGCTTCGACGACGTCGGCCTGATCCTCCACCAGAAGACCGAGTACCCGTGGGATGGCAAGGTCACGCTCTCGGTTTCTTCAAGCCTGGCCGGTGCCGCCTCTGAGGGCATGAAAGTCGATCTCCTGGCCCGCATCCCCGGCTGGTGCAAGAACGCGAAGATCGCCGTCAACGGAAAGACGATCACGCCCGCGATCTCGCGCGGCTATGCAAACCTGGGTTCCTCTTGGCGCTCGGGCGATGAGATCGTGCTCGAGTTCCCCATGCCCGTGGAGCGCGTGCAGGCCAACCCGCAGGTTCAGGCCGATCTGGGCCGCGTCGCCCTGCAGCGCGGGCCGGTCGTGTATTGCCTCGAAAGCCCCGACAACGCCAAGGTCGATGTTCTCTCCCTCGCCCTTCCCCCGGGCGCCCAGCCCAAGGCCGAGTTCCGCTCGGATCTTCTCACCGGCGTCACCGTCCTGACCGGCGAGGCCCTCGCCCTTCCCTCCAGGCCCGAAATCTGGAAGGGCGATCTGTACCGCTCCGTTCCCGCCGCGAGCAAGGTTGCCTTCACCGCGATCCCGTATTTCGCATGGTGCAATCGCGGTAACGCCTCCATGACCGTCTGGATCCCCGAGAGCCTGGGCCTCTTGAGCACGCAGACGGCGAGTCAGCACCACTACACCTCGTCGTTCCGCTTCCGGGACGAGATCCCCGACAACATCGCCGACGGATCCACGCCCAAGAACTCGGGGGACTACGACGTGCCTCGCCTGACCTTCTGGCCCCACAAGGGTACGACCGAATGGGCGCAGGTGGAGTTCGAGAAGCCTCGCACCGTACGGAGCGTCGAGGTCTACTGGTTCGACGACACCGGCCGCGGTGAATGCAGAGTTCCCGCGTCGTGGAAGCTCTTCTATAAGGAAGGGGACGTGTGGAAGGAAGTCCCTGCGACGTCCTACCCCGTCGCCAAGGACCAGTTCTGCCGCGTGGAGTTCCCCGCTATCCGCGCGGGCGGCATCAAGCTCGAAGTCGAACTTCAGAAGGGCTGGTCCACCGGCATCATCGAGTGGAAGGTCCGCTGAGAGAACCCCGAGCGCGAGCTCGGTCTTCACTTCACTTCTCCTCGCCTTTCTCCTCTTCCCCCGCACCCGCCTCGCATCCCCGATGAATTCCTGTATGCTCTTTCACAGAGTCGGGATCGCGCCTTGCCCACGCGGGAAGAAGGCGACAGATCCCGCCGCCCGGCCCACGCCGGGCACGCAACCGTGCTGATGCCGACTGGTATCACCCGTTGCACGCAGGCCGCTCTTCCGCACCGCGGAACACCACCAAGCGCCGTGAGCCCCGAACAGAGGTCCCGATCATGTCCCACCGCCCAGACTCCGCGCCCCCGGACAGACCATTTCCGGCACGGGGGTTCTCCAGGGCTACCCCACCGCCCCGATCACCATCCACGGCATCCTCGCCCCGGGCCTTCCCATCGGCCAGCTCAAGGCCGCATCCTTTGTCCTCACCCCAGAATCCTCCATCGAGATTGAACTCGCCGGCCCTCAGCCGGATCAGCGCGATTCGATCGCCAACGACGGCGAACTCACCCTCACCGGCACGCTACGCGTCCGCTTCCGCGATTCCTACCTCCCCGCCCCCTGTGCCGAGCACACGTTCATTTCGGGCGGAGCGATTTCCGGTCAGTTCACCTCCCTCGACCTGCCTGCGATGCCCGTCGGCGCGCTGAGCGTCCGCTACGAGCCGGACGCTGTCACGCTCGTGTATAACCCCGCCGACTTCGACGGCTCCACCTTCGTCGATTCCGACGATTTCACCGCCTTCGCCCTCGCCTTTGAGCAAGGCTGCTGACGATGCGGGGCCTCCAGCGGTGCCGACCGCTTATCGGTCCCGCTCGCCCACACTCTCCCGGCGCGTTACCTCCAGGGGCCAATTCCCCGAATTGACCTCATTCGCGTTCCTTAAAAACCCTACCTCTCCGCTTCAGCACATTGCGTCGATGAAAAGAGACACCCCGGTGTGTTATCCGGGCAATGCCGGGGTGCTCCATGCCGCACCGACACCACTTCTACCGCACGTCTCTGCACCTTCTCGCCCTGGCCGGGGTCGGGGTCGCCATCGCGCTCTTTGTGCTTCCCTTTGTCGTCCCGCCTCCCGCGTATCACTCGGCGCTGGGAATCGAGGTGGCGTGCGGGGTGGTCCTCGCCCTGCTCATCGCCAGGAGAAACCAGCAGGCGCCGAGGCTGAATGCCTCCGCGGCGCAGGCCGCGTTTGATGCACGCCGGGAGAGACAGCGGCTTACCGCCGGCGTGCTCCTGGCCGTCGCGCTCGGGCTGGCGTTCACGTCCTACGCGGTGCAGTCCAAGTTCACGAGCATCGCCCGGGAAACCCGCGCTCGCTTTGACCGCATCACCGAGCGGACCGCGCTCGACGTGCGGCACAAGGTCGATCAGCCCGTGTACGGGCTCAAGGGCGCCCGCGGCGTGTTTGCGGCAAGCACGTCCGTGGAGCGGGCCGAGTTCGCCCAGTACGTGATCTCGCGCGACCTGGCCGCCGAGTTCCCCGGCGCCCAGGGCTTCGGGTGCATCGAGCGCGTCCGCCGGGAAAACCTCCCTGCGTTTATTGAGACGGAGCGCCGCGATGATGCTCCCGACTTTGACGTTCATGCCTCCGCGCTCCAGCGAGCGGGCGACACCGTGTACGACGAGCTCTATGTCGTCAAGTACCTCTACCCGCCGACCGCGAGCGAGGGTGACTGGGGCCTGGACATGGGTTCCCACCCGGTCTGCCGGGAGGCGATCCTCCGCGCCGTCGCCAGCGGAGAGCCCACGGTCTCCCGCCGCGTGACGCTTCGCTGCGCGGGCGGATCGCGCACCGGCTTCTACTACTTCCTTCCATTTTTCCGCCGCGGGGCCGATCCTCAGACCCCAGAGCAGAGAACCCAGCAGCTCCAAGGACTTATTTTCACGCCCGTGGTCCTTGAAGACACTCTTGCCGAGCTCACCGTCGCCGCTCAGGAGGGGCTGGATTTTGAGATCTACGACGGTCCTGATGTCGTTCCGGAAAACTGTCTCATGGACCTCGACTGCGGGATCGTGGATGTCAACGGGGCGCTTCGACCACCCGGGAGTCCGGCGCCCAGCCTGACGGCGAGCACCACCCTCTCGGTCGGTGGCCGCACCTGGACGCTGATCACGTCTACCACCGCACACTTCGATGCCCACGTGGACCACACGACCCCGTGGGCGATCGGCGCGGTGGGCGCCGCCCTCACCTTCCTGCTCGCGGCGAGCATCTGGTCCCTGGGGATCAGCCGCAGCCGTGCGATCGAGATGGCGCGCGACATGACCGTCGAGCTCAAGGCCGGGGAAGAGGCGGCCAGGGCCGCCGCAAGGAAGTCCGAGCGTCTGGCCGAGATCGCCCGCCGCACCTCCAACGCCGTGATCATCACCGACGCGCAGGGGATCATCCAGTGGGTGAACGAAGGGTTCACCCGCATCACCGGTTACACCTTCCAGCAGGCCCTGGGCAACAAGCCCGGTGAACTGCTCCAGGGACCCGGCTCCGATCCCGCCGCCGCCGCGCTGATGCGCACGGCCGTGCGGCTGGGCCAGCCGGTGACGACCGAGATTCTCAATTACTCCCGCACGGGTGCGGCGTACCGCGTCAAGATCGAGATCACTCCCCTGCACGACCCCGCGGGCCAGATCAGCGGGTTCATGGCGATCGAGTCGGATATCACCGCGCAGCACGAGGCCCAGTGCCGGCTGCGTGAGAGTGAATCGACGCTCCAGGAGATGGGAAGGGTCGCGAGCATCGGCGGCTGGTCCCTCGATGTCGATGCCAATGCGCTGACATGGACCGACGTGACCCGCCTCATCCACGAGGTGCCCGCGGAGTATGTACCCAGCGTCAGGTCCGGCATCGAGTTCTACGCCCCCGCCGCTCGCCCGTTGATCGAGGCCGCCCTGCAGAGGGCCCTCACGCACGGAGAGCCGTGGGATCTGGAGCTACCGCTGGTTACCGCGGCCGGCAATGCGATCTGGGTTCGCACCGTCGGCCAGGCCGAGCGCCACGATGGTCGCACGGTTCGGGTCTGCGGGGCGTGCCAGGACATCACGGTCCGCAAGCGCGCCCAGGACGCCCTGGCGCAGCGTGAAGAGGCGTACCGCACGCTCTTTGAGACCGTTCCCGCCGCGGTCTATGTGTGCGACACCAACGCGGTGCTCCGGCAGTTCAACGCCCGCGCCGCCGAACTGTGGGGCCGCACCCCCCAGGTCGGCGTTGATCGCTACAGCGGCGCGCTGAGGCTGTTCCTTCCCGGTGGGGAACCGCTCCCCCACGACAAGACACCCGTCGTCGACGTCCTGCGGACCGGCGTTCCCGCCCGCAGCGTGGAACTGCTGATCGAGCGGCCCGACGGCACTCGGCTTCCCGTCATCGCCAACTACGCCGCCCTGCGCGACAGCACGGGGGGCATCGTCGGCACCGTCGTCTCCTTCGACGACATCACCGCCCGCAAGCGCGCCGAAGCGCAGACCCTCGCCGCCCGCCTCGCCGCGGAATCCGCGAACCTTGCCAAGAGCGCCTTCCTCGCCAACATGAGCCACGAGATCCGCACGCCCCTCACGGCCATCCTGGGGTTTGCGGACGTGCTGCGCGAGGAAGGGGATCTGAGGCGAGCACCGTCCCACCGCCTTCAGGCGATCGACACCATCCGCCACGCCGGCGCTCACCTTCTCTCGGTCATCAACGACATCCTCGATCTGTCCAAGATCGAAGCCCAGAAGATGACCGTCGAACGCATCGATACGCCCTTGGTCAGGGTGATCCGGGAGGTGGAGAGCCTCGTCCGCCCGCGAGCGGTGGACAAGGGACTGTTCTTCAATACCACCCTCACCTCCCCCGTCCCCGAACACGTCATCAGCGATCCCACGCGGCTCCGCCAGATCCTCATGAACCTCGCGGGGAACGCGGTCAAGTTCACTGACGCCGGCACGGTCTCCGTGGATATTGCCGCCCTGGGCGATGGGGACGACGCCCGCCTTGTCATCGACGTCAACGACACCGGCCCGGGCATGACCCCCGAGCAGGTCGCGCGGCTCTTCAAGCCCTTTGGGCAGGGGGACGCGACCGTCACCCGCAAGCACGGCGGCACGGGCCTGGGCCTGACCATCTGCCAGCGCCTCGCGGCGCTCATCGGCGGCACCGTCGTCCTCGCCCGCACCACGCCGGGGGTCGGCTCATCCTTCCGCGTCGATCTCCCCCTCCAGCCCGTGGCGGGGAGCCCCCTGATTTCGAGCCTCGACGCCGTCAAGCCCGACCGGGATCCCTCGATCCCCCGGGCGACCCCTGTCCTGCACGGTCGCATCCTTCTCGCCGAGGACGGCGTCGACAACCAGCGGCTGATCTGCTTCCATCTCCGCAACGCCGGCGCGACGGTGGATATCGCCGAGAACGGCCGCCTCGCCCTGGAGATGATCCAGGCCGCGCAGGCCGCCGGCACGCCGTACCACCTGCTCCTCACCGACATGCAGATGCCCGAGATGGACGGCTACGCCCTTACCCGCGCCCTCCGCGCTCGCGGCAGCACGCTCCCCATCGTCGCCATCACCGCCCACGCGATGGCGGAAGACCACGAACGGTGCGCCCAGGCCGGCTGCGACGATTACGCGAGCAAGCCCATCGACAAGTCCGCCCTGCTCTCCCTGTGCGCTTCGTGGCTGGGCAAGTCCAGCAGCTTCCGCGTCGCCGCCTGATGTGAGTCGCCGCATGCATGGCGTGAACTGCGACGGGGGATCGAGGGCCGCGTGCCGAGGCCCGCAGAAGGTCTTGAGTGCCATCTCGACGTGGATATTTCGCGAGTACTCCCGATTGTCCGCATTTCCCTTCGTGAATCCCACGCTCAGGATGTATGCTGCGGTCTCGGCAGGCTCGGCCGCCCACGCGGTGTGACGAGGTTGGGCGCTGCGGTCGGGTCATTCTCCGGGGAGTACGTTCACATGTCGTCCCAGCACGCACGCACGGCCGCGAGGTTTATCGCCACCATCGCGATTGGCCTCGTCGCATCCGCCGCTTCCGCCCAGTTCACGGTCACCAACCTCCACCCTGCCGGCGCCACCGAATCCAGTGCCGTCTCCATCTCCGGCGGACAACAGGTCGGCTACGCGATCATCGGCGGCGCACGCCGCGCCAGCCTGTGGAGCGGTTCGGCCGCCTCCCATGCGGTGCTTTCCGGCGGCGCCTTGTCGAATTCCGATTCGTATGGCGTGAGCCTCGGCCAGCAGGTCGGGTACGCCGGTAGTTTCTCCACCTACTACGCCGCCCTGTGGAATGGCGACTCCGCCACCTACGTCAATCTCCATCCGGGCGGAAGCTACTCCGTTGCCTACGCCACCGACGGCCACCAGCAAGTCGGTCTCGTCCAGTTCGGCGTGAACAGCGTGGCGAGCATCTGGACGGGCTCGGCCGCGTCCTGGCTGAACGTTCACCCCGCGTCCGTCGCCACCTCCTCGTATCTCGCGGGCACCGATGGAACGCGGCAGGTAGGCCAGGTGCGTCTGCTCGATGGCTTTCTGCACGCGAGCATGTGGACGGGCACCGCGGCGTCGTGGGTCGACCTCAACCCCTCCGTCGCGTCAGAGTCCCAGTGCAACGCGATCTCCGGCGGGCAGCAGGTGGGCTTTGTGCGTCGGAGCGACAGCGATATCAACGAGGGGCTGCGCGCGAGCCTCTGGTCCGGCACCGCGGCCTCCTGGGTCGACCTGCAGCCCAGCCTTTCGCAGGATGGCAGCGCGTCCGAGGCCCTTGCCGTCTTCGCAGGACAGCAGGTCGGCATCACCCTGGTCGGCGGCTTCTATCACGCGAGTCTGTGGAACGGCACTGCTGCCTCGTGGATGGACCTCCACACGTATTTGCCCGCGGAGTTCATTACCTCCTCCGCCCGGGGCATCTGGAGCGATGGAGGAGTGACCTACATTGTCGGTGACGGGTACAACGTCAACACCAGCCGCTACGAAGCCCTGCTGTGGGCGAGCCTTTGCCCCGCCGACTTCGACCAGTCGGGGTTTGTCGACACCGACGATTACGACGCCTTTGTCCACGCGTTTGAAGCAGGGACCCAGGACGCCGACTTTGACGGCAGCGGCTTTGTGGATACCGATGACTTTGACGCCTTCGTCCACGCCTTTGAGAGCGGGTGTTGATCCCTCGCGGCTCCGTGTCCGCCCACCGGCGCATGCACGCCCACCCCACGTGTAACGGTCCGCACACCGGCTGGATTTGACTCGCACGTGTCCCCTTGCGGTAGGGTCATTCTCAACCGGTCCCCCCAGCGGTCCAGCGCCGAGGGATCGGGCGCGCGCGGACGGAAGTTCATCGCTCTCCCCGCGATCCCGCAGTACACTCTCCCCCGATGCCCCTCCCCGCCTCCTACCGCCGCCTCCTTCGCGTCCTGCCCCAGTACGCCCTCATGCTCATCGTCCTCGCCGCGCTCTCGGTCTGCCTTCTCTATCCCATCTACCTCACCGTCCGCGGCGGGTTCGCGCGCGATGTCGCCCACGGCACCGGCTTTACCTTCGACCACATCATCCTCATCTTCCAGGATCCATCCGCCGTCGCCGGCCTGCTCAACTCCCTCAAGATCGCCGCCGGCACCACCACGCTTGCCCTGCTCATCGCCGTCCCCCTTGCCGTCCTTTCCGCCCAGTTCCGTTTCCCCGGCAAATCCTTCTTCAACGCGATGGTCCTGGTCCCGCTGATCCTTCCCCCCTTCGTCGGCGCGATCGGCGTCCGCGCCATCCTCGGCCGGGAAGGGGCGCTCAACGCGCTGCTGCACACCAATCTCGACATCCTCGGCGCGGCCAAGTACTGGGGCGTCATCGCCGTCCAGGCCCTGAGCCTCTATCCCATCATCTTCCTCAACGCCTCCGCCGCGATCGCCAATCTCGACCCCGCCCTCGACGAAGCCGCCGAGTCCCTCGGCGCGGGTTGGTGGAAACGCTTCGTCCGCATCACGCTCCCGCTCATCCGGCCCGGCATCTTCGCCGGCGCCACCATCGTCTTCATCTGGAGCTTCACCGAGCTCGGCACCCCCCTGATGTTCGACTACTCCACCGTCGCCCCCGTCCAGATCTTCTACGGCCTCAAGGAGGTCGAAACCTCCGCCGCCCCCTACGCCCTCACCGTCGTCCTGCTCACGGGCGCGGTGCTGCTCTACGTGCTGGGAAAGCTCGTCTTCGGCAAGAAGGGCTACGCGATGTACGCCAAGGCCTCGCGCGCCGGAGAGGAAACCATCCTCACCGGGTGGCGAGGGTTCGCGGCCACCGCCGCTTTCGCCGTGGTCGGATTTCTCGCACTGCTTCCCCACCTGGGCGTCGTCCTCACCAGCCTGACAACTCCAGGCCAGTGGTACTCCACCGTCCTGCCCACCGATTTCACCACCGCCCACTTCCGCCAAGCACTCACCACCGGCGATTCCTTCGGGGCGATCGTCAACAGCCTCAAGCTCGCCGCCTGCGCCATGCTCGTCGACATCGTCGTGGGGATCGTCGTCGCCTACATCATCGTCCGCACGCAGACCAAGGGCCGCGGACTCCTCGACGCCCTCTGCATGCTCCCCCTCGCCGTTCCCGGGCTGGTCATGGCCTTCGGGTACGTCGCCATGAGCCTCCGCTGGCCCTTTGGCAAGGACGGACCCCTCTCGGGTCTTGCCTCCATCTTCGGCGCGGTCCCCGCCCCCTTCGTCTTCCTCGTGATCGCCTATTCCGTCCGCAGGCTGCCCTACATCGTCCGCTCCACCATCGCCGGTCTGGAGCAGACCTCGGGAGAGCTCGAAGAGGCCGCCATGATCCACGGCGCCACCCGCCTGGTCGCCGTACGCAAGATCATCATCCCCCTCATCATGGCCAACCTCATCGCCGGCGGGCTCCTGGTCTTTTCCTTCTCCATGCTGGAGGTTTCCGATTCCCTGCTGCTCGCCCAGCAGACCAAGGACTACCCCATCACCAAGGCCATCTTCTCCTTCACCGAACGCCTGGGTGACGGCCTCTACATTGCCAGCGCCCTGGGTGTCTGGGCGATGGCGCTGCTCACGATCACCCTCTTCGGGGCCTCCATGCTGCTGGGCAAGAAGCTCGGGGCGATCTTCCGCGTCTAAGTACGCCCCGAGTGCGGTTGGTCACGATATCCATACAAACAAAAACCGCACCTCTTCGGATGCGGTCGTGTACGGCCCGGGTTGTCGGTCTGCCCCCGAAAAGAGAGGCAACCAGTTGTTTGTCAACAACTTAGATAGCCGAGAGCACCGAGTACCGCCGGCGAGAAGCCGCCGTCATACCCAGCGTCGCTACCAAGCCAACCACCATAATGAATGCAAACGTTGCCATGTGTGTCTCTCCCTTTCACGAATCCCGTAGCCCCCTATTCGCGTGCCTTCCGAGGAAGGTTCCCGAATTTCAGATGGCCCGGCGGCGGCGTCCCACCAGCATTCCGCCCCCGGCCATCGCGGCCAGGGAAACGGGGCCGGGGATCGGCTCCACCCGAACATCATCGATATACGGACCCCCGTCGACCTCGACTTCGCCCACGATGAGCAAAGCCGTGTTCTCGGACGTTCCCAGAACGTTCACCCCGCACGTCTGCCACTGGCCCAGCGTCCCCGCCTCGGACCACGAAAACTGGCCCATGTAGAGGTCGCCCCAGTACACATGCAGCGTCTTGAGATCCGGACCCTGCCCGAGCTGTCCGGCCATGTCGAAGCTGACGTGGTACCACTGGCCGGGCACGGTCGTCAGCCCCTGCTGCACGCTCCCGCCCTGGAAGAAGTTCAGTTCCACGCACTGGTCGCCTTCAGAGGCCGTCGGGCTCCCGAAACCTTCCACCAGCACCACGCCCGCCCCGCCCACGAGCCAGCCGCCCATGTCGTCCCCGTTGGAGTACTTCTCCCATCCCTGGGACGCGGTGACCTCGGGGTTCTCAAAGCCGCCGTTGGTGACGATGTTGCGCCCGTGGGAGAGGCCCGCGAGAGACGCGAGCACGGCGACGGCCGTCATGAGCTTGAACGAATGCATGGTGAGTCCTCGTTGGAATCCAGCGCCACGACCCGGCGCCCGCGCGGGCCCGGGATATCCAATTCGTGACCGGCCCGTGCCCGGTTCCGCATCAACGCCCCTTCAACCGACTTCCTACCGTCTGCCATGCCCCTGACACGCGAACAGATCACCCAGCGCGCCGCCCGGGAACTCCGGGACGGCTACATCGTCAACCTGGGCATCGGCATGCCGACGCTCGTCGCCAACTACGTCCCGGCCGGCATGGACGTCTGGCTGCAATCCGAGAACGGCCTGCTGGGCATGGGGCCGTTTCCCACCGACGACAAGGTTGACGCCGACCTCATCAACGCGGGCAAGCAGACCATCACCGCCCGCCCCGGCGCGTCGTTCTTCTCCTCGGCCGACAGCTTCGGCATGATCCGCGGCGGGCACATCGACCTGTGCATCCTGGGCGCCATGCAGGTCTCCCAGAACGGGGACCTGGCCAACTGGATGGTCCCGGGCAAGATGGTCAAGGGCATGGGCGGCGCGATGGACCTGGTCGCGGGCGTCAAGCGCGTCATCGTCACCATGGAGCACACCGCCAAGGCCAAGGACGGCGCCAAGCCGCTCCCCAAATTCGTCCGCGAATGCTCCCTCCCCCTCACCGGCAAGCGCTGCGTCCACATGCTCATCACCGAGCTGGCCGTCTTTGAATTCAGCGAGGCCGCGTCCAGGTTCGAGCTCAAGGAACTCGCGCCGGGCGTCTCCCTGGACGAGCTCAAGTCACTCACGGAGGCCGAATTCATCGCGCCCGCCCACGTTCCCACCGTCGCCGTGTGACGGGGTCCTTTCTGCACTCTCCGACGCGATTTGCACCAGATCCGGGCGTCCGCCAATTGACCGATCCTGCTCCCGCGCCCACGTGAGAGCCGACCTGCTCCGCCGCTCCCGCTTCATCCTTGGTTGCCACTAGCTTTCATGAGCTCTCCGACCCCCAGACCCGCACACGCATCGGGACGCCGCGTCATGGCGGCGAATCTCCTCGTGCTCGCCCTCGCCGTTGGGGCGGGCTGCTCGTACGTTCCGCCGCGCGCCCCCGGCTATCCACCCTCGAATGGCGGTGGGGGCCCGGGGAGCGGCAGTGGTGGGGGAAGCACCGGCGGCGGCGCGGGGAACGGCAATGCCGGGGGGAATCCCCATCCGACTCCTGCGCCGCCGTCGGCGACGACTCCTTCCGCGGCGGGGCTCACCCTGACGCCGCTGGCGATCCATTGTCAGGCGTCCCGGCCGCTTGCCCCTCTCGTCGACGCCGCGCCCACCGGTTTCACCTTTGAAGCCCGGATCGAATCCTCGGCCTCCACGCCCAGTGCGGCGGCGCTGCCCTTCGCGGTCGATCCGATCCTCCGCATCTCCGAGGCGCGGGATGATCGCGGGCGCGATCTCGCGCCCTTTGGTCCCAGCGCCCAAATCACCTCACCGCCATCGGCGGTGACGGGAATGGAATCCGGCCCTCGCTGGATCACAGCCCCGCCTCCCCAATCCAGGTCCACCGCGGCGAACATCTCGTGGCGGTGCTACGGCATGGATTCCCTGCCGCGCTCCCTCGCCAGGCTGCGTGGGACCGCAACGGCGTATGTCGTGGGGGAATCGCAGCAGCGAGACGTTGGCGTCGCCGCCGGTGCCACCGCCCGCGGCCCTTCGCAGCTTCTTCCCGGGCTCACGCTGACGGTCAAGACCTCCCAGCGCACCGAGGCGTCCACAACCATCGAGACATCGCTCGAACGGACCGCGCCGTACAGCGGGGACTCGACCGATGTGCCGCGGATCATCAAGGCGACGCTGCTGGACCAACGCGGCGCCGAGATCGCCCAGGCTCCGGTGCTGGGCGCGTCAATGCTCCCACCGCGGGCGGGTCAGCGAGCCTACCCGCTCACGCTCACGTTCTTCACCGGGAGCGCGTCGCAGAAGCCCACCACCCTGCGGCTTCTCATCGCCACCCGCCTGGACCGCGTAGAGATCCCGTTCTCCTACGACAATCTGCCCGTCGCCGACGCTCGCTGATTCATGTAAGAAACTGGTGGCGGTTCTTGCGGGACTTCCGCATATGGAAATAGGGTGCAGGCGTACACAAGGGGCCCATGCTCATGTGTGGCCATTCTACTTTTTGCAACACCCTGGTTGCATCGCGCCGCGGCTTCTCGATATGCTGGGGCAGCCGCATGTGACGTTTTCCGCCGCGAAACATGGGGCATCGAGGAGAAAGGGACACATGAAATTCGGAACTGTACCGTGCGCCTCGTGCGCGATGGCTCTGGCATTTACCGGCACCGCCTTCGCGCAGTCCGTCCCAGGCCTGGATCTCCAGGTATCCCACGACGGCGTGAACTGGGATGAAAACACCGTGCAGACCGCCGGTGAGACAATTTACGTGCGCGTGGTGATGACCATCCCCGAATCGTTCTACGGCATCGCCGGATCTCGATTCAACATCGTTTCCGAGGCCGGCCAATGGGATCTGGGCGGAAACGACACCGTGTCCCTGACGCCCGGCAAGGGCAGCACGTCCGATGGTCGCCGCTCGGGGTTTGACTTCGGCGGCCAGACCCAGCAGATCTTTGAAACCGGAAACCGACTGCGCATCGACGCCAAGGGCGACAACGGCGATAACGTCAACGCCGGCATCTCCGTCTCACAGAATCTCCCCAGCGCCCTGGGGACGCACTTCAACACCAACAAGGTCGCCGAGGTTTACCGCTTCTCGGTCAACATCTCTTCGGGAACATTCTTCCTCAACGGGGGTCTGGTTCGCCTCACCATCCACGACGGCTCCGTCCCTGGGTTCGTCAACCAGGTTACGGCTTTCCGCGGATACGCCGACATTTCATCAAACAGCGGAACGCAGATCCCCAGTCCCCACGGTGATTCCGCCTACATCGCCATCCCGGCGCCTGCGGCGACGCCCCTTGGCATCCTCGTCCTGGCCATGGGAACTCGCCGCCGCCGCTGACCCGCTGCGCGCAGATGCTCACCGCGACGAAGCCGGCCCGGCTCCATGCCGGGTCCGGTTTCACATTCCCTGCGCGGCCTGATCGCACGCGCGATCCCGCTGTGCGGGGAACAGTCCCATTCCGGCACCACCATTCTCCCGCCACAACGCAAGCGGGCCCGGCCTTGCGCCGAGCCCGCCTGAAGAGTGTGTCGTTGTTCCGGCACCAGCGCCCGGTGCCTTATGCCCAGTGCTTGAAGCCCAGTGCCTTCTCTCCTCAACACCCCGCCTCGAAGGCGTGCACGAAGGCGTCGAAGTCGTCGGTATCGACGAAGCCGGAGTGATCGAAGTCCGCCGCCTGCTCCCCGGCCTCGAACGAGTGCACGAACGCGTCGTAGTCGTCGGTATCGACGAACCCGGAGTGATCAAAGTCCGCGCCGCAGGGAGCGGCGACCTCGCCCGTCACCACGATGTTGTCGAACCCGACTTGCCAGTAATTGGAGCCGTAGAAGTACCCGGGAACGAAGGTCGAGATCCGCACCTGGTCCACGCTCGCCATCACGTTGGCGTACGTCCGGCCCGGCGGCAGGATGGGCTCGTAGGTCACGGGGTCTTCCGCGCCGGTCCCGCCCCAGCCCGGGGGCAGGGCGTCCTGGGAGGGATCGGGCACCTCGAACGTGAAGGTCTTCCAGCCCTCTTCGATCTGGCCCAGTGAATCCCCGATCTTGTACACGCTCGCGTTGTCGTACGGATCGTCGGGATCTCCGAAGTCCGTGAACTCAATGACCACCGGGAACCACGCGGGGTTCATCGGCTCCTCGAAGAAGTTGTTGAGCGCGAACACGCGGATCTGCGCCGAGTAGGTCATCCCCCCCGTGTACTGGGACAGGTTGCCGATCACGGCGCTCTCGGTGTTCTCGTTGCGGAGCTCGGCGCCCCAGAAGTCCAGGTACGGCAGGCCGATGAAGGCTCCAGACTCGTCCCCGAAGAGCATCTGGTTGCCGTTGGCGAGCCAGCCGCCAAAGAGCGTGTTGGGGTCCCCTTCGAAGTTCTGGGAATCGATGATCCCAGCCCCGGCCGTGCCCGCCGCCGCCATGAGGGCCAGGCTCGTCCAGTACGCCAGCCCCACCCGCCGCTTCGCGATCGACATCATGTTCAAGGTCTCCTTGGAGGTCATTGTGCTGGTGTGGGGGCACACACTCCCCGATCCGAGCGCCCGGGCCACACCAGGACATCCATACGGTACCGACCCCTCCACCGGTTTCCAAGAAGTTTCCGGGAAACTTTTTATGGAAAGTGCTGGCACCCCGCCATGCCTTCAGGTACGATTCGATCATTCGGCCCGCAGGGCCTGTATTTCGGCCTCGACCCGCGTTCCAGCGAGCTCTCGATCACTCCTCGTCTTCTCAGCCGACTATGCGCGAACTTTCAGATCAGGATCTCGGATCCGCCGCGGGCCTTTCCTCCGGCCCCCCTGCGAGCACCCCCACATCCACCCTACCCACCACGCCCCCGCCCGTGCCGACGCTTCTGGCGGCGCTTTCCCCCGCCTCCGCCCTCCTGGAAGCCAAGATTACGGAAGTGGGCGGCCAGCTCCTGCGGACCGTCCGCTCCGTTGTCGCGGCCGCGGTCGGATCCACCGACGCCGCCCGCGCCCGTCCCCAGGCCCTCGCCCGGCAGCTCGGGCTCGACAAGGTCCTGACCAGCCGCGTCCTCAAAGCGATCCGCGGGGCCGACCCCATTCAGGCCGCGCATCGCATGCCCGGTCCCGATCCGCTGCGGCGGTTCATCAAGGCCGCCGCCAAGCGGGGCGCGCCCTCCGACCTCGTCACCGACGCCCTCGCCGCCATCGACCGCTTCGAGGCCCTCATCAACGGCCAGGTGGGAGACCGCAGCCTGCTGGATGCCATCCTGAGTGCCTGGGTCCCCGATGCTCGCCGGGAGTTCGAGCTCCGCCGCAAACAGTCCGCGTTCAAGGCGATGAGCCAGCTCCGCGGCGTCCAGGCACGCACGGCGATCGCCACCGTTATCCTCTCACCCAGCGCCGACGGCCGCACGATGGACGTTGTCTGGCTCAACGGGCTTTCCGGCCTCCATCGTGTGCGCCCGGGAGCGGTGGTCAAGATCTCGTCACGCCGCATGATGCCGGCGGGCTCCACGCGCCGCACCGAAACTCTGGGCGGCCTCCCCTTCGAAGCCCTCGCCCAGCACGATGCCGCGCAGGCCCTGCTCATTCCCGAGTTCTGCTCCTCTCCCACGCCCAGCCTCAGCGTCAGAACCCTCGGGGAGACGATTTTCTACACCCTCGGCGGTGACGCCTTCGGCGCCAAGAGTTCCGCGGACCTCGTCTTTGCGGAGGTCAACAAGGCGGAACTTCCTCGGTTCGTTCCCGCCGGCAGCGGTCGCCGTTCCTATTTCTTCGCCGATGTCTCGATCCCGTGCGAGGTTCTCCAGTTCGACCTGCTCGTCCACGAGGACCTGTACCCGGGCCAGATTCCGGAGCTGCGCCTCTATGACACGTCGTTCGAAGGAGCGGCGAGCCCCAACGACCCGGCGCGCGATATGGACCGCCTGGACCTGCTCGAGTCTGTCGAACCTCTCCCCGCGTCCGTGTCTCGCATCAGGTCCGCCGACGTTGATCGCTATGGGGACCTGCTCCAGCATGTGCTGAAGGCGGCGGGGTTCGACGGGACTCGCCTACGGGCCTTCCGCTGCCGCTGCGACTACCCGCTGTACGGGTCGCAGGTGACGATGGTGTTCAGGGGCGTGGAAAGTTCAGGCACATAGCCACATAGCCACATAGCCACATAGCCACATGGCCAAGGGCCAAAGGGAAAGGTGGGAGGTTGGGAGCGTGCGAGTGAGCGTGGGTGGGTTGGCGCGCCAAGACTTGGGGCGTGGAAGCTGGTCCCGAAGAGATTGCGACGGCGATCGCCCGCCTCAGGTCGGGGGGACTGGTCGCATTTCCGACCGAGACCGTCTACGGCCTCGGGGCAGACGCCCTTGATGCCGCGGCGGTGGAGCGGGTTTTTGAGGTCAAGGGAAGGCCGGCGAACAACCCCCTTATCGTGCATGTCTCCGGCGCGGAGATGGCCTCGCAGGTCGCCGCGCAGTGGCCGCCGGGCGCCCAGAAGCTGGCCCGCGCCTTCTGGCCGGGCCCTCTCTCGATCGTCGTGCCGCGCGCCGACCACGTCCCCTTGAATGTCACGGCGGGCGGAGAGGGCGTTGCAGTTCGCTGTCCCGACCACCCGCTGACGCTCGCCCTTATCGAAGCGCTGGGAAGGCCGGTGGTCGGCCCCAGCGCCAATCCTTCCGGTCGCGTCTCCCCGACCACCGCGCAGCACGTGCGCGACGCCTTCTCGGAGGAGCAAGTCTACGTGCTCGACGGCGGAGCGTGCCGAGGGGGGATCGAATCGACCGTGGTGGACCTGACGGGCGCCGCCCCTCGCGTGCTTCGACCGGGGCTCATCACTCCCGCCCAGATCGCGCAGGTGCTGGGGCAGAGCGTGCAGGGAAGGGAAGAGTCGGCCGGGAAGGCCGGAACGCAGAGCCTGCCGAGCCCCGGGCTGCTCGCCCAGCACTACGCGCCGTCGGCGAAGGCGGTGCTGGTGGAGGCGAGGGATCTTGCCGGGCTTCCCGCGGGAGCGGCGGGGATCACGATCGAGCCGATGACGATCCCGGGCGGACAGACCTTGCCTGCGGATCCACGGGGGTACGCGGCGGGGCTCTACAGCGCGCTGCGGCGGGCGGATTCCGGGAATCCCACGGCAATCTGGATCCAGAGGCCGGCGATCCCGGCGGTGGAGCCCGAGCGGTCCCTGTGGCTGGCGATCATGGACCGGCTCTCCCGGGCGACGGCGGGCCCGGCGCCGTGAGCGATCAACGGGTGTGAAAGGGGAGAAACCCTTGCCAATCAGGGGGTGTTGGGCAGACTCGGGCTTCGGTTGCCCGCGCGGCGGACCGATAGTTCATCCGGGGCGCCCCACAGCGGTCTATCCTTGGATCCCCCTGGACCACGGCAGGCGTTCTTGCACGGGTAAGGCCCGTCGCGGGGGTCTCTTTACCGGAGTTTTCGCATGTCCCGCCTGAAGATCGCCCTGGCCTCGGGCGACGGTATCGGCCCCGAGATCATGAACGCCACGCTGGACCTGTTCAAGGCGGCGGGCGTGCACGACAGCGCGGATTTCATCCCCGTGGAGATGGGCGCGGCGGTCTTTGCCAAGGGCAACTCCCGCGGCATGACCGACGACGCGGTCAAGACCGTCGAGGACTGCGGGATCCTCTTCAAGGGCCCGATGGAGACGCCCAAGGGCGGCGGCGGCAAGTCGATCAACGTCACCGCACGCAAGCTCTGGAACGCGTACGCGAACTTCCGGACGTTCAAGACGCTGCCGGGCGTCGAGACGGTGTATTCCCGCGCTGGGATACCGATCGACCTGGCGATTGTGCGGGAGAACATCGAGGACACCTACGGCGGGGTCGAGCACCGGCTTTCGAACGACGTCGTGCAGTGCAAGCGGCTCATGTCCGCCCCCGGCTGCGACGAGGTGCACCGCTTTGCCCTCCAGGCCGCCCGCAAGCTGGGCCTGAAGAAGGTGCACTGCGGTCACAAGGCCAACATCATGAAGATGACCGACGGGCTTTTCCTTGAGCGGTACAAGGCCGCGGGCAAGGACTTCCCGGAGATCGAGCTCGCCGACGTGATCGTCGACGCCCTGTGCATGAACCTGGTCGTCAAGCCCCAGCAGTACCAGATGATCGTGCTGCCCAACCTGCAGGGTGACATCGTCAGCGATCTGTGCGCCGGGCTGGTGGGCGGCCTGGGCTTCGCGCCGTCGGCGAACATCGGCACGCATATTTCCATCTTCGAGGCCGTGCACGGCACAGCGCCGGACATCGCGGGCAAGGGGATCGCCAATCCGACTTCCCTGGTGCTCTCGGGGATCATGATGCTGCGGCACGTGGGCCTGGCGTACGAGGCGGCGGTGATCGAAAACGCGCTGCTGGCGACGCTGGAGTCGGGGATCCACACCGGTGACTTCGGGGACCGCTCCAAGCCTTCCGTGGGTACGGCGGCGTTCACCACGGCGATCATTGAGCGGCTGGGCGCCAAGCCGGCGACCGTCCCGGCAACGCCTGTGCCGGAGAAGGCCCCCGCGTCGTTTGTGCGTCCCCCCAAGCCCGCGGGCCAGCAGGTCATCCGCACCTTCAAGAACATCGTGACCCACGTCGTGGGGTGCGACATCTACCTGGATTCACCGCTCTCCCCCGTCGCCCTCGCCGAGGAAATGCAGCGTGCCTGCCAGGACGGGCCTTTCAAGCTCACGCTCATCTCCAACCGCGGCACGCAGGTGTGGCCGACGGGCTCGGTCTACACCCAGTGCGTGGATTACTACCGCGTGCGATTCGAGCTCAAGGACGGCGTCACCGCCGGCAGCTTCGGGCAGGCCCGCTGCATCGCGCTGGCCGACCGCATCGCCGAGAGCTTCGCGATCTGCTCCTACGAGGTGCTGCGGACGTTCGACGGGGTGAAGGGATACAGCCTCGCCCAGGGTCAGTAAGCACCTGGTAACCGGGTTGTCCACCGGCTATCCACCGGTTTCATGAACGCTTGCGACCGGCGCTGTGTGCATAACCATGTGCATAGCCACGTTTGTGCGCAATCTTGCGGTCATGCACGCAAACGTGTTGGCGCACCACGGCGGTTGATGTAGCGTGGACCCGGCTCGCCCGTGGATGGGCGGGTGAACGAACACGTCACGCACGGGGGTGCGTGGTGTTCCGGCGGGGCACGCCCGGAATGCCCGGATGGCCTTGGAGCCGTCGAGGCATTGCCTGGGAACCAATGCCCCGCGGTCCTCGCAACAGGGAGAACGATCATGACCAAGACGGCGCTGTGCATCGGCATTAACGACTACCCCGGCACCGGGGCGGATCTTTCCGGGTGCGTCAACGATGTGAACGACTGGAAGGCGGCGCTCTCGCAGCGCGGGTTCAACGTCACGACGCTGCTGGACCGGGACGCGACCAAGGGGAACATGATCGAGGCGATGACCAAGCTCTTCCGGGATGCGGCCGCGGGTGACACGGTGGTGCTTCAGTACTCGGGGCACGGGTCGTACGTCGCCGACCTCGACGGGGACGAGCCCGACGGCCGGGACGAGGTCCTCTGCCCCAGCGATATCGGCAACAACTGGTACGTGACCGATGACGAGCTGTACACGCTGTTTGGCCTGGCGCACAAGGGGGCGAAGATCTCGTTCTTCTCCGATTCCTGCCACTCGGGGTCGGTGTCGCGCCTTCGCGTGGCCGACGGCGTGGGAGACAAGACCACCAAGAGCCGCTTCCTTCCTCCGTCGATGTTCCTGAAGGACTTTGAAATCCCCGACGTTGCCGTCGCCGCCCGCTCCAAGAAGCGCAAGCCCAAGACCAACAAGGTGCTGCTCATCTCCGGCTGCCAGGACACGCAGACCAGCGCCGACGCCTGGTTCGGCAACCGCGCCAACGGCGCGTTCACGTTCTACGCGCTTCGGGCCTTGAAGGAGCTTCCCGTGGGCGCTGACTACTCCCAGTGGTTCACCAAGATCCGGGACTACCTCCCCAGCGTCTACTACGGGCAGGCGCCCAACCTGCAGGGCAGCGCGACCCAGATGCGCTGGAAGCTCTTCGAGTAAATCGACCAATCCGCTTGTGATGGGGACAACTTCGCACGGGCGGGCCGGAAGGTCCGCCCGGGCACTTGAGTTTCTTACCGTCCCCGCGGCACCGCAAAGTGTCTCAGGCCACCGGGGGAGCGTGCTCGACCAGCCCCGTTTCGCGTTCCAGCATCCCTGCGATGCGAAGGAGCGTGGATTCGGACCACGCGGGCCCGATGAGTTGCATGCCGATGGGCAGGCGCGGGCTTCGCCGGGTGGTGAAGCCGGCGGGAACGGTGATCCCCGGCAGTCCCGCAAGGTTTACGCCCACGGTGTAGACGTCTTCCAGGTAGATCGAGAGCGGGTCGGTCTTTTCCCCGATCCCAAAGGCCGGCGTCGGCGCGGCGGGCATCAGGATCGCGTGGCATCCCTGGGTGGTGAAGGCGTTGTCGTAGTCGGCCTTGATGCGGCGGCGGACCTTGAGCGCCGTCGCGTAGTACGCGTCGTAATAACCGGAGGAGAGCACGTGCGTGCCGAGCATGATGCGACGCTGCACCTCCGCGCCCAGCCCTTCAGAGCGAGAGAGGCGGTAGAGCTCATCGAGGCTCTGGCCCGAGGCGGCCCGGTCTTCGTTGCTCCCGGCTCTCCGCCCGTAGCGAACGCCGTCGAAGCGGGCCAGATTGGAGGAGGCCTCGGCGAGGGCGACGATGTAGTACGCGGCGATCGCGTGGTCGGACATCGAGAGATCGACCTCGACGATGCGGGCCCCCAGGGAGGTGTACGCGTTGATCGCGCCGTCCATAGCCGCATTCACGTCGGGATGGTTGACGCTGGTGCGGGCCTGACGAGGCACGCCGATGACCAGGCCTTCGACGGGAACGCTGAGATCGCGCGTGAAGTCTTCGGCCGGGCGCTGGGCGGACGTGGAATCGGCGGGATCCGATCCGCAAAGGACGTTGAGAACCAGCGCGGCGTCATCGACGGTGGTGGCGAGGGCCCCGATCTGGTCGAGGCTCGAGGCGTAGGCGACAAGGCCGGAGCGGGACACGCGGCCATAGGTGGGCTTGATGCCTACAACGCCGCAGAACGAGGCGGGCTGGCGGATCGAGCCGCCGGTATCGGATCCCAGGGCCAGGGGGACACCGCGCGCGGCGACGGTCGCCGCCGACCCCCCTGAGCTTCCGCCGGGAACTCTCGAAACATCCCACGGGTTGCAGGAGGGTCCGAAGGCCGAGTTCTCCGTGCTCGAGCCCATGGCGAACTCGTCAAGGTTGGTTTTGCCGACGATGATCGCGCCCGCGTCGATGAGCCGCTGGGCGGCGGTCGCCGTGAAGGGTGAGGTGTAGTGCTCGAGCATTTTGGAGGCGCAGGTGGTGCGGCCCCAGGAGAGGCAGATGTTGTCCTTGACGGCGACGGGCACGCCGGCGAGTGCAAGACCCGCCGCCTCTCCTTGAGCGACGCGCTGGTCGATCGCGCGGGCCTGCTCCGCGGCGTGCTCGTCGAAAACCTGGAGATAGGCGTGCAGTCGCGGCTCAGAGAGCCGGATCGATGCGAGGGCGCGGTGGACGTTCTCGGCCGCGGTGAGGCGACCTTCGCGCACGGCGGCGGAGAGTGTGGTCGCGGGTCCGCTCATCGGGCCGGCGTCTCTTTCTCGATCTGCTCGAGGACGGGGATCTGGAAGCCCCCCGCAATGAGGCGGCGGTGCTGGTAGATGCACCAGTCGGAGATCTCCGACGCGTCGAACGACATCGCCGCACCGGGCGCGAGTCCCGACGCCGCCGAAGGCGGGCTGTTGAGATGACCCGCGACGGTCTGACCGCCGACAGAATCGACCTTGACCCAGAGATGCTCGATGTCGGTGGAGGAGACGCGAACGCCGTGCTTGACCAGGAACACCTGACCCGGGAGCGGGGCGTCCAGGGCGTGAACGAACTCGGGCCATCGCCTGCGGGCTTCGGTCGCGGCGGCGAGCATGCGCGGATCATTCTCGGGAACCGTGACCACGGGATCCGCGGAGGATTGTTCGCGTGGGGCGGGTGAAGCTCCGTCCTGGCCTGCGCAGCCGCCTCCGGCCAGCGTGCAGAGACCCGCGAGAGCGATGCAAAGGCAGCGGACGGACGTGGCATTCGGCCTGAACATGCGGACACCCTCCAAGAAGCAGCCCGGTGCGCCGGTGACGTGCGGTCTAGGCGCCGGATCCATCATCAAATACGCGTGGAATGCGGACGAAGCGGTCGAAGGCGGCGGGGGCCAGGGAAAGCAGCGTCTCGTTGGGAAGCGTGGGACCCGGCACATCTTCTCCCAGCATCGCCGCAGACTCCGAGACATGGGTGAGCGGCTCGACGCCGGTCAGGTCGAGCTCCGAGAGTCGCTGCATATACCCGAGGATCGCGGAAAGGTCGGCCTGCAGCGCGGGGATCTGCTCGTCCCGCACCGCGATGCGGGCGAGGGCGGCGATGCGCCGGACTTCCTGAGGGCTGAGCTCCTGCTGAGACATACCCGAGGGTATCACGGCCGGGAGGGGCCGTGGGCGGATGGGGACGGGTCGAGCACGCCGGAGAGGCGCTGGGCCATGGCTTCAAGCGTGAGAGAGTGTCCGATGGCGGCGGCCTTCGCCCCGGCGATGACACGCCACGCGGGCGAGGCGGCGATGTGAAGTCCTTCCCGCCAGTGCCCGGGGTCGGCGGGATCAATGACCAGGCCCGCGGAGGTCTCTGACGCCGAGGAACTCCGCAGCAGGCACGCGCCCGCCGCGGGGGCCGCGGCAAGCACGGGCACCCCCATCCGCAGAGCGTCGGCAATGAACCGGCCGGTGGCGGCGGGATCGTGCACGCGGCTGGTCGCGACGGCGAGATCGGCGGCCGCAAGGACGGCATCCATGCGATCGGTGCCGCCCAGAAGGTGGACGACGTGGCGGACGCCCGCTCGCTCACACATCCGGGCGAGGGTGTGGGTTTTCCGGCCCACCAGGAGCATGTGTGGCGCATCGGCGGCGCGGGCGTGCTCAAGGCTGAGCCCTGCGAGCATCTGGGGCAACCCGGGCCGGTCGGTATGGACGCCGCTGGCGGCGAGAAGCAGGGCGTGCGGCGGGATGCCCAGCAGCGCCCGGGTCCGCTCCCTCAGCGCCGCGCGGGCTTCGGCCGGTGGAGGAACCAAGGCGCTCGCAAATCCCAGAGGGACCTCCCGCCATTCGCCGGTGTCGCTGCTGACGCCCTCACGACCGAGCGTCGCGCGTGCGCCGCGGATCGATCGCCCTTCGCGAAGCACGCGGCGCTCCGCCACGAACGCCTGGATCGCCCAAGGACGGTGCAAGAGTTCCATGGCCGCCGTCGCGGGCCGGTGGGCCCGCACGGCGCGTGTCAGGGTCGTGACGATGGCGTGCCCGAGCGGGATCCACGCATCCGCCGCGGCGTAGCGGGTGAAGGAAACGGAGCGCGCGGATGGGTGGGCGGCGCGGAGCTGCTGTGCCCAGCGGGCGAATCCCAGCGGATCCGACGCGCGCAGCTTGCGCAGCGGGCGGCGGATTTCGAGCGTCAGGCGCGGATGGGCGGCCCGGAGAACCGCGGCGTCTTCGATGCCGTCGCACGCCACCAGCACCCGGTGCCCCTGCTCCGCCAGTTGCCGGGCGAGCCGGGCGGCCCAGATCGAGTTTGACCACGGCATCGACCGGATGTACTCGGCGATGACGAGAATGTCCGTCATGAGACACCCTCGCCGGTCTTCACGATGGGCCTCTCCGCGGCGGCGGGAGCAAACGAAGGGCAGAGGGAGAGAAGCACGGCCAGCAGGGCGCTGGTCTGGGCATTGATATGCACGGGATCGAAGACGCTGACCAGCAGCAAGCCCGCCAGTGCGCCCGCGGGACCCCACTCATACCCATCGCTGTTGGACGCACGCTCGGTCCCCAGTACCCAGGCGTTGCGGAAGGCGAAGATGATCACGCCCAGCGCGGGAACAAGCCCCAGCAGCCCCGTGGTCGCCGCGATGTGCAGCAGGGCGTTGTGGGCATGATCGTGCACGGCCTGTGTTGCGGGATCGATGCCGCGGGAGGCCAGCAGGGCTTGCGCGGCGGGGCGAAAGGACCCTGCGCCCACGCCGATCACGGGATGTGCCTTGAAAAGGTCCATGGCCCACGTCGCCATCCCGATGCGAGCACCCGTATCGGTGCGGTACTCCCCGTGCTGAACCGCTGCGGAGATCTCTTCCCGGGCCAATGCGACCCGGCGGGAGATGGACTCTCCCAGGCGTGTCCACGCCACAGCGCCGACCACCAGGATGAGCACGGCGACGATGACGGCGGGGATTACTCGTCCGCGCGCCGGGAGGCCGTCCGCGGCCGCGGATCGATGTCGAACGATCAGTGAGGCGACGGCGCAGAGCGGAATCAGCGCCGCGCCGGCGAGCCAGGCTCCGCGCGTGCCGCTGGCCAGGATTCCCGCGAACGTCACAAGGGCGGCGCCCGCGGCGAGAATCCGCGTTTTAGCCGGGCCTGGAAGCATTGCCGCCGGCAGATGCCATCCCAGCGCCGCGATCAGCACCGTCCCGCACACGACCGGGGGCCACCAGCCGCTGACTCGGTCCGCGGCGCGGGGCCAGGTGGGCGTGGGCCAGTGGAGCGTCAGGTGCAGGAACTGGGAGACCTGCGTGAGGTTCCCCACGAAACACCCAAGCGCCGCGGCCAGGAGCAGGGAGCGACGCTGCTCGACAAACGGCCAGAGCATGAAGAGCGACCAGATCCACCGCATCGCCCCGGCCTGCTGTGCCCACTGATCCCGATCGATCGTCCAAAGCCCGCTGGCAAGCTGCACCAGGCCAAAGATCGCCGCGCACAGCAGCAGCGGCTGGAGGATGATCGAAGGGATGAACCGGTAGTTGCGGAAGATCCGGATCGCCGTGAGGAGCATCAGAGGGATGCCCGCGAGCTCGACCATGGTCACCGGCCAGCACACAAAAAAGCACCAGACGTAGGCGGCGAGCAGTGTCGGGTTGCGACCGAACCAGCCGGTCCATGGATCGGAATCGAAGACACGCTGGGCGCGGTTCCGGTCGATCCAACCCGCGGCGAGGATCCACGCAAGGGTCCAGGGCCGTGGAAATGCGACGGAACTACGGGCGTTTGGCATCTGGTCTGTTGCCAGGGAGCTGTTTTCGATGCCCGGGGATGGATTGGCTGCCTTCAAGGAATGAAACCCGCTGCCGGGCCGATGGTAACAAGAGGGTAACGGAAGGTGGAGTTCATCGGCCGGTTTGGGACGGGTTCGCGAACCAGGGGTGTAGGCTGGGCGTCGGAAGACTGGTAGGCTTGGTGTGGTGGAGCCCCCGGGGATGGCCGCGATGGCGTCAACGCCGGGGCACGAGGGACGGTGCACGTCCCGCAGAGGAAGGAACGGGCCATGGACGAGATCCGTCGGGTGGTCAAGGCCGCAGGGATGCGACTGTTGGTGGTGGGGTTCTTCCGCCACCTGGTGGTGCTGGCCATCGCCGGCGTGATCGCCCTTTTCGCTGCGCTGCTGGTGCAGCGGCTGTTCGGGCTGACGTGGCCATGGAAAATCATCTTCGCTTCCGCGGGCGGCGCGGTGGTCCTCGCGGCGCTGGTGACGGCGATCGTGCGGCGAAAGGACTCCCTGGGCGTCGCCCGGGAGCTTGACGAGCGCGCCGGCCTGCGTGAGAGCCTGAGCACGGCCATGTGCGTCGGCGGATCGGAAGACCCTTGGTCACAGGCCGTGGTCGAGACGGCGCGGGTGCGGGCGGCGGGCGTCAAGGTTCGCCAGGCGGTCCCCATCGAGGCGCCGCGGCTCTGGCCCTTTGCGATCGGATCGGCCGCCGCGCTCGCCCTGGCGTGGTTTGTCATCCCCGCGTGGGACATCCTGAACATCCTTGAGAAGAAGACCGAGGTCCAGAAGCAGCAGCAGGAATTGATCGCCGCCAAGTCGCAGGTGGAGGAAAACACCAAGAAGCTCGAGGCGATCCTGGAGCGGGCGAAGATCCAGCTCAAGGACGAGAAGCCCGACGACGCCGCGGCGGCGGCCGCGAAGGCCGAGGAACTCAAGAACCCCGAGGAGGTCCGCCGCGCTGCGGTCAAGCGCCTCTCCGACGTCGCCGACAAGCTCAACCAGATGAAAGACAGCGAGAAGGCCCAGCAGTCCGAGGCGCTCAAGGACCAGCTGCGCCAGCTCAAGCAGTCGTCCGACGGCCCGATGCACGAGTTCCAGCGCCAGCTCGCCCGCGGCAACTTCGACAAGGCCAAGGAAGAGCTCGAGAAGATCGCCCAGAAGATGGCCGACGGCAAGCTCTCTCCCGAGGAAGCGGCCAAGGCCAAGCAGCAGCTGCAGGACCTCGCCAAGCAGATGGAGAAGATCGCCGAGGAGAAGAAAGCCCTCGAGCAGGCGCTCGAGAAGCAGGGCATGACCAAGGAGCAGGCCAAGGACCTCATGAAGAAGGCCTCCTCGGGGGATCCCAAGGAACTGCAGAAGGCGATGGACGAGCTCAAGCAGCTCTCCCCGGAGCAGAAAGAGCAGCTGATGAAGCAGGCCCTCGCCCAGATGAAGGCCTCTCAGCAGATGCAGCAGATGAGCGAGAACGCCGAGAAGATGTCCCAGGGCATGCAGGGCCAGCAGATGGATCAGAAGGGGACCGAGGGCATGCAGGGCATGATGTCCGAGCTCTCCGAGTCGGAGCAGATGCAGGGGGAGATGGAAGCCGCGCAGGCGGCGCTGAGCGAGTGCAAGGCCCAGATGGCGGCGATGGGCGAAGCGATGGGTGAAGGAAAGGACGGCCAGTCTGACGGGCGCGGCATCGGCCAGTGGCGAGAGGGCAATTCGACCAACCGCGGCAACGGCAGCGGCGGGCCCGGGCACGGGATGGGTCCCAGCCCCGCGGATTCCCCCACGGACTTTGCCGTCAAGAAGGACAAGGCGAACGTCAACACGCAGGACGGCCCGATCATCGGCAGCCGCCTGGTCTTCGGGGAGCAGATCCGCGGTGAGTCACGCGCGGCGTTCACCGACGCGGTGGAATCCAGCTCACGCGCCGCGAGCGAGGCGCTGGAGACGATGCAGGTCCCCCGCCCCTACCACGGCGCGGTGAAGAACTACTTCGGCACGCTCAACGACAAGGCGGCGAAGAACCAGGCGGCCAAGGAAGGCAAGCCCGCGGAGAAGAAGCCGGCGGCGGACGCCAAGGACGCTGGCGGAAAGTAGTGCCCGTGGGCGGTGATACGGCCCGGCATTTCCGCCGCTCCATCAGATCTTCCACTTCGTCGCCGTCAGCGTCGCGTCCACCGTCTTCTTGTGCTCGTCGTAGCCCTTGCGGCCCATCAGGCCGAACGTCGCCTGCTTGCCAAGCTCCACCGCGGGCTGGTCGTAGGCGTCGATGTTCAGCATCAGGCCCGCGTAGCTCGTGGTGATCTGCCAGAGCCAGATGAACTGGCCGACGTGGTACGCGTCGATCGTGGGGAACGTGATGGTGTAGTTGGGGCGCTGGCTCTCGACCAGGGCGTACTCGGTCGCTCGCTTCTCCGCGGAGAGGAGCGACGACATCGTGCGGCCCTCGAGGTAGGCGATCGCCTCCACGCCCAGCCCGGTGGGGATCGGCGCTTCGGCGCGGAACTTCTCGACCTCCAGAAGCCCGAGCACCTTGTCGTTGGGTCCCTCGCGGTAGAGCTGCACCTGGGAGTGCTGGTCGGTGGTGCCCAGGGCCTTGATGGGCGTGAAGCCTGCGAAGACGGTTTCCCCCGTCTTGTCCACGCGCTTGCCCAGCGATTCGGCCCAGAGCTGGCGGTACCAGTCGGCCAGGAGGTAGAGGGAGTTGGCGTAGGGCATCAGGACGTGGTTGGTCTTGCCCTTGGTGGTGCCAAGCTCGACCAGCAGGAAGGCGAGCATCGCCGCGGGGTTTTCCAGCAGAGACGGCTTGCGGCAGTGGGCGTCCATGTCGGCCGCGCCCTGGAGGAGGGCCTCGATGTCGATGCCGCACATCGCCGCGGAGAACAGGCCCACGGGAGAGAGCACGCTGAAGCGTCCGCCCACGCCGTCGGGAACGGGGAGCGTCGCGAATCCTTCCCGGTCGCAGATCTGCCGCATCGTCCCGCGAGCGGGGTCGGTGATGGCGACGACGTTCTGCTTGTAATTGGCGCCCAGGGCCTTCTTGAGGGCTTCCCGGATGATCATGAACTGCGCGGCGGTCTCCGCGGTCTCTCCCGACTTGCTCACGACGTTGAAGAGCGTCTTGGAGAGCCCGCCCGGGGCGGCGGCGCAGTAGTCCAGGACCGCGCCGAAGAACTCGGGGTCGACGTTGTCGACCACGAACATCCGCGGACCCTTGCGCTTGTCTCCCGGGAGCAGGTTGTACGTCGCGGGGTTCAGCGCGCCCTGAAGGGCGATGTTGCCCAGCGCCGAACCGCCGATGCCCAGCACGACCATGTTCTCAAACTTGCCCGAGCACGCGGAAGCGACGGCGCGGACCTGCGAAAGGTGGTCGGCGCGGACGGGGTCGTGCGGCAGCAGGCGCCAGCGTTCCCACTCGGTGCCCTTGGTGCGCTCGAGGGAGGCGGTGAGGGCCTTGATGTTCTGGGCCGGCTGGCCGGAGGGGTCAAAGTGGGCCGCGTCGAGTCCGTGGGAGCCGACGCGGTCGGCGAGGCAGTTGGCGTAATCGAGCTTGAGCATGGGGTAGAGGATAGAGGGGGAGCGGTGGAATGAGCAAAGCGGGCGCGCAAAGAAGCACGGACGCGGCGGGGTTGCTGCACCCCGCATCGCCGGGACGGTGTCGGACGTGTGACCTTCGCGGGACGTGCCCAGTGATCACACCGCGCTGCGGGCGGCGGCGGGGCCTTCGCTGGAGGAGCTCGACTGGCTGGAGGAGGTCAGGAACGGAACGCGGTGCGTGAAGTTCATGGGCGTCTGCGCGGCGGCGCTCGCCATGCCGCGGCACCAGAATTCCAGCACGAGCGTCTTGTAGATCGCCTCGGTCCAGATCGGGAGACGGAACCGGTGGGAGGTGATTTCGTCGGCGGCCTCGGGGGCGAGGACGCCGTGCGCCACCAGGTACCCGTCCTTAAGGGAGAGGCGGTAGGCGTCGATGAGCGGGTTCATCCACGACTTGGAGGGCGGGGTGAAGCCGCGCTTGGGGCGGTTGAGCAGCTCGGGCGGCACGAGGTCCGCGGCGGCGGTCTTGAGCCAGCTCTTGTAGGGCAGGCGGTGGTCGGACTGGGTCTTGCGCAGGCCCACGGCGAGCTCGGCGAGCCTGTAATCGCACAGGGGCAGGCGCAGCTCGACGGAATTGATCATGGAGAGGCGGTCGCCCTGGACGATGCCGTTTTCCAGCAGGTAGGTCTCGCAGATCAGTTCCGTGAACATGACCGGCAGGTCCTTCCACGGGCGGGGCCGGCGGAAGATGGAGGCCGGATCCATGCGGAAGGCCTGCGCCGCGAAATTCGGCGGGAAGACGCGGCGGACGAGCCAGCGGGCGCGCTGGTAGGAAGCGTTGCCGTTGTAAAAGATGAGCTGGTCGTCGGGAGCGCCGTCGTCGGGGTGGCTCTGGGCCCAGCCGAGCATGCGCTGGGCCATGCGCGAGGCGGCGTCCTTCATCGAGCGGGCGCTCATGCCGCCGGGCATCAGGCGGCGGAAGTTGTCCACCGCGCCCTCGGAGCCGTCGGTGGACTGCTTGGCGATGGAGGCTTCGAGCGAATCCCGGACCCAGCCGTAACCCCAGAAGAGCTCGTCGGCGCCCTGGCCCTGGAGGAGGACGGGGATGCCGTTGGTCTTGGCGAGGCGCGAGACGGCGTAGTAGCCGTGGCCGGCCATGTCGGCGATGGGATCGTCGCGCCAGAGGGCCCGCTCGGGGAAGAGCTCGACGACTTCGCGAGGGTGGACTTCCACTTCGTGGAAGGGCATCTGGAGGCGCTTGGCGGTCTGGGCGGCGAGGTCTCGCTCGTCCTGCATGGGGCGGCCGGGATAGCCCACGGTGAGGGCGTGGATCATGCCGGGGCGGCGGCGTGCGGCGAGGGCGGCGACGAGCGTTGAATCGACGCCGCCGGAGAGCGCGACGCCCACGGGCACATCGGCGCGGATGATGAGATCCCCGATGCGCTCGAGTTCTTCACGGATCAGTTTCGGCGGGTCGCCCTCGACAGGCGGCGCGTCCGAGAGGCGCCAGTACCGATGCTGGGTGACGCGCCAGGGTTCCAGGTCGATCATGAGGTACGACGCGGCGGGGAGCTTGCGCACCCCCTTGACGGCGGTGTACGGCTCGGGAACGTAGTTGTAGTGGTAATAGAGATTCACCGCGCCGGGGTCGAGCTCGAAGGGAATGATGCCGCCGGCCATGAGGCAGCGCAGTTCCGAGCAGAACCAGATCTCGTCGGGACGCTCCACCAGGTAGATGGGCTTCTCCCCCATCCGGTCCCGGGCGATCATGACGCGCTTCTTGCGCAGGTCGTAAAGCACGAAGGCGAACATGCCGCGGAGCTTGTTCACGCAGTCGGGCCCCATCTCTTCGTAGAGATGGAGGATCATCTCGCAGTCGCTGTGCGTGCTGAAGCGGTGGCCGCGGGCCTCGAGCTCCGCCCGGAGCTCGACGTGGTTGTAGATCTCCCCGTTGGCGACCAGCGCGAGGGAGCGGTCTTCGTTGTACAGGGGCTGCCAGCCACCGGTCAGGTCGATGATGGAGAGCCGCCGCATGGCGATATGGACATGTTCATCCGAATACTCGCCTTCACCGTCGGGTCCGCGATGGAACATGGCGCGGTTGATGCGGCGGACGGCGGCGACGTGCGCCGAGGTGCGATCGTTTCGGCTGATATGTCCTGCAATGCCACACATGAACGGGCCGCTGCCTCCGTAAGTCTCCGCCGCGCCCGATCTGGAATTCCGAACCTCACACGAACGGTTCGAAAATCAGAGATCGAGGTATAGATACCACCCACCAGCATCCTGGACCCGTCGGAAATGATCGACGGGACGGACACCGAAATCGACAATAAGGATACCAACGTCGAATCTATAAATTCTTCACGCCGGGACGCGGTTCAGAGAGACCGAACCCGCCACGAACCCACCGGCGTTCCTGCTATCCTCCGGGCATGATTCACCCCTGGCACGACGTCACGCCCGGTCTTGAAGACCAATCCCTCCCTGAGTGTTTCCGGGCCGTCGTCGAAATTCCCAGAGGCTCGAACCTTAAGTTTGAGCTCGATAAGGGCACCGGACTGCTGAAATTGGACCGAGTCCTGTCCTCCGCGGTCTATTACCCTGCAAATTACGGATTTATTCCCCAAACGCTGGCGGAGGACGACGATCCGCTGGACGTGCTGGTGTACTGCACCGAACCGATCCCGCCCATGACCCTCTGCTGCGCCCGGGCCGTCGGTCTCATGACCATGATCGATCAGGGAAAGCCGGATCACAAGATTATCGGCGTTCTGATGCAGGATCCGGTGTACCAGGAGTTCAAGGTCGCCAGCGACTTCCCCCGGCACATCTTCAAGATCATGCGCAAGTTCTTCGAGGACTACAAGGCCCTGGAAGGCAAGTCTGTGGAGGTGGACGAGATCCTCCCCGCCCAGGCGGCGTTTGCCATCATCGAGGATTCCCTGCAGCGTTATTGGAACCTGCGGCGGATGGGTCAGATCAAGGGGCTGGTGGGATGACGGGTCCGCCGCCGTGCGCACGGCGGCGGCGATGGATGCCGGCGAGCGGTCAATGGCCCCCGGGGCCGGGGATGGTGGCGCGACATGTTTCCAGAGATCGACCAGATCCTGCTGACCCGGGCCCAGATCGCCGACCGCGTCCGGGAACTGGGGGACCGGATCGCGCGGGATATCAACGCCGACCGGGCCGGGGATGCCGAGGCGGAGATCGTGATCATCCCCATCCTCACCGGGGCGCTGGTGCTCGCCGCCGATCTGATCCGGGAAATGCCGGTGCGGCTCTCCCTGCGGGTGGTCGCGGTGTCCAGCTATCCGGGGGCTTCGATCACGTCCAAGGGGGCGAAGATCCGCGGGGAGCTTCCCAAGGATCTGGCCGGGAAGCACGTGCTGGTGATCGACGACATCCTGGATTCGGGGCAGACGATCGGGCTGGTGAAAGAACTGATCCAGGAGCACAAGCCGGCAAGCCTGCGGACGTGCGTGCTGCTGCGCAAGCCCGAGAGTGCCCGGGTGCGAGCGGTCGATGTGGAATACGTGGGCTTCGACATCCCCAACGAATTCGTGGTGGGATACGGGCTTGATTTCGGCGGGTTTTACCGGAATTACCCGCAGATCGCGACCTTGAAGCCCGAGGCGATCGAGGCGGCGACGCGAACGGGGACGGCCTGATGCGCGGGCCTGATGGGAAGGGGCCACGCCGTTGAGCACGCCGGCCGCGACACCCAGTGAACTGGTGCTCTCCCCCGGTGAGCGGGTGCTGCTGGCTCGCCGCCCCAGCGCGTGGCTGATCGTTCTCGCGCACGCGGGCTGGTACGTGATGATGCTGCTGGCCCTCGCGGCGGCATGGTCGGGGAGCCGCACGTTCCTCGCCGACTACTGGGGACTGCTGCTGGGATTGTGGTGGCTCGCGGTGCTGCTGCGGCTGGCCTGGGACACGCTCGACTGGTTCAGCCGCCGCTACGTGCTGACGGATCTCCGGATGGTCGCGGTGGGGGGCGTGCTGCGACGCGGGATGGCGGACCTGCCGCTGGACAACATGCAGTACCTGGCCCTGGATCGCTCGGTGCGCCAGCGGGTGGTGGGCGTGGGAACCATCGCCGCGGGAACTTCCGGCCGCGCGATGGCGGAAGTCGTCTGGGCCTACGTGCCGGCCCCGCAGGCGGTGCTGGCGCAGGTGCGAGCGGCGATGGAGGCGGCCGGAGGAAAGAGACACTCTCCGCCGCCGCCGACGGGATCGCGTCCGCTGGTGGTCGGGCTTGTCGGGGGGATCGGCTCGGGCAAGAGCACGGTCGCGGCGGAGCTTGCGGCGGGCGGGTGCGTGGTGGTGGACAGCGACAAGGCGGCGAAGGAAATCCTGACACGGCCGGACGTGCGTGACACATTGGTGGAGTGGTGGGGGCCTGAAATCCTCGATGGATCCGGGGTGGTGGATCGCCGGCGCATAGCGTCGATCGTGTTCGCCGACGCCGCGCAGCGAACGCGGCTGGAGGCGCTGGTGCACCCGTTGATCAAGCAGGAGCGGGACCAGACGATCGCCCGGGTGGGCGCGCTCGCGGCGAGCGTGGGGGAATCGACGGGCGGGATGGTGTGCGTCGACGCGCCGCTGCTGTTTGAGGCGGGAGTTGACCGGGAATGCGACGCCGTGGTGTTCGTGGAGGCGCCGCGGGAGGCGCGGCTGGAGCGAGTGAAATCGCGGGGATGGGACGAGGGTGAACTGGGTCGCCGCGAGGCCGCGCAGATGCCGCTGGAAGAAAAGCGTCGGCGAGCCGGGCTGGTGATCGTGAACGACGGGGACCTGGCGCAGCTGCGAGCCCGCGCGGCGGCCCTGCTGGAAGAACTGCGACGGATGGCGCGTGAGCGGCGTGATCCGGGCGTCCGCAGGGATTAATGTAACTCGATACGGGACAAGCATTTGTATTCAGTCTCGATCGAGAGTTTTCGGGGGCGTGGATAGTTGAAGCTCCCCGCGAGCCTTGAGGCCGGCAGGGTGATATAGTTTTGCAGAAGCGTCTTTGCGGACGCGTTCTTTTTCCCACACGTATGACCGGATCGAGGCGTTGGCGCTGCCGTGGGGCTGTGCCGGCGGATGAGCCTTTGTGCTCGCCGCGAACGCGGGTCCGGCCCTCCCCTCTCCCAATTTGCGAGCCCTTCGATCGGGCTTGGTGTTTGCGATACCCCACAACACGCACAGCGCATTTTCGGCCAAGGAACGTCCCGATGGGCAAGGCCACGAATTCTTCCGACGGTGAATCCCGGTCCACGCACTCCGACATGCCTCGCGGGCGTGTGCGTCAGAGCGGCGCGGTGCGGCGAGAGACGCCGCGTGACATTTCTGAAGTTCCCGCGGCGGGCCCGGAGCCGCGGCCGATGCCGCAGGCGCCCGCCTCCGCGGGCGGCGGGGGGCACGAGGGTCGAGGTCCCCGGAGCAGCGAACATTCTGAGGCCCGCGCCGAGCGAGCCGATCGCGGCGCGGACAAGCCCGAGCGCGGGACGAGCGAGCGTTCAACGGAACGTCCCGCGGAGCGGCCGGTGGACCGTCCTGCGGAGAAGGCGGCCGACCGTGGCCCCGAGCGCAGCGTCGATCGCGGACCGGACCGCGGACCCGCGGGGGATCGCGGACCTGATCGTTCGCCCGATCGTCCCGAGCGTGGTTCGGATCGATTCACCGACCGGGCGCAAGGGGACCGCGGGGGTGATCGTGGGGGCGATCGGGGTGGAGACCGCGGTGATCGGTTTGCCGGTCCCGGCGGTGGTGGTGGGGGCGGCGGCGGAGGTGGCGGCGGGGGTGGACCGCAGGGCCAGGGAGACGGGCCTGGCGGCGGCGGTTCTTCGCAGGGATCGATGGGGTATCCATCGGGCGGCGGAGGCGGCTATCCCATGGGTGATCGCGGGTTCCGCCGCAAGCGCAAGAAGCGCAAGGGCGGCGGGATGCCCGGCCAGTTCGGCGGCGGTGGTGGCGGCGGCGGCGGCGGGATGAGCCGCGCCCAGTTCGATCACAGCCTTCCCAGCGATGAAGAGCTCGAAAGAGAAGCGGCGGAGCTTGAGCGGATCGCCAAGACGGCGGACCCCAAGGCCGTCCAGGATTCGATCTCCATCAGCGATCTGCAGCGGATGAAGCTCGAGCAGCTTTACCCCATCGCCGAGAAGGAAGGCCTGACGGACTTCCACCAGCTTTCCAAGCAGGACCTGATCTTCCGCGTGCTCAAGGCGCGGGCGGCCAAGCAGGGGCTGATGTTCGGTGAGGGAACGCTCGAGATCATGCAGGACGGCTTTGGGTTCCTGCGTTCCCCGGAGCAGAGCTACCTCCCCGGGCCCGACGACATCTACGTGTCCCCCTCGCAGATCCGGCGATTCGGCCTGCGCCGCGGGATGGTGGTGCGCGGCGTGGTGCGTCCGCCCAAGGAGAGCGAGAAGTACTTCGCGCTGCTGCGGGTTGACACGGTCAACAACTCCCCGCCGGCGAAGATCCACGACCTGACGAACTTCGAGGACCTGACGCCGCTGCACCCCGAGGAGCGGTTCGTGCTCGAGACGACGCCCGACGAGGTGGAGTGCCGGATCATCGACCTTGTGGCGCCGATCGGCAAGGGCCAGCGAGCGCTGATCGTGGCCCCGCCGCGCACGGGCAAGACGGTGCTGCTGCAGAAGATGACCAAGGCGATCACCAAGAACTACCCCGAGGTGAAGATCATCGTGCTGCTGGTGGACGAGCGTCCCGAGGAAGTGACGGACTTCCGTCGCAACACGGCGCAGTCGGTGGAGGTCGTCGCCAGCACGTTCGATGAGGTCTCCGGCCGGCACGTGGCCGTGGCGGAGGTGGTGATCGAGAAGGCCAAGCGCATGGTGGAATTCGGGCAGGACGTGGTGATCCTGCTGGACTCGATCACGAGGCTCGCCCGGGCGTACAACGCGGAGATGCCGCACTCGGGCAAGATCATGACGGGCGGCCTGGATTCCAACGCCCTGCAGCGTCCCAAGAAGTTCTTCGGCGCGGCCCGCGCGATCGAGAAGGGCGGCTCCCTGACGATCATCGGCACCGCTCTGGTGGACACGGGCTCGAAGATGGACGAGGTGATCTTCGAGGAATTCAAGGGCACGGGCAACAGCGAGCTTCACCTGGACCGCAAGCTCATGGAGAAGCGCATCTACCCGTGCATCGACATCCCCGCGTCGGGGACGCGGCGCGAAGAGCTGCTGCTGGACCCCAAGGAGCTGGAGCTGGTGCACCGGCTGCGCAAGGTCCTGAGCGACATGAACGTGGTGGAGGCGATGGAGCTGATCCGCACGCGCCTCAAGAAGGTGAAGACCAACGCCGAGTTCCTGATGACGATGGCGATGGGCTAAGGGTCCGGGGGCTGGAAGCGACATGTCCCTGGCGATCCTCCTGCTGCTGGTGATCATCAACGCCGCGCTCTCCCTCGCGGAGATCGCGATCATTTCGTCCCGGAAGATGCGGCTGAAGCAGGAGGCCGAGGACGGGCACCGCGGCGCGGCGGCGGCGCTGGCGCTGGCGGAGGATCCCACGCGGCTTCTCTCCACCGCGCAGACCGGCATCACGCTGGTGGCGATCGCCTCGGGCATGTTCGGTGAGGCGGCCCTCGCCGACGACGTGCAGGCCTGGCTGAACGGCTTTGCATGGGCCCGGCCGTACGCCGATGTCTCCGCGTCGGTCATCACGGTGGTGGGCATCACGTATCTCTCCCTGGTGCTTGGGGAGCTTGTCCCCAAGCGCATCGCGATCGCGCATCCCGAGGCGATCGCCCGCATCGTGGGCCTGCCCATGACGTGGCTTGCGAAGGTGACGCGGCCGGTGGTGTGGTTCCTGAGCTTCTCGACCGACCTGACGATCCGGCCGTTTTCAAGCAGTCTGCAGCGCAACGACTCGGTGACCGAGGACGAGGTGCGCGGGATCATCAAGCAGGCGGCCGACGAGGGCGTGCTGCACAAGGACGAGCACCAGCTGGTGGAGCGCGTGCTGAAGCTGGGGGACCGGCAGGTGCGCAACTTGATGGTGCCGCGGACGGAGATCGAGTGGATCGACGCGGAAGCGCCGATCGAGCAGATCCGCGTCGCGGTGGCGACGAGTGTGCACTCGCACTTCCCGGTGTGCCGGGGCTCCCTGGACGCGATCGTGGGCGTGATCCACGTGAAGGACCTCGTGCGGCACCTCCTGGTGAGCCAGACGGCGAACCTGGGGGAGATCGCGCGGGCCCCGCTCTACGTGCCGGAGGCGACGCCGGCGATCAAGCTGCCCGAGCGATTCCGCGAGGCTGGGACGCGCTTTGCGTTCGTGGTCGACGAGTACGGCGGTGTCGAAGGCGTGATCACACTGAACGATGTGCTGGAGGCGCTGATCGGGGAGGTCGCGACGGCGGAGACGGTTCGCGACACGCTCGCGGTTCGCCGGGAGGACGGCTCGTGGCTCTTTGACGGGGGCATGACCGTGGACCAGGTGAAGGAGCTGACGGGGCTGGATGAACTGCCGGCGGAAGAGGGCGGGGAGTATTCATCGCTGGGCGGCATGGTCACGACGGTGCTGGGGCGCATCCCGCGGACGGGAGAGCTGTTCCAGTGGCAGGACTGGCGGTTTGAGGTCGTGGACATGGACGGCCCGCGGATCGACAAGGTGCTGGCGATGAACGTCAAGGCGCCCGAGAGCAAATCAAGTGAAGAGAAGGAACCCGACGGCGCGGCGTAGGCGCGGTGCGGATCACGCGGAATTGCCGTGGAATGTTGGTCGGCGCTGCCGGGACAGTCAGTCGAGCGGACCTTCGACGCGTCGGCCCAGGTGGTTGGCGCAGCGCAGGAACTTCCACGGCTCCACGGGATACCGGAACAGCTCGCTCGAGAGATCCGGGGCGTTGATGCTGAAGGCGAGGCGCTCGGTGGGCAGCAGCGTGGTGATTCCGGCGTCGCACACCGCCTCGGGGTGGAGGCGGTCGGCCGGGCAGGTGAGATCGCGAACAAGCGTCAGGGCGCGGAGGTAGACGCGCGCCCCGGTGGGCGTTCTCTTGATGACGAGTTTCTTGAACTCGGGTGCGGGGTAGCGGAGTTCCTTGTCGGGCAGGAAATACCACTCGGCGTCGCCGTGCGCGGAGCGCGCGGCGAGGAACTGACGGGAGGGGTCGCGGGTGATGTCGTGGACGGGACCCAGCTGGGCAACGCGGCCGGCGGAGCGGGGCTCTACGCGGACGGTGCAGGTCCATTCGTGGATGATGTCCCCCGTGAAGGACAGGAGACGGAGGGTGGGGAGCTCCTCCCACGTCTGGTCGGTGTCGTTGGCGGCGAAGAGGCAGACCTGGCCGTCGACGAGGTGAAAGCTGAGGATGCGGGGCTGCATCGCGGCCTGCACGGCGTGGTACGCGGGCTTCGGGCGTCCGGCGGAATCGATGATGGACCAGGAAAGGCCGGGCCACGCGTCGTTGAGCTGCCAGAGAAGGGCGCCGTGGCAGCGGGGGCGGTTGACGCGGTGCCATTCGATCGCCGTTCGCAGTGAGCGGGCCTGAAGCAGCTGCGCGGCGTGGTGCCATTGATCGAAATCCGCAGGTCGACGGAAGAGGGCGTCGAGGGACTCGTCGTACCAGCGGGCGTTGCCGCCGGGGCCGCGCTGACGATGGGCGAGGGCGGGGCCCATGAGCGTGGTAGACCAGGATGCGGAGCATGCCGGCGCCGGCGTTCCCTGCGCCGCGTCGGGAATGCGTGACGCTTCGAGAGATGATGATGGGAGCAGGCCCGCCTCCCGCAATGTTGCGTAGCTGCTGGGAGATTGCTGGCCGAACTCGCTGCAGTAGCGCGGGATGAGCTTCTGGTAGCCGCCCGACCACGCGTCCCAGAAATTGATGTCCCAGCTGTGGCGATCACCGTGGTGGGGGTCGTTGGGGTGGATGCTCGCATTCCCCGACCACGGGCTGTCGGGCCAGTAGGGGCGGGCGGGATCGACGGCGGAGACGATGGACGGCAGGAGCGTGTGCCAGTAGTTCTCTCCCCAGGTCTGGCCCGGGAGGAGTTTTTCCTTGAATCCCCAGCTTTCGTGCGCCCAGGAGCATTCGTTGGCGCCGCACCACACGACGACGCAGGGGTGGGCGGCGAGGCGGGCGACGTGGTGGCGAGCCTCGGCCTCGATGAGCGTGGGGAATGGTTCTTCCTCGGGGTAGCTGCCGCAGGCGAACATGAAATCCTGCCAGACCATGAGGCCCAGTTCGTCGCAGAGGTCGTAGAACCAGTCGGGCTCGTAGCGTCCTCCGCCCCAGACGCGGATCGTGTTCATGCCGCAGTCTTTGGCGGCCCTAAGGCGCGCACGGACGATCTCGGGGGTGCGGTGGGCCGGGAACAGGCCTTCGGGGATCCAGTTGGCGCCCAGGCAGAAGATGCGCTCGCCGTCGCGTTCGAAGGCGAAGGTATCGTCCGCATCCGGTGATGAGACTCGCAGGCGAGCGACAGGCTTGACGGCACGGACGGGCGGGGAAGCCTGCGAGGCGGGCGCGTGGTCGCCGCTGATGGAGATCGCGCCCGTGATTCCGCACGTTGCGACGTTGGGACCCCAGTCCCAGCCGAAGTTGCAGGCGGATTTGCGTGCAAAGACGAACGGATCCCAGTCCCCGTTCACGGGACGGGGGCCTAAGCGTTGGGCTTCCTCGCGGATGTGGCGAAGAGGGCTCTTGAACGTGATCGTGAGGCTGTTGGGCTCTCCGCGGGCCGGGTCGCGGAGGTGGGAGGTGATGTCGAAGCGCCAGGGGATGAACTCGCTGGCGGTCTGGCCGATGAGCAGGCCGTTGAGCTCGATCGCGGCGATGGTGTCGAGGCACTCGCACGCGAGCTCAACGGCGCCGGCGGCGTGAAGCGCGGGCGGGGTGTGAAAGTGCGCTTCGTATCGCCAGTCGGTAAGGCTAACCCACTGACAGGCCGCTTCGTTCATGCCCAGGCGCGGGTCGGCGAGGACGGAGGCGGCGAGCAGATCCTGATGGATGCACCCTGGAACGCGGGCGGGGACGGGGCTCTCGAGACAGGCGCGAAGGTCGGGGGGAATGTGGGCAAGTTCGCCGGTGGGGCGAACGGTCCAGGCGAGCGTGGTGAGATCGAGGGTGAACACGGGGAAAGGGATGGTAAGGGCGCGGTCGGGGCGTGGGGCCGAGAATGAGGGGCGGGCCGATCCGAGAAGCATCAGCGGAAGGGCGTGTCACGCCCGCGTAACGCGGGGTTGCGGTGAGGGAACGAACGGTGGGCTGGCGCGTTAGAGTGTGTACGGGCGCGGGGCCCGACAACCAAGGACACCGACCATGAACATGACTGGACGTCGCGTACTGATCGCCGGGCTTCTGTGCGTCTGCGGCCTTGCCGCGGGGCTTTCCGTGGGCAGGCCGGGCGGAGGGGATTGGCAGCCCGCGGGCGGCGGCTCGACCGTCAAGACCAGCCGCGCGGGGGTGCGCGGGGCCGACGGCATCTTCAAGCCCGAATCGCTCCCCATCAAGCGGATTACGCTCTACCGCTCGGGCGTGGGCTCGTTCGAGCGGCGGGGCGTGGTCGATGGGAACGCGACGATCCAGCTGCGGTTCGACACCGACCAGGTCAACGACATCCTCAAGTCGATGGTCGTGCTCGATATGGGCGGCGGCGACATCAACAGCGTAAGTTACGGGTCCAAGGAACCCCTCGCCAAGCGGCTGGCGAGCTTCGGGGTGGATATCTCAAAGAACCCCAGCGTGAAGGACCTGCTGGGCCAGCTGCGCGGCAGCAAGGCGACGATCTCGACGCCCGAGGGTCAGGTGACCGGGACGATCCTGGGGACTGAATCACGTCCCGAAGCGCAGGGCCAGGCCAACAACCCGATCGACGTGCCCTACCTGAACCTGCTGACCGCGGCGGGGATCCGCTCGATCAACTACCGCACGATCACCAACGTGGTGCTGGACGACAAGGAGCTCAACGACGAGCTGATGAAGGCCCTGGCCGCCCTCGCCGAGCACCGCGCCGATCGCACCAAGACCGTCGACGTCGGGTTCACCGGGCAGGGCGCGCGGGACGTGGCGATCGCGTATGTCAACGAGATGCCGGTGTGGAAGACCAGCTACCGCCTCGTTCTCCCCGACGCTCGCCAGAAGGAAGGCCTGAGCAAGGACAACGGCATGCCCACGCTGCAAGGATGGGCGATCGTCGAGAACACCACCGACGAGGACTGGAACAACGTGACGCTCTCCCTGGTCTCGGGCCGTCCGGTGAGCTTCGTCATGGACCTGTACGAACCGCTGTTCGTCGAGCGGCCCGAAATCCCCGTGCCGACCGTGCCGGGCGTGGCGCCGAGGATCTACTCGCCTTCGTCGGCCCTCAAAAACTCCCTGCAGGAAATGGCGCAGCTGGAACTGAAGAGGGATGAAGCCAGCGGCGGCCAGTCGCCGTTCCGTGACACGACCTACGCGAAGAAGATGAGAAGTGCGGGGAATAGTCCGGGCGCCCCTGCGGCCCTCAGCGAAGCGGATGCGGCGATGGACTCCCTCAAGCCGATGAGCGGCGCGGACATGGCGGGCTACGCCGCGCGGGCGCAGGCCCAGGTGGTGGAGGCGGGTGAACTGTTCCAGTACCAGATCGATCACCCCGTGACGGTCGAGCGTCAGCGGTCGGCGATGCTGCCGATTCTCTCCTCGGCGATCGAGGGGCGGCGGGTGAGCATCTACAACCGCGCCGACGGCTCGCAGTACCCGATGCGGGGCGTGGAGCTCAAGAACACCTCGAAGCTCCAGTTGATGCCCGGGCCGATCAGCGTCTTTGACGCCGGGGCGTACGCGGGGGATGCGCAGATCGGGCACGTGCCGCCCGGGGATAAGCGTCTGCTCGCCTACTCGGTCGATCTGGACGTGAACGCGGTGGCGAAGGACAACGCGGTGAACACCATTCAGAAGATCCGCATCGTCAAGGGCGCCGTCGAGCAGACGATCAAGCAGGTGATGTCCACGGCGTATGCCTTCAAGAACAAGGACCAGTCACGGGAGCGCGTGGTGGTGGTTGAGCATCCGCGGATGGACAACTGGACGCTGGTGGGCGGCGCCGAGGCGCCCAAGGTCGTGGAGAAGACCGACGCGCTGTACCGCTTCGAACTCACCATCCCGCCGGACAAGGAAGGGACGCTGACGGTGGCGCAGGAGCAGGTGATGCGCAGCAGCGCGGGCGTCTTTGACTATGACTTCAACTGGCTGATGCAGCAGCAGTCGGGCGGCAAGATGTCCAAGGCGGTGCTGGACGCGATCCGGGAGGCGGGCCGCCGGCGCGGGCTGGTGGAAGACTCCAATCGCCGCATCCAGGCGATGGAGAAGCAAAAGGGGGAGATCGACCAGGACCAGAACCGCCTGCGGCAGAATCTCAGCAGTATCGACCGCACCAGCCAGCTCTACAGCCGGTACATGACCAAACTGAGCGACCAGGAGACCAAGCTGGACACGCTGATCGAGGACATGGACAAGGCCAGGGCCGAGTCCCAGCGGCTTCAGCAGGAGCTGGACGCGTACATCGCGTCGCTCGATGTCGAGTGACGCGGGCCTCGAGTTTGAACACGTCTTCACATCACGCGGGGCCGGGACGGTGATTGCAGCCGTCCCGGCCCCGCGTGTACATTGGGAGCATGAGCCTGCCCAACCACGCCTGCCCACGCTGCGGGTACGACTTCACCGGGGTGATTGAGTCGTGGAAGGACTCGTGCCCCGTGCAGGGCGTCTGCACCGAGTGCGGGCTGGAGTTTCTGTGTGGCGATGTGCTCAATCCCAGCCGGATGGCGATGCGATGGTCGTTCGAGCACGCGGAGGCGAAGCGGGTGCGGGCGCTTGCCAAGACGCTTGCATTGACGTTGCGGCCAGGGCGTTTCTGGTCGGCGATGCGGATGGAGTATCAGAGTCGCCTGTTGCGACTGGTGCTGTTGGTACTGGCCGCGATGTCCCTGTGCCAAGTCACGTTTATGCTCTTCGCATGTGCGGCGCAGGTGCCAGGGATCGACCTTGAAGCGATTTGGAACGAGATTTTGCTTGGCTCTGTCCCTGATGTGGAGTGGAAGAATCTGCTGTGGCTGAATTCCATAGGTGGGGAGATGTATGACAGAAGTACAGGAGAGGTGCTTCCTCCGGTGACCACATGGTGGCTCCTGCTGAGCGGTGCATTGATTCCGTTGTGCTTCGTGATGCTGCCCACCACGCTCCGCAAGAGGAAGGTGCGTCCCAGGCATCTCGCGCGGATCTGGGCCTATGCGATCCCCGTCGGCATCCTTACAATATCAATCCCTTGGATTGTGGACGATGCGTTGACCGCGTTCATAAAGTGGCAGTGGAATCACCAAGTTTTATTTATCAACGCAGGCCCAATCCTGAGATTCTGGTTGGACAATCAATGGAGAGTTCTGGTCGCTGTATGGCTCGCGTGGCAGGTGTGGTGGTGGCGGGCGGCCTGCACCCGGTATCTTCGGCTCCCTCATGGAACGGGGATCGCGATGTCCCTGGTGGTGCTCTCGCTTCTGCTGGGGATGATTCCATTCTTCATCGTCCCCGCGCTGGGCTTCCCGTGGTTGCAACAGCTGTTCCACTGATCGCCTGAAGAAGAGGCTCCCGCGTTCAGCGAATCATCCCGCCACCCCGCTCGCCTTGATCGCGTCGATGCACCGCTGAACGTGCTGAGACTCGAACTCAGGAGAAACTGGCAATTTCAGCAGGCCCGCGAGTTCCGCGCCGCCGACGGCGATGTCTTCCCGGCCGACGGCGGCGGCGAAGGCTTTGTCTTTGAGTTTCTTGCGGACGCTGGAGGCGGCGAGGGTAGAGATGCCCTCGGGCCGAACCTTGGCGCAGGCGACGATGAACCCGGCGAGTTCATCGCAGGCGAAGAGGGTGATCGCCATGGGTGTATCCCGGGGCGTGCCGGTGTGGGGCCCGTGGGCGAGGATGGCGCGGAGGATTTCCTCGTCGACGCCCAGCGTGCGGAGGTGGGCGACGCCAACGGTGGGGTGCTCGGCGAGGGTGGGGTGCTTTTCGTAGTCGAAATCGTGCAGGAGGCCGGCGATGGCCCAGCGCTGCTGGTTGGGCGGGTCGAGCAGGGCGGCGTAGGCGGCGACGCAGGCGCTGACGCATTCCATATGGACGCGCAGGGCGGGGCTGGCGGTCCACTCGTGCATGAGGGCGCGGGCGTCGTCGAGTGTGGCAAGGGGCATCAGCGAAAGTGTATTGCCAAAGGCTCGCGGGCGAGGTGGAAGCGAAAAGGCAGGTATGCTGCGTTCCAATGTCGGTGCACATATGAGACAAACGGAACCCATGCTCGACGGCGCGGTCCTCGCGGCAAGGCCGGAGACGAACTCGCCGGCGTCGACCGCGGGCCGGGCGGAGTCGCCCTGCCCCGCGTGTCACTACGACCTGCACGGCCACGCCGGGCTGAAGGATGCTGTCTCAACCTCGCGTCTCACCTGCCCGGAATGCGGGCGAGAATCGAGCGTGGGGGAGATCATGGGTTTCGAGGCGGGCCTGCCCGCATGGTCGTTTGAGCATGGGCTGAGGGTCAGCCCGTGGCGTTGGCTTCGCACTGCGGTACGTGTGTTCACGCCGGGACGGTTCTGGAGAGATCTCGCGGTGCGGCCCTCGGTGCGTCCGTGGCGCTGGTGGGTGTTCGCCGCATCGTGGGTCGTGCTGATGCACGCGGGCCTTGGCGCGCTACTCGCGGCCTCGCAGGGGGCCAACTGCCTGCTGGCGACGCGGTGGTTCCATACCGCCCGCGGGTTTGATCTCGAAGGGGTGCTGGCCGCGGCCTGGAAAGCGTGGCCCTACGGGGAGTTGTCCGTGCAGGTCGCGGCCGGGTCGTACAACCAGACCCCGCTGTGGGTCTTGATCATGCCCGCGCTGCCCATGGGCATCGTTCCGGCCATGGTGGTCGGATTTGCCGGGATGGTGATTCGGCCCGGTCGTCAGGGGGAGCTCCGGTGGGCGGCCGCGTGGGCGGGCTCGGTCCAGCTCTCGGTGTGCTGGGCGCTGGGAATCCCGGCGATCTTCTGGGCCAGCCTGGTCTGGGATGTGCTGCTTCGTCGGGGGGCGCCGGCGCCCAGCGGGGTGCTGCTGGTGGCCTGGATGCTGGGCGGCCTGGCGTGGATGGGGATGTGGTGGTACCGCGCGCTACGAACCACGTGTTCCTGGGGAACGGCGGGAATTTGCTCGGCGCTGGGGCTGGTCGCCGGGGTCGGGGCGACGGTACTGCTCGCGTTCGTGCTCGCCTGGATCGGCCTGCCGGTGTGATGGGCAAAGAAGGTGGCGTGGGGATCAAGACCAAGCCCCGGTCGGGTCGATCTGAGGCTTAGAATCCCAGCCTGCGAACCGGCCCGCACTCCCACCGCCCCCCGGGCGAGAGAAACCGCACCATGGACGAGATTTCCCAGAGAATTGTTGCAGAGATCGGTCGCTCGGACCGCGCCATCGCCGACCTCATCGCCAAGGAGGCCGAGCGGCAGGAAACCACCATCGAACTCATCGCCAGCGAGAACCACGTCTCGACCGCGGTGATGCACGCGATGGGGACGTGCCTGACCAACAAGTACGCGGAGGGATACCCCGGGGCGAGGTACTACGGTGGGTGCGTCTACCACGACCAGATCGAGGACATCGCGCGCGACCGGGCCAAGCAGATGTTCGGTTGCCGGTTCGCGAACGTGCAGCCGCATTCGGGCGCACAGGCCAATGCGGCGGTGTTCATGGCGCTGATGGAGCCGGGCTCGACATTCGCGAGCCTGGTGCTCAAGGATGGCGGGCACCTTTCCCACGGGATGAAGATCAACTTCAGCGGGACGTACTACAAGCCGGTGCACTACCCGCTGCACTACGCCAAGGACCATCCCCAGCACGAGCAGATCGACTACGACGCGGTGAAGGCCGTCTGCCGGGAGCACAAGCCCAAGGTGCTCATGTGCGGCTATTCGGCCTACCCCCGCGTGATCGATTTCAAGAAGTTTCGTGAAGCCGCCGACGAGTGCGGGGCGCTGCTGGTCGCCGATGTCGCGCACATCGCCGGCCTGATCGTGGGCGGGGCACACCCTTCACCCTTCCCCTACGCCCACGTGGTCACGACCACGACGCACAAGACGCTCCGCGGGCCGCGCGGCGGGCTCATCCTCACCAACGACGAGGAACTGGCGAAGAAGATCGACAAGGCGGTCTTCCCCGGCATGCAGGGCGGGCCGCTCATGCACGTGATCGCCGCCAAGGCGGTGGCGTTCGGTGAATGCCTTCAGGACTCGTTCAAGACGTACTCGGCGCAGGTGGTCAAGAACGCCAAGGCCCTCGCCGCCGCCCTGGTGCAGCGCGGCTACCGGATCACCTCCGGCGGGACGGACAACCACCTGATGCTCGTCGACCTGCGCCCCAGGTCGGAAAAGCTGACCGGCGCCGACGCGGAAAAGTGGCTGGAGGGCGCGGGCATCATCTGCAACAAGAACGGCATCCCCGACGACCCGCGCCCGCCGCGCGTGACCAGCGGGGTGCGGCTGGGCACGCCAGCGATCACGACCCGCGGGCTGACCGAAGCCCACATGAACACCATCGCCGGGTTCATCGATCGCGTCCTGGCCGCGGGCATCGTGAGCGAGGCGGAACTGGCGAGGGTGACGGGCCAGGTCCGGGAGCAGGTGCGGACGCTGTGCGGGCAGTTCCCGATGCCGCATTGAGCGGCGGAAGTCTCCGCCGGGGGGCGCGTGCTTCCGGACAATCGGCGCTGCTATTGTCGCGCTATGGCGACTTCCAAATCACCGGTGCTGGTCCGTGACGTGATGTCCCGCAACCCGGTCTGCGCCACGGGCGGGATGGGGATGCGCGAGCTGGCGAGGCTGTTTGAAGAGAAGCGGATTTCCGGTGCGCCCGTGGTCGGCACGGACGGGCGGATGATCGGGGTCATCTCCAAGACCGACCTCATCCGCCGGACGTCCGACGGGTCGATCGACACGCCGCCCAACTACCTCTTTGAGGTGCTGGTCGGCACCGCTCCCAAGGGCTCCCAGGTCGTCCCCGAATCCCTGCTGGTCGTCGCCGACCTCATGACCCCCGACCCCGTCACCGCGCAGCCCGACGAACCCGTCGGCCCCGTCGCCCGCAGGATGGCGGAGAAACGCATCCACCGCGTCCTGGTGCTCGACGCGGACCGGCGCCCCGTGGGCGTGGTGACGACGCTGGACCTGCTCAAGGTCTTCCCGGTGTGATTCGACATCGAGCGGGGGATGGGCGACAGCCCGACGGTGGGTGTTTCCCAAGTGGAGCGGTTATCGCCGTGCCCTGGGCAGCAGGCCGATCAGGACGCTGACCGCGCCGGCGAGGCCGATCCAGATGCCCGTCTTGGGGGAAAGCACCATCCGCTCCAGCAGGGAATCCCCGCGGCGGCGCTCGGGGAGCTGTACCGGCGGGGGTTCCAGGGCGGGGAAGACCGAGGCATCCGTCAGTCCCAAGGACTCCTCACCCGGCGCCTGAGACGAGACCGGAGGCTTCCCGGGTTGATGGCTCCCCGGTCCCCCGTCCGAAACGGGCATCGGGGAGCGGTCGATCGGAATTTCATTGAGCTGAGAGGCGGCGAGGGAGAGCGCCAGGGTCTGGTCCCGGGCGTGCAGACCTTCCAGAAACTCTTCGTGGCGGGTCAGGCGTTCCAGTCGGTGCTGCTCGATCGCCAGGGCGCGGTCGCGGAGATGGCGGGCCTCGGCGAGGCCGTCGGCGGCAGGGATCAGGACCGAGCAGCCGATGAGGGCCATGCCGGCAAGGATGAAGAGCCAGCCCGGATCCAGCACGGCGGGTGCCAACGGCACGGGGGCGTGGCCGGAGAGGGAATCAGGGGCTGGCGCGGAGGCGTCCATCGGCTGTGGATCGGCAAAACAGGCCCGGCGTGTTCACAAGCGGCCAGCAGGCCGTCAATCCAAGGTTGAATCCTAGTCCGCCCCGTGGCCCTGGCCGCCCTCCACTGCCCCCCGCAGTCACGGTGTTCCCGGGCTTTGCGGATGCCCGGCGCAGCCGCTCAGATGATGTGATAGGGTCTCACTCGCGTGCTGCACATCCACCTGGGCGACAACCTCGAGATCATCCGGACGTTCCCTTCTGCGTCGTTCGAACTGATCTACATCGATCCCCCGTTCAACACCGGCCGGGTGCAGTCCCGCACCCAGATCCGCTCCGTCCCCGATGCTCGGGGAGACCGTACCGGCTTCCAAGGAAAGAAATATCGCACCGTCCGCGTGGGTTCCAAGGCCTTCGCCGACGCCTTCGACGACTACGCCGCCTTCCTGGAGCCCCGCCTGCGCGAGGCGTACCGCCTGCTCACCCCGGCGGGCTCCCTGTTCTTCCACATCGATTACCGGGAATCACACTACTGCAAGGTGCAGCTGGATTCGATCTTCGGACGGGCCTCGTTCATGAACGAGATCGTCTGGGCATACGACTACGGCGCCCGGGCGACAAGGCGATGGTCGCCCAAGCACGACACGATCTTCTGGTACGCGAAGGACCCGCGGCACTACACCTTCCGGTACGAGGACATCGACCGCATCCCGTACATGGCGCCCGGGCTGGTAGGCCCTGAAAAGGCGGCCCGGGGCAAGACGCCCACCGACACCTGGTGGAACACGATTGTCAGCCCCACCGGCAAGGAAAAGACTGGCTATCCCACGCAAAAGCCCCTGGCGATCATCAACCGGATCGTTCGCGTGCACAGCAACCCCGGGGACCGCGTGCTGGATTTCTTTGCGGGCAGCGGGACGGTCGGGGAGGCCGCCCTGCGGCTGGGCCGCTCGGCGGTGCTGGTAGACAAGAGCGAGCAGGCCATGAAGGTCATGGCGCGTCGCCTTGCCTTCGCCGCGCCCGTGTTCCATGGGTGGAAGCCCCCGGCAAAGCGTGCCTCCAAGCCCGCAGCTCGGCGTTCACCTCGGCGCTGACAGCGTCCGGAGGCCGCGAACAGGGCATGACGCAGGACTTGGGCGGCCGCGGGGGCACGGTTTCCCAGGCTCCTACCATCCCGCCACATGTCAAAGCGACGCGTCGTCATCACCGGTATTGGCGCCATTTCCAGCCTCGGACTCGGGGCGCAGGCCCTCTGGGAAGGCCTTGTCGCGGGCACGAGCGGACTTCGGCCGATCGCGCGGTTCGACGCCTCCGGCTACGACTGCCGCCTCGCCGGAGAGGTCCGGGACTTCTCGGCCAAAGACCACGTTCCCAAGAGCTACCGCAAGGCCGTGAAGGTCATGGCGAGGGATATCGAGCTCGCGGTCGGTGCGGCCAAGACCGCCGTGGAAGACGCCGGCATCACCACACGCGCAATGGTCACCGAAGGCGTCGCCGCCTCGACCACCTACCCCTCCGACCGCGTGGGTTGCCAGGTCGGCGCCGGGCTTATCGCCGCCGATACCGATGAACTCTCCGCGGCCCTCGTCACCGCCCGTGACGCCGGCAGCGGTGAATTCAGCCTCCGGGCCTGGGGAACCTCGACGGGCGCCGACGGCCAGCCGGGCGCGGGGGCGATGAACAACCTCCCCCCGCTGTGGATGCTCAAGTACCTCCCCAACATGCTCGCCTGCCACGTCACGATCATCCACGGGTGCGAAGGGCCCAGCAACACCATCACGTGCATGGAAGCCAGCGGGCTGCTCTCGGTCGGGGAGAGCCTCCGCGTCATCGAGCGCGACGACGCCGACTTGTGCTTCTCCGGCGGGGCGGAGAGCAAGGTCAACCTCATGGGCATGCTGCGCATGGCGTTCGCCGGGCGACTCGCCCCGACCGGCGACCAGACCGACGGCTCCAAGGTGCTCCGCCCCTACGACCCCGCCTCCGCGGGCAGCATCGTGGGAGAAGGTGGGGGCATCCTCCTGCTGGAAGAGCTTTCCAAGGCCCAGGCTCGAGGCGCCAAGATCCACGCCGAGGTGGTGGGGTTCGGCGCCGCCCACTCCCAGCCCATCGAGTGGGCCCAGGGTGTGCCCGCCAAGCCCGTGGAGGCCGACGAGGGCCTGCAGTTCGCCATCGAGAACGCGCTCAACGACGCGGGCCTGACGCCCGACGATATCGACGCGATCGTTCCCCATGCCGCGGGCGTGCCGTGGATGGATACCGCCGAGCGCGGCGCGCTGCAACGCGTCTTTGGCTCGCGGCTGAACGATGTCCCCATCGTCGCCGTCACGCCCAACATCGGCTCCTGCAACGCCGGCATGGGCGGTCTGCTCGCCGTCGTCGCCGCGCTGTGCGTGAAGCACCAGCAGCTGCCCGCGCAGTTGAACGCCGGGACCCCCGCGGGCATCCGCGCCGAGGCACGGCCGGCGAGAAAGGCGACGCTGCGGCACGTGCTGGCGTGCTCAAGCTCCCTGGGGGGCCAGAACGGCGCGGTCATCCTGAAGCGGTTCTGAATCACGTCGGGTGTGGTCCCAACGCCGCATTCCCGGGCTGATAACACGCCAACCCCCGTACAAAATCCGGGGCGGTCTTTTACGAACAATCCGTTCGAATGGACACTCTCGTCTCACTCTGTGTCGGGCTTGGACTCGCCGCCGCCTGCGGATTTCGGGTCTTTCTGCCGCTGGCGATCATGAGCCTTGCCTCCAAGGCCGGCATGATCCACCCCTCTGAGCACTTTGCATGGGTCGCCTCGTGGCCCGCGGTCATGGCGTTCTCCACCGCCTGCCTCGCCGAGATCGCCGGCTATTACATTCCCTGGGTGGACCACGCTCTGGACGCGGCGGCGACGCCCGCGGCGATCATCGCCGGCTCACTCGTCGCCGTTTCTCAGTTTGGTCATCTTGACCCGCTGCTGGGCTGGTCCAGCGGCATCATCGGCGGCGGCGGACTTGCCGCGGCGGTCCAGGGGCTGACCGTCATGACGCGTGCGGCTTCCACCGCGACGACCGGCGGCGTCGGCAACCCCGTCGTTTCCACCGTCGAGAACGGTGCGGCAGCGACGGTGGCGACAGCTTCGATCGTCAGTCCCATCGCCGTGGGCGTGCTCATCGTGCTGGTGCTCGCCCTGGTGGTTCGGCGCGTGCTTGCACGCCGGGCTCGCGCCGCGAAGGCAATGCGGACCGCGGCGACACTGCCCGTGGCGGGGGTTATCGCCTCCCGCGTGGCAGCCTGATGCCTCCGTGCCGGCAGGCTCTCCCGCGCCCGGGCCCCTCGAATCTAGCGAATCGCGGCCTGTTTCCACGCAGGAAACGCCTCTCGCCACGATCGCACCTGCGTCGCATCAATCTCCACCGACAGCACGCCCGGCTCGCTCCCCAGTTCCCCCAGCACATCACCGCGCGGGCCGATTGCAACCGTTCCTCCCAGGTACCGCGAGTTGGGGTCTACGCCTGTGCGGTTCACGCCCAGCACGTAGGCCTGGTTCTCGATGGCGCGGGCCAGCAGAAGCGATCTCCAGTGCGCGTGCCGGCCTTCCAGCCAGCACGCGGGCACGATGAACATCTCGGCGCCCATCCCCAGGCCGACACGGAAGAGTTCTGGGAATCGCAGGTCGTAGCAGATCGCCGGGCAGATCGTCATCCCGCCATCCTCGCGCGGCCAGCGGAACGTCGAGACCTGCCGGCCCGGCTCGATGTGGCGAGACTCTTCACCGATGGGGAACAGGTGCATCTTCGCGTACTGGCAGAGCAGCGTCCCGTCGGGCGCGAGCGCCGAGACGACGTTGCGGGCCTTGGCGCAGTGGCAATCGTGGATGGTTCGCCCACCCACGACGCAGGCGTCCAGGTCGGAGGCGAGTTCGCTCAGAAAGCGCAGTGTGCGGCCGTCGGAATCGGCGGTCTTGGCGGTCTCCCACGAGAAACCCGTATCAAACATCTCCGGGAGCACGACCATGTCCCCCGCCGCGACATCGACCGCGTCAAGAAGCTCGTGCACCGCCGTGTAATTACGGTCTTTGTCGTGCCAGGCCGTATCAAGCTGCACGAGATGGGCTCGCATGAACTGAGCGTAGCCCGGGACGATACAGTTGCACATGAACGGCGTTGAAGGGGACATTGCAGGGCTGGGCGTGGTTCCCGGCGACGTGTCCGCGGTGTTTGCGGCTGTGCCCGCCGCCCCGGACCGTTCCTTTATTCACCCAGCGCCCGCCTCTATGACCACACCATCGACCCAGAGCCTGCCTCGCGTGTTCCTTGCGAGCCGTTCCCCGCGCCGCCGCGAACTGCTCACGCAGTACGGCATCGATCACGAGGCCCAGCATCCCGGGTTCGACGACTCCCTGCTGCGGCCGGGACGCACCTCCCCGCGGACCTGGGTCTCTTCCCTCGCCCACCTCAAGGCCCTCGCCGGGCTTGAGATCCTTGAAATTTCAGGCCGCGAGAAGGAGTTCGAGTACGTCCTGGGCGCCGACACCACCTGCGTGCGCGACGGGTGCATGCTGGGCACGCCCGCCGATGCCGCGGAGGCCCGCGGAATACTGCAGGCGCTCCGCGGAGGGCGCCACGAGGTCATCACCGGCGTCGCGCTGGTCCGCACCCGAGACGGTGACCGCACGCTCTTCGCCGACGGCGCCTGGGTAACCTGGGGTGACGTGAGCGATGAGGAGATCGACCGCTACGTCGCCGGCGGCAAATGGCAGGGCAAGGCGGGCGCGTACAACCTCCACGACCGCATCGACGCCGGCTGGCCCATCACCTTCGAGGGGGACCCCAGCACCATCACCGGCCTGCCGATGGGTATGCTGACGAGGGTGCTGCGCCAGCTGGTAGCAAGCCCGCCCGCCACGGCTCGCGGCCCCGCCGGGCTACCGCGCTGACGATTCATCCGACACATGCACCTTCCGCCCGACATGTTCACGGCCCTTCCAAATCTGCTGGCATGGACGGCGGCAATCCCGCGCGGGCCCCTGGTCCCCACGTGGCTGGCGATCTCCATCGCCTCCTTCATGCTCCTGGCCCTGATGCTGCACATGACGTGGGTCCGCTCCGCCGAAATGCCCGAAAGCCGCCGCCGGATCCGTACCGTCAACGGCTGGCTCATGCTCGGGGCGATCCCGCTGCTCGCCTACGCCTTCGGCATCGCCCCGCCCTCCCAGGCCCGGCTGTTCGTGCTGGTCTGGGCGGCGAGCGTCGGCCTCATCGGCATCATCGTCATGCTCGCCATGCTGGACATCCTCAACAACTGGCGGATCCATCGCCGCCGCGCCGCGCTCCTCCGGCGCGAGATGGAACTGCTTCGCCGCAGTCCCGCCGCAACCCCGCTTGCCGAGACTTCCGCCCGCCGTGCCGACCAAGGTGAACACGATCAGCTCTGATCCCGCCATGCCACCGACGACGCCGTTCCACGCGAACGGACCGATGCCGCCGTTCCTGGCCCGCACGGTCGGCCCACTTCTCGCCGCGATCTACGGATGGGAAATCTCCCGGCGCAACCGCGCCTTTGATCAAGGCGCCGACGCGCGCCGCTTCGACCGGCCCGTCGTCAGCGTGGGAAACCTCTCCGTCGGCGGCACCGGCAAGACCCCGATGGTCAAAGCGATCATCGGCTGGCTCACGCAGAGCGGACGAAGGCCCTGCATCGCCATGCGGGGGTACAAAGCGAGCAAATCCCACGGCTCGGGGCTTCCGGCAAGCGATGAGGCGAGGGAATATGCCGCCACGCTCCCGACCTGGGCCGACGGCACGGCGGTCCCCGTCGTCGCCCAGCCGGATCGCTCCGCGGGTCTAGCCGCCCTGTTTCAAAGTGCGCCGGGAGCGCAGGTGGATGTCATCGTCCTCGACGACGGCTTCCAGCACCGGCGCATCGCGCGGGATCTGGACATCGTGCTGATCGACGCGACGCGTGATCCGTGGGCGGATCGCCTGCTTCCCTGGGGCTGGCTGCGCGAATCCCCGGCGAGCCTCGCCCGGGCCGGGGCCGTCGTCGTTACTCACGCCCAGGCGGCGAGCGACATGGACATCCAGAACATGCTTCGCCGGATCGCGCAGGTTGCTCCCACCGCAAACCTTGCCGTGACCGAGCATCGGTGGACACGCCTTCGCGGAGCCGGGCAGGAGCACGGCGAACTGGATCTTGCGTTCGCACGAGGCAAGCGAGCCCTGGCGGTGTGCGCCATCGGCAACCCTGCCCCGTTCCTCCACGCCGCCGCCCGGGCCTGCGGCGAGCCCCTCGCCGGCTCCATCATCCTTCCCGACCACGATTCCTACGCCGATGCAACGGTGCAGCGCATCATCCGCCAAGCCCGGCAATCGGACGCGACACTGATCCTGACCACCGAAAAGGACTGGACCAAGCTCTCTCGCATCGACCCCGCCCGATGGCCCGCACCGGTCGTTCGTCCCGTCCTGGAAATCACCTTCCGCCGCGGCGAATCCGACCTCCGTTCCGCCGTCGCCGCCTTGTAATCTCCGATCGCCCCGTGCCTCTTAAGAAAAAACCCGCCCCGGATTCCCGGAGCGGGCGTGTCAATCGCTGAATGGATCGAGCGGGTCTTAGGCCTTGGCCTTGGGGGCCTCGAGCTTGCCCAGGGCGCGGCGGCGGTCGCGGAGGCGGCGGGACTTGCCGGCCCGGTCACGCAGGTAGTAGAGCTTCGCACGCCGGGCGTCGCCGCGGCGAATGACTTCGAACTTGGAGACCATGGGCGAGTTCACGGGGAACTGACGCTCGGTCCCGACCTCGTCGACGATCTTGCGGACCGTCATCATCATGTTGATGCCGCGGCCCTTCTTGGCGAGGACCACGCCCTGGAAGACCTGCGTGCGTTCCTTGTCGCCTTCCACGATGCGGAAGTGGACGTTCACCGTGTCGCCCACGTGGACGACGGCGAGGTCCTTCTTGATCTGGGAGGCGGTCAGGCTTTCGATGAGAAGCTGGGTCGACATGGTTCACCTGCAAAAAGCCCACCCAAATGGGCAGGGCCTCAACGTTAGGCGGGGTGCGAGCCGATCGCCAGCCGCTTCGGGTCGTACGGGCCTCTCGAGGGCGCGATTTGACCCTTCAAGGCTCGATTTTCGGAAAAAGATCGGGTCTGCGGGCCTTGGTCCGCTCCAGCATCTGCTCCAGCCGCCACTTGGCGATCCGCCCGTGGTCCCCGCTCAGGAGGACCTCGGGGATGTCCAATCCCTCCCAGACCCGGGGCCGGGTGTAGTGGGGGCAGTCCAGCAGCCGGCGGGCGAGGGGGTCGTCCTTTGCCGCCCCGAAGCTGTCGGAACCGGCGGACCCCTCGTCCCCCAGCGCGCCCGGCAGCAGGCGGATCACCGCGTCGATCAGGACCATCGCCGCGAGTTCCCCCCCGCTCAGCACGTAGTCCCCCACGCTGATCTCGCGGGGTGCGAGCTTCTGGATCACTCGCTCGTCGATCCCTTCGTAGTGCCCGGCGAGCATGAGCAGGCGGGGGAGCTGGGCGAACTCTTCGACGGTCTTCTGCGTCAGGGGCTCTCCCTGCGGCGTCAGCAGGATCCGCGTCGCCGGCCGGGAGTCCAATGCCTCGACGGCCATAACGGCGTCCCAGACAGGCTGGCACATCATCACCATGCCGGGTCCGCCGCCGAAGGGCCGCTCGTCGGTCTTGCGGTGCTTGTCGGTGGAGTACGAACGGATGTCCGTGGCGTACCACTCGACCAGGCCGGCTCGGCGAGCTCGCCCGGGGATGCTCACGCCCAGCGCGGCCGGCGGCTGGTCGGAGAACATCTCCGGGAAGGTGGTGAGGATGTCGATGCGCAGGGCCAGGGGACGGGTCCTTGTCTGGGTCAGCCGATGGAACCACGGACGGCGAGCAGGGCCGCCGAGCCCAACGCCAGCCATTGAATGACGCCCTGGAGCATGGGCCGCCATCCGACGGTCTTGAGCGCCGCGCGGGAGAGGCCCAGGCCGATCAGGAAGAGCGCCAGGGTCATGCCCCCGCCGGCGAGCTGACGGATGAGATCTTTGAATTCGGCAAGCCCGGGGGCGATGCTGCGCAGGGCGCAGGCGGCGATGAACCAGAGGATGAACCAGGGGAAGGGCGTGCGGATCTGCGTGCCACCTCTGGCCGCCGCCCGCTTCATCCACCACGCGGCGACGAAGACGATCGGCGCGATCCACAGCGCCCGGGAAAGCTTGACGGCCATCGCCTGCTGAAGGGCATCGGCCCCGGGATGCTGATGATCAAACACCTGCCCCGCCCCGTAGACCGACGAGGTGTCATGGATCGCAATCCCGGCCCACGTTCCGAACTGCTCGGGCGTCATGTGCAGCCAGTTCCCGATCGCCGGGAACGCGTACAGCGCCACGCCGTTGAGCACGAACACCGTCGCCATCGCCACCGAGATCTGCGCCGAGCTCGCCCCGATCACCGGTGAAACCGCGGCGATCGCCGACCCCCCGCAGATCGCCGTCCCCGACGACAGCAGCGTCGTGACCTTCCCATCAGTCTTCAGCCAGCGGTACAGCAGCCAGCCCAGCCCGAAGCTGCCGGCGATGGTGGCGACGGTGAAGACAATGCCCGTCAAACCGGCCTTGAGCACCTCCGTCACGTTCATCGTGAGCCCCGAGAGCACGATGCACGTCTGCATGAGGTACTTGGCCGTCACCTTTCCCCATCCGGAGGCGGCCTTGGCGGGAACCATGCCCACCAGCGCCAGCACGATGCCCACGGCCAGAGCCTTGGGCGGGGAGGCCCACACGATGCTGAAAAATGTGTTCCACGCTTCGTCGGCGAGCGTCGGCGCCGGCAGCAGCGCGGTCAGGCACCACACCAGGGCGCACCAGAACATCACGCTCGCCGGTGACGGAGTGAAGGAGGGGCGAGGGGTCGTCTGTTCGGCTGGAGGGCTCACGCGGGGGCGTATGCTAGGGATGCGTGGACCGCCCGCACACCGCGCCCAAGCACGCGGCGACCCGCGGGCGCAAGCCTCGCCACCGGAATTTCCCCCATGCCCCAGGCACTCCCCGCCCCCTCCGACTACGCACGGTTCTGGAAGCTCGATCCTTCGGTGGTCTACCTGAACCACGGCAGCTTTGGCGCGTGCCCCACGCCGGTTCGCCAGGCGCAGGACCGATACCGGGACCAGATGGAGGCCGAGGCGGTCCGCTACTTCGTGGTCGACTTTGATGCGCTGATGGACAAGGCCCGCCGCGACCTCGCCCACTTCATCAACTGCCCTCCTTCCGACCTGGCCTTCGTCACCAACGCGACGGTGGGCACCGCGACCGCGATCGAGAACGCGGCGAACATGGGATTGCTGGGCTCGGGGGACGAGGTCATCTCCAGCGCCCACGAATACCCCGCGTGCATGAACAACCTTCGCCGCGTCTGCGCCCGCGTGGGCGCGACGATCTCGATGGCCGACGTCCCCTTCCCGCTCACCTCCCCCGACCAGGTCGTCGACGCGATCCTGGCCAAGGTCACCTCGCGCACCAAGCTCGCCCTGGTCAGCCACGTCACCAGCCCCAGCGGACTGGTCATGCCCATCGAGGGGATCGTCTTCGAGCTCAAGCGCCGCGGCATCGAGACCATCGTGGACGGCGCGCACGCCCCCGGATTCACCGAGGTCGACATCGCCAAGATCTCCCCCGCCTTCTACACCGCCAACTGCCACAAGTGGGTCTGCTCGCCCAAGGGCTCGGCCCTGCTCTACGTGCGGCCCGACCTTCAGAAGGGCTTCCGCCCGCTGGTGCTCTCCAACTTCGCCGAAAAGCCCAAGCCCGGCCGCTCCCAGTTCCTCACCGAGTTCGATTACGTCGGCACCGCCGACCACTCGGGCTTCCTGGCGATCTCCGATGCCCTCGCCTTCATGGGCACGATCCTCTCTGCTCCCGCCGCGTCCCAGCAGGCGCCGACGCCCGACCAGATCCGCGCCGGATTCGCCGCCCTTCGTCGCCAGAACCGGGAACTGGTCCTCTGGGGCCGCGACCTGCTCTGCCGAACCCTGGACATCCAGCCCCCCGCCCCTGATTCGATGATCGGCTGCCTGACGTCGATCTTCCTCCCGCCACACGACGCCGATCGCCACGCCCGCCTTATGGCCCGGCCCAGCAAGTACCACGACGCCCTCCAGGACGCGATCGTGGACAAGCACCGCATCCAGGTCCCCATCTGGTCCGTCGCCGGCAAGCCCGAGCGCATCATCCGCCTCAGCGCCCAGGTCTACAACACCAAGCCCCAGTACGAATACCTCGCCGCCGCCCTCCATCAAGAACTCGCCCTCGAACGCGCGTACTAACCCCCGTCATCTCGCGTTGCCTGTACAAATCCGCTGTGCCGCTGTGCCGCTGTGCCGCTGTGCCGCTGTGCCGCTGTGCCGCTGTGCCGCTGTGCCGCTGTCTGTCTTCATGTGGCCCTGTGGCCCTGTGGCTATTTGGCTATGTGCCCCGGTAATCCTCCCACCCTTCCCCAATTATCGGATTCTCCTTCGCGGACTCCCCCCCAACTCCCCTCTTCCGCCCCGTCCCGCCGCCCGATATGCTTATCACATGGCCACCGACACCAACCCCGGGTGTACCCAGGCCGCGGAGACGCGGCCCGCGCGCGAGCGCTTCCCCAAGCTCTCCCCCATCATCGACTATCTCGACACCCTGACCGGCCGCGCCGACCTGGGCAAGCTCCAGGGGTTGCTCAAGTCGTCCACCATCACCCGCGAAGACGTCAACGCCTGCTGCGTCTTTGGCACCAAGGGCTACAAGCGCAACACCGTCAGCAAGACCGAGTTCTACGAGCTCGTCGCCCTCTGCTGGCGCTCGGGCGACTTCACCCCCATCCACGACCATCACGGCTCGTCGTGCGCCTTCAAGGTGCTCGAGGGCACCGGCACCGAGATCCGCTTTGTCCGCACGCCCTCGGGCCTCATCTGTCCCACGCAGACCACCAGGATGGATCCCGGCTACGTCTGCGCCGCCGAGGACGACGACATCCACCAGGTCGCCAACATGCAGGAGAGCGGGCAGGATCTCATCACCCTGCACATCTACTCCCTGCCGATCAAGAACATGACCACCTACGAGTTCGCGACGCGCATCAGCCCCGACGCGGCCGACGCCTACAAGCAGCCGGTCGGCGCAGGGCGTCTCTGATACGAAACGTGGTCATTCTCGTGCGCAAGATAGGTGCGTGCGCAGTCGGATCCGAGCACGTCGGGCGCGAGCTTCCGGCGCGATTGCGCCTCAGTGTAGAGCGAGTGCGGGTGCCCGCCGAACGCGCGGATGATCAGCGGTTGGCTCAGCCGGTACGTCCATAGCTGTCTCACAGAGAGAAGCGGGAGACAGTAAGGTGCCCTGGAGATTGAATGCCTGAGTACATCTATGAACTCGCTTCAACTATCGTGGATACTCCCCGCTTAGGTCTAGATGATTGGCAGAAGAAGATCCGTGGTCACCTCTGTTCATGTGGCAGGCCATCAGTCAGGTACTCTCCAAAGCCATTCGATCTATATTTAACGAGGGAACCAAGCAGCGATGTGGACCTGCCCGCAGCTCCCGTGGTCTACAGCGTTGCGCGTCGACTTTGGGACGTGCTTCGTCCGTATTCCGCTGACACTGTCGTTGGAAAGTGCCTGGTCGTGGACAAAAGCCGCAGCGAAGTTCTAGATAATTATGTTTCATGCTACGGCCCTCCTTGTAATCGAGTGATTGTCCAGGATTCGCCTACTCCCAAGTCGGTATCCTGTAAAATATGCGGAGACACACTTGGCTGGATTAACAAGTCGGGTTATGTACTGAGAAAAAGCATCCTTAAGTACGATGTCTTGTGGTGCAATATGCGACTCTTCATTACAGAGCGTGTGTTGGAGAAACTTGCGCATATATCTCTCGCCAATACAAGAGTAGACGCATTCCCAATAGTTGAACGCGATCAGCAATAGCCGATCAATCTCTCGCGAGAGCTTGCCGCAACGCAATCCGTCGTCAGGGAGCCGACCGCGGCGCGTACCCCGCGTGGATTAATCGCGGGCGCGTTCCGCCGATCGACGCGATGTAGACATCGTCGAAATCGGCTTCCCCCATCCCCGGCACCTCCCAGCCGCCCAGCTCCTTGACCACCCCCGGCAGCTGGTTGGAATGCCCGACCACCAACACCACGTGCCCGGCCCCAAGCGCGCGGATCGCCTGCGCGATCGCCTTCTCTCCCCCGGCGCCCTGGTACGTCCCCACTTCCACGTCGCCCCCCGCCTTTCGCACGAGCTCCACCAGCGGCTGGGCGGTCAGCGCTGTGCGGCGGCGATCGGAAACCAGCACACGGTCCACGCCGGCGCTGGCGAGCATCGTCCCGAGCCACTGAGCGCGGGCCTCTCCTTCCGCGCTCAGCGGCGGGTCGGCGTCCCCGGGCTTCGCGGGGTCCCGCAGCTTCTCGGCATGACGCACCAGGATGATGGTGGTTTCGCCGTCAGCGCCGGTCGCGACCGCGTCCGGGCGCGTCCGCGCTCCCCCCGCGGCCACCAGCGCCATCAGTGATGCCAGCATTGCCGCGCCGAGAAGGCCCCCGCGCACGAATCTTGAACGAGTCATAGAGGTGATTCTCATGTCCGCATGCTCTCCGGGGCCCGGTCGATGTCGCGCCCGACCCCGCAACGTGCCGTGGCCCATCCAAACGGCGCCTCTTTGAGGCCACATTGCTCCGGAACTGCAACCCGATGTATCTACCTGGCGTATCGGACCTCAACCACGGCGCTATGAGCGGCTTGTGGGGTATTTGTTCGGCAAGGTGGGTGGTGCTCTCATACAGGAGAAGAGAAGATGAAGCGTTTCGCACTTGCGTTCGCGGTGGCCGCGGCTTTCGCCGGCGGAGCATCCGCGGCGGTCGCCTATGAACTGCGCGTCACGGCATCCTACCAGTTCGGGACCGTCGGCGACCTCCTCGCCGGCCCCGGCGGCGCCCCCGACACCAGCTTCGCCAATTTTTTCAACGCCGGCACCTCGACCTTCACCGGCACCCTGAGCCTCAGCGGCTTCTCCCCTGTGCTGGGCGCCCTCAACGTTGAATACGCCGGCACGTTCGGCGCGGGGAACATCGGCTCGCTCTCCCTCACCAACGAGAGCAGCAACTACGGCGGATTCAACCGCAACGCCAACACCGGTGTAGATGACGGAATCCTGGTCCGCTTTGTCGGCACCGTCACCGACGGCGTGAACACCGAGAACGTCGACCTGCAGGTCTACGACAAGGACATCCACTCGGGCGTCTTTGCGACCAACCCGTATGGTGTCACCCTCGACAACTACATCCTGCAGGGCGGCGATCCCCTGGGCCGGGATACCGAGGACGCATTCGAAGTGGGTCAGGCCCCCGGCGTGTACATCTTCCAGCAGGCCCCTGCCCCCGGCGCGATGGCCCTGATGGGAATGGGCGGCCTCGCCCTCGCCCGCCGCCGGCGCTGAATCGCCAGCCCGCCACGCTCGGAACGTCACGTCCATCATGAACGACCACCGCCAAGCCGCCTCCGGGCGGCTTTTTCGTTGCCCTTGCGGGGATGCGAACACCGCGCGTGTCGCCACGCTGAAACGTGGTCAACTCTTCGCCGTTGGTGGCGTGCGAGGTGTGCGTCCCCAGCATCCAGCCAATCCGCGCGAAATCCCCCGGCTTTTCCCGCGAGCCAGCCCAAACTCCGCCGCTCCACGCGAGAGCGGCGATCGATCACCAATATCCTGTACTCCCCATGACCCTTTCCGTCTCACCACACACCGCCCCCGTGCGCCCCTCCATCACCGAGATCCGCGCGCAGTTCCCCGCCCTCGCCAGCTCCACCATCTTCCTCGACAACGCCGGCGGCTCCCAGCTCCCGCGCGTGGTGATCGACGCGATGGCGAGGTACCTCGCCCACGACTACGCGCAGCTCGGCGGTGACTATCCCGAAAGCCTCCGCGCCCGCGCCACCGTGCAGGGCGCGCACACGTTCCTCAAGACGTTCGTCAATTCCGCCGGCCCCGAGAACAGCGGAACTGGCGTGGGAGAAGTTGCCCTCGCCGCCTCAACCTCCATCCTCTGCCACATCCTCGCCGGCTGCTACGCCGACGCCCTCGCCGCACGCGGCGGCCGGAACGAAATCATCGTCAGCACCGCCGGGCACGAGTCCGACGTCGGCCCGTGGATGCGGCTGGAGCGCCGCGGCTTTCGCATCATCCCCTGGCACATCAACCCCGCCACGATGCAGATGGATCTGGATGCCCTCCGCGCCATGCTCGGCCCGCGAACCCGCCTGGTCGCCTTCCCGCACGTCAGCAATCTCCTGGGAGAGATCGTCGACGTTCAATCCATCGCCCGCCTCGCCCACGCCGCGGGCGCCCGCGTGCTGGTCGACGGCGTCGCGTTTGCCCCGCACCGCGCCATCGACGTGCGCGCGCTGGAGTGTGATTTCTACGTCTATTCCACGTACAAGGTCTACGGCCCGCACATGGCGGCGATGTTCGGCACGCACGACGCCTGGGCCGAGCTCACCGGCCCCAACCACTTCTTCATCGATCCATCCGAGGTCCCTTACAAGTTTGAGCTGGGCGGCGTCAACCACGAAGGGTGCGCCGGCATCCTCGCCCTGGGCGACTATCTCCGGTTTCTCGCAGGCACGCCATCGGCGATCCCCTCCGATCCTTCTCAACCTTCCAGCACGCCTCAAACTCTTGATCGCTCGATCGTCGTGGACGCCTTCGCCCGCATGACCGCCCTCGAGCTCCCTCTGCAGCGCCGGCTCATCGAGTTTCTCCGCTCACGTCCCGGCGTGCGCCTCATCGGCCCCGCCCACGGAGAAGAATCGCGCGTCAGCACCATCTCGTTCACCCACGCGCGGCGAAGCTCGCGCGAGATCGCCCTCGCCGCCAACGCTCGCGGCCTCGCCCTCCGCTACGGACACTTCTATTCACTCCGCCTCGCCGAGCAGCTCGGTCTCCATCCCGCCGACGGCGTGGTTCGCGCCTCCCTCGTCCATTACAACACCCCGGGCGAGGTCGAACAACTCATCGCGTTCCTGGACCGGGAACTGGCGTGACCGGAGCGTCCCAGCTCGATGACTCCTCCGCGGCGCGTCACGCGGGCCGGCCGCGCCGAAGCGCCACCACGCCCACGCACCCCAGCAGCGCCCACGCCCCGGGGGAAGGCACCGCGTGCTGGTTGATCGTCGCCATCACCGGCATCATCAGCTCCACGAAGTCACTTCCCAGCCCGTTCGCGCCGCGACCAACCGTGAACTGGTACACCCCGGTCCAATCGACGTCGTTATTCCATCCACCCGCGGAGGCGACGCTGTGGGCGTGGCCGATCGTCTGAAAGTCGTACCCCTGCCGCACCGAAAAGCTCGCCGACCCGATCCCATCGGAAGCTTCATCCTCACGCTCCCGAGCGGCGACGGCCGTCGCGTCCAAGCTCACCCGGCACGTGATCCGGTATTCACTCCCTCCGCCCGTCACATTCACCAGCGTCAGGCTGAACGTCGAGGCGCTGCTCGCCGTCGCCGTCCCCCACGGCACCGTCACCTGCTCGGCAAAGGATCCGCTCGACCAGCTCGACCCCACCCTGGGAGCCAGCCCGTCGTACTGGTTGTCGTCGGGAAGCCCTCCGCCCATCCCCACCAGGCCCGTGGTGTTCCCCTGGGGCGTCGCGTACCCGTTGAAGAACCCCGAGGCGAGATTGAACATCTGAAGTCCGGCCCTGCCCGCCGGGACGCCCGTGGTGATCTCCTGCACATCCAGAAATTCGATGTGGCTCATGGCCCGGACGGTCGCCGAGACGGCCCCCCGCGCCCCGGCGGCAACAGTCAATGGCGCGAAAACGGCGACGGCCACGGGCCACATCTTTGATTCACGGTTCATCCTGCGAGGATCGGCCCGGCGGGCCGAGAACTTGACGCCCCTGCCGTACGCGGCTCCAACCCCTCCGGAATCTCATCCCGTGGCCCCGAGGGAACTGCGGCCGCGGCGTTATCCCGGACTCGGCGGGCGTGCCCGGGCGTCTGGTTTCCCCGCAGGACATCCCCCTCCCGCCGGGATATCCTTGCTCCCCCCTGCGGTGGGCAGGGCTGGCCTGCGGTCCCGGACGTCTCCCTGACAGCCGGGCGACGCAGGCCCCGATGTCGAAAAAAGCCAAGCAGGCCCGTCCGGACGACCCGCACGAGTTTGGGAGCCTTCCGTGAAGATCAAGACCGACGAGATCGCCAGCGTCATTCGTCAGGAAATCGACCAGTACTCCGCCGACCTGGAGGTCTCTGAAGTAGGCCGCGTGGTCGAAGTCGGTGACGGCATCGCCCGCATCTACGGCCTCTCCAAGGCCATGGCGGGCGAGCTCCTGGAGTTCCAGACCGACGACGGCGCCGTGATGGGCCAGGTCTTCAACCTCGAGCTCGACACCGTCGGCGCGGTCATCTACGGCGATTACAAGTTCGTCAAGGAAGGCGACATGGTCAAGGCGACCGGTCGTCTGCTCGAGGTGCCCGTCGGCGAGTGCATGCTCGGCCGCGTGGTCGATCCCCTGGGCCGTCCCATCGACGACGCCGGCCCCGTCAACGCCACCGAGTTCCGCAAGGTCGACATCATCGCCCCCGGCATCGCCGAGCGTCAGCCCGTGCATGAGCCCCTCCAGACCGGCATCAAGTCGGTCGACGCGATGATCCCCATCGGCCGCGGCCAGCGCGAGCTCATCATCGGCGACCGCAAGACCGGCAAGACCATCGTCGCGATGGACACCATCATCAACCAGAAGCAGTACTGGGGCACCAAGGACGCCGTGGTCTGCATCTACGTCGCCGTCGGCCAGAAGGAATCCACCGTCGCCGGCATCGTCGAGACCCTCAAGAAGAACGGCGCGATGGATTACACCATCGTCGTCAACGCCGGCTCCTCCGCCCCCGCCCCCATGCAGTACATCGCCCCCTACGCGGGCTGCTCCATGGGCGAGTTCTTCATGTGGCAGGGCAAGAACCCCGGCGCGACCCTCGCCGACGGCAAGCCCATGCCCAAGCACGCCCTGTGCATCTACGACGACCTTTCCAAGCAGGCCGTCGCCTACCGCCAGCTCTCCCTGCTCCTGCGCCGTCCCCCGGGCCGCGAGGCGTACCCCGGCGACGTCTTCTATCTCCACTCCCGCCTCCTCGAGCGCGCCACCAAGCTCTCCGACGAGAACGGCGCCGGCTCCCTGACCGCCCTGCCCGTCATCGAGACTCAGGAAGGCGACGTCTCGGCGTACATCCCCACCAACGTGATCTCCATCACCGACGGCCAGATCTACCTCGAGCCCGAACTCTTCTTCTCCGGTATCCGCCCCGCGATCAACGTCGGTATCTCGGTCTCCCGAGTCGGCGGCAGCGCCCAGGTCAAGGCCATGAAGAAGATCGCAGGCTCCCTGCGACTCGACCTCGCCTCCGCCCGCGAACTCGAAGCCTTCGCCCAGCTCGGCACCGAGCTCGATAAGGCTACCCAGCGCCAGCTCGACCGCGGCCGCCGCTTCGTCGAGCTCCTTAAGCAGGGCCAATACACGCCCTTCCACATCGTCGACCAGGTCATCTCCATCTACGCCGGCACCAAGGGCTTCCTCGACGACGTCCCGGTCCCCGCCGTTCGCCAGTTCGAGAGCCAGCTGCTCGACTCCTTCAAGACGGTCAACAAGCCCCTGTGGGATGAACTGAACGCCAAGAAGGCGCTGGACGCCGACATGGAGAAGAAGCTGACCGACGCGATCCAGAAGTTCAAGAGCGGATTCAAGGCGAACTGATCGCGGTTCTGATAACTCATGCCCTCACGCAAGGCTTCGACATCATGTCGAAGCCTTGCTTCTTTTGCGGCAACGATGTACAGCCGCGATGGTGGCCGCATCCCCACATTTCCTATTGGATCCCCGCGTTCCTCCGGATACGCTCGCGCCAGGAGAGAATTCACCATGCGCATCCATCGTTCCCTGCTCCTCGCCGCCCTCTGCCTCCTGTCACCTGCCCTCGCCCGCGCCGGCGTCGTTCCCCTCAGCTCCCTTCTCGGCTCCCCCTCCGGCACCGCGACAAGCACCGATAACCAGCCCTTCATGGACTTCATCGGCGGCTATGCCCTGGGCGTCAACTGCCCGGGGTACTGGAGCGCGGACCCGATTCAGTTCGGGGATGTCGGTGTCCTCGAGCACGGCATCGGCCAGCACCCTACGGAGTTCGCCGCCTCGGCTGTCGACTTCGACCTCGACGCGATCGCCGCGGCGATGGGCCCCGTCGATTCATTCTCCGCCCGCGTGGGCATCGAGCGATTCTCCCAGGTCGGCGCTGGCAACAACGGCGCTACCTTCCACGTCCTCGCCGACGGCGTTGAGGTCATCACCGTCACCGTCGGCAACGGATTTCAGTCCAGCGTGCCCATCACATGTTTCCTCAACGGGGTCCACCGCCTCAGCCTCCGCACCTCGCGCGTCGGCGCGTTCTCCGGCAACCACGCCTGCTGGGGTCTTGCGTCCATCGTCGTCTGCGGCGCCGATTTCGACCGCTCCGGCTTCATCGATACCGATGACTTCACCGCCTTCGTCCTCGCCTTCGAGGCCGGCACCGATAACGCCGACTTCGACGCGTCCGGATTCGTCGACACCGACGACTTCACCGCCTTCGTTCTCGCCTTTGAGGGCGGGTGCTGAGCCGTCCCAGCCCGCGTGGCCATCGCCTGCTGCGGGCCTGAATGTCCCGGATTTTCTGGCCGGCTTGCCGTGATTCGACGCATGGAGAGAGTTGGCGACGAGGGTGGTGGTGTTCACACCTCTGACCGCGCGCCCAGCGCCCATGGAGTCATCTCATGCGTTCGAACATCCTGCGCGCCGTCCGTCCCCTGGCTCTGGACGCCTTCGCCTTCACCACGCTCGCCCTCGCGCCCGCGGCCCAGGCCCAGAGCTTTACCGACGGTGACATCTACCTCGTCAGCGCCGGGCTGCCCGGGGGCGCGGGGATCATGCGCATCACCCCCGGCACGTGGGCCACCTCGATCATCTACGCCGGGTCCATGGCCTCGTTCGGTCGGGGCACGTATGACAGTTTTCGGGACCGCATCATCGGCGGTCCCGACGGCATTGGCTCGGGCCTCACCATGGTCTCCGCGGCCGGCGGCGTCAGCCATCTTCCGTACGCCGGCCCTCAGGACATCGTGCTCCCCGCCTCCGCCGGGGATGGCCGCGTGTACTTCGTGCACAACAGCAACCCCTGGAAGCTCGGGTATTTCGACGCCGCCAACGTCCCCCATGCCCTGCTCGAGTCCGACGGCATCACCGCTGCGTCGGCCCAGACCTTCGCCAGCGCCACGTACTTTGACATCCCTACTTCCAGCCTCATCATCGCGTACCGACTCAACGGTCCGTTCCCCCACCGCATCGAGCGCCTCCAGCTGAACTCCGACGGCAGCAAGGTCCTGACGCGCCAGAGCGTTGATTTCAACCAGGGCGGGTCGGGCGAGGCCATCATGGGCCTCTCCCGCGGGCCCGCGGGCAAGGTCTTCATCACCATCGACGACAACTCCAACGCCCCCGTCGGACGCATGGCCCTGATCGATCCGGTCGCCATGACCGTCTCCACCTTCGCGGTCAGCAGCTACTTCGGCGTGGGCGGAGAGGTCGCCGGATGCTACAGCTCCACCGTCTCCCGGGCCGTCATGCTCGACACCCTCTCCGACAAACTCCACCTCTTCGCCCAGGATGAGTCCGGCGCAGGCACCGTCGTCGGCAGCGGTGTCTCCTCCAACGGAGGCTCGGGCGAGCTCGCCCAGCTCCTTGAAATCTTCCACGCCACCTGCCCCGCCGACTTCGACGGCACCGGCTTCGTTGATACCGACGACTTCACCGCCTTCGTCCTCGCCTTCGAAGCCGGCACCGACAACGCCGACTTCGACCATTCGGGTTTCGTCGATACCGACGACTTCACCGCCTTTGTCCTCGCCTTCGAGGCCGGTTGCTGATCCGGACTGGCCTTCGAGCAACGTCCGCGTCCGGTTATTTGTTACAACGTCGCAAGAACTTCACGGGTTATCCACAAGTAACCCCGAACCGGCGTCGATAACAACGGCGTGACTCCCCCAGCCCCCCCAATCGGCATTCGCCGCGCAACCGGCGTTACCCCGCCAGCCGTCACAGTCGTTCGCCGCGACGGGCTTTCGTGGCCCGCCACCCCGCGGCCGATCGGGGTGCTGGACGAAGCGCTCCGCAGCCGACCGGGTGAGATCACCACCCCCCGGCTCGTGCTGCGCCCCCCGATGGAAGCCGACCGGGACGAGATATGCCGAGTCCTGGAGCTCAGCCGCGAACACCTCCGCGAGTGCCTTCCCCTCCAGAAGGATCAGCAATCCTCCGCGGCGGCCTTCGAGCACATGCTGTACCTCGCCCGCAACGGGGACCAGACGCGATCGGCATGGCGCCGGGTCGGGGTCACCGCCTCGGGCCGCATCGTGGGCGGCTGCGCGATCTACGCGATGGAGCGTGGCCTCACGCTCGAAGGCACCATCCACTGGTGGGTGAGCGCCGACGCGCTGGGCCAGGGGTTCGGGACCGAGATCGTCCGCGCCGCGATCCAGCACGGTACCGCCGATGTTCCCGCCGGCCTGGGGCTTCACACGATCTCCGCGTCGATCCATTCCACCAACGCCGCGAGCATCGCCCTCGCCCAGCGCGTGGGCTTCAAGCGCATCGGCCGCGCTCGCCAGCCCGTGCTGGTCGGTGACCGCTGGGAGCGACTCGACGAATACGAGTTCACTGTTTCAATGTGCGATCAGGGCGAAGTGCCCGGCGGCGTGGAGGGCGCCGGCTCGGCCGCGGGCGCTGCGTCGGAAGGTGAACTGGTCGGCGTCGCCGTGTCCACCATCCCCGGCAGGGCCTGGAGCGTGCCGTCCCGCGCCACCCGGAGCTGATCGCTCTCCAGAAGATACCTGAGCACCGCCGTGCGCAGGTCCGTCTTGGCCTGATCTCGGCGGTTGCGTGCCACCAGCAGATCGTCTTCCACTTCCAGGCGCTTGCGAGTATCAAGCTCGTCTGACTTGAGCAGCTGCTCCTCCAGCCGCTGCTCGGTGATCTTCACCTGCTCCTCGGCGAGCCGGAGCTGGAACCGCGCCAGGTCAATCCCGCGCAGGGCCGACCGCACCGACACGATCACGTCATCCCGGAAGCGCTCGTAGCGGCGCTGGGCCTGCTCGGAGCGGATGATCGCCTGCCGGACCGCGAGGCGCTCGATCTCCCGGTCCAGCGGCAGCCCGAACGTCACGCCCGCGGTGTAATCCAGTTCCTCGGGATCGAATCCCGCCCCGCCTTCGCGCACGTCCGGGTCGGTGGGGATCCGCACGTTGCCGTTGACGTTGAGGTCGGGCAGCACGTCGTTGCGGGCGTTGCGAACGACCCGCCGCGAATCGTCCACCGCGTCGCGCTGGTTCTGGAGGTCCAGCCGGAACTCCAGCGCCGCCTGCGTCGCCGCCTGGATGGTCGTGTCGGGCTCGGGAAGCTCAAAGACCAGCGGCTGCACGTCGATGCGCTTGTCCAGGTCGATCCCCAGCCGCACCTTGAAGCGGTCGAGCTGCAGGATGTACTGCTCGCGCAGGTTGGCGAGGGTGGCGATGCCCGAGAGCACGCGGTTGCGAGCGTCGTTGAGGTCGAACAGCGCCTTGCGGCCCGCCTCCACCAGCGCCTGCGTCTGGCGTTCAAAGACACGCAGGCTCTCGATCTGCTGCACCTGGTTCACGATGAGCGAGCGGGTCTGCACCAGGTCGAAATAGTCCCCGGCGATGTCCACCAGCAGCACGCGCCGTGCCCGCTCGAACGTGCGGGCCTGGTACACCAGGTTGCGCTGCGACTGGATCAGGTCTTCCTGGGCGATATCTCCCGCCCCGCGCAGCAGCGGGATATTCCCTCCCAGGATGATCGCCGACGACTGGCGATACCGGCCCGAGGCCTGCTCACGCAGGTGCTCGGTCGCATTCCACACCCAGCGGGCCTCGACCTCCCCGCCGGCGGGGAGTCGCTGCGTCGCGCGCAGTTCGTTGATGAGATCGACCGCCGACTGGTAGCTGCCGTCCCGGCCGGAGCCCGAGGCGACGACGCTGGTGTCGTTGAAGAGGCGCGGACCCCAGCGGTGCTGCTCGATCAGGAGCCGGATCGCGGCGAGGATGTACTCCTCCTCGGCGTTCTTGAATTCCCGCGCACTGCTCTGGGCGGTGCGGAACGTGTTGGACAGGTCTAGCGGGAGGAAATCTCCGGAAGGGTGGGGCTCCCCGCTGGTGTCGGGCGCCTGCACTCCCGCAGCAGATTCGCCCAGCACGTCCCGGGCGTAACTCTCCAGCCGGGCGGCGACGTCCCGGGATTCGGAGATCGGGGTGAACGTCAGGTCCTCGGCGGCGGGGTTGACCGTCTTGGGTTCCCGGGTGAGAAGCGCGGGGTCACGCTGCTTCCCGGTGGAATCACCGGCAATATCCCGTGACGGCGCAAGAGTCTGAGGCCCGAGCATCTGGGACTGCTGGCGGATCAGGTCCCGCAGACGGGCGTCGCTGGATTCTTCCGAGGCGCATCCGGCGAGGAAAAAAAACACAGCCCCGACCACCGCGGGAGAGGCGTGGCGGAGGGGCGACATGTAGTGGGATCGGTGGGGCGATTGTGACAAGTGTGGTCTGTTTTTATACGGTCATTGATCGGTAAAAAGAGGGATTGACGGAGCGATCGTCAAGCCTTTGTTGAGGATGGGAGAGGCGCGATCTATGGTTATGGCTCGGTTTGCATCGCAGGGAAGCGGGGAGTGTATCCGGAACGCGGCGCGGGACGGATCCAGAGGTGGGACTGCCGATCCGACGGCCCGGCGGTTGCCCGGGCTTCTCGCGGTGTGCTGTTCGTGGCGGTCATTCGTGATGGATTCTCGCGGTTGGTAATTCGGGGCCGAGCCCCCGGTGAACTCCCGGCAAGACTCCGGTGGGATCGACGTCGGATCGAGTGGTGGGGGTCGGACGCCTAGACGAAGGGAGCGTACCAAGACAATGCCCTCGGTGACCTTTGACGGACGCAGCTTCCTTCTCGACAGCAAGCGGATCTGGATTGCTTCGGGCTCCATCCACATGCACCGCATCGCGCGGGCGGAGTGGGCCGATCGCATCCATGCCGCGAAGGTCGCCGGACTCAACACCATAGAAGTTCCCGTGTGCTGGGCCCGTCACGAAGCCAGGCCTGGAATCTTTGATTTTGAGGGTGAGAACGACCTCCGGCACTTTGTCGAGCTCATCGGCAAGGCGGGCATGTGGTGTATCCTGCGCCCGGGTCCGTACATCGGGGAAGGCTGGGATCTGGGCGGCATTCCCCCCTGGGTGCTGGAAATCCCCAAGGTCCAGCTCCGCTCCAACAACGGCCCCTTCCTGGAGGCCTGCTCCCGCTACCTCGGCGCCGTCGCCGACCGCGTGCGGTCGATGCAGGTCAGCAGCGCCGGCGCGGGCGGACCGATCCTGCTCGTGCAGAACGAGTCTTCCTGGAACTGCTCCCACGCGGCGATCGCCCTGGGGTACCTGGGTGAACTCAACCGCTACCTCCGGGAGGGCGGCATCACCGTCCCGATCATCAACGCCAACAGCCTCTGGCAGAACGTGGAAGGGGAGATCGACTGCTGGTCGGGCACCGAGCACATGCTCCCGGCCCTGCGGCAGATGGCCTTCGTCCGCCCCGATCAGCCTCGCATCGTGATCGACTTCCCGATGGGCGAGGCGCCCACCGTCGCCAGCGAAGAACCCTCGGACGAGTACGTCCGCGGCGGCATCCCCCGGGTGCTCGACCCCTGGTCGATCCAGCGCCGCCTCGCCGAGATCACGGCCGGCGGAGGACAGTTCAACATCCAGCCCTTCGCCGGCGGGTCCACCTCGGGATTCTGGTCCGGCCGCCTGCCGACGGGCCCCTCGGTCTTCGTCGGCCGGTCCAACGAGCGCAACGGCGCCATCACCGAGTCGGGCGCCCCAGGGCCCGCGTTTCACGCTGTGCGCCGCATCGCCACGTTCGCCTCGCGCTTCTGGCGCGTGCTCTCCAGCCTCGACCAGACCTACCAGCCCGTCGCGCTGGACACCTCCACGCCCAAGGCCGACGCTGGCAAGGCCGCCAAGAACGGCAAGGGTTCCCCCGACGCCGGCCAGCTCTCCATCGTGCACGCGACGGGCCAGCAGGGCGGCGTCGTCTTCGTCTTCGCCCCCGATCCCGCGAAGACCGGCCAGGCGCCCACCCCGCAAAATCTCACGCTCCTGCTCTCCGACGGTTCGACCCTTCCGGTCTCCATGGGCCGCCAGGCGGTCGCGTGGTGCCTGGTCGATGCCCCGCTGGGCGGACGGGCGCTGCTGGACTACTGCAACCTCTGCGCGCTGGCCGTGCTGGGCAAGGTCTTTGTCTGCTTCGGCCCCGCCGGGGCCAAGGGCATGCTCTCGATCAACGGCTCGGGCTTCGAGGTCGCCGTGCCCACCGGCAAGGCCCCGGTCATCGAAGAGCACGAAGGCATCTCCGTCGTCGTGTGCAACGAAGATCAGATCGATACCACCTTCGTTGCCGATGACGCGGTCTACGTCGGCGTCTCGGGCCTGACCTCCGACGGCAAGCCCCTCGCCCTCGCGGGCGTGCGCCAGGCGATCCGCGTGGGCGTCGACGGCACGGTGACCAATGTGACCGCGGAGCAGCCCCGCCATCCTTCTTCCACCGAGAAGGTCCACGTCTCGTCCTGGACCACCGCGCCGCTCGACGATTACGTCGGCGGGACCAGCGCCCGCTTCGCGACCATCAAGGGTCCGGCGGACCTCACATCCCTGGGAGCCCCGTACGGCTACGGCTGGTACAAGCTCTCCATGAAGTCTTCCTCGGCCCGCAAGGCCCGCCTTGCCTTCCCACACGCCTCAGACCGCGTGCTCGCCTTCATGGAAGGACAGCCGGTCGGCGTGCTGGGGGTTGGGGAGGGTTCCACGCGGCATATGGCCATCGGGCTCAAGAAGCCCGCGACCGACGTCGTCTTCCTCGCCGGCAACCTGGGCCGGTTCAGCGAGGGGGACGTGATGGGCGAGCGCAAGGGCCTGTACGGGCACGCGTGGGAGGTTGAGCAGGTCAAGGCCGGCAAGCCCAAGATCATGACGGAAGATCCCGTCGACATCCTGAGCTTCCGCGCCCCCCTCTGGGACGTGCGCGAGGGAGACACCACGGCGCCCGAGCGGCTGGTGTGGACGATCCAGCACCGCAGCAAGTCCTCGCTCATCATGTGGCTGCGCGACGGTGAAGGTCGCGGGTTCATGGGCCGGGCGCTGCTCCTGCTCGACGGCAAGCCCATCGAGCTGCTGGAGTACGGCTATCCCGACCATGTCCTGATCGACGCGGAGCAGCTGTCCAAGGGCAACCACACGATCTCCGTCGCCTTCTTCCCCGACACGCTCCACGAGGAGTTCGGCGGAGACGTGCAGGCCGCCGCCAAGGCGATGGACGAGATCGTGAGCTTCGAGGAATCCCCCGAGCCGTTCACGACCAAGTCCGACTGGAGCTTTGCCAAGTGGGAGCAGCCCTCGGCGTCTTCCTACGTGACCCCGGCCAAGCCCGCCCACCCCGGCACGCCGGCGTGGTGGCGCTGCACGTTTGACTACGTGCAGGGCGCGGCGGCGATCATCGTCGATCTGACCGGGCTCTCCGCCGGCCAGATCTACGTGAACGGGCAGCACATGGGTCGCTACTTCCTCCGCAAGGGCCAGAGCGAGCGGGTGTACATCCACCCCAGCTCCCTCAAGCCCGGGAAGAACAACGAGCTGGTGATCTTCGACGAGCAGGGCGCCTCCCCGGTCAAGGGCGTGCACTTCTCTTACGACGGGGCGGCCTCTCCCATCGCGGCGAAGAACACGCTGACGGCCTGAGGCCCACCCGCGGCGGAGGTGCTCCGCGGCGCGCGAGGTGGTTCCTCGGGCGTGCTATCGTGACCGCATGAGCCCAGAATCCGGCCCCCGGCGGCCCATGTTCCAGCAGGCGGCCTCGTTCGCCTCCCGGCAGCACCGTCACCAGGTTCGGCGCGACGGCAAGACGCCCTACGCCGCCCACGTCTTCCGCGTCTCGATGACCGTCGCCCACGTCTTTGGGTGTCACGAGGACCTGGTCATCGCCGCCGCGCTGCTGCACGACACCATCGAGGACACCACCACCGACTACGAGGACATCGAGCACCGCTTCGGTTCCCTCGTCGCCGACATGGTCGCCGCCCTCACCAAGAACATGTCCCTCCCCGAGCCCGAACGGGAACGCGAGTACGACCGCAGGCTTGCCGCCGCCGATTGGCGCGTGCGGCTCATCAAGCTCGCCGACACCTACGACAACTTCTGCGACAACATGGATACGGAGGACCAGCGGGCCAAGCTGGCGGACCACTACGACAAGTGCGTGCGGGCGATCGAGCTTGCCCGGCAGGACGCGGCATCTCACGAGGAGACGCGCCGGGCCATCGAGCTCACCGAAGCGTTGATCGCGCCCTACCGGCGGAGCTGCTGAATCACGCGGGCCGACCCGCGGATGCGGGCGGTCAGCTCGCCCACCTGGCGGGCGGCGTTGTCACGCTCCCGCGTGAGCTGCGGGAGCGCCTGGGTATCAAGGCGTGCCTGCGGCTGGGCGAGCTGCTCGGGCGTGAGCCCCTCGAGCCGCCGGCGGATGGTGGCGATCCGGAGGTCCAGATCCTCGACGCGGGACTGCAGCTGCTGGAGCTGGAGCAACTGGAAATCCCGCATGCCGGGGTTGCGGCCCATGCGACCGGCGTTGCGGACCTCTCCCCCGACGAATTCACGCATCGCCTCGGGCGCTCCGCCGCGAGGCGCTCCGCCCGCGGCGACGGTCAGCGCGTGCAGCGGTTCACGAGGATCGCGGGCCCCCTGGGCGGAAGTCCAGGTCTCCCGCCAGCGGGCGGCGGAGAGCTCGCAGTCCAGCACGGACTCTTCGCAGTCGACGTTCAGGTGGTTGCGCATCGCGCGCAGTTCCCACGCTTCGCTGAGAACGGATTCGGTGATCGGGTCGGTCCCAGTCGCCCAGCGCGGGTCGCCCGGACGGTTGGGATCAACGTTGGGCTGGCTCAGCTGATCCTGGCTGCCCATCTGGACCTCGACCTCCAGCACCTTGTCGTCGCGCTCGATCTCGAGCCGGGCGACTTCTCCAGGGTTGTACGAGAGGATGTGGGTGCGGAAGCTGTAGCGGTCGGTGATGCGGCTGCCGTCGAAGCTCAGCACCGCGTCCCCGGCCTTGAGCTGGCGGGCGGAATCGAATCCCTCGAGCGTGGTCTCGATCACCGCCGGCGTGCTGCTGCGGCGCTCGGCCATCCAGGCGTTGTTGTTCGCGTAGCGGATCCCCAGCGCCGCGCGGGGCTCGGCGGCAAACCGTTCCCGCGCGATGTCGGCGAGGCGGGTGCGCTGCTCTTGGTCGAGCGTCGAGCTCTGGAGCAATTCTTCGAGCTGTGGAAGCGTCGCCAGCGGGCTGGTGCGGAGCAGGTCGTGGGCGGTGAGACGACGATCGAAATCGGGCGATCCCAGATCGGTGATCAATGTTTCGAGGGTGGAGGGAGTGGAAGCATTCGTCACCGTGGTCGCGGGTGGATCCCCGGGCGCGGCGAAACAGAACATGGGAGCGGCCAATGCCAGCCCGCATGTCGCCGTCACCATCGCCCGACGAACACGGAATTTCGTGCCCCGGACCTGTTTCATGTTCATACCTCTTGGCACACCTTCCAAGGGGCCCACCAGATTAACTGAAAATGATAGCAGGCCGGTATTCCGCGGGGAGGGGAAGGACCCCAAGGGTTAGTGCGGGGTGTTCAGAAAGGTGGTTTCCGGCGTGTCGAGCACTTCCCGGGACGGTCCTCACTCGACGTTCTGGGCCTGTTCCTTGATCCGGTCGATGGCCCCCTTGATCTCCACGATGTGACGGGAGGTTTCGGCGTCGGGGGACTTGCTGGCGATGGTGTTGGCTTCCCGGAGCATTTCCTGGGCGAGGAAATCAAGGGTGCGGCCGACGGGGCGGTCTTCCTTGGGCGCCAGGAGCTGCCCGAACTGCTCGAGGTGGCCGGTGAGGCGGGCGACTTCCTCGGCGATGTCGGTGCGTTCGGCGTAGACGGCGATCTCCCGGATGAGGTCCACGGCCTCGACGCGGGCGTCGTGACCCTGGAGGAGCATCTCGATGCGGGACTTGAGGCGCTGCTGGTAGTCGGCGACGACGGCGGGGCAGCGTTCCCGGATCTTGCTCAGGCGATCCTGGATGTATTGGCGCTGCTGGAGCAGGTCTTCGACGAGCATCGCGCCCTCGCGCTCGCGCATGGCGACGAGGGTGTCGCAGGCCTTGTTGACGATGGTCGTGAAGGCCTTACGGGCGCGGACGAGGCGGTCTTCCTCGTCCGCCGGGGGCTGCAGGACGCCCGGGAGGTTGAGCAGGGCGGCCATGTCCAGGCGGAGCTCCCCGCCGGAGATCTGCGGGATCGACTGGAGCTGCTGCACATAGCGGCCCAGCGCGGCCTGGTTGATGGTGTACGCGGCGGAAGCAGAGGAATCGTTGCAGGAGGCGATGAGCGTGATCGTGCCGCGCGTCAGGCGCTGGCGGAGCACCGATTCAAGCTCGGCTTCCAGGCTCTGGAAGGCGTCGGAAAGGCGGATGACGCCCTTGAAGTACTTGTTGTTGAGGGAGCGGATTTCCACGAAGTAGTGGACGCCCTCGATCTGGGCCGAGGCCTCGCCAAATCCCGTCATGCTTCGGATCATGCAGACTCCAGGAATGCAGGCGGCGCCGTCATGGCCGCCGCGGCGTGCAGCGGAGTGTACCAGCGGCAATGGCCACGGATACACCGTGGGGCCTCCCAGCGGGCCCGGATCGGTGATTTCCACCTATGAATGGAGCTGCCGCGAACGAGATTACTTGGGCTTCTCTTCGGTGCCGGGCGCGGGGGGCGTGGTGGGCGCCGGCTCGGAAGGGACCGGGTTCTGCGGGGCGGGCAATGCGCCGGGTTCAGCGGGAGGCGCAACCGGGGGCGTGACGCCGGTCGCGGGCTGGCCGGGAGCCGTGCCCGCGGGGGTCTGCTCGACAGGCTGATCGCCGGGTGTGGCCGTGGGCGGTGTGGTCGGCTGTGTGATGGGTTGGCCCGCGCCGCCGCCCGTCGCCGGGACCGCGCCGTCACTGGTGCCCTCGATCACGCCCTGCCCGGGGACCTCGGAAGCGGGTCGCATGCCAAAGTTCAAGCCGATCGCCGCGAAGACGAACACGGTGAACATCACCACCGTGAAGACGGTCAACGCGTCACCGGTTTTGGTGCCGAAGGCCGTCTGGCCCGAGCCCGAAGAGCCGAAGGCCGCGCTGAGTCCGCCGCCCTGCGGACGCTGGATCAGCACGGTCAGGATGAGCAGCACGGCGACGCCCAGCAGGACGAGGATGAGCAGGTTCGTGGCCCAGGGCGCCAGCGCGAGGGTGAGAAGCATCGGTGACAGACTCCAGGCCGCGGGAAGGACGTTCCCGCGTGAACGGGAAGTCTAGGCGTTCAAAAAGTCGTTCCGAAAGGGGGCCAAAGGCTTTCGCGTCACGGGTGGCCAGTAGGGGGAGTTCGATACCGCACGTAACCCGATCGGAAGACATCGGAGAAGAAAAACCCCCGCGCCTGAGGCGTCGGGGGTGGGGGTTTTCCAGGCTACATGTTTGGGGTCAGAGGATCTGCGTGCCCTGGCCCAGGGGGGTGCCCAGGGTGGAGAAGGCGCCGGGGAAGAAGGCGTCGGAGTGGGTGAAGGTCGCGACAATCGGGGCGGCCGACTTGATGGTGATGCCGTAGAAGACCTCGGTGTTGCGGCGGGAGCCGGTGACCAGGTCGTGGACGTTGATGGAGTAGGACGTGCGGGCGGGCACGACGACGCGGAGCGATTCGGTGCCCAGGTTGGCGTCGTACCGCAGGACGATCTCGGCGATGGTGTCGGCGGCGTTGGGGTTGTACAGCCGGAGGGATTCGGAGACCAGGTTGTTGCCGTCGCGGGGCTTGAAGCCTTCCCCGAAGCCCCAGAGCTTGTAGGCCCGGTCGGTGACGCCGCTGATGAGCTGGTCACCGAAGGCGCTGGCGACCAGCGCGACCGAGACGGGCTGGTTGGAGGAGTACTGCATCGCGTACTGCTGCCCGATCGGGAACGAGGGCAGGTCCCCGACGTTGACCACGTTCTGGGAGTGGGCGGGCACGTTGACCACCGTGCGGTAGGAGCTGCCGCTGCCGAACAGGAAGACCAGGCTGACCTGGGTGCTGGTGGAACCGGCGTTGAGGATGCTGAAGCGTTCGGTGGTGGCGTCGCGACCCAGGTCGCCCTCGGAGGTGGCGCCGACGGTGGTTCCCAGGTTGGGCAGGCCGTTGAGGCCCTCGGCGGTGTGGGCGTCCAGGTCGTAGTGGCTGAGGACGGCGACGATGGGCTGCTGCGCCGTGACCTTGACGCCGTAGGTGCCCTCGGGGATCTCGACGGCGTCGTTGAGGTTCAGGCCCAGGCGGCGATTGCCCTCGACGGTCTGGGTGAAGACGATCGGCGTTCCCCCGCCCTGCGGATAGAAGGTGGACTCGACCTTGGTCGTCTGGCTGGAGGTGTTAAAGAAGAGCAGGAAGTCGCGGTTGGAGCCGCCGCGCTTCACCTCGGCGAACGTCCACGTGTCGCTGATGCGGGTCGTGAACGACTCGCCGATCGAGGCGGCGGTGGTGGTGAGATACGTGTCGTAGTAGCTGAAGGTCGAGGCGAGCGGGCGGTCGGAGCGGACTTCAACCGCATAGCCCTCGTAGGGGCGGACGAGCTGCTCCCCGGCGGCGAAGAGGCTGGGGTTGGTGATCGTGATGCCGCTTCGGGCGTTGGCGGCGATCTTGGAAGCGCCCGAGAAGTCGGCGAGGACCTGGTCCCGAACGCCCGACTCGTAGCGGGCGATGACCACGACGCGGGCGGCCTGGTCGTTGGGGTTGAGGATCGGGATGAAGTTGTTGGTGTTGGGGGTCGCGAAGCCTTCGGGGAAGTAGTAGCGGTAGGGGAGCTGGGGAACGACCGAGTTGTCGGCGAGGGTCTCGTTGGCGGGCGTTGCGGGGTCGGCGGTCAGGTGCCCGGCGCCGGTGCCGGCGTTGAGGCTGGTGTACAGGGAAGAGACATCGCCCGGGGTGTTGCCGAAGAAAACGAAGTAGCGGAGGTTGACGGTCTGGCCGGGGGTCACCGTGCCCACGTCGTAGACCAGGGACATGTACTGGTCGCTGCTGGCCCCGTTGGGGTCGGTGGGGGTGATCCCCACGAGCTGCGTGGGATCACGCAGCGTGTTGACGATCGACTGGCTGACGAACATCGCCTTGGCCCGCGTGTCGGCGGAAGGAGCCGCGAGGCCGATGGTCAGGCCCTGGAGGAAATCGTTGTTGCGGAAGCTCGAGGTCGCCATGTGGCCCGTGGCGTCCAGGTCGTTGAACGTGCTCGCCGACGCGGGATTGAGGTTGAGGCCCATCTGGGCGTTCATGCCTTCCATCCACGAGAGGGAGGCGATGGAGGTGGCGCCCTGGTTGGTGAGGGAGACGTTGACGACGGCGAAGTTGTCGGCCTTGCCCAGGGAAATCGAGCGTTCGATCTTGAGGGCGCCGTTGAACAGGGCCTTGCCCACGCCGCGGGCGTTGAAGGTGTCGCTCTCGTCGGTGAGGCTGAAGGGGAGCTGGCTGCTGGAGGTTCCGCTTGCGGGCTGGCGCGAGTTGAGGAAGACGGTCCCGTCGGCGGAGGCGCCGAAGAAAGTTTCGGGGCGGTCGACCGCGGAGGCGGTGTCGAAGAGGAACTCGGTGCCGTTGAACTTCAGCCCCTGGCCGCCGGAGTTGCCGCTGTAGAGGCTGCCATCGGTGCCCAGCCCGACGGTCACGTGCGTGCCCACCAGGGCCAGGGAGCCGTCGCTGACGCCGTCGGTGACATTGACCGAGAGCTGGTACTGGCCGGTGGAGACCGCGGCGATGCCGGTGGAGACGTTGTACGGGTCGTAGTTGAGGTTGACGCCCGCCGAGACGGCGAGGTAGTAAGTGCCCGCGTCGTTGAAGACGAAGTTCTCGATGCGGGCGGTGGGGGCCGAGGGGTCCACCGCCAGCACGAGCTGCTGGCCCTGGGAGTTGAAGAGGCGGATGGCCGTATCAACGGCGGTGGTGGTCGTCGCCGTCATCGACGCGCCGGCGTTGACGCTGATCTTGAAGAAGTCGCGGTCCAGCAGGCCGAAGCCGCCGTCACCGATGAAGGCGTTGATGTTGGCCGAGCCAAAGCCGGTGCTGCTGATCTGGGCGAGATCCTTGGCGTTGGGGAGAGTGTCGTTGGGCTCGAAGGGGCCGAAGACGTCGTTCTCGACGCGCAGGTCGAGGCGCCAGCCATCGAGGAACCCGGTGTTGAGGCCGGCCAGGTCCTCGACACGCAGGGTCCAGGTGCCGATGGCGCTCTGGCCGTCGAAGCGTCCGAGCGATTCATCGGGGCGGAAGGTTCCGGCGTACGGAGCGGAGCCGGAGGCGATGTCCTGGGGAGCCTCGTCGTCGAAGAGCGTGGGGGTCATGTCCTGGCCGGATCCGCCGCGGCGGTTGGAAAGGACGACCTCGGTTCCCGAGGGGGAGATCAGCGTGATCTTGAGATCCCCGACGAAGGAGTGGCGCAGGCGGACCTGCACGTTGGCGTCGATGATCTGGCGGGTGTCGGTGATGAAGACTTCCGACTCGATCGTGCCCTGCGTGCCCACGGTGGGGATGGGCTGGGGCTCGGTGAAATCGGTGCCGACGCTGACGACGTCGTCGGTGTTGAGGTTGGCGTTGATGGTGAGGTTGTAGAGGCCGGTCGACTGCGTGTTGCCGCTGCCGGCGAGGTTGGGGTTGTACTTGTCGTTGCCGAAGCCCGAGACGGCGAGGTAGTACGTGCCGCCGGTGGACACGTAGTAATCGATCATCGAGTCCTGGCCATAGAACTGGTCGTTCTGGGCGACCTGGTTGCCGTTGCCGTCGAAGAGGCGGAGGTAGGAGTCGAGGCTGCTGCCGGTGGCGAGCCGCTTGGCGGTGATCTCCGCGGTGATCTGCCCGCCGCGGGCCAGGTCGAGGCGGAAGATGTCGACGTCCTTGCCCGCCTGGATGCCATCCCCGATCGTGACGCCGGTGAAGCGTGCGGTGCCCGTGGCGGCGAAGGTCACAAGCGTCGCGGTGGCGAGGGTGTCGTTGGCCTCGTAGGTGCCGCTGACGGGCACCACGTCGAAGAAGTACTGCTCGTCCCGGCCGGAGACCGAGTTGCCGTTGAGGAAGTTGCCGTCGGTATCGAGGATCCCGAAGCCGCCGCCCGCATCGGCCTTCATGGTCAGGCGGTAGCGGTCAAGCGCCAGGCGCTGGGCCGGCAGGGCGTTGATGTTCAGGGTGATCGTCAGCTCGCGCGGGTCGTTGACGGAGCGGGCGACCGACGAGATGCCCACCAGCGCGTCGTCACCGGTGCCGAAGGCGTTGTCGGTTCCGTCCCGGCGGAGCTCGAAGACGGTGGTGTTGAGCTTCGCGTCGTCGATGGGGCGGTTGAAGCGGACGGTGAGGGTCCGCAGTGGGAGGTTGGTCGTGGGGTCGACCTGTCCGGTCACGGGGCCGGGGAGGACGGTGCGCACAACGGGGCCGGCCAGGTCGATGATCTCGATGGCGCGGGCGACGTTGAGGCGGCCGCCCGACACGGTCTTGCCCTGGAGATCGGGAACGGGATCGACGCTGTCGATGAGGGTCTGGCGGATCTCGGGGGCGGAGGCGTTGGGCTTGATGGAGCGCATGAGCGCGACGGCGCCCGAGACCATGGGGGCGGCCATGCTGGTGCCGCTGAGGTAGGCGTACGAGTCGGTGGTGAAGGTGGAGAGGATGAGATCGCCCGGGGCGCCCAGGTCGACGGTTTCCGCGCCATAGTTGCTGAAGCTGGCGCGGCGATCGTCCCAGTCGGTGGCGGCGACGGAGATGAGGCCGGGGATCTTGTAGGACGAGGGGAAGAAGGTGGTGGTCGCCGAGTCGTTGTCGTTGTTGTCGTTGCCGGCGGCGGCGATGAAAGTGCCGCCCTGGTCGATGAACCGGGCGATGGCGTCCTTCTCCGCGTCAAAGCCGGTGGGCTGGTCCTCGTAGAGGCGGGCGCCGGGGGCGCCGTAGCTGGCGTTGGCGGCGGCGATGGGCACGCCGCTCTCACGGAGCATCGTGACGTAGTCGATGCCGCTGACGATGGCGGCGATGGTGCCGCCGAAGGGTCCCAGGACTCGGATGGGAAGGATGGAGACGGTCCAGTTGACGCCGACGACGCCGATGCCGTTGTTGCCGACGGCCCCGATGATGCCCGAGACGTGCGTCCCGTGGCCTTCCTCGTCGTTGGGGTTGTTCTCGTTGTCCCAGAAGTCCCAGCCGTGGATGTCGTCGATGAACCCGTTGTTATCGTCGTCGATGCCGTTGCCGGCGATCTCGCCCGGGTTGGTATAGATGTTCGCGGCCAGGTCGGGGTGGGTGATCTGCACGCCGGTGTCGATGACGGCGACAACCTGCTGGCGGGTGCCGATGGAGAGGTCCCAGGCGGCGGGGGTATCCATGTCGGCGTCGAGCTTGCCCAGGGAGCCCAGGAAGGTTCCGGTGTTGTCGTGGGCGTACTGCTCGTTGTAGCGGGGGTCGTTGGGGGTCGCGGTGGTCTTGTAGACGCGGTCGGGCTCGATCTGCTTGACGCCCGGCAGCTTGGCGAGGGCCTGGTCGATCATCGCCGGGGTGATCTTGGCATCGGTGGTGAACTGGGCCCAGTAGCGGCCGACGGCGCTGGCCGTCTTGGCCCGGACGCCCAGGGTCGTTGCGACCTGGCGTGCGGCGAGTTCCGCGGCGGCGGTTCCGCCGGTCTTGTCGCTGAAGGTGACGAGCCAGGAGCCGGTGGCGACTTCGTATTTGAAGCCGTTCCATTCCAGCATGCTGACGGGGCTCACCGGGCCGATGACCGGCGCGTCGCTGACGCTCGACAGGGAGGCCGAGAGCATCTGGCGAGGCTCGAGGGCGTCCATCGAGATGAGGTTCGCGCCGGGGCGCGAGGAACGGGCGTTTCGGGAGAACAGGCGCAGGTTCAGCATCGATCGCACTCCACCAACGTCGGGCGACGGTCTCTCCGACACGCCGCCGGTGTGTCTACCCCGATTGAGACGATTCACACGTGTCAGCACACTCGGCCGACCGCAGGCAACCGTCCAGGCCCCAACACCCCGCCAGGAAGAAATCCTCGCGGGCATCTCGCCCGGATCTGTGCCCGAAGCTGGCCAGCCGCCGACCGCCGCCGGGTAGTTACCCGCCGCTGGGCCGGCATGGACGGGCAGTGTAACAGGCCCGGGCGCGTTGCACAAAGCAAGGCCGGAGAGTTTCGACGCCGCGCCCGTAGGAGCGCGGGGAATTCACCGGCCCTGGACGGCGGCTTGGGCGGCGGCGAGGAGCAGATCGGCGTGCCGCTGACTGGCGCCCTGGTTGGCGAGGATGCAGGCCCGCCCGTGCTCCACCAGCGCCGCGGACCTGGCGGGATCCGCGAGGAGGTCCCGGAGCACGGCGGGCAGATCGTCGGCGGAAGTCTGGACAAGTCCCCCGGCATGCAGGAATTGCGCGACCGTCGTAGCAAAGTCCCCCACGGCAGGGCCAATGACCGTTGGTTTCCCCAGGGCAATCGGTTCGATCGGATCAGAGCCATACTGCGTACCGAACGATCTCCCAACAACCACAACCGAGGCAAGCGCGTAGGCCTTGCGAAGTTCCCCGATGGTGTCAAGAAGGAAGCGGTCGGTGGAGCCGGGGGGGGAAGACGAAGGGGAACCCGGGGGCTTTTTGGAGCGGCGAACGCAGCCGGGGAGGGCGGCGGCGGCGTCGTCGAAACGTTCGGGCTTGCGGGGCGCGCACAGGAGCTGGACGCCCGGGGGGCAAGCGGCGTGGAGGAGGGACTCTTCACCGGGCCCGGTGCTGCCGGCGACGATCAGGGGGCGGGCGGGATCGATGCCCAGTTCGGCGGCGAGCTCGGCCGAGCCAGGGACATGGTCGGCGATGCTCGCCGAGTCCCACTTCATGGTGCCGGTGACCTGGCAGCGAGCGGGGGGGACGCCCATGGTGATGAAGCGCTGGGCGTAGTCGTTGTCCTGCACGGCGGCGAAGGCGAGGGAGGCAAAGTTCGGGCCGATGAAGGGGCGGATTTTGCGGTATCCGCGAAACGAGCGGGGGCTGAGGCGGCCGTTGATGACGCCGACGGGGACCTTGCGAGCGGCGCAGGCGCGGATGAAGTTGGGCCAGAGCTCCAGTTCCACCAGTCCCACCGCGTCGGGGCGGACGGCGTCGAGGAAGCGTCGGACGGACCAGGAGAAGTCCAGCGGGTAGCGGACGATGGTGCAGGTGCCGCCGTAGAGGTCTCGGGCGCGGGCGATGCCGGTATCGGTGCCGGCGGAGATGACGACCTGGGCATGCGGGGTGAGCAGCGGGACCAGGTGCCGCAGGGCGCTGGTTTCCCCGACGGAGACGGCATGGATGAGGATGCGGGGGAGGGAAGGATCGGGCTTGGGCGGCAGGGCGGGAATCTTGCCGAAGCGCTGGGGCCAGTCTCCCCGGGCCTTGCGGGCCCAGATGGGGGCGGTGAGGCCGGCGAGTGCTGTGTACAGTGCGTCGAGTGCGTTCACGCCCGCGTGCTTGCTTTCGTGGAAGTTCAGGAAGCTTCTCACCCGGGCCAGGAGTCCGCGGGATGAGGCCGGTGAGGCCGGCGATACCATCAATGGGCAGGCGGGGATTCGAACCCCGGACCCTTCGCGTGTAAGGCGAACGCTCTAGCCGCTGAGCTACCCGCCCGGGCAGCGGTCGCTTCGCGAACCCTCGCGGGCGACCGATCGAAATCGCCGCGGTGGCGATGGTCAACGATAGTGCGCTCCCCCGCGCAGGGCACGTTCAACCCGCGACGCCACCCCAACGCCATGACCTCCGCCGCCGACAAACCCGCGAACTATCGCCGCAGCCAGCGCCTGGCCCACGACCTGCAATACAAGGCCGTGTACGACGCGCGGGTCCGCAAGGTGCGCGGGGCGTTCTCTCTCTCGACCTGCCCCAACACCGTCGGCAGACATCGGCTGGGGCTGTCCGTGCCGCGAAAAGCGGGCTCGGCGCCGCGTCGCAACCGGCTCAAGCGCCTCATCCGGGAAGCGTTTCGTCTCTCCCAGCACGACATGCCGGGCCTGCCCGAGGCGGGGTACGACATGGTGGTGGGGGTGCGGGCCCACGACCTGCCCAAGGGCGATCCGGGGATGGAATACGTTCGCGCGGTGCTCAACGAACTGGCGGAATCGGCGCACCGGGAATGGATGAAGCGCCGCCGGCCCGCGGCGGAGCCTGCCCGTGACGGATAAGACCGCACACGCTTCGTCGCCCACGCGACCGCCGAGTCGGCCGGCGGCCGGGAGGTACACGTGGAGCATCTTCCCGCTCGTGGTGCTGGTGCGGGCGTACCAGATGACGCTGTCCCCGTTCATCGGCCGCCAGTGCCGCTACGAGCCGACCTGCTCCAACTACGCGCTGGACGCCCTGCGCGAGTACGGTCCATGGCGGGGCACATGGAAGGCGGCGGGCAGGATCCTGCGCTGCCACCCATTCGCCAAGGGCGGGTACGACCCTGTGCCGCCCCGGCGCTAAGGGCTATTCGTCGATGCCCAGATCGCGTTTGGTAAAGAGTGCGTCGAACATCAATCCCGCGGCCTCAACGTTCTCGCGGGCGCCCTCGAGCCGGTCGATGGTGGCGATCACGGCGTGGATGGTGGCCCCGGCCTCGCGGAGGACGGCGACGGCCTCCAGGGCCTGTCCCCCTGTCGTGGCGACGTCTTCGAGCAGGATGGCGTGCTCGCCGGGCTTGATCGCCCCTTCGAGCTGCTTGGCGGTACCGTAATCCTTCTTCTTATTGCGGATGAAGATGCAGGGGATCCCGGTCTGGAGGCTGGAAGCGGTGACCAGCGGGATGCCGCCCAATTCCGCCCCGGCCAGGCGGTCGAGGCGAACTCCCAGACGGGCCTCAAGCTCCCGGATGCGATGGGCAAAGAGGACGCCCAGGGGTCCAAGGACCTCGGGACGGGTCGAGAAGAGGTACTTATCGAGGTAGTACTTGCTGGTACGGCCGGAACGCAGGGTGAACTGGCCGTGGAGGAGCGAAGCGCCGGCGATCGCCGTGGCGAGGGCGGCGCGGTCGGGGAGCGGGGGGAGCGCGGGTGGGGCTGGGGGCATGGCGAGAGAATACGTCGGCGCCCGCAGGTTGATCTGTCTGGTTTTTATTTGGATCTGAAGGGTCCGCCCCGGGTTAAGGTGATGGCTCCCCCGCCGGATTTCCGCGTGTGCGCGGGGTAAACCGGGGTTGGGGGGCTGGTCCCGAGTGTCGCCGTCGCCGATAAAGTTGCGACAGAGTTGCCGGCACGGCGCGGCGAAACGGATGTGGATGCCCGAAGGTGGCGGGTCGGCGGCGCGGTCCGCCGGCGTGCTGGAGATTGAGCCATGGTGCGTGAGATGAGCGTGCGTCGGGTGGTTGGAATGTGCGGGCTCGCGGTGATGGGGCTCCTGGCTCCGGCCTCCCTGGCGCAGGTGGCGCCGCCTCCTGCCGAGCCGCCCGCGAAGACGCCCGAGTACACCCCGCCGCCAGCGGATTCGTCCGCGCCCAAGGTGGTTCCCAAGAGTGAACCGGCCAAGAAGGTGAACCTGGATCCCAACAAGGACAAGCAGCAGGTGATGGTGCGCGACGGGCTGCGCAAGGGGGACATCAAGCTGCCCGACGGGTTTGACGAGAACCTGCTGGTGCAGCGCGGGCCCGACGGGAAGGTGATCAAGCCCGACCGTCCCCTGCCGTGGCTGGCGTTCGAGAAGAACCCGCTGATCAGCGACAAGCAGCGTGAAGACCTCAAGCCGATCCTCGAGCGGCGCCAGCTGATGCACGAGGTGGGGGTGGTGAACAACCTCGACCTGGTGATGAAGATCGACGCGGGTGAATTTGAGCGCCTCGATCCTCGCGATCGGCGCCAGCTCGCGTGGGCGGAGCGGACGCAGCGTCAGCTGCGTTCGGCGGGGATGATGAGCGAGTGGCTGTACGTGCAGGGGCACATCAGCGACGTGCAGGCGGCGGGCTGCCAGGTGCTAGGGGATGCCTACGGGAAGGCGAAACTGGAGGATTGCCGGAAGGAGTCCGGTGAGGACAAGACGGCGATGTCGACGGCGATCACCCGCGAGCTGTTCATGGAGCGCGTGGACGAGCCGCTGTACGTGTACCGGCGGCTGCTGGAGCGTGCGGCGGGGGTGATCGACGACATCGTGACGGCGACGGAGATGTCCCCGGAGATCCGCGCGAGCCTCGAGCCCGAGATCGCGGCGGTCCGGGCCGCGTCAACCGACGAGCAGCGGCGCGTGACGATGACGGCGCTGCTGAACAAGATGCCCGACTGGGTGATGCAGCACCAGATGATGGACGCGGCGATCTCCAAGCGGTTTACCGACCGCGGCACCAAGCTGCCCGACGGCCGCGCGATGATGACGGTGATGCCCTACCAGGTCGAGATCCAGAAGCGGCGCGACCAGAAGGCCAAGGGTGAGGAAGTCCAGCTCCAGAAGGAGCCTTTGCGTCCGTCCAAGTAAGTCGCACCTCTCCAGACCAATTCGATGCACCCGGCGCCGCGGAACTCCGCGGCGTCTTTTGTTTTTGAGGTTGCCGGGAAGGAGGACCTGAACTCACTTTTCCGTGGAACCCGCCGGCGTCTCCCCTGCGGGGGGCGGGGCGGGGGAGATGGGCGCCGCCGCGGGCTGGGACGGCGTAAGCCCCATGGAGGTGAGCTCCTGGGCGATCTCCGTCCAATCGGCCGCCTTGGCGCCCTGGTACGTCTTATGGACCATTCCCTGGGAATCGAGGATGACGACGGCGGGCATGACCCGCGCGTCGAGCTGGCGGGCGGCCTCATCCCCGCGGGGAACGATGCGGGGCGTGGCGCCGCGCGAGCGGATGAACTCGGCGAGCTGCTCGGGGAATCGCTCCCGAACTCCCAGGGCGATGACGGGCGCCTGCGAGCCGAAATTGGCAAGCAGCTGCTGCGCCTGCGCAATCGCCTCCCGGGAAGGGAGACTCCAGGAGCCCAGGAAGAGCATCACCACGGGCTTGCCACGGAGCGTGGCCAGAGGGATCGCCGCGCCGGTTTCATCGACGAGCGGCACATCGACGGGCGCGTTGTCCGGCGTGTGGACCGCGGGGGCGGGCGGCGTGAGGGGCGCCGCGGTCTCGGAGGTGGCGGGGGAAGGCCCGGGTGTGGGAGCGGCGGGAGTGGACCCCTCTCCTTCACCCGTCACCGCGGTTTCGGCGTGGGGCTGGGTGGCCGACTCGTCCCCGGTCTTGAGCGGCGGGGTTGAAACGATGTGCGGCGAGGTGGAGTCGACGGGCGTGTATCCGTCGGGCGGGCGGATTTCAAGGTCGGCGGGGGTGATCGGCGCACCCGCCTTCATCTCCAGGAACTCCATCGTCGTGGAGCCGCCCATGGAGGTGGATTCAATGACCTTTTCCATCTTGCGTGGCAGGTGGTCGCTCGCCGAGATCCACCAGCGTGAGCGGGCGCTCTTGGGCTTGCCGCGCAGGGAGATGATGTCGCAGGTGGTGCCGTCGATCTCGGCCTGCCCCTCGATGGTCGCCTCGGCGGCGACGACTTCCTTGGCGAGCGGCTCGGCGGCCAAAAGCTCGGTGATCCGGGCGACGTAGACGAGCTGGAGCGCGGGGCCGCGGGCGTTGCGGATGGTCTTGGTAAGCACCTGGCGGGCGGTGTGGTCGACCCAGGTGATCTGCGTGTCGTCAAAGAGGGCGAGGACTTCCTGCGGCTCCTCGGCGGGCCTGCGGCGACCCTCCCCGGCGACGTGCACCTGCCATCCGCCGGAGGGCTGGCGGAGCATGCGCATGGAGTAATCCACCACGGGCGTGCCGGAGGTGAGCATGCCGGTGGCGCTGGTCTTGAGGCGGAAGGAGAGCGTTCTGGCGTCGCGCAGGGCCGCGGCGGCCTGCCGGACGCGGTCGATCGCGGCGGGGTCGGCTGCGCCGCCGCCGTCGGCGGGGTGCTCGGCGCCCGACGGGGGCGGACTGTCCTGGGCCTGGGCCGCAAAGGCGGAGAGCACAACGGTGATCGCGGCACTGACAAGACGCCGATTCATGCGGATTCTCGCGGAAAGAAAGCCCCGGCACCATCTGAAACTGCGGCAGGGCATCGTATGTGCGTCATCCGTGCAGAACGCAGATCCGGGCCGCGAGCGTTGATCGCGGGGATCGGTATCATGACCCCATGAAGACTCGACGAATCCTGGCGTGCGTGGGCGGTGCGGGAGTGTCTGCGTGGGCGTGCCTGCTCGCAGGGGCCGGCCCATCGCCCGCAGGGACTGCTCCCCCGGCGACGCCGGCGGCCACGGCTCCCGCGGCCCCGACCACCTGGAAGCTGGTGTGGTCCGACGAGTTTGACGTTCCCGGGCGGCCCGACCCTTCCAAATGGGGGTACGAAGAGGGCTTCATCCGCAACCAGGAACAGCAGTACTACATGAAGGACCGCCCTGAGAACGCGCGGGTGGAGGATGGCAAGCTGGTGATCGAGTGCCGCAAGGAGCATGTGAAGAACGCGTCGTTCGAGGCGGGGTCGAAGGACGAGAACAAGCGCCGGGAGTCGGGTGAGTTCACGTCGGCGAGCCTGAATACGCACGGCAAGGCGTCGTGGACGTATGGCAAGCTCGAGATGCGTGCGAAGCTGCCGTCGGGGCTTGGCGTGTGGCCGGCGATCTGGATGCTTGGTGACAACTTCAAGAAGGTCGGCTGGCCGATGTGCGGCGAGATCGACATCATGGAGTTTGTCGGGCACGACCCCGAATTTGTGCACGGCACGGCGCACTTTGCGATGCCGCAGGCCGACGGGAGCCCGACCATCGTGCGGCCCAAGGGAGACACCTCCGACCCGCACCGGTCTAACGGCAGCAAGACCAAGGCCGTGCCCTCTCCCACCGCCGATTTCCATGTCTACGCGGTGGAGTGGGACGCCGAGCACATCGATTTCCTCTACGACGGCGTGAAGTATCACCGCTTCACCATCGACGACGCCGGCAAGGGCGCAGACAACCCCTTCCGCAAGCCGCACTACCTTCTGATCAATTTCGCCTGGGGAGGAACCTGGGGCGGGAAGATCGATGAATCGGTGCTGCCGCAGAAGTTCGAGGTCGATTACGTGCGGGTGTACGAAAAGGCCAAGTAAGGGTCGGGCTCAGGCCGGCGGCGCCGCGTCTGGTGGGGCAAGCAGGGCGGCAAGGGCCGCGCCGGGGTCGTCCTGGCGCATCAGGTGTTCTCCGACGAGGACGCACTTGACGCCGACGTCGCGCAGGCGGGCGAGGTCGGCGGGAGTCTTGATCCCCGACTCGCTCACCAGGATGCTGCGGTCCTCGACCATGTCGACCAGTCGGAGCGTGTGGCCCAGGTCGACCTTCATGCTGGAGAGGTCGCGGTTGTTGATGCCCAGGAGGCTGTACCCGGCGTGCGGGAAGCCGATGTGGGGACGCACGCGGAGCAGGTTTTCAACGTCGTGGACCTCCAGCAGGACGGTGAGCTGGAGCTGCTGGGAGAGGATGAGCATGTCCAGCAGGGAGCTCTGGTCCAGGCATTCGGCGATGAGCAGCACGGCGTCGGCGCCGGCGGCGCGGGATTCCCACAGCTGCCAGGGATCGATGATGAAGTCCTTGCGCAGCACGGGCAGCTCGACGGCGGCCTTGACGCGTTCGATGAAGGAGAGGTGCCCGCCGAAGAAGCGATCTTCGGTGAGGCAGCTGATCGCCGCGGCCCCGGCGGCGGCGTACTTTGTCGCGATGGCCTCGAGCGCGAAAGAATCACCTTCATACTCGGGTCGGATCAGGCCGGCCGAGGGGCTGCGCCGCTTGATCTCGGCGATGACGGTGGTGTGGACGGGAGTCGGGTGCTTGGTGACGGCGGCGAAGAAATTCCTGGGCGGATCGGCCTGCGCGACCATGGCCTCGAGCTCGGTGAAGGTGGTGCGCTGCTTGGCGGCGGCGACCTGGATGGTCTTGTGCTCGACGATCTGTCGGAGCGTGGCGCTGGCGGGAAGCATGGCTCTCGGACCTTTGCTGAAAGGACGGATCGGGGTGCGTGGAGCGCTCCGGGCGGGTGGACGCGGGCTGATTGTTGCCTGCGTGAGCGCCGCGTTCTTGGCCGCGGCCCCTGGCGCCCGGGCGGACGTTGGTGCGGGGCCGGCGGGGCTTGCCTGGTCGGTTGCGGTGCCTCCCGTGGCCAGCGACCACCGGATGCCGTCGCTCAGCGCGGGGGAATGGGTCACCATCGCGGTGCTGTGCGGGGCGCCCATCCTGCTGGTCGTCCTGTGGTTTGCGGACGTTATCCGGCCTGGGTCGTTCGCGAGGGCGGGCGTGCGGCAGCTGGGGGAGCACCCGTGGTGGGTGTGGCTCGCCGCGGGCGTGCTGGTGTTTCTCTCGGGACAGTTTGCGGCCCTTTCAGTGCACGCGGCGATGAACGTGCCCTCGTGGATCGACCTGCCGCTGCGGGCTCAGTGCGTGATGAGCGCCTCTATGGCGCTGGCGGGGATCGCGGCGGGGGCGGCGCTGCTGCGGATGCTGCGGGCGGGCGCCCCGCAGGCGGGCGTGCGGCCGCGGTGGGCCGACCTGGCGGTGGGGATGTGGTGCTTTGTGCTGGCCTACCCGATCATCCTTGCGACGTCCTCGGCGGCGGCGATGATCTACAAGCTGGTCAGCGGGCACGCGCCCGAGAATCTGGCGCACGACGGGCTCAAGCAGATCGCCGCCGGGGGGGATGATCCATGGGCGTGGGCGATGCGCGGCACGGTGGTGCTGCTGGTGCCGGTCTTTGAAGAGCTGATCTACCGGGTGGGCTTGCAGTCGTCCCTGCTGAAGCTGACGGGCAGGCCGTGGGCGGCGATCGCGGGCACGTCGGCGTGCTTCACCTTCGCCCACGCGAGCGTGATGCCGGCGCACGCGCTGGCGATCATCGCGGCGCTGTCGCTCTCCATGGGCCTCGCGTATGAGCGGACCAAGCGGCTTGGGGTGCCGATCGTGATGCACGCGATGTTCAACGGGGTGAACGTGCTGATGGCGATGTGGGCCTGATCCGTCACGTATGGCGGTCGCAACGCATTGGCGAATAACCGCACCGAACTCCGGGCGCGGGGCGGGCGTACCACATCGATTGTCGTGCGTGCGGGTCGTGGAAGTCACGCGTGCGCCCGGGATGTGTTCAGATTGAAACGTTGCTACGCCGACGGTGGTCGGCGGCGGCTCGCTCTGTTGTGGGCCTCATTGCGGCGCAACGGCTTTCAAGGACGTTGAGCATCCGAGCGGATGTCGCGGTGATCGGTGCGGGGCTCGCGGGGCTGCGGTGCGCGGGTCTTCTCGCCGGGCGAGGGCTCGATGTCGTGCTGGTCGATCGCAAGAGCGACCTGGCCTCACGAATTCATACAACGGGCATCTTCGTGCGCAAGTCGCTGGAGGACTTTGATATTCCTCAGGACTGCCTGGGACCGGTGGTGCGCACGGTGCGGCTGATTTCACCGGCGGGACGAGCGATGACCATCGAAAGCCCGCGGGACGAGTTTCGCGTCGGGAAGATGGGGAGGCTGTACAGGCGAATGCTGGGTGACTTCCAGCGTGCGGGCGGCCGGACGGTGCTGGGGGCGAGGTATCTCTCATGCGCGGCGATGAGCGGCGGCGTGCCGGGTTCGCGTGTGCGGGTGGAGATCGATCGCGAGCAGGTGGAGATCGAGGCAAGACTGGTGATCGGAGCGGACGGCGCTCGCTCGCGCGTCGCGGCGGACCTGGGATTGGACCAGAACTCGCGCTGGATCGTGGGGGTGGAGGACGTCGTGCACGCCGGGATGCAGGGGCCTGCGCGGTTTGATTGCCATCTGGATCCGCGGCTGGCTCCGGGATACCTCGCGTGGGTGGTGAGCGACGGGGAAGAGACGCACCTTGGCGTGGGCGGATACGCCAGCCGCTTCAACCCTGTGGCGGCGATGGAGGCGTTCCGGGCCAAGATCGCGTGGAGCGCCACTGCGCGTCAGGGGTGCGATGTCGCCGAGCGGCGAGGCGGGCTCATCCCCGTGAACGGGGTGCTGCGTCGCATCGGCTGCCCGCGCGGGCTGCTGATCGGGGATGCGTCGGGAGCGGTGTCACCTCTCACGGCCGGCGGGCTCGATCCGGCGATGCGGCTCTCGACGCTCGCCGCGGAGGTTGCCGCGGAAATGGTCGTCGGCAACTTCGCGGCGCTTGAGCGATATCGCGGAGAAGCCTTCGCCTCCCGGTTCATCTCGCGCCGATGGATGCGAGCGGCGCTGGACGCGGTCTCACGGCCGCTGGTGATGGAGGCCGCGTGCGCCGCGCTGCGGACCTGGCCGGGGCGAGCGGTGGCGAGGCATGTGTTCTTTGGTCGGGGGTCGTTCCCCGATGTCCAGGTGCCAGCGGATGTTGCCGGCGCGCGAACCGCGAGGGCGAGCACCGCCAGGTAGACGCGGGGGACGTGCGTCTTGGATATCAGTGCAGCGGCGTCATCCACCGCGACCAGCGGGGCAGGTACCAGTTGTCCGGATCGACCGACAGCACAATCGTGCTTGCCCGGCCATAGACGCTGGTGAAGGGCACGAACCCGATATAACGAGAGTCGCCGCTGATGTCCCGGTTGTCCCCCAGCACATAGCAGTGCCCCTCGGGCACCACGATCTCTTCCGTGGTCCGGCGACTCTGGATTCCAGGGGTCAGCGTGATCACGTGCGGGCGACCGGGAAGATTCTCGGTTTCCAGCCGCGTCGGCATCGCCGGAAGATTGCGGATCTGGTTGGGAAGGCCCGGACCCAGGTCGGCGTGGTTCGCGGGCTCGCCGTTGATGTAGACCGTGTTGTCGCGGAGCTGGATGCGATCACCCGGCAGGCCGACCACGCGCTTGACGAGCCGCTGGCCGTCGGTGGGGGAGGAGAAGGTGATGATGTCCCCGCGGGCGGGCGTGCCCCAGCGGGCGAGCCAGGTGTGAGTGAGAGGGACGCGCAGGCCGAAGGCGAGCTTGTTGACGAAGACGCGGTCCCCTTCGAGGATCGTGGGCCGCATAGAGCCCGTGGGAACGTCGTTCCAGTCTGCCAGAGATGAGCGGATGGGGATGAGGACGACCAGTGCAAAGGCCAGTGAAGAGAGCCATTCCTTGGCGAAGCGGGCGAGTGAGCGCCGCGGCTTGCCCGGAACCTGGGGCACGCGGACCGGGGAATCGGCCGCCCCGCCGTTCGAATCGTTGGATCCACTCATGCTGCGAGGACCTCCCGGCGCGCAGGAACGGCGCCTGCTGGAGGTACGGCGTCGCGTCCCCGCAGGTTCAAGCGCGACCGTCCAGAGGCGGATATTGGACTTCGTTCGGTGAAGGCGAGTTGGGGCGGCTATCGGACGAGCACAAAGCCTGATGCGGCACACGTGGCCGTCGGCCGCCGGCCCGGGCGGGTTTGGCCTTTGGCCCGCCTGCGTACCCTTCGCACCTATGTCCACGCCCGCCACGACAATCAGCCCATCCTCCAGCTCCAAGCCCCGCATCCTGACCGGGGACACTCCCACCAGCACCGGCCTGCACCTGGGGCACTACGTCGGCTCGCTCGAAAACCGCCTCAAGCTCCAGGACGAGTACGACTGCTACTTCCTCATCGCCAACGTCCACGCCTTCACCACCCTTGCCGAAAAGCCCGCCGATATCCGCGCCAACACGCTGGGCATCGTCAAGGACTGGCTCGCCGTCGGCCTCGACCCCCAGCGATCGACCTTCGTGCTCCAGTCCGAAATCCCGGCGATCGCCGAACTCACGTTCCTCTTCGCCATGCTCATCTCCTTCAACAAGGTGATGCGCAACCCCACGCTCAAGACCGAGATCGACACCAAGGGCCTGGGGGATTCGTACTCCTTTGGTTTCCCGATGTACGCCGTCGGCCAGTGCGCCGACATCCTCTCGTTCCGCCCCGAGCTCGTGCCCGTGGGTGAAGACCAGGAAGCGCACATCGAGATGTGCCGGGACGTCGCCCTGAAGTTCAACCAGCTCTACTGCGGCGTGGGCAACCGCGTCCCCGCCGACGAGCACGCCAAGGCCGGCGGCGTCTTCCCCGTGCCCAAGGCCAAGATCGGCCGCATTGCCCGCCTGGTGGGAACCGACGGCAAGAACAAGATGAGCAAGTCCCTGGGCAATGCCATCTTCCTCTACGACGACGCGAAGACCGTGCAGAAGAAGATCAACGGCATCAAGACCGACCGCCCGACGATGACCAGCCCCCTCGCGGACGATAACGCCCTCGCCCAGTACATCGAGGCTTTCCTGCCCGCGTCGCGGGCAGCGGAGATCAAGGCCGACTACGCGAGCGGCAAGGAAGTGATGGACGGCCACATCAAGGCGGAGGTGGGCGCGGCGATCAACGCGCTGATCGACCCGATGCGCCAGCGCCGCGTGCTGCTGGAGACGCCGCTGGGAGAAGAGAAGGTGCTGGGCGTGATCCGTGACGGGATCAAGAAGGCCAACGTGGTGGCGGAAGAAACGCTGGCGATGGCGAAGAAGGCGATGGGGCTGGACTTTGGGAGGCGGACGGTGGGGTGAGGCCTTTGACTCACAATTGCGTCCCTACCGCCTGAACACCATCCCCGGCTCCAGCCTCAGCACCCGCACCCCGCTCAGCACCGACGAGATAACCGCGACCACCGTCACCGTGCTCGCCGTCGTCAGCATGTTCCAGTACGTCGGCAGGAAGGGCATGGCGCTGCTCTTGACCAGGGAGCCCACAAGGCACGATCCGCCCACGCCCAGGCCGTAGCCCGTGGTGGCGCACAGCAGGGCCTGCACGATGATCATGCGGACCAGGGTGGTTCGCTGCGTGCCCAGGGCCAGCAGCGTGCCGTAGTGCGGCAGGTTCTCCATCGTGAACATGTACAGCAGCAGGGCGCTGACGGTGACGCCGATGATCGCCCCGATCCCCACCATCAGCCCGATGCGCTGCACCACGCCCGTTGAGCGCACGTAATAGTCGTACGTGTCTCTCTGGAATTGCTCACGGGTGCGGGCCCGCAGCCCGGTCTCTTCCTGGATACTTCGCGTCAGCGCGGCGGGATCGGTCCCCGCGGCGGCCTTGACCAGCACGAACGAGAGGAGGTTGCGTTCCTTGGGGGCGAGGCTGCGAGCGCGGGAGTAGGTGGTGTACAGGATCGGTTTACTGAGGAAGCGCGTGCCCAGGTCGGCGATGCCAACGACCACGACGCGGCGATCGTTGACCATGAGCTCGTCGGTGAGCCGGAGTGGGCGGGTTGGGGCGTCCAGGTCGGGCGTGTGCCAGCCGGGCTGCTTGACGGGAGGAGTGATCGGCATGCGAAGGAATGTGTCCGCCCCGGCGCGGTCGGCGATGACGGCGTCGGCGGAGCGGAGGGAGAGCACGTCGCCTTCGAGGATGTGGGCGGGGGCGCCAAAGAGCGTGGAATCGTCGATGCCGATGACCAGCACGGAACGGAACGCGCCGCTGGGGAGGCGAGCGCGGAGTGATCCTGTGTAGAGGGGGGAGGCCCAGGCGACGCCCTGGATGCTGCGCACGCGGTCCAGCGCGGTGGGGGTGAGCGGCGCGGGCTCGTCAACGTATTCGACGGCCGGGTCCATGACCCAGACATCGGCGTCGGGGATGTCGGAGACCAGCGCGTAGCTTCGCTGCATCATCCCGGCGAACATGGAGAGCAGGTGGGTGATGAGGAACGTGCAGAGAAACACGCCCAGGATGACGCCCATGGACTTGGCGATGTCTCCCAGGAGCATGCGGATGGCGATCCGGAGCATGGGGTACAGTCTGCCGAGTCTTGCCCGGGGGCAACACCGCCATCAAAGCGATTCAAGAGCCTGGACCGCAAGGCGCGGAAGCACTATCCATTGATGTTCATCACGACCTTGATCCCTTCCCCCGAGATCATCGTCTGATGGGCCTTCTTGAATTCTTCCAGCGGGAACTCGTGGGTCACGATCTCGTTCAGTTCCAGCTTCCCGGAAAGAAGCAGCTCTTCCATCTGGTACCACGTCTCGAACATCTTGCGGCCGTTGATGCCCAGCACCGTGCAGCCCTTGAAGATCACCAGGCTGTTGATGTCGAACTTGATCGGGCCTTTGAAGAGTCCCAGCAGCGCCGCCGTCGCCCCGTTGCGAAGGGCCTGGAAGCCCTGCGTCAGGGCGGGCTCGGCGCCCGACATCTCCAGCAGCACGTCGGCCCCTTCACCGCGGCAATCCTTGCGGACCTGCTCGATCCAGCCGTTGTCCCGGGGGTCAAAGGCCTCGACCGCGCCCAGCTTCTTCGCCAGCGCCCGGCGCTTGGGGTCCATGTCGGTGGCGAAGATGCGCCCCGCGCCGGCGGCCTTGGCGACGGTCACGGCCATGAGGCCGATGATGCCCGTGCCGGTGATGAGCACGCTCTTGGCGCTCACGCCCGCGGCCATCACCGTGTGCACGGCGTTGCCCAGGGGGTCGAGCACGGCGGCGATCTTGTCGGGGATGCTCGCGTGCACCGGCCACACGTTCTCTTCGGGCACCACGACATATTCGCCGAAGCAGCCGTCCCGGTCGATGCCGATGATGCGCGTGTCGCTGGCGATGTGGGCGTTGCCCGTGCGGCTGTTGTAATCTTTCCACTCGGTGATGTGGCCTTCGGCCGAGACGCGCAGGCCGGGCTTGTACTTGGTGACGGCCGAGCCGACTTCTTCGATGATGCCGACGAACTCGTGGCCGGTGACGATGCCGACGGGGATTCGGCCCGCGGCCCATGCGTCCCATTCCCAGATGTGGCGATCGGTCCCGCAGATGCCCGCCTTCTTCACGCGGATGAGCACGTCCCGCGGCCCGGGGGCCGGCTTGGGGCGGTTGGCGACGAACTGGAGTTCCGGGCCGGCGTGGTGCTTGATGAGGGCTCGCATGGTGGTCGCTTGTCTCTTCGTGGGCTGGACGGTCGAGGTGGTGGGGGTGGGAGAGCTGGGGGCCGAGTTCACTTCGGCGCCGGCGGGAACGGAAACCTGGACGGGACCTTTCCCGGACGTGGTGCCTGACGCGGTGATGGTCATCGCCGAAACTCCTCCAAAGGGACCGGGGCTGGAATTGTGGCCGCCTCTGATGGGGGTATCAAACGCCTTCCGCGAGGATCAACGGATTGATCTGCCCGGCCGCGACCTCAGGTTCACCTCACGGGAAACCCCATGGCCTCGCGGTGGAGGGCTGGCGGGGAACGCCGGGGAGGGCGGGCCGGCTCCCGGACTCCCTGATCTCGAGGGGAATCCGTCCGGCGTCGGCATGCCGGGTTTCCTCAGGAACGTGCCCATCGGACGATAGACTTGGTGGTCCCCTTGGGAAGGGGAGCGTCGCCCATGGGGTATTCCCATGCCGGCGCGGCGTAGCGCCTGGCAATCGGGCACGTCGGCGTCCTCGGAATACGTGACAGGTATTTATGGCCCTTGTTCGTACAAAGCCCTCTCCCAAGTCCGCCGGCCGAGCGCCGGGACGTCGCCCCCAGCAGGGGCCGACGACGTTTGCCTACATGGCGACGACCACCGGCGGCGGGAGGCGGTTTGGGATCCGTCGGGCCAAGGACAAGCGCCAACTCGCCCAGCATCTCCGGACACTTCGGCTCATCCCGCTGCGCACGTGGTCATTGCCGGGGTGGGTGGGGGGCGCTTCGGACCTTTCCCTGAAGGACCAGGCCGAGATCCACTTTGTGCTGGGGCAGCTGCTGTCGCGCGGCGTGCCGCTGGTGGAAGCATTGGAAGTGACCTCGACGTCGGTCTCCCACGCCGCCCGGCCTCGGGTTGACCGCATGCGAGAGCTGGTCGCCTCCGGCGCCGCGTTCTCGGACGCGTGCCAGGCGGTGGAGAGCTTCGACGAGGTGACCATCGCCGTCTACCGCGCGGCCGAGCGAACGGGGGACCTCGCCGGCGCCGCCAAGCAGCTCGCCATCACCGCCCGGCGCCAGATGGCGATGTCGGGCAAGGCTGTCACACTGCTGATCTACCCGGCGATCGTGCTCTCCATCAGCGTCGCCGTCTCGATCATGATGATCGCGGTGATCGTTCCCAAGATCGCCTCGGCCCTCGCGAGCAACAACGCCGAGCTTCCCGCCGTCACCGTCGCCCTCTGGCACACCGGTGATTTCATCCGGGAGAACGCCCTGTGGCTGTTCCTCGGGCTCATCGGAGTGGTCGTCGGCATGGTCATCATCCGCCGCACCCTCCTCGCCGTGCTGCTGGGCGTGCTGAGAAGGCTCCCCCTGGTGCGCGACATGGTCCTCGCCCAGGAGACCACCCGGTTCTTCACGGTCATGGGCGCGATGTCGCGCAGCGGCGTCACCCTCGCCGACGCCCTGGGCGTCGCGGTGGGGGCCCTCCAGCACCCCGACCTGCGGGCCCAGATCACGCGCCTGCGCACCCGCCTGGTCGAGGGCGGCGTCCTGCGCAACCTGATCCAGGACGTGGACGCCTTCCCCGTCACCACCCGCCGCCTCATGATCGCCGCCGAGCGCTCCGGAGACCTTCAGACCGTCTTCGACACCCTTGCCCAGGACATGGCCGATGAAGTCGACCGCCGCTCCTCACGCCTCCTGGCCGCCCTGGAGCCGCTGCTGATCGTCGTGATGTTCCTGATGATCGGCTCGCTCCTGCTGTCGGTCATGATCCCGCTCATGAAGATCGCCTCGTCGGCCGTCGGATAGTCCGCGCCGAATCCATACGTCTGCCATGTACCATGATGGACGAGGGCACACCAGCCCGCGTCTGGTCTAGAAGGAGTTCAAGCGATGATGCGTCAGGGAACCATGCGAAGCGCCAGGCGGGGCTTTTCACTCCTGGAGCTGAGCCTCGTGCTCGCCTTGGTCGGGGTGATGATGGCCGTCGCCGCGTACAACATCATGGGCATGGGCGAGAAGGCCAAGATCCGCGCCACCAAGGCCTCGCTCACCACCATCAAGGGCATTCTGCAGTCCTACCAGGTCGATCATTCCACCTACCCGCCCGACCTGCAGACCCTCATCACCAGCAAGTACATGGAAGACAAGAAGATCCAGGACGGCTTCCAGCAGCCCCTGTACTACGCCAATCCCGGCATCGGCGGACGCGCGTACGAGCTGCTCTCCGCCGGCCCAGACACCAAGTTCCAGACCGCCGACGACATCGACGTCTGGACCATGGACAAGTAAGCCCGCGTCCCGACGCGAACGACAGGAAGACTCACGATGAGGCCCCGCTCCGGCACATTCCGATGCGCAGCGCCGGGAATGTCGTTCCTGGAGATCGTCTTCGCCGTCTCCCTGCTGGGGATCCTCGCCGGCACGCTCATGGGCGCGGCGAACTACATGCTCGCCCGCCAGCGCTACGAGCAACGCACCATGGCGTGCCTCGAACTCTCCAACCGCCTCATCCTGCAGTTCCTCGACGACCGCGATTCCCTCCCCGATCCCGCCGAGCCCCTCAGCTACGGCGGGGACCAGTACCGCTGGACACTCGAGGAGACCCCGCTGGCGTTCACGCCCGCCCGCATCCCCGCCGTCCCCGAGGGGCAGGTCGCGCCGCGGTTCGACAAATTCCGCGTGTTCAAGGTCCGCGTCTGGCTCGCCGTGGGCTCGGTCGCGACGGGAGAAGTCACGGGCGGCATCCCCCACGCGGAGATCTCCCGGATGTACGACGTGGGCAATATCTTCCGCAGCCCCGACGCCCTCGAACGCATGCTGGGCTCCGAGGAGGGCCAGCGGAGGCTCCGCGAGAATAACTCCAGCGGCCTTCCCATGGGACTTCGGCCTAAGACCAAGCCCTCGGACAAGAACTCCAAGATCCCCGGCACCGCCAAATGACTCCGCGCCGCCGTCCATATCCCGCTCGCCGCGGCTTCACCATGATGGAGCTGGCCCTGGCCGCGTTGCTGGGCGGACTGATCATGGTCGCCTCCCTGGGCGTCTTCAACGCGCTGGACCGGGCCGATCGCACGCTCAAGTCACGCTTTGACCAGACCGCCCAGCTCAACAACCTCCACCTCATCATGCGGCGCACGTTCGTGAGCATGGCGATGTCCGCCAAGCCCATGCCCCGCGCTCGCGCCAGCGGCACATCGACCCCTCCCCCCGGCCCACCGTCGGGCTCATCCGCGAATATCAGCGGCGCGTCGGGCGCTACCGCCAAGAATCCCGACCCCGGGGCCTCGCAGGGCGGGGGCTCAAATTCTTCCAAGGGCGGCGCGGGAACTTCTGGTGAGAAATCGGGCGCGGCGGGCGCGGGCGCGGGCGCCGGCGCGGCGAGCGATGCCGAGCCGCCTCCCGAACCCGCCCGCGTCATCCTCGCCGAGGATCGCCGCGTCTCCGACACGGTGATGATGCGGCTGGACACCGGCGGCGTGAACAGCGGCTCCCTCTCCTCCCCGGCCGTGTGGAAACCCCAGCGGCTGGAAGTGGTGCTGAGCCGCTCTCCCGTTCCGCTCCCCCGCGTGCGTGAGGGACGCCAGCTGGGCGCGTTTCCCGAATCCAGCAGCGGCCGCGACGAGTTCACCAGCGAAGAAGTGACCGGTTCCAAGCTCTTCCGCGGCATCTTCGAGCTCAAGCCCGTCCCGCCGGGAACCCCCGGTCCGGGCGGTTCGCCGGCGCGCCCCGTGCTCACGTGGGCCCTGTGGCTCCGGCCGATGCCCCCGGGGACCATCGAGAGCGGCGGGAGCCAGGGCACCGTGCGCGAATACGACCTGGGCACGCCGTCCCTCATCGCCTCCGATCTCACCTATCTGCGGTGGCAGTTCTACGACGACCGCGTCCGCAAGACTGAGCTCTCCACGGCGTATGTCAACGGCTTGCCCGCATACGTCGAGATGGAAGTCCAGACCGCCTCGGGACTGTGGGAAAACTGGATGTTCGAGGTCGATTTCGTGATGTCCAGCGAGGAATCGGGGGATGCGCCCGCCGGCGGAGAGAAGGGCGCCTCCGGCGGCGCCAAGTTCATCCGCAGCCCCAAGGGTTCTGGTGGCACGACGCAGAACCGCCCGCCGGGCGGCAAGGGCACGGGGGGTGGCACGTGAAGCCTTCGCGTTCCCAGCCGCGGACGATGCGGCGAGGACGAACTCGCGCTCGCCGCGGCTTCGCGCTCCCGCTGGTCATGATGCTCGCCCTGGCGGGCACGCTTCTCATCGCCGTCATGCTTGATCGCCAGAGCGCCCAGACGCTGGGCCTGGGCCGGCAGACCGAATCGGCGCGGGCGTTCCACTTCCAGCGAGGCCTGCGGGAGATCTTCCAGGCGTGGGCGAACACCCAGCTGCGGGGCGCGGCTCGCCAGCAGCCCCTGCGCAGCGCGATCGAGCTCGACGGACGCGTCGGGGAGATCTCGCTGGTCGATGGGACGCGGATCACGATGTACGCCTACGACGCGCAGGGCACCGCCCGGCTGGATCTGACGGGGCTGACGCGCCAGGAACGGGAGGATGCGCAGGCGATCCTGGAAGCGCTGGGCCCGATGTCCGACCAGCGGCGGAGAGAGCTGACCAGGGACCACGGTCCGCTGTCGATCAGCATCTTCTCGGCGTCCATCGAAACACTGTCGGCGATCGTTGATCATGTCACGGGCGGCACGCATTCCTCCGACGTGCTGGAGGCGATCCTCGCCCTTCGAGACGATCCCAAGGCGACCACCGCGGGGCTGAGCAAGCCGGAGATCGCCCAGCACCTCGAGGACGAGCAGAGCGAGATGCTCCAGCGGATGCTGACCGCCGCCCCCCGGCTGTGGGAGGTGGTGCTCGACGCCGACCTTGGACCGGAATTTGCCGCCGTGCCGACCAAGGCCCGCTACTGGGGCCTTCTCCTGATGCCCGAGACCAAGTCGTCCCCGAATATGTACGGCAACCGGGTGCAGGTCATGACCTGGAATCTCGTAGACTTGGGGCCCCGGGGTGATCCCCGCAGCGTGGAGGAATGGCGAAGGACGCGTGACCAGCCCTGACGATTCCTTTCCCTCCTCTTCCGCCGCCGCGTGTACCCTCCCGCACCCTGCCCGCGCCGATCTCCCCCGGTCTTTGCCCCTTCCCCGATGGAGCCTCCCATGAAGCACATGCCGCTCTCACGATCCAGCGCTGAAAAACGCGCCCGGTCGGCGCAGATCGCCTTTGCCGTGCTGGGGATCGGCGCCATCGCCGTGGTGGCGCTCGCTCTGCCCCGCCTCACCGCGGTCCCAACACTCGATGAAGTCCGGCCTAAGCCCCCGGCCGCGCCCCAGGCCAGCGGGCCCGCCGCCAAGCCCGAAGAGAAGCTCGCCATCAATTCCCAGGGGATCTCCGACCGCCTTATGCAGCTGGGAAATCGCCCCCAGGCCCCCGAGACGCCCACCTCCACGGGGGAAGAGCCCCCGATCGATCCGCCCGTCGCCCCGCCTCCCGCCGATGCCCCGCGCTTCCTGGGCGTGATCCGTGAATCGGGCCGGTTCCTGGCGATGGTGCATGTCGGCGGCAAGCAGCGCATCATGGCCGAGGGCGAAGAGGCGGCGGGCGTGAGGGTCGAGGCGATCGGGGTGGATTCGATCACCATCTCCGAATCAGGGGTGGAGAAGACGCTCGAAAAGAGCCCGCGTTCGGGAGGTTCCGTCTCGATGCTGGGGAGCCCCGGCTCGGGCGGCAGCGGCGGCGTCAATGCCGGCTCGTTCAACAACTCATCCCCCGTGGCGCCGGGCGCCGCGGCCTACGACATCAAGCGGATGCAGGTGGACACCCAGATGAACGCCTCCGAGGCGGGGCAGATCAACGCCGCCGTCGAGCGCATGAACATGAGCAAGGGCGCTCATCCGCGGCCCACCATGCCCGCCATCCCCGTCGCCGGTGGCGGACGTGCCCGCACTCCCGCCCGCACGCCCCCCAAGGACAATTGACCGAAAGTTTCTCCATTGGCATCACGCGTCGTCTACATCGAACGGTCCCAGCGAGGCTCCCATCTGACGGGTCTGCGTCTTGTCACGCCCCGCTCCGATGAGTCGTGGGCCGCCCCCGCCCTCAGCCCCGATGGGGAGGACGCGGGCGTGAACGCGGCCGCAGCCTGGATCGCCGCGCGGCTCGCGCCGGCGGGCAAGGTCGGGATGTTCGTGCTCGACGCCGACGGCAGCGTCTGCTCATGGGCGACGGTGCCGGGGACCGAGCCAAGCGTGGTCGATGCCGTCGTCCGCCAGCAGTCGGGCGGCATGGGTGAGTCCAAAACGGTCGACGGCTCCGACGGCGCATCGGGCAACGACCGCGCCGATGTCATCTGGTACTACGCCCCCGGCGCGGCCGATTCGACCATCCAGCCCCTCTCCTCCACACGCCTCGACCCCGATTCTGATCTTGACGGGCGTCGCCGCGCCGCCGTGCTCGCCGTGGGGGACGGCATCGGCCGGGTGCTGGTCGATCAGATCGATCGCCTGGGCGTCGGATGCGGGCCCTCGTGCTCCATCTGGCACGCCATGGCCGCATCCTGGGACCCCTCCGGACAGTGGCGCCAGCCCGCGAAGTCTTCCTCCGATCACGTCGTCGCCGAGAGCGCCGCGGGCATCACCGCCGTCATCGTCGTCGAGCCCACCGGTCGGCTGCTGTGGGCGTGGTCGCGCCAGGGCAAACTGCTCGCCGCCGGATCCCTTCGCCTGCCCGTGCGGCGAACCGGCGAGGCGGAAAACGAATCCGACGCTCCTCAGCTTCCCCGAGAATCCGCGGCGCGGCTTGCCTCCGACTGGCTTGCCTGGTCGGCGCAGCTTGCGCTGGCGCCCGACCGCGTCGTGATGCTCGCGCCTTCCGTCGCGGAAGCTCCGGGAGAGCATTCCCTTGGCGCCGGCGGCTTTGGACGCTCCGTTGCGGCCTCGTGGTCGGGCGCGGCGGTCGACCTGGTGCTGCACGATGATCCCATCGGCGCCACGCTGACTCGCCTGGCAGAAATCATCGACGAACGAGACGGTGTTATCTCCGCCGAAGAATCGCTCGATCCCGCCCGCTCCCTGGTGAACCTGACCGTCCGCCCCGGCGCGTCCCACCGCAGGCTCTACGTCTGGTCGTCCCTCGCCGTCACCGCCGGGGCGGTGGTGGTGGGGGCCCTGGCCTGGGGCCTGCGTCTCCAGGCGTCGGGGCTCAGCTCCCTGGCCCGGCAGGTCGACATGAGCTGGCAGGCGACCTTCAAGGATGTCAAGCTCCCCCGTCCTCCCATGCCCGGCATGGAGTCCATGGACCTTCGCGCGGAGGTCGATCGCGTGAAGCGCGAGTCGATGCCCATCGCCGGCGTGGAGCAGGCCCGCCCGATCGTGCGCGAGTTTGAAACCCTCAGCAACGTCTTGGCGCTCCCCGACTTTGAGCTCATCAGCATGAGCTTGGATTCTCAGCGCGGCGTCGTCTCCATCCAGGTCAATGCCCCCGACCTCGCCAGCGCCGAGGCGCTGAGCGACGCCCTGGGGCGCATCGCCGGCAGCGACGTGAGCTCGTGGACGTTCATCCCCGGCTCCCGGCCTCCGGGCAGCGACAAGGTGCCGTGCACCTACACCGGGGTGCTGGGGCCCTCGGGAACGCCTGCAGCGGGGGGTTCCTCATGACCACGCTCTCGGGCGGATCAACCCTCGCGGGGCTGGACGAGCGGCGGGAACAGCTCGCCGCGACGGCGGCGATGGACGTGCGCCGCAACCGTCCCACGCACCTGCTGGTGATGGCGATGGTGCTGCTGCTGGCCTCGTGCATCATGCTGATGTGGTCCCTCAGCTCGCGCAACGCGGCGCAGGCGCAGCTGGAGGCGTCCCGGGCGCAGGCGCAGAGCATCGAGCAGCTGGTCGCCGAGTGGAAGGCGCTCAAGGCTGAAGGCGTGGACTCGGGCGCCAAGATGAAGTTCAACGAGCCGCTCACGGTCTTTTACAGCAAGATCGAGTCCGCCGCGACCCGCGCGGGGGTCAAGGATCGCATCCCCTCCGCCCAGCCGCAGGCCGACACGCGCGACATGCGGACGGGGGCGGTGCAGAAGAAGATCCGCTACCAGCGTGTCTCCGACCCCGACCTGGGAGCGCTGGTGCGGTGGCTGGAAGCGGCGTGCGAGGACGTCCCGGGCCTGCAGGTCTACTCCCTGCGCGTGCAGCCCCTGACGGTCCAGGGCGTGTGGCAGTTCGACGTGACTTTCTCCCGGTGGGAACGGCTCAACCGATGAACAACAGGCGGTGGCGAATGGCGTTTCTGGACGGAACCTGGACCCGGCACACGGCGCTGGCCGTGATCCTCTTCGCCGGCGCCGCGGGCGGCTGCGCCAGCACCGCCGCAAGGACCTCCACCGCGGCCGAATCCGCGGCGGCCGCCGATGCTCGCCTGCGCGAAGCCCATGCCCTGCTCATCCAGGCCGACCAGGCCCGCAAGAACGGCAAGACGACCGAAGCGGTCGAGCTCTACCGCCGCTCCCTCGGTCTCGACGGCTCCAACGCCGCCGCGTGGCACAACCTGGGCACACTGCTGATCGAGCAGAAGGACTACATGGCCGCGGCCAGTTCCCTCCGCTCCGCCGCCGACCTCGCCCCCGCCGACCCGCGTCCGCTGGAGAGCCTGGGCTTGACCTACTTCCGCGCCGGGTACGACGACCAGGCGATGCGGCACTACATGGAAAGCCTGCAGCGCGATCCCAACTGGCTGGGGTCGATCCGCGGCGTGGCGATGTGCTCGTACCGTCTCAACCAGGCCTCCGACGACATCCTGACCGTGGTGAGCCGGGGCGTGATGATCGAGCGCGACAGCGAGTGGCGCACCATGCTCCAGCGCGAGAAGATCCGCGTCGAGCAGCAGCTCAAGGCCGAGAAGGAAGCCGCGCGGCGGGACGGCCGATAACTCCCGCGGTCGCTACGCCGCTTCCGCGGTGGTCTCCGAGTCCTTCAGCCCGCCGGTGACGGCCCGGAACTCGCTCAGCATCGAGCGCAGCCGCTCCCGGATCGCCTTCTCACGCTGCTCCACCGCCGCCGATTCCTGCGCGGTCGAAGGCGCGGCGCTGCCGTCGCGCGTCTGAACCTCCAGCATGCTGCGGTGCTGGGAGATGAACTTGTCCAGGTCCTCCTGGAGGCTCCGGAGCATCTGGCCCTGCTGGTTGATGCGGTTCTGGAGGCGGGAGATGGTCTCCCCGTCGTGGGCCTGGCGCTCGTCCGCGGCTTTTCGGACCTTGGCGAGCTCATCGATCACATCGCTCGCCCGGCGGCGCGAGATCTCGATCGCCCTGACCAGGACGATGCGGTTGCCCAGGGCCAGCAGGGCCACCAGGGTCGCGCCGATAACCAGGATTGCGGCGATCGTCAGATGCCAGTCCATGCGTGCCTCACTGCTTCCCTCACATGGATGCATCGTCTTGCGGCGTCGTGGGTTGAGTGAAAGGGCGCGGAAGTTGCCCCGTGCGGACCGCAGGGGCTCCCACCCTGCGCGTTCTCGGACGCTCCGCGCCCCAGCCGCGTGTTAAAGAGAGCAACAGAAGTGGGCCGCCGGGTCGACCGAGGCACAGAACGGCCTCCGGCGTGCCGATAGACCTCGGGCATCTTGCGTTGGAGATCACCGAGTGAACCTGCACGCCATCCTGAAGGCCGCCATCGAAGCCGACGCCTCTGACGTACACCTCATCGGGGGAGAAGCGCCCGTGATGCGGGTGCACCAGGTGATGACCTACATGGATTTCCCGGTCATCACCAAGGAGCAGGCCCGCGGCTTCCTTGAACAGATGGCCTCCCCCGAGGCGGTCGCCACCTTCGACCGGCAGAAGGACTCGGACTTCTCCTACCAGTTCGAGAACATCTCCCGCTACCGCGTCAACGCGCACATGCAGCGCGGCACGATCGGCATGGCGATGCGAATGATCAAGACCAAGGTCCCGCCCCTCTCCAAGCTGAGCCTGCCCGAGGTAATCGCCCGCCTGACCTACCTCCCCCGCGGCCTGGTGCTGGTCACCGGGGACACGGGCTCGGGCAAGTCCACCACGCTCGCCGCCATGATCCAGGCGATGAACGAGCGCTACCGCAAGCACATCATCACCCTCGAGGACCCGGTCGAGTACATCTTCAAGAGCGACCAGTGCGTCATCGAGCAGCGTGAGCTGGGCGCCGACATGCCGACCTTCTCCTCGGGCCTCAAGCACGCCCTCCGCCAGGACCCCGACATCATCCTGGTGGGCGAAATGCGAGACCTGGAGACCACCTCCCTGGCGATCTCCGCCGCGGAGACCGGCCACCTGGTGCTCTCCACGCTGCACACGGTCAACGCCTCCCAGACGGTCGAGCGAATCATCGACATGTACCCCGGGGGCCAGCAGAACCAGATCCGCTCGATGCTCTCCAACACGCTGCAGGCGGTGATCAGCCAGACGCTTTTCTCCCGCATCGACCGGCCGGGCATGGTGCCTGCCGTCGAGGTGCTGCTGTGCACCCCCGCCGTGCGCAACCTCATCCGCGAGAGCCGTACCTTCGAGATCCCCAACGTCATCGAGACCAACCGAGCCATCGGCATGTCCACGCTGGACTCGTCGATCGCCGAGCTCTACTTCAACGGCATGATCTCCCGGGAGGACGCCATCGCCTCGTCGGCCTATCCCGACAAGCTCGAGCGCCAGCTCGCGGCGTGATCCGCCGTTGCGGAGGCGGGGGAAGCGGGGGAGAGGAACGCGGCGAACCGTGGTCGGCCCAGTCAAAGGTAAGGAGCAGCCGGTGGCGTAGAGCCAGAACCAGACGCAGGACGCCAGGCCCAGGGGGCGTGCGCGTCGGGCGAGCTCTGACTTCCCCGCCACTTTGAATCCCATGGCCACCTATCGATACCAAGCTCGCAGCCCCCAGGGCCAGACCCAGACGGGCACGCTCGCCGCCGACAACGCCGCGACGGCCGCGGCGCTGCTGCGCAACCAGGGCCTCCACGTCCTTTCGCTCTCCCCGGTGCTGGGCGGCGGCTCCTCCCAGAGCCTGATGGAGAAGTTCCGGGACCTCAACGCGGGGCGGCCCAGCGAGAAGCACGTGCTGGACTTCACCACGCAGCTGGCGGTCATGATCCGCGCCGGCATCAACCTGCGCGCGGCCCTGGAGGGCATCGCCGAGCAGACCGAGCACCGCGGCTTCAAGAAGATCATCAGCACGATCAAGAACGACGTGGAATCGGGCCGGCAGTTCTCGGAAGCCATCGCCAAGTACCCCAAGCTCTTCAACCCGCTGTACATCAACATGGTGCGGGCGTCGGAGGTCTCGGGCGCGTTCTCCAAGATGCTCGACCGCATCGCGGGGTACATCGGCCAGAGCATCGAGACGCGCAAGATGGTGGTCGGTGCGGCGATCTACCCGGGCATCATCGGCACGCTGGCGGTGGGCGTGACGACCTTCCTGCTCACCTTCGTGCTCCCCAAGTTCAAGACGGTCTTCCAGGGCAAGGAGGACGTGCTGCCCTGGGCGACGACCTTCCTCATGAACCTGTCGGAGAACATCGTCAACTACTGGTACTACATCGTCGGGGCGGTCGCGCTGGTGATCGGGGCCCTGTACGCCTTCACGCGGACCGAGGTGGGCAGCTTCTGGGTCGACCGCATGAAGCTGTCGATCCCGATCGTGAAGGCGATGTTCAAGTGCCTGTACATCAGCCGCTCCCTGCAGACCATGGGCCAGCTGATCAACGCCGGCGTGCCGATGCTCGACACGCTGGCGATCACCGGTGACATCTCCGGCAACGCGATCTACCGCGGCCTGTGGCGGCGGGTCTACACCAACGTGAAGCAGGGCAAGAAGATCACGCAGGCGCTGCTCAAGGACAACACGCTCCCCCGCGCCGTGACGCAGATGATCTCCGCCGGGGAAGAGTCCGGTAAGCTGGGAGAGGTCCTCGACGAGATCTCGGCCTTCTATTCCCGGGAGCTCAAGGACAAGATCAAGGCGGTTACCGGAATGATCGAGCCCATCATGATTCTCGCGATGGGCACAGTCGTCGGGTTCATCGCCATGGCGATCATCCTCCCCATCTTCAAGATGAGTCAGATCGTAAAGTAACCGATCTTCTACTCCGGCGGCCCGTGCGGACCAGGCAGGTCCGGCAGCAGCGGGCGGCCGGAGGCTCGGATCGATGGTCCTACCAGTTCACGCCGCGGCGACGTCACGGGGCCCGCGCGCCGCCCGCCGCGGCTTCACGCTCCTTGAAACCTCCATGGCCCTGATCATCATCGGCGTGGGCGTCCTGGCCTTCGTCGAGGCCCAGCGCTCCTTCATGGCCAATAACGAGTGGTCCAGCCACACGGCCCGGGCGATGTACCTCGCCAACGAGATCCGGGAGCTGTGCCGCCGCCTGCCCCGCCACGACCCCGTCACGGGGCTGTACTTCGAAACCGTCAACTCCGAATCCGTCCTGCGCGGCTGGGGCGCCGAGACCGGGGAGACCGGCACCGAGGATATCGACGACATCGACGACCTCGACGGCATGTCTTTCGGTGACGACGGCACGTACCCCGGCCCCATCGATTCCTACGGCAACCTGATCCACGAGACCACCGGCGCCGGCGCCGAGGTCCTCGACGCCGACGGAAACCCCATCGGCCTCAGCGGGTGGTCGCAGTCGGTGACCGTCGAGAAGGTCGATCCATTCAACTTCGCGACCGTCCGCGCCCACGAATTCAAGGAAGACCCCCAGGGCTCGTTCCCCGGCCGCGCGGTCGATCACTACCCCCTCCGCGTGACGGTCGCGGTTTCCTACCGCGGCCCGTACGACTCGGCCTCCACGCAGGTGGCCTCCGTCACGTGGATCGCCCCATGACCCTGTTCCCGGTTCTGCGTTTGGTCGTCCTGTCGGTGGCGGATGAAGGAGCGTGAAGGTGAGCACCCGTCGATCCACGAGCGCAACGTCCGCACGGAACCTGGCCAGGAAGGCCGGGCGCCGCCGAGGCGTTGCCTCCATCCTGGCGATGATGTTCCTGATCCTCTTTGGATCACTCGCCACCGCCATGGCCATCGCCAGCCGCGGCAACATCCGCAACTCCGCCACGCACCTGCACGTCATGCGCGCCCTGGGCGCCGCGGAAACCGGCCTGCGCATCGGGCAGGCCCGCCTCGAGGAGTGCGCCGGTCGCTTTGTCGTCTCACACAGCGAGATCGACTCCTCCTTCTCCACCGCCATCTGGAACGGTGACTGGAGCGATCCCGACGACCCGCCCGTGCTCGACTCCCCCAGCGGCAACGAAGAGGCCTCCGCCCCGACCGGTCTGGCCGAGGCCGTCGCCAATCTCCACGCCGCCGACCAGAACATCCGCGCCGACATGGGCGTCTCCACGCCCACCATCGGCACCGCCGTCGCCGGCGCCGACACCTCGGTGTACGCCTCCTCGGGCTGGGTCTACACGCCCATCGTCTGGCTCGACTCTGACTCGGGCTCTCCCAGCAGCCGCCCCCTGGCCTTCTCGGTCACCTACGCCCCCCTGGCCAACGGCACCGACGTGCGGGTCATCTCCACCGGCTACGACTTTGACTACCACGGCAGCCGCCCCATCACCCGCACCGTCATGCAGGACTTCCGCCTCATCAAGCGGGTCGAGAGCGCGGTCAACTCACCCACCCGCATCATGGTGGGCAAGAACGTCCAGATCGTCGGTGACCTTGCCTCCAGGTACACCGGCGTCACCCAGAACAAGGGCGATCCTGTCGTCATCCGCTCGGACTTCTACGGGCTCAACGCGACGCTCGATAAGAAGCTCGTCGATTTCTTCAACAAGCTGGCGACCAACGACGTCGACCGTGACAACCGCCTGAAGATCGGTCACACGGTCGAGGGCGCGGGGGTCCCGGCGGACAAGGACTACGACGGGGACGGCACGCTGGACGGCGCCTTCGCCGACGTCACGCAGGACGGGTACCTGGACGAGTTCGACATCTTCCTGAAGCACTACGACAAGAACAACGACGGCAAGGTGGTCCTCTCCGCCGCGCTCAAGGCCGGCACGCCGGCCTCGGCCGCGACGTCGGAGTTCACCGACGACGACGACCTAGGCTACCTGCTCGACACCGCCAACCCCGACCGCAACCGCAACGGGGTGTACGGGTTCACCGACGTGAACGGCAACGGCGTGTGGAACGAGGGGGAGCCCTTCCTGGACCGTGACAACGACGCGAACGTGAACCGCGACCAGGTGCTGGGCTACCGGGACGGCGTGCTGGACAAGAAGGACCAGTACGCCAAGGTGCGCGGCCGGCTGATTTTCAAGGTGACCGACGCGGCATGGAAGGCCGGCCAGGGCACCTACGACGTCCGCGTGAGGGGATCGATCAAGGCCAAGCTCGGGGAAGCGCCCCGCACCTACGCGGCCAGCGACGACGCGCTCCCCGGCCTGACCGCCGCCAGCTTCAGCACTTCCGAATCGGCGCTCAAGGACGCGGCCAACGGCGGCACCTTCGCCAGCCAGGTCGCGGCGCAGCTGGGCGTCTCGGTCAACTCCCTGCCGACCTACGTCGAGACCAAGGCCGACACGAGCGACCAGCCGCGCTACCAGCGCGTCGACAACGACGCCGACATGGACGGCAAGCCCGACAACTGGGATACGGCGTATTTCGAGAAGATGCCCTACAACAGCCCGAACTTCTCGGATTACTACTACCGCCCCGTCTACCAGAACATGAAGTTCAAGGACGTGCAGATCCCCGTGGGGTGCAACGCCCTCTTCCGCAACTGCACCTTCATCGGCGTGACCTACGTCCGCACGACGACCTCCAACGCCTCGGTGCTGTGGTCGGAGTACGGCCGCATGGACCTGGACACCACCAACGGCCGGCCCAAGGCCAAGGTGCCGCGCATCGTCTACGGCAACGACGCGGGCGAGACCAGCTATCCCACGATGCTGCCCTCGTCGGCGACTCCGCCCAACCAGATGATCGAGATGGCCCTCTCCACGCCCATGGATAAGGGCGACGTGCCCGACAACCAGAAGGGCTCCCTCACGGGCTACGACAACCTTCCCAACCCGCTCATCATCAACGGCAAGCGCGTGACCGACACCAAGCCCTACTCCAACAACGTCCGCTTCCACGACTGCCTGTTCGTAGGCTCGATCGTCAGCGACACGCCCAGCGCCTACATGCAGGCCCGCAACAAGCTCCAGTTCACCGGCAAGACCCGCTTTACCCAGCGCCACCCCGACTATCCCGACGACCCGGACATGAACCCCGAGTCCGACGACGCCCCGCAGATCGCCAAGAGCTCCATGATGCTCCCCAACTACTCGGTGGACATCGGGACCTTCAACAGCCCCGCGGAACAGAACGTGAACCTCTCGGGCGCTATCATCGCCGGCGTCATGGACGTCCGCGGCAATACCTCGATCGACGGGGCGCTCCTGCTCACCTTCGCGCCCACCGCCGGGCAGATCCCGCTGGTCGACGCCCTGGGCAACCCCGTCGGCAACCCCGCGGGCTTCAACACCTCCCTGGGATACTTCGGCCCCGCCGACGGGGACGACGAATCCCTCGACCCTGACACGCTCCCGGTCGTCAACGGCGTAAAGATCGCCGGCTGGGACACCAACGGGGACGGCCTGGCCGACGTCAACGGGGACAAGCCCCAGCCCTCCGGCTCCACCGCCGTCCCCTTCCACGGGTACGGGCGCATCAACATCCGCTTCAACCCCAACATGGTCCTGCCCGACGGGCTGAAGCTCCCCCTCAAGTTCCACCCACTGCCTACCACGTACCGGGAGGGTCGCCTGTGAGAACGCCTGCCCGCGCCGCCCGCCGCGCCTTCAGCCTGATCGAGATGCTCGTGGCACTCACGATCACCGCCACGCTCCTCACCGCCTCCCTGGCGGCGCTGGACGCGTCCTTCAAGGCGTACAAGCACACCACCGACGAAGTCTCGACCCACGTCGTTTCGCGCATCGTCATGGGACGCCTCACGGCGATGATCCGGACGGGGGACGAGTTCGGCCCCTTCCCGCTCGACGTGCTCAACCCCGCGGAGAACCCGCTGGACTCGACCTTCATCGAGTTCACGGCCTTCAACGACGCCTCCACGGGTCTTCGCCGCGTGGTGCGGGTGGAGCGGCGCGACGCGACGTCGGCCGATCGCGGCCCGTATGAGCTTTGGTACCACCAGGAGGATTTCCTGAATAACGTGCAGCAGAGCACCAGCGAATCCCCGCTGATCACCAATGTGCAGAGCGTCAACTTCCGCCTGGAGTACGACGTGGGCCCGCGGCTGACCCGCGCAACCATCGACATGATCGTCGAGCCCGGGGACGACCAGGCGGGGCAGGTCCACACGGACCTTGAGTCCAGCAAGCTGCGCCTGGTGGCGTCGGTGGTGCCTCGCCGGCTCGACGAGGATTGATCGCGGCAGCGGCGGGCGTGCGGGGTGATGCAGGGATGTGGGTGGGATCAGTCGTGCCGGAGGGCGACGATCGGGTCCTGCGCCGCGGCCTTGCGCGCCGGGTAGATGCCGAAGATCAGCCCCGTGGCGACGGCGACGCCGAAGGAAAGCAGGATCGACCACAGGGTGACGGCGGTGGGAAGGGAGACGTCGGCGGGGAAGAGCCCCCCGACCATGGGCAGGGAGGGCAATCGCGGCACCACCCAGCCGATGAAGACGCTCGAGCCGATGCCGATGGCGACGCCGATGATGCCGCCCATGGCGCTGAGCACGCCGGTCTCCACGATGAACTGCAGCAGGATGTGGCTTCTCGTCGCGCCCACGGCGCGGCGGATGCCGATCTCCCGCGTGCGTTCGGTGACAGTGGCGAGCATGATGTTCATGATGCCGATGCCGCCCACCAGGAGCGCGACGCCGGCGATGGCGCCCGAAACCAGGTTGAATGTCAGGGCGGTCTTGCGGGCGCTCTCCAGGAGTTCGTAGGGGACGATCATGCCCAGGTCGGCCAGGCCGGGGTGCCGCACGTCCATGATGCGGCGCAGGCGATCGGCGTCCATCATCACCCGCTCGCGCGAGGGGACGGTCAAGTAGATCTCGGAGATCTGCACCTCGCTCGCCTGGAACGAGCCGGAGCTGAACCGCCGAACCAGATCAGAAAAGACCGAGCGGGCCGCGGTGATGGGCACGTGCACGTCCAGGTTCAGGTCCCGACCCACCAACGCTGCCCCCGCCCCGCCGGAAAGGCCCACCGGGGCGAGGATGCCCACCACGGTGAACGGCTTGCTGTCGATGCGCAGCGTCTGGCCCAGCGGGTCTTCGAGCGGGAAGAACTCCTTGGCGACCTCGGCGCCGATGACGCAGACCGTCGCCGCCTCGTCCATGTCGGCCTGGCTCAGGTACCGCCCGCGGCCGATGCGCAGGTTGGCGACGCGGAGAAGTTCCGGGGTGGTGCCGTAGGCCTGGCTGACCTTGCGCTTGTCGTCCCGGAGGATCTGGCTGCCGATCTCCTTGAGCGGCACGATGAACTCCGCGTCGGCGAAGTTGGTGCCGATGACGTCAAAGTCGTCCCGGGTTATGCCAAAGCGGCTGATCCAGCTCTGGCGCTGCTGGCCGGTGGACTGGGTCTGCTGCTCCGCGGGCTTCTGGGAGCGGAGGATGATGTTCTTGGCGCCCAGGGCCTCGATCTTGGTGAGCGCGTCGCGCTTGGCGCCCTCACCCAGGCTCACCATCGTGATCACGGCGGCGACGCCCAGGATGATGCCCAGCGTCGTCAGGAACGCCCGCACCTTGTGGAGTCGCAGGTTGGAAAGCCCCAGCCGGATGATCTCGAGCAGAAATGACATGGCGGGGGCGGGGCTTTCACTCGTAAAGCGAGCGCGGGGCGGTGGTTCCACCGGCCCGGCACACGGGATGGCTCAAGAAGGTACCCTGAACGGACGAAGTGTAGCGTAACGCCCCGATCTCTCCTTCACACCGCCTCGCGTCCCTCTCCCCACACCGAGCCGCCATGACCAGGATCGACGTCCAGACCGAAACCGAGAACCCCCGGGCCATGTGCTGGGATTACACGGTCGTCGTCGAACAGGACTCGGGCGTGACCACGCAGCACCAGATTCGCCTGGCGTGGGTCGATCACGAGCACTGGTCGGGCGGCCGCCTGCCCCCGTCCCAAGTGATCCAGACCGTCGTGGAGAAGCTCCTCGCCCACGGCATGGACGGTGCCCTCCCCGAGCGGTTCGACGCCGCGCGGGCCCGCCGCTGGTTCCCCGGCATCGACCGGGAACTCAAGCTGGCGATGTAACGCGCTCGCCTCACCACGGCGTGTTCAGCGCGTGCCCAGCATCCCGTCGACTCGCCGGGCGAAATCAAAGTCCTTCCTGGTCATCCCGCCCGCGTCGTGGGTGCTCAGGGTCAGCGTGACCTTGTTGTAGCGGATGAGAAGGTCGGGATGGTGCTGCACTTCCTCCGCCGCGACCGCAATCCGGTTGACAAACTCCATCGCCGCGATGAAGTTGGCGAACTGCAGCGTTCGCTGGATCGCGTCTCCCGTCACGGACCACTCGGGAGTTTCCTTCAGCTCGGCGTCGATCTGCTTGGGCGTCAGCTTGGTCATATTCTCATCATCCACGGCCGGAATCGGCCCCCGGCGGGTTCACGAAGGTGAGCCGCGGGGGGAGGCAGGACCCGAATCGTGCGAAAGGCCCGAATCGTGTGAAGAGTCAGTGTAGCGGATCCCCGCATGGAGCAACCCCACGATCACCAGCCGTCTCCCGGAGCGGAAAGTTCCGCTCCCCAGGTGACGCGTTTGGCTCCCTCTCCCACGGGCGCTCTGCACCTGGGCAACGCGCGCACGTTCCTGGTCAATTGGGCGATCGCCCGCCGGCAAGGGTGGAGGATCGTGCTCCGCATCGAGGATCTTGACGGCCCTCGCGTCAAGCCGGGAGCGATCCAGCAGACCATCGACCTGCTCCGGTGGCTGGGGATCGACTGGGATGTGGGGCCCATCATCCAGTCGGAAGATCTTGAGCCGTACAAGGCCGCGATGCGGCGGCTCGCGAGCGCGGCGAGGGTGTATCCCTTTGAACTCTCGCGCGGGGTAGTGGAATCCGCGGCGAGCGCTCCCCAGGAGGGCGCCCACGAGGTCGTTTTTCCCGTCACCCTTCGCCCGCCCCTGGCTCCACGGGATTTCGATCAGCCCGCGATGACATGGCGCTTCGCCGTCGGTCCCGGCGACGTGGAGTATGTCGATGCCTTCGCCGGACCGCAGCGTTACACCCCCCAGCAGACCATCGGGGATTTCATTGTCTGGACCCGCCGGGAGCAGCCCGCCTACCAGCTTGCCGTCGTCGTCGACGACCACCGCCACGGCGTCACGCAGGTGGTTCGCGGCAACGACCTGCTGGAATCCGCGGCGCGGCAGCTCCTGCTCTACGAGGCGCTGGGACTGAGGCCCCGGCCGAGGTACACCCACCTCCCCCTGGTCCGCGGCGCCGATGGAAAGCGCCTTGCCAAGCGCCACGGAGATACTCGGCTCGATACCTACCGCGCCGCCGGGGTCCCCCCGGAGCGCGTGATCGCCCTGATCGCCCGCTGGTGCGGCATGCAGGGCGTTCCAGCGTCCATGGACGCCCTGGAATTCTCGCGGACCCTGGACGTCTCTAGAATCCCCCCAACGGACGTGGTCTTTACGGCGGAGGATGATCGATGGCTTCGAGCTCGCTGAACGTGGCACGCTTTCCCGCGGCTTGTGTGAACGGCCTGTGGGCGGCACTGGCGGGGATCGTCCTTGTGCTCGGACTTCCCTTCATGGCCGGCTGCGACGACCAGGCCAAGGACGACGCCCACGAGGTCGTCACCATCGCCGGCAAGGCCTACACGCTGGAACTTTCCGCGACCCCCGAGAAACGCATCAAGGGCCTCTCGGACCGCACCAGCATCCCCGAGGGCACCGGCATGCTCTTTGCTTTCCCTGAAAAGCAGGCGCAGGTGCTTGAGTTCGTGATGCGGGACTGCCCGATCCCGATCGACATCATCTTCCTCGACCGTTCCGGCCGGGTGACGGCGACCCACGCGATGAAGGTGGAAGACCCCCGCAAGGCCACCGAGCCCAAGCCCGCCGACCCGCGCGCCGAGGACCCGTACGAAGCCCGGCTCAAGCGTTATTCCAGCCGTTACGTCGCCCAGTTCGCCATCGAACTCGCCGGCGGAGAGCTTGAGAAGATCACGGTCAAGGAGGGGGACAAGATTCCTCTGGACCTGGAAGGCCTTAAGAAACGCGCCAAGTGAGCCGATGACACCCAGAGGCCGTTGATGACCGCGGTTGGTCGTCGGCGCGACCTCTCCGCACCGCAGGGTGTCCATCTCCCGCGCATAGGGGCCTTGCGTTGACCGCGTTGCCGGAATCATTCATCGCCGTCGCGCTGGGGGGAATCTCCGACCAGGAGATCCAGGCCCGCTGGGTCCAGCCCATCGCCGCCGCGTGGCCCGAAACCCACGCCGCCCCGGGCGTGCTCACCCTCCAGTCCATGTGCATGAAGCTCGAGCTCGCCCAACACGTGGGCGACGCCGCGTGGAACTCCCCGCTCCTGCTCATCGCCGACGACTCTTCCGCCCCCGGCGTCTCCCGCCTGATCGACGCCCTCCAGGTCCAGCTCATCCCCACGCTCGTGCTCGTGCCCGAGGTGCTCCCCTCACTCCGCAAGCTCGAATCCGAGGGCGTCATCATCGCCCCCTGGTCCACGCCCCCGGCGATCCTCGCCGCCATGCTCTACACCCTCGAGCGTCGCCAGCGCACCATCGATCGCATCGCCGCCGACCTGCGCGTCTCCCGCCGCGCCCAGGGCGGCGTCAACTGCGAGATGCAGCGGATCCAGGAAGAACTCGCCTCCGCCGCCGACGTGCAGAAGGAATTCCTCCCCCGCACGCTCCCGCAGATCCCCGAATTCGAATTCGGCGTCGTCTTCCGCCCCGTCGGCTACGTCAGCGGGGACATGTACGACCTGTTCAATCTCGACGACCGCACCATCGGCTTCTTCATCGCCGACGTCGTCGGCCACGGGGTGCCCGCCGCCCTCCTCACCGTCGCCCTCTGCCGGGGCCTGGAAACCATGGACCGCGCCGGGGACGGATGGAAGCCGCGCAAGCCCTGCGAAGTCCTCGCCAAGCTCAACGACGACCTGGTCGCTCGCCAGCTCTCGGGCCAGCGATTCGCCACCGGCATCTACGGCATCATCGACCGCATCACCGGGCAGATCACCGTCTCGTGCGCCGGGCACCCGCCGCCGATGATCCTCTCCAGCAAGGGCTCGCGCGAGATCGACGCCTCCGGACCGCTCCTGGGCGTCTTCGCCGACGCCGAGTTTGACGAGGTCACCTGCACCCTCGCCCCCGGCGAGTCCATGGTGCTCTACACCGATGGCGTTGAAACCGCCTTCCCGACCTCGGCCGGCTTCCGCAAGCCTTCCCAGACCTACCGGGAGATCTTCTCCCGCATCGGCCTGGAAGCCTTCGAACGCGGCGTGTCCGTCGCCTCGACCATGGCTGACCTGGCCGGGGAACTCGACCGGCAGGCCGGCTCCCTCCACGGGATCGACGATATCACGGTGATGGCGATCTCTCGCCCCGTGCCCGCGGCAGCGCTCCGCGCCGCGTGAGGGGCCGCCCCATGCATCAATGCAGCTTCAGCACACCGCCGGAAAACTGCGCCGGCATCGGCTTTTGCTGATCGTCGGGACCCAGCGGGATGTTCCACTCGATGGTCGCATACGCCTCGTCGAGCACGTCGTAGGCCATGTCCCGGTCGGCCTCGGGCAGATACCGCGCCGACCCAAGGCCGATGTTCACGGCCGAGAGCGTCGTGCGCAGCGTGTTGAGGTAGCTCAGCCGTCCCGGCCGCTGCGTCGAGGTCGGCGCGGCCTTGAGCACGGTTTCGCGTTCCTTGGTCAGCGCGTCGGCGATGCGGTCGGACTTGGCCCGCAACTGCTGCTCACGCGTCACCGCGCACCCGCCCAGACCCACCGCGAGCACACACGCCAGGATGATGTTGCGGTTCGCCATGTACAAGTGTACCCGTGCGGCCCTCCACGCGGCCCCGCGGGGTACGCGTCTATTGGCCCGAGGGCGACGAGGCGGGCGCGTCCGACGCCTGCGCCGACCCGGGCGCCAGCGAGGTTGCCGTGCCTGCGGGCGCCGCGCCCGAGGGCGGCCCGTAGCGGTTGACCACGGTCGTCCACAGAGCTTCGAGGTTGGTCACCAGCCCGCCGAAGGCCTCGGTCTCCGCCCGGCGGCGCGACTGGTCCACCGCGTCGTCGCTGGTCCAGGCGTTGGCGAGCTGCGTGGTCTTGCTTGTTGATTCGGCAACGCCGTACACAAATCCGGTGCGGGTATCCACCAGCGCGGCCGAAGCGGTGGAGACGACGCGCGCCTGCTCGTTGGGGAAGAGTCCCAGCGTGATCACGCCCAGGGCGGGGATGGTGGTCTCGGTGGTGAAGACCGTGTCGAAGGTGTAGAGCAGGATCATGTCCGCCTGCAGATCCGCGGCGGCCGATCGCAGGTCCATGTCGGTGTTCACCTGCTGGGGCGTGATGAGCCGGCTCAGGGAGGCCAGGCCTCGCGTCATGGGGAGTGTTTCGAGCCGCGACAGCTGCTCGGGCTGCTCGACGTCCCGGTTGGTGAGGATCGTGTACCGCCCCGAGCCGATGCCGCGGCTGGAATGGCTGTAGTACCCGCCCGCCTGCACCCGGACCAGGGCGATCGACGCCGGGAACGACGCGGCGGGACGGCGGCTCATGCGCTCGGCGATCGACGTGTCCGTGATCGCGTCGGCCTCCTGGCGCGAGATGCCCAGGGCGCGGAAGTCGGCGGGTCCGCCGGGGGTCACGTACTTGCCCGCGCACCCTCCAAGCCCCGTGCACAGGCACGCGGCCATGACAAGCAGTGCGATGCAGGCGTGCGACGTCAACGGTGCGATGAATCGAGCGCGTGGCATGCAGTCCTCCCGGGAGCGCGGACTCTCGCCCGCGACGGCTTCCAGCATACCCGAAAACCCACGGATCTCACAAAGGCTCTTTGCCGGTGGGGGAGGGACTTGAAGGCTGTGCCGCGGGGCGGCGGGAGGGGCGCTGGCGATTGGGCGCCGACGGGGAAAGCTGCTGCCTGAAGAGGCGATCAATCGTCTGGAACGGGGCGGAGGCGTCGATCGGGTCGCGCGCGACCGGGACATCGTGGAAGACGATCTCCCCGTTGTAGTACGAGTCAAGGTCGATGGTCTTGGCGGCGACCTCGGCGCTGGGACGCAGCACGATGTCAACCTGGTCTTCGTTCTCACCCTGCCAGGGCCCGGAGACCTCCCGCCCGTCCCCGTCCGAGGAGGATGAACTGGTGACCGTGCGCCCGTTGATGGTGATCGACGTCATGGAGCGGAAGGTCTGGCGCAGGCCCCCGTTGTCGGGCTGGGTTTCCGATCCGCTGTGCAGTTCACCCAGCTTCCATTCCCGGCCCCCGGCGCGGCAGAAGACGTCGAAGGCGAGCGGCTGGGCCGCGCCATTGACCTTGAACCGCACGGAGGCATCCCCCGCCGAACCCAGGCTCTGCTCGCCGCCGGGGCCGATGATCATGCCCTGCAGCAGGCCCGAGCCGATGGTGAGCTGCTGCGGCCGCAGCGACTGGGCGAGGGCCGCGGTGGTCTGGGTGTTCTCAGGGATGGGCGTGACGATCGGATCCTCCGGGCGCACGACGCGGATCGGCGCCGATGCCGCGCCGGAGACCGACGTGCCGTTGCCGGAACTGGACGTCCGCAGCCGTCCGTTGACCAGCGTCACCGTGCGGAAGCCCATCATTCCATCCCCCAGCGAGCGGTCCAGGGACAGGTCGATCGCCGAGGGCCCGGTCGCCGCGTCTTCGGGGATCTTGACGAGCAGTTCACCCGTCGGCTCCGCGCCGCCAAAGAATGCGAGGCCTCCGCCCATTGCCTTGCTGCCATGAAGATTGAACGTTGCCGCATTTCCATCCTTGAAGAGCGATTCCCCGAAGAACGGATCGGCCCCGCGGGTGACCAGGTCCCACTTGGCGGGCTTGCCCTGCACGGCGACGGACTTGACCTTGACCGAGCACGTCATCGACGTATGTGTGCCGACCCGGGCTTCCTTGAGCGTGAGGCGCACAGGGGTGAGGCCGCCGGCCTGCACCGTCGGGCGGGCTTTCAGCTCCAGAACCGCGGCCTGTGAGTTGAAACGCTGCTCCTGCTCGGGCTTGAGCACGCCGTCCAGCTTGGCACGCTCGATCAGGTCGCCCCACGACTCGGTCCACGGCCTGGAAAGATCTCCCTGGAGCTCGAGCGTCGCCTCGATGACGCGCTGGTACTGGGCGGGGTCGAGCTTGCGTGCCATCAGGCGGTTCTGGATCTCGACGGCGAGCGCGTTCATGCGCTGCGAGTCGCTGTGGCCGGTTTCCCAGAGCAGGAGGCCCAGCGGCTTGTACGAATCGACGTTGGTGCCCGTGACCAGGGCCCACGCGACGGCGCCCAGCGGGGCCAGGGGCACGGCGGCGAGCAGCACGCCCATCAGCACGACGCCGGGCATGCGGCGTCGCACGCCAATGCGGATGGAGCCGTCACGCTTGAGGCCCGCGCCGCACTCGGGGCACGTGACGGATTCGGGATAGACGCCGTCGAGATCAAAGGCGCACCACGCGCACACGGGATGGTCGTTCAGGCGCCGGCCGCGGAGGCCGGCGATCAAGAGCGCCAGCCCGGCGACGAAGGCGGCAAAGAGCAGAATGACAGCAAAGCCCGGCATGGTCGGACGAGACCTCCAGTTACGCCTGATGGAGTACAAGGATGCCCTGCAAGGGCGGATCCGTCAGGCGGGGGAGGGGGATCGTACGCGAGATTCGGGGGTTTTACGGGGGAGAGGCGCGACGGGGTGTACACGAGATGCAGCCGCGACAGGAGCATGCCGCACGATTGCGGGCCGGGAGGACTTTACCGAAGCTCCACGCTCCAGTACGCATGGTCCAGGAACGTCTTCCACGACGCGTACTTCTCGTTGCCCAGGCGGATCGTGATCAGGGGGTTGCGCTTGGGCTTCTCGGGCCGGCGGATCATCTTCATGTTCGCCCCCTCGGGGGTGCGGCCGCCCTTGCGCGCGTTGCACTTGATGCAGGCGCACACCAGGTTCTCCCACGAGTCTCCCCCGCCCAGGGAGCGCGGGTTGACGTGGTCGATGGAAAGCTCGCTGGTGGGAAAGTGGCGCCCGCAGTACTGGCACTGGTTGCGATCGCGGGCGAACAGGTTGCGGCGGTTGAGCTTGACCGTCTGCTCGGGCAGGCGGTCGTAGCCCAGGAGCCGGATGATGCGGGGCACGGCGATATCGAAGCGGACTGTCTTGATCCAGTCGTGGCGCTCGGGCTCGAACTGCCTCTGGAGCTCGGAGATCTGGAGCCAGGATTCAAAGTCGTAGTTGACATACCGCGCCGAGTGCAGCGCGTCGGCGTGGGCCTTGGAATCCGTACCCGCGGCGCCGGCGATCGCGGCGGGCCCGTGATCGACGTGGATGATCTCGGCGACGTTGTTGAGCAGGAGGCAAAAGGCGCGCTTGGCGGAGACGACGCGGACGGCGACGTAGAGCTTGTTGAGGACAAGCACCTTGGCGTTGAGCCCGTCGTTTGCGGTGGTTCCGGCGTAGGCGGCGGCCAGCGATGCGGGCAGCATACCTTCGGGAATTTCAATCCCCGACATGGCCTCTGATCCGGAGAGGCCGGCGGCTCGAGTTCGCTCTGGCCTGTGTTTCATAGGGCCTCACGCACCACGAACGGTCGGTAGTTTTAGTGTCTCTGAACCTCCGAATCAATAGGTCGGCGGTTGTGCGTGGTATCTTGACCACTTCCCGGGGGTCTTCACCGGCCCATAATCCTTTTCGGCCACGCCACGCCGGTTTGCGACCACTAAGCACCATCCCTCGTCGTCACCCTGGGAAAAACCCGCACGCGTTCTCGGGTGACCTCGATGCCCACGCCCCGCCACCCGAATTGCCGGGATTCACCGCTCGAGTCACGCGCGGCGCGGATCGCCGCAAGCACGGAGCGGCGGGTGATCCGGTCGGCGACGTCGGGAGGACCCACGCAGGTGATCGCCGTCCGCACCGCCTCGGCCGCGACCACGCGAGGGCACGCTCGCAGCGCCTCGCGCGAGAAACTCACGCACCCCTGGGCTTTGTCGGCGCCATCGATCACCGTCTGTCCCGCTCGCCGCACCATGCCCCATGCCTCCTTGCAGAGAGAAGCGGCGGAAACGGCGTGGAGCGGGGCGGCGGAATTCAGCTCGCGCAGCAGGGGCGTCACACGCAGGCGCAGGGCGGCGCGGAGGTGGCCCGCGTCCTGGTTCGTTTCATCCTCGCGCCAGGTCCACCCGGCGCTGCGGCAGATCTCTTCGCACGCCTCTCGCGTGACGCCCAGCATCGGGCGGATGAGCATGACCCTGGGAGAGAGCCGGTCGATCGATCGGCGGGCGGAAATACCCGCGAGCCCCGCGGGCCCGGCGCCCCGCAGCAGCCGCATGAGCACAGTCTCGAGCTGGTCGTCGGCGTGATGGCCCGTCGCTACCAGCGGACATTCAGCTTCACGCGCCAGCGCCGCGAGGGCGCCGTACCGCAAGCGACGGGACGACGCTTCCAGGTTCCCGGCCTCGGGCCTCGCCTGAATTTCCGCCTCAACGAACGGAATGTTCAGTGATGCGGCAAGTGTGCGCGTCGCATCTCGGTCGGCAAGCGCGACCGGCTGGATCCGCATGTCGTGCACCACGTGCGCGGCGACGATCGTTCCGGGCGCGGCCGAAGCTGCCAGGGCGAGAAGCAGGGCGCAGGAGTCCGCGCCTCCCGAGCAGGCAACCAGGGTGCGACGCTCCAGATCACGCCTCCCGCGTCCGCCCGACAGGCTTCTCCATGACGCGGCGATCCTGCGGATGGCTCGCGCCGGTGGAAGCGGGGGCTGACGCGCGGGTTGCAGTGGGGGCGTGGAGGTCATTCACGGCCCCTGGACGGCGCTGAGGCAGAGGATCTCAAAGGCGATGTGCGCGGCGAGCAAGGCCGTGATGCCGGCGTGATCCCGGTCGGGCAGCACCTCCACGACGTCGGCCCCGACGACATTGATCCCGCGCAGCATCCGGATCAGGCCCAGGGCTTCGGTGGAGCTGAGCCCGCCGACCGAGGGCGTGCCCGTCCCCGGAGCAAAGGCCGGATCCACGGCGTCGACGTCAAAGGTGACGTACGCCTCCGACGCGGCAAGGTCGCGCACGAATCTCTCCACCCGCGTCATCCCCGGCGCCCCGGGGAGCAGGTCGTCTCGCATCACGATCGTCACGCCCCGGCTCGCGGCGTATTCCAGGTCCGACGCGGTGTTCAGCGGCCCCTTGATGCCGATGGAGATCATCTTGCGGGGGTTGATGATGCCGTCCTCGATCGCGCGGATGAACGGGGAGGCATGTCCCCATTTCTCCCCCCACACCGCGTCCACCGTGTCGAGATGGCTGTCAAAGTGCACGAGCGCCAGCCCCCCCGGTGGCCGGCCGCGCCGCTCCCACGTCGCCTTCATGTTGGCGTAGGCGATCGAGTGATCCCCTCCCATCGCCAAAAGCCGCGTGGTGCCCGGGTGCGGGAGGGCCGACGCAAACGCGGACACCGTGATCATGGTCTCGTGCGGTGAATACGGCGCGACGGGCGAATCACCCGCGTCGGCGAGCGTGAGCTTCTCGCAGATGTTCACCCCGTGGGAGATCGAGTACGGCTTGAGGTACTGTGATTCCTCCCGGATCGCCCGCGGGCCAAAGCGCGCACCTGGCCGATAGGTCACCCCGCCGTCATACGGAACGCCGTAGACGAGCCAGTCCGGCGCGGGCCCGCCCGCCGGCAGGTCCACCAGTCGCGGGTAGCGTCCAAAGGTGACCAGCCCCGCGAATCGGGGCGTGAGCCGAGAGTTGGGCAGCGGCGTGGGCATGGAGGAATGGTAACGAACCCGCTGGAGCGGAGCGCTCTCTCCGAGATCACCCCCCATCGGCTTTCCTCCCCCTGATGCCCCCGCGTTCGCATACGCTGGGGGCATGCAGGCAGGCCCACCTTCCTTCCAGCCCCTGACGGTGCACATCGACGGCGTGCCCGCATCGGTCCTTCCCGGCGTGAGCGTCGCCGCGGCCCTGTGGAACTCGGGCGTGCCCGCCGCGCGGCGATCAATCACCGGGCAGCCGCGCGGGGCCCTGTGCGGGATGGGGATCTGCTTTGAATGCCGGGCAAGCATTAACGGCGTGCCGCACGAGCGGACGTGCATGATCGAATGCGTCCCTGGGATGCGCATCGAAACCGGCCGCGTGCCGGGCGGGCACGCCCCCTCCTGATGCGAGACACCTCCCGCGCGACGCACCTCCCTATGGAGACGACCACCGACATCCTCATCATCGGCGCCGGCCCGGCGGGACTCCACGCAGCCAGGGAGGCCCTGCATTCCCCCTCCCGGCCTCGCGTGCTCATCGCCGACGAGAACGCCCATCCCGGCGGACAGATCTGGCGGCGCAGTGCCCCCCCGTGGGCGGTGGAGCTGCTTTCCAGCAAAGACCCGCGGCTCACCTATCTCCCTGGCACAACCATCGTGCAGCCCTGCGCGGACGGCGCCCTCCTGGCCCTGCGCGGCGGTGAAACAAGCAGCCCCCTGAAGTTCCATTACGCCCGCCTCATCCTCGCCGTCGGGGCGCGGGAACTCTTCCTCCCCTTTCCGGGCTGGACGCTCCCCGGCGTCATGGGCGCCGGCGGCGCACAGGCCATGGCCAAAAACGGAATGGACGTCGCCGGCAAGCGCATCGTCGTCGCCGGTTCGGGCCCTCTCCTGCTCGCCGTCGCGTCGTACCTCAAGAAACGCGGCGCCATCATCCCCGCGATCGTCGAACAGGCCCCCGCCGGACGCGTGAACCGCTTTGCCGCCGGCCTGCTGGCCCACCCCGGAAAACTCGTGCAGGCGATCGCCCTCAAGGCCTCCCTGCTCGGCGTCCCTTACTGGACCAGCGCCTGGCCCGTGCGGGCCCACGGCGAAGCCTCCCTCACCCGCGTGACCATCCGTCGCGTCCAGGGCACCGCCTCCAGCGTCGACACCGATATCCCCTGCGACATCCTCGCCTGCGGCTTCGGGCTTGTCCCAAGCGCCCAGCTCCCCGCCGTGCTGGGCTGCGAAATCGACAGCGGCCGCGTGGTCGTGGATGAACTCCAGCGAACCACCCGTCCCACGGTCTTCTGTGCCGGAGAGCCCACCGGCATCGGCGGCGTCGAGACCGCCTCCCTCGAAGGACGCATCGCCGGCCTTGCCGCGGCGGGAGATGACGCCGTCGCCCGCCGCCTGCTCCCCGCCAAAGCCGCCGCCCGCCGCTTCGCGCAGCGCCTCAACCTCGCCTTTGCCCTGCGTGACGAACTGAAGTCACTCCCCGCCCACGACACCATCTGCTGCCGCTGCGAAGACGTGACCCTCGGCCAGCTTCGCGGATTTGCAAGCTGGCGCGAGGCCAAGCTCCAGGCCCGCTGCGGCATGGGTCCCTGCCAGGGGCGCGTCTGCGGACCCATCGCGCGGTACCTCCTGAACATGGAGCCCGCCGACGCCCGCCCTCCCATCGTGCCGGTGCCCCTGGGCGTCCTTGCCGGGCAGGAGCCGTAGCCGGACCGGTCCAGCCCCTTCCCCGTCACAGCGGCCCATCCCGTCCCTAAACTCCACCCCACTCCCGCGAACCGGCGATTCCGCCGGCGCGGCCCATTCAGAGAAAGAGAACCCCGTGCCCAATTCCCCGATGTCCAAGGCCGACTGGCAGGGCGTGATCCCCGCCATTACCACCCCTTTCAACGGCGACCTCACGATCGACCACGCGTTCCTCGCCAAGCACGCGGCGTGGATGGTCGACGCCGGTTGTACGGGCATCGTCTCCCCCGGATCCCTGGGAGAGGGCGGCACACTGACCCGGGAAGAGAAGATCGCCGTCTACAAAACGCTGCACACCGCCGTTGGCGCCAGGGTCCCGGTCATCGCGGCGATCAGCGCGCTCTCCACCGCCGAAGCCGTCCAGTCCGCCAAGGACGCGCAGGCCGCCGGCTGCACGGGACTGATGGTCCTGCCCGCGTATGTCTATAAGGGCGACTGGCGCGAGACCAAGGCGCACTTCGCCGCGATCATCCAGGCCACGCGTCTCTCCTGCATGCTCTACAACAACCCCATCGCCTACGGCACCGATGCGCTCCCCGAGCAGATCGCCGAGCTCGCCCACGAGTTCTCCAACCTCCACGCCGTCAAGGAATCCAGCGCCGACGTCCGGCGCCTCTCCGCCATCCGTTCCCTCATCGGCGACCGCCTCGCCCTTCTCGTCGGCGTGGACGACCTGATCTGCGAGGGGATCGCAGCCGGCGCCACTGGCTGGATCGCCGGCCTAGTCAACGCCATGCCCCGGGAGAGCGTCGAGCTCTTCAACCTGTGCCGGCGCGGGGACTGGGGCCGGGCCTTTGAGCTCTACCGCTGGTTCCTGCCGCTCCTTCGACTGGATGTGGTGCCCGAGTTTGTGCACCTGATCAAGCTGGTGCAGCAGGAAGTGGGCATGGGCAGCGAGCGGGTGCGTCCGCCAAGGCTGGAACTTGCCGGCGCCAAGCGAGAAGCGGCGCTGGGGACGATCCGCGCCGCGATCAAGGCCCGCCCCAAGGCCTAGTTCCTCCCAACCGCGAGAGACCTCCCGCCGCAATTTTCCCACGAACGGGGACCGTGCGCCGGACCATGGAGCGGCATTCCGCAACCGTGCTGTGGTGGCCCCGCGCCCGGGTGGTAAACTGAACCATACAGAGGCTCCTTCCGAGCCCCGATCACCAGCGATATCCCGCTGGCTTCTCCTGCTCTTTCAAGGAGATTCGCCCATGGTCGCCGCCGGCCCCCTCACCATCCAGCGCCTTCTGGGCGCCATGAAGAAGCTCGAAGCCTCCGACCTGCACATCAAGGTCGGCATCCCGCCCGTCTACCGCATCGGCGGTTTGCTGCGGCCCGTGCACGGGGATCCCATCTCCGAGAACGAGGCCGATCACCTCCTCGACCCCCTCATGAGCGACGCGCAGAAAGCCCGCTTCGAGCAGACCGGCAATATGGACTTCGCGACCCACGTTGCCGACGGGGACCGCTTCCGCATCAACATTTACCGCGCCGGCGGACACACCCACGCGGCGATCCGCCGCGTCAAGGCCGAGATCCCCAGCTACAACGACCTCAATCTTCCCGCCGTCTACCAGGACATCGTCGAGAAGGCGACCGAAGGGCTTGTGCTGGTCGTCGGCGTCACGGGTTCGGGCAAGAGCAGCACCCTCGCCGCGATGATCGAGCACATCAACCAGACCCGCGCCGAGAACATCATCACCATCGAGGACCCCGTCGAGTACCGTTTCTCCCCGAAGAAATCGATCATCTCCCAGCGCGAGATCGGCATCGACGTGCAGGACTTCCCCAGCGCCCTCAAGTTCATCGTCCGGGAAGACCCCGACGTGATCTTCATCGGTGAACTCCGCGATCACGATACCGTCCTCGCCGCCGTGCAGGCCGCGGAGACCGGCCACCTGGTCTTCTCCACCATGCACACCGCCGACACCATGCAGGCCTTCAGCCGCATGATCGAGTTCTTCCCCAGCCACGAGCACGGCTTCCTGCGCCATGCCCTCGCCAACACCCTCAAGGCCGTCTGCGCCCAGCGGCTGCTGCCGGCGACAACCGATACCAAGGGCCTCACCGCCAAAGTCGTCCCCGCGTGCGAGATCCTGCTGGGCAACCCCACCGTTCGCGACAAGATCCGCAAGGGTGAGGATGAAGACCTTCCCGCCGTCGTGGGCCGCAACGAGGAGGGCATGCAGAGCTTCACCTACGCCCTCGCCGAGCTGGTGAAGAAGGAATGGGTGGCCCTCTCGACCGCGCTGGACTTTGCCCCCAACCGCGATGCGCTGCTCAGCAGCATCAAGGGCGTGGAAGTCAAGTCGGCGACGCTGACGGGGCGCGTGCGGGCCGGCGGGCACTGATGGACCCCGCGGACGCCGCGCTCTCGGGAGGTGTCAACATCCCCGCGGCGACGCGCCGCGGCGGCAAAAAGGCACGCCGGCGTTTCGTCCGGCATGCCAGAGCGACTCACGACCATCCCGCGCTCGCGTGATCGAGCGGAGATCCGCGACCGGTACTGCGCGAGGCGTCGTGAGGGGAGGGATCGGCGCTTGGCTTCAATAGCACGGCGTGCTATGGATGCCGTCCATCGCCCCTGTGAACCAGAAGCCGTTGTACGGGTCAAACGGGCCGTTGATGTCCCCCTTGGCGCGCAGCATCCCCGAGATGTTCAGGCAAATCGTCTCTCCCGTCTCCTTGTCGACCCGCTTGGCGTTATAGATCACCTCCACGCCGATGTTCCAAATATTGGGATCGGTGCTGGTGTCCAGGAAGACGTCCAGGCAGTTTTCGCAGTCCGCGGGGTCCACGGGGCCGATCACCGTGCACTGCGGCTGGCGGTCCGCCCCCGCGCCAAGCACGCCGGTAATCGTGCCCTGCCACACGGTGCCGTCCTCGCATGAATACGTCGCCTCGCCGCCGATGCACCCACGGAATCGGCAGGCCTTCTGGTAGCGAAGCTCGAAGTTCACGCGGGCGTCGAACTTCCCGCTCATCTTCTCCTCTTCGTCGCAGCGGCCCCGCGGCCCCCACGGGTTGTCCGAGCACTTGCGGCCGCTGGTCTTGGTCGAGAAGGTCCAGTTCGCGTCGAACATCTCCAGCGTCGAGCACTCGGACGTCGAGACGGAACAATCGGCGAGGTATCCGCCGCCATTTCCCAACCTCCCGTCGCAGATGTCCTTGCTCACGGCGCTGAGACAGTTGAGGATCTTCTGGGACGTGGCCGAATCCTTGCTCTCCGCCCGGGGCCCGGTGGAGAGCGAAGAAAATTCGACCGCCGTCGTCGCGCCCGCCATGGCCAGAACGGAACCAAGGGAGGCAAGAACGGCAAGAGAACGACCGCAAGGCGTGTTCCACGTGCGCATGCTCTGCTCCTTGTACTGAACCACCCACCACCGGCAAGCGCCCGATGCGCCGCCGCGAGATGGTTCATACCCTACCCGGGTCCGAGAAAATCGCAATACGAATGAAATATGAATACCGAAAAATAAGTGCGATCATTGATAACACAATACGAATGCACACTCGTATGCGCACTGGGAATATGCGGAGTGCACGTGCCGAGGCGACCCTGGCACGCGTGCGCCCCGTGAAGACTCCCCGCGAGCATGCCCTCCGCGGCGCCTACGCTCGGGCGATGCCGACATTCCTCTTCAAAACCGAGCCCTCGGAGTTTTCATTCGCCGACCTCGTACGCGATCGACGCTGCACATGGGACGGCGTCACCAACAACGCCGCCCTCGCTCACCTCCGCACCGCCGCCGCCGGAGATGAAGTGCTCATCTATCACACCGGCGACGAAAAGGCGATCGTCGGCCTCGCCAAGGTCGTCAAGAAGCCGTACGAAGACCCCGCCCGGCCCGGCCTGAACGCCAAGAGCGAGCCCAAGTTCGCCGTGGTCGACCTCGCGCCCGTCAAAGCCGCCAAGACGCCCGTCACGCTCGCCCAGATCAAGGCCGACACGCGCTTCGCCGAGTTTCCATTGGTCACCCAGGGCCGCCTCAGCGTCATACCCGTGCCCGCCGCGATTGACAAGGCCCTGCGAACCCTCGCCGGCCTGTAATCACGCGTGCCTCGCGTTCCTGGGCTTACCGTGGCGATCACGGCAATCCGTTGGCTCGCAGCCAATCGATGATCTTGCCCGTATCCCGCGGCACCATCTCGATGATCAGCCCCTCGTGACCCGTGGGATATTCCCACCGCTCCGGACGCCCCATGCGTTCCCACAGAACGTCCCCCAGCTCCGCCGGCACCGCCCGATCCGTCTGCCCCTGCAGCACCAGCACGTGCTTGCCCTGCATCGCCTTGGCGCAGTGAAACGAATCCAGCGGCGCATGTGAAAGATACAGCTCGTCGAACCTCTTCCAGTCAAGACCCGGCGTCGATTCCTTCGCCGGCCCTTCCACTCCCTTGATGCGAACGTCCAGGCTGCTCGCGTCGTTGGTGTACGCGCTGCGGCGGGCGATGAGCCACAAATCCGCCGCCGCCCCGATCAGCACGCACGCCGTGTACCGCTCCGGCTCCCTCGCCACCACCGTCGGCAGCGTCATCCCGCCCCCCGACGTCCCCATGATCGCCTTGGGAAGCGCGGCGAGTTCGGGCTTCTTCTCTTCCAGGTACGTCCAGGCCCCCTGCACCGCCAGCGCGCACTCCGCCGCCCGATCCCCCAACTCGTGCGCCGCGCGGACCGCGCTCTCTTCCATGTTTGCCGGATCCAGCTCCATCCTCACACGCTGCGTGAAGCGCGACGGCTGGGAGATCATCCGCAGCACGCCCCATCCCGCCTCCCGAAGCTGCTTGATCAGCGCGTCAAACACAGGCTCGGGCGTTCCGTACAGCCCGGGCATCAGCAGGACGACGCCCGTCGCCTTGACGGGCGCCTTCGCCTCTCCCGCGCTCTTTCGGCGAGCGGATTCTGCTCGGGAAACGCGCGGCTCCAGCGGCTCGTAGTACGCAAACCACGTGCGCTGCAGCAGCAGCGGGCTGTTATGGTCGCCCCGCGCCGTCCAGCTCCCCGAAACGTACTTGAACACCAGCGAGGCATCCGGCCCCGCCGCTCGCCCTGGTCCGCGTCCAAACCCCTTCTGCTTCGCCTCCTGCGCCGAGGCGAGGCGGAACGTCAGCCCGTGCACGCCCTCCAGCAGCAGTGGGGAGCCGCGGGCCGCGTCCAGCGCCGCGTGATCGGCGAGGTCCAGCTCGGTCGGCGGGCGCGACGGGTCAAAGGTGAAGTCTGGCATCAGCCGGGACACCGGAACATCCCACGGAACAATGACGCCCTGCACCGCATCCTCAGGCGTGCGAAACGCCCGAACCGGCCAGGCCTTCGTGAAGTCCAGGAACGGCGCCGCGATGTCTGGCAGATACGCGGGCACTCCGGAAAGAGCTTCGCTGGCGTCGTCCGTGGGCCGGGGCGGAATGACGGACGTGCCCGGCGCGCTCGGCGGCGCAACCTGCGGCGTCCCGGGCTGTCCGCTCGCCCACGTCGCGCCCGCGCACGCAACGATCCACGCCGCCCCCCACGCCATCGCCCTTCTCGAGCCGCCGTGATGCTTCATTGCACATTCCCCGGGCCCGTGAGAGGCCATGAATCCCCGCCGCCATCATTCCCGGTTCAGCCGCCGTACCCCTTGGGGTTCTGGCGGAACCACTTCCACGCCGATTCGATGATCTCGTGCAGGTCGGTGATCTGCGCGGTCCATCCCAGCTCCATGCGGATGCGGGAGGCGTCGGCGTACAGCTTCGGCGGATCTCCCGGCCGGCGAGCCTCTTCCCGCACCGCAAATTCCATCCGCGTGACCGCCTTGACGGCGTCGATGATCTCCCGCACGGAGTATCCCTTGCCGATCCCCAGGTTGTACGCCCGCTCATCACCGGGCTGCAGCGCCGCCATAACGCGCACGTGCGCGTCGACCAGGTCTTCCACGTGCAGGTAGTCGCGCACGCACGTGCCGTCGGGCGTGGGATAGTCGGTCCCGAAAATCTTCACCCCGTCTCGCCGCCCCAGCGCCGCCTGCAGCACCACGGGGATGATGTGCGTTTCCGGATCGTGGTCTTCTCCCAGCACGCCCGTCCGGTCCGAGCCCGCGACGTTGAAGTACCGCAGCGCTGCATACGAGAACGGCCGCTTCGCCCGCCGGCAGCTCTCCGCGACGTCGCGCAGGATGCGTTCCCCCTGCAGCTTGGTTTCCCCATACGGAGAGATCGGCGACTGCGGGCACGTCTCGGGGATCGGTACCATGTTCTCCGGCGGCACGCCGTACGTGGCGCAGCTCGAAGAGAAGACAAACCGCTCCACCCCCGTGGCCAGGCACGCCTCCAGCAGCGCCACCATCCCCGCCGTGTTGTTGCGGTAATAGAACAGGGGCTGCTCCACGCTCTCACCCACCGCCGCCAGCGCCGCAAAGTGCATCGCCGTGTCGATTCGGTGCTCGCGCAGCAGCCGCTCCACGCCCTGGCGCTCACCCACATCGAGCTTCGCGAAGATCAGCCGGCCCGCCGAGCTGGGACGCAGGCGATCGATCGCCTTCTCATGCCCGCGCAGCAGGCTGTCCATCGCCAGCACCGTGTGGCCGTCGGCGAGGAGCCGCTGCACCGCGTGCGAACCGATATACCCCGCCCCGCCCGTCACCAGCACGTTCATGGTTCAACCTCTCGAGAGTTTCGTCGCGCCGTCCCTCTTCTGCCGCCCACCCCATGGCCCTACGCGGCCACTGTACGCTTCTGACCCCATCCCCCCAGCTTCGGCACGTTCCGCCGTGAGACCACCAGCAGCGTAATCAGCCCCGCGGCGATCATCCCCACGCTGAGCCACTGCCCCCGAGACAATCCCAGCACGCGCTGCACCTGCAGATGCGCATCGGGTAGCCGGTAGAGTTCGGTCACGATCCGCAGCGCCCCGTACAGGATCAGGAACACGCACCCGATCACCCCCGGCTTGCGCGGATTCTTCCACAGGATCCACAGCACGCCTCCGACCACCAGCCCCTCCGCCGCGGCCTGGTAAAACTGTGACGGATGCCTCGCCGAGATCCACGGCTCCAGCTCCCTCGCCAGCTCCACATTGCCCGCCTGGATCTTCTCAAGCACCCGCTTGTATCCCTCGACCACGTCCCCCGTGTACCCCGCGCGGTGGATGATCCCCTCGATCGCCAGCTCCCGCTCCTGGGCCTGCTGGCGGGTCATCAGCGCGGCGCAGTCGTGCCCGTCGAGAAACTCCTGCGGGTACTTCACCGCCCACCAAGGGGCGGGCTGCCCCGGCATCGCCACGATCTTGCCCAAGAGCTCCCCGTTGATGAAGTTGGCGATGCGTCCCAGGAAAAGCCCCGCCGGCGCGAGAAACCCCGTCAGGTCCATCACGTGCAGGAACGGGGCACGGGTCGTCCGCGTGCCGTCGGGCAGCGCGAACCCGCGCGAGATGTACCAGCACGCGGCGAGCACGCCGATCATCCCGCCGTGGCTCGCCATCCCGCCCTTGTTGACCATCAGCAGCCCCCACCACGGAGGTGAGGATGTAAACACCTTCAGCAGACCCGGCTCATAGATCAGCACGTACCCCAGCCGCCCGCCCACGATCACGCCCACGATCAGGATCATGATCGCGTCACCCGCCCGGTCGGGCGGGATCAGCGCCGCCCCGCGCCGGGCCAGCCATCGCAGCATCAGGAAGGCGATCACAAACCCCGCCGCATACGCCAGCCCGTACCAGCGCAGCCCGAAATCTCCCGAGAACCTCACCAGGAACGGGGACAGATCGTGCAGCCACGCCAGGGTCGGTGCGGACGATGCGTCGCTCATGCCGGACGTCCACGCCGCGAGCCCGCGGCGGGCCGGGCGCTCCCCACGCGGCGGGCGTTCGCCCAGTCGCGCAGCGTGTGCGTCGCGAGCATCCCCGGCGTGCCCAGCCACGATTCACCCGGAGGCACGTCGTCGATGATCCCCGCCTGCGCCCCGATGCGTGCCCCGCGGCCCACCTTGCGGCCCTCCGCAAAGCCCGCCTGACCGCCGATCATCACCCCGTCTTCGATCACGCACGATCCGCCCATCGCCACGTTCGCGGCGATCAGGCAGCAGCGGCCGATCCGGCACCCGTGGCCGATCTGCACAAGGTTGTCCAGCTTGCTCCCCGCCCCCAGCAGCGTCGAGCCGAACTTGGCCCGGTCCACGCACGAGTTGGCCCCGATCTCCACGCCCGGCCCGATCTCCACGTTGCCGATGTGCGGGATCTTCACCACCCCGCGTCCATCAGGGCTGGGGCGGAACCCAAATCCATCAGCACCGATCACCACGCCCGGGAAGAACAGGCACCCGTCTCCCACCGTGCACCGCTCCATGATGCTCACGTTCGCGTGCATCACGCATCCGCGCCCCAGCGTCGCGTCCTCCCCGATGTAGACCTGGGCTTTGAGCACGCTCCCATCACCGACCTTCGCACGCGCCGCGATCACGCACCCAGGCCCCACGTACACCCCCGCGCCGATCACCGCCGCCGGGTCGATGCTCGCCGTCGGGTGCACACCCGGCGCGACCGCAACCGGCGCCGGCGCGAACATGTCCAGCACGGTGTTGAGCGCCAGGTCGGCGTCGTCTACCACCAGCAGGGCCCGGCCCTGGCGATCAAACTCTGGGATTCTCACCGACCGGGAGATCAAGGCGCAGGGCGACTTGGAGGCGAGCCAGGCGTTGAGAAACACCTTCCCGCGGATGAACGTCAGGGTGCCCGGCCCGGCGCGTTCAATGACCTCCAGGCCCTTGATTTCCAGCCCCGAATTCCCGACCAGTTCGGCCCCCAGACGCTGCGCCAGGGAGCCGGATGTAAGCGACGGTGTCATGCACGCCCACTCTAGCACCGCGGCCATTCCGACGCCTCCAACGACATCCGGCAGCCCGATTGAAATCCCGTCCCCGCGTGCCTCGCAGCGCAGGCGGGACTTGCTAACTAAGTCTTGAATTGACAGGTATTTACCGTAATTCAGTCCCCCCGGTCTCCCGGGTGTTGATCCCCGCCTCGCCCCGCACGCCGCAAGAGCGACCACTCACCCGCGCAGGTCCTTGTAGAAGTACGTCGTACCGCACGGCCCACCCTGCGGGAACAGGGCGTACCCCGGGATGTCCCCGACCTTCGTCCATCCCAGCCGTTCGTACAGCCGGGCCGCGTCCCCGCCCGTCACCGCGTCCAGCACCAGCAGCGTTCGCCCGCACTCCAGCGCCGCCCCCTCCGCCGCCCGCATCAGCGCCTCGCCGAGCCCCCGCCGCCGCGCCCGCCCGTGCACCAGCATCTTCACCAGGTCCGCCCGGTGCGGCTGATTGTCCGGGAGATCGAGGATGAGCTGCACCGTCCCGCCGATGCCCCGGTCGTCCTCGGCGACCAGCAGTGCCCGTTCCCCGGCGGCAACGCCCCGGGCCACGCGTTCCCAGAACGACCGTGCCCTCTCTCGCGTGAAGGGCTGCATGAACCCCACCGACGCCCCGCCGTTCACGCAGTCCAGGAGCACGTCGGTCAACTGCTCAACATGCTCGGCGGTGAGCGAGTGCAGGCGCCGGATGGTCCATGGTGGTGGGGGAGTGGTCATTCGCGGGGTTCTCGTGACGCCGCACGGTTCGTGCGCGCGGTCCGCATTGTTGCGGCCCCGCGCGGCGCAAGAAAACGCCGCGGAAGGACCGCGGCGCGATTGACTGCAATGGAGCCGCATCAAACTTACCGGGACGTCTTCTCGACCGACGCCGACTTGCCCGTCTCCGCCGCGGGCGTGGTCTTGACCTGTTCCTTCGTCGCCGCGTCGTCGGCCGCGGGCTTGCTCGCCTCCGCTTCCGTCGCCGCGGGTGCGCCCGCCGTCCCCTCGCCCTTGGCCGCGGTCGCCTCGGTCTTCACCTCGGTCTTCGCATCGGGCTTCTCCGCCGTCTGCTCCGTGGCGCGCCGCGGGCTCTTGCCCTCGGCCTTGCTTTCACCCTTGGCCTCACGCCCGCCGCGGGCAGGTCCCGTTCCCGGTCCGCCGTTGCCGCGTCCGCCGCCGGGCGTCACCGGACGACCGTCTTCTCCCAGCGCGTATCCGGCAAGCTCCAGCTTGGCCTTGTCCCACGGCTGCACGAGCACTTCCCCCGCGGTGGGCTCGCGCAGCAGCACCACGTCTCCCGTGACGACGCCCGCCGCGATCTCGGCGAACGTGTCGGACCGGCGCCCCATCTTGACGGGGCTCTTCACATACTTGCCCCCGTGCTGAAGGTACACGTACCGCACGGGGCCCTCGTTGAAGACCGCCTGCACCGGCACGGTGATCGCGTCGCGCACTTCCCCCAGCGTGATCGCCGCGTCCACGCGCATGCTGGGCTTGAGCCCCGCGCCTTCAAGTGCCTGCTGGTCCAGCGCCACCTTCACGGTGTACTCGCGAAGGTTGGGATCGCGCCACCCGCCGGTCTCGGCGAGCACGCTGGTGCTCTCTACCCGGCCGCTGAACGTCTTCCCGCCCGCCGCGTCCACCTGCACCGTCACGTCCTGCCCGGGCTTGATGCGGCCCGAGAGGCTCTCCTGGACGCGCACCGACGCCATCATGTCGCTGGTGTCGGGCAGGATGATCATCAGCTCGTTGGGGAACACCTGCCGCCCGATCTGCAGCGGGCCCTCGTTGCCGCCGAACATGCCGCGCCCGCCGCCCATGCTCGTCGCGTACACCACCAGCCCGTCCGACGGCGCCTTCACCGAGGCGTTGGCGAGCTGCGTCTGCAGGTTCTTAAGCTTCTCTTCCCGAACGGCGAGCTGCTTGCGGCGGTTGGTCCGCGCCGCCTCCTTGGAGGCCAGCTCGATCTCGTTGTTCATCTTGACGCGCTCTAGTTCCGCCTGAGCCTCGATCAGCGCGCTGGTGAAGGTCTCCTTCTCCTGCGGCAGCTTGTAGCTCTCGTAGATCTCCTTCTCCTTGCCCGCCTTCTCCAGCGCCGCCGTCGCCTCCACGAACGCGATCTCGTCCAGGTCGAGCTCGTTCTGGCTCAGGAACCCCTGCTTGTTCAGCACGCGGGAACGCTTCACCTTCTCCGAGAGGCGGTCCAGGTCGCGCGTCGCCTTATCCGAGGCGAGCTTGAGCTCCAGCCGCTTCTTGGCGACGTCACCCTTCTCCCACTGGTCCAGCCCCAGCTGCGCCAGCGTCACCTTCGACAGCGCCTGGCGCGTCTTGGATTCGTTCTCGCTGCGCTGGATGTTGTACCCATTCTCCGCCGCCACCAGCTCCGCCCGCGCCGATTCCACCTGCAGCGTCTGCTCCAGGATGTCCTGCTCGATCTTGTCGGAGTTCAGCCGCACCAAAAGGTCCCCGGCCTTCACGCTCTTGCCCTCGGGCGCCAGCTCCACGATCGTCGACTGCGATTCCAGCCGGCTGCGGATCTCGATCTGATTCCTCGCCTCCAGTTCCCCACTGCACTTGGTCGTCATCTGGAACGTCGTCTGCTTCACCACCGCGTGGTCGCTCGCCCGCGCCGAGGCTCCCGCCGCCGTCCCCGACGAGCCGCTCCCCCGAAGCATCGCGTACGCGCCCACCGACGCAAGACCCACGACCGCAACGATCACCGCCACCCGCGCCCTGCTCACACCGCGCCGGGCCACGGTCGCCTTGCCGCCGGCCGAGGCCGCGCGTCCGCCGTTGCTCGCGTCGTTCGTCATTCCAATGCTCCAGTATCCAGACCGACCACACAACCCGCCGCCAGGATCAGCCAGCGGCGATGCACAACCGATCCCAGAGATCCCGAGATCGCCCCCGACCCTGTTCCAATCACGCGAGGGCACGCCGTGTGCCCCCTCACCGACTCCCTGACATAAGTCTATCGTCGACAACCTCTCCCCATTGCCTCCAATGACCGATTCATGCCCCCCGGCACGCGGCGTACTCTCGAGCATGACCACCGGAGTTCTAGAGACGTTCGGGGATCCCCGCCGCCGCCTCCTCGCCGCCGTCGCGGCCCCGATCGAGATGCGGGCCGTTCTCGAGGGCCTTGGACGCCCCGACCTCCAGATGCCAACCCCCTGGGTTCCCGTCGCCGTGGGTCGCTGGGACCTCCTGCTCACCGGTGTCTCCAAGTCCAACGCCGCCGGCACCGTCGCCCGAACCCTTCGCTGCGATGTCCACGCCGCCGTCTTCTCCCTGGGGATCGCCGGGGTTTACCCCAATCACCCCACCCTCACCCTCGGCCAGGCCGTCGCGGGCACTTTGAGCATCCTCGCCGACGACGGCGTGATGACCCCCACCGGATTCGTCTCCTGCGCCGACCTTGGATTCCCCCTGTTCCGCGACGCCGATGAATCCGGCGCGGATGCCGCACCAGCCGACGGCGAACTCCTCAATCGCGCCGCCCCCTTGGTCGAGGCGACTGGCGTTATCGCGACCGTCTCGACGTGCTCGGGCACGAACGAACTCTCCCAGCGGCTTGCCGCCCAGACCGCCGCTGTCGCCGAGGGCATGGAAGGGGCCGCCGTCGGCCTGGTCGCCCGCCGCACCGAGGTGCCATTTCTGGAGCTGCGGACCATCAGCAACACCACCGGCGACCGCGCCGCGCAGGTCTGGAACATCCGCGGTGCCCTCGCCCGCCTGACCGAGCTGGTCGCGCGGCTCTGACCTCGCGCAACGGATATCGGTCCTTGAAAGCTTCTCGGACGGGCGTTCATCTGTAGCGGTCGCGCCGTGTGCGCGGGGTGTCATATCACCGGCCTTGCTCTCGAACTCCCACGATTCAACCGAACCTGAGCATGAGCGGCTCTCCGTCCGATCAAAGGACTCCGAGCGCGGTTCGCCATTTTCCTGCACGGGCAGGACGAGAGGTCGGTTCCTGATGGGCATGAATCTGAGGTTCAATCCCAAAGAACTGCTGAGCGGGCTGTTCGGCCAGAACGGCGGACCCGTCGCCGTCGACTTCGCATCGACCGGCGTCAAGGTCCTGGCCGTCGAGGCCGGGGAGCCCCTCAAGCTGTCGGCAATCGGATTTGCCCCCACCCCCATCGAGCTGCGGTCCGACATCCGCAAGCGCTTCAACCACCAGTTCGAGCAGCTGGGCAAGCTGGTCCAGAAGCTGGGCCTCAAGCACCGCAAGGCCGTCTGCTCCATCCCCGCCACCCAGACCTTCTGCAAGCACATGCAGTTTGAGCGCACGCCCGAGGTCCCCGTCTCTGTGATCGCCCAGTCGGCGATCGCCCAGCAGATCGGCTGCGACCCCTCCGCGCTTATCTACCAGCCCATCGACGTCGGCCCCCTGCCCAGCGACCCCACCAAGGAAGAGGTCATCTGCACCGCCGTCAGCCGGGAGCTGGTCAACCTCATCATGACCGCGACCCGCCAGGCCAAGCTGGAGATCGCCGGCGTCCACGGGGAGTTCATCGCCACGCTCCGCGGCTTTGACCACCTCACCAAGCGCGCCGAGGACGCCGTGCTGGGCTCCCTCTACCTCGACATCGGTGAGTCCTGCACCAAGGTCATCGTCGCCCAGGGCACACGCGTCGTCTTCGTCCGCTTCGTCGAGATGGGCACCCGCGCCATCGACCAGGTCCTCGCCTCCAAGCGTTCGTGCTCCATCGAGCAGGCCTCGATCATCCGCCTCGAGCACTCCATGGGCCTGGGCGAAGAACCCGCGCCCGCGCCGCGGCTCGAGCCCGTCGCCGCCGCCACCGGCCCCATGTCCGGCAGCCTGGGCATCTTCGCCATGATGCCCCACGACCGCCGCTCCAGCTCGTCGCGCCAGGAAAAGGCCGCCGAGGACGCCGCCCTCCCCGAGATCGCCGAGCAGGTCGAGATCCTCGTTGACGAGGTCCAGATGTGCGTGCGCTACGCCGAGTCCATCGTCCCCGGCCTGCGCATCGACCGCGCCATGTGCATGGGCGGCGGCGCCGCAGACCGCATCCTCTGCCGCCGCGTCGCCCGCACGCTCCGAGTCCCCGCCCAGGTCATCGATCCCCTCGCCCGCGTCATGCGAGGCGGCAACGAGCCCATCGTGGGCATCGACCTGACCAAGCCCCACCCCGAATGGACCGTCGCGGTCGGGCTGTGCTCGTGCCCGCTGGCCCTGTAATACCCAACCAACTCCGCCCCTGGACCAACGGACCATGACAACACCTTCCCCTCATGTCGACAGCGCCGGCAGCTTTCTTCCCGACGAATACGTCTCGCGCCGCGCCGAGCTGCGCGCCGGCGTGCTGGGCATGGGCCTCTTCGGCGTCGTCATGGTGCTGGTCGTCGGAGCGTTCTTTGTCACCAACCAGCGCTGGCGCTCCGTCCGCGCCGAGGCCCGCGCCGTGCAGGTCGAGTACGAGGAGCAGAAGGCCAAGATCGAGCAGCTCGAGATGCTCGAGCGCGACCGGGACGACATGCTCGAGAAGGCCGAGATCGTCTCCGCCCTCGTCGAGAAGACCCCCCGCTCCCTGCTCATGTCCGAGCTGGTCTCGCGCATGCCCCCGGGCATGACCATGCTCGAGGTCAACCTCGAGGGCAAGCGCGTCGAGCCCCCCAAGGCCGATGTCAAGGTCACCAAGGGCCCCCAGAAGGTCGGCACGCTCTCCAAGCCCGGCGCCGATCCCAAGGCCAAGGGCAAGACCGACGCCGCGGCCGCCGCCAAGGCCAAGCCCGCCGCCGACGCCAAGCCCCCGCCCCGGGAGAAGATCGCCCCGCCCAAGTTCGACTACAAGCTCACCATCAGCGGCGTCACCGCCGTCAACGCCGAGGTCACCGACTACCTCGCCCGCCTCAACGAATGCCCCCTGCTCCAGAACGTCGACCTGGTCTTCATCCGGGAGACCCGCATCGACGACGTTGATCTCCGCAAGTTTGAGATCACCGGACAGCTCCGCGCCAGCCCCCTCAAGGGCCCCGCCCTCACCACCAAGAACCAGATGGCCGATGTCGAGGCCGAGAAGCCCGCCGCCGCGTCGGGGAAGGAGTAACTGCACATGAAACTCGGCGCCCGCGAGGGTCTCATCGGCGTGGTACTCCTCTCCATCCCCCTTTCCAGCTGGTGGCTGGTCTTCCGCCCCCAGAACGCCGCGATCGACGCCGCCAAGCGCGACGTCGCCCACAAGCGCGAGCTGCTGGAGAAGCTCAAGGCCTACACCAGCAAGAACCAGGACCTGGTCAAGGCCAACGAGGACATGGATCGCCGCATCCACGTCATCGAGGACCGCCTCCCCAGCGACAAGGAAGTCGACAGCATCGTCCGCCAGGTCTCCGACGTCGCCGTCGCCTGCAGCCTCAACTCGCCCACCGTCGCCAACGTCAAGCCACGCCAGGAAGCCATGTACATGGAGCAGCCCCTGGACATGACCCTCTCGGGCAACTGGTCTGGCTTCTACGACTTCCTCGCCAAGGTCGAGCAGCTCCCCCGACTCACCCGCATCTCCAACATGGTCCTCCGCCGGGACGACAAGGGCGACGGGGACATGAAGGCCGAATTCACCATCAGCATCTACTACCAGCAGTCCGCCGCCAACGCCGCCGCGATCGACGCCGCGCCCGGCTCCCCCAAGAAGGGCGCCGCGCTCAAGAAGGCAGGCCATAAGTGAGCAACCCCACCCCCGCCTCCACGCCGGCCCACGCCGAACCCCCCGCCCCGCCCAGCTCGTTCCTCTCCGAGCTGCGCTCCACCGATCGCTCCGCCGACGCGCCGGTCATCAGCGCCCCCAAGCGCAAGCGCATTCCCCTGCACCTCATCGTCGCCGCCGCCGTCGTCCTCCTGGGCGGCGTCTCCCTCATGGGCATGCGCAAGATCGGCATGAAGGCCGGCATGACCTTCGAGACCGACGCCTCACTCCTGCCCGTCGACTCACCTTCGGGCAAGGACAACCAGCGCCTCGCCGCCGTCATGGCCGACCTGGAACTCAGCCAGTCCCCCGGAGCCTTCGCCCACACTCGCCCCGAGAAGAACCCCTTCAGCTTCACCAGCGGCGCGCCCAAGAAGACCGACGACCCTAAGGACGACAGCAAGGAACTCGCCCAGCGCCAGGCCGAGGCCCTGCGCCTCCACCAGGAGCAGGTCGAATCCGCCGTCGCCTCCCTTCGGCTCAACGGCATCGTCGGCGCCCGCGGCGCCTACATCGCCAGCATCGGTGACAAGACCTTCCGCGTCGGTGACATCGTCCAGGACCTCTTCACCATCACCGACATCGACGGCCGCACCGTCACCGTCGCCGTGGACGACCAGCTGTACGAGCTGACCATCGGCCAGCAGGCCGCCAAGGCCGTTGCCAAGAAGCCCGGCGCCAAGCCCGCCGCGGCCCCGGCGGCCAAGCCCAGCAAGCCCGCCAAGAGCGGCAAGTGACCCGCCCGCGAGGGAGACAGGAAACGCGGACGTGGCAAAGCACAACATAGACGACATCCTCAGCGAGCTCGGCCTGTCGGACGACGACGCGAGCCGCGCCGCGCGCAAGGCCGCCAAGCCGCTCGTGACCCCCGCGCCCGCCCAGGATGCCGCCGTTCCCGCCGCGGAAAAGACCTATTCCCCGCTCCCCTCCGTCCCGGCGAACCAGCGCCACTACCAGGAAGCCCCCGCGCAGCGTCCCACCGCCGCGGCGACGGCCGGAACCGCGGCGCCCGCGAACTCCGCCGCCGCATCCGCCGCGCCCGCCCCCGCTCCGGCGCCCGCCCCCGGCCAGGCGACCGTCGGCCCCGCCGCCAAGCTGGTCTACGACCCCTCCGACGACCACGGCCCCATCACGCTGGATCCCTCGGGCGCCGCCGTGCAGGAGCACCCCGAGCCCCAGGGCATCGAGGAACTGCTGGTCCGCCGTGGCGCCGTCCCGGCCGACAAGCTCCAGATCGCCCGCCAGATCTGCAAGCAGTCCCCCGGCAAACGCCTCATCGACATCGTCATCGAGAACGGCGCCGATGAGGCCGCCGTCCTCGAGTGCGTCGCCATCGCCGCCCGCATCCCCTTCGAACGAATCCGCCTCGACCTGGCCTCCTCCGGCGGGTGGGACGGCACCCTCCTCCAGCGCCTCACCCCCGAGTTCTGCAGCGCCCACATGGTGGTCCCGCTGCGCACCGAGGGCTCCCGCGTCGTCGTCGCCACTCCCGACCCCAAGCGCGTCTTCCTGGTCGACGAGATCAAGGAGCGCCTGCGCGTCGGCGGCGTGAAGTTCGTCATGACGCCCTCCATCGACATCCGCGGCGTCATGGAGATCGTCGGCGGGCCCAAGGAGGACGCCCAGTCCGAGATGGACATGTCGGAGATGCTCGCCGAGGTCGGCGAGGGCGACGTGCAGGTCGAGGCCAAGAAGGCCGAGGAGCTCAACCTCGAGAAAGAGGCTGCCGAGTCCCCGGTCATCAAGTACGTCAACCACATCATCCACACCGCCGTCAAGGAAGGCGCCAGCGACATCCACATCGAGCCCGCGGAGAAGAAAGTTCGCGTGCGTTTCCGCATCGACGGCGAGCTCTTCGAATCAATGAACCCGCCCATCTCCATGGGCGCCGCGATCACCAGTCGCCTCAAGATCATGGCGAACCTGGATATCTCCGAGCGCCGCCTGCCGCAGGACGGCCGCATCCGCGCCATGGTGCAGGGCCGCAAGCTCGACCTTCGCGTCTCCACCCTCCCCAACGGGTACGGTGAGAAGACGGTCATGCGAATCCTGGACACCAAGTCCATCAACGTCGAGCTCGAGCAGCTGGGCTTCGACGAGAACATCCTCGAAGTCTGGCGCAAGCAGATCGAGGCGCCCCACGGCATCGTGCTGGTCACCGGCCCCACCGGCTCGGGTAAAACCACCACCCTCTACGCCTCCCTCCGCAAGCTCGACAAGACCTCCATGAACATCTCGACGGTCGAGGACCCCGTCGAATACCACCTCGACGGCATCACCCAGACCCAGATGCACGAGAAGATCGGGATGACCTTCGCCAAGGCCCTCAAGGCCCTGCTGCGCCAGGACCCCGACGTCATCATGCTGGGCGAAATCCGAGACCACGAGACCGCCCACACCGCCGTCCAGGCCGCCCTCACCGGCCACCTCGTCCTCAGCACCCTCCATACCAACGACGCCCCCAGCTCCATCACGCGACTGGTCAACATCGGCGTCGAGCCCTTCCTCGCCTCCGCCGCCGTCAACGCCGTCCTCGCCCAGCGACTCATCCGCCGCCTCTGCTCCCACTGCAAGCACGAGGAAGCCCCTGCCGAAACCCTCCGGGAATACCTCGAGGTCCAGGGCATGGACACCGAGAAGGTCTGGGTCCCCAAGGGCTGCGACAAGTGCCGCAAGATCGGCTACTCCGGCCGCGTGGGCCTCTACGAGCTCCTCGCCGTCGACAACCAGCTCCGCGACATCATCGCCCGCAACCCCAGCGCCCCCGAGTTCACCCGCATCTGCATCGAGCGCGGCATGACCACGCTCCAGCAGGACGGCCTCAAGAAGGTCAGCAAGGGCCTCACGACCGTGGACGAAGTGCTGCGGGCGACCAAGGACGGCCACTGATCCACGCGGGGCGAGATGTGGTTCGCTCCTGCGTCATCGCCGCCGCCGCGCCGCCAGCAACGCCAGCGGCACCAAGCTCGCCGCGCCGGGAGCTGGGATGGGAATGAGCTGGAAGCCCTGGAAGATCGAGGGATGAGTCTCGGTCCCCAGCGGAACCAAGTCAATGAACGTGGTGTTGGTCAATTCGATGTCGGCGAAATTGAAGGTGTTGCCCAGAACCTGTCCGCCGGGCCAAGCCGCCGAATAGTTCACCTTCACATCAACGCGAGAGGGTGTGCTTCCCACCACATTCACATTCAACCCGTTCGTACCCGCGCCCTGACCGAATAAGCCGCCCCACATGTAGAGGTAGAGACGGTACTTGCCTGGAACCACGTTTTTGATGGTCATGGAATCGCCGGGAAAGCCCAGCGTGTAGTCCTCCATGAGTGCACGATCATCAGGCGCTGCGGAGGGAATCGGAAGGTTCCCCCCAATCCAACCGTTGAAAGCCAATTTCATCGCAGTCGGCTGACCATACACATCCAGCATCACGGAACTCGCACTATTCCAGATGCCTGGCTGATTCGCACCCGCTCCGTAGGAGCTTGAAGGTGCTGAATTGGCGGAGCCAAAGTCATAATTGACGGGCTGCCCCAGCGCGTCGCCCGCCAAAACGCCAACCACCGCTGCAATGAAAACGCCCCGGAAGTTCGACATACGTCGAGACTACCAAGGCGCAATCCGTCAATCAATGCAGTCTGCTGAAGAAACCAGCGGCCTCTTCGCACGCGATCGCCGCGCCCCTCCCCCTCATCACGCAACCACCGCGCGGCTCGGCGCCACACACCCCGTCTGCTCCCAGCCCTGCGCCGGCGGCAGTACGAAATTGTCCGCCGCGACATCTTCCCCCTCGGCGTGGGCGATGAACAGGTCGCTGTTTGCCGTCAGGTCGATGTGCACGCTCGTCCCGCGCGGCTGCACCGTCGATTTGCGCCGCGGGGCCACGATCTCCGCCACCGTCGGCCGGCACGGGTGCTGCGGGTTCCAGCCCACCACCACGGCCTCGCAGCCATCGCTGAGCGTCACCCGCGTCCCCGGCGCGTACGGCGGAACCACCGTCAAGAGCGCCCGCAGGATCACCGGATCGATCCACGAGCGGTACGGCTCCTTCAGCAGCATGCTCAGGGCTCGCACCATCGGCCGCAGCGGACGCTCGTCGGCGGCGTCCCCCACCTCACAGCGGTGGCGAAGCCCGTCCAGGAGATCGGCCGCGGCGGCGATGCGGGCGAACACGTGAACTTCCGATCCCTGGAGCGATCGCCCCGGCCCCGGCGCGGGCACGCTGGGATACCCCGAGCCGTCGAAACGCTGGTGGTGGTGCAGCACGACCGCCGCCGCCGATGGATCGACCCAGCGGTGCACCCGCTCGTGGCCGATGGCGACGTGCCGGCGGATCTCCGGGTCCGCGCTGTCGCGGCTCGCGTGCCACGCCTCCAGCACCGCGGGGTCCAGCCCCAGCAACCCCACGTCGTGCAGCAGGGCGCCCACGCCCAGGTTGGACACATCCCTCGCCTCGTACGCCGAGAGCTTGGGCCGCTCGCGCATCAGGTAGTAGTCAATTTTCAGCCCGATCAGCACGCTCACCAGCGCCACGTTGCACGCGTGCCGCAGCGAGGTGCTCCCCGACCGCCCGATCTCACCCAGGAACAGCGCCGCCGAGCGATTCTCCGCAAGCTTTTCCAGCAGCGAGACCACCGCCCGCTTGTAGGCCTTGAAATCCAGGGCCGGATCAACGCCCGCCGAGGTGGGCGTGAGCGCTCCGGAGATGGAGTGCGCCAGCTCGTGGCAGGCCTTGTGCACCGCGGGGCAGACAAAGTCCGCCATGAAATCCACGCCCGGGCACTCGATCCACGCCTCGTACACCCCCAGCTCGCGCAGCTTGGCGATGCTGGGCTGGTCCAGTTCGTAGCCCGTGCGCAGCAAGACACCCCCTGGCCGGCGGGGGTGATGAATCGGCATTGCAAGTCTCATGCCCGGAACGGCTCCGGACAGTTCTACACGCAGCATCGGCGAACCTCCGGGGCGTTGATCGGACGTCCCGGACGCTGACTGCGGTGTGTTCTGAATGCTCCGCCCCGCCGACTGTTACCGGACCGGCGCCACCGGCCGCGGCTCGCGCTTCGCGCCCAGCGGCTCAAACTTCCCCGGCACCCGCGGCGTCACGACGACAATCACTCGCCGGCTCGCCCCGCGCCCCACCGTCGCATCCGTCAGCATCGCCTCACCCAGCGTGAGCAGGTCCGGCACCGCCGGCCCGATCGGCGTCGCCGGCGCCGCGGACCCTACCGGCAATGAATCCCCCGGCTGCTCCGCGGATGCGGTCCCCTCCGGCACCGGATCAATCACCGGCGGCTCCGAAGAAGGCGTGGCCGAAGGCCCCGCCGCCCCCGTTCCGCCGGCCACCGCCCCGGCCCCATCCGTCCCCGCGTGCCAATCCTCTCGCGGGTGCGCCGGCACGATCACAATCGTCTGCCCCGGCTCGCACACCAGGTCGATCATCAACCGCTCAAAGACCTGCCCCTCTTCCCGTGGGCTTGCCAGCGTCGGCCCCGTGATCAGGTCCGACGGCCCCGACCGCGAGCGGTCCACGTGCTGCGCCACCAGCTCGACCACCATCGCAGCCGGAATCTCCGCTCCCGGCATCGAAAGCAACGGATCCGTCGCCCCTGCGATCAGCCAGCTCCTCGCCAGCAGCCGCAGCGAGCCCGGCCCCAGCGTCAGCTTCCCCGTGCTCACCGCGACGGCAGCGCTGCCGCCCTGCGAGCCCCAGTCCTGCTGGTCGAGCCACACTTCCAGCCCCGACTCCCACTTGCGCCCCGTCGAGAGCGGCATCCAGCGGTCCAGCATCGGCAGCGAATCGCGCCTCGCCTGCCCCTGCAGCGGCAGGGAGGCGCCCAGCTCCCGCGCCGCCTGCGCGCTGGTCTTGTAGATCCGCAGCCCGTTGCCCCGCCACGCCGCTCCCGCCTTATCCGTGAGTTCCGCGCTCTCCACGCCCACCAGCGCCCTGCCCAGCGCCGCGGCCGAAAGGTCCGTCACCCAGAACTCCACGTCCATCCCATCACCCGCGGCGCGGACTTCATCCACCTTCACCTGGGAAAATTCGCGGGGCTTTTCTTTCTCCGGCGAGCCCGACGAGCACCCAACCAGCAGCGTGGCCCCCAGCGCGCCCATCAGCGCGGCGACTCCGCACCGCCCCGCGGCCGCGGACACGCCCGCCCAAGCGCCCTGTCGTCGAAGCCGCATGTGTTCCGCCCGTTACCCGCCCACCAGCCGCGCCCGGCCATGCGCGATTACGCGCGCCCCGGCACCGTCCACGCCTCGTCCGCCGGCGTGCACTCGTTGATGCGGTCGATCAGCCGCCGGATCAGCCCGATCCGCCCCCGCGTATGCGTGAACGAGATCCGCGGGAGCTGCGGCCACTCATCCTCCGCCGAGTACGGGCCTCGCTGCGTCAGCGTTCCCGACTTGATGATCGGCTTGAACTCCTCCGCGAGCCGCTCCACGTCGTGCGGCTTGAGCGGGTGCTTGAGGCGGATCACAAAGTCGTCGTCGACATACCTCGACGAGTGATAGTTCCGGTAGAACTTCATGATGTGCTCCGCCGCCTCCTGCGGCGACTGGGCGAGGTGGTACAGACCCGTGTCCTCGGGGCTGATCCACTTGCGGCCCAGCACCTGCGTGCGGATCCAGTGGTCCCACGTCTTCCAGTAGTCCCCGCCCACGCCCTCGAGCATCACGATTGGCACCATGCTCGTCTTGCCCGTCTGCACCAGCGTCAGCGCCTCGAACGCCTCGTCCATCGTGCCAAACCCGCCCGGGAAGAGCGCCACCGCCTCCGCCTGGGAGATGAACATCAGCTTGCGTGTGAAGAAATACCGGAAGTGGATCAGCTTCTCGTCCCCGGCGATCACCTTGTTCGCGTTGGTCTCAAACGGCAGGCGGATCGCCACCCCGAAGCTCGCGTCCCTCCCCGGGCCCACGTGCCCCGCGTGCATGATCCCGCCCCCCGCGCCCGTGATGATCATCCACCCCTTCTCCGCCATCGTCTTGCTGAACTCCACGCACGACGCATAATCGGGATGGTCCTCGGGCGTCCTCGCCGATCCGAAGATCGTCACCTTGTGCGTCTCCGCGTACCGCGCAAACACGGTGTACGCGTAACGCATCTCCCGCACCGCCGACGACATCAGCTTCAGCTCCCCCGTGTCGCGCCCGTCGGGCAGCAGCTTCAGCCCCGCGACCATCAGGTCGCGCACCAGCTTGCCCTTGAACGAGCCCGGCGTGCCGCCCACGGCCGCGATCATTGTGTCGAGCTGCTCCAGGATCCGCGGCTCCTCCGCGATCCTCGCCAGTGAGTTGTCGGCGGGCGGAACCTTGATCATCCGGTCCACAGTGCCGTCGCCGCGAGCGTTGGGTTCAGCCATTGAATTCAGACCTTTCTCAAGGGGCAATCTTTGCACCCCCGCGCCGCCCGGGCGTCCCCACCCCGCCGATTCTCAGCCCAGCCCGTATTCCCGCCACCGGGACGCCACCCGCCTCACGATATCTTCACGCATCCGCAGGATCGGCGGCCACGCCCGCACCGGCTTGCCGTTCCGCTCATCGCCCCGAACCTTGGGCGTCGCGTCATACGCGAGGCGAACAATGTTTCCCTTCCCGTTCCGCCCCTCAAATCCGTCCCGGCCCACATCACAGTTCGCGCACCAGTGGAACATCGCCTCGTCCACGCTTGAGATATCCACCGCCGCGTCCACCACCACCACAAACGACGGCCCACGCTCCATGCCTTCCAGCGCCGCGAGCACAGCTTCCGCCGCCCTCGCCCCGTCCCCCGCCGACTTCTTCTCCACGCCCACCATCAGCCATCCAAACCCGCACGACGCGGGCAGTTCCGCCGCCGTGACGCCCGCGACACTCCGTACGGTCGCGAGCAACTGTTCTGCATCTTCCGCATCCCGCGGAAGATGCTCCGGCGTGCGGACCTGAACGCCCCCGCGTCCCACATCTTCCTCCCCGTCATCCACTTCACCAGCAAACTTGCGCGTGCAGTCAAACCCGATCTTCATCCCCGCCCCCAGCCGAGGCGCCGCGTGGTCCAAAATGTCCAGCGGCCCGTTCACCGTCTCGATATCCCGCCCCGGCCTGCACCACTCCGCCGCAGCCTTCAATACCGCCGTGGTGTCGTGCACGTCCACATCATCGTCCACCACAAACACCGTCTTGGTCCACGCCATCTGCCCCGCGCCCCACACCGAGTGCATCACTCGCCGCCCCTGCAGCGGATAGCTCTTCTCCACCTTCACCATCGCGCTGTTGTGGAACGCCCCGAACATCGGAAGATCGTAATCCTCGATGTCCGGCACGATTGTGTTCAGCAGCGGCAAAAACACCCGCTCCGTCGCCTTCCCGATGAAGTAATCCTCCTGCGGCGGCAATCCCACCACCGTCGTTGGATAGATCGGGTCCTTGCGGTGCGTGATCCCCGTCACCGTCAGCACCGGGTACCGGTCCGGCATCGAGTAGAACCCTGTGTGATCACCAAAGGGTCCTTCCAGCACCGCCCCTGGTCCGATCGCCTCTCCGCTGCCCGGTTCCCATCCCACCCCTGCCGCCTCGTGGCTCACGTATCCCTCGATCACGATCTCCGCCGACGCCGGCACCCACACCGGCACCGTGCGCCCCATCACCATCTCAATCCCGCCGCCCCCCGAAAACGAACGCAGGAACCCCGCCATCAGCAGCTCGCTGATCCCCGGCGGCAGCGGCGCCGTCGCCGCATACGGCAGCACGCTTTCACCGCCCAGCGCGATCGCCACCGGCATCGGCTCGCCCCTGGCCTTCCACGATCTCCAGTGCCGCGCCCCGTCGTGGTGCATGTGCCAGTGCATCGCCATCGTCCGCCGCCCCAGCAGCTGCACCCGGTACATCCCGATGTTGTGCGACGACGGCCGCGGGTTCCCCGCATCGCTCGCGTGGATCGTGTGAATCCCCGCGAGCGTGATGTACCGCCCGCGAAACTGCTCTTCCCACGCGGGTCCCGATTCCACGCCCGCAACGCCCTCGTTCAGCCCCCCCGGAAACCCCACCGCCGCCGGATCACCATCCGCGGGCCAGCAGCGGATGATCGGTAGCCGCCGCAGGTCGATCCCCTCCCCCGTGTGAACGACTTCCTGGCACAATCCCATCCCTCGCCGCCGCTTGGGCCCGATCTTCAGCAGCGGCAGCATCGACCGCGCCTTGGCGAATGCCTCCCCCAGCGATTTGGGAAACTCCGGCTTCACAAGTTCGGCGATGCGCGCGGCGACGGCCTCGAACCCGCCCTCCTGACACCCCAGCGCCATCTCCATGCGCCGGTAGCTCCCCAGCGTGTTGATCGCCACCGGCATCTCCGCGCCCTGCACGTTGGTCAGCAGCAGCGCCTTGCCGCCCATGTGGTGGAACCTCGGATCACAGCGCCTCGCCGATTGCGATGGCAGGTGCGGCGCGGGCGATTTGCTCATCACGTCGGCGAGCTGCGCGATCTCAAGGATCGGGGACACCGCCGCATCCACCCGCGCCAGCTCCCCCGCCCCATCCAGCGCCCGCAGAAACTCCCGCAGATCTCCGTACATGCCCCAGCGTAGGTTCCAAACCCACTACCCTCTTGCATGCCCACGCCCGACACGCGATTCGGCGGACGCGACTGGTCCACCTACTACGCCGCCGTCGCCGGCAAGCCCCCGCGCGAAACCCTCATCATGGCGCTCGACGCCTTCGACGCCGAAATCCCCTCCAGCCCCCCGCCCCGTTTCGCCCTTGATCTGGGCTCCGGCGAAGGACGCGACACCCGCGCCCTGCTCTCCCGCGGCTGGAACGTCATCGCCGTCGACCCCCACCCCGCCGCGAGCGATCTCACAGACCTTCCGCGCGGCGGATCCACGCTCCGCTACATCCGCTCCACCCTCGAAGACCTCGCCGGTGCCGCGCCAGAGCCCGGCGCTCAGGCCGCCATCCCGCCCACCGTCGACCTCGTCAACGCGAGCTTCGTCCTTCCCTTCGTCCCGCCCCAGCATTTCACCCGCGTGTGGGCATGGATCCGTGCTCGCCTCGCCCCGGGCTCACGCTTCAGCGGCCAGTTCTTTGGCCCCAGGGACGCATGGGCAAGCATCCCCGGCCGCTCCCACCACGCGCGCGACCAGATCCTCGCCATGCTGGGCGGCCTGAAGCTGGAACACTTCCAGGAAGATGAAAAGGATGGAACGGACGCCGAAGGCCACGCAAAACACTGGCACGTGTTTCATGTCGTGGCGAGGCGATAATCTGCGCGATCGGCGTCCCCTTCCGGCCTCTCCGCGGTTACTTCTTGGCCGCGCGGGCCGCGTCCTGGAACAGATTCGACGGCGGCAGCGGGTTGTGCGCCCGGACCTCTCGGCCGCAATCGGGGCAGATCGTCTTGCCGGTCTTGCCCATCAGCTCATTGAGCACGACATAGGTCGGCTTGAGCTTCGCCTTGCCATCCTTGGTCCAGAAGCAGGTTTCCGGCGGATAGAGCGTGGCCTGCCCGGTCTTGGGATTCACCCAGGGGTACGACATCCCCTCGGAAATGCGGAAGTCCTCGATGACCTCCCCCGTCACGCCGTCCACGGCCACGCGCACGCGGGACGCTTCCGAGGCCGTCGCCGTCGAGAAGAAGAGCATCCGCCCCACCACGAGCACCAGCACCGCGAGTGCGACCGCGCCCGCCGCACCGCTCAGCATGAGCTTCTTCTTGTCGATCGGGGCCGGGATGGAGTCCGTAGGAGGCATTGAACTAATCCTCTGCATGCAGCCCAAGGCGGGAGATCACGGAACGACGTACACGCCCTTGCCGCTCTGGCCCGACGCATCCTTGAAGTTCTTCTTCGTGTAGTTCCAGGTCGGGATCTTCTGGTTGTTGATGTTCAGCTTCGTGCCCGTGGGCATCCAGTAGTCAGGATTGGTCGCCTTGCCGTCGTCCATCAGCTCCACGTGGCCGTCGAGGAACGCGATGTGGCCCTGGCAGAGGGCCCCGGAGGTGCCGCCCAGGGTGGAAAGCTCGTTCTTCGAGCCGTGCCGGAACGCGTAGCGACGGGGATCGAACGTCTGCATGATGCCCGCGAGATCTTCCCCGGGCGCCATCAGGCGGGGCAGCGTCTTGTTGTCATTGAACCAGGGACCAGTATCCCCGAACGCGCCGCCGTAGCTGGCGTCGATCGTGTAGTCGAAATCCGGCGGCTTGGAGCCGACCTGCACGAAGCGTGCTCCCTCGTAGAGAATCCCCTTCATGTGCGGCGTGCCGATCAGGCTCACCATCGGCTTGTACTGCGCCCGGGAGTAATACCGCCAGTCATCCCCCGTGCCGCCCTTGGACGCCGGGGCCCACGCCGACGTGAACTGCGTCGTCATGTTGTACGAGATCATCCGTCCCGGGGCGTACAGCGAGCTGTTCTTGTTGGGATAGCCTTCGGCGAGAATGTTGTTCTCGGTGCAGATCGTCGGCTTCACGGCCGTGCGGTACCAGTCAAACCGCTTCGCACGCTCGTTCTCATCCCCCGACACGTCACCCGCGCCCTCACCCGGCCCGCGGTCGTACCCCATGTGGGAGGCCAGCGGCCCGATCCAGTCGTAGGGCTGGGTCGCGATGCCGTTGAACTGCTTCTTGAACTGCGCAACCGCGCCGCTGGTTGTCGGAGAGCCCACCACCGCATCCTTGTTCGCATCCGCATACGACACGAACGCGATCGCCAGCTGCCGCATGTTGCTGCGGCACACGATGATCCTCGCCTGCCGCCTGGCCTCTCCCAGCGCCGGCAGCAGGATGCTGATGAGCAGCGCGATGATCGCGATCACCACCAGAAGCTCGATCAGCGTGAACCCCGCGCCCCGGCGGGCCGCCCGGGCGAAGCGATGGCCACAAGAGAGGCTGGTGAGTCGGCGGGCGGCGGACCTGGTCATCATCATCGTCTCCTCCGGCGTCAGTCCCGTTCTTCCCGAGGGCGAGAACGAAACTGCTGGTGAGTGCGGCTCAAGCGTTCAAGGGCCAATCCACGCGGACGATGCATCCATGCGCCACAAACGTTCCTCGCCGATCCTTCCATCCCATCCGTCCACCACATCCAACGGATCGGCGACACACACTCTTCACGGACGGCCGCGGTGACCCAGAAACACCGCGCCCAAACGCACTCCCGCCCGCCTTCGCCCTCCGCGACCGCCGCATCCCTGCGGCCCGATCACGGGTGGCGAAGGTTATGCGAACCCATCAACGACTACCACCGCCGGCACGGCCGGCTTTGTCAGCAACGTGTTCAGATTTCGATCCCGCTCCGCCGCCCGTTCCCGCCCCGGTACGGTGCGCCGGCGGCTTCACGCCCGGAAAGCTCAGATCCACGGCGACGGGGTAATGATCGCTCCCGTACCCCTCCGGCGGCGGCGTGGTCTTCCAGTCGCTCCCCGCCGGACGCGCCGGGACGCCCAGCACAAAGTGCGAGCCGCCCGCGATGTGCTCCACCAGCGCCCGGTTCCCCAGGATCAGGTCAATCGTCCGCCCCGATTCGTGCGTGATCCACGCCGGATCGCCCTGCACCCGGTCGGCAAAGACATCGATGAACCCGCCCGTTAGGTACGTCCCCACCGAGGACTGATCCGGCGTCGCGTTGAAGTCACCCAGGATGGCGATCGCTCGCCCGGGGCTTGCGGCCTCCTCGGCGTGGACCAGTTCCACCACCTTCTTCGCCTCCGCCTCCCGCCAGTAGGCGCTCTTCGCCCCCGACTTGTGGTGCACCACAAACAGCGTCAGCACCTGCGCGGTGTTGCCCTCGCCGCCCAGCACGACTTCGACCTTCAGAGGCGAGCGATGGAGCTTGAGCGGTGAGCCGGCCTCGGCATCGGGCGCCTTCTCGGGGTGAACCCCTTCCAGCGCCAGGCCCGGCCAGTTCTTGATGCCCGTGATCGGATAGCGGCTCAGGACTCCCTGCTCAATCCCGCGTTCATCACCCGCATCGACCGAGGCGATGTACTCGTACCCCAGGTCCTTGAGCCAGTGATCTCGGAACCACCGCAGGGCGTCGATCGATTCGATCTCTTCCACGGCGAGCACATCGGCGTCCAGCGCCCGGATCGCCGCCGCCGCCCCGCGAAGCTCTCCCACGGGCTTGGCCAGATCCTTATCCTCGTACTTCCCCGAGAGCGCCGGGTCGTCCTGGTCGTCGAAGAGATTTTCAACGTTGTACGTCGCCAGCCGCACCGACCCGCTGGGCCGGGGCTTGGCCGACTTGGACCCGAATCGAATCAAGTCCGCCGGCTCCTGCGAGCCAGCCAGTTCATCCGTCGAACCGGCCGCCGAACCGGTGGGAAGAAGCTCCGTAGAAGCCGAGGCCGACGCCTCCCACGACTCACCCGCGCGACCCCCGTCGGTCAACATGGGAAGCCAGAACGTCGCCGTCGCGCCCGCCACCACCACCGCAGCCGCTACAGGTAGTGCTACATGACCGACTCGCATACGACCCATGGATGCGCTTCCTTCCGTCGATCAATGTGGTGTGAGGGAAAAATTCTGCCAGAAATACTCAAGAAGCGTAGTCTGCCCGATGCCCGGACGCAACCTGAGCAGGGTTCCCTACCACGCTGTCAGTTGACAGTTGTGTATCCAAACACAATACAAACAACTGTGATCACCAGCCTCTCCCGCTCCCATTCCTAGGATTCACCCGTGAAGCTGATCCTCGTCCATCCTCGCGGATTCTGCGCCGGCGTCCGCATGGCGATCGACGTCGTCGATCAGGTCCTGGGGCTCTTCCCGGGCGAGACCGTTTACGTCTTCCACGAGATCGTCCACAACAAGCACGTCGTCGGCCGCTTCACCCGCCGCGGGGTCGTCTTTGTTGAGAGCCTCGAGGACATCCCCGATCCCTCCGGCAAGATCGTCGTCTTCTCCGCCCACGGCATCAGCCCGGCGATCCGCCAGCGAGCGGCGGCCCTCAATCTCTTCGCCATCGACGCGACATGCCCGCTGGTCACCAAGGTGCACTCGGAAGTTGTTCGGTATGCCCGCCAGGGCTACCAGATCCTGCTGGTCGGCCACCGCAACCACCAGGAGGTGATCGGGACCACGGGCGAAGCCCCGCAGGCGATCCAGATCGTCGAATCGCCCGAGGACATCCCGCACCTGGTCATCCACGACCCGCAGCGACTGGTCTACCTGACGCAGACCACGCTCTCGACCGACGACGCGGGCGTGATCATCGGGGCGCTGCGAGAGGCCTTCCCGGCGATCAAGGAGCCGCCCTCCAGCGACATCTGCTACGCGACGACCAATCGCCAGCACGCCGTGCGGATCGTCGCCCCCGACTGCGACGCGGTGCTGGTGGTGGGCAGCCGCAACTCCAGCAACTCCGTCCGCCTCACCGAGATTGCCCGCACCGCCGGCACGCCCGGCTACCTGCTCGACGACGTCTCCGAGCTCGACCCCGCATGGTTCCCTACGGGGCGTGAGCGCGTGATGGTGACGGCCGGGGCGAGCGCTCCCGAGGACCTGGTCGCCGAGATCTGCCGCGCCCTGGTCGCCCGCTACGGCGCCACGATCGAGCAGCGCGAGCTGGTGGAAGAGGACATGGAGTTCCACCTCCCCGGCCCGCTGCGCAAGGTCATGATCGAGCGCGGCCAGGTCCCCCAGCCCGCCCGCATCGCCATGCCCGTGATCACCCCCGAGCAGTACGGCGCGGTGCCGCTGACTGTGGAAGGCGCCGCGCCGCGGCGCGCCTGACGGCCGCGGCCGGCCTCCCGCATCCCGGTCAAAAATGAAAAACGCCCCGGAGTGTGAGCTCCGGGGCGCGGCTCTATCCCCATCAGGCGGGCCGAGAGGAGCTGGCCCGCTTGGTCAGTGCTTAGCAGCCCGCCTCGTAGGCGCGGACCATCGCGTCGAAGTCGTCGGTGTCGGAGAAGCCCGAGCCGTCGAAGTCGCTGTCGCAGAACAGCGTGTCCACGCGGAGGAAGAGGTTGGCGGGGTTGCCAACGCCGGTGAAGACGCGGTTGCACTCGGTCTCGTCGATGATGTTGTTGATCGTCACGTCGCGGCCGAAGCGGTCCTCGCTCCAGCCGACGATCGCGCCGTTCACGTCGGTGTTGAAGATCTGGACGGCGCCCGTGTCACGGGTCGAGGTGCCCTGCTGGAGCACTTCGACGGTGATGCCGAAGAAGTTGTCGTCCAGGGCGATGGGGGCGGCCAGCTGGCTCAGGCCCTGCACCTGGTAGACGGAGAAGGAGGGGAACAGGGGCGTCGCGTCGGCGAGGCTGACGATGAACGCGCCCGAGATCGTCGTGGAGGAGGCCTGGAAGCCGCCGGAGTTGGCGACGCCGGTGGTCTCCCACATGCGGGGGTTGTCCCAGAAGGTGATCACGACGTCGTTGAACAGGTCGGGCAGGGTGTTGGAGAGGCCGAAGTACACCTCGTCGATGGTCGAGGTGCGGGGGCCAAAGGCGCTGGGGCCGGTGCGGGGCAGGCTCATGGTGCCCCAGTCGGCGATCAGGCCCTGGGTGAAGCCGGTGTAGGCGGGGGTGCCCAGGCCGTCGAGGTCGGCGGTGTCGAAGACGTTCTGGAGGCTGACCGAGCGGGTCGAGCCGCCCGAGCCCTGCACGCCGACGGGGGTGACGCGCTTGACGTCACCGCGGATGGCGCCGGTCATCGGCACGTCTTCGTTCTCGGGGCCGGCGAACGCAACGCCGGCGAGGCCGGCGATCAGGGACAGGGCGAGGATGCGGCTGCAATTCTTCATGAACTCATCTCCGAAATAAAGAAAACGGACCTTCCCACTGAAGGTGCTTTCAGAACAGATCTCCGGCCACCGACGGCGACCGGGGTACGAAACAACTTGTGTGCACGGGCTCCCACCGCGGGCACCGAACGCGGAAATCACACATACTCACGCGGACCGGTTATTACCGGACGCTATCGCCATCCTGGATGGCGCCCATAGCGCGCACGTCCCACCCAGTGTCAACTCCGTCGGCCCGTGTCCGTATTCCCTTGATTCAAAGATTCAAGGCCGAACCTGAACGACGCTGATCCGCTCGGTAAGCATCTCATACACCATCGCCACGTCGTCATTCACCAGGCGGACGCAGCCCATGGACTTCTGCTGGCCGATGCTCCCCGGATCCACCGTCCCGTGAATCCCAAACCCCTTGTAACTCGCCGAGGGGCCCACACCCTCCCAGCCGATCCAATACTCTCCGACGGGGTTCTTGGGATCATCCGCCGCAAATTTCTCACCAGTCTTGGGATTTGTCCACGGCGGGTTCACCTGGCGGCTCTTGACCACGAAAGAACCTACCGGTGTCCCATTTCCCTCCCCCAGCCCCACGTTGAACGAGCGGATGTACACCCAGTTTTCCGGCTCGTCCGGGGAACCCGCGAAGATGTCCAGCCGGTATTCGGCCTTGGTCACCACCGCGTGGAATGGCCCGCGAACCAGCTTGATCTTCTGGCCGACCTTCAGACGCGTCAGGTCGTCGTCCGTCAGGTTGTTCACCCGCTTGAGCAGCCGCCAATCGATCGCCAGCTCGCGCTTGCGCGGCAGCCTCGCCACCGCGTCACCCGACTGGATTGCATACGTCTCGGTCAGCGGATCACCGGCGACGACCTTGGGAGAGAAAATCAGGTCCTGGTTGATCGCCGTCAGCTTCTTCCGCAGCGCCTCCTGGTCCGACTTGGACGTGCTCGCGTTCAGCAGCGCCTTGCTGAACAGCTGCCTCGCCTGCACCAGGTTCCCCTTGGACTGCGCCTCATCTCCCTGGCTCATCACCGATTTCACATCCGCCGTCGATCCGGATGCCGGCAGCGCCGACGTGGGGGCCGGCGGCCGAGCATCCGTCGTCTCCGGGGCCTTGGTCCCGGGCGTCGCCGACGGATTCGAAAGATCCACCGGCGTGGGCTTGCCGCTGTCGCTCTTGGGCGGTTCGGCCGACGGAGGCGTAGTGCCGGCGGGGGTGGGGACCGGTGCGGGGGCCGGAGCCGGGCCGGGATTCGGCGTCCCGGTGCTCGGGGAGCCCGATCCCTGGTTCAGCGTGGTGGGGGGATTGCTGGGCGGGGTGGTGGGCGTGTTCGCCGGCGTGGTGGTGGGGGGCGTCACCGGCGGGGGCGTCGCCGACTTCTTGGAGTTGTCGGTCCCCGGCGTCACCGGCGGCTTGGAGCCGAGCGTGTCGTTCTTCTTGGGCGGGGTCTTGGAATCCCCGGTGGATCCGCCGGCGGTGGAAGGCGCCGCCGCGGGCTGGCCCTTGAAGTAGAGGTACCCGCCGACGGCCGCGGCCGCGACCACCACGGTGGCGACACCGGCCACGACCTTGGACGACATCCCCCGTGTGCGAGAGGCCGAGACGCGGGAACTGGAGTTGGAACGTTCGGTCTGGGAGGGGAGGGCCATTGGGTCGATTCCTGCGGTGCGAAGGTCGTGGGAAACTGGGCAAGGCCAGCGCGAAAAGCCGCGCCCGGTCGGGATCGCTTGCTCCGCGTGTAGATCGGACGGACCCGCGCCGTTCGATCAACCTGCGTGCGGATCGCGGTGGGGCCCGGCTTCGATGAAGCCCGAAGGCGTGACCACCGCGTCCATGCGAGCATCGTGGCGTTCGCTGGGGACGTCGGGAACGATCTGGAGGTCGAACGCGACGCCCAGGCGGCGAGCACGAAGTTCGCTCTGGGCAAGGAAGCGATCATAGAACCCGCCCCCGCGTCCCAGCCGATTTCCCGAGCGGTCAAACGCGATCCCAGGGATCAGCACCAGATCGATCGTCCCCGGGGCCACCACCCGGCAGTGCGCCGCGGGTTCGGTCAGCCCGTAGCGGGAGGCGACCACGTCACGGGCCGGGTCCAGCACCTCGCACGCCTGCATGACCGACGTCGCCCAGTCCATCCGCGGGGCGCAGACCGTCCGCCCCGATCCCAGGCACGCCCGAACCACCTCGCCCAGGTCCGGCTCCTGCGGGTCCGACAGGAACACGAAAAGCGACGCGGCCCCGCGGTACCAGGAGGAGGCGAGAATCCCCTCGCACACCTTCTGCGACCATTCCAGACGCTGAGACGGGGTGATCTGCTTGAGCTGGGCGGCCAGGAGGCTTCGCAGCGCCCGCTTGGACTGTGCCGGGCTTCCGCCCGAGCCCAGCTGCGGATTCTGGCCCGGTGAGAGGTTCAATGACCGGCCTTGAGAACGGCGGCGACGGCCTTGCCCGCGTCGTCATCGCGCGCCGTCGCCCAGTCCATCGCGGTGCGGCCCGAGAGGTCCTTGGCGTCCACGGGCGCGCCGGCCTTGAGCAGCATCGCCACCCGCGCGGCGTCCCCGCGGTCGGCCGCTCGCATCAGCGGGGTGACGCCATCGGAGTCGGCGATCTTGGGGTCGGCACCCGCCTCCAGCAGCGCGGCGACGACCGGGTTTGAGTCCTCGCCCCCGCCGCAGGCAACATTCAGGGCGGTCATGCCGTTCGCATCGGCCGCGTTGAGGGGAGACCCGTGGACGAGCTTGCGGACCTTTTCCGTGTCGGCGACCAGTGCCGCGCACGTGAGGGCCGTCTGCCCCCAGCGGTTCTTGAACTCCATGTTGGCGCCGGCGGCGATGAGGGCGTCGAGGCTCTCGCTGCTGCCGCGGCTCGCCGCCATCATCAGGGCGGTCCACTGGTCTTCAGAGCGGGCGTCGATGCGGGCGCCGGCGTCAAGGAGCGTCTTGACGGTGGCGCCGTCGGCCCAGCCGGCGGCATACATCAGGGCGGTGCGGCCGTCCTTGGCGCGGGCCTCGACCTTGGCGCCGGCCTTGACGAGGGAATCGACGGCGTCGTGCTTGCCGCTCTGCGCGGCGAGCATGAGGGGCGTCATGCCCGACTCCCCGGGCGCCGAATCGGCGTCGGAGGCGACGGCGTTGACATCGGCCTTCGCGGCGATCTGGCGGGAGAGCTCCGCGGCGTCTCCCTGGCGTGCGGCGGCGTAGAGCGCGGTCCCGGCGCCGCCGGCGGAGGTCGAAGCCTGGACGTCATTGGTCAGGCGATTGACCTGCATGATGAGCACGACGCCCGCGGCGACGAGGCATAGGACGACGAGGTAGAAGGATCCGGATTTGCGTTCGGCCATGGCGAGATTCCTTTTCAAGACCGAGCCCGGGACCACCCGAGGGCGGTGGGGGATGCAAGTGTACCAGACCGGCCTGGGGGCCGGGATGAGATTTTCGCTGCGGGCGGCGCCTGAAGCACCGAGGCCCGGCGCGGGAGTCGACGGGGGCTTGGGAGTGGACGTGTGTGTCGGGCATCGGGTGTCGGGCGGGGCATACTCCGTCCTTCCGCCCGGAGGGCGAATGAAAGTTGCCAGAGGCTTCAGCCTCTGGATTCCTGGTGCTTCAGGTTCCTCGCCCGGAGGGCGGGCGATATGGCCCGAATACTTCATCGAAGGACGCCGAGATTCCGTGACGGGATAGCAGGTCCAGAAACTCGTCCGTGAAGCTCGTCCGGGCGTGATGCCGCTTCTGTTGCTCAATGTACGCGATGGTCTTGTCGACCATTGATTTGCTCACCGTGAAGCCGCCATATCCATCCTGCCACGCAAATTCCTGCATCTGCGCGAGGCTCTCATGCATCCATTTTGAAGTGCGCGCCTTGAGATGCCTTGCCAGGTCCGAGTGACTGAGATCTGATGGATACCTCACAAGTACATGCACATGGTCCAGATGGCCATTTATTGCAAGGGCGGTGCATTCAAGATCTCGTGCAATGCCGCCGAGGAATGGGTGCAGTCGGGATTCGATCTCCGGAGTGAGCCAGGGCTCGCGTAACTTGGTTGAGAATACGATGTGATAGAAATTCTGAGTCCATGAGCTGGGCATGGCCGCAGTTTACTTTTCGTCCGCCCTCCGGGCGGCAACCCTACAGCACAAAGCTTCCAGAGGCTAAAGCCTCTGGCGACCATCGCTCGCCCTCCGGGCGACACATATCCCCGGGTGCCGGGCTCTTCTATTCCTCATCCGCCCTGGGCTTGTACGCCGCGACCACCGCGGCCTGGATGTTCCCGGGCGTGTGCTCGTCGTGGCTGTAGTCCATCGTGTAGCTGCCCGCGCCCCCGGTCATGCTCTTGAGCTCGTTGGCGTAGTTCTGAAGCTCCCCCAGCGGGGCGATCGCCCGCACCACGCACACGTCCGCGCCCACAAGGTCGGAGCTCTGCACGCGGCCGCGCTTGGTCGAGAGGTGGCCCGCCAGGTCGCCCATGTACTTGCTGGGAGCGGTGATCTCCAGGTGCACAAACGGCTCGAGCAGCACGGGCCGGGCCTTCTGCACCGCGTCGATGAACGCCTTCTTGCCCGCGGTGATGAAGGCGATTTCCTTGCTGTCCACGTCGTGGTACTTGCCGTCGTAGACCTCCACGCGGATGCCCGTCATCGGGTAGCCGGCGACGGCGCCCTCGCTGAGCATCTGCCGCACGCCCTTCTCCACCGCGGGGATGAACTGGCGCGGGATCGATCCGCCCACCGTCGCGTTCTCGAACTGGAAGCCCTCGGTGTTGTCCGCCGGCAGCGGCATCACCCGCAGGTACACCTCCCCGAACTGCCCCGCGCCGCCGGTCTGCTTCTTGTGGCGGTGGTGCCCGTCGGCGTTGGCGGTGATGGTTTCCTTGTACGCGACCTTGGGCTGGCTGGTCGTCAGGTCCAGGTTGTACGCGTGCTTGAACTTCTCCAGCACCACGCGCAGGTGCAGCTCTCCCAGCCCGCGCATCACCGTCTGCTTGGTCGCGGCGATGCGCTCGATCACGAGGCTGGGGTCCTCGGTCATCATCTTGTGGGAGGCGGCGGCGAACTTGGCCTCGTCGGCGTGGTTCTTGATCTCGATCGCCAGCCCGTACATCGGCTGGGGCAGCGGCAGCGGGATCAGCCGCACCGAGTCCAGCTCGTGGCTGTCGTGCATCACGCCGTTGAACTTGACCTCTTCAACCTTGGAGACGCCGGCGATCTCTCCGGGGCCCACCTCGTGCACCTCCACATGCTCCTTGCCCTGGAGCTTGAAGAGGTGGCCCACCTTGAACGACTTCTTCTGGTCGTCGATGAACATGTCCGACTTGTGCTTCACCACGCCCTGGTGCACGCGGAAGATCGCCAGCTTGCCCACGAACGGGTCCGTCGTCACCTTGAAGATGTGGGCGAGGGTCTTCGCCGACGCGTCGGGCAGCGCGTGCCACTCGTGCTCCTGCCCCTCCTCGGTGTCGCGCTTGAGGAACTCCGGCGGGTTCACCTCCATCGGGCTGGGGCACAGGCTCGCGAAGATGTGCAGCAGGTCCGAGCATCCGGTGCCCGTCCGCGCCGAGCAGAAGCAGATCGGGATCAGGTGCCCTTCCCCCAGCGCCTTCTCGAATGCCGAGTGCAGCTTGACGGGATCGAACTGCCCGTCCCCCTTCTCCAGGTACTCCATCGTCAGCTCGTCGTCGACCTCGATCACCTGCTCGACGATGCGCTTGTGGGCCTCGTGGACGGAGAGGAACTCGGCCAAGTCACCCCGCGCGTCCGCCCCGTCGTGCTCGAAGACGTTGATCACGTCACCGCGGCCGGGCACGGGGAGGTTGATGGGCAGGCACTCGGGGCCGAAGTTCTCACGGATCTGCTCGACGAGCATCTCCAGGTCGGCCTGCGGGTCGTCGATCTTGTTGACGATGATCATCCGCGGGATCTGGCGTTCCTTGCCGACCGCCATCAGGCGGCGCGTCACGCTCTGGATGCCCTTGGAGGCGTCGATGACCACGGCGACGGTCTCGACGGCGGGGAAGCAGGCGATGGTGTGGCCGATGAAGTCGGCCAGGCCCGGGGAATCGATCAGGTGGACTTCGTGGCCCTCCCAGTCGAAGTGGAAGAACGAGGGCTGCAGCGAGTGCTTGTGGTGCCGCTCTTCTTCGGTGTAATCCGAGAGCGTGGTCCCCTCTTCCACGGTCCCGAGCTTCTTGGTCACGCCGCTGGCGAACAACAGGCGCTCGGTCAGCGACGTCTTCCCGCTCCCCGTGCTCCCGCACAGAAGGACGTTGCGGGTATCGGCCGGGGAGCGGGGGGCGGATGCAGCCATGATGACGAACCTCCTGGCGCGACGTCGGCTCGAGGCGCGAGTAACGGATCCAGGAAAGGCGGCCTTTTCGAAGCGAGTTTCCCGTCACACCCGTGACCGGCCTCGCCGGGCCGCCCCTGCCGACATCGCCAGTGTATCGATCCCCCGGCCCGGGGAAAGGGGTCCGTCGTAATGCAGACCGGGCCCTCCCGAACATGAGAGTTCAAGAGTCGCCGCATGAAATTATCGGTGCTCTTCGAGACGGGTCGGGAGACGTTCGCATGAACCTCCCGGCGCGCCGCTGATCGCATATCCTCAGGAAAAGAAGCTGTATTTCACGATGCAGCGCAGCGCCGACACCCCGTCCCGCCAGCCGATCTTCTTGCCTTCCTCGTGCGTGCGCCCCGCATACGACACCGGTGCTTCCACCACCCGCGCCCGGCGCTTCACGCCCCCCGGACCTTCCAGCCGCAGCCTCGCCACCTTCGCCACCAGCTCCGGCTCCAGCCCGAAGCGCGATTCCTGGATCGTGATCCGCGCCAGCACCTCACGCCGAAACACCTTCGTGCAGCACTCCATGTCCGTCACTCGCAGCCCGGTCGCCAGGTTGCTCAGCGTCGTCAGCGTGCCGTTGATCATCCGGTGCAGCCACGGCGAGGCCTTGGGGGCCGAGGGGTCAAACCGCGTCCCGATCACCACGTCCGCGCGGCCCTGCACCACCGGCTCGCACGCCCGCGCGTGATCCGCCGGGTCGTACTCCAGATCCGCGTCGTGGATCAGCACAATCTCCGCCCCGCTTGCGAGCGCCAGGCCAAAGCCCGTCCGCACCGAGGCCCCCTTGCCGCTGTTGCGTTCGTGCAGCGCGACCACAAACCCGGGCCGGTTACGAAACGATTCCACCTGGTCGCGCGAGCCGTCGGTCGAGCCGTCGTCCACCAGCACGATGATCCGCTCGCACCCCGCCGGCGGCGGCGTGGCGACGAGGCGATCAATGCACGGCCTCAGGAGGCGAGCCTCGTTGTACACGGGGATGACAACGGCCAGCAGCACGAGGGACATTCAAGAATCAGGGCTGTTTGGGAGGATTCTCAGGAGATGGTTCCGCGGGCGCGGGCTCGGATGGCGAGGGCGCGGGCGAAGACTCGGGCGTCGTAGGCGCATCCGCCGACGCCGGTGAGCCGCCATCCGTGTTCACGGGCGCCGGGTCGGTGGCGCTGGGCGTGGGCGGTGGTGAACTTTCCCCGCCCGTGGTCGGGCTCGTCACGATCGCCGGTGTCGATTCCGGGCGATCCGGACGCGGCCGCCGCGCCTCGGGCTTGCGGGTCAGCAGCACGTCCTTCGCGTCGGGCACCACAAAGTCGATTCGGTTGCGCTCCAGGGAGGTGCCCATCGACGCGTACAGGTCGGCGATCGCCGTGTGATAGTCCGTCAGCGCCGCGACCTCATCCCGCTCCGCCTGCGCCAGCGCTTCCTGGCGATTGAGCTCCAGGTCCAGACGCTCGACCGTGTACCCGGCGATGGTCTGCTTCTCCACCAGCAGCGTGCGCAGCTCTTCGGCGGCCGCGACGCGGCTGGTGCGCGTCGCCTCGATCAGTTCATAGTTCGTCGTGACGTTGTCGAGCGAGCCCTTGACCTCCTGCATCACCTGCTGGAGTGTGTTGCGGTAGCTGATGACCGCCTGGGAGCGCTCCAGCCGCCGCACGCGATACTCACCCTCGGCCTTGCGGTTGCCGATGGGCTGCTCGAACGACAGGCCCACGATGTAATCGACAAAGTCCCCGTCGAAGACCTCGTTGTACGTGTTGCCGGCGTGCCCCTGCAGCGCCCACCAGCGCGACTGCAGCCGCAGGTCCAGCTGCGGCAGTTTGCCGTTCTCCGCGACGCTCTGGCGGATCGACGTGTCGTCCAGGGAAAGGATCGACTGCTGCACTTCCGGCCGGTTGGCGATCGCTCCCTCGATCGAGTCCAGCAGGCTGAACTCGATGGGCGCGTCGATCGCGTCGTCCAGCGGCACCACCAGCATCTCACCGCCCACCGGCAGGTCGGGGTCGTTGATCAGCAGCTTGAGCTTGTCGCTGGTCTGCCGCAGTGCATTCACCGCCCGCTTGATGTCCGCCCGCCGCCGCTCCACCCGCGCCGTCGCCGCCGCGATCTGCGCCTGCGGCGCGTCCAGGTTCGCCCGCTGCCGCAGCTGGTCCCGCACCGTGATCCCCTGGTCCAGCAGCCGCTGGAGGATCAGCAGGTCGTGGTGCGCCCGCAGCAGCTGCCAGTACGTCTTCTCCGTGTCCGTCACGGTCCGGATCAGGTCGCGCTTCAGGGAGGCGATCGCGTTGCGCTCCGCGTTGCGGGTCAGCCGCACCTCCGCCAGCGTCACGTCCGACCCGAAATTCCGCAGCAGCGGCTGGTCCAGCTGCAGCGTCATCGCCAGCAGCGCGTTGGGATCGGGCACGACCGCCTGCCCGGGCGTGTTGTTGTCGCTGTACGTCAGCTCCTGCTGCACCGTCAGCTGCCCGCCGGTCGTCAGCTTCTGGCGGATCCCCGTCGTCGAAACCACGTTCTGCTGGTTGTCGCTGGTCAGCCCCGTCGTCGAGGGCTTCAGCGTCGTCTTGGCTCGCGGCTGGTCCAGGTTGTTGTAATTCAGGTTCTGCACGAACGTCCAGTCGAACGCCGCCTCCGCCTGCACCACCTTCGCCTCGCTCACCGCCGGGGAGATCCGCGCGAACTGCACCTGCAGATTGTTCTCCACGCAGCTCTTGATCGCCCGCTCCAGCGTCACCGCCACCACCCGCTGGCTGTTCCCGAGCAGGTCGGGCGAGAGCGGCAGGTTCGCCGCCTGGTACGAGGCCGGCCCCGACGTGCGTGAAAGCTCCGCGAGCACGTTCTGGGAAAGCCCCAGCCGCTCCACGCCGCCGTCCAGCCGCTCGGTCCGCCGCTTCATCGGGAACTGCTGGGCCTCGGCCGCCTCACGGCGCACCGATTCCATCACCGCCCGCCGAAGCTGCGAGTCGCTCTCCTCCGCCAGCGGCGAACTCGAGCATCCTCCCGCGATCAGCATGATGGCAAGGCAGACCGTACCCCCGGCCCTGGGGGCCCCACGCAAGGCGTTTGGGTGTCGCATGCGGATAGAACGTATCAGGGTGGGGGGTGGGGGTCAAAGTTCACCCTCATATCTGCCAAGCCGCCCGCGATGCGCATCCTGCCCGTTCCTCCCTTATTCGCCCCAGGCCCACTCGGTCTGGCCACGCCTTACACTCCGCCCATGCGAGCCATCGTCGTCGAAAAACAGGGCCATCCCGTCACCCCCAACATCCGCTACCGCGCCGACTGGCCCGACCTTTCCCCCGCCGATCTCAAGCCCGGCTGGGCCCTGGTCCGCACCCTCGCCAGCGCCTTCAACCACATGGATCTGTGGGTCGGCAAGGGCGTCCCTGGGCTCAATCTCACCTACCCGCGCGTCAGCGGCTGCGATGCCTGCGGACAGGTCGAGGCGGTGGGGGCGGGCGTTGATCCCGCCTGGATCGGTCGCCGCGTCATCGTCAACGCCGCCGTCCCCGTCCCGGACCGTGCCCATCCCGACGATCCCCCCGGCTCCACGCTCTCACCCAACTATGAGCTCATCGGGGAACACCACAACGGCATGCTCGCCGAGAAGTTCGCCATCCCCGCGAGCAACCTCGCCGCCCTGCCCGCAGACGCCGACCCCGTCCCCGCCGCGGCCTTCGGTCTGTGCGCCCTGACCGCGTACTCGATGGTGCGTACCAAGGCGAACCTGCTCCCCGGCCAGAGCGTGCTCCTCACCGGCATCGGTGGGGGGGTCGCGACGTCCGCGCTGGCGATCGCGCGGCACCTGGGCTGCCCCGTCGCCGTCTCCAGCCGTCACCAGTGGAAGCTCGACAAGGCCCGGGAGCTGGGCGCCCAGTGCACCGTGCTCGACCAGGGCCAGGACTGGTCGAAAGAAGTCCGCGCATGGTCCCGCAAGCGCGGCGTCGACCTCGCCGTCGATTCCTCCGGCAAGGCGACGCACCTGAACTGCATCAAGTCCCTCGCCCGCGGCGGCTGCTACGCAACCCCCGGCTGCACCAGCGGGCCCGACGCGACCACCGACCTCGCCCGCATCTTCTGGAACCAGCTCCGCCTCGTGGGCTCCACCATGGGCAGCAACGAGGAGTTCCAGGAAGTCGCCAGCCTCTACCGCGCCGGCGCCCTCAAGCCCGTGGTCGACCAGGTCTTCTCTCCCGACGACTGCCAGAAGGCCTACGCAAGGCTCGAAGCCGCGGAACAGTTCGGCAAGATTGTCATCCGCTGGTAAAACACGCACCTCGTGATGCTCTATCGTGGCATTGCGGCTCTGAACGCACTTTGCGTGCCCTGGAGGTGCGATCCACCGCCCTCGCTTACGGTGGATGTTCTGCACATCTTCCTCGCCGCAACGCGGCGTCCGAGTGAAGCTTGGGGCGTAAGCCCCAAGGTACACGACCGCCCCTCCACCATCTCCGTCTCCCTTCAAGCCGCAACGCGGCGACAGAACATCGCGCCAATCTCCGCCGCCGTCCTTTGCGGAACACCTCCCCATCCTTCTCCGTTCGTGCCCTCCCCGCCGCAACGCGGCAACAGCGCGTCATATGTCATTATCGCCAGACATATCGAGGATCGAACGCCACGCCGTTTTTCTCCAGGAACTCGGTAAGTTCTTCCTGAAACCCTCGCCGGCGATGATGTTCTTCCTGATTCTGGATGTACTGGCGAACGGCCCTGACGTTTGATTCACTCACGGAGAATGCCGCGTACCCGATCTGCCATGCGAAAGAGTCGATGCGCAATTCCTCGTGGATCCACGTGGATGAATTGGCCTTGACGAGGGCGAGCAGTTTCGCGACAGCGACGGTGGGGTGCACCGCGACGAGCATGTGCACATGGTCGGAGATGCCGCCGATTTCAATGGGGATGCACTCGGCGTGGCGGACGATGCCGCCGAGGTAGGCGTGGATGCGCGGGGCGCTTGCCGGTTGCAGGAACGGTGCGCGGTCTTTGGTAGAGAAGATAACATGCGTCAATAGATTCGTAAGAGATTGCCCCATGGTGGGCAGACTATGTCGAGAGAAGGTCGTGTTGCAAGTTGATGGGTGCCGTCATGGCTCGGAGTGATTCGGGGCGGGACGATGAATCGCAGGGGGGCGCGCGGTGACCGGATGCGCAACGGGAAAAAAACGTGCCGTCCCGTTGGGACTAAGGAGGCAAGGTAGGCCGTCTTTCTTGGGGCTCACGCCCCAAGCTTCACTCGGGCGCCGCGTTGCGGCGATAACCGCCCAAGGCCATCGTTACGAGATGGCAGGGCGCTTCGGCCCCAGGCACGTGGCTCGCGATATCGCACCTCCACGTCGGGCCTGCTTTGGGCACGCACGCCCCAAGCTTTACTCTCGCGCCGCTTCGCGGCGAAGAAACGACCCTCACATCCCCATCTTCTTGATCGTCCCCGTCGAACTCTTCCCCTCGACCAGATTCACCAGCGCCACCCGCCCCCCGTGCCGCTCCACGAACTCACCGCCCACCACGCGGTCCTTCGTGTAGTCCCCGCCCTTCACCAGCACATCGGGCCGGATCGCCTCGATCAGCTTCATCGGCGTGTCCTCGGCGAACAGCACCACGCTGTCCACCGCGCCCAGCGCCCCCAGCACGCGGGCCCGGTCCTGCTGGTTGTTCACCGGCCGCGTGGGACCCTTAAGCCGTGACACCGACGCATCGTCGTTGAGCCCCACGATCAGCACGTCACCCTCCGCCGCCGCGCTGTCCAGCAGCGTCACGTGCCCCGCGTGCAGCACGTCGAAGCAGCCGTTGGTGAACACGACCTTCTTCCCCGTTCGCCGCGCCGCCGCGACCTCCACCAGCACCTGCTCCACCGTCCGCAGCTTGCCGTGCTCCGCCGTTGAAATCGACAGCAGCGAGTGGTGGATCCGCTCCAGCGGGATCGGCTGCACACCGAAGATCTCGACCTCCAGCCCCGCCGCCGCGTTGGCAAACCGCACCGCGTCCGTCCACCCGCACCGGTTCGCCCGCGCCGCCGCGAGGCCCGCGAGGAACATGTCCCCCGCCCCCGTCACGTCGTACACCTGCCTCGCCACCGTCGGCACCGAGACCGCCTCCCCGCCGCGCTCCATCAGCAGCGCCCCGTGCCGGTCCAGCGTCAGCACCACCGCTTCAAGCTCAAGCTGCTCCAGCAGTCGCGCCGCGACGGGCCCGTTGCGCTGCGTCGTCGCCTCGTCGCACGTCGCCAGCCCCGTCGCGAACTCCGCCTCCGTCCGGTTGGGCGTGATCACCGTCGCCCCGCGATACTTGGAGTAATCATCCAGCTTCGCGGGGTCCACCATCACCGGCTTGCCGGCGATGCGGGCCATCTGGATCACCCCCTGGCACAGCTCCGGCGTGCACACGCCCTTGGCATAATCCTCGATGCACACCACGTCGCACGTCGGCAGCACCTTCTCGAAAGCCCCGAGGAGCTTGGCAACCATCTCCCGGCCCAGCGGCGCTCGCGACTCGTAATCCACCCGGAACATCTTCTGCGGATGCCTCGCCTGCGCCCGGCCGATCAGGTTCTGCTTCACTGTCGTCGGTCGCTGGGCGTCCACCACCAGCCCCGCCGCGTCGATCCCTCGCCGCGCCATCTCCCCCGACAAGATCCCCCCCGTCCCGTCCGCCCCGATCACTCCCAGCGCGCTCACCCGCCCCGAAAGCTCCACCAGGTCCAGGCACACGTTCGCCGCCCCGCCCGGGTTGTGCTGCTGGCTCTGCACCAGCAGGATCGGCACCGGCGCATCGGCGCTCAGCCGCTCCGCATCCCCGTACACGAGCTGGTCGAGCATGAAGTCCCCGACCACCACGGCGCTGAAGGGCTTCCACGAGCTGAGATGTTCCAGAAGCGGGTCCATCGGCGGCGAGGCTCCACGAAGGGGCGGCGGGAACTGCAATCCTAATCGCACCGGCGCGGCCGGGTCGTGGCACGCATTCCCGCGGCGCTCGCCCCCCGGCCCGAAGCCGCGAGCCGCCTCAGGATCGTGCGAGCACCCCCGCCCCAATCAAAACGGGCCGCCCGAAAGAGCGGCCCGCTTGGAAATGCTTCAATCTGATCCCGGACCGGAGGTCCGCGGACTTCACATCAGGCGGGAATCGGGCCTCAGGCCTTCTTCTCGTCCTTCTTTTCCCCGGCGGCGGCTTCCGCGGCCTTCTTGGCTTCGACCTTCTTGCGGTCGCTCGCCCGGTCGGCTTCCCACTTCTTGACGTCGATCAGGTTGCGCTTGGCGAGCATGTCACGGACGGTGTCCGAGGGCTGGGCGCCCATGCTGAGCCAGTACTTCACCCGCTCGTCGTTGAGCGAAAGCTGCTTCTCGGGGTTCTTCTCGACGGGGTTGAACCACCCCAGTTCCTCGACCGGCGCCCCGTCACGCCGGGTACGCCGATCCACCGCGCTGATGCGATAGAAGGGGCGATTGCGGCGACCAAACCTCTGCATGCGAATGCACAGCACTAGAAACCTCCGGGGAACCGGATCACAGGACCGTTCTGGAATGACACCCCATCCCCACCCGGGGCAGGGTCAGGACAATAGGCCCCGATCCTCTTCCCATCCACTGACCATCGAATGTCTCACGCGGATGGTTCGGAACTTGATCGGTAGTCGATCGAGGTCCTTCGCGCCCTTCATCCTCAGCACCCCAGCTCAAACGCCGTGACGAACGCGTCGTAATCCTCAAAGTCCACGAACCCCGACCCGTCCACGTCGGCGTCGATCAGCCCCGACTCAAAGACCAGCACGAACGCGGAGAAATCTTCCACGTCGGCAAATCCCGAGCCGTCGAAATCGGCCGCGCAGGGCTTCACGTTCGCCCCCGCCAGCCCATACGCCGCCCCGAACAGGCCCCCCGTCGATCCCACCACCGTGGCGACGCCGGTCGACTTGCTCACCTTCAGCACCTGCTCCGTCGCCGAGTTGATCGTGAACAGCTCATCCGTCGAGGAGCAATACCCCAGCCCGTTGCAGTCGGTGATCCCCGACCCCAGCACGCCCACCGGCGTCTGCGCCCCGGTGGTCGTGCTGATGGACACCAGCCGCGTCCCGCCCACCGTCGCGTCCGACAGCCCGTACAGCGTCTCGCTCGTGGTGTCGAAGTCCAGCCCGCCCACGTTCCCGCCCGAGGGTGAACCGATCGCCGTCGCCACCAGCGTGTCACGGTTGATCCGGAACAACTGCCCGCCGCTCGCCGACATCCCGTACAGCGTCCGCGAGGCCGGATCGAACCCCAGCCCGTTGATCACGCCCGACGTCCCCGTCACCAGCCCGATGAGCGTCCGATCCCCCGCCGTGGTCATCGTGTACAGCTTCCGCGTTCCGTCGATCACGTAGAACAGGTTGCGGTTCCAATCCCACGCCATCCCCTGCGTCAGCCCGGGGATCTCTCCAAGCTTGGCGAACTGCCCCGTCGTCTTGCTCGCCGTCCCGAAGTTGTTCGCCGCATCCCCCGAGGCGTACAGGTCGCCCCCCGGCGTCCCCTTGCCCGTCTTGCACACGCCCAGCGGCGCGGCGAGGGCCGCCTGCAGCGGCGGATATGTGATCTGCGTCCCGTTGTTGAAGCTGCTCGTCGAGGTCGTGCACCCGCCGTGCGTGTGGATGCCGATCGCCGTCCCCGTGTTCTCGTGGATCACCACCGACCCGCTGTTGCCGCCGGTCGTGTCGGTGAAATACCCCACCGCCGTTCCCGACTTGCTCTTCATCGGCCCCAGGTGCGTCTTCTGCACCTGGTTCCACGTCGGGCTCACCGGCGCCTCGGTCGTCCCGTACCCCGTGATGCGGATGTTCGACCCTGCCACCGCGGGAATGCTCGTCGCCAGCGTGAACCGCATTCCATACGCCTGGTACGGCGTCAGCCCCGTGTTGGAGTTCACGTTGACGCCGAAGTACCCCCAGTCCTGCCCTACCCCGTTGTTGTTCAGCTGCGAGCTCGCCCCGTCCACCGCGTACTGGTGCTGCGGCGGCGGGTTCACCAGCCCGCCGCTCCCCGTCGAGAGCGGCACCTGGAAGCTCATCACGTGCCCGCCCGCCGTCCCGCAGTGGCCGGCCGTCAGGAACATCGTGTTCATGTCGTTGATCAGCCACGACGAGCATCCCACGCTGTGCCGCGCGTTGCGATCGTCAAAGCTCAGCGCCCGGTCGTCGGTCGCCCCGCAGATCGTCCGGTCCGAGAAGGGCGCCAGCCCCGCCGTCACCTTGGTCATCACCAGCCGGCTCGCCCCCGTCCCCGGAGAGGCGATCACTTCCACCATCACCGCGTCACCGTTGAAGTACGCCGACGTGTGGTACCACTGCTCCACGTTCTCCGAGGTCAGCCACTGCACCCCGCCGTCGCGCACCGACGTGATCCGCAGCCGCGACGCGTTGTCGTTCGCCGCATCCCCCGAAAGCTCGGCGCGGTCAAACGCCAGCCGCAGCCACGGCGCATCGTTCACGTGCACCATCGTCACGAACACCACCTGGTTGTCCCCGCCCGCCGGATCCGCAAACAGCGGCCCCGAATCGATTCCCAGCTCCACCTCCTCGCTGGGAGGCGTGGGCAGCGTGATCATCCCGCCCGGATCGATCGAAGGCGGGCCGTCCTTGGGGTCATGGCCAACCTGCCCCAGCGAAGAGGCCGCCAGGCCCGCGAGGACCGACAGGACGAGTGAACGATGGATCATGGCCGTGGTCATGGTGATGCTGGGCTCCGCGCAGGGGTGGTTCGACGTGAAATGAGCCGGTAAAGTACCGGATCTGCCCGCCGCGGGGAAGCGCAAATCAGCTCAAGCGCCGTCTCCGTGTGCGGAATTGGAGCGTGGCATGCCCCGCGGATATCGGGCGAAAGCGGCCGCGACGATTCGCCGCAGGGGCCGGCGTAGCCCAAGAGCCAGAAATCTTTATTTACGGTGTGGTGGCTCCCGGCCGCGATCGAAGCTCCAGCTCTCGAAGCTCTTCAAGAGGAGTTGTGGCGCGGCCGGGTGGAAAGACTTGCTGCGATTGGCCGCGCAGCGCGATACGCGACCATGCAATCGTCCAAGGGGACAGAACAAGCAGCGCACCGAGCACCGGTGCGGCATATCCGAGCCAGCGTTCGGGTCGTTCCCCCAGTCTCGCGATCATGTGGACCGAAGGACGCTGATCGGCCCGAAGAACACCGCATTCCGGGCAGCGATCCGCGCCCGGCGGCGGCACAAACCCGCACGCAGCGCACCACGCCCAGGGCGCCTGGATCCGGGTCACTTCGCGGTCCGCGGCAGCCTTGACACCATGCGCCGAGACCGCGCATGCGACAATCAGCACGCCCGCGCGCACGGCCCATAAAGCAAGCTGGGAGTTTTCGGCATACGGCATCGGGTACGCCGCCATCGCTCCATACCAGGAAATGCGCCAGAGCGTCTCGGAAATCAGTTGCCCCGCGGCGGCTGCGGCAACGCCCCAAGGCAGCGCCGCGAAGAACAGCGTGGAATTGAAACGCGATCCGGCCGCCCCGGCGGGAAACAAGAGCGGACTTCCCCAATGCTGAAACACAAGCACGCAGGCCGCGCACAGTACCCCCGCTCCCGCAACATACGGCAGAGCCATAAAGAACATATTCACCAGCCATGAGACCAGCGCACCCACCGTTGCGAAGGAGTTCCCAATGGGCTCCCGTCGATGCCCTTGTAATGGCAGCCGCAACGGACGTTCACCATTGGGTCCCGGGGTCGGAAGTGCATGCCGAGCTCGTACCGCCACGCGCCGGATCATCAAGTCCGCGGGCTCGCTGCGAAGCAGCCACATCGCCGCCGCGACGATCAGGCCAATGCCCACGGAGATTGCAAGCGATCGGGCGGCAAGCGAGAGCATGATGGACTCCGATCACGTGGATGTCAGAGAGCAGCACGCTCTGCTGACACCGGTGAATTGGTCCGAATCCTCTCTCCACAGGTTACGTTGGCAGGTCCCGATGCACAACTCGGCCAATGCACCACCCCCGGGTGCCCGCCATATCTCCCGTGCCGACATCTCGGCTTCGTATGAACGCAAGAGCCGGGCTTCGCAGCCTGATGCCGAGAGAATCCCACGCCCGCTGCAGCACTCCCGGCCGAGTTCGTGCTTCCGGTCGCACCTTCATCCGCGGCACACCAGCGGTCTGCTTCGATGTTTCGCACCAGCCGCCCCTCAATTCGGCAGCGGCGGCGGATCCTCATCCCCGCCCGTCCCGCTGAACCACTTGTTGCTCAGCGTCGCCGTCGAGGCGTCCAGGTCGATGAACTTCCCGCCGTTGATCAGCCCGTAGCCGATCTCCACCACGCCCTTGGTCTCCGCGTGCTGGTCGGTGAAGACGAAGTTCGCCCGGCCCAGGTGCCGGTCGTCGGGCCCCGAGCGGTCCGGCGCCGAGCAGCGGTCCGACACCGGCGTCAGCCGCGGCGCATCGAGGTTGAACCCCTCGTTGCCCATCGCCTTGTCGTTGTCGCCCGCCGGGTCGTTGTTGTACGGCAGCCGCTCGTCCTTGGCGAACGTCGCCGCCGAGCCCATGCTGTCCCCCGCCATCACCGTCATCGAGAACTGCTGGATCTTCGAGCGCTTCTTGGGGTAGTTGTTGTACTTGCCCCCCGTCTGGCGCGAGTTGCCCAGGAACAGGTAGTTGTACCCGTAGCAGTGGTTGCGCTCGTCCTTCCAGTCCGGCGTCACCGGGCACTGGAAGACCTTGCTGTCGTAGTCCTGCCGGTTGTACAGCGGGTTGGTGTCGGGCAGCGGCTCGTTGAACGGGTACACGCCCACATACGTTCCGATCGTCGCGATCCACGTCGGGCGGAACTTCTTCCCCGTCCCACAGTCGTACCAGTTCAGCGGATTGCTCTTGCCGCCGGCGAGGTTGGGCATGCGCCCGCCGGGCATGATGTCCTTATTCGCGTCCGCGTACATGTCCCAGCCCTGGCTGAGCGTGCGCAGGTTGGAGAGGCACAGCGTCGCACGCCCCGAGTCACGCGACTTGCCCAGCGTTGGGAGCATGATCCCCATGAGCAGGGCGATGATGGCGATCACCACCAGCAGTTCGATCAACGTAAATGCACGCTGCTTCATGACGCCACGGCCCTTTCGTCCCCGCCTGCAGGAAAGTCCTGCGAGGGAAAACCCGACTGACTTCTTCGGCCTGTCGGGCAAAACCCAACAAGGGAAGTCCATGGTTTACCCGAAAGATCGCCCTGATTCAAGGTCAACCAGCTTCCATTTCTGATCTCGGCACAGCCGGGAAAGCACCGGCCAGGCAATCTCTTCATCAATGGCGCTGACCATCATCTGGGCAATTGAGTCTGTCGAGGTAGGGATGTCCACAATCATACCAGGTCCGTAGAGCATTTCGGTGCCAAGTGACTTCTTTGGGCCCCCATCCGGTGCCGTGTTATAGTTTGCAAGTATGGATTTGATATGAGCCGCCGTGCCCAGAATGGGCATCTGCCCGTCCTTGGCCGGCTGGTTCGCCATCAGCACGAATTGACGCTTCTTGGCCACGACAGGATCGTATTCACCGCCCCGGCCATCCGCGAGGGGCTGTAGCGCCGCATCACGCCGCCGCGCGATTATTCCTCACCGTCATCCTCTTCCGTTTCGGCTTCCCAGATCCGCACCGCCTCGTCCAGCAGGCGTTCCAGCGGCACCGGCTTGAGCATGTACTTGTCCACGCCCAGGCTCTCGGCGTACGCCTTGTGACGGTTCCCCTCGTTGGCCGTCACCATGATCACGATCGGGCTGTCTTCCTTGCCCTTGATCTTCTCGAGCACCAGGAACCCCGACCGCTTGGGCAGCATCATGTCGAGGATCACCATGTCCGGCGGGTCCTCCTGGCAGATCCGCACCGCCTCGTTCCCGTCCATGCACGCCTGCGTCAGCGCTCCCTCGGACTGGAACGCCGCTTCGATCGATTCCAGGATGTCACGGTCGTCGTCCACGATGAGCACGCGAACGTCTTCGAGCCGCCCGCCGCCCTGGTAGTCCTGATCGTTCTCTTCGCCCGCCATGCCATGTGCCCCTGTGGTTGGTCGCGCCCACACCCCGCCCACCGCAAGTGTCTCGCGAGTCCCCCGAGACTCTTCCGCAAGCGCCCCGCGCCGCGGCCCGGTCCAAAGTCCCTACGAACGTAGCAGCCCCCCGGTTGCCGGACCTGCGCCCGGCCCTCTCACTCTCCGCTTTGACCCACTCGGGTGAGCCACCTTTTACGCCCGCGCGCACGCCGCCGCGTCCACGGCGCTCTGCGCCTCGATCCGGGCCAGTTCCTCGTCGGTCATCCACGGCAGGGAACGCAGCTTCTCCCGCAGCGAGCCCGGGAACTCACGGTTCAGCCGCTCGTGCCGCGGACGGCTCTTCCAGATCCGGTGCATCCACAGATACTGCCCCGGCGCCCTCGCCACCGCCATCTCGATCGCCCGCCGGTACCTCGCCGTGATGTAAAACAGCGGATCGGGCGAATCCGCCCAGTCCTCCGGCTGGATCACGTCCTGGATCTCCAGCCGGTACCGCAGCCCCGGCTCGTCCAGTCGCCGCGCCATCCCGCACGCCAGCGGCGCGTTGAACTGCATCGCCAGCAGCCCGATCGACTTGTACGTCGACGCAAGCCGCCCGAAAAACGGCACGAACAGCCCGCGGTCACCCGCGTTCTGGTCGGCGACGAACCCCAGCGGGTGCCCAGCCCCCATGATCGCCGGCAACTGATCCACCGCCCCGAACTTATCGACCAGGGTCAGCCCGCACGCCTCCCGCGTCCGCCGCACCCACGCGTCCAGCGGCTTGAGATCCAGCGGCCGGTACAGCGCGTGCAGCCGGAACCCCAGCAGTGAGATTGTGTACCCCAGAACCTCCCAGTTGCCGCAGTGCCCGGTGATCAGGAGGCACGGCCTGTCCGAGAGCAAGGCCTCAAGCCCCTTCTCGACCTCCCCGATCTGCACGTGCGCCGCCCACCCGTCGGTGGTCAGGTACCGCGGCGTGAACGCCATCTCCACGCCCAGCGTGAACAGGTGCTCGTAGGAAGAGACCACCACCGCCCGCCGCTGGTCATCGTCCCAGGTGGGGAACGCCTGCCGCAGGTGCTCCATCGCCCGCGCCACCCGCGTGCGGTTGCCCCGCATCCCGCAGTACGAACGCGCCGCGACCCGCGCCACCTGCGCCGAGGCCTCGAACCCCGCGATCACGGGGATTGCCAGCGCCGAGCGGATCGCCGCGGAGATCGGTCCGTGCAGCCACTCGGGGATCTTGACGCGTTTCTTACCCATCACTCCGCCGTCACGGCCCCGCGAGCGGCGCAGGCCGTGATACCGCCGCGTTCTGGTGCCCGTGCCTCAGGGCCGCGAAGCACTCCGCTCGGTTCAGCGATGGACCGGCTTTTGGCGACCCAGCAGGGTGTACAGGCGGTTCTCGTTGAGGATCGGCAGGGAGGTGCTGCGGGCCTTCTCGTACAGCTCGTCGTACCGCTTCACCAGCTGGTCCAGGCGGATGTAGTTCTGCACGACCTCGAAGGGCGCGCCCGAACCCGGGGCCGGCGGCAGCACGGGACGCTCCCCCAGCACCAGGAAATCGGTATCCCCCGACAGGCCCTTCTCCGCGTCCAGCACCTGGCCGCCCCAGGACTCGATCATCACGCGGATCGACTCGGACTCATCCGGCGTCGCGATCCCGTCGTTGTTCACGTCGAAGTTGCCGTACACCACCATCTTGTAGACCTTGCGGGGGTCGTACACGGGGTTGGCGATCACGTCGCCCTTCACCACCGGGTTGCCGCGGGCCGACCACAGCACGCGGCAGGTCGCCGTGTCCTGATCGACGCGGATGACTTCCAGGCCGGCCTTGCCGCGGGGATAGATCCCCGTCACATCATCGGGCTTGATCGAGGCCGCGTCGGAGTAGACCGAGAAGGGCATCCCCACGTTGACCTTGTCACGCTGGCCGATCGAGACGACCACCGTGTTGTCCGCGGAGTTGAGCCCGACGATCTGGCCGTCCACCAGCGCCATCTCCGGACGCCCGGAGAAGATCTCCTTCGAGCGGTCCCCACGCAGCTGCGTCACCTGGTTCTGGAGGACCAGCAGGTCTTCCTGCAGGCGAGCCTTCTGCTTGTCGCTGTCTTCCTGGTTGCGGGCCAGCTGCTCCTGGAGGCCCTGCACGCGGGCGTCCATCTCCTTGCGGGCCGAGTCGGTGCCTTCACGGTACCGGGTGATCTCGTCCTTGTACTGGTTGATCTGGTCGTTGAGAGCCGCGACGGTGTCCTTCTGGCTCTTCTCCAGCGTGGCGACGCGGTCGACCTCGGACTTCTTGTCCGCCAGGGCCTTGGAACGCTCGGCATCGGCCTTCTTCAGGTCTTCCTCGAGCTGCGCGATCTTCGCCGCCTGGTCCCGGGCCACGTTCAGCAGCGGGGAGTTGCCGATCGCCAGCGCCGTCGTCTTCTGGTCGAGCTGGGAGATCGTGTCCCCGGCGACGCCGGTCACCTTCCGCATGATTGCCTGCTGAGACTCGGCGAGGTACCCCACCAGGGACTTGCGTTCCTGCTTGGCCGCCGCCAGGAGCTTGTTCACGTCGTCCCGGTTGCGCTCGGCGCTGGAGATGTACTGCTCCTGCTGGCGCTGGGCGTCGCTCTTCTCCGTGTTCAGCGTGTTCCACTTGCCGTAGAAGATGGCGAACACGATGAACAGGCCCAGGCTCAGAACGCCCAGAACCGCCACCGTCACACCCATGCCAAGGCCCGTGCTCGTGCGTGCCATCGAACGTTGCTCCTGTCGGGATCCATTGGGATCCCGGTTCCAAACCTCAAAGCACCCACGATCCGGTCACCGGCTTGGGCGGCAAGCACGCCGCGGATCACTCCGCCGCGTTGCCCGACCGAAACACACCCAAACCCAAACAGAGCGCCGGGCCGACCACCAGCCCGTCCGCCGGGGGCCCAACAATAAGCACTCCGGCTTCGCTCGGCATGTCCAGCGGGATCATGGCCCCCGCGATCGACCTCCGCCCGCCTCCGGGCAGCAGCCAGCGAGCGGACGACCGCCCGCTCGATCGGGTCGCGTGGGGAGGGCAGTGTCCCGGAAGATCACCCGGACGTCAAGCGACCCCGTCCCCCGGCCACCCAATACCCGTTCTCACTCCCGGCGTTCGTGTTCTATGCGGGGTTGTTCGCGACCATCCAGCCCTCAGCGCCGGTGCTCCAGCGCCCCCACCGAGATCTTGACCTTCCCCATCGCCGCCGCGATCCCCTGCATCGCCCGCGTCCCCTCCGTATCCGACAACCCCGACACCACCAGCGCGATGTGCGTCCCGTCGTACCCCGGCTCCAGCGGCAGCGTCGCGTCCAGGTCCAGCCACCGCAGGGAGCCGTCCAGCTCCACCAGCGCCTGCGACCACATGTGGTACCCGAAAATTCCCTTGCTCCCGGCGAACTGGTCCGCGTAGATGAGCCCGCCCGCGACCCGGGCCGGAATCCCCTGCGCCCGCAGCACCGCCGTCAGCAGCACCGCGTGCTCCGTGCAATCCCCCGTGCGGGTCTGCGCCACCTCCGACGCCGCGGCAAACCCCACGTCCAGGTTCTTGTTCGTGATGAACTCATGCACCGCCCCTCGCAGCGCCCGCGCCCGCCCCAGCGCATCGTTCTCCGGCACCCCCTCCACCCCGCGGGCCGCCAGCGCCTTCACCCGCGCATCCTCCGACGAGATCATCGCCGACGCCCCTCGATACGCGGCGTTCCGAGCGTCCGCCTCCTCGGCGACGTTGGGCGTGCTCGCATCTACCACGATCGTCACCTTCGCCCCCGCCACCGTCGTGACCGACTGCGAGCCCGTCCCCGGCACCGCCGGCGCGGCATCCCCGTAATCCAGCGTGAACGTTCCCCGGCTCACCCGCCGGGGATCCACGATCACCTTGTCAGGCTTGACGAACGTCGAGACCATGAACTCCGGAGATTCCGCCTTGAAATCCACGACCTCCGGCCCGGCAAGGGTGATCGACACCGACAGCCCGCCCATCGCCGTGGTCTGCGTGATCAGGTTCCCCTCCCCGTCCACAAAGTCCTGCGAGCTCACCCCCGGCGAGGTGCTCGACGTCGTCGTCATCGAATACCCCTCGAACGTCTTCTCCCCGACCTTCACCGACCCGGCCCGCACGTCCGCGTGCGTCACCGTCGAGATCTCCGCCCCCGACAGCGGGTCGATCGTGCGGTAGGTGATCTGCTTCGCCCCCGCTTTCAATCGCCGAGCGAGAAAATCCATCGCCGCCGCCGGCGTCAACCACTCCCCCTCGGGCGCGGCCGCCTTGACCACCTTCCTGGCAGCCCCCTCCCCCGACGACACCTCCAGACCCTCCGCCGTGAACCGGTATTCCACCGTCACCGGCTTGGCGCCCATCACCTGCACCGACCGCATCGACACGGGCTTGCCCGCCGATGTCTCCACAAACCCCGTCGTAATCCCCGCCGACGACTTGGTCTCCCCCCGCTTGAACGAGAACTTCATCTCCCGGCCGGTCGTGATGCGACCATCCGACGTCGCCTGCGTCGAGTGCATCCACCCCGCCTGCGCGTTCTCCATCACCACCTTGTAATACAGGTCGTAATCACCCGCCCAGGCGCCCGGGGCCAGCCCCAGCAGCACCCCCAGCACCCCCAGCACCCCAATCGTCCAGGCCATCCCACGCACCGCCCGCCCCACGCCCATCCCCCATCCACATTCATGCCTCGCGGTGCTTTTCATAGTGCTCCAGTGTACAACCAGCCCCACCCCCACCCCATCTCGCGCATTCGGCCCATACCCTCTTCGCGGTGATCGACACCCACTGCCATCTCACCTTCCCCGACTTCGAAGGCCGCGTCCCCCAGGTCCTCCAGGAAGCCCAGCGCCACGGCGTCACCGGCGCCATCACCATCTCCACCACCCCCGGCAACGCCCTCGAAGCCCTCGCCCTCGCCAAGCTCCACCCAAACGTCTGGTCCTCCGCCGGCGTCCATCCCCTCTACGCCCACGAGGGTCCCCACGACTGGGCCCAGCTGGGCATCGCCATCCGCGATCCCCGGTGCGTCGCCTGGGGCGAGCTCGGCCTGGATAACCACTATTCCGACCCCCCAAGGGCCATCCAGGACACCGTCCTCGCCGACCAGCTCGCCTTCATCGAATCCACCCGCCGCGCCGGCATCGACAAGCCCATCGTCATCCACTGCCGCGAAGCCTTCGACGACCTCATCCCCATCCTCAAAAGCTCGTCCCTCGACCCGCGGAAAATGGTCTTTCACTGTTTCACCGGCACCCTCGCCGACGCCCGCAAGGTCCTTGAATTCGGGTCCTGCATCTCCTTTACCGGCGTCGTCACCTACCGCAACGCTCTGGAGGTCCAGGAGGCCGCCCGCCTCGTCCCCGCCGACCGCATCATGGTTGAGACCGACGCCCCCTTCCTCTCACCCGATCCACACCGCGGCAAGCGCCCGTGCGAACCCTGGATGTCCAGCGTCACCGCCCGCCGGCTCGCCGAGCTGCGCCAGACTCCCTGGGACGCCTTCCACGAGCAGATCAACGCGAACACCGCCCGTTTTTTTGGCATCCCCGCTCGGTGAAGACCCCTCCCCCCGCCCCTCTCGCGGCCATCACGCAAACCTACCGTCGAATGCTACAGGCCCCGCCGCGCGTTGTCCGATGGACACACGGCGCCGCCGGTTCACCTGTGCGTCCGGCCCGCGATCGATCCACGGAGGAGTTGAAGGCATGACGTTGTCGCGCGCGATCTCTGAAATCTCGTCCGCTCCCCGCCCGCGCAGCGCCGGCCGTCCCCCCCGAACCCTTCGCCGCTGGCCCGGCGTCCTCGCCGCCGCCTTCGTCACCGCCGTGGGCGCCGTCCAGGCCCTCGCCCAAGACCTCAACGCCGACATGCGCCGCCTCATGAGCAGCGCCAAGACCGGCTCCTCCAAGATCGGCGTCAGCATCGTCGACACCGCGACCGGGGAGGTCCTCTTCGCCTCCCACGCCAGCGACGCCCTCACCCCCGCCTCCAACATGAAGATCCTCACCTCGGCCGCCGCCCTCTGGACGCTCGGCGCCGACTGGGTCTACCGCACCGAGCTCCGCGAAGTCGACGGACGCCTCGTCCTGGTCGGCAGCGGCGATCCCGCCCTCGCCGACCCCGAGCTCCTCAATCGCACCGAGCCCAAGCTCACCGTCGAGGACGTCCTCAACCTCATGGCGACCTCCGTCGAGAAGGGCGGCGTCACCGACGTCTCCGAACTGGTCCTCGACGACCGCGTCTTCGACCGCAACTACATCCACCCCACCTGGCCCGCCAACCAGCTCGACAAGTGGTACTGCGCCAACGTCTCGGGCATCAACTTCCACACCAACCTCCTGGCCTTCTACCCCCGCCCATCCCGCGACGGCCCCAAGGGCGCGCCCACCATCCGCGTCCAGCCCGAAGTCCCCTGGATCGACATCGAAAACCGCGCCAAGACCATCGGTGGGGAACGCAACACCGTCTCGGTCCTCCGCACCGCCGATCCCTATCACTTCCGCTTCACCGGCGAAGTCGGCGTCCCCTCCGTCGTCCCCATCGAGGTCGCCATCAACCAGCCCGCCGACCTCTTCGGCCGCCTGCTCATCGATCGCCTCCGCAAGGCCGGCGTCAAGGCCCCCGACATCGCCTCCGCCGTCCGCCTCATCAAGCCCGAGGGCGAGGAATTCCCCGCCGGCCGCACCCTCGCCGTCGTCACCACGCCCCTCGCCGACATCGTTAAGCGCTGCAACACCGATTCGTACAACCTCTACGCCGAGTGCCTGCTCAAGACCATCGGCCACCAGGCCACCGGCATGCCCGGCTCCTGGGAGAACGGCGGCAAGGTGCTCCTCATGCTCCTCTCCGAGAAGCTCGGACCCAGCTACGCCGCGACCACCCGCGTCGTCGACGGCTCGGGCATGAGCCGCGACAACGCCGTCTGCCCCGAAACCCTCACCCGCTGGCTCACCGTCATCTCCCGCGACCGCACCATCGCCGACGCCTTCGTCGGATCCCTCGCCAAGCCCGGAGAAGGCACCCTCAAGCGCCGCTTCATCGGCGCCAAGCTCAAGTGCGACATCCGCGCCAAGAGCGGCTTCATCAACCAGGTCCGCAGCCTCTCGGGCTACGTCACCCACCGCGACACCGGCGAACGCATCGCCGTCAGCTTCATCGCCAACGACATCCCCGGCGACGTCCACGGCAACGTCTTCGACCTCGCCGAAGACGTCTTCCGCACCGTCGACTCCTACCTCGCCCGCCGCGCCGCCAAGCAGAACACCGCGGTGGGGGGGTAAGACAACTTCAGGCCTGCGCAGCGCTCCCGCCAACCGGGCACTCCGGCAAGTCTCTCTACATCAGCCCCCGATCCATCGCAAGACCCTCAGCGCCCGCATCGTCACCCAGCGGCTCGCCTCACCGTCCCCGCCCTCCATCTCAATCCCCACGTCATCGTCCTGCGCATACCCCTTCCAGCGCCCATTCTCCTCGCGCCGACCGATCACCACGCCCACCGCCTCCGCCATGCGATCATCCGGCGTCACGCCCGCCGCGCGCAGGTAATCCAGCCCTCTCAGCACGTCGTATCGCCACGCCGGCGGAAATGCCGGCCGCGTCCAGTCCCCATTCCCCTTGCGATCCCGGATCAGTTCACCCGTCGAGAGGCGCCGCATCAGCCGACGCTCCAGCAGGTACTCCTGCCCCTTCCGCCTTGCCTCACTCACCGTCGCCCGCGCCCCCGTCCTCTGTTCATACGCCAGCAGCCCCTCCAGCACGCAGATCGTGCTGTGAAATGACGACCGCCCCGAGCCGCGTTCCGCTTCGCAGTTCCATCCCCCGTCGGCGAGCTGCTCTCCAAGCAGCCGATCCACCAGCCGCTCACTCGCGCGGCCAAAGTACGCGCCCGCCCCCAGCACCCGCCCGTTGATGCACGGCTCGACCTCACCCTCAAAGAACGGCAGGTCACCGAATTCAGAACCCCACGTCACACGCTCCACCCGCGCCACCGCCTCATGGGCCGCTCCACTCTCCGGATCAAGACCCATTTCCTGCAGCAGGACCATCGCCTCCAGCGTGGACTTCCACTGCGGCGCCGCGACACCGTCCCCCCATCGCCCGTCCATCCCCTGGACATCCAGCAGCCGCCGGCTCCACCCCCGCGTTCCCACCTTCGCCCGCTCACTCGCCAGTTCGCTCCCCCGCGCCCCCTCCAGATCTCGCATCACCTGCCAGCGCAGCGACGGATCGGAATCCATCAGCCAGGGATAGACGGCTTGGATCCCACCCGTCGCAGCCACGCACTCTCGGGCAGATTGCTGCATCTCCAAACACGCGAAAGAAGTCATGGTCGTCAGCATACCCCCCACCGGGCGCGAGGCCACTCCCTCGGCCCCCCCGCGACCACCCTACATGCATCCCGCTCTCGTGCTGGCTTCATGATGGCGTGTCATGATGCTGACACGCATCGCTTCATGAAGGCGTAACTCCTTACATAACGTGGCCGTAACGCCGCCACAACCCCTCACACTGCCGCGCCGTTTTCTGGCCTCGGCAGGAAGCAATCGACAGCGTGGACCAAGGCTATGGGACCTTGTATGTCACGCAATCCTCGTGTGTGCACGAGGGGGTTTTCCACAACGAATCACCCCTTGACACATCTCCCAGCACTCGGTAACGTGGCTCAATCGTACTCAATAAACGTTCGATACTTCATAGAATGACTCGTTACGGGGGCATAACAATGAAACGCGGAATACTCGCAGCCGGTTGCGTTCTCGCCTGTGCATCCGTCGTCCTCGCCGTCGATCCTCCCCATCCCGTCACCTCCCCCGGATGGATGTACGCCCGCAACAACTGCTCTCCCTGGGCCACGCCCCCCGTCAACTCGCGCTCCGCATGCCTCGCCTGCTGCCAGAGCGCCGTCGACTCATGGTCCCTGCCCGCCAACCAGCTCGACAACTGCAACGCCTTCTGCAATTCCTACTGGGGTTGGAACTGACCTGCCGTGATCGGGCCCCCGCACGCCTCACGCACGCCGCGTGATTCGTGCGAACCCCGCCGATGGACCCCGCCTCACCGTCCCCGCACGTTCCCGATCCTCAAGCACGGCAGGTTCCCATGCTCCACAACCTCTCGCTCTTGCTCAGGTGGTCCCACCCACGCGCCCCCATTGCCTGGGGATGCGTCGCCGGCGTGACCGTCTTCGCCGCATTCCTGGTCGTCCGCGCCAGCGCCCAGCCCGCCTGGAAACAACAGGTGCACGAGGCGGCCTCCCTCGTCCTTCCCGTCAACTCCACCGGCGCCATCCCCCGCGATGTCAAGGTTGATATGCACCGCTGCAACAGCGAGCTATTAACGCGCGACCAGTGGACCGTCGCCGAAGTGCACGAGCTCATGGACGTGCTCGACCGCGGCCTGCTCGCCATGAAGGGCAAGGATCCCAGCTCCGACGCCTACGCATGGGCGAGCGCCACCGCCAGCGCCCCCGTCGAAGCCATCCAGACACGCTTCCATTGCGGAGCGCCCGTCTCTCCCGACGCCGCCGCCGAAATACACCAGCGAGTCGTCCAGCTGATGAAGCACGACAGCCTCCACAAGCGCCTTGAGGCCGTCAGCGCCGCCATCGGCGGCTACATGGAAAACTGCCCCGAAGTCCGGGACCAGATCCACCGCATGGTGAACGACCAGGAACCGCTCATTGCCGCCGTCTGCCGCAGATTCGTCAGCGAAGAGCAGTCCCCACAGTTCGCCCAGCCCCGCGCCGAGATCCAGCGGAGACGGGGGTACTAAGTGGTTCGCGCCAATCCTCACGACGAGTCGCGCGGAAATCCTGGCGCCAACTCCTTCACCAGCCCTACCCCCACGCCTAACCCAATCCCCAGCCTTGGACACCGCAGCACCCCGCGCCGCGCCACCCTCTCCCAATCCATCATCCTCGCCACCGGCCTCATCGCCGGCTGGTGCCTCGTCATGCCGCGCCTCTTTCCCGCGCCCGATTCCACACCCGCGGAGGCCATGTCCTCCGCGACCATCATCCCCCCGCAGGCTCTTGCTCCCAGCACTCCCAAAGCTTCCTGCCCCACCTGCGGCGCCAACCGCCCGCGCAATCTCACGCACCCCGCCTTCGCACGCATCACCGTCGCCTGCCAGCTCTACCTCGCCTCCGTCTCCGACCACGGCGCACTCCCCGAAGACGTCGACGAACTCCGCGCCATGATCCAGACCACCAACGACCAGGACGGCGGCGATATCGCCGTCTTCGCCGTCCGCGCCGCCGCCCAGTGGGCCGTGCAGCCGTTCCCATCAACCATCCCCACCGCCGAGGTCCCCCGCGAGGCCCTCAACGTGCTCGTGGACGCTACCACCGACTCCCGCCCGCGCGTCAGCGCCAGCGCACAATCCTGCCTCGCCCGCCTCTCCCAGTCGCCCCTCACGGAACGGCCCGGATGAACCACCACCCGGCGAGCGGCGCCTCTCTCCCCGCTGCAAACACGATCACACCGGCGCCATGGCGCTCCGCGCGCGGCGAACCCCCCGCCTTCACCCTCATCGAGCTCCTGGTCACCCTCGCCGTCATCACCGTCGTCCTCGCCCTCATCGCCGGCCCACTCGCCAAGGTCAAAGACGCCGGCCGCCAGATCCGCTGCCTCAGCAACCTCCGCTCCCTCCACGCCGCCGTCGAGATGTACCGCGCCGACTACCGCTCGCTCTTCCCCTACGCCGACACCGTCGCCGAGCTCTACCCCGCCCCCATCCACGCCCTCGCCCCCTACTGGTCCATCACCCTCCCTGGCCAGCTCTCCCAGCCCCAGCAGGCCCCCGCCCCACTCTGGTGCGCCGCCGATCGCCTCGAAACCAACACCCGCGGCATTACCTACGTCTACACCCCCTGGGACCTCTTCGCCGCGTGGCCCGGCGTCAACCCCCAGCGCTCCGCCTCCCTCGCCCTCGACGCCGCCCCCGACGAACTCCTCTTCACCGAGTGGTCCTCGGGCCTCCACAACGCCGGCGCCGTCGGCCAGATCGACGTCAAAGGCGCCGCCACCATGCACCGCCGCCGTTGAATGCACGCACGCGCGATGTTACTCGTGACGCCAAGTTGAGAATTTCTTTGCGCGAGCACGCACCCTGCGAGCAAGTCGCACGCGGTGCATCCGCCGGCAAGGCGCCTCCGCGGCCCCGTGCTCCGGCGTTCAATACGAGAAATTCGCGTGCGGGTCCGTGGTGTTCAGCGTCGTCGCCGCAAACGAGCCATTTACCGCCGCCGTCGAGACGTTGGTGCGCTCGAGAATGGGACCGTAGTAATTGTTCACCGCGATCGTCCAGTTCGTGGCATTGCTTGCGCACGTATTGCGAACGATGATGTTGCCAAAGCTGTCCACGTCGATCCCCCGGTCGGCGAAGACGCAGTTGTTGTCCTCGATGCGGTTGTGCGTGCCCGCGACATGCACCCCCGCGCCATCCCCGCCAATGCCGTTGCCCGTGCAGGTATTGCCCCGGATGATGCAGCCCGAAACGCACTTGATGCCGTCCAGCGAGTTGCTGTTCGCGGTGCAGCCGGTCACCGTGCAGCTGTTCTCCGCGATGATGCCGATCCCCGAATTGCTCGACGCCGAGCAGTTGAGAATTGTTCCGCTGGAGTCGGTGTCGATCCCCGTCCCCGTATTGATGTATGCCTGGCAGTTGGTGAGCGTCGCGGTGTGGCTCACGGCGATGCCGCCCTGGCCGTTGGTGAACGCCGAGCAGTCACCCAGCGTGCACCCCACGCCCCCGGAAATGCCCAGGCCCGCGTTATTGCTCGCCGTGCAGCTCACCAGAACGCCCGCGGCCCCGCAGGTGATGCCGTTGCCCGCATTGGCCGACGCCGAACAGCCCGTCAGCGTGCAGACATTGCCAACGCTGAAACCCTTGAGCAGGTTGGACTTCGCCGAGGTGCCCGTGATAGTCGCGCCGTCGGTCACCCGCACCCCATCGAGCGTATTGCGGTCCGCCGTGCAGCTGGTGATCGCGGCCCCCTCCCCGCCGCTGATGCCGCTCCCCGCGTTGTTGAAGGCCGAGCACCGCTCCGCCGCGCCGCCCTCCCCAAGCTGCACGCCGTTGCCCGTGTTCTGGTACGCCGCGCAGTCGATCACCGTACACCCCACGCCCGTCAGGATGCCGATCGCGGCGTTGAAATACGCCGAACACCCAGAGATCGTGCACCCGTGGTTCACCTCGATGCCGCTCCCCGCGTTGGACTCTACCGAGCAATTGGAAATGGTCGAGCCGTTGCTCGCCCGGATACCCCGCTGCCCGTTGAAGGCAGAGGTACAACTCGCAACCGCGCTGGAGATGCTCGTGGTGATCCCCGTCCCCGTGTTGCCCGAGGCGAGCACCCCTTCCACCCGGCACCCGCGCGACAAGAACCCCAGGTCGACCCCGCCGTCCCCCCAGTTCCGCGCCGCGCCGTTGCGCACGGTGATGTCCCTCAGCCCGTCTACCGTGACGCTCACGCCGTCGAACGCGCCCATCCCCGGCACGCCCACGAGGTCGAACCCGTTGAGGTCGAGCGTGACCCCCGAAGCCGCGATCTCGATCCCATGCTTGCCCGCAACGCCCGTGATGCTGCCCGTCAGGTAGTACGACCCCGGCTGCGTGATCTTGAAGCGGCTGTCCGCATCCCCCGGCGTCGTGGCCGCGCTGATCGCCGTCCTCGGCTCTACCTCGGCGAGCGTCTTGTACGTGGGAGTTACCGGCCCCGCGGGCGGGTCCAAGGGCCCCGCGTGGGAGATCAAGGCCCCTGCAAGTGCGGAGACACACATCGCAAGGCCGACAGCGAGGTTTCGCTTGGACATACGTACGCTCTCCTCTTGCTTCACCCGCGCCCTGCCCGCGTGTCAGGTTTTCGGCGCGAGCTCTTTCCCGCGGGAACCGAAAAAACTATCACATGTCGGCCCGGCAACAAAGCCAATTCTGACGGCAAGCCCGTCCCCGCCGGCCCCTGCTCAGTACGTGAAGTTGGCGTTGGGGTCCGTCGAGCCCGGCGCGCTCCCGCCGGTATTGCCGTTCACCGCGCCGGCGGACGTCCCCTGCACGACCAGGATCGTGTTGCCCGCGACCACGTCCCAGTTGGTGGTATTGCCCGAACAGCTGTTCCTGATGATGATGTTGCCCCCGGAATTGACGTCGATCCCGCGGTCCGCGAGCGTGCAGTTGTTGCCCTCGATGCGGTTGTCCGTCCCCGAGACCAGAATGTTCGCCCCATTTCCACCGCTGCGGCCGTTCAGCGAGCAGGTATTTCCCCGGATCAGGCACCCGGTCGCGCACCGGATCCCGTCCAGGGTGTTGTTCCTCGCCGTGCAATCCACCACCGTGCAGCCCAGGTCGATGTAAAAGCCCTGCCCCGGGTTGCTGTACGCCGAGCAGTTGTTCACCGACGATCCGTCCCCGGCGTCGATGCCCGCCACGCTCGCCCCCGTCGCCGAGCAGTCCGAAATGCTCGACCCAAAGGCGACATAGATGCCATACTGACCGCCGGCCGAGCAGCAGTTGGAAACCTGCGCGTGGCTCCCCGAGGCGATGCCCAGGTACGAATTACCCGTGGCGATGACGCGCTCCACGCGGCAGCTTGTCGCGCCCAGCGAATAGAGATCGATCCCGCTCGCGCCCCAGTTGCGGATGGAGCCGTTGGCGACCGTGATATTGATCACGCCGTTGGTCGTGACACACACCCCGTTGAATGAGCCCATCCCCGCAACGCCCGCCAGGTCGAATCCGTTGAGGTCGATCGTCACCCCGGAGGCCACGATCTCGATCCCGTGCTTACCGGCAACGCCCGTGATGTTGCCCGTCAGGTAGTACGACCCCGGCTTGTCAATCTTGAACAGGCTGTCCGTATCCCCCGGCGTGGTCCCCGCGCTGATCGCGGTTCTCGGCTCAACCTCGGTCAGCGTCTTGAACGTCGGTGCAACCGGCCCGGCGGGAGGGTCCAGCGGCCCGGCGCGAGTGATCAGAACCGCGCCCAGCGAACAAACGCACATCGCGGTCGCCGTGGCAAGTACGCGCTTCGACATGGCAGAGCCTCCGAGTCCGCGGCGCCCGCACCTTCAGCCCCAGCACGTGCCGGATCTGCTCCCGGGCGCCGACGGACAATCATGAACCGACCCGATCAAGCCCCCCGGCGGAAGCTCATCCGCAGGCCTATGTCTTTCGCCAAGGTCCCCATTGCAGGCTGGCCCATTCCCGCATCTTCGAATCAATTCGAAAAATTCGCGTGCGGATCCAGCGTATTGAGGTTTGTGGGAGCCGAGAAACCGTTGACCGCGGCGCTCCCCGGGTTGCGGCGGTCCAGGATCGGGCCGAAGCTGTTGTTGGCGACGATGACCCAGTCGATGGTGTTTGTCGAGCAGATGTTCTGGATGATGGTGTTCCCCTCGAACTGCACGTGAATGCCGCGATCGGCGCGGGAGCAGTTGTTTCCCTCGATGCGGTTGTCGTCGGTGGCGACGGTGATGCCCGCGCCGTCACCCGAGCCCCGTCCATCAAGGTCGCAGATGTTCCCGCGGACCAGGTTGCCCGCGAAACACACGATGCCGCTTCCCGAGTTGGTGAATGTCGCGCAGTCCGTCACCGTGCTGCCGCTCAGGACGACGATCCCATTCTCGGAATTGGTGCTCGCCACGCAGTCCGAGACCACGCCCTGAGACACATGGAACCCCGAACGCCCGTTGGAGGTGCTGCTGCAGCCACGGATCACCACGTTGTTCCCGCCCACGATGCCGAACAGTGTGTTTGATCGCGTCGTGCACCCCGAGATCGCAGCCCCACTGGCTCCATGGATCCCATCCGTCGCGTTCGAGTTCGCCGCGCAGTCGGTGACCGTGCAGGCGTCGCCCACGCTGATGCCCCGGCCCCCGTTGTTGGAGGTCGTGCAGCGCGTCGCCGAGCCCGATTCCCCCAGTTCCAGGCCGTGCCCGGTATTCTGGTACGCCGAGCAATCCACCACCGTGCAGTTCGTGCCCACCAGGATGCCCCGCAGCGAATTGAAATACGACGTGCACCCCGAGATCGTGCACCCGTGGTTCACCTCGATGCCGCTCCCGGCGTTGGACTCTACCGAGCAATTGGAAATCGTCGACCCGTTGCTCGCCCGGATGCCGCGCAGCCCATTGAAGACCGACGTGCAGTTCGTCACCGTGCTGGAGATGCTGGTGCTCAGGCCCGTGCCCGTGTTGCCCGAGGCGAGCACCCCTTCCACGCGGCAGCCCCGAGAAAGAGCCCCCAGGTCCACACCGCAGTCGCCCCAGTTGCGCACAGCGCCATTGAGCACCGTGATGTTCCGCAGCCCGTCCACCGTGACGCTCACGCCGTCGAACGCACCCATCCCCGGCACGCCCACGAGGTCGAACCCGTTGAGATCCAGCGTCACGCCCGAGGCCGCGATCTCGATCCCATGCTTGCCCGCAACGCCCGTGATGTTCCCCGTCAGGTAATACGACCCCGGCTGCGTGATCTTGAAGCGGCTGTCCGCATCCCCCGGCGTCGTGGCCGCACTGATCGCGGTCCGCGGCTCCACCTCGGCAAGGGTCTTGTACGTTGAAGTTACCGGCCCCGCCGGCGGGTCGAGCGGCCCCGCATGGGTAATGATCGCCCCCGCCATCGCCGACAAACCCATCCCCAGAGCCACCGTCACGTTTCGCTTGGACATACGCATGCTCTCCTCATGTCCCCCGTGCGGGGCCTGAGAGAAGCTACCACACGACGGCCCGCGAACAAAGCAAATCGTCACGCGAGCGCAGCATCGCCGACTCTGCCCGTCCAGGCTCGAACGCAGAACCTGTCTGTGAGGAGTCGCTTGCCTTTAGTGCCCCGCCCCCGCCGCCGCATGATCGAGCAGCTTGATCTTCTTCCACTTCCCCGTCAAAAACCTCCCCAGCGTCACCACGCTCAGGCTCATGATGTAGCTCGACGCCGCGATCCACGGGCCCAGGCTGCCAAGCTCCGGGAAGAACTTCACCATCGCAAGTCCCCCGCCCACGATCAGCGTCCACGCGAGGATCACCGTCACGATCCCCACCCAGATCGTGTCCCCCGCCCCGCGCAGCGCCCCCGACATCGACATCGCCACCCCGTCAAACAGCTGGAACGTCGCCGCCGCGATCAAAAACCGCGTGCCGATCGCCAGGATCTGCGCCCGGTCCTCCGCCGGCGTGTGACCATCAATGAACAGGTCCACCATCCGCTCCCGGAAGATCACAAACAGCACGCCCATCGTCGACATGTACGCCACCGCAATCCCCAGCCCCAGCCACGCCCGCTTCGCCGCAAGGTCCGGTCGCTTGGCGCCGATGCACTTGCCCACCATCGCCGTGATCGCCACCGAGATTCCCACCGCCGGCATGAACGACAGGCTCATCCACTGGTGCGCGATCCACCCCGCGTTGGAATGGAACGGCCCGAACTCGCCCACCAAGCTCACCATGAAAAAGCCCCAGCACAGCATCTCGTTGCCGAACATCAGCCCACCCGGCCACCCCAGCCGGAAGATGTCCTTGATGTGCTTCATCGACGGACGCCACGCCAGTCGCGTCCCGTACATCCGGTGATACTTCCCCGATAAAAACACCGCCATCGGGATCAGCAGCTCTACCAGCGTCCCCGACACCGTCCCGATCGCCGCCCCCGGCACGCCCAGCCGCGGAATCCCCAGCGTCTGCGCCACCGTCGCCGTCCACCCGTACCACGCATCAAACACCCCGTGCCCCGACGCCGCCGGCGCCTGCGGCCCGTAGATCACCACGCTGTTGATGACAAAATTCGTCACGTTCGCGCTCAGCTCCGCCGCGAGCACCACCGTCGGACGGTGCATCCCGTAGAAGAACTGCGAGAACGCCCTCGCCGAGATCGTGAACACCGCCCCCAGCACCAATATCCGCCCGTGCCCCGCCGCCATCTCCACCAGCCGCGGGTCATGGTTCATCAGCCGGAACATCGTTGGCATGAACAGCGCATAGGGAATCAGCACGATCCACGCCGCCAGCCCCAGCCACACGCCCGCCCACGCGTACGCCGGCCCCCGCTCGGGCGTCTTGTTCCCCAGGTTCTGGGACACATACGTGTTGATCACGCTCATGCACCCGACCACGATCGAGATCGGCACCCACGCCGCCAGGCCGCCGTTGCCCTGCGCCCCCACGTAGATCGGGTCGGGCCCGATCCGGCTCACCATCAGCTTGTCCACCGACTGCATCACCGTGTAGCTGGTCATCGCCACCACGACGGGCGTCGCGATCTTCAGCATCGCGCGCAGCGGATGCTCGTCGATCACCGCGACCGTCAGCGACTCACCCGACGCCGCCCCCGCCGCCGCGGCATCCGCTTCCCCCTCCGCGTCGGGCTCCGCCCCCGGCATCGCCCCGGGGATCGTGCCCCCCGGGCCGCCCGCCGCGCCCGGGTCCATCCCGGGCCGATTGTCATTCGATTCGTCCATGCGTCAGCTCTCTCGGTGCACCGCGACCCCGGGCCGACGCGCACACTCGCCGCCTCGCCCGCCGCGACCACCGTCTGGAAACGTGTATGGTCCACACCGCCATCGCCGCCGCGCCCGCGAGGCTCTTCGCACCCCGCCCGGCCCCGCGCCGCGATCATCCCGGATATTCCGTGCCCGCCATTGCTTCGCCGCGCCCGCTCCCGATCCTATCCCACCGGCCAGTAATTCACCGACGTCCCGTGCTGGATCATGTGGTCCAGCCACCGCTGGATCTCCGCCGCCGAAAGGTTGGGCACGTTGTCACGCAGCGACTTCAGCTCCGTCGTCGAGCCCACCAGCGGCGCCAATGCCCTGGGCGGCGCCGTCCCCGTGCCCCCGTCCTTCTTCAGGATGAAGCACAGCACGTTGCGCGCAAATGCCGGCGACACCGGGAAGTTCCGCTCCGCCATGTACGCCTGCAGCAGACGCTCGTCGTACGACACCGGAAACAGGTCCGCCATCTCCCGCTCGTACCCGTCGGCGATCACCGTGTACTCCCCGCGCGGGATCGCCAGGTCCACGTCGTGGAAGCTGATCCCCTGCCCCCAGCGGGTCAGGTTCAGCTCGCGCTCTCCCTCGGGCGCGCCCATGATCGAATCCATCACCGAGCGGAACCGCGGCTCATTCGAGAGCCCTGCGCACCGCAAGAGCAGCTGCGGCGGCAGCATCCCCCAGAACGGCTGCTGGAACGTGTGGCTGTCGAAGTAGCACAGCCGGTTGGGCGTCTCGATCACCACCAGCACCCCGCCCGGCTCGAGCAGTTCCCACGACCGGCGCAGCGTCTGGATCCGCTCGTCGAGCGTCTGGTGTTCCAGCACGGCGAACAGCAGCACCGCGTCGAACGACGCCCTGTACCGCGGCGCGACTTCAAAGAACGCCGGCGCGCCCACCTCGTCGATCGTCACGTTCTCGATCTTCAGCTGCCGGAACCGCTCCCTCGCCGTCGGGATCCCGCGCGGCGTCACGTCGCACGTGTGCACCGCCGCCGCGACCTGCGCAAACGCCGCCGTGCTCGACCCCGTCCCGCACCCGATCTCCAGAATCGTCTTGCCCGCCAGCGGGAAGACCCGGTCCACCCACGGCAGCGCGTGGTTCACGCTCTGGTTGTACCGCGTGAACGTGTTGAAATCCAGGTCCCACTGCCCCGTCGGAGAGGCGAGAAACTCCGCATCCTGCGGGGAGTAGTACGTCGTCGCATACGCGTGCCGGATCTTCGCCAGCACCTCGGGGTCCCGGACGATGAGATGGTCGAACGTGGCAGGAGGCTGGGCGAGAGAACTCGAAGTCATGAGGGGCTCCTGGAAACCGGTCGTAGATTCTTGGAGGGTGGTATCGCAAAAGCCCCGTAGGCGCACGAGGTTTTTGCTCCGTGCGAGGCTTCGATTCGGATTGCACAAAAAAAGGAGTTCATGATAGCATCAGGCGATGATACTTGCCCTTTTCGCCGCATGTGCAGCAATCGGCATGTCCCAAGCAGTATCTGACGAATCGACGCTCCGCGCGTGGTTGCTCACGTCCGCGCAAAGTCCGACGTGCGAACAATTGTCTCACGCTGTCATGACACTCGATCTCGAGTATCCCGCGCAGTTGAATAGGGCGCAGCTCAGCGAATTGGCCAAGCGTGTCGATGGACATCCCGACCATCTCGACCATGCGCAGTTTGTCATGGAAACTCGCCGCGCTTCACAGGGTCCCGATGTAATCCGTCAAGACTTGTACTGGATGGCCGCGGGAACGTGGCGGTTGAACAGAACCTACGGACCCTGGGCCGATCCTGCTATCCGCTTCATCGATACGTGCGTGCACCCCGATCGCGCCTGGAGACTGGGGCCAGAGCAACTCACGATCATTGATCCCAAGGCAGGGTATCCGTCGGATCGGAATTTTCCCGCCCTGGAGGATGCGATCAGAAGAGACTTGGAGGCGATCATCGACGGCCGCCTTCACTTTCGCGGCCGCACGCCGCTCGCAAAGGTGAGCGTGCGCCAGGCGGAGTGGAGCGCCACATTCGCGGGTGACGGTCTGGAATTCGAATATGCCGGAACCGCTGTTCAAAGCCCAGGCGAAACCCCGCGATTCGAGGTTGCCCGCTGGAAACTGCTCAAACATCCTGACCCAGCGTTCGTAGGTGAAGCCGAGAAATACGATGATTGGCGATACGACAGCACGCTGCAGCGATACATCGCGCACCAGATCACGTTTATCGCTGCAAACGGCCGGGTAGAACACTCCACAAAGGTCGTGGCAACTCGACCATTGAGCGACGAAGAGTTCAGTTCGGTGTCAGCGATTCCCGTGATCGGCGAGTCTGAGCCCTTGCGGGGTACTCCGCGCATTACCCGTGTATTTGATCTGCGCCCAGGCACCCTCCAGGTAACGTTTCCCACCGATCCATCCCGCCCGCCCGTACAGCTTCCAGATCTGTACCAGCGAACGCAGCTCATGCAGTGGATCGGATGGATGTCCGTCGTACTTCTTGCGGGTCTACTCCTCTGGATCCGAGCAAGAACAGCCCGTGTCAGGAATGCATGAAAGGATGCACAGATGTTCCCGTCCAAAATCGTTCAAGGATTAGCTCTCCTTGCATCGGTGACGTTCTGCGCGTTGCTCACCGCCGCGGGCCCGCGCGGGCAAGGGTGTTACACGGAATCATCCGCCCTCGCGTGCGCGGGCGTCCCTGTGCAGGCGGGCCAATGCCCGATCGAGATCATCTCAGACGGGGAATGTTACAGCACCATGATCGCCAGCCATGGAACCACGACGATTTCCGCCTACCAGGTGACGTGCACATACCAGAAAAAGAAGAAAGACTCAGCGGGGCAGTGCACGATTGACGACGGCGTACCCACAAACTTTGTGCGCTCGTGTACCCGGGCCGTCGGCACCGCGTGCCCGTCATGACCACCGTGTCTCAATCACAAGCCCGCGTGGTGATCAGTGGATGTGCCATGGCCGCGTTGGGCATGGCAGGCATCTTCAAGCTCACCGGAATCGCTCAATTCGAAGCAAGCCTGACTTCATGGGGAATCGAGTCCCAGGCCCTTCGGCAGTGTATTGCCGTTGCGATACCCGTCGTCGAGATCGGTCTATCACTTGCATGGCTGCTGAATGTGCGCCGTGCTTCCGCGGCGGTTGCCGCCGCGACTGCAATCGGTCTCTACACCATGGCGTACGCATGGCTGTGGTCGCTCGGTAAGCCTCCCGAATGCAATTGCTTCGGCGCCTATCTTCGATTTCAAGACGCCCTCGCGGCGGCGCCTTGGGTGATCTGCCGCAATATCGCATGGCTCGGCGCCATCGGGCTGTCCTGGCGAAAAACCCGGCACGGCGGCTCCCCATCCACGCAGGTTCCGCGGACCTCGGAGAGTGCCCTGTCCTCTCTACGCGGCTTCACGCTCGTCGAACTGCTGCTGGTGATCACCATCATCTGCATGATCGCAGCGCTGCTGTCACCAGTTCTCAATCGGGCGCGGAACGCCGCCGGCCAGACCAAGGTGCTCGCAACCCTTGGTTCTCATGGAAAGGTTCTCCTCTCATACACCTCCGACCATAAGGACTTTCTGCCCGCCTTCACCGACCCCAAGGCCACATTCACGGTGCTCTATGTCGATGATCGCCCTGTCACGCTGCGGTACTTTGACTCCTACTGGAGCTGGCACCTCGCCCTCGCCGAACGAACATTCGGACTCCCGTGGCGAAGCGAATCCTTCTATGAAAGCCAAGAAACAGCCAGCCTTGGAACTTCAATCTGGTATTCCTGTTCATTCGGAGCCGATCCGAGCTTTTGGAACTATGACGGCAGAACCGGCCCCACCCAGTGGCGAGCCACACGCCTTGCGGAAACACTGTTTCATTCACAGAAATCTCTGTTGTTCGCCTCGCAGCGATGGACAAGCCAGGCCGCAGAATCAAGCAAGAGCGCCCCGCTCAGTTTTTGCGACGGCAGCGCCGAGAACGTCCCTTCTTCCAAGCTGGTCCAAGGATATCTCAACGGTACGGGTACGTGGACCGGGTCAACATTGACGTATCCGTTCCCCGGCATGGTGACCGTCGACGGTGTGCGCGGTCGAGACCGCTAATTGAAAAAGGGCCGCTCGCGCGGCCCTCTGGTGAATCCTGAATTGTCGAGAACCCGTCCTTACTGATCGTGCCCCGCGAATTCCGGAAGCTTGTGACCCGCGTCACGCAGCGTCTTCTCACGGCTCGCCAGCTCGATGTCGTGGTCCACCATCATCTTCGCCAGCTCCTCGACCGTCGTCGTCGGGACCCAGCCAAGCTTCTCCTTCGCCTTGGTCGCGTCACCCAGCAGCAGCTCCACCTCCGCCGGACGCAGGTACCGCGGGTCGTACGCGACGAAGTCCTTGAAATCCAGGCCCGCGTACTGGAACGCCATCTCGGCGAACTCGCGCACCGTGATCGTCCGGCCCGTCGCCACCACGTAGTCGTCGGCCTTGTCCTGCTGGAGCATCATCCACATCATCTTGACGTAGTCGCCCGCAAAGCCCCAGTCACGCTTGGATTCCAGGTTCCCCAGGAACACCTTGTCCTGCAGGCCCATCTTGATACGGCCCACCGCACGCGTGATCTTGCGCGTCACGAACGTCTCCCCGCGCCGCGGGGATTCGTGGTTGAACAGGATCCCGCACGAGGCGTGCATGTTGTACGATTCCCGGTAGTTCACCGTGATCCAGTGCGCCGCCATCTTGGCGACCGCATACGGGGATCGCGGGTAGAACGGCGTCGTTTCCTTCTGGGGCGTCTCCACCACCTTGCCGTACTGCTCCGACGAGCTCGCCTGGTAGTATCGCACCTGCTGCCCGGACTCCTGCTGGAACTCGCGCACCGCCTCCAGCAGCTTGTACGCGCCCATCGCCACCGTCTCGGCCGTGTAGATCGGCATGTCGAACGACACCCGCACGTGCGACTGCGCGCCCAGGTTGTACACCTCGTGCGGACGCACCAACTGCACGATCTTCGAAAGGTTGTTCGCGTCGCACAGATCCCCGTAGTGCAGCTTCAGCTTGCCGCCCCGCACATGCGGGTCCAGGTAGATGTGGTCGATGCGGCCGGTGTTGAACGAGGACGAACGGCGGATGATGCCGTGGACCTCGTACCCCTTCTCGACGAGAAACTCGGCGAGATAGGAACCGTCCTGGCCGGTGATGCCGGTGATGAGTGCGCGCTTGGGAGTTGCCATGGGTACGTCTTCTTCGGTCCGTTCGGGCATGGGGTTCAGGCCTCCCCCGATTATAGGTCCGAAAAGATGCATTTGGACCCTGTCAGGGAGCGACCTACCGCCTCGCCGACGGCGGATGCCCAATCTCTCCCTCCGGCAGCGGCGTCACCTCCCCAGCCGACCGCATCGTCGCATACCCCATCGCCCCCAGCACCAGGGCCAGCACCACCGGCCCCGCAAACCGCGCCGGCATCGCAATCCTCCCCGTCATGTCCGCCAGCCGGCTCCCCACCGTGCCAAACCTCAGCACCGAGGCATCTCCCAGGCTCGCGCCGGCCCTCCGCTCATCATGCTCCCGCCGCCACACGCTCCCCGCCGCCAGCGCAAACACCATCAGCAGCAGCGGCTCGGTGTACCGCTGGTACAGCCACGGGTTCTTGAGCTGCGTCGCCCCGAACGACGCGAGCGTCGCCAGCAGGACCCACCGCCCCCGGAAATCCAGCGCCGCGCACCAGCACGCCAGCGCCGCCCCGCCCACGCCCCCCAGCCCCACCAGCAGCAGCGACCGGTGCGCGACCCCCGGAAACTTGTCCGCGATCGACCAGATCGCCCCGTACCGCCCCATCGACATGTCGTAATCGCTCGGCGCCGCCGCCGCGAGCACCGCCCCCAGCACGCCCGCCCCGATCACCACCCACGCCCTTCGCCGCAGCAGTTCAATCCCCGCCGGCCCCCAGAACCCCGCGAAGAACACGCTGAAAAGCCCCACCAGCCCCAGCACGAACGGCAGCGCCGACGCGTTCCACTTCCTCGCATACCACTCGTCCCACATCGGCGGCTGGAACCGCCCGCCCCAGGTCATGTAGAAGTACCCCAGCAGCGCAAACGCAGGCAGCGTCGCCAGCACGCCCACCAGCACCCGCGCCGCACGAGGCTTCAGATCCCCCAGCACGCCCACCATCGTCTCTTCCGCCGACTCGTCCATCACCAGCGCCCACGTCCAGATCACCGCCGCGAGCCAGATGTTCGATTGCCGCGTGCCGATCAGCACCAGCAGCATCGCCCCCGCCGCCGCGAGCCGTGCAGAGCGGCCCCCCGCATATCCCGCCTCGCGCGGCGGCCCGAAGCACATCGCCAGGATCCCCGCGACCAGCGCCCACGCCATGTTGTCCGGCAGCAGCCAGATCGTCGAATCCCAGATGTACATGCAGCACGCCAGCGGCAGCACCAGCAGGCATCCCACCAAGGACCCAAGCCCCGCCGACGCCCTCGACCGCACCCCGACCAGCGCCAGCACGCCCATCCCCAGCACCACCAGCGTCAGCGGCCCGAAGATCGCCCCGATCAACTGCAGCGACTTCACATCACCCGACACCGCCGGTGATACCGCCGCGAGCACCAGGTGGTACAGCGGCGTCATCACCCCCGCGTAATCCGAAATGTCCGGACGCGGCCACTGCGCCGCAAATGTCTCGATCACCCGCTGGTGATAGCTCACCTGGTCGGAATATCCCCTCCCGCGATGATTCCCCGACAGGATGTTGGGTATCGCCGCCGCCAGAAGCACAGCAACGGGCACGAGCAAGGCCAGCAGACGTCGGCGAATCACCATGCCGCCAGTCTAACCGCCCCGCCCCGCCCCGGCAGCAGTGGGGGAGCGGTGGGGGACCCCGCCTTCTCTAACCCCACAATCCCCCGTCCTCTTTCACCTCCGCGATCAGCCTCTCATCGTTGTTCCGCGGGCTGTTCACGCGCGAGCTCACCGCCCACGCCGTCGTCTCTTCCGCCGGGAACGGCTCGAACACCGCCGGGTCGGGCTTGCCCTTCCCCAGCCACGAATCCATCAGCTCCGGCCGCACGATCACCGGCATCCGGTCGTGGATCGGCTTCACCACCTCGTTCGCCGCCGTCGTCAGGATCGCAAACGTCTCCTGCACCACCTTCACCCCGCCCTCTCCCTCCCGCTCCCGGCGCTCCCACACCCCCGCAAAGCAGAACCCCTCACGGTTCAGCAGCGTGATGTACATCGGCTGCTTCCCCCCCGCCACCTTCTTCCACTCATAAAACCCGCTCGCCGGCACCACGCACCGCCTCGACTCATACGCCGAGCGGAATATCCGGTTGTTCTCCACAGTCTCGCACCGCGCGTTGATCGGTCCCGGCGCATCGCACGCCTGCCACGGCGGAGAAAGCCCCCACGCCATCTCCACCACCTCCCGCCCTCCCCCGCGAACCTCCCGGCCCACCATCACCCGCTGCGTCGGCGCGACGTTGAAGCTCGGCGGCAGTTCCACCGCCTCCATCTCCCGGTGGATGTTCAACAGAAAGTGGATCTGCTTCCACGTCAGCTTGTAGGTGAACCGTCCGCACATCCCCCGATCGTTGGCGCCCGCGTTCCCCCGCATTCCCCGCATCCCCCCTTTCCGCCCTCCCCCGACGCCTTCCAACCCCCCGCGCTCCCCACGGATTTCCCCAATTCCGCTTCTCCGGGGCCGCAATCTTCTGTACGCTGAAAATCTGCGCCCCATCCCGGCGCGGAGGAGAGAAACCATGCAATCCCGTACTTCCCTCAATACCCCCGCCACCGTCCTGGCCGTCTGCCTCACCACCATCATCACCGCCTCCATCCTCACCCACGCCGGCCCCCTCGATCCTCCCGCCGGCCCCGTCACCCCCAGCTACAAGACCCTCACCGACGTCGAGCCCCGCACCCTCGTCAACGCCGCCAACACCCCCGGCGACGCCGACAGCGTCTTCCGCATCACCCAGCCCGGTTCCTACTACCTCGCCTCCAATGTGAACTGCGTCACCGCCAAGCACGGCATCCAGATCGAGGCGAGCAACGTCACCCTCGATCTCAACGGCTTCGCCATTCAGGGTGTGGTCGGCTCGCTCGACGGCATCAACACCCAGGGCTCCCGCTCCTCCATCCGCATCCGCAACGGCTCCATCCGCTCCTGCGGCGGCACCGGCCTCCAGCTCAACAACTCCACCCAGACGAACATCTCCCAGGTCGTCTCCTCCAACAACACGCTCGACGGCGTCTCTCCCGGCTCCCTCGCCACCCTCAACGCCGTCACCGCCGCCGACAACACCCGCGACGGCTTCGTCCTCGGCCAGTCCTTCTCCAGCACCCTCACAGACTGCATCGCCGACGGAAATAACACCGGCTTTGCCTCTCCCACGGGAGAGGTCATCTTCAACCACTGCATCGCCCGCGTGAACCGGGTCGACGGCCTGCTGTCAGGCCCCGGCAACCGCGTCATCAACTGCGTCTCCGCCGCCAACACCGGCTGGGGCTTCCACGCCCTGGGAGACCGCGCCCTCTACGAAGGATGCAACGCCGAGGCCAACGGCGGCGGCGGCTTCGGCATCGACGGCTACGACAACGTCGTCTCCCGCTGCGTCGCCCGCTCCAACCGCGGCAGCGGCACACCCAGCGGCTTCGACGTCCTGGGCGGCTTCAACACCGATTTCAACGAGTGCGTGGCGATCTTCAACACCCGCGCCGGCTTCCGCCTCACCGGCGCCCGCCCCACCCTGCGCGGATGCACCTCGACCGAGAACGGCACCGCCGGCGTCGACGCCCCCGGTGTCACGGCCCGCATCGAAAACTGCCGCGTCGACGGCAACGTCACCATCGGCCTGAACCTCGGGCAGAACTCGATCGTCGAGCAGACCACCGTGCACGGCAACAACACCGATGGCATCCGCCTCAACGGCAACGGCAACGGCGTCATCCGCCGCTGCCAGGTCGTCGGCAACGGCGCCATCGGCATGTACCTTGTCAACGGCTCCATCGTCGAGGACTGCACGGTGAACTCCAACGCCTCCTACGGCGTCTCCTGCAGCACCCTCAACACCATCCGTCGCTGCACCTTCGATACCAACGGCACCGCCCCCGGCAACACCTTTGCCAGCGTCTACTGCACCGGCGGCGGCAACCTCATCGAAGACAATTACATCTTCAGCGGAGACTCGGGCATCGTCATCACCTTCGGCGGCGGCTCCATCGTCCGCCGCAACATCGTCAACGTCACCGCCAACAACTACGGCCTCATCGTCGGCGGAAACCGCGTCGCCAACATCAACACCTCCGCCACCCTCTCCTCCATCAACCCCAACGACAACTTCAGCTACTGATCCCGGCCCTCTCCGCTCCCTCCACGGTCCGAATACGTCTCTCGCGTCCTCTCCCCGCGGCCTCACACGCCGCGCCGAAGACGCCCTGCGCTCAAAAAAAGAGCTTCAATTCTCCTCCGCCGTTCCGTATCCTGCACGCCGCGTGCGACCAGACCCTCCCACGCGCAGGAACCTCAAACATGCAACAGCGCTCCCTCGCGGCCCTCCTGGCCCTCTGCCTTACCACCATCATCACCGCCTCCATCCTCTCCCACGCCGGCCCGCTCGACCCGCCCTCGGGACCGATAACCCCCAGCTACAAAACCCTCTCCGACGTCGAGCCCCGCATCCCCATCGGCCCCTCCACCACGCCCGGCGATGCAACCAACCAGTTCATCATCACCCAGCCCGGCTCGTACTACCTCACCGCCAACATCCTCGGCGTCGCCGGCAAGAACGCCATCCGCGTCTCAAGTCCCAACGTCACCATCGATCTCTGCGGCTTCTCCATGGTGGGCGCCGCCGGTTCGGGCGACGGCATCCTCGCCGTCTCCAACGGCCGGCTCACCGTCCGCAACGGCAAGATCACGAACTTCGCCCGCGGCCTGGCCAGCGGAGGATTCGGCTATGCCATCCAGGACATGCAGTTCGCCCAGAACGTCGGCAACGGCGCCGAGCTGGGCGTCGCCGCCGAAGTCTCCCACTGCACATTCGTCGCCAACGGCGGCCACGGCCTGACCACCTTCTACGGCGCCGTCATCACCAATTGCACCGCCACCGACAACATCGGCCACGGCTTCCGAACCACCACGTCCTGCACCCTCTCCCAATGCGTCGCCACCGGAAGCGGCAAGCGCGGCATCTACGTCGACGGACGCTGCAACGTCACCGGCTGCACCGCCACCTTCAACGTCGAGGACGGCATCTTCGCCGCCGGCTCGTGCGCCATCATGAACAACGAATGCTCCGCCAACGGCGGCAACGGAATCGCCGCCGCCGATTACTGCCTCATCTCCGGCAACAACTGCACCGGACAGGGCAGCACCTCCCTTACCGCCGGCATCTCCGTCACCGGCACGCGCAACCGCATCGAACGCAACAACTGCGCCAACAACACCCGCGGCTACGCCCTCTCCTCCTTCGGCAACTTCCTCGCCGCCAACGCCGCCGTCGCCAACTCCCGCTTCAACTACGACCTTGCCTCCGGCAACCGCGTCGGCGTCATCGTCACCTGCCCAAGCTCCGGCGTCATCCAGGGCTCCTCCGGCGGCGCCGGCCTCGGCTCCAGCGACCCCTGGGCCAACTTCAGCTACTGATCCCCCCCGCCTCCCCCCCCGTCACCGCCCGCCCCTCGACGCCCTTTCACACTCATTCCGGGAACGCCCACATGCACCACCGCACCCTCACCGCGATCCTCACCGTCACCCTCGGCGCCGTCCTCACCGCCTCCATCATCACCCACGCCGGCCCCCTCGATCCTCCCGCCGGCCCCGTCACATCCAGCTACAAAACCCTGAACGAAGTCGAGCCTCGCACGCCCATCGGTCCCTCCACCACCCCCGGCGACGCCGATGCCCTCTACCGCATCGTCAAGCCCGGCTCGTACTACCTCACCGGCCCCGTCACCGGCGTCTCCGGCAAAAAGGGCATCGAGATCGCCGTCAACAACGTCTCCATCGACCTCTGCGGCTTCGCGCTCGAAGGCGTTACCGGCAGCCTCGCCGGCATCGACACCACCGCCGGCGGAAACAACCTCTCCGTTTCCAACGGCGTCATCCGCAACTGGGACGCCGACGGCATCCGCCTCTACGTCTCCACCACCGCCCGCGGGTACCGCCTCACCAACCTCCACGCCTCCGGCAACGCCATCGCGGGCTTCCGCGTCGGCGCGGGCGCGGTCTTCTCGGACTGCGCCTCCAGCACCAACGGTGGCGACGGCTTCGTCGTCGTCGGCAACGGCACGATGGACAACTGCAGCGCGACGGGCAACACCGGCACAGGCTACATGATGTTCTACGGCAGCACCCTCCGCGGCTGCTCCGCCAGCGAGAACGGCGCCCACGGCTTCCGCCTCAACGAGTACATCACCGCCCAGGGCTGCTCGGCCTACCTCAACGGCCAGGACGGCTTCAGCGCCACCTTCGGCTGCTCCATCACCGGCTGCTCCAGCAACAAGAACACCGAGAGCGGCTTCGACGTCGGCAACGGCTGCACCGTCTCCCACTGCAGCGCGGCGAGCAACTCCGCCGACGGCATCACCACCTCCACCGGCACGTTCATCATCAACAACAACTGCGCCTCCAACACCGAGTCGGGAATCCGCGTCTTCGGCTCCGACTCACGCATCGAGGGCAACAACGTCCGCGCCAGCCTCCGGGGCATCAACGTCGATTCCGTCGGCAACATCATCCTGCGCAACACCGCCGCCTCCAACTCCGTCGTCAACTACTCCATCGTCTCCGGCAACGTCTGCTACGCCGTCACCGCCGTCACCACCGGCACCTTCAACGGCTCCTCCGGCGGCGCCCAACCCGGCAGCACCGACCCCAGTGTCAATTTCTCCTACTGATTTATAAAATGCGCCGCTGTGCCGCTGTGCGTCTTCATGTGGCCCTTTGGCCATGTAGCCCTATGGCCCTTTCCATTTGCCGCCTCTGCCCCATGTGCCCCATGTGCCCTTTTTCCCTCACGCTCCAAACCGAACCGCCGCAATCGTCACATCATCATCCAGCGACTCCCCCCCGCCAAACACCCGCAGCTCTCGCATCAATTCATCCACCAGCGTCCCCGGTTCATCCACGCGCCCGCACAGCGTCTCCACCCGGCCGACTCCGAACCGCGCCCCGTCGGTCCCCGGCTGCTCCGCCACCCCGTCGCTGAACGCGATCAGGGACGCCCCCGCCGCGAACGGCGCCTTCTCATTGATGTACACCGTCTCCGCCTGCGCCCCGATCGGCGGTCCGCCGCTGCACTCGATCGTCTTCGCCGCCCCGCCCGGCGGCTTCACAAGCCAGTACCCGTGCCCCGCGTCCACGAACGTCATCTCTCCCGCCGCGGGATCGAGTATCGCGATGAACAGCGAGACAAACCGTCCGGGCTCCGCGTGCGTCGTCACGAACCGGTTCGCCTCCTGCACCGCCCTCGCCGGGTCCGCATGATGGTGCAGCGACGCCCATAAATGCGCCTGCGTCCCCGCCATCAAAATCCCCGCCGCGATCCCCTTCCCCGCGACGTCACCGATCATCACCACTGTTCGTCCATCCGGCAGCCGCGAGGCGTGGAACAGGTCCCCGGCCACCAGCCGGCCCGGGCACGAGCGGATCGCATATGAGTACGGCCCCAGCTTCCCGTCGGGCGCCGGCATGAACATGTTCTGCGCCGCCCGCGCCGCCTGAAGGTCCTCCTCCAGGTCCTTGCGCCGCCGGTCCAGCGCGATCCGGTTCAGGTTCGCCATCGCCAGCCCGCACACCCTCGCCACCGCCACGCAGAACGCCGGCGAATCCGCCTGCTGCGATTGCAGACTCCCCCGACCCCCGCCCATTCCTCCCGCCCGCTCATCGTGCCTCGCATCCAGGTACAGGTACGCCGCCGGGATTCCGTCCACGATGATCGGCGCGCACACCGCGTTCTGGATCCTCAGGTCGATCAGCGACTGCCCCGCCGGGATCGCGCTGGGCCCCCCGTCGAGCACCACCACCTTCCCATCATCCGCCGCCCGCAGCACCGTCAGGCTGAACGAATCAAACTCCCCCGCCGGCGAGCTGGGCGAATTGGTCGTCCGCGAGGCCACCACCTCGACCTGCGACGCCGCGTTGAACTCCCCCGAGTGCAGCCGCCGGATAAACGCCGCTCGCGGGAACCCCGTCCCCCCGATCAACGCCTCCAGCGCCGCGTCGGCGAGCGCCTCCATCGTCCCCGCCGTCGCAATCGCCCCCGCCGCGTCGATCAGCAGGTCCAGGCGTTCTCGGACCTTCAGGGACATCTCGTGGTCCGCCAGGCGGCGCACGCGGTTGGCGCTGCTGGCGATGTCGTCGCTGGTGGCGAGCATCCGTGGACCCGCCGCCACCCGCCCGCCGACATGAAAAGTCCAGGGTCCCAGCCGGATGAAGTCTCCATCCCGGATGGGGGCCAGCTCGTGCGGGGGGATCCGCACCCCGTTGAGGTACGTGCCGTGTTTGGATCCGATGTCGCAGATCAGCCACGTCCCGCCCCGGCACAGCAGCTTGGCGTGGTTGCGCGACACGCTCAAATCACCGCTCAGGACGATGTCCGCCGACGAGGCCTGGCGGCCGATCACCACGGGTTTGCCCGAGGGAATCGACAACGGCGCCAGCGGCGGCCCCGAAATCGGCTGCAGGTGCAGAATCCCCGTCGAAGGTTGATAGGAAGTCGTTCCCACGGTCCGCCAGTGTACCTCGTGCACGCACGCGGCACCGTCCTCCCAGGATCGGGATCCGACCGGGTTCTGGCTTTTTCGGATCCCAACCGGCAGCCGAGCGAACAGTATGGGGTTCAGGGGTCACCTTTGGATTACGCGTGCACCTCCTCTTGTGTTTATGGTGGCAGGTGAGGTAGTCTCATTCCTTAAGCCCCCGGCATTCAACCGGGGCAACGTTCAAAAGGGAGATGCTGGCATGAAGTCTCAACCGCGGGCGGGGTTCGTTCGTCTTTCAGCGCTCACCCTCGCCCTGGCCGCGGGAACCGCGTTCCCAGCCTTCGCCGCCCACTCCGGCGCCACCTCGATCGGCGCCGACTCCTCGGGATCCCTCGACAACGCCTCGGGCCTCGATAACAAGGGCGCCGCCGGCGGCGATGTCGGCGCCATCCTCACCGACACCCTCGATTTCCGCACCGGCCCGATCGATACCCGCAAGGAACTCAACCTCCTCGCCGCCAACGACCCCTTCACCGTCGACAAGTACTACATCCTCCAGATCGACGGCCCCCTCACCGCCATCCGCCAGTCCCAGCTCGAGGCCGCCGGCGTCAAGCTCGGCCAGTACCTCCCCAACTACGCCTACGTCACCAAGCTCGAGCGCTCCTCCCCCGCCGCCCTGCGCGACCTGGGCTTTGTGAGCTGGGTCGGCACCATGAAGGCCGACTGGAAGCTCGACCCTCAGCTGGGCCTGCGCCCCCTGACCAGCCAGGAACGCCTCAGCGACCGCGCCGCCGGCCGCGCCCTGGTCTCCATCGTCCTCCACGAGAACGCCTCCGCCCTCGACGCCGTCGATGAAGTCAACGCCGTCGGCGGACAGGTCACCGACCTCGAGGTCGTCGAGTCCGACACCTACATCGAGGCCCTCATCCCCCTCGCTTCCGCCCCGCAAATCGCCTCCGTCGAGTCGGTCATGTTCATCGAGGAAGCCACCGAGATCGTCCAGCGCAACGACTCCAACCGCTGGATCGCCCAGAGCAACGTCAGCCCCCAGACCCCCGTCTGGAACGCCGGCATCCAGGGCCAGGGCCAGGTCGCCGGTCACATCGACGGACCCCCCGCAGAATCCCACTGCATGTTCGACGATTCCGTCGCCATGGGCCCCACCCACCGCAAGATCATCGCCATGCGTGGCGGCGCGGGCTCCGACTCCCACGGCACCCACACCGCCGGCACCCTCGCCGGCGACAACGCTTCCTACGGCGTCTACACCACCAACGACGGCCTGGCCTTCCGCGCCAAGCTCAGCTGCACCAACCTCTCCATCGTCACCACCGCCGCCCTCGAAACCAACCTCAACGCCGCCTACACCGACGGCGCCCGCTGCCATACCAACAGCTGGGGCGACGACGGCACCACCGCCTACACCAGCCACTGCCGACAGATCGACAACCACAGCTTCGTCAAGGAAGACAGCCTCGTCCTCTTCGCCGTCACCAACACCAGCACCCTCAAAACCCCCGAAAACGCCAAGAACTGCGTCGCCGTCGGCGCCTCGGGCGACAATCCCAGCCAGGGCAACTTCTGCTCCGGCGGCACCGGCCCCACCAACGACGGCCGCCGCAAGCCCGAGGCCTTCCTCCCCGGCTGCAACACCACCAGCGCCAACTCCTCCACCTCCTGCGGCACCACCACCATGACCGGCACCTCCATGGCCTGCCCCGCCGTCACCGGCGCCGCCGTCCTGGTTCGCCAGTACTTCACCGACGGCTACTACCCCACCGGCGCCGCCGTCCTCGCCAACGCCTTCATCCCCAGCAGCGCGCTCATCAAGGCCACCCTCCTCAACTCCTGCGTCGATATGTCCGGCATCTCCGGCTATCCCAGCAACCAGGAGGGCTGGGGCCGCGTCCTGCTCGACAACGCCCTCTACTTCCCCGGCAACACCAGCAAGCTCCTCACCTACGACGTCCGCAACGCCACCGGCTTCACCACCGGCCAGAGCACCACCTACACCTTCAGCGTCAACACCGACAACGCCCCCCTCAAGATCACCCTCGTCTGGACCGAGCCCGCCGCCGCCGTCAACGCCAACCCCGCCTACATCAACGACCTCAACCTCACCGTCACCGACCCCCTCTCCAACACCTACCGCGGCAACGTCTTCACCAGCGGACAGTCCGCCACCGGAGGCTCCGCCGACACCAAGAACAACGTCGAGATGGTCCTGCGCTCCTCCCCCGTCCCCGGCCAGTACTCCGTCACCGTGACCGGCGCCGCCGTCAACTCCGCCACCAAGCAGGGCTACGCCCTGGTCATCACCGGCGACGTCTCCTCCTGCACCGCGCCCACCATCAACACGCCCCCCGCCAACCAGACCGTCAACGTCTACGCCCCCGCCTCCTTCACCGTCTCCGCCTCGGGCACCTCCCTCGCCTACCAGTGGAAGAAGGACGACGTCATCATCCCCGGCGCCAACGGCGACACCTACACCATCCCCAGCGCCACCCTCTCCGATGAGGGCGGCTACTCCGTCACCGTCAGCAACTCCTGCGGCACACAGACCACCGCCGCCGCCTCCCTCAACGTCACCTGCCTCGCCGACTTCGACAACTCCGGCTTCGTCGATATCGAAGACTACGACGCCTTCGTCGCCGCCTTCGAGGCCGGCGACCCCTCCGCCGACATCGACAACTCCGGCTTCGTCGACGTCGAAGACTTCAGCATGTACGTCCCCCTCTTCGAGGCCGGCTGCTGATCCCACGCTCTCACCTGCACTCTCCCGGCGTGGGCGCGGCAGCGCCCACGCCGGCTTTCAGTCGGCCGGTCACAGCGATCCTTCACGAGCCCCGGGGCGAAACCCAGGGTGGACGTCGTCTCCGGCCCCTGATGCACACCCCCGTTCGGTACGGCCGATCGGTGTGGGGGTCTGGTGTGGATGGATCCAAGTCAGCGCGAATGTTCACCGTGCGCGCGAAAGGGAGATACATGAAAACTGCGAGACTGTGTGCGGCACTGGCGGGCCTGGCGATCACCGCGGCGACCGCCGCCGCCGGCCAGGGCGTCAATATCTCGGCCACCAGGCAGGGCTCCACCGCCCTCGCCGCCTACCCCGGCGCCCAGGTCCTGGTCCAGGACGGCAAGGTCGTCTCCATCTTCGGCGTCCCCATGACCGCCGGACAGACCCCCGCCCAGGCCGCCGACCAGTTCTGGGCCCGCCACGCCGCCGATTTCGGCGCCGGCGCCCTCGACCTCCGCCCCACACGCTCCGACGTCCTCTCCAACGGCTCCACCGCCCTCGCCTACGAGCAGTACCTCGCCAACCTCCCCGTCGACCGCGGCCTGGCACGCGTCGTCGTCCACCAGGACGGCAACCGCGTCACCCTCGCCTCCGGACGCTTCGCCGTCGAGCCCGCCGAAGGCTTCGCCCCCATGCACCTCACCGCCGCTCAGGCCATCGCCTCCGTCCGCGACGCCGCCGCCTACGCCGCCCTCACCCAGTGGTCCGAGCCCTCCCTGGTCGTCTACGACCCCGGCCTCTCGGGCCTCGCCCCCCACGCGACGATCGCCTGGAAGTTCAACGGCCGCAGCGCGAGCCGCGCCCAGCCCACCTCCTTCGACTTCTTCGTCGACGCCTCCACCGGCGTGATGCTCGAGGCCCGTACCACCATCCACACCGTCGACATCACCGGCAAGGTCCAGGGTAAGGCCACCACCGGCCTCAAGCCCGACTCGGCCTCCAACCCCCCCGTCGCCCGCCCGCTCGAGCAAATCCGCGTCAAGGGCCCGACCACCGTCGAATCCAACGCACTGGGCGACTACCTCCTCCCCTACGGCGGCGTCAACGCCACCAACATCACCGTGGGCCTCAACGACGGCCACTGGGTCCGCGTGGTCGATACCTCCGGCACCGCCGTCCTCAGCCTCACCCAGAGCGTCACGCCCCCCGGTCCGGGCGACTTCCTCCTCAACAACTCCCCCTCGGAATTCACCACCGCCCAGGTCAACGCCTTCATCGGCACCACCAGCATCCACAACTTCTTCAAGAGCCGAGCCCCCTCGTTCACGGGTCTGGATGTCCAGCTCCCCGCCAACGTCAACATCGACTCCTCCTGCAACGCCTACTTCGACGGCGGTTCGATCAACTTCTTCCGCAACCAGGGCGGCTGCGCCAACACCGCCTACGCCGACGTCGTCTCCCACGAGTACGGCCACTTCATCGTCCAGCAGCTGGGCCTCAACCAGAACGCCTTCGGCGAGGGCTACGGCGACTCCGTCGGCGTCCTCCTCCACGACACCGGCGTCATCGGCCAGGACTTCTGCGGCCCCGGCTGCAACGTCCGCAACATCGACGGCGCCAACAAGCAGTACCCCTGCAACGGCGAGATCCACGACTGCGGCCAGGTCCTCGCCGGCTGCTGGCGCGACCTGCGCCTCAAGCTCACCGACAAGTACGGCTCCGCCCCCGCCCGCGAGGTCGCCAGCCAGATCCTGGTCGATTGGTCCCTCATCACCGTCGGCGAGCAGAACGGCTCCAACGGCGCCTGGCCCCAGACCGCCATCGAGGCCGCCACCGTCGACGACAACGACGGCAACCTCCTCAACGGCTCTCCCAACTACGCCGAGCTCTCCTACGCCTTCGGCAAGCACGGCATCAGCATGCCCGTGATCCGCCCCGTCAACTTTGTCTACCCCGCCGGCCGGCCCAGCACCGGCTCGGCCAACACCCCCGTCCTCATCACCGCCGACATCCAGGACGGCTCCGAGCACACCATCTCCAACACCGCCCAGGTCCTCTACCGCTTCCACACCACCGACGCCTACACCCCCCGCAACCTCACCAAGGGCTCCAACGGTCTCTACACCGGTTCCATCCCCGGCTCGGTCTGCGGCACCATCGTCGAATACAAGCTCGCCATCAAGACCACCGAAACCCCCGCCGGCTACATCGATCCCCCCACCGGCGCCTACACCTACCAGGTCGTCAGCTCCGGCCCCGTCTCCCTCGCCGATGATTTCGAAGGCACCACCACCTTCACCATCAGCGGCACCCTCTCCCTGGGCATCCAGGGACGCTGGATGCAGGCCGACCCCAACGGCACCACCGACAACGGCAACCAGGTCGCCCCCGAGGACGACACCTCCGGCGGCGGTTCCAAGTGCTTCGTCACGGGCAACGGCCCCGCGGGCGGCGGCGCTTCCGCGGCCGACATCGACGGCGGGGACACCATCCTGACCTCCCCCGCCTTCAGCCTCGTGGGCGTCTCCAACCCCGCCATCTCCTACCAGCGCTGGTTCTACAACAACAACGCCTCCGACGCCAACAACTACCTCATCGTCGAGCTCTCCAACAACAACGGCACCTCCTGGACGCAGGTCGAGAAGCTCACCGGCCTCTCCGCCGGCGGCTGGAAGTACAAGGAATTCGACCCCACCGGCATCCTGCCCGCCACGGCGAGCATGAAGCTCCGCTTCCGCGCCGCGGACAAGAGCCCCGATGACCTCGTCGAGGCCGGCGTGGACGACTTCCGCGTCTTCAGCGTCGTCTGCTCCTGCCCCGCCGACTTCGACAAGTCCGGCTTCGTCGACACCGACGACTTCGACGCCTTCGTCCACGCCTTCGAGCTCGGCGGCATCGACGCCGACTTCGACCAGTCCGGCTTCGTCGACACCGACGACATCGACGCCTACGTCGCCGCCTTCACCATGGGCTGCTGAGCAGGCATCAAGGCATCCAGTCAAACCTACTCAGGCCCCGCGCTCCCGCGCGGGGCCTTTTTCTTGGGTGGGCCGGCACTCCGTGCCGGCTCCTGTTCTCTGCCTCTCGCCTCTCTGTCTTCCCCGAGTGCCTTCTTCCGCATGTACCACGTTTGTGCGCACATCTGCGGCCATGCGCGCAAAAACGCCCCATTTTCCTCACGTTTTGCTTGCGAGCCTTCCATCACTCGCCGATGCTGCCCGTCATGAATACCACCGCCACCATCAACCACACCATCCCCGCCTCCAAGATCGAAGAGTTCCTTCAGCTCCTGCTCAACGGCGCGCTCTCGATCGAGACCATCATCGAGAAACTCCAGATCTCCGCCGTCGAGGCCGCTCGCTGGCTCCGCGAATCGCAAGTCCTTCAAGCCATCAAAGACTTCGCCGCCCTCGCCGAAGCCCGCGCCACCCTCCTCGCCACCAGCGCACTCTCCAAAGCTCTCAACGCCCTCACCAACATCCTCCGCGCCGACATCGAGTCCCCCAAGCACGCCGAAACGATGCGCAAGGCCGCATCATCAATCATCCGCCTCCACCAGACCTTCACAAAGCCCCCAACACCAGCAACAAAACGTGCTGCTGACATCTCCACCCCCACCAACGACCCCAGTTCTCGTGCCACTGACCTCGAAGGCCCTGCTTCGAGGTCAGTGCCTCCCCGTCCTTCTACCTCCCTTTCCTCTCCCCCCGTCCCCTTCGCCCCCCACCCCCCCCTCCGCACCCACGCCGGCGCCCCAACCTCCACTCCGTGACTCGTGACTTCCTGACTCCGTGACTTCTTCCCCACTCCGTCTCTCCGGAACTCCGTCTCTCTGTCTCTTCTCTCCGTGACTTCGTGACTTCCTGACTCCGGAACTTTTCTCGTTTAGGCGGCGTGAATCGCGTTGCGAGCGATGAGACGTGCGTGATAGATGGCGAGCTTGGCGTCGATCCAAAGGCGTACGCGGCGGAGGCCCCGGGCCCAGGCGGGGAGTCCGTTGAGACCGCCGCCGCAGTTGGTCAGGTTGGCGAAGACTCGCTCGATCCCGTCACGCTGGTGCATCAACGCTTCGCACTGTCGACGGTGATCCCTCCACTTTTGTACGGCTCGCCGCCGCACCTGCGGCACCCGGCGGAGCATCGCCGGCGACGCGAGCGGACCTCGCATGCGGGTGAGCAGCCGGCCGCCCCGCGCATCGACGGCGTCGTAGAGTCGATAACTGTCGTAGTTGGCGTCGGCCAGCACGAGCGAGGCGCACGCCAGCCGTCGCAGCAGACGCCTCGCCGTGCTGGGCTCGCCCGCGTTCATCGGAAGCACGCGGTATTCAGGCACAAATCCGCTCGACGTGGCCCGGGCGTGGAGCTTGTAGCCTCGGCGGATCCTGTGCCCCGCCGGCCCAGCCAACGCCTGGGAGTCGGTGGAGTGGTCGTGCACGACCAAGGCCTTGCCGTCCAGGTAGCACAGAAGATCGTTGCGGCCGGCACTGACCAGTGCACGGTGCAGGAGTACACGCAGTCGCAGGAACCGCCTGGTGCTCAGCCGCTTGCAGAACTGGGAGACCGAAGGAAGCCGACGGGGCCGCAGCAGGGAGGAATAGCTCTCGCGACGGCACGCCCAGCACAACGGGCGCTCGTGGAACACCGCCCAGAGCCACATCAGTACAATCAGTCGGTCGGAGAACTCGAACCTGCGTCGCGGCCGCGGCAACCGACGCACGCCCGCCGCCGCAGCACGCACCAACACAACCCAGATGTCGCGGTCCACACTTGCCTCCTTCCTGAATCTCACTTCAGGACGCAAGTGTGGCCGCTTGAACAGGTTGGCGCAAGTTAGTCGGCGCTACGCGCGAAAAGCTCCTCCGTGACTTCCCCCCTACTGCCCCACCCCCCGCAGCACCACCGTCGCATACGACCCTCGCGGCAGCACGAACGACAGCGTCCTTCGCATCCGCTTCCCCGATCCGTCCAGCTCGTCCTTCACGGGCCGGGACATCGACGCCTCGTCCGCGCGCGCGAAAAGTTGGCGAGACGCTTCACCGAAGAACGGCCGGCGCAGCCCCGGGATCCGCAGCGACGCTTGCTCGATCCCCTCGTCGGCGAGGACCTGTGCCATCGCCTCTCCCCACGGCGTCGCCAGCGGCGTCGTGGGCCCCAGCACGGGCATGTCCAGCCCCAGCCACGTCCGTCCGCCCTTGATCACCGCCTCCGTCGGCGGAAAGAGCATTTCTCCGTACTGATCGTCCGACCGCAGGCACGCCCCGGCCCCGCCCGCGATCTGTATCGCCAGCGCGTGCGCCGCGCGGTTCCACAGGTGCGACTGGAACGCCTCCACGTACATCGATTGCAGGAAATACGGCAGGGACGCAAACGCGTCCCGGAAATCCCCGCCCGCGGCGAGCACCTCGATCGGCGCCCGCTCCGGGCACCGCGGCAGATCGTTCGCCAGGCCCTTGAAATCCCCCCAGCGCGACGCCGCCATCCGCGTGAACGTCCGCGTCTTGCCCATGTCCTTCCGCGCCGGCGTCGCGATCGCCAGCCGCAGCGCCTGCTCGAACTCCCCCTTGATCAAATGCCTCGCCAAAAACCCTTCCCCGTGCCTCGCCGATCCGAACCGCTGCGCCCCGAAGTAGTTCACAAACAGCAGCGTCGGTCCCCGGTCCACCTCACCCGCCGCGGGCGTCTCGACCAGCTCCAGCAGCCTGGCTCGCCGCTCCATCTCCTGGCACGTCTCCCTCGCCAGCCCCCTCACCACGATCTCAAACCGGTTCCCGTCAATCCCCGGCGCCTCCAGCGCCTCGGCCGCCCACCCGACCCGCGTTGCATCCCACTGCCGCCCGTGCACCGCCTCGCCCACCGCCTCTCCGGAGCCCCTCTCCATCAGCACCGAGAAGTACTGCGTCGTCCTCGCGTGCTTGTCCTTCAGCCCCGCATACGACACCGCCCCCGGCTTCACCTTCAGCGCCGACGCGAGCTCCTGCGCCGCCTCGGGCGTGGTCCGGGACGTCTTGGTCAGCTCGTAGACGCCGTGGCGCGATTCGGGGGACCACTCCGGGCGCAGGGCCGAGCGGTACGCCTCACCCAGGCGCTCCATGACGATGAAATCTTCGGGCGTGCGGCGCAGGGTCATGGGGATCAGGGCTCCGCGTGAAGGTGGAGAGAAAGGGCCGGCCGGGATGACGGACGGATCAGGGCGGCTCAGGCGATCGTCATCGCCGGCGGGTCCAGGGGCAGCATCCGCGCGAACTTCATGTAGCTCTCAAAGTTCCGCGTGATCTCGAACATCGAGTCCCCGGCGAACTTGTCGCAGAAGCACCGCGCCACCTCGAAGCCGATCACGTTCTCCATCACCACGCCCGCGGCCGAGACGGCGCACACGTCGCTGCGCTCGTACTGGCTCATCTGGGATTCCTTGGTGTTCAGGTCGATGCTGGGCATCCCGCGCAGCAGCGTGGAGATCGGCTTCATCGTGCCCCGCACCACCACCGGCTGGCCGTTGGTCATCCCCCCCTCGGTCCCGCCGGCGTTGTTGGTGTCCCGCGCAAAGCCCAGGTTGGGCGAATTCTTCTGCGAAGGGTCGAAGCGGATGGGGTCGTGCACGCGGCTGCCGGTGCGGGCCGCGCAGTCGCGCCCCAGCCCGATCTCCACCGCCTTGAACGCCTGGATCCCCATCACCGCGTAGGCGATCCGCGCGTCCAGCTTGGTCGTCCAGTCCATGCTCGAGCCGATCCCCGGCGGGCACCCAAAGACGTGCGTCTCCACGATCCCGCCCACCGTGTCCTGGTCGATCTTCGCCTGCCGGATGATCTCGTGCTGCCGAAGCGTCACCGCCGCGTCGGGGCAGTACGTGTCGCTCCCGTCCCGCGCCGTCGCCAGCGCCCGCCAGTTCTCCGGCGTCACCGACACATCCGTCACCGCGTCCAGGATCGACCGAACGAAACCGAACGTCTCGATCCCAAAGGCCCGCAGCAGGCACCGCGCCACCGCGCCGGCGGCGACCCGGCTGGCCGTCTCCCGCGCGCTGGCCCGCTCGAGCGTCTCCCGGCAGTCGGTGGTGAGCCACTTGACGCTCCCGGCCAGGTCCGCGTGCCCGGGCCGCGGCCGGTAGACCGGCGGCGTCTTGGACAGGTCATCCAGGCGAGAATCGTTGTTGACGATCCGCATCACCATCGGCGCCCCGATCGCCTTGCCGCGCCGCACTCCGGCGAGGAACTCGACCGTGTCCTTCTCGATCTTCATCCGCCCGCCCCGGCCGTATCCCCCCTGGCGGCGGGCGAGCTCACCGTTGATGAACTCGGCGTCCAGGTCGAGCCCCGCGGGCAGTCCGGTGATGGTGATGACCAGCGAGGGTCCGTGCGATTCGCCGGCGGTCTGGTAGTTCAATGCGGGCATGGCACGAGGGTAGGAGTGGGGGAGGGGCCGGGGACCACGAACCAGCGCATCGGACGGTTGCCAGGCCGGCGCGGCTAGAGTTCAGGGACAGAATTTGCGGGGGAGCTATTCGCATGAAACCGCTGTGCTTCGTCCTCATGCCCTTTGGCATCAAGCAGGATGCCACGGGCAAGTCCATCGACTTCGACGCGGTCTACCGCATGCTGATCGAGCCGGCGATCCGGGCCGCGGATCTCGAACCGCTCCGGGCCGATGAGGAGCTGGGCGGCGGGATCATCCACCGCGCCATGTTCGAACGCCTGATCCTGTGCGAGTTCGCCGTCGCCGACCTCACCAGCGCCAACGCCAACGTCTTCTACGAGCTGGGCGTGCGACACGGCGTGCGCCCGGGCTCGACCGTGTGCATCTTCGCCGAGGGAACGAACCTCCCCTTTGACGTCAAGTACCTGCGCTGCGTGCCCTACAAGCTGAGCGAGTCGGGAGCGCCGCTCCTGCCCTCCCCGGCGCAGGCGGGGATCACCAGGCTTCTGGAGGAGGCGCAGAAGGGCGGCAAGGACAGCCCCGTCTTTGTCCTGGTCGAAGATCTCAAGACCCAGGAGATCAAGCACGAGAAGACCGACGCCTTCCGGGACCGCGTGCGGTACGACCAGCAGGTCCGCCAGCGCCTCGCCGCCGCGCGGGCGCTTCCCCAGGACCGCGCCATCACCGCGATCCGGGAGGTCGAGGCGGATCTCTCGCCCGTGGACAACGCCAGCGCGGGGTGCGTGATCGACCTGATGCTCTCGTACCGCGCCTGCGGGCTGACCGCCGACATGATCCGTTTGGAAGGGCTGATGGCCGACCCGATGCGGCGGGCGGTGATGGTCCGCGAACAGCTCGCCTTTGCCCTCAACCGGGAGCATCGCGGCCCCGAGGCCGAACGGGTGCTGCTTGACCTGGTGAACACCAACGGGCCCAGCAGCGAGACCTACGGCCTCCTGGGGCGGATCTACAAGGACCGCTGGTTGGCGGCCCTTGAGGCGGGCAGCGCCGCACGGGCCGCCGGGCATCTGGAAGCGGCGATCCAGGCGTACCTGAAGGGCTTCGAGGCCGACATGCGCGACGCGTACCCGGGAATCAACGCCGTCACGCTCATGGAGATGTGCGACCCGGTGGACCCCCGGCAGGGGAGCCTGCTGCCCGTGGTGGCCTACGCGGTCGAGCGTCGGATGGCGGCGCGGCCCGCGGACTACTGGGACCGGGCGACCGAACTTGAGCTGGCGGTGCTCTCGGCCGACCCCGTGGGGGCCCGGCGAGCCCTGGCACGGGCGCTGGCCCTGGTGCGTGTGGGCTGGGAGCCCGAATCGACGGCGCGGACATTGCATTTGATCCGCCGCGCGCGTGGTGCGCGGGGAGTGGATTCCGCCTGGATCGAGTCCTTGGAAACCGAGCTCGCCGGGGCGGCGGTCGAGATCAGGACCCGTGGCAAGTCCGGGTCGTGATGGGCGACGTTCGGTCTTCCGACCGCCTGAAGTGCCGGGAGTGGAGCGGCGTTGCGGGCGCAGCCGATAGAGTTGATGCATGATCCGCCCGGGCCAAGCCATCGCTCTGTCCGTCCTCGCGCTCTTGTGCGTGGGCGTGGTCATGGTCAATTCGGCCGACATGGCCGTCGCGGCGGTGACCAGCACGCCGCTGCCGGGGCCGGGGGAGGCGCCGGTTGACCAGGCGATGCAGCTGACCCGGCCCGACGCGGTCAACCTCAAGTCGATCCTGGGCTCCAGGACCACGATCTACCTGGTGCTGGCGATGATGGCGCTGGCCGTTGGGTATATGTTCCCCGTCCGCACGCTGGCGTGGCGGCTGAACCGGCCACTGGACCCGATGCGGGGGATCAACGACCGAAACGCCGCGGTGAAGCTGGGTCTGATGTGCGTGGCGCTGATGGGCGTGACGGTGCTCTCCTACGCCCCGGTGATCGGGCGCGAGATCAACGGGGCGCACCGGTGGATCGGGCTGCCGATCCCGGGCCTGCGTGATGCGCTGAGCGTGCAGCCCAGCGAGATCATCAAGTGGTGCCTGGTGGTGGTGATGGCGTGGTACGGGGCGACGCGGGCGCCGTTCATCCACCGGTTCTGGCGCGGGCTGGTTCCGGCGCTGATGGCGCTGGGGCTGGTGGCGGGCGTGGTGGTGCTGGAAGACCTGGGCACGGGCGTGCTGATCGTCTCGTCGGCGGCGATCGTGCTGCTGGCGGCGGGGGCGCGGCTGTGGCAGTTCATGATGTTCGTGCCGGTGGCGGCGGCGGCGCTGTTCGCGGCGATCGTGACCAACCCGTACCGGATCGACCGGATCCGCAGCTTCGTGGACCCGTACTCCGACCCCGAGGGGAAGGGGTACCACATGATCCAGTCGATGCTCGCCGTGATGGGCGGGGACGGGACGGGACGAGGACTGGGGCACGGCCTGCAGAAGTTCGGGTACCTGCCCGAGGACCGGACCGACTTCCTGTTCGCCGTGATCTGCGAGGAGCTGGGGATCGCCGGCGCGGCGGTGGTGATCTTCCTGTTCATCGGGCTGGTGTGGGCGGGCGTCTCGATCGCGCGGCGCGAGCGGGACATGTTCCTTAAGTTGATGGCGCTGGGGCTGGTGACGACGATCGCGCTGCAGGCGCTGATCAACCTGGCGGTGGTGACGGGGCTGGGCCCGACCAAGGGGATCGCGCTGCCGCTGGTGAGCTCGGGGGGCACGGGGTGGATCCTGACGGCGCTGTCGATGGGCATTCTCGCCTCGATCGACCGGACGCAGCCGGAGGACCTGTCGCTGGCCGAAGGGTCCGCGGTGGGGGCGGGCCCGGTTGAACCGGCCGCGGCGACCTGACGTATGTGGTTCCACCGTGGGAGCGTTCCCTGGCATTGGGGAGCTGTCCGTGGGTAAAAAGCCGGGACTTGCCCGGGGAATCTGTTCGGGTCATAATACTTGTTGAAACAACCATTTCGCCCGTCGGATCCGGCGCGAGGCCGGTCCCGGGCGTGGCTGGAGCTTTCTGAGGAGTTGCACATGATTCGTCGCGCGTTTGGAGCGGTTGGTCTTGCGGCGGTGATTGCGGGCGCTGTGACCGGGATGGGGGCGGTAGGGGCGATGGTGGCGGGCTCGGCCGGTACGGCGGGGAGCGCCCCGGCGCAGGCCGATTCGTTCACGGTCGATGCCGTGCACTCGGCGGTGATCTACCGGATCAAGCACCTGAACACGTCGTGGCACTACGGCCGCTTCAACGACGTCTCGGGGACGTTCAACATCGCCGACGGCGGCTCGATCGACGTGACGATCAAGACCGAGAGCATCGACAGCGGCAACGGCAAGCGTGACACGCATCTCAAGGGCCCGGACTTCTTCTCGACCAAGGAGTTCCCGGAGATCACGTTCAAGTCGTCATCGATCAAGAAGACCAGTGAGACGGCGTTCGAGGCGACGGGGCAGCTGACGCTGCACGGGGTGACCAAGGACGTGACGGCGCAGATCGAGAAGGCCGGGGAGGGTCCTGGGATGAGCGGGAAGGGGAAGGTGCAGGGCTTTGAGGCGAAGTTCGCGATCAAGCGCAGCGACTACGGGATGGCGTACATGGTCGGCCAGATTGGGGACGACGTGAACCTGATCGCGTCGTTCGAGGGCGCGCAGAAGTAAGACGGCGTGAGAAGAGTCTCTCTCTTGAGGCGTCCTGGAGCGGTCGTTGACCGTGACCGGGACGCCTTATTTATGGGGGAGAAGGCACTGGGGGAAGGCACTGGGCATCAGGCATTGGGCACTCGGGAAAGGCAGAAGACCGCGCGACGAAAGGGCATGATCGCGAGTGCCTAGTGCCTAGTGCCTAGTGCCTAGTGCCGAGTGCCTAGTGCTAGTGCCTAGTGCCTCGTGCCTGTGCTTCGTGACTCCGTGACTTTGTGGCCTCGTGACTTCTTAAGGGAACTTCCATGTTTGCTGACTTGGTGCCGATTGATCCCGAGGTGATTGCGGCGATTCTCAAGAGCTTGCCGGCGCCGGCGATCACGGCACTGGTAGTGCTCGCGGTGACGCATGCGCGGAAGGAGAGGCCTGTCGGCGCGCGGTGGGCGGCGGGGCTTGCGGTGGGCGGGGGGACGGTGGTGGGGTACTGGCTTGCGAAGCTGGGCGGGTGGCCGGTTCCGCCGACGCAGTTTCGGGACTGGATCCCGATCACGGGCGTGCTCGCGGTGGTCGCGGCGCTGGTGCTGGCGATGCCGCTCAAAGGCTGGATGGTGTGGGCGGGGCGGGCGGTGTTCTCGGCGGCGGTGGTGACGGGGCTGAGCTGGAAGATGCTGCACAACGAGGCGGCGCGGATGGAGGCGAGCGCGTGGGTCGCGGGGCTGAGCGCGGGGATGGTGGCGGCGTGGGGATGCTTGCAATGGCTGGTGGACGCGAGCGGGCGGAAGGCGGTGAATGTCGCGGGATTTTCACGTGACGAGGCGGGAGCCCCCGCGGTCGAGCGTGAACGTGTTGTTCCGGCGTGGACGGGGCCGGTGGTGATGGGGGCGTGGGCGGGGATGGTGGCGCAGGCGCTGGCGGCGACGGACAGCCTGCTGCTGGGGCAGGTGGCGGGGATCGTCGGGGCGACGTGCGGGGCGGCGGCGATCGTCTCGCTGTTTCGGCCGAGGCTGACGATGACGGGCGGGGGCGCGGGGGCGATGGTGCTGCTGATGGGCGCGTTGATCTTCGCGGGACATCACTACGCGGGGCTGTCGGCGCTGTGGATGGCGGGGATGCTGATGCTGGCGCCGGTGTTTGCGTGGGGCGTTGATGTCGTGCTGCTGCGGAAGATGCGCGGGTGGAAGCGCGGGGTGCTGCGCGTCGCGGCGGTGTGTGTGCTTCCGGCGGCGGTGCTGGCGGTGGTGCTTCCGGCGGCGATGAAGGCGGCGGAGTCGTCGGGGGGCTATTGAACTGCGGAAGAGAACGCGGAGGCACGGAGGGAGGGAGAGGGGCACGGAGAAGAGTTTTTCGTGCGGAGAGCGCGGGGAGAGCAGAGGGGGAGAGGAGAGGGGGAGGAGGGGATTCGTGAAAGGGGGAAGGGGAGCTTTGGGGCTCTGTGGTTTCTGGGCTTCGTGACTTCGTGACTACGTCTCTCCGTGACTGCGTCTCTTCGTCTCTCCGTGACTTCTCAGTCCGGCGTCCAGAGTTCGACGAGGTTGGCGTCGGGGTCGTAGAAGTACCAGGAGGCGGCGAGCATCCATTCGAGGCGGACGGGGCCGTGGAGGGGGATGTGGTGGGCGCGGAGGCGGGCGAGGTGGGAGCCCAGGTGTTCGCGGGGGACGTGGAAGGCGAAGTGGGTGGGGCCGAAGCGCTGGGCGGGTGGGCGAGGGGAGTGCTCTTCGAAGAGGAGGGGGCCGGCGTGGACGGCGAGTCGCTGGCGGGATTCGGGGGGGCCGGCCCAGAACCAGGCCCAGGAGTCGGACTGGGGGCGGGCGGGGGTGAGGCCGAGGATTTCGCGGTAGAAGTGGGCGGCGCGGGGGAGATCGGCGACGACGAGGACGAGTTCGGAGAAGCCCAGGATCGGCGGGGATGACGGGGGCGTGGTGGTCATGGCTGGGGGATTGTTGGGGCGGATGTGAGGCGGGGGGAATCGGGGCACGTGCTCCCGGTGGCCGAGCGTGCGGAATTCCGGCGGACTTGACTTGGTTTGGCGCGGATTGATGGGGATCGATACAGGTCTGAGGGGCAGAAGCGACAACCGCGGGGGCGTGCGGCTCGTAGTATTGAGGACGTGGCCCACTCTCGCGACGATCCCGACCTGCCCTCCCCCGACGCGGAGGGATTTCTCTCCAAGGACGCTCCTCCGGCGTGGGGGAGTGAGAGCGATGACGTGCGCATGGCGCGGCTGTCGAAGCGCGCGAGGAACTTGCCGGATCTGCCGGGCGTGTACCTGATGAAGGACGCGAAGGGGATCGTGGTGTACGTGGGGAAGGCGGCGCGGCTGTGCGACCGGGTGGCGAGTTATTTCGTGCGGTCGGCGGACCTTGGGTTCAAGAAGCAGCCGATGCTGGACGTGGTGCACGACTTTGACGTTTTGATCTGCGACGGTGAGTGGGAGGCGCTGCTGACGGAGAACCGGCTGATCAAGGACATCAAGCCGCGGTTCAACGTGAGGCTGACGGATGACAAGACGTTCCCGTACCTGGTGGTGACGCAGCGGGAGGATTTTCCGCGGGTGTTTGTGACGCGCAACCCGACAGGGCAGACCGAGGACGGGTCGATCGCGCCGGAGATGAAGGGGGCGCGGGTGTTCGGGCCGTTTGCGAATGCGGGGGCGCTGCGGGAGGCGGTGCAGCTGCTGCAGCGGGTGTTCAAGTTCCGCACGTGCAAGCTGGACATCGTGGAGGCGGATGAGAAGAACCGCTTTTTCCGGCCGTGCCTGCTGCACGCGATCAACCAGTGCACGGCGCCGTGCGCGGGGAAGATTTCGAGGGAGGCGTACGGGGCGGACGTGGACCACTTCGTGCGGTTCCTGGGGAGCAAGCGGACGACGGTGACGGGTGAGATGAAGCGGGAGATGGAGGAGGCGGCGAGGGAACTGAAGTTTGAGCGTGCGGCGGCGCTGCGGGACCAGATCCGGGCGATCGAGAAGCTCGACGAGCGGGCGAGCCGGTCGGACGGGTGGCAGCCGGAGACGGAGATCTCGTATGTGGACCCGGTGAAGGCGCTGAAGTCGCTGCAGAAGACGCTGGGGCTGGAGGAGCCGATCCGGTGCATCGAGGGGATCGACATTGCGCACCTGCAGGGCGGTGAGACGGTGGGGAGCAAGGTGTGCTTCATCGATGGCAGGCCGTTCAAGAGCGAGTACCGGCGGTTTCGGATCCGCGCGGACGGGACGAGCGTGACGGAGGAGACGTCGCGATCTCGCGTGGTGGAAGAGATCGAGCGCGGGGCCAGGACGGATCTGACAGCGCAGGAGGTGATCGAGGGGGCGGGGGAAGGGCCGGTGGAGGTGGACCTGTCGGCGATGGACCCGTTTGCGCCGGGGTTTGTGGCGCCGCCGGGGACGCCGGAGGGCGTGGGGAGGCCGGTGGAGTCGGTGAACTCGGTAATCATGCCGACGATCAGCGCGCGGGGCGGGAGCAAGGGCGGCGCGGGCTCGCCGCCGCCGAAGATGATCAACGACGATTACAACAGCATCAGGGAAGTGGTGAGCCGGCGATACCGGGAGGCGGGGACGGGGCAGGAGCTGTACCCGGATGTGATCTTGATCGATGGAGGGCTGGGGCAGCTGCACGCGGCGCTGGAGGCGTTCGAGCGGCTGGACGTGAAGCCGCCGATGGTGATCTCGCTGGCGAAGAAGGAAGAACTGGTGTACGTGCAGCGTGAATCGAAGCCGATCCGGCTGGGGCGCGAGAATGTGGGTCTGAAGCTGCTGCAGGCGATCCGTGATGAGGCGCACCGGTTTGCGCAGCATTATCACCATATATTGCGGAGGAAGAAGACGCTGGAGGAGGATTGAATGCAAGAGCGTGGAGGGACACACTCTGATCTTCGAAGCTTCCGCTGGGAGTGCAGCGGCCCCTTGAAGATCTTCCTGTTTAGCATGATCGTGGCCGCGTGGCTCGGCGCTCTCGCGTGGCCCGCAACGTGCGTTGTGCGTGGTACGCCGATCAACCCTGTGGTGGTTCCGCTGGCGATGTTTGCGGCGTTCCTCAGCGCGGCGGCGCTTGCCAGCACGCGGTGGGTTCGTGCGGATGATTCGGGGATCATCGTGCGGCGATGGGGAGGGGCAACTCGGCGGATCGAGCGAGACGAGATCCTGGGCGTCGAGCCTGACCTGCCATGGAATCGTTGGGTTCGCGTCCGAACGGTCGACCGACCTTGTGTGATCCATACCACTGACATGGGACAGGATCGTGCAAAGGTACACGCGGAGCTGACGGCGCTGTACGGGCGCGTCGCCGTCCATCCTGCTCTCGAGCCAGGATCAGAATTGATGCAGGCGATCCGGGAGCGGATCGAGCGGGGTGAGGTTCTCGAGTGGCGTCACCGCACGGCGAGCGCGGTGACGATCGTCGGTCTCGTCTGTATGGTGCTCATACTGCTTCTTGCCGCGATGACACCTTGGTGGCTGGCGTGGCTTGTCAATCTTCCTCGCGGATCGGGCTTGCTTGCGCTTCCGTGGACCTACCTGGTGATGTTCATGGCCGCGCTGGCCATGCTCACCGTCATGGATCTGGTCCGGGGCGGTCCCATTGTCGCGCTGCGTGCGGACAGTACCGGGATCGAGCTTGTGCGCTGGTGGCGGAGCGTGCGGTTCGATGCTTCGGAGTTTGCTGTCTATCCGTTGGGCGGGGAGAAGATCCTGGGTGCGGAGATGGTCGGCCGGCATGGGTGGCCCAGGCCGTGGAGGTATGTGATGAGCGAGCGGCGCTGGCGTTGCCAGCCGTATGAGCTTGTCACCGTGCTGACGTTTGTCTCCGGCCACGAACCGGGTCCTGCGGCACACTTGGGCCTACCGCCCGCGTGAGGGGGTGTCGCACTCCGGGCAGGGTTCGTTGAGCCCGGGCAGCTCGGCCCCGCACGTGACGCACGATGCGGTGGTCAGCGGAATTTCCTGGGAGGCCGCGGGCGGCGATTCGTCTTTGAGTTCTCCCAGGCGGCGGATTTCGGGGAAGGCGGCGGCGACGCCGGCGGCGACGAGGATGGTGCCGATTCCTCCGGAGACGACGGAGAAGACGGGTCCGAAGAGCTTGGCGACGGCGCCGGATTCGAAGGCGCCCAGTTCGTTGCTGCATTCGATGAAGAGTGAGTTGACGGCGCCGACGCGTCCGCGGAGGTGGTCTGGGGTGCGGACCTGGACCAGGACGTGGCGGATGACGACGGAGATGTTGTCGACGGCGCCGAGGGTGAAGAGTGCGGCGAGGGAGAGCCAGAGGTTGGTGGAGAATCCGAAGAGGATGGTGGAGAGTCCAAAGCCGGCGACGGAGAAGATAAGGGCGGGGCCGGAGCGTTTGAAGGGTGGGCGGTGGGCGAGGAAGACGCCCATGAGGAAGGCGCCGACGAATGGGGCGGCGCGGAGGGCTCCGAGGCCGACGGCGTCGATGTGGAGGATGTCCTTGGCGTAGATGGGCATGAGGGCGGTGGCGCCGCCGAGGAGGACGGCGAAGAGGTCGAGGGCGATGGCGGCGAGGATGGTGCGTTCTCGCCAGAGGTGGTTCATTCCCGAGAGCATGGAGGCGAGTGTGTACTTGCCGGAGGAAGTGGCGGTGGTGAGCGGGATGATGCGCATCACGCAGGCGGCAAAGACGAGGTTTCCGGCGGCGCTGAGGGCGTAGACGGGCCAGGAGGAATCGGTCCAGGCGATGAGGGCGCCGGCGAGGAGCGGGCCCAGGACGGCGGCGAGCTGGAAGGCGCTGCTGGTCCAGGCGACGGCGTTGTGGAAGAGGGCGGGGGGGACGATGGAGATGAGGAAGGAGCCGCGGGCGGGTCCGTTGAAGGCGCGGGTGACGCCCATGAGGACGAGGATCGCGTAGATGAGCGGGATGGGGGCGTGGAGGAGTGAGACGATCGCCATGAGCGCGGCGCAGAGGGTGAAGCCGAGCTGGGAGAGGAAGATGATGCGGCGGCGATCGTGGGTGTCGGCGGTGTGGCCGGCGGGGAGTGCGAGGATGATGACGGGCAGGGCGCGGGCGAGGCCGGTGAGCCCGAGGCTCAGGGGGTCGTGGGTGCGCTGGTAGATTTCCCAGCCGATGGCGGTGCCCAGGGCCTGAAGGCCGGCGGCGGCGGAGATGAAGCCGATGGCGTAGCGGCGAAAGTTGGTGTTGCGGAGCGCGGCGTAGGAGTCGTGGGTGGAGGGCACGGGGGGAGGGTAGAAGGGGCTGGGGTGTGGGATGTGCGGCGGGCGAGCCCCGGCTGAAGCCGGGGGCTCAGAGTGGTGGTGAGTTTTTTCTGAGCCCACGACTTCAGTCGTGGCACGCTGGGTTCCCGTACCGGAACTCGCATGCGACTCGCGCCTCGGTGGGTATGCTGCAATCATGCTCTCTCGGGGCACACGAGGCGGCTGGTACCTACTCACGTGGACCACGTACGGCACGTGGCTGCCGGGCGATCCGCGGGCCTTTGTGAGCAGGGTGAAACAAGAGAATGGGTCGTACGAGATTCACAACCAGGTGGGCACACCATTTGACCGGGACCGGCCGGTTGTTCGCGAGCTTGCCTCCGCGAGAATGAAGGGTGATGAGGTGGTGCTTGACGAGCAAGCCGCTGGGGTGTGCCTTGAGGGGATCAGAGAAGCGTGTGTCAATGGAGATCTGCTGCTGCGGATCGCGGCGATCATGAGGACGCATTGCCACGCGGTGGTCTTTTCGCAGAGGGAAGAGGGTGCGGCGGTACTCCAGCGCTTCAAGGGGGTGTCATCGCGGCGAATGACGCAGGCGTGCGGGAAGCCCGGCGCGGGCACCTGGTGGACCCGTCACGGCTCGCGGCGGCTTCTGGATACACCCAACTCGTTCGAACGCGCGGTGGAGTACGTGCGAAATCAAGAGCGTCCGCTGGTGTTGTTTGAGGAGGAGATTCCACGGCGAGCGGGGGGCGGTTCTGCGACCCCCGGCTAAAGCCGGGGGCTCTGAGCGGGGAAGTGAGTGGCGTCGGGGATAGCAAGAACATCGGGCGGCCATTTGCGTGCGGCCGGGGAGGGCGTGCTGCGGGGAGTACTTGCGGCTCGTCTACATGGGCGCGACGCGAGCCCCGGCTGAAGCCGGGGGCTCTGAGCGCCAGGTGGCGCCGTCGCGGATGACGCGGCGGTAGAGGGTGTCGCGTTCGACGGGGTTGAAGCCGGCTTCGCGGATGGCCTTCTGCAGGGTCCAGGTGGTGACTTCCTGGTTGGTGGAGACGGCGCTGGCGCCCTGACCCGCGCCGTGGTTGAGCTTGGTGATGTCGTACCAGACGACGGTGCCGTCGATGTCGTCGGCGCCGTTCTGGAGCATGAGCTGGGCCATGGGGAGGGTCTGCATGATCCAGAAGGCTTTGACGTGCGGGAAGTTGTCGAGCATGAGGCGAGAGACGGCGAGGGTGCGGAGGTTCTCCAGGCCGCTGGGGCCGGGGAGGTGCTCGAGGTCGCTGCCGTCGGGGAAGAAGGGGAGCGGGATGATGGTTTGGTAGTAGCCGGGGGAAGAGGCACTCGGCACAGGGCACTGGGCACTCGGGGAGGAGGCAGGAAAGGCACTGGGGGAAGAAGAGAAGGCGAGGTGTTCGGGGAGGGGGATGTTGGGGCGGGTGAGGGTGATGATGGGGGCGGTGGAGGTGTCGCCGCGGTGGCCGAGGTGGCCGGGGTGGGCTTCGTCGTCGAGGGCGGAGTCGGCGGCGAGGTCGCCGGATGGCGTGACGCCCTGGTAGCCCATGCGGGCCAGGGCTTCGTCCTGGGCGCGGCGGAGCATGTCCATGTGGACGAGGCGATCGCGGCGGTCCTCGATGTGTCCGTAGAGGATGGTGGCGTTGGTGTTGAGGCCGAGTTCGTGGGCGACGCGGTGGACGTCGAGCCAGACGTCGCTGCGGATCTTGCCCTTGTAGGCCTCGTCGTGGACGCGATCATCGAAGACTTCAGCGCCGCCGCCGGGGAGTGAGCCCAGGCCTGCGTCCTTGAGCTGGGTGAGGACCCAGCGGATGGCTTCGCGGCGGGCGAGGCGTCCTTCTTCGCCGGGGGCGCTGGCGCCCTTGTAGACCTTGGCGATGCGGGCGAGGTGGACGATCTCGACGGCGGTGAAGGCCTTGACGTGGAGGTCGCTGCCGAGGCTCGCGGCTTCCTGGCGCAGGGCGCGGATCATGTCGGTGTAGTAGGAGAAGGGGAGCGCGGGGTGGAGTCCGCCGACGGAGTGGATCTCGGTGGCGCCGGCCTCGACGGCCTTTCGTGCCTCGGCGCGGATGTAGGCGTCATCGCGGGTGTACGCGCCATCCTGGCCTTGCTTGCGGTAGAACTCGCAGAACTTGCAGGAGAGGGCGCAGATGTTGGAGTAGTTGAGGTGGCGGTTGATGTTGTAGTAGGCGTCGTCCCCGTGGAGCCGGCGACGGATGGAGGCGGCGAGGGAGAGGACCGACCAGATGTCGGGGGTTGTGAAGAGGAGCTCGCCGTCGGCGAGGGAGAGGCGCTGGCCGCGCTGGAGCTTTTCACGCAGCGGGATGAGGCGCGGGTCGGCGGTGAGTGAAGGCCGGACGGGGGCGGCGAGGGCGGTCATGGGGAATGGTATGCGGGGGGGCGTGTATTTTCACTGAAGATTGAAAGCTGCGAAAGAGGCGAGGAAAGCGAAGAGAACGCGGAGGCGCGGAGGGGACGCGGAGTAAGCCACCGAGGGGAGAATGTCGGAAGCGATTTTCGGTAGATGATCGGATCATTTTTCACGCGCGGGCTGAAACCGGAGGTCGAAGTTTCCTTTTTCTATCAAGTTGACAGTAATTGATAGATACCGTATCGTGCCGAGGTGAACTATCAAAATGATACGAATTGATAGAAAAGTACCATGAGAAAGCCAGAGAATCCACCAGACAGTAGATCTTTGCCGCCAGGATTTGCCGAGGCGATGACCAATCCGCGGTACCTGGAGGTCGCTCGGCGGGTCGAGGCTCATTACCGGTCCTGGCGGCGCGTGAAGTTCATGGCTCGCGCGGAGGGCCTGTCGCCGGAGGTTCTTTGGGCGCTGGTGAAGTTCTCCCGTGTTGCGTCTTACCGAGCGCTTCCTCTTCAGGGAGACAACGGCGTCTCGCTCAAGTTCAACGTTCCCGACCTTGTGCAGGAAGAACTCATGCACATCGATCAGCAGCTTGCTGGTCGGATCATTTCATCAGACGATCAGCCCATCAGCCAAGCGCATCAAGATCGATTCGTAATCAGTGCGCTGCGAGAGGAAGCAATCGCCTCCAGCATGCTTGAGGGCGCCCAAACGACCCATGACGATGCGAAGAGAATGCTGTCGTCAGGAAGGAAGCCGCGAACGCGCGGAGAACAGATGGTGGCCAACAACTATGAGGCCATGACGTTCATACGCGAGAACCGCAGGACCGCGATGTCTCCCGAATTTCTTCTTCGCGTTCAGTCCATCCTTACGGAGGGAACGCTCGATCACGAACACGAGGTCGGTCGATTTCGCACAAATACCGACTATGTGCGGATCACGGATCCCGAGAACAATGTTCTTCACGTGCCGCCCGCCTCGGCGGAACTGCCGCATCGTCTGGAAGCGCTGTGCGCCTTCGCGAACGGGGAGTCGGGTGATGGGTTCATCCATCCGGTCATTCGCGCCAGCGTCGTTCACTTTCAGATCGGCTTTGACCACCCTTTCTGCGACGGCAACGGGCGGACGGCTCGCACCATGTTTTACTGGGCGATGCTCCGTGCCGGCTACTGGCTCTTTGAATACCTGCCCATCTCCCGGCTGATCTATGCCGGTCCCTCACAGTACGCGATGGCCTATCTCTCTACGGAAACAGACGATTTCGATGTGACGTACTTCCTGGCGTACAAGGCCAAGATCATCGGCCGCGCGAGGAAGGACCTCTCCCAGTACATCGACCGGAAGCACCGGGAGATGTCGGCCGCCAGAAAGGTGTTTGAATCCGATCACCGGCTCAACCACCGTCAAAGAGACATCATCCTCCGCATGGTTCGGACGCCGCACCTGTCGTTGTCAATTCAAGATCATCAATCTCGCTATGGCGCCGCGTACGGGACCGCTCGCAGCGATCTACTCGATCTTGTCGAGTGGAACTACCTGTTCAAGAGCCAAGAGGGAAACCGATTTATCTTCATCCGGGGTCCCAAGCTGGAAGCTCCGGACGTTTCTTGATGCGAGCGAAGAGATGCGGATTCATCGCTGCCCGCGGGACGCAGGATGGGAGGTTCATCGCACGCCCCGGCCTTATTTAGGGCTGTTGGCGGGCTTGGATTTGGCGAGCCACTGGGCTTCGGCGGCGGGGTCGTTTTGGGCTTTGGCGAGGTCGGCGAGGGATTTGGCGCAGATGCGGGTGTTGGCGTGGTCTTCGCCCAGGGCTTTGGCGAGGCGGTCGTAGCCGTCGAGGAGCATGGCCTTGGCCTCGTCGTAGCGTTTGAGGTCGAGCAGGGCCTGGCCGACGTGGGAGCGGGAGAGGCCCAGGATCCAATGGTCGGGAGGGAGCGTGGAATCGAGGGAGTGGCGGACTTCCTCGAGCATCGCGTAGCCCTCTTCGAGTCGGCCGCTGTCGCAGAGGAGGTTGGCGAGGCTGTTCTTGGCGCCCAGGGTGCCGCGGGCGGTGGGGCCGATGGTCTGGATGCGGGAATCCAGCACGTGGCGGTAGAGCTTCTCGGCTTCGTCGAACTCACGGTTTTGCGTGAGGGCGGCGGCGAAGTTGTTCATGTAGGTGAGCGTGACGTTGTGGTCGGGGCCGATGGTGGCCTTGGCCTTCTCGACGGTGTCCCGGCCGAGGGCGATGGCCTCGGGGAGCTTCTGCTCGCGGGTCAGCAGCAGGACGAGTGCGTTGGCGGTGGTGAGGGTCTGGTCGTGGGATTCGCCAAAGACTTTCTTCTTCATTTCTAGGGTGCCGCGGAGGACGCGCTCGGCGTCTTGGTCCTTGCCCATGTCGTAGAGGATGGAGCCGAGGATGCTCTGGGCCTGGAGGGTGAAGGTGCTGTCGGGTCCGAGGTTTTTGGCGGCGAGGTCGGCGATGTCCTGGGCTTGGGCGAGTGCTTCGTCGAACTTGCCGGCTTCCTGGAGGAGGTCGGCGAGCTGTGAGCGTGATTCGAGCGTGGCGGAGTGTGCGGGTCCGACGACGCGCTGCTGGTCGGCGATGACTTTGCGGAGGATCTCGACGGCGAGGTCGTTCTTGTTCTGGAGCTGGGCGAGCATGGCGAGGAGGCCGCGCGTGTAGAGGGTGTCGGCGTGGTCGGGTCCGAGGACCTTCGTGCGGCCGTCGAGTGCGGTGTTGAGGGCGACGGAGGATTCGTCGAGGCGATCGGCGGACATGAGTGCAGCGCCGAGCTTGGCCTGGACCTGGTAGAAGCGTGCGTCGTCGGTGAGTCCGGCGGTCTGGCGGGCCTGGGCGGCGGTTTTGAAGTGGAGGACGGCGTCGTCGAAGCGTCCGAGGGTGTGGTACGCGCCGCCGAGGATCTCGAGGATCTCGGCGCGGACTTCGGGCGGGAGTGAGCCGGCGGCGATCTGGGCGGAGGCCTTGTCGAGGACCTGCTTGACGGTGACCTCCCGTCCGCGTGATTCTTCAGGGTTGACGGCCTCGAACATGCCGGTCATGAAGTCGAGGGCGGCCTTGGCCTTGGTGGCTTCGTGCTCGGCGGCGGCGGTCTGCTGGAGGGCGAGCTGGCGCTGGACGTCGGCCTGGCGGTAGAGGGCGACGGAGACGATGAGTCCGGTGATGATGCTGAGGGCCAGGAGCGCGGAGGCGGCGACGCCGCCGCGGTGACGGCGCACGAACTTGGAGACGCGGTATCCGGCGCTGGGGGGGCCGGCGAGGACGGGTTCGTCGCGGAGGTGGCGATCGATGTCGGCCCCCATCGCGCCGGCGGACTCGTAGCGGCGTGTGCGGTCCTTGTCCATGGCCTTCATGGTGATCCAGTCGAGATCACCGCGGACCTGGCGGAGGAGGGAGGCGCGGTCGGTGCCGCGGCGCTTGGCGACGGAGGCGTTCTGGTCGTCGGTCTGCGGGCTCTCGCCGGCGACGGTGGGCTCGGCGCGTCCGAGGCGCGTGCTGGGCTTGGGCGGGTCGGTTTCCCGGAGGATGCGGGGGATTTCGTGTGAGCCGGCGCGGCGAAGGCGGCCGGAATCGATGGGGAGCATCCCGGTGAGGAGTTCGTAGAGCAGGACACCCAGGGAGTAGACGTCGGTACGGGTGTCGATGTCGGCGCCGCCGGATTCGGCCTGCTCGGGGCTCATGTATTCCGGCGTGCCGATGAACTGTCCCATCGCGGTGTGGACGGCCGAGCCCAGGGAGCCGCGGGTGGCCTTGGCGATGCCGAAGTCGATGACCTTGATCGCGGGTTGACCGTCCTGGACGGTGACGAGGATATTGGAGGGTTTGAGGTCGCGGTGGATGACGCCCTTCTGGTGGGCGTGGTGGACGGCGAGGCAGACGCTGACCATGAGGCGAAGGCGGTCGGGGGTGGAGAGACGGTGGAGGTCGCAGTACTCGGTGATGGGAGAGCCGCGGACGAGTTCCATCGCGAAGTAAGGCCGGCCCAGGGGCGTAGAGCCGGCGTCGAGGACCTTGGCGATGCCGGGATGGTCCATGAGCGCGAGGGCCTGGCGCTCGGCCTCGAAGCGTCCGAGGATGGCGGCGGAGTCCATGCCGGGCTTGAGGACCTTGAGGGCGACGAGGCGGCGAACGGGGGCGGTCTGCTCGGCGAGGTAGACGACGCCGAACCCGCCCTCGCCGAGAGTTTCGACGAGGCGGTAGGGGCCGATGGCGGTGCCGGGCTCAAGGGTGGGGGCGTGTGGGGGCTGCTCGCCGAGGCGCTGCGTGGGCATCGCATGGAGGTCGGCGAGGGGCGGGTGTGGGTCGGGGTTGGTCGGGTGATCGTCGGGTTGGTTGGACACGGGAAAAGGATACGGCCCTGCGCCGGGGGAGGACCCGCCGGCGCGGGGCCGGTAATGGTGTGGGGCAGGAGGAAGTCCCTGCGGGGTCGGTGCGCCGACGAGATTGCGAGTGAGGTGGAAGAGGGTCGGCGGCGTGGCGCGTCAGGGATTGATGGGGCGGAGCCAGATGAAGTCCAGGCCGAGGCCTTCGCCGCTGGGATCGGTGATGTCGGTGAGCTCGATGGTGATGGGGCCGGCGGGGAGGTCGAGAGGATCGGTGCGGAGGTTGATCAGGCGGATGAAGGGCTGGGCGGTGAGGCGGAGGGTCGCGTCGCCGGCGGCGGTGAAGGGTTTTCCGGCGATGCTGGCCTTGAAGGTGAGGGGCTGCTCGCCCTCGGCGGCGGTGAAGACGACCTGGTACTTGCCGGCCTTGGGGAGGGTGATGTGCAGCGGGGCGGAGGGCGCGGGGAAGCGGGCGAGGGCGCCGGCGGAGTAGCGGACGTCGTTGATGATGGCGGCGGGCTTTTCGGGGTCGCGAGCGGCTTCGGCTTCGAAGATGGAGGCGTTGGCAGCGCCGCCGGCGGCGCGGACGGTCCAGGGGAGCAGCGCGGGGACGCGGAGGTCGCTGATGTTGACGCCGACGGAATCGTCGTGAGCGCCGGGGAGGCCGTACCAGTAGGAGAGGCGCGCGTAGGAGAGGTGGGGCGTGGGCGTGTGGGCGAAGAGCTCCATGAGGAAGTCGATGGAGTGGTCGAAGGGGATGGCGTCGAGGATGTGCCAGCGGTTGTTGGTGATGTAGCCGCGGGTTTCGGGGCCGGTGCAGATGGGCTGGGAGAAGTAGGGATACTCGAAGATGTCGGCCTCGCTCCAGGCGTAGTTGAAGTAGTCTTCGGAGCCGGTGCCGAAGATGGAGGGGCGGGCTTCGCCGTCGACGAAGATCTTTTCATCGCCCTCGCCCCACCAGTTGCCGCCCGCGGTGGGGACGGGGCAGGGGCTCATGAGATAGACGGCGGTGCCGACGTACACGCCCGCGCCGTGGGCGGAAAGGAAGGGGAGATCGACGGCGTTTGCGGAGCCGCGGGCGGTGAGATCGTGGTCGACGCGCCAGCGAGCACGCAGATGCATCGACGATGCATCCCATTCGTAAGGGCCGTGATGGGCGGTGAGAGAGACCTGGGCGCGGACGGGGCTGTGGTTCTCGAGGGTGACGACGGCGGATTTTTCGAAGGGCATGACCAGGCGAAGGACCATGGCGCCATCGGGGCGGATGCTCGCGGGCAGTGTGTTCATGGGGACCAGGCCGGGGGCGGCGCCGAAGAAGTCGCCCAGCGGGCAGACGATCTGCGGGGCCTGGTGGCCGTCGAAGGAGATCTTGAGGAGCAGGCCGCGGAGGGCGGCGGGGATGTCGCTCGCCGAGACGGTGGCCTCGAGCTGGCGGATGGCGCCGCCGGATTCGAATTTGAACATCTCGCGCGTGTCGCCGGCGTCGATGGCTTCGGCGTGCTGGAGGGGCGTGGTGTCCCCAGGAGCTGACGGCTGAGCGCCGGGGAGCATGTTCTTGGCGGCGAGCTGGGCCTGGGGGAGTGAGGTTTTGACGTCGGCGGGTGAGAAGGTGGTGACGGGGGTGCCGGCGGGGAAGAGCTTGAGCTGGACGTGGTAGAAGTGGACCTGGTCGAGCTTGCCGATCCAGACGATGCGGCAGGAGCGGGCGAAGGGGATGGGGTAGTAGTCGGCGTAGCGCTGCTCGAAGGCGGGGATGGACTTCTTGAAGGCGTCATCGGTTGAGAGGCCGGCGGATGTGGCGAGGGCGGAGGCGTGGTGCATGAAGAAGTCCTGCGCCGGGCCTTCGTAGAGGGGCGTGGATGAGCCGTCGAGGGTGACGCGGAGAGTTCCTTCGATGGCGGCGGTCCAGGTGCGGACGATCGCGCCGGGCTGGGAGACGTCGCAGATGACGTACTCGCCGACGCCGTCGGCGCCGGGAGCCTTGGCGACGCTCTCGAAGCCGGGGATGGGTTCGCCGCCGAAGCCGTCGCTGTTGCCGAACCAGTCGGGCCCACCGGGGACCCGGGAGCGGCGGTCATAGGAGGAGAACTGCACGACGCGCGTGCCGGGGGCGGGGCGGCGGGTGAGCGATTCGAGGTCGCTCATCTGGGTGATGAGGGAGGCGGTGGTGACGGGGGGCGCGTCGCCGGGAGCGGCGAGGGCGGGAGAGGCGAAGAGGGCGGTGAGGAGGGAGAGGAAGGGGAGGGCGCGCATGGTGAAAGCTCCGCGAGTGTGGGGCGGGCAGCGTACCGCGCGGGGCGTGGTTTTACACGCGCGAAGGTGAAAGAGTGGAAACAGGCGGGGACGGCGTGGGCGGCGGGCGAGGGGTGTCAGCGGGACCCGGCGGTGAGGCGTGATTTGATGTTCAGGCCTGTGGCGTCGCCGGGGAATCGCGTGAGATACTGATCGATCTGAGAGAGTGCGTCGTCGGGCCGGGCGGAGAGGGCGAGGTCGATCACGTAGTGGAGCCAGAGGGTTTTGTCGTCGGGGTCGAGCTCGTGGCCCTTGGCGGCGGCGGCGAGGCGCTCGGGGAGGGCGCCCTCCTTGTCGAGATACTGGTGGAGGCGCTTCCAACCCGCGGGGTCGCTGGGATTGCGGCCGGTATAGGTTCTCCAGACGGCGGCGCAGCGGTCCTTGTGGCCGGCCTGTTCGAGCATGACGCAGAGGTTGTTCGCGGCGTCGTAATCGGCGGGGTTGAGCTTGTGGGCCTTGGTGGAGTGCTCGATGGCGCGGTCGAGATCACCCTCGTCGAGACAGACGACGCCGAGCATGCCGTGGGCGCTGGCGTACCCGGGCTCGGCCGCGATGGCCTTTTCGAAGGCGGATTTGGCTTCACGCTTTTCACCGCGGTGGTAGTGGACGATGCCGAGGCTCTGCCAGGCTTCGCTGAAGCCGGGGGCGAGGGATGCGCTGCGTTCCAGGGCCGGGAGGGACTTGGCGCTGTCACCGGACTTATCGAGATCCACACCCAGTCGCCACCAGCCGTACCAGTCGCCGTCGTCGGCGGCGAGGAGGGATTTCCATGCGGCGATGGACGCGGGCAAGTCGGTGTCGGGGACTGCCGTTGCCTGGCCGCTGAGCCGGAGCCGCTCTTCGGCGGGTGTGCGCGTGCGCTGGGCGAAGGTTGGGAAGGGCGTGGGCTGGGCGGTGGAAGAAAAGGCTGTGGAGGCGAGGGCGGTGGTGAGTGACGGGGGGATGGGTGTAACCAGGCACTGGCGGAAGCCGGCCGTGACCATGACCATGCCGACGAGCGAGCCCGAGTCGTCGAGGGCGATGCCCCCGCCACCTTCGCCGCCAAAGCCGATGCCGGCGAGGATTCGCGTGCCGTACGAGCCCCACTGGACAGAGTCGCCCACGGTCGCGGAGCCTGAGAGCGTGCCGACGTCCTTGAGGATCGCCATGGAGACGTGGATCGTCTGCCCTTTCGCCGGGGCATGGTCCGCGAGGCGTGCGGGTGTGATGTCATCGAGATCGATGGGCGCGGCGAGGCGGACGACGGCCATTTCAGAGGCGGGGTCGGACCAGAGGACGCCGGTGATGGGGAGCGGTTCGCAGCAGGGGCGGGCGAACCGCGCGGCGGCGATGGAGTCGATGAGTGTGAGGGGGACGAGGAGTTCTGTGGGACTGATCAGCACGGCGCCGCCGCCCGTACGCCAGGATCCGTCTGGAGTCGCCTGCACGTTGAGGGTCCCGACGGGGGTGAGCGCGGTTACGGGGAGCCCATCGCGGGGCGGGGCATCATCGGTGTGGAGGGGAGCCGTATTCGCCGGGGGGGCGGGTGAGGCGGGCTGAATCGGGGAGAGGTAGAAAGCCGCACAGAGGATGGCGTGCAGCAGCAGCGCGGGGTGCATGGGGATGTTCCTCTGGGCTCGGCTGGACTGGGCGTGGGGAGTAATGGGGAGGGCAGGGGCGAGTGTACCACTGCGGGGCAAAAATGAACGCCGCCCCGCGAAGGCGGGGCGGCGGTGAGGGATGGGGGATGGTGACGGGCCGTCTGGCGCGGGCTCAGCGGCTCTTGCTGTCGCCGCGGGCGAAGATGCTGGCGACGTAGTTGAGGACGTCGGTGGCGCTGGCGTCGTTGTAGCCGAACTGCTTGATGAGGCGCTGCTTGACGACGTCGATCTTGGCCTGGGTCTCGTCGTCGACGACGCTGGAGACGAGGTTCTTGAGCTTGATGGTGTCGCGCTGGTCCTCGAAGAGCTTGAGCTCCAGGGCGCGGTAGAGGCGGGCGTTGGTGTTGTACTCAAACTTCTTGCCGTCCAGGGACAGGGCGCCGATGTAGTTCATGATCTCCTGGCGGAAATCTTCCTTGCGGCTCTCGGGGATATCGATCTTCTCCTCGATGGAGCGCATCAGGCGTTCGTCGGGCTCGTCGTCCCGGCCGGTGTAGCGGTTCTTGACGCGCTCCTTCTGGGTGTAGGCGCGGACGCTCTCGATGTAGTTGGCGCAGAGGCGGCGGATGGCGTCCTCATCGGCGGAGATGGCGCGCTGGACCTCGCCCTTGATGATGTCCTCGTATTCCTCCTTGACGACGGCGAGGAGCTCGCGGTAGCGCTTCTTGATGTTCTCGTCGTTGATGAGGGAGTGGTGGGAGAGCCCGCCCTCGAGCTCGTTGAGGACCATGAAGGGGTTGATGGTCTTTTCCTCGATGGCCTGGCGGCCGACGAGGGCGTTGGAGATCTTGTCCTGGATGTAGCGGGGGCTGATGCCGTTCATTCCCTCGCGCTGGGCTTCTTCCTTGAGCTCCTTGACGGAGTCCTCGGTGTAGCCGGGGATGCTCTTGCCGTTGTAGAGCTTGAGCTTCTGGAGGAGGGAGAGGCCGGCCTTCTTGGGCTCCTCGAGGCGGGTGAGGACGGCCCACATGGCGGCGACCTCGAGGGTGTGGGGGGCGATGTGGATGTTGCGGATGCGCTCGGGGCCGAAGTCCTTCTGGTAGATCTTGATCTCGTCCTCGAGGCGGATGTTGTAGGGGACGTCGATCTTGATGGTGCGGTCCCGGAAGGCCTCCATCATTTCGTTGCTCTGGAGGCGCTTGTACTCGGGCTCGTTGGTGTGCCCGATGATGACCTCGTCGATGTAGGTCTGGGCAAACTTCTTGGGCTTGATGGTGTGCTCCTGGGTGGCGCCCAGGAGGTCGTAGAGGAAGGCGACGTCGAGCTTGAGGAGTTCGATGAACTCGCAGACGCCGCGGTTGGCGATGTTGAGCTCCCCGTCGAAGTTGAAGGCGCGGGGGTCGGAGTCCGAGCCGTACATGGCGATCTTGCGGTAGTTGATGTCCCCGGTGAGCTCGGTGGAGTCCTGGTTCTTCTCGTCCTTGGGCTGGAAGGTGCCGATGCCGATGCGGTCTTTTTCGCTGACCATGATGCGGCGGACCTTGACGTGGTTCATGACGGCCTTGAAGTCTCCGCCGTAGAAGGTCATGAGGTCTTCGAGGACGCGGCGGCAGAAGGGGTCGGGCTCGGCGTAGACCTTGAGCTTGCCGCCGTGGTGCTTGGGCTTCCAGGATTCGTTGAGCTTGGCGAGGATGGCGTCGCGGGCCTCCCGGGGGACCAGGACCATGGGGTCCTCGTGCATGGGGCAGGGGTACTCGTGGGTCATCGCGGCCATCTTGGCGCCGGGGGCCGACGCGGAGACGGCGCAGTTCTCGTCGAGCAGCCAGGAGAAGGAGTAGAGAGCGCCCTCGGGGGCGCGGGAGTAGTGCTCGATGCCCTTCTTGAGCAGGCGTGCGATGGTGGACTTGCTGGATCCGACGGGGCCGTGGAGGAGGAGGATGCGCTTGTCGGTGCCGTAGCCCTCGGAGGCGGAGCGGAGGAAATCGACCAGCTGCATGAGGGCGAAGTCCAGGCCGTAGATGCCGTCGGCGCCATTGTCGAAGGGGTCGCTGAAGAAGTGGTAGCGGATACACTCGCGCTTGAAGAGCTTGTAGCGCTCGAAGCCGTGGAAGAGGATGGCGTCGTAGAGACGCTGGTAGGCGTTGCGCAGCAGGCCGGGGTTCTGCTCGCACAGGTTGAGGTAATCGGCGAACGTTCCCGTCCAGTGCTGGTCCTGGAAGCGCCGACGGTCGAGCCGAGATTCGATGAGGCCGATGAGTTCTTCCGCCATGTCCGATCCCTCCGAAGCGTCGTGCACTGGGGGGTGGTAGGGGCCCGTGGGCGGCCCACGCGCGGATGTCCCGTCGCCGAGCGCGCGACCGGGTTCCCGGGGACCGACCTGCGCGCCGCCATGCGCGCCGCAAGACCTATCGGTCCGTGAGACTCGTGTCGAGAGCCGGTCCGGGCAACATCCGACAACTCCTTATACGCGGCGGGTGCGAGGAGGATCGTTGATCGGAAGGCGGAGGGGCCCAAATGCCGCTGGGAACGTCCGGGGCCGCCTGGGGAGGCTCGGCCGGTGTGGAGGAGCGGGGGTGAGCGAGCGGAAGGCGAACACCCTGATTGGCGATGGATCGGTCCCTAAGGGAATCGCCTGATCCGGGGTGAATGCCGCCTCGGGGCTCGACGATAACGGATCGGTATGGCCGCTCAGGGTCTGGGACATTCCATGGAGGCGCGGGGGGATGCGCCGGGCATTCCAACCTCTCGATCGGCGGGGCCCTTGTCGGTCGCGGCGGTGGTGGTCGTGGTGGCGGCGATCGCCGGGGCGTGGTGGGTGCACGAGCGGCAAGAGACGGCGATCGGGATGGCGCAGGTGAAGTTCCGTGACGAGTCGGCGCTGCGGTCCCAGGCGCAGGCGGAGGAAGTTACGCGGACGTTCACGGCGATCTACGACGGGATCCGGACGATTGCGCGGCTGCCGGGGGTGCGCGGGATCGGGGCCGGGGGCGTGGGGTTTGATGGGAACGCGCGGGGGGCGGCGCAGGAGATCTACAACACGCTGGCGAGCAGCGTCGCGGTGTCGGAGGTGTACATCGTTCCGCTGGAGCTGGATCCTGACGGGGCGTGGGGTCCGGGGCGGCCTGTGGAGCCGATCGCGGCGTTCGACGAACTGATCGTGGGGAGAACGGGCGCGAGCGGGGGGGAAGGCGCGGGCGAGGCGGGGGGTGAGCCCAGCAGCGAGAATGCCGCGGCGGAGATCGAAGAGGTTGAGATCTTCGAGTACCGGCTGATGCGCCGGCAGCTTGACTGGATGGTGGAGAATTGCCCGCGGCAGGAGCAGGCCGCGGGGCTGCGGTATCCGTCGGTGTGCGGGCCGGAGGTGATCACGTGCGACAACACGCGGCTGGACCCGGGGCATGTCGACAACCGGCGTCGCTCGGGGCTGGTGTATTCGGTGCCGTTCTTTGACGCGCAAGGGGCGCTGAAGGGGTGCGTGAGCGCGGTGATCCTGAGCGACGCGCTGCGGGACCAGCTGCACACGGGGGACTTTGCGCTGCGCAACCGGGAGACGGGGTACACGGTGCACTCGCACGAGTTCGGGGTGGCGAGGCTGTTCCCGGCGGAGGTGATGGCGGTGGCGGCGGCGGACGACCTCGTGTACAGCGAGGTGGTGCCGCTGGGGGTGCTGGACGGGATGGGGAGCTGGTCCTTGTGGTGCGGGCGGCTGAACGCGGAGTTTGACCGGTGCCCGGAGGTGGAGGCGGCGCGGGCGACGGCGTATGCGGCGTACATGGGGATCTCGTGCATCGCGGGGGTGCTGCTGCTGATGATCCGCGGGGGGCAGCGGACGCTGGTGGACGCGCGGCGGACCTCGATGGAGCTGGCGCGGCGGGTGGAGGCGCAGACGGCGGAGCTTCGGCGGGCGCTGGAGATCGCCGACGCGGCGTCGCGAGCCAAGAGTGATTTTCTGGCGAACATGAGCCACGAGATCCGCACGCCGATGACGTCGATCATGGGGTACGCGGACCTGATGCTGGATCCGAGCCTTTCGGCGACGGACCGGGCGGATCATGTGCAGACGATCCGGAGGCAGAGCGAGCACCTGCTGACGATCGTGAACGACATCCTGGATATTTCGAAGATCGAGGCGGGGGCGATGACGGTGGAGCGGATCCCGGCGAGCCCGGTGCAGGTGGTGGAGGACGTGCTCTCCCTGATGCGCGTGCCGGCGCAGCGCAAGGGCGTGGTGCTGGAGGCGGAGTATCGCTGGCCGCTGCCGGGGATGATCACGACCGACCCGGTGCGGATGCGGCAGGTGCTGATCAACCTGGTGGGCAACGCGGTGAAGTTCACGCCGCAGGGGCGGGTGGTGGTGCGCGTCGCGTTCGACCCGGCGGGGCTGCTGCGGATGTCGGTGATCGACACGGGGATCGGGATGACGCCGCAGCAGGTGGAGACGCTGTTCACACCGTTCATGCAGGCGGACGCGACGATGACCAGGCGGTTCGGGGGGACGGGGCTGGGGCTGGCGATCTCCAAGCGGCTCGCGGGGCTGCTGGGGGGTGAGCTGGTGGTGCAGAGCCGGCCGGCGGAGGGCTCGACGTTCACCTTCACGATCCCGACGGGTCCGGTGGAGGCGTCGCAGATGCGTGACTCGGCGGCGCCGCGGGAGCGGCCGGCGGGCGCGGCGCAGGCGGAAGCGGCCGCGGGCGTGCGGGGCGGGCTGCGGGTGCTGCTCGCCGAGGACAGCATCGACAACCAGCGGCTCATTTCCCACCACCTGCGCCGGGCGGGACACTCGGTAGAGCTGGTGAACAACGGGAAGGACGCGGTGGAGGCGGCGCTGCGGGCGGATGGTTCGCTGGCGCCGTTCGACGTGCTGCTGATGGACATGCAGATGCCGGAGATGGACGGGTACAGCGCGGCGAGCCTGCTGCGGCAGCGTGGGTACCGGGGCCCGGTGATCGCTCTGACGGCGCACGCGCTGGCGGAGGACCGGCAGCGGTGCATGCAGGCGGGGTGCGACGATCACCTGGTGAAGCCGATCAATCCTGGGACGCTGCTGGAGGCGTGCGCGCGGTGGGGAGAGCCGCTGCGGCGCGCGGGGTGAGGGAAACGCGGCGGGGGCCGCACCATACACTCTGGGCCCTATGACACATCCCGCCGCCGGCGGCGGTGGGTTCGACATCGCGCCTGGGGTGGTCTCCGTGACGCGCGACGAGCTCCCGCCCCTGCCCGACGACATCATCACCGTTCCTGAATCCGGCCGCGTGGACCCGCGGCGATGGTTCCCCGATCCCGCAGCGCCGTTTGAGATCGAGATCGGGTGCGGGAAGGGGACGTTCATTTTGAACGAGGCGAGGGAGCGGCCGGAGTCGAACTATCTGGGCTTCGAGTGGGAATACGAGTTCTTTTCGTATGCGTGCGACCGGCTGCGGCGGGCGGGGGTGCGGCATGTGCGGATGCTGCACGCCGACGCGGTGGAGTTTTTCCGCTGGAGATGCCCGGCGGGGATCGTGCGGACGGTGCACCTGTATTTTTCGGATCCGTGGCCCAAAAAGCGGCACCACAAGCGGCGGGTGGTGCAGGAAGGTTTTTTGCGCGAGTGCCACCGGGTGCTGGAAGATGGCGGGGAACTTCGGATCGTGACGGACCATTCGGAGTATTGGGAGTGGATGCAGGAGCACATCGCCCGGGTGACGGCGCCCAGGGGTGAGGCGATCTTTGAGCGGGATGAGTACCGGCGGCCAAGCTCCGCGGGAGAGGGGGAGTTGGTGGGGACGAACTTTGAGCGCAAGTACCGGCGAGAAGGCCGGCCGTTTCACAGCGTGGTGCTGAGGAAGATCGGGCGCGGGGGCGGGAATGGAGGCGGTGGCGGTGGGGAAGCGACGGGCACGGCGGCGCGGGGGAGCGCGGAGGCTGGTGGGGCTGGGACGGTGACCTTGGAGCAGGTGACGGGCAGGAACGGTGAGCCGGGAGCGGGCGCCGGCCCGGCGCCGGCGGGCTCGCTGCCGATTTCCGAGACGTTCTACAGCATCCAGGGGGAGGGGAAGCGGGCGGGGGTGCCGTCGTTTTTCGTGAGGACCAGCGGGTGCAACCTGCGGTGCACGTGGTGCGACACGCCGTATGCGAGCTGGAAGCCCGAGGGGTCGGCGATGTCGGTGGAGGCGGTGGCGCGGATGGCGAAGGCGTCGGGGGCGGGGGACGTGGTGCTGACGGGCGGGGAACCGATGATGTTTCCGGCGCTGGGGGAGCTGAGCCGGCAACTGAAGGCGGCGGGGCACCGGATCACGATCGAGACGGCGGGGACGATCGACCGGGAGGATGTCGCGTGCGACCTGATGAGCATCAGCCCCAAGCTCGCGGGCTCGACGCCGCGCGAGGGTGATCCGCGGGATCCGACGGGCGCGTGGCGAGCACGGCATGAGGAGAGGCGGCTCAACCTGCCCGTGCTGCGCTCGCTGATGACGCGGTTCCCGGAGCACCAGCTCAAGTTCGTGGTGTCGACGGAGGCGGACATCGCGGAGATCGCCGGGCTGCTGGGGGAGATTGGCGGGTGCCGGGCGGAGGATGTGCTGCTGATGCCCGAGGGGGTGTCGGCGCCGGGGGAAGAGCTCAAGGCAATGATCGTGCGGGAGTGCCTGGCGCGGGGGTGGCGGTACTGCACGCGGCTGCACATCGAGCTGTTTGGGAATCGGCGGGGGACGTGAGGGGCCGGGCCCGGCGCTGTCGCGGATAGGGCGGGAGCACGCCGGACCCATACGATGGGCCATCGATGGTCTACCGCATCTGCAAATCGTTCGAGGTTGAGTCGGGGCACATGCTGATGAAGCACCCGGGGCGGTGCCGGTATCCGCACGGGCATTCGCGGCGGATCGATGTCGTTCTGGCGCGGGAGGGGCTGGACGAGAACGACATGGTGTGCGATTTCTCGGCGGTGAAGCACGCGCTGCACGGGCACATTGACCGGCTGGACCACGCGATGGCGATCAACAGCGAGGACCAGCGTTTGCCCCGGGCGGGGGAGGGGTCGGATTCCGTTGGGGGGCGGGTGGTGGTGTTTGAAGGGCAGGACCCGACGACGGAAGTGATGGCGCGGAGCATCTTTGACTACTTGGTGGAACTGATTGATTCTGGACGCGAGATCGAGGGTGGCGGCCGACGCTACCGCCTCCCGCCCGGCCTGGTGGTCGAGCGGGTGAGGGTCTCGGAGACGTCCACGTCATGGGCTGAATACGGACGCTAACGGCGCGGACTCCGGACGACACAGCCGGTGCTCCCGACGCCGCACGGAGAAACACGGGATGTTGAATCGTCGCTCGCTGGATCGTTCTCGGGGTTCTTCACGGGCATCTTCGCTGGGGATGCTGGGCTTGGCGCTCTCGCTGGGCGTGGTGGGGATGGCCTCGCCGGCGCTCTTGGCGCAGACGGGGGCGACACCGCCCGGGCAGCCTCCGGCGGAAGTGGCGCAGGCGAGGGGTCTTTCCAAGGCGTTCCGGTATGTCGCCAAGACGGCGGAGCAGTCGGTGGTGCACATCAACGCGCTCAACCGCGCGGTGCAGCGGGACTTTTTCGGGCGCGTGATCGCCAAGAGCGAGAAGCTGGTGCCCGCGGGCGTGGGTTCGGGCGTGATCCTGACGGCGGGGGGGAACATCCTGACCAACAACCACGTGGTCGCCGAGGCCGATGCGCTGCGGGTGCGGCTGCACGACGGGCGCGAGTACGACGCGACGGTGATCGGGCGCGACACGGCGACGGACCTGGCGGTGATCCGCATCGAGGCCGAGGGGCTGACGCCGGCGGAGCTGGGGGATTCTGATGCGCTGGAGGTCGGTGACTGGGTCGTCGCGGTGGGCAACCCGTTTGGATTCGACAACACGGTGACGGCGGGGATCGTGAGCGCCAAGGGGCGAGCACTGTCGGGGTCGGAGCGAGCGAACGAGGACTTCATCCAGACCGACGCGTCGATCAACCCGGGGAACTCGGGTGGTCCGCTGTTTGATCTGGAGGGTCGGGTGATCGGGATCAACTCGGCGATCGCGACGCGCTCGGGCGGGTCGGTGGGGCTGGGGTTTGCGATCCCCAGCAACATCGTGAGATACGTCGCCGACACGATCGTGAAGAACGGGCGCGTGGAGCGCGGGTACCTGGGGATCGAGATGACGCCGCTGACGCCGGACCTGGCGATGGCGGCGGGGATCCGGCCCGCGGACGGGATCGCGGTGCGTTCGGTGATGCCCGGGAGTCCGGCGGACAAGGCGGGGCTCAAGAGCGGTGACGTGCTGGTGAAGTACCAGGGCCGGCCGATCGACCAGGTGTACCGGATGCGGACGGCGATCGCGCTGACGCCGCCCAACAGCGACGCGGTGATCGAGGTGATCCGTGACGGCAAGCCCGAGAAGGTGAAGCTGACGGTGGGTGACCGCGAGCAGAACCTGATGGACTCGCTGGGGATGAAGATCGAGCCGCTGGACACGGAGACGGCGGCGAAGATGGGGTACCGGGGCGTGAAGGGCGTGGTGGTGAACGCGGTGACGCCGGGTGGCCGCGCGTGGCGGTCGAAGATCAAGGAGCACGACGTGATCGTGGAGGTGAACCGCCAGGCGGTGACCGACCCGCAGGAGCTGTACCAGCTTCTATCGGAGGCGGACGGCAATGACGAGGTTCGCCTCAGCGTGCTGCGCGGAGGAGAATCGGGCTGGCTGGTGCTGGAGCCCTGAACGAAGGCGCCATGAGGTCGTGACGGATCGCGGGCGCGAGCGTCTCCCGGAAGGGGGGCCGCGCGGGGGGCGTCAGGCGACGGCGGCGAGTTCGGAGGCTTCGGCGAACTGGACGCCGATGGACTGGTGACGTCCGATGGCGCCGGCGACGCGGACGACGGTGCCGTGGACCATGCGGTCGGCGGGGAGGATGTTGCGACCGGTCCAGTCGACGACCAGGAGGACTTCCTCGCCAGGGGAGAGGGCGCGTCCGTTCTCGAGGTGGATGAGGGCGCCGCCGGCGGAGAGGTCGCAGGTCTTGGCGGGGAGGTAGCGTCGGGACGGGCAATGGAAGATCTTGCAGGCCTTGGCGATGCTTCGGCGAGCAAAGCGGCGACGGTCCGCGCCTTCGGGGGCGGTATCGGAGTGGTTAAGGACGCTGGGTTCGGCGGTGATAGCCATGTGCTGATCCTCCCTGATCAGGTCCGTACGCCGGCGCAACCGCGCCGCTGGTGATATCGGGCCGCTCCCGCCCGCCGTTAAGACAATCGTCGGGTTATCCACATTTTTCGGATTTCGGGTCCTTGCGGCTTGTGAGGTTTCTCCCAGAGGCCGATAACACGTTTTTATCCCCTTTCGGGAGTGCTGTGGCATGGAAATCTCCGTCCTCATCCCGACGTATCGCCGGCCGGCGAAGCTGGCGGCGTGTCTCAAGGCGCTGGCGGGGCAGGGTCTGCCCCCGGGCACGTACGAGGTTTTGGTGGGGATTGATGGTCCCGACGGGGAGTCGGAAGCGGCGGCGACGCGGGTGTGGGGGGAGGCGGGGGCTCGGCGGGGGGGCGCTGGTGGTCAAACAGTGCCCGCGATCGGGGCTGAACGCGGTCCGCAACATGATGCTGGAGGGGGCGTCGGGGCGGCTGATGGTTTCGCTCAACGACGACGTGGTGCCCGGGCCGGGCTTCCTCGCCGCGCACCTGGGGGCGCACGTCTCCGCGGAGCAGGCGGGGAAGGGACCGGTGGTGGTCAGCGGGTATTCACCGTGGAAGCGATGGGCGAACCCGACGATCTTCGACCGGCTCGTGTCCGACAGCTCGATGATCTTCTTTTACGACCAGATGGGGCGAGAGGTCGCCGAGCAGAAGGGGCCGTGGCACGACTGGGGGTTTCGGCACTGCTACGGGCTGAACTTTTCAGCGCCGCTCGGGCTGGTGCGCGAGTCGGGGAAGTTCACGGCGTTCCACCTGGCGTATGGGTACGACGACATTGAGCTCGCGTTCCGGCTGAACCGGAGGTACGGGACGAAGGTGCTGTACCGGCCGGAGGCGGAGGCGGAGCACGATCACCGCTACGCGGCGGCGGAAGTGCTGACCAGGGAGTTCAAGCTCGGTCACGCGGCGTGGCACTTTGCGGGGCACGATCCGGCGTTCTGCGAGGCGCTGTTCGGGCGTGATGTTCGCTCGCGGGAAGAGCTTGTGTATTCGAAGGAGTATCTGCACCGGGAGCGGCGAACGGCGGCGTCGGTGCGCGAGACGTTCTTGAAGCTGGATTCGATGCCGGGGAGCGACCTGGCGGGGCCGGCGGAGAAGGACGTGCTGCGGATGATCTACCTCCACCATCTGCCGCTGAAGCGGTGGATGTGGAGGGCGGGGCTGGTGAGCGCCTCACAGGACCGTGGGTGTGATGAGGTGGTGTATCCGGAGTGAGAGGAAGGCATCGAGGCATCGAGGGAAGAGGCACTCGGCACTGGGCGCTCGGCACTCGGGGAGGAGGAAGACGAGAAGGCCAGGTGTTTGGGGGAGAGGGGAGAGAGCCGGCACGGAGTGCCGGCCCACCCAGTGCCGGCCTGCCCAGTGAGGGCGTACCCAGAGTCAGCAGCCGGATTCGAAGGCGAGGACGAAGGCGGTGAAATCGTCGGTGTCGACGAAGCCGGAGGCGTCGAAGTCGGCGTCGTCGGTGCCGGCCTCGAAGTGGGCGACGAAGGTGGTGAAGTCGTCGAGGTCGAGGGAGCCCGAGTCGTCCACGTCGGCGGGGCAGAGGCGGATGGACCAGAGCTCGCGGCCGAGATCGGGGGTCTGGGCGGTGTAGTAGAGGTGGGCGTTGCCGACGACCGAGACGTTGGAGAGGTACGAGGGTGTGGGGGATGAGCCGGGGATGCCGGGCCAGAGGTCGGCGGTGAGGGCGGTGCCGGCGTCGGTGCCGTCGGTGACCCAGAGCTCGAGGCCCGAGATGCCGTCGTCGGCGGAGAAGAAGGCCTTGCCATCGGCGGCGGCGAGCATGTTGCCGGTGATGGGAGATGAATCGTTGATGCCGGGCGCGATGTCGCGGATGAGGTGGGTGCCGGCGGGGGTTCCGTCGGTCGCCCAGGGCTCGGTTCCGTAGGCGGCGGTATCGAGGAGGAAGAAGGCCTTGTCTTGGGTGGCGGCGAAGGCGCGGCAGGTGGAGGAGTTGGGGCCGGAGGTGGCGTCGGCGAGGAGGAGCGTGCCGGCGGGCGTGCCGTCGCTGATCCACAGTTCGGTTCCGTGGATGTCGTCATCGGCGGTGAGGATGAGGGAATTGCCGAGCAGTCCGCGGAAGGTGATGGAGGCGGAGGCGGTGGTGCCGGGGCGGAAGTCATAGACGAACTGGGTGCCGGGGAGTGTGCCGTCGGTGATCCAGAGGCAGTCGCCGTTCACGCCGTCGTTGCCGATGAAGAAGACTTTGGAACCGTTGGATCTGAACGACGTGCCGACGCCGGAGCTGCTGCCGGGGCGGATGGTCTTGAGCAGCGCGGTGGTCGCCTGCGTGCCCTTGGAGATCCAGAGTTCCTTGCCGGTGGTGTTGTCTCCGGCGGGGAAGATGAGGGTGTCGCCGATGGTCGCGCCGCCGCCGGCGTAGGGATCGTCGGTGGTGGAGGGCGTGAGGGTGAGGAAGACGGTGCCCGCGGCGTCGCCGGTTGTGGCGACGAGCTCGCCGTTGCTGGAAGGGCAGGCGCGGCGGTAGTAGGCGAGGGTCGCGCCGGGGATGGGCGCGGCGGTGGCGCCGGAATCGGCGGCGGGGCAGAGATCGGTGACGAGGGATGTCGTTTCGGGGGCGCCGAGGGTGAAGTAGGGTTCGGATCCGTGGATGGGGTCGGTCGCCTGGAAGAGGTAGCCTCCGGCGAAGGGAGCGCCGGCGGTGGAGGGGAGGTCGACGAGTGGTGTCGCGTCGCCGGTCAGGGGGTCGATGGACCAGAGGGGGCTCTGGCTGACGGGCGTGTTGAAGGTGGCGAGGAGATGGTCGCCCACGAAGGCGCGGGGCTGGGGGTTGGATGAGCCTGGGAGGTTGTTAATGTCGGCGATGAGACGCTGGTCGCCGGGGATGCCGAAGGTCGCGGCGGGCTCGCGACCCAGGTCGGGGAAGTTCTCACCGTACATGAGGGAGCCGCCCGGGAGAGGCTGGAGGAAGGGGACGGTGGAGGGGTTGTCGACGAGGCGGTAGGTGCCCGCGGGGGTTCCATCGGTGGACCAGATGTCCTGGGCGATACCGTTGATGTCCTCGCGGGAGACGAAGTAGAGGCGACCGCCCGACTGGACGGACTCATAGATATTGATGTCAATGCCCGGCACGGCGGCCAGCAGCGTGGTGCCGGCGGAGGTGCCGTCGGTGTAGTAGAGCTTTCGGCGAAAACCGGTGGGCGTGGTGGTGAAGATGAATCCGTCGCCGAGGCGGGTGATGTCGTCGAGGGGCTGGCTGCTCGTGCCCGGGAAGGTGAATTCCTGGCGAGTGCCTTCGACGGTGCCGTCGGTGGACCAGAAGGCGAAGGCGGTTCCGGTGATAGGGGAGAACCAGAGGCGACCGTTCTTGACGGCGGCGTCGGTGCTGAATGTGCCCGACGCCGCACCTGGGAGGAAATCCTTGAGGATGTAGGTCCCCTGGGGCGTTCCGTCGGAGCGCCAGAACTCTTGTCCGTACGCCGCGGTGACCAATTGCATCACTGCAATGCCATTGACGTCCCAAATCGATTGGAACAGTTTGATCTGGTACTTGACCTCAACAAGGGGAACGGTGCCTTCGGGGGTTCCGTCGCTTACCCAGAGATCGTACTTGGTTGTGTCGCGGGCCACGGTGAAGTAGGCCTTGTCGCCGACGGTGAACATTTCCCCGAACACGAAGGATGTCTGATCGGTGGGGACGGTGATGACGAGATGGGTGCCGGCGTTGGTGCCGTCGGTGGACCAGAGCTCGGCGGGGTTGGCGGAGCCGCCGACGAAGAGCATGGTGTTGCCGATGACGGTGCGCTGGGAGCCCGTGCCGTTTTGGGGGCCAGGTACGACGTCGCGGATGAGATGGGTGCCTTGGGCGGTGCCGTCGGTGATCCAGTTTTCGACGCCGCTGGCGGGGGAGAAAGCGAAGAAGACGGCCTTGTCGCCGAGGCGCACGAACCGGCTGGGCGTCGAGGATTGAGAGCCGGGCATGATGTCTTTGAGGAGCTGGGTGCTGGCGGTCGTCCCGTCGGTAAACCAGAGTTCCTGTCCGTGCTCGGCGGTGGAGGCGGCGAAGACAATGCCCGAAGGAATGGCGACCGAGCGATGGTCCTGAAGATCGTTGTAGCGGGGGGAATAGGCGAGGGAGCTATCGGACCCGACGGGGCGGGTGTCGAGTTCGGTGACGAGGCGCGGGGTGTAGGGCTGCGCGGCGGCGAAGGTGGTAAGGGAGGCGGGGATGAGGATGGACAGGGGCGCGGTACGAACGCGGGGGGTGCGTGGACGGGGCATGGTGGATCTCCGGGGCCTTGCGATGGGACGTCGGGGTGCGTGTTGACGTCCGTGAGCCCTTCAGCGCGTGGCGGGCTGCGGCTGGTTCGCGGGGCCGGGAGGTATACAGGGCGAGGATGGGTCGGGTTGCGGGCGCGGGAGAAGAAACTGCGGTGGGAGGAGATTCTGGGACGGGGGGGGCGGAGGATGCAGGTGGTTTCCTTGCGCCCTTGATTGGTGGTGGCGCGTGCAAGGGACATGTGCATGTGGAAGGGAGAGAGATGGGATAAATGCACAGAGTGCGTGGGAGCGAGTGCTTCGCCGCTTCTGAAGGAGCAGCAGCTGGAGTGAGTGCGCACGGCACATCGAAGTGCTGAGCTGGGTGATGGCGGCAGGAAAGAAAAGAGTCGGCACGGAGTGCCGACCCACACAGGAAAGCGGGAGCAGGAGGGGAGCCGGCACGGAGTGCTGGCCTCCCCAAGATCAGCAGCCGGACTCGAAGGCGAGGACGAAGGCGGTGAAGTCGTCGGTGTCGACGAAGCCGGAGTGGTCGAAGTCGGCGTCGTCGGTGCCGGCCTCGAAGGCGAGGACGAAGGCGGTGAAATCGTCGGTGTCGACGAAGCCGGAGTGATCGAAGTCGGAGGGGCAGGCGTCGTCCGCGCCGAGCACGACGTTGTCGACGTTGGTGTCGTCGGGGCCGGTGTGCCACTCGGTGTAGATGTACAGGCCGTGGAGGTGTGAGAGCGCGTCGCGGATTTGCGCCTCTGTGGCGAGGACGCCCTGTGAGGAATTGACATGCCACGGGCCGGGGGTGAGGGGCATGATGACGTGGGTCCATTGGCCGGCGGCGGGAGAGCTGCGCGGGAAGTAGAGGGAGAAGGTGCCGGCGTTGAGGATCGCGGCGGGGTAGACGGCGCCGTCGGTGTAGCGGAGGAAGATGTCGTACTCGAGTGATGCGCCGTAGGCGGAGGACTGGTCTCCCAGGAATGAGCTGGGTGCGGCGATGCCGGTTTCCCCAAAGACGTCCTTGACGCGGAGGCTGGGAGCGGTGAGTCCGTTGACGGAGTCAAGGACGCACTGATCGTTCATCGCGGGATCAGGATTGTGCGTGTAGGGGTAGCTGACGACGCGCCAGCCTTCGAGAGAGTTATCGAAGTGCGTGGACGCGGCGGAGGCGGAGAGGGCCGGGATGAGCGCGCAGGAAAGGCCGGCGAAGGAACGGATGGGGTATCGCACGTGCAGGCTCCATATTGAGTGACGACATGTGATGCTATCCGTGCGTGGAGCGCGCATAGAGCATCGCGGGTCCGGGAGCGTTGTGAGCGCGTTCGAGTGGGTGCGGGGGAAACCCGCGCGACGGGGAAGGCATCGAGGCATCAAGGCAGGCCGGAACGGAGTGCCGGGCCTCCCCAGGATCAGCAGCCGGATTCGAAGGCGTGGACGAAGGCGTCGAAGTCGTCGGTGTCGACGAAGCCGGAGGCGTCGACGTCGGCGTCGAGGGTGCCGGCTTCGAAGGCATGGACGAAGGCGTCGTAGTCGTCGGTGTCGACGAAGCCGCTGTGGTCGAAGTCGGCGGGGCAGCCGGCGGGTTCGCACTCGTTGAGGACGCCGTTGTCGTTGGTGTCGCGGCTGAGGCCCGAGGAGAGGTCGATGGAATCGGGAATGCCGTTGGCGTTGCAATCCTGTGAGAGCGCGGCGGCGGCGTTGAGGATGCCGTAGCCGCGGATGCGAAGCGGGTCGGGGTGGCCGGCGGCGAGCTGGTCGGAGGCGGTTGCGAAGAGCATGGTTCGCATCTGGTCCACGGTCCATGTGGGGCGTGCCTGGATGAGGCAGGCGACGGCGCAGGCGACCAGGGGCGTGGAGAGGCTGGTGCCGCTCGCGTAGGCGTATCCGGAGGCGTCGAAAGGCCAGACGGTGAAGGTGTCGATGCCGCGGGCGAGGATCTCGGGCTTGAGGCGACCGTCGGCGGTGGGGCCGTCGGAGCTGAAGCCGGCGGTGGTTCCGGCTGAATCGACGGCGCCGCAGGTGAGGACCTGGAGGGCGTCGGCGGGGGCGATGAGGTGGCTGGTGTTGGGATCGCCGTCGTTGCCTTCGTTGCCGGCGGCGTTGCAGACGTAGAGGCCGTTCTGGGTGGCGACGTTGACGGCCTGGGTGGTGACGGCGGTGTGCCCGTCGAGATCGGCCTGGGTGTACCAGTCGATGTAGCCGAGGCTGGCGGTGGCCATGTCTCCGCCGTGGGTTTCGATGAACTCAAGGCCGGCGACGTAGTTGTCTTCTTCGATGGGAGTTTCGCCGGTGACGTCCTCGGTCTTGCAGAGGATGAAGGAGGCGTCGTAGGCGCCGCCGACGAGCTCGTCGGGCTTGTAGGCGCCGATGCAGCCCAGGATCAGGGTGCCGTGGACGTGCTGGTCGGGATCGTCGCCGGGCTCGATGGCGGTGTTGGAATCGTTGTTGATGAAATCGTGCTCGGCGAGGACGCTGACGGTGTGGCCGGGCTGGTTGAAGGCGGGGTGGTCGCGTCGGAAGCCGGTGTCGAGGATGCCGACGACGACGCCGGCCGCGGTGAAGCCCTGGGCGTGGAGGGAGGGCACGGTGATCTGGTTGAGCTGCTGGTCGGAATAGCCGTAGAAGGAGCGGAGGCCGGAGTTTCCGGACGCGACGGGCGTGGGTGATTCGATCTGGTGGCGGCGACGGCCGCCGCGGACGGGCTCGGCGCGGGTGACGAAGGGGAGCGTGCGGAGCTGGGAGAGCTGCTGGGGGGTGGCGAGGACGCTGACGGCGTTGAGCCATCGGCTGGAGATGTGGACCTGAGCGCCGGTGGCGTGGATCTGGTCGAGGTAGGCGGGAGCGACGGGGAGGTCGCGTGCATCGAAGAGGCTCGGGGCGGTGCGGCGGAGCTGGCGGCGATGCAGGGTGCGGGGATCGGTGGATTGAGCCAGGCCGCTGATGGCCTGGGCCTGGGAGGCGGGGGAATCGAAGCCCTTGTCGGCGAGGAAGAGCCAGACTTTGCGCGGCGCGGCGTCTGGGAGGGTGGCGTGGTGCGCCGCGGGGGACGTGGACAGGAGCAGCGACGCGAGGACGAATTCGAGCATGAGATCCTCTCCCTTGCCGCCGGAAAGGAAGGGCGGCGGGGGACATTGATACCAGAAGCGCCCGGAATGAACAACGGGGAATGGGGTGGGAGTGGAAGTCTAAATTGCGGTGGGACGGGGGTTTATCGGTGAACGGGGCGCGGGATGCGGCGTCGCGGGTGGGTGGGTCATGGATGTGGATGGAGGGGGCGGGTGTTGCGTGGTGCTTGGTGGAGGGGTTAGCATCTGGATGGAGTGAGTGCTCGGGAGCGTGCTCGTGGGTGTATCGCGAAGGTTTGGGGGCGGGGTGTGCGCGGCCGCGGCGATGCTGGCGGGGGGCTGTGCCATTGATGACTGCGGGATCGGGACGTTTCGCTATTACGAGAGCGAGACGGCTCGCGCTATCGAGATGCGGACGTTCGGGCTGCATGTGACGACGGACGGGATTGATGGGGGCGTGACGCTGGGGTATTCGGACAAGACGTTGTACTTTCCGTGGTGCGGGCACGCGTGCGGGGAGACGTGCTCAACGGAGTGCGGGCAGACCGCGCTGCCGGATTTTTCAGCTGGGGACACGATCAACCCTGCGTGCGGGAAGTTCCGGGTGGTTCCGCCGTTTGATCGCAAGGGGCTGGGAGCGCCGATCGCGGTGTCATCGCGGAGGATCGGGCTGTCGGTGGCGGCGAACGAGCGGCAGGTGGGTGTGACGCTGGGCGCGCGGATGACGACGGCGCTTGCGGTGGAAGGTGATTCTGATACGCTGACGATGCTTTTGATCAGTTCGGAGGGACCGTTGTCCAGCCGGATGATTGCTTGGGGGTTTCAACCATGTTCAAAGTGACGGCGTGGCCTGCGGGCACGTGGTGCGCATGTGCGGCGTGTGTGTTTCTGGGAGGGTGCAACGCGACGCACGTGGTGTACGTGCACGACGCGACGCTCGGGATCGACGTGCACACGGCGACGGAGGGGACGGCGAAGATCGCGATCGGCTACGAGCGTGAAACGTTCGGGCTGGTGCCGGTGTACGAGAAGACATGCCCTGGAACGGGGGAGAAGTTGCACGAAGCGATGACGGTGACGGCGATTTCGCGGGTGTACGCGAAGGGGCTGGACCGGGTGGAATTCGGGCACGTGGTGGCGACGGGGCGTGCGGCTGCGGACCTCGCGAAGCACCCCGGGGCGCTCAAGAATCTGGCGCAGCAGGTGTTCGTGACCAAGCCGGCGGAGCAGGATCAGAAGAAGGTGGAAGGGGGTGGGAAATGAACCATCTCCACGGGCGAGGATTGTTGGTGACGGCGCTGCTGGGTGTGCTGGCGGGCCTGTGCAGCTGCCGGAACGCGGTGTATTTCTACGAGCGTGAGGCGTTTTCTCTGACGGCGGAGGGGCGGGTCACGGATCCGACGAGTCCGGTGTCGGCGAACCTGGGCATTAAGCAGCGCGTGGTGCTGATCGTGCCGCCGGGGGATCCGGAAGCGACGCTGGACGCTTCGAAGCTTGATTCTCAGCCGCACTTGACCGAGGCGGAGAAGATCAAGATGTCGAAGGACGACGCGGTCTCGGTGATCAGCTATTTCAATCTGGTCAAGGATGACACGCAGAACTTTTTGAAGCCGGAATTGACGATCGAGACATCGTTCATTACGGGCATGGCGGCCCGGGTTGTGGCGGAACAGAAGAATACCGGGGTGGTCACGCAGGCGATCGCGAATGTGGGATCATTCGCGCCGGCCGACTTTACGGCGGTGTTCGCAATGTACCGCGCGTTGTCATCGATGCCCGACTCCGTTGAGAAGGCGAGGGTTGTTGGTCTGATGGATGCGCTGGCGGCGAGAATTCCTCCCACCTGGCCGGTATCGATTTATCGCGTTGATCAAGCCGCGACGAACCTTCTGGTTAACGCCACGGAGAAGGAAGGACAGGCGGTTGCTTCCGCGGGGGCGGGCTACACGGGGCTCAACGCGTACTGGCAAACGCTCGAAGATTCGCTGGCAAATCTCAACGGGATCGCGAAGGCCGACGCCACAGTCGACAAACCCGGGTCATTTGAGCCCACGGCGTCGGTGGACGGGATTGCGCTAGCGCCCATTCCTGATACTAGCCACGCTGAGAACGCGCGTGCACGAGTCTTGTCCCACCGTGAAAGGACGGCCAAGCTGTTGGAGCAACTGCGTTCAGATATCGAGGAGTCCGGGGCGATCTCGGCCTTGGCAGCGTTTTACTCCAAGAAGCTGGGCAACTGAGTGTTGGCGTCGTTCTATCGCCCGATTGAAATCTCGTGAGGTAATGCCATGCCCCCCGTACTTACGGTCGATGCGAGCAAGTACAAGTTCTTCGAGAGTTTGCCGGACAAGAAGGAGAAGGCGTCTCCGAGCGAGAAGAACGTGTGGCTGGCCGACAAGCTGTACGGCTCATGGAACGGCGTGGCGATCGCCTTGATCGTGCGCATCGATGGGGATCCCAAGGGCCGGTGGGATTCGTACACGAAAGCCTGATGGCGATCGGGAACGTGGAAGCCGTGTGCTTATTGAGCGCGGTACCACTCGATCGTCTTCTTGAGCCCTTCCTCGAAGCCGACCTGGGCCTTCCAGTTCATCAGCTTGATGGCGAGGGAGGTGTCGAGGCAGCGGCGGGGCTGGCCGTCGGGCTTGGTGGAGTCCCAGGTGATGCCGCCGGTGAAGCCGGTGAGCTTGACGATGAGCTCGACGAGGTTCTTAATGGTGATTTCGAAGCCCGCGCCCAGGTTCATGGGCGTGGGCTCGTTCATCACTTCGGCGGCGCGGACGATGCCGGCGGCGGCGTCGTCGACGTAGAGGAACTCACGGCTCGCCGAGCCGGTGCCCCAGCAGACGATCTCCTTGTCCCCTCGGTTCTTGGCCTCGACGCACTTGCGGATGAGGGCGGGGATGACGTGGGAGGACTCGAGATCGAAGTTGTCGTGGGGGCCGTAGAGGTTGACGGGGAGGAGGTAGCTGCTCTTGAGGCCGTACTGGAGGCGGTAGGCGTCGAGCATCTGCCAGGCGGCCTTCTTGGCGACGCCATAGGGGGCGTTGGTTTCCTCGGGGTAGCCGTTCCAGAGCTCTTCCTCGCGGAAGGGGACGGGGGTGAACTTCGGGTAGGCGCAGATGGTGCCGACCTGGACGAACTTGCCGCCGCGCTCGATGAGGCCGTCGAGGCGGGCCTGCTCGATGAGGTGCAGGGCCATCGCCATGTTTGCGTAGAAGTAGCGGCCGGGGTTCTTGCGGTTGGCGCCGATGCCGCCGACCTCGGCGGCGAGGTGGATGACCACGTCGGCCTTGTGTGGCCCGAAGGCCTGGCGATAGAGGCGGGCGACGGCCATCTCGCTGGTGAGATCGGTGTCCTTGGCGCGGGGGATGAAGATGTCCTGTTCCCGGACGCCGCGCTCGATGAGGATGCGGCGGACCTGGCGGCCGAGGAAGCCGGCGCCGCCGGTGAGGAGGATTCGTTTGCCGGCGAGGGGGCCGGCGGCGGTGGTTGACGGGGGTGTGGACATCGGTAACTCTTCCGGGACGTGGGGAACAGGCTTGAGGAGGCCTTGGACGGAGTTTTCCGCGGGCGCGGGGTGGTCCTGCGCGGCGCGGGGAGCCGACACTGTATTCGTCACGGACGACTGAACCCATGAACCTTCCCCCGCCCAATATTGCACGAGAGGACGAAGCCGACGAGGCGGCGTGGCAGGCCCGGGAGCGGGCGCTGCGCGGAGAGCCGACGCAGGAGGTGGCGGCGGGGCTGCTCTTGCGGCTGACTTCGGCGGTGCCGGCGGCGGGGGCGATCCTGGGGATGGCGGCGTGGACGGTGGGGCAGGTGGTGAGCGACCGGTACTGGTGGTCGCAGTTCCTGGAATGGATGCCGACGGTGCTGGTGGTGGCGGCGGCGGGGGTGCTGCTGGCGCTTGCGGAGACCGCGAGGCGGTTGATGCGGCGGGCGAGGCCGGGGGACCGGAGCGTACGGCGCCTGACGCGTGCGATCGGCGTCGGGGCGGGGTGGTGGGCGGTGATCGTGGTGTATTTCGTGCAGGTGGAGATGGGCGGGGCGCGGATGCTGGGCGCAGGGCGTGGGGCGCCGGCGGGCGCGACGCCGATGCGGGTGCTGTTCTGGAACAGCGGGGCGGAGGATCTTGCGAACTGGACGCCCAACATCGTGAGCGCCAAGCCGGCGCTGTGCGTGTTCACGAGCATCCTGCACGATGAGAAGCTGGTGGAACTGGTGGAGACGATGACGCCCGACCCGGTGAAGCAGCCCGTGTGGATGTACCAGCAGGACCGCTTCACGGTGCTGAGCCGGGTGAAGCTGCTGCGGGTGGGTTTTTTGAAGCTGGGGATCTCCAAGGGGAGCGGGCTGGATCCTCGTGAGCAGGGGCCGGAGCGGTATTACGACCCGGGGCGAGCGATGTTTGTGGAGATTGATGGCTCGCTGCTGGCAGGGACGGGGGCGGATGTAACAAGGCCCGTGGTGGTGTGGGTGGTGGACCTGCCGTCGGACCTGAGCTTGCCGCGGGCGCTGGTGACGGAGCAGGCGGCGCAGGCGATCGCCGGGTTTCAGGGGCCTGTGCTGCGGATGGATGAATCGGGGCGGTGGGTGGAGGACGCGCGAGGCGGATCGATGGGATTTCCGCCGGCGGACGTAATGGTGGGGGATTTCAACATTCCGCGCGGCTCGTGGTCGCTGGGTCGGCTGGCGGGGATGCAGTCACCGCCGATGACCGACGCGTGGTCGCAGGCGGGGCATGGGTACACGGCGACGTATCCGCGGCGAAGGTCGCTGCTGCACACGGATCAGATCTTTGTGGGCGAGCGTTTGCGCGCGGTGGAGTACGAGGCGTTCTCGGCGGGGACGGGGACGCACAAGGGGGTGTGGGGGGATTTGGTGGGGAAATAGGGCGGAAAAAAGGGCAAAAGGGCAAATGGGGCAAACGTTGGGCGCGGGTGAGGTGGGGATCATCGACAGCGGCACAGCGGCACAGCGGCACAGCGGCACAGCGGCACAGCGGCACAGCGGCACAGCGGCACAGCGGCACAGCGGCACAGCGGCACAGCGGCACAGCGGCACAGCGGCACAGGAAGGCAAAGGGCCACAGGGCCAAAGAGCCAAAGAGCCAAAGAGCCAAAGAGCTCAAGCGCCAACGGGGCGACAGGTGCTTAGAGGCGTTCGAAGCCGGGGAGGTCGCCGACGAGGGGGAGGCAGTATTCGACGAACTTCTTGCTGACGTTGTTGTGGCCCTGGATGAACTCGGGGGGCATGTGGCGGGTTTTGGCGGCGATGGCGGAGAGTTCGACGCGGGCGTATTCGCTGGAGTAGGGGACGCCGTTGTCTCCGCCCATCCAGAGCGCCGAGCCGGTGCCGGGTCGCTTGATGACGACGCTGCCGTCGAGTTCGCCCTGCATGGCGAGCATGGCGGCGTAGCGGCCGCTGCGGCGGGCTTCCATGCGGTCGATCATGGAGGCGTCGGGCCAGCAGCGCTGGATGTAGCCGAAGGTGTCGGCGCGGACGCGGGGCGGCTTGCCGCCGGCGGGGGTGAGCTTCTGCTTGATGAGGTCGGAGAGCTGGTCGCCCAGGGCGCCCGAGCCGGAGAGCTGGACGTTGCCGTGTGAGTCGACCTGGCCGCTCTTGATGAGCTTGCCGCCGATGGCGACGCCATCGCGGTCCTGGATTCCTTCGCTGACGACGATGTGGCAGCGTCCCTTCTTGGAGTAGACGGCGTCGACGTCGGCGAGGAAGCGGTCGATGTCGAAGGCGACTTCGGGGAGGTAAATGAGCTGGGGGCCGTCGGTGGATTCGGCGACGACGTGGGGGTTGAGGTTGCGGTCGTGGCGGCGGGCCAGGGCGCTGGCGGCGGTGAGGAAGCCGGCGTGTCGGCCCATGACGACGTTGATCTTGATGCCGGGGAGTGAGATGTTGTCCATGAAGTCGGCCATGCAGGCCATGGCGACGAATCGGGCGGCGCTGGGGAAGCCGGGGGTGTGGTCGTTCTCCATGAGGTCGTTGTCGACGGTCTTGGGAACGTGGAAACAGCGCATGTCGTAGTTGGTGGCGACGGCCATTTCCCGGACGATGCGGCAGGTGTCGGAGCTGTCGTTTCCGCCGATGTAGAAGAAGTAGCGGACATCGTGGGTGCGGCAGGCCTCGAGGATGCGCTCGCAGTAGGCCTTGTCGGGCTTGTCCCGGGTGGAGCCCAGGCCGGCGGAGGGGGTCATGGCGAGGCGGTCGAGGATGTCCTGGTGGGTGCTGGAAAAGTCGTGGAATTCGCCCTTGGTGAGGCCCTTCACGCCGTGGCACATGCCGAGCACTTTCTTGACGTGTCCGGAGGCCTGGAGGCCCAGGCGGAGGCCTTCGACGACGCCGACGAGGGACTGGTTGATGACGGCGGTGGGACCGCCGGATTGACCGATGACGGCGTTGCCGGTGACGAGATTGGTTGCAGCAGCCATGAAGGGAACCTCCTGAAGGTGCCCGATGGTACTCCGCGGCGGGGGCGGATTCAGGGGAGGAGGCGGGCGAGCTGCTGCGGGGTGGGCAGGGGGCAGGAATCGGCGGCGCCGGCGAGGGCGTGCCTGCGGCGGGCGACGGCGCGGTAGGCGGCGTCGCGGATGGGCCGAGGGCAGAGGCGGGCGAGGGTTCCCAGGGCGCTCCAGAAGCCGCCCAGGTGCTGGAGGGCGCGGAGGGTGGCTTCGCTGCGGATGTGCAGGCCGCCTTGGTCGAGAAGGACGACGGTGTCGAGATCGTGGGGCTTGGAAGGGACGTCGAGGGCGGCGTAGGTGGAGCCCTGGAGCGGGGCGAAGCGGAGGATGCCGCGAGGATCTCTCGCCATGAACCAGCGGACGGTGGTGGTACAGAGGCCGCAGGTTCCGTCGAAGAACAGGATGGGGGTGGCGGGGATGGAGGGCGGCGTGGGTGTCATCGTGGCGGGGCGGGGCGGGAGGGTGAAAGGGGAATCAGCGGTTGAAGGGGAAGTTGTTGATCCAGTGGAAGCCGCGGCTGAGGAGAAGGTAGTCCTGGGAGGACTTGCGCTTGAGGAGGAGGGTGAGGGGACGGGATTGGAAAGTTCCGCGGAGTTCGACGTGGTCGGGGTCGGGCTCGGTGTAGGTCAGGGTGTCTTCGAGGGGCGTGGGGAGATCGGCGGGCGCGGGCGATGGCGCGGAAGAAGGCTGATTGCCAGGGGCCGGAGGCCGCGCGGGGGTGATGAAGGTGATGGTTTTGGCGGCGGGGTCGAGGTGGTACTGGAGGGAGATGCGTGAGCGGTCGGCGCTCTCGATGCGGACGGAGCCCAGGCCGCCCATGAAGGCGCTGGTGCGGCCGATGATGATCTCTTTCCAGCTTTCGCGGTCGGGCGCGGGGCTGGTGAGGGGCTCGCCGCGATCACAGTGCTGGACGGCGTACATACCGACGAGGGGCGTGAGGGGCGCGCCGTCCCCGTAGCTGTAATAGGACTGGATGCCGCTGATGGTCTGGTTGGTCATGTAGGCGGCGACGAGGAGGGTCTTGAGGATGACCCAGGCGATCTCGACTCTGCGGGAAGTGACGAGGCGATCGGCGGGTTTGGGTGGAACGGCGCGGTCGGTGAGCAGGAGGGTGATGACGCGGGAGAGATTGGGGGCGGCGAGCCAGAGGGCCTGGAGGAAGAGGTGCGAGGAGTAGAGCTTGACGGGGACGTCGTAGCAGAAATTGAGGGCGACGACGTTGGCCATGACGCCGGCGGAGATGACCGAGCCCAGCAGAGAGGTGCGTCGCCAGAAGAGCAGAAGTCCGCCGATGGTTTCGCCCAGGCCGGCGAAGACGTTGTAGGGCCAGGAGACGCCCATCATGGCCCAGAGGATGCCCATGGGAGAGGAATCGCCGTAGGCCTCGGTGAGGCGGTAGAAGCTTGGCTCTGGGAACTGGAGCTTGATGACCTTGATCATGCCGTAGGTGATCATGGTGAAGGCGAGCACGTAGCGCACGTAGATGCGGAGGTAGTCCATCAGGCGGGTGTGGGATTGGCCGCGCCATGCGGGCTTGCTGAAGGCGATGATGGTCCACAGGATGGCGGCGAGGAGCGCGGCGGCGGCGTAGACGGCGAGTTCGTAGTAGTTGTACTGGGTGTCCCCGCTGCCGTTGGGGAAGTTGGTGATGTCGATGTTGAACAGCGTCTTGACGAGCCAGACGACGGAGGTCTGCTGGGCGGTCTGCACCCATTGGGCGGGGGCGTAGACGTACCCGACCCACTCGGCCTTGGTGAACAGTCCGATCGCGGCGCCGATGAGGGAGCAGACGTTGCTGACGAAGCTCTGGAAGTTGTACAGGAGCAGGTAGGCGAAGAGGAAGCGGAAGGAGAAGCGTGTGAGGGGGTTCCAGGGACGGGCGGGCTGGAATGCCGCCGGAGCGGAAGGGAGAGCGGGGCTGGGATTCTGCTCGGTCATAGGCCCTTCCACGGGTGCGCGCGTGCGGCGCGGATGCCGGCGCGGTGGCGCGGGCGAGTTCCCACGCAGGGATTCTAAGTCGACATTCTGCGGAGCGGTTCAGGGGGCGGGGGTGTGGTCGGAAGCGCGATCGATGCACGCGCGGAGCTGGCCGGGAGGGATGGAGCGCGTGGGGCGGTCTTCGCGGCGTGCGAGGGCGATGAGCTGGTCCAGCAGCCACTGGCCGGCGCTGGTGGCGTGATCGAGCGTGCTGACGATGAGGGTTCCAGCGCCCACGACGGCGGCGAAGGCGGCGTCGTAGATGGTTGGGCGGCCCGAATCGTGGGTGTGGACGAAGCGGATGATGGGATCCACGCGCTCGGCGAGGCCGAGTTCCTGCGTGGGGATCATGCGCTGGGTGTGGCGGGCGAGGTCGTGGTGCAGGAGGTCGACGGCGGCGTCGCTCTGGCCGCGCGTGAAGGGGGTGAATGCGGCGAGGGTGCTGGCTGGATCCTGCTCGATGACGAGCGGGACGCCGGCCCACTGCATGACGATGCGGGCGTCCAAGGCGCTTTGGGCGCGTGAGGCCAGGAGCACAACGCGGCCGCCGGACTCGAGGTGTTCGATGAGCTGGGGCGTGAGGCGGTGGGTGAGGATGACGGTGTCGCGGGACGGCGCGGGATCTCCGGGAGTCCAGGTGGGCGCGGTGGGGAGAAGCTCTCGCGGGATCTGGTGGCGAGGGCTCCAGGTGCGGCAGAGGAGTCCCCAGCCGCTGGAGTACTTGCGTTCCTCGAATTCGAGGGCGCGTTCCTGGGAGGTGAGATCGGGCGCGGCGTAGATTGCGGTGGGGAGCGAGCTGGAGCGCTGGCGAGGGAGGAGCCAGAGCGTCCACTGGTTTTCGGGAAGTCCGGGGCTCTCGGCGCGGATGGTGATGGCGGTGGGGCGATCTGTTTCGAAGAGGCCCAGGGAGACGGGGGCGCTGGCGACTTCTCCGCGGGCAGCGCGGAGCGTGACCGACTGCTCCCCGGCGGTGCGGCCGCCGATGATGACGCTGAGCTGGACCTGGGCTTCGAGATCGCGGGGTGAGAAATTGCAGAGCTGGAGGGAGGCCTTGATGATTTCACCGGCGTGGAAGGCGCGGGCGTGGCCGGGGGAGGCGAGGAGGAAGGCGGAATCGGAAAGGAACTCACGCAGCTCGTGCGGCTGGTATCGCCACGTGTCCAGATCGTCCATGAATCCGCAGCGGCAGGCGGGGACGTCGCGGATGTGGTTCATGATCCAGCCGGCGTTGCCGGGGTCGGCGCGGAAGAGTTCGGACTGGAACTTACGGAGGTTGAGGTTGTGGCGATGGGCTTGGCGGCGGAAGCGGAGCAGGGTGGGCTCGCCCCAGCGGGCGGCGATGGAGTGTTCGAGGGCTTCGCACTCGTCCAGGCCGCGGGTGATCCACCAGGGCGCGGCCGGGGCGGCCGCGCCGACGGAGGCGGGGCGGTTGAGCGGAGTGGGGGACGCCGTGAGCGAGCGCTGGCGAGCGCGGAGGGCGGGGATGTCGGGCCAGGCGTTGCTGAGGATGGTTTCGCCCATGATGAAGGGCTTGTCGGGCTGGGGGAGGGCGTCGATGGCGGCGCGGACGTCGGAGAGGTAGTCGGCCCAGCGGCCGGAGTTGTCGTAGGTGTGCTCGTCGTAGAGGTCGGTCTGATCGGGATCGGCCCAGGCGAAGAAGGCGGTCTGGACCTGCCTCAGCGTGCCGGGAAGTTCGCGGGCGGCGCGGTCCCACCACCACTGCGCGAGGGCGGGGTTGAACATCTCGTGCTCGCAGGATCCGCTGACGAGGATGACGCTGGGGTGCTGGCGATCCCGGCGGAAGTACTCGGCGTAGAGGCGCTGGTATTCGGGGAGGAACTCGTCGCCCATCGGGGCTTTCCAGACGGGGTGCTCCTGCCAGAGGAGCATGCCCATCTCGTCGGCGAGCTGGTAGTAGTACTCGGGCATATAGACCATGCAGAGGCAGACGCAGTTGAAGCCGCGGAGCTTGAGCTCGGTGAACTCAGCGCGGACCTGCTCGGGCGTGGGCGCGGGGGCGAGGTGTGAAGGTTCGTGGCCCCAGTGCAGCACGCCGCGGAGCTGGATGGGGATGCCGTTGAGGAGGATGCGGCGATTGCGGGGGCCGCCGAGGCTGGCGGTGCGGAAACCGAAGCGGAGTTGATGGGTTTCGCAGGGCTCGGCAGGGCGGGAGGCGGGCGTGATGTCGAGCGTGAGCGTGTAGAGAGAGGGGGAATCGGGGGACCAGAGGGCGAGGGGGCCGCGGAGCTCCTGCTCGCCGACGAGTTCGTAGCGCAGGCTGCGCTGACCGGGCTGGAGTTCGATCACGCCGCTGCCGACGGGCGTACCCGCGGGATCGTTGATCGAGAACGTCACGACGTGGTCGGCGGATTCTCCGTCGAGTTCCAACTCAAGACTGGCGGCGCTCGCGGCGGGGCCGGTGCGCACGGTGAGGCCGCCGGGGCGGATGGTGACGGCGCCCGTGCGGCGGAGCGTGACATTGCCCCAGAGGCCGGCGTGCTGAACGCTGAGGACGTCGTGGAAACCCTTGCCGATGTGGCCGTGCTCGGTGATGACGCCCTTGGCGGGGCGAGGGGCGTGGAGCTGGTCGATGCGGACGAGGAGGTCGATCTCTCCGCCGCGCGAGAGCATCGCCTGAGTCGCCTCGAACTCGAAGGGGATGAAGTCGCCCAGGTGGCGGCCGATGAACTGGCCGTTGATCCAGACGCGAGCGTCGGTGGCGGCGGCCTCAAAGCGGAGGCGCAGGCGCTCTTCGCTGCGGAGGGAGTTCCAGCCTTTGGTGAGCCGGGTGCGGAGGCGGTACCAGGCGACGCCGCGAAAATCGGGGCCCAGGGTGTGCTGGATGGTTCCAGGGACGGGCGTGGGGAACCAGGGTTCATCCGTCGGCGGCGCTTCGCCCCACTTTTCTGAGATTCCGCGGTTGAGCGGGTCGGGGCAGAGCTGCCATTCGGCGGCGTTGAGAGAGATTTCGCGTGGTTCGGTCACGCGGGGATCATTGGGCGGCCGGCGGGTGAAGCGGGGGGCGTGCGGGGAGCGCGGGGGTGAAATGCCGGGCGAAGGTGATCGTCAGAGGCGTGTGAGGAGCTTGACGATTTCGGCGCGGGTGGGGAGGGAGGGGATCGCGCCGGGCCTGGTGGCGGCGAGAGCGCCGGCGGCGCAGGCCCAGGTGACGGTGTCGAGGATGGCCTCGTCGTCGAGGGCGGCGTTGACCTGGTGGTGGGCCCAGCGGGCGGCGAAGGTTCCGCAGAAGGCGTCGCCCGCGCCGACGGTGTCAACGGGGGTGATGGGGAAGGCGGGGACGCGGCGGGCGAGGCGGCGGCGGGAGTACGCAGCGCCGTCGGCACCGAGGGTCATGACGACGCAGGGGATTCCGAGGCGCTCGAGGTCTTCGAGCTGCTGCTCAACGGGCTGCTGGGCGATGAGGGCTTCATCGGCGCCCATGGTGGCGGCGGCGAGGATGGAGGCGGCTTCGGTCTGGTTGACGATGAGGACGTCGAGTGCGGCGAGGAGATCCCAGGGGAGTTTGTGGGCGGGGGCGGCGTTGAGGATGACGGTGACGCCCGAGGCCTTGGCGAGCTCGGCGGCCTTGATGACGGCGGGCATGGGGCATTCGAGCTGCATGAGCAGGACGTCGGCGGAGGTGATGGCGGCGGCGGCGAGGTCGATGTCGGCGGGGGTGAGGGAGGCGTTGGCGCCGGGGGCGACGACGATGGTGTTCTGGGAGGTGTCGTGGGCCACGGTGATGAGGGCGAGGCCGGTGGGGGAGTCGTGGGCTTCGCCGACGGCGGACAGATCGACGTCATCGGCGGAGAGGACGGCTCGCATGTGCTGGCCGTGTGGGTCGGCGCCGGTGCGGGCGATCATGCGGACGGCGGCGCCCGCGCGGGCGGCGGCGACGGCCTGGTTGGCGCCCTTGCCGCCGGGGGATGTGGCGAAGGAGGAGGCGAGGATGGTTTCACCGGGCGCGGGGAGGCGCGGCGCGCGGAGGACCAGGTCCATGTTGATGGAGCCGAGGATGCAGAGGGTGGGGGGAGGAGGAGAAGGCATCAGGCACTAGGCATTCGGCACGGGGCACTCGGATCAGGAGGGGGAGGGGTGTTTGTGGATGGTGGCCCAGACTTCGCGCTTGGCGTCGAGGTCTCGGAATTGTTTGCGGCCCAGGAGCATGTCGGCGTAGATGGTGGCGATCTCGTAGGGTCGCATGGTGAGGCGCACGAGTGACCACTCCAGCGGCTTGCCGCGGAGCGTGATGGGCTTGCCTTTGATGATCGCCCACTCGGGCGGGGTGGTGGGCTCGATGGTGAGCCAGCCGGTGTCGGAAGCGGACCAGCCGGGCTGGTTGGGCGATGAAGCGTGGGGGGCGTGGTCGCTGAAGACTTCGCCCAGGAGGTTGGTCTTGGCGGCGCGGGCGACGGGGCCGGCGAGCTTGAGGGAGACCTGCGCGGGCTGGCCGTTCCACTCGACCAGGCGGATGACAAAGGGGTGTGTGCAGGCGCCGGCGGATTCACGGGCCATGCGGTGGCCGGCCCAGAGCGGGAGGTGCTCACCGGACTTCATGGATTCGCGGAAGAAGGCGTGGGCGAGGACGTTGGGAGCGCCGGTGAGCTCGAGGGGGCCGAAGACGGGCGGGAGCTGGTCGTCGCTGCTGGCCGTGCCCCCGCCGACGGGCTCGGCGTGCTCGGCGACGAGCGTTCCTTCGAGATCCGAGAGCCACTGGGCGGCGAGGCGGGCGCGGTCGGCGTCCGTGATCTCGTTGTGCAGCACGAGGCGGAGATGGGCGGTGGTCCAGCCGGGGACGCCGTAGCGGCGTTCGTCCCAGGGGTCGTAGGCGGTGAGGACGGCGCGGAGGGAGGCATCCTGACGGAGCCACTGCTGGGAGCCGTCGTGGAGGATGAGCACGCCGCCTGCGCTGGTGGAGCGGCAGAGGTCCACGAAGGAGCGGGCGGTGAAGGGGCGATCAATGTCCTCGAACCACTGCGGTGAGGTCATCCAGTCGCCGGTGGGGTACTTGCGGCGTTGGCCGCGAGGGGCTGGGTTCACTGGCGCGGCGGCGTGCGGGCCGTCGGCGCGGAGGGTGGTGGCGGCGTCGGCGGCGAACTCGATCTGGAGGGCGTTGTTGAGGCCTGGTTCAGGGCGGACGGGAAGTACGCCTTCTTCGGAGAGCATGTCGACGCGGATGGAAAGGCCGTGGGCGCCGAGGGAGAACTCGAGCGTGACGGACTGCGTGCCAAACTCGTGAACGATGCGGACGGTGGGGTCGGCGTCGTCGGGATCGATCTCGACGCGTGTGGAGGTGGGGGTCCGACCGTTCATGCGCAGGCGAAGGGAGTGCTCGAGCGTGCGCTGGCCGTCGGTGAATCGGCGAAGAGAGCCGTCGTCGGCGTCGAACGTCGCGGAGAGGCCGGCGCAGCGGAGCGTGACGCTCTGGTCGTCGTAGGTGAGTTTCGCGGAAGGTGAGCTCTCGTCGGCCGAGCCCTGGATGCGGAATCCGAAGGGAGGCAGGTCCACGCCGCTGGCGGTGTGTCGCCAGCCCAGGGGGTTGGTGATGGGTTCGTGCTCCGTGTTCCCCTGCCGCGCGTGGATGAGGCGGAGAGCCCTGCCGGAGACTTCGGCGGCGGCCATGCGGGCGCGTTCCATCTGGTGATGGCCAACGAAGCCACAGAGGCCCTCGCACTCGTGGTTGTCGTGGTGCTGGGCGGCGAGGAGTTCTCGCCAGGCCTCGTCGAGTTCCCACGTGGGGTAGACGTCCCAGCTCGCGTAGGGTCGGCCCAGGAGGCTGACGGTGGCGGCGAGTGCTTCGGCGGCGCGGATCTGGGACTCGGTGCTGGCGCTGGCGCGGGGGTGGGCGTCGGCGTTTTTGCCGAGGGTCATGCCGTGCCAGACGTCGTCCATGGAGTAGCGGCGGACGGGGATCTGGTCAGCGGCGGGGGCGGAGCGGAGGAATTCGGTGATGAGCGTGGAGACGGTGCGTGGGCGAACCTCGAAGCGTGGATCACCCATGAGCTCCTTGAGCCTGGGGAGCAGGACTTCGCTGCGACACATCCAGTCCTTGCTGGGCATGAGCTCGAGCCACTGGATGATCGCCGGAGAAAATGCAGCGGACGCGCCCGTGCCCGGCTTTTCAACTTTCTCCAGCAGCCCGTCGAAGTCTTCGGGCCACTGATGGACGTTGAGTTCACTGCGGGGCAGCGTGGGGAGGCGGGTGCCGTCGACGCCTTCCCAGAGAATGAGGGATGAAGCTTCTTTGGGAAGTTCGGGCGTGTGCCATGTCCACTGGAAGAAGAGGCAAGCGCCGGTGTAGCCGCACTGGGCGAGGAGCTGGGGGAGCTGCGGGAAGAAGTAGAACTCTTCTTCCCAGAACGACGCGGGGCGCACTCCCAGGAGTCGGCGGGTGCTGCGCACGCCGTAGGTGAGCTGGCGGATGTTGGATTCCCCGCCGTGGAAGAGGCCGTAGGGCTGCCCGTACGAGCAGCCGACGGGCTCGGCGAGGCCGGCGGAGACGGCGCTTTGGAGCTTGGCGAGGTGCTCGGGGGATTCGACGGCCATCTTTTCGTAGCCGACGGCGTCGAAGTTGACGTTGCCGCGAGCGCCGGTGGCGTGGATGAGGGCGAGCATGTCGTCGACGCAGCCGGGGAGGACGTCGTACCCCCAGAGCCACTGCATGTCGACCCAGTGCATGTGGTTGCCGAAGGTGTAGTAGAGGGGCGGGCGGGTCATGGGCGCAGTGTACTTGCGTGGATAGAGCGGGAGGGGCACGGGCGCGCAAGAAAAACGCAAGGCACGGGCCTCGCGTTGTGTGGGCGTGCGAGATGTCCAAGTGGATCAGCCGCCGCCGTCCTTGGGCTTGGTGGGGATCTTTACAGGGCCGGCGGGGGTGCGCTTGGTAATTTCCCCGTCGTTGGCGGGCTCGGCGGGGGTTTCGCCGGCGGGCTTCTCGGCCTCGGGGCGTGCGCCATCTTCACCGGGAGCGCCGTCGGCGCCGGGGGCGGGCGTGGCGGGACCGGCGAGGCGGACGTCGAGGGAGACGCCGGGCTTGTCCCAGTCGCTGGCGCGGGGCTTGACGTCGTCGGGTGACGGAGCGCCGGTGAAGGTGAGGGCATCACCGTTCTTGACCGAGGCCCAGTTGAGGATGTACGCGCCCTGGGGATCCTGGATCGCCAGGGTGATCATCGAGGAGTTTTCCGAGCCGCTGACGCGGATCACGCGGACGGCTTCGATCTTGCTGGTGGCTTCTTCCCACTCGCCCGAGCCCTTGAGGGTCGAGAGGGCGGTGGCGGCGGTGGGGTCGAGCAGCGTCTGCATCTTCGCCGAGTCCCCGCGGACCAGGGCGTCGGCGAGTGAGAGCACGCCCCGGGCGAGGGCCTCGCTGACGGGAGCTTTTTCCTGAGGGAACTGGACGCGGGCGTCAACCTTCATCGCCTGGCGGAGCGGGTCGATCTGGACCGGCTCGGGCGGGGGCGGTGGCGGGGGTGGGGGCGGCGGGGGAGGAGGCGCTTCCTCCTTGGTGCAGCCGGAGAGTGAGATGGCCACGCCCGCGGCGGCGAGGACGACCGGGGCGAGCGCAACGAGGGAGTGGGCCCCCGTCAGTGCCGCGGCGGCGAAGGATGGGAGGAGGGAGTTACGGCTCTTCATGATTGATGACCTTGGTGTTCTTGTCGATCCTTCGCATGAGTCCCGCGAGGGTCTTGCCGGGGGCGAGTTCGTGGAATTCGGCTTTGATATTGGCGGTGAGCCACTGGCAGGACTGCGACCAGCGTACCGGACTGGTGAGCTGGTCGACAAGGCGCTGGCGGATGGAGGCGGCGTCGGCGGCGTGGGGGAGCGCGGTAACGTTGGAGACGACGGTGACCTTGGCGGGGGTCATCGCGGTTTTGGCGAGGGCGGCGGCGAGGCGGTCGGCGGCGGGCTGCATGAGGGGGGAGTGGAAGGCGCCGGCGACGGTGAGGGGGCTGGCGCGAAGGCCCATCTCCGAGGCGACGGCGGCGGCGCGGTCGCAGGCGGTCTTGTGGCCGCTGAGGACGATCTGGCCGGGGGCGTTGAAGTTGGCGCAGACGAGGACTTCGGATTCCCGGGCCTTGTCGCAGACCTGCTGGGCCTGGGCGTCGTCGGCGCCGATGAGGGCGAGCATTCCGCCGGAGGAGGCTTCGGCGGCCTGCTGCATCGCCTGCCCGCGGAGGGTGACCAGTTCGAGGCCGTCGGCGAAGGACATCGAACCTGCCAGCACCAGGGCGGTATATTCCCCGAGGGAGAGTCCGGCGGCGGCGGCGATGGAGGCTTCACCGTTGCCAAAGCCCATGGCGGCCAGGAGGCCTTTCCAGCAGGCGAGGGAGGCGGTGAAGATCGCGGGCTGGGAGACGTCGGTGCGGTTGAGTCGCTCGGCGGGGCCGTCGAAGCAGAGCTGGGTGAGGGGGGAGCCCAGGCGCGAACCCAGGAGGCGGTCGGCCTCGTCAAAGACAGCCTTGGCCTCGGGTGAGGCGGAATACCAGGCTTTGCCCATGCCGACGGCCTGGGCGCCCTGGCCGGGGCAGAGAATGACCATGGGGGAACTCATTGCTGAATGATACCGGGCGGGCCGCTCGCCCGATGGAGGGCATAATCACCCCGTGAACGGACGTCGAGGAGTGTGGGTCTTGTGTCGGGCGGGCCTTGTGCTGGCCGCGGGGGTCGCGTGCGCGCTGGCGCCGGGATGCGGCATGTTCGGGGATTCGGGGGAAGGACGCGGTCGCATCAGCGGACGGCCGGGGCCGGTGGAGCCCGTGGAATCTCGCATCGATGCGGTGACGGGGATGACGCTCATCGTGCCGGTGCGCGTGACGGGGACGCTCAGCGGACCGGGGAGCGGACCGGGCGGAGGACCGCCGGTGAGCCCCGCGGGCCCGAACATGGACCTTTCGGGCTTGAAGGTCACGCTGGATGATGGCACGCCGCTGGCGACGACGATGCGGTGGATCACCGTGGGAAAAGAGGATCCGGGGGCACTGGGGGAGACCGGCCCGCGATGGCTGCCGCCGGCGGGCAAGTGGAGGACGTTCGATACGCCGCCGCCGGAGGGCTCGCTGGCGCTGGCGGTGATGGCGGTGGACCTGCCGGAGAATGCCGCGGGGCGGGACCTTCTCATCGGGAGCCGGCGGGTGGCCCTGCACTGGCTGCCCTCCCCGGCGAGCCTCGCGGCGGAACAGGGGACGCGGATTGAATCGCCGATCCCGGCAACCTTGCGGGAGGCGCCTTCGCTGATGGAGCTGACGCGTCCGGAGAGGCTGAGTCCGGTGCGGCGATGGCGGTACCGGCTGCTGATGACGGGGTTGAACCCCGCGCTGCTTCCTCCGGCGGTGCCGGGAGAGCCGATGCGGTTTGCCGACCCGGTGCTGGAGGCGGTCGCGGCGCAGAACGAGGCACGGTGGGCGGTGGCGCTGGGCGAGCTCTCTCGCACCGACCGGGAGCTGGGCGCGGAACTCGCGGGGAGGCTGTGCGCAGTCGTGCGATTCAACTCGCACACCGTGGCGCCGGTGTGGCCGGTGGACCAGGGAGATCTGGATTCGCTGCTGAGCGACCTCTTGAGCCCCGAGGCGGGCCCGCTGGGGCGTGCGGAGACGGCGAGGCAGTGGCTCAAGGCGCACCCGGCGGCGACATCGTGGATCATCGATGCGGCGGCGGAAGAGGATGGCGCGACGGGGCAGCCGGTGGTGTGGATCGGGACGACGAACCTGCTGCCCAGGCCGGTGGTCGCGTGGTCGGTGTGGCTGGACGGCGCGGAGCGCGAGCTTGGCCCGCACCCGGAGATGGCGCCGGTGCCGGGGATGTCGGCGGGGAGTTCTCCCTCGTCGGTGCCGGCGGAGGCGGTGGTTCGCACGCGGACGACGGAGGGGTCGGAGGTGAAGTCGGCGACGCTCGCGGTGCACGTGGGCGCGCTGGAATCCCGGCTGAACGTGGACCTGATGAAGATCCTGGCGAGGCCGCCGTCGGTGGTGATCGGGCCGCTGGCGCCCGACCTGACGCTGGACGGCTTTCTCTCGGGGACGGGGCTTACCGCGGCGGATTCGGCGTGGTCGACGTCGGCGGTGATGTACCGGGGGCGGCCGGAAGAGGCGGCGTCGGGCGCGCCGGGACGCGTCCCGGCGTGGGTGCTGTACGTGGAGTGCGGACGACCTGAATCACCCGATGGGGAGTCGGCGGCGCAGGACACCGTGCGGATCTGGGCCGGGCCGCGGTCCAAGCCGCGGATGATCCTGCGGATCGAGGAATCCGGGGCGTCGGAGCGCGAGGATGACCTGGGCAGGGCGGGGCAGGGGGCGGCGGTGCGGGTGATGCGAGAGAAGAGCCGCTGGATCGCGGTGGTGACGCTGCCTGGAGACTGCATCGAGGCGGGCGGGGTGATGCGGCTGGGGATTGAGCGGACGGATTCACGGGGCGTGCACTCGGCGTGGCCGCGCGCGACGCTGCCGTGGCAGGAGACGCCCGGGAGGGCGGTGTTCGATCTGGCGGCCTGGGATAAATAGCGGGACGTTTTTAATACAGAGGATTCACGGCACCATGGCGGATACTTCGATCACCGTTGCGGCGTTCCAGCAGCTCATCCGGGACCGGTATTACAAGACCGATTCGGCCCGGGGGACGGCGGGAACGTTCATGTGGTTCATGGAGGAAGTGGGGGAACTCTCCACGGCGCTGCAGAACAACCTCCCGGGCAAAAGCCCCACGCCCGAGGAGCGGGCGAACCTGGGTGAGGAATTTGCCGACGTCTTCGCGTGGATGGTGACGCTCGCCAACATCCACGGGGTGGATCTTTCGGCGGCGCTGGTGAAGTACACCGATCCCGAGCGGGTGAAAGGCGTGAAGGACTAAGCGGCGTGGGCGGACGCGGTGAAGTAGCGTGTGCAAGGACTGACGGGCGCGGAAGGGGCGCGCATCAGAATTCACCCAGCCACCAGCGCTTGCGCATGCGGATGGGCTTGTTGCGCTCGAGGCTTTCGCGGATGGTCTGGATGGCGACGGCGGGATCGTCGGTGACGGTGAGCAGCTCGTTGTCCCCGGGGCTGATGGTGCCGGCCTCGGCCATGAGGTTGATGAAGTCGATGAGGGGCTTCCAGTAGTCGATGCCCATCATGATGACGGGGAAGTGCTTGATTTTCTGGGTCTGGATGAGCGTGAGGGTCTCGAAGACCTCGTCGAGGGTGCCAAAGCCGCCGGGCATGACGACGAAGGCGTAGGAGTACTTGACGAGCATGACCTTGCGGACGAAGAAGTATTTGAACTCGACAAACCGATCAACGTATGGGTTTGGCTTCTGCTCCATGGGCAGGATGATGTTGCAGCCGAGGGAAGATCCCTCACGCTCCTTGGCGCCGCGGTTGGCGGCCTCCATGATTCCGGGCCCGCCGCCGGTCATGACGGTGACGCCTAAATCGGCAATGCGCGAACCCATCTCCCGCGCCATGTCGTAGTACCTGTGGTTCTCCTTGAACCGCGCGGACCCGAAGACGGTCACGCAGGGCCCTGTGAAGTGCAGGGCGCGGAACCCACGGACGAGTTCGGCGAAGATGCGGAACGCCCGGTGGAGTTCGGTCAGTCGGCCCAGCGGGCCGGCAAGAAAATGTCGAGTCTCGGCCGTGGAAGGGTTCTTCCCCCACCAGCCCTGCTCTCCCGCCACCGGCGCCGTCCTGGGGCCGGCCGCGAGGGTTTCGGGGTTATCGGGGGAAGGATGTCCTGAAATGGGTGATTCCGGCATGGATTTGAAGCGTAGTGGCCACAGGGGGCGAGAAAGGGGTAGATGCCCTTGACACGCGCGTGTCAGGCGCACCGGCGGAACTTCGGCGTACACTCAACCATTCACTCGTGCGAGGTCACATCCACAGACGCGACCGTCGCCAAGAGGTAAGAAACGTAGCATGAAATCAGGATCCAGTTCAATGACCTCGGGTGAGACGGCGTGGGGGCCGTCGCCCTCGGCAGACGCTCTGACCAGGACCTTGTGGGACGCACTCACCCACGACGTCACGGCGGAGATTCTTGTTCTCTCACCGCAGGGAAAAATCCTCTACGCCAACAAGGACGCCGCAGCGTTCTTCGAGAGCGACAACGCCGCGCTGGTCGGGCGGCCGTACCGGGAACTCTACCCCGAGGCGGTCGCCGCGGAGCGCATGGGGCACGTGATGGAAGTGGCGCGCACGGGCCGGCCCGTGACGCTCGAAGGGATCGTGCGCGGGGCGTGGCGTCACACGTCGCTGCGGCCCTTGGGCACGCCCGATTCGGCCGTGCTGCTGATCAACCGTTCCGCGGCGGCGAGCACGGGCGAGTCGAGCAAGTCCGACCGCGTTCGCGCCAAGCACGACGACCTGGGACCGCTGGGCGTGCTGACGACCCGCGAGCGCGAGATCCTGGCGCTGATCGGCCGGGGCCTTTCGACCGTGGAGATCGCCGAGCACCTGGGGCGCAGCGTCAAGACCGTGGAATGGCACCGCGTCTCCCTGGGCACCAAGCTGGGCGTCTCCAACCGGGTCGAGCTCGCCCACATCGCGCTGCGGGCCGGGCTGGCGCAGCTCGAAGTGCCGGCGGCCGGAGAGGCGAAGGAGTCCGCGACGCCGGTGGTCAAGGCCGGCGCCGAGCCGGTCAAGAAGATCGGCTGACGCGGATACGGGGCCGGGATGAACAGCGATGAGCGGGCCGGCACGGGGTGCTGGCCCGCCAGCATCTCACAACTGCTTTGTATCTGGAGCTGGCCGAGGGTGTGAAAAAGCCCTTGCCCAACGCGTCGCGCCGCGGTACTCTTATTGAGAATCCATTGTCATTAGGCGATGGAGGCTCTTCAGGAGCGCGGCGACGCGGATGCGAGCGGGCACCCTCGGCCAACACCGTTCATTGAATCACCGCCCGTGGCTGGGCGTGCTGCTGTCGCTTGCCGTGCTGCTGGGAATTCCCTGGGCGCTGGCGTGGCACTCCCGTGTGCATGTTGCGGAAGATGCCGGGCGGCACGGGGCCCTCCCGAAGGCGTGCCACGCGTTGGCGGATCACCCCGGTGCATCCGCGGAGGCCGCGGGCGCGGCCGGGGCGACTCGCGGAAGGTCCGACGAGAACGACGAGCGTCACGACCGGCCGGGGCATCCCTGCACGGTGTGCCTGGACCTTCTGTTTGCGACGATCTCCCAGGTCATGCCGGAGGTGGCGCCGCCGGTGGGCATCGAACTGCTCATCGCGGTGGATGCGCACGCGCCCACGCGACGATTGACGGCGCAGGACCGTCGCCTTGTCGCCGCGCCGCGCGGTCCGCCTGGGCGTGCGGCATAGCTTTCGCGTCGTCGCACGGCGCGGTCCGCACGGGCCACGCGGCGCCGAAGGATCAACTCAAGCCCATCACAGTTCCCCGCCGGACGCGCGGGCGACGAGCCTCCTGAAGCATGTGTGCCACGGGAGGGGCCTCGCCGCGCGTGTGGACGGGGCCCACCAGCCGCGGGAGCGAACGCGCGCCCGCAGCGCCCGCGTTCCACGTCCACACACCCAATCGATTCACCGCGGGCCGCAGAGGCCCGGGATGGTGCCGCATGATTCGAAGAGCCTTCACGCTGATCGAGCTGATGGTGGTGATCGCCATCATCGCGCTGCTGATCGGCATCCTGCTCCCCGCGCTGGGGAAGGCCAGGCGGGCCGCCAAGTCGGCCCGGTGCCTGGCGCAGATCGGCCAGCTCGAGATGGCCCACACGCTGTACATCAACGCGTACAAGGAGTATTTCGTCGACGCGGGGCTCGCCCACGGGGGCTCCAACACGCTGGCGAAGGTCAGGCGTTCGTGGCCGCTGGTGCTCGCCGATCTGTACGGCGCCCCGCTGGTGCTGCGATCGCCCGGGGACGCGAGCCGGTACTGGCCCGTGAGCCAGGGAGGGCTGAGCACGCGCAGCTCGCTCGAACAGATCCTGGAGCAGATCCAGAGCGGGGGCAACCCCGATGTCTCCAAGATCGCGCGCTGGACCAGCTACGGGATCAACAACTGGACGAGCAGGACGATCAACCCGGGCGTTGATCCGCGCGAGCCCTTCGACAACCTCCGCAAGATCCCGTTCCCGTCGGAGACCGTGCACTTCCTGATGATGACCCAGGGGAGCGGGGACCGGCCCGGGGACAGCGACTACGCGTATTCCGACCACGTCCACGCGGAGACGTGGAGCGATTCGGACTTCCCGCCGGGCAACGCCTCCCAGGAGATGGAGATCGCGGCCTGGGGAGGGCCCGCCAAGAGCTTTTCGTCGGTCGCCAACTACGGCTTCATCGACGGGCACGCGGAGACGCTGCGGTTTGACCGCGTGTACACCCAGTACCAGAAGAACCAGTTTTATCCCAACGCCAAGGAACACTGAGCGCCGTGGGCCGGCGCCATTGCGCCGCGCCGCGGCAAGGAGATGACCGATGAACACGATGACGACGATGGTGATGGTTGCGGGCCTGATCACGTTCGCGGCGCCGGCACAGGCCCAGCACGCCGGGGACATCCTGCTGGAGCAGAACTACCAGGGCCGGATCTGCACGGGCCTGGTGGACGAGGAGACGGGGGCGGTGAGCCACAACGCGCGCGTCTTCCGCGCGACGTTCGGAGAGACGGCGAACTTCACCAACGAGCCCGGGATGGACAGCGACGCGGGGGCGTTTGCGTATCCCGCCGCGATCGGCTTCAACATCCGCAAGGCGCTGCGGAAGTGGAACGGGGTCGATTTCGGGGAGATCCCGGCGGAGCGGATCCGGATCAAGCTGGCGACGCTGGGGCCGGTGGAGACGCCCGGGAGCGACCAGGTGGTGCCGGGTTTCGCGATGGCGGTCGGATCGGACGGTGAGTTCCATCACCACCCGGGGTTCACGCTGACGGGGGAGGCGAGCGACGGGGTGTACCTGCTGGAGCTTGAGCTGTGGAGCGACCGGGCGGAGATTCTGCCCAGCCGTCCGTACTGGATCGTTTTCAACCAGAACGACACAATGGAGAACCACGAGGCGGCGCTGGCGTGGGCGGGGATGAACCTGCCGGGGTGCGTGAGCGATCTGGACGGTTCGGGGTTCATCGACACGGATGACTACGACGCGTTTGTGCGGGCGTACGAGGCGGGGGACTTCACCGCCGACGTGGACCACAGCGGCTTTGTGGATACCGACGACTTTGATTTCTTCGTGCGTGCGTTTGAGGGTGGGTGCTGATGGAGGCCTCGCCGGATTGACGCGTCCCTACTCTCCGCCGGGCGTGAATGCCCGGCGAAGACTTCGTCGCCGTGATGTGTCCAACCTTGGAGCGTCCCATGCCGCCAGCAGTCTCCGGTCACGCCGTCCTCTCGATCCGCGGGCTCAAGTTCCGTTACCCGGACCAGCCGGGAAGCGCGGGGTGGACGGTGGATGTCCCTTCCCTGGACGTGCAGCGGGGTGAGCAGATGCTGCTCACGGCGGGATCGGGGCGGGGCAAGAGCACGCTGCTGCAGCTCATCGCGGGCCTGATGGATCCCGCGGAGGGCACGGTGCTGATCGACGGGGAGAACATGCACGCGGCGCGGGGGGCGGGCCGCGACCGGCTGCGGGGGCGGGCGATCGGGATGATCTTCCAGACCTTCAACCTGCTGCACGGGTTTTCGGCGATCGAGAACGTGATGGCGGCGCTGATGTTTTCGCAGATCCCGCCGCGCGAGCACAAGGACCGGGCGGCGACGCTGCTGAAACACCTGGGGATCGAACGGGTGGACGCGGACCCCGACCGGCTGAGCGTGGGGCAGCAGCAGCGGGTCGCGGTGGCGAGGGCGGTGGCGTGCGACCCGGTGCTGGTGCTCGCCGACGAGCCGACGGCGAGCCTGGACCCGCAGAACGCCGCGACCGCGATCGGACTGATCAAGGATGTGTGCCGGGAGAAGGGGGCGGCGCTGGTGTGCGTCTCCCACGACCCGGGGATGGCGGGGTTGTTCGAGCGGCGAGAATCGCTGGATCTGCTGGTGGGCGGACGGGCGTGAGAGGGGCGCGGGATCGCGCGGCGGGTTGAAAAGATGTGCCGCGGGCGGTGATGGTGCGGCGAGAGAATCCCTACGCTCCCTTCGCCGCGCGTGTCAGATCCGCGAGCGGCCTTTGGGAGCTCGAAACGATGTCCGACCAGTCCAAGCAGGCCCTGTGGGGCGGCAGGTTCGAGGGGGCCTCCGACCCGCTCTTTCGCCAGTTCAACGATTCACTTCCGTTCGATTACAAGCTGCTGATGGAGGACATCGCCGGGTCCATCGCCTGGGCGAGGGCGATCCACCGCGCGGGCGTGCTGAGCGACGCGGAGCTGGGCCAGCTGCTGGCGGCCCTTGCGGAGCTCGCGGTCGGTGCCCAGCAGAATCCGACATTACCCCTGGGGTCGGGTGAGGAAGACGTGCATTCATGGGTGGAGCGCCAGCTCATCGAGCGCGTGGGGGCGCTGGGGAAGAAGCTGCACACGGGCCGCAGCCGCAACGACCAGGTGGCGACGGATTTGCGGCTGTGGACGCGGGCGCAGATCGATGCGCGTCGCGGGGAACTGTCTCAGCTCCGCGCTGCCCTGATCCGTCTTGCTCGCCGGCATCCGGGGTGCGTCATCCCCGGGTATACGCACCTGCAGCGAGCTCAGCCCGTGCTGCTCGCCCACTGGTGCCTGGCGTACGTCGAGATGTTCGCGCGCGACGATGCGCGACTTGCCGACGCCCGTGCCCGCGTCAATGTCTGCCCGCTGGGCTCCGCGGCGCTGGCCGGCACGGCGTATGCGGTCGATCGGGCGATGCTTGCCCGAGACCTGGGGTTTGATTCGGCGACGGCCAACAGCCTCGACGCCGTCAGCGACCGGGACTTTGTGATCGAGACCATCGGGGCGCTGGCGCTGGCGAGCGTGCACCTCTCGCGCCTCGCCGAGGACATGATCATCTACTGCACGCAGGAGTTTGGTTTCCTGGAGCTTTCCGACGCGGTCTCCAGCGGAAGCTCCCTGATGCCGCAGAAGAAGAACCCCGATTCTCTGGAGCTCATCCGCGGCAAGTGCGGTCGCGTCGCCGGCGCGCACGCGGGGATGCTGCTGACCGTCAAGGGCCTGCCCCTGGCGTACAACAAGGACATGCAGGAGGACAAGGAGCCGCTCTTTGACTCGATGCACAACGTTTCGCTGACGCTGCGGATGGCGAGCGTGGTGCTGGACAACACGCGCGTGCGCGAGCAGCGGACGCTGGAGGCGGCCAAGGGCGGCTATTCGAACGCGACGGACCTTGCCGACTACCTCGTGTCCAAGGGCGTGCCGTTCCGCGATTCCCATGACATCGTGGGCCGGGTGGTGCGGCACGCGCTGGCGGCGGGCACGCCGCTGGAGGCCCTGCCGCTGGAGCAGTTCCGAAGCTTCTCCCCGCTGATCGGCCAGGACGTGTACTCGGCGCTTTCGATCGAGGCCTGCCTGGCAAAGCGGGAGATTCCCGGGGGGACGGGGCCGCGGGCGGTGGAGGCGGCGCTGCGGGCCGCCGAGAGCCTGCTGGCGATGTGATCGGGAGGTCGTTTCCACCCTGCATCGGCGGGGTCGATATGATCCGCTCGTGACCGACTCACGAGTCCCCATCGCTCCTCCGCGCAGCGCCCAGTGGCGAAGCACCCCGACCACGCCGGCCGTGGGCGCTGTCTCCGCGGCGGCCGTGGGATGGACGCACCGGCACCTGCTGGGCCTGCAAGGAATGGACGCGGGTTCGCTGCGGACCATTTTGCAGTTTGCGGGCAAGATTCCGCTGGTGACGGGGGGCGGTGCCTCGGAGATTCCGCGGCGAGACGACCTGCGCGGCCGCACGGTGGCGACGCTGTTCTTTGAGGACTCGACGCGGACACGCACCAGCTTCACGATCGCGGCCCAGCGGCTGGGGGCGGACGTGGTGGACCTGTCGGGCGGGACCACGAGCGTGAACAAGGGCGAGACGATCGTCGATACCGCGCTCAATGTGGAGGCGATGGGGATCGACGCGATCATCGTGCGGGCGCGGCAGGCGGGGGCGGCGGTGATGGCCTCCCAGCGCGTGCAGTGCCCGGTGATCAACGCGGGGGACGGCCGCCACGAACACCCCACGCAGGGACTGCTCGATATCCTGACCATCGCCGAAGCGAACCACCGCGCCGAATCGTTCGATCTCTCCGGACTGACCGTCGCGATCGTCGGTGATGTCGCCAGCTCGCGCGTCGCGCGGTCGGGCATCGCCGGACTGACGGCGCTGGGAGCCAAGGTGATTGCCGTGGGCCCGGCGGGGATGGTCTCCGCGGCGCACAAGGGCCTCGCGGCGAGCCCGGAGGCGGGCGGCGCGGGGACGTGTGAGATCACGCACGACCTGGATTCGGTGCTGGAGAGCGTGGACGCGGTGATGATGCTGCGGATCCAGTTCGAGCGGCACGGGGAGGGCGGCGCGGTCGCGGGCGTGCCGGCGGGGAAAAAAACCCAGCTCATCGCGTCGGTTCGTGATTATCGGCACGGGTATGCGATGACCGCCCAGCGGGCCCAGCGCCTCAAGCCCGGCGCGATCGTCATGCACCCCGGTCCGATGAACCGGGGACTGGAGATCGACGGCGTGGTGGCCGATGGTCCCCACTCGGTGATCCTGCGGCAGGTTTCCAATGGGGTGCGGGTGCGGATGGCGGCGCTGGCGCTGTGCCACGCGGCGGTGAAGGGGCGGTAACCGCGCCGGTTCCACATCGAGCCCGCGCGAGAGCGTTTTCACCATCGCGGCGCAGAAGTCCCTGAGATGACACTCCAAACAGGACAACCCCACCAGCCGCAGCCAACTTCCTCCGGTGTCGCTCTCGTTCCGTCTGACAATCCTCCGTCGGGCGCTTTCAACGCCTCCATGTGGGTCGCGGAGCATCTCTTGTTCGGCCTTGCGCTCTTCTGGAACCTCCCCGCCCCTCGATCCGATACCGGCGACCCGCTTCCCAACCCGACTCGCATCCTCGTCATCTCCTCCGTTCTCTTCCTCGCCTCCCGCGCTGCGGCGATGAGCAGACGACGGGAGACCGCCGCGGGCGCCATCGCCAAGACCCTCATTTTCATGGCCTTCTCCTTCACCCTTCAACTCGCCCTCCGGTTCGGCCTCTGACTCTGACGTGTACTTCCCCCTCCCCGCGTCTCTGATCGTTCAACTCCGTGGCCTTCAGTGCTCTCCGTGGTGAACTCCCTTCCCATGATCCACGCCCTCTCCTTCGACATCGAAGACTGGTTCCACATCGTCGAGGTCGCCGCCGTCGAGGATCCATCCCTGTGGCCGAAGCTCTCGGCCCAGTCCTCGCTTGTGGAGCGGTACACCGACCTGATCCTGAAGATCTGCGACGATCACAAGACGCGGGCAACGTTCTTCATGCTCGGCTGGATCGCGGACAAGCACCCGGCGCTGGTCAAACGCATCCACGACGCGGGCCACGAGCTGGGGACGCACTCATTCTGGCACCGCAAGGTGTACGAGCTGACGCCGGAGGTCTTTGCCAAGGACATCGCCGAGTCGCTCCAGGCGATTCGGTCCGCGGTGGGCAAGGAGATCCCCATCCGCGGCTTCCGGGCGCCGTCGTTCTCGATCACGCAGGGGACCGAGTGGGCGTTTGACGTGCTGATGGACCAGGGCGTGACGTACGACGCGAGCCTCTTTCCCGCGGCGCGCGGGCACGGCGGGTACGCCTGCCAGCCGGGGATGCACACGCTGACCACGCCCAAGGGCCGGCCGATGCCCGAACTTCCGATGAGCATCGCTCGCGTGGGATACGGGCCGGTGCGCAAGAAGATGTGCTACTGCGGGGGCGGCTACATGCGGCTGCTGCCGCTGGGGCTGATCCGCCAGGGTGTGGAGCAGGAAGCGGCGGCGGGGCGACCGACGGTGGTGTACCTGCACCCGCGTGACTTTGCCCCCGACTGCCCGAAGGTGAAGATGCCGCCGCACCGGTACTTCAAGTGCTACGTGGGGACGGCGAGCACGGAGGGGAAGCTGCGGGCGTTGCTGCGGGAGTATCGGTGGGGGACGTGCGAAGAGGTGCTGACAGCCTTGCCGGCGCCGCAGGTGACGCCGGTCCGCGCCGCGGGCTGATGGGCAATGATCCGTGGATCATTCCCGCCAGCGGTGTGATGCTCGCGACGGCTCGCTTACTTGGTCGCCGCAGGCGCGGCGGGAGTGGCCGCGGGCGAGGGCACCAGCTTCACGACATGATCGGGCTCGTTGAGCACGACGTAGATCGCTCCGTCGGGCGCGCACACCACATCCCGGACACGCCCGAGCTTGTAGAGGATCTCCTCGCGCTCGACGACCTTGCCGTCCTTGACCCGCAGGCGCTGGAGGGTCTGTCCGGCGAGGCCGCCGGCGAAGAGGTCGCCCTTCCACTGCGGGAAGACGCCGCCGGTGGAGACGGTCAGGCCGCAGGCGGCGATGGAGGGGAGCCACTGGTAGACGGGCATGGCGAGGTCGTCGGGCCCCACGGGCTCGCTGTCGCTGGCGAGTGAGGCGACCTTCTTGCCGGCGAACTCGGGCCACGGGACGTTCCAGGGCTTGCCGTCGTAGTTGATGCCGAACGTGATGAGGGGCCAGCCGTAGTTGCGGCCCTTGCGGACCAGGTTGAGTTCATCCCCGCCGCGGGGGCCGTGCTCGGTGTCGAAGAGGTTGCCCTCGAGGTCGAAGGTCAGGCCCTGGGGGTTGCGGTGGCCGTAGGACCAGATGGACTTGTAGACCGGGCCCGTGTTGGCGGCGAAGGGGTTGTCGCTGGGAATCGTGCCATCGTCCCGGACGCGGTGGACCTTGCCGTTGGGGCGGGTGAGATCCTGGGCCATCTCGGCGCGGCCGCGTTCACCGATGGTGAAGTACAAGAGGGAGCTGTCCTTGGGATCGAAGGCAAAGCGGGAGCCGTAGTGCACGCCGGGGCTGAGGTAGCTCTCGGGGCGTGCCTGGAAGACCACGCGCTCATCGGTCCAGGCCCAGTTGCCTTCCTTGGTGCGGGTGAGGTGGCCGCGGACGATCTTGGTCATGACCTTCTTCGCGTCGTCGGGCTGGGCGTCGGCGTACGAGAGGTAGATCCAGCGATCCTCTTTGAAGTTGGGATGGAGCTTGACGTCCAGGAGGCCGCCCTGGCCTTCGTCGCTCACCTTGGGGGTGTCCTCGACCTTGGGGCTGAGCTTTCCGTCGGCGGTGCGGACGCGCAGGCGGCCCATCTTCTCGGTGATGAGCATCGCGCTCGACAGGGGCTCCTTGGAAGGATCGCCCAGGTCGGGAACGAACTCGACCGACCAGGGAACCTGCAGTCCCACCGTCACCACATCCTCAACCGTGTACGACTGGTGCTGGGAGGTGTAGACGCCGTCCTTGCCGGGCTTGGCCCCGCCGCCCTTGGAGCGGAAGTCCTGGGCCCGAAGCTCGTGGAGGTAGTTGACGGTGCCCCAGATCTGCGGGTCGGTGAGCTTGGCGCCCAGATCGGCGCCCAGGTCCTTGTGCCCGGTCTTGACCGAATCGAAGATCTGGCGGAGTTCTCCGCCCATCTTCCAGGTGTCATCGAGCAGGGATTGCGCCTTGTCTCCGCCCTGGCCCTGGGCGCCGTGGCATGAGGCGCAGTTGGCCATCCAGAGGCGATCGACCGTGGGGCTGGCCTGCTGCTGGGCCTGGGCGAGGCCGGCGAGGAGAGCCAGGTGGAGGATCGAGGCGAAAACCGGGCGGAACGGCGTATTCATGGGGCAGATGGTACGTGGGGCTGGCGTGCGGGCGAGGGTCTTGGAAGGGATTGCGAGTTCCGGACGGAATCACACGATGGGCGGATGCAATCGATGACGCGTTTGAGCGATATGCTCACGCGCTCCCCCGTGTCGCGGGGGAGCTGTCCGTATTGACACCACAGGTTCACAACAGGGAGTTTCTCATGGCGCTGCGTTCGAAGGGTGGCCGGGTTCGTGATCTGCTCGCGGTCGGTGGAGCCGTACTGCTTTTGACCGGTTCGGCGGTGGTGATGGCCCAGCCCGCGTCGGATCCCGCAAAGCCCGTCCCGCCGGCGCCCGGCCAGCCTGGCCAGCCCGGTGAGCGGCCCCCGCGCGGTCCCGGCGGCGGCGGTCGTGAGGGACGTGAGGGTGGTCCCGGCGCGGGCCGTGAGTTCAATTCCGTCGAGTCGGCGATGAAGGGCATGCGGGCCGGCATGCGGATGCTCAAGGACACCGTCGGCAAGCCTGAGAAAAAGGAAGAGGCCCTCGCGGCGGTGACGCTGCTTGAGAAGGCGTGCCTGGCCGCCAAGACCTTCAAGCCCGAGAAGCTCAAGGCCGGGGCGAACATCGACGACTATCGCCGCGCCCAGATCCAGCTCATGGGCATGCTGCTCGAGCTCGAGACCGACATCATCGACGGCAAATCCGAGCAGGCCAAGGAAGTCGCCGCGAAGCTGCTCAAGTTCCGGGACGACTCCCACGCCAAGTTCGGCGAGGGGGATGACGACCACGCGCCCGGGACCAACCTGATCCCGCCGGCCGAGAAGAAGTAAGCCGCGGTCACCATTGTCATGCTCACACAAACGCCCCGCCCCGCGGGGCGTTTTTACTTGGCGCGGCGGCAAAGAACGTGTCGAGTGGGGCGTGATCGACGCGGGGCGCTCCGGCGCCGCGCTTCGTCTCCCCATGCCGCCGGGCGAGCGGAACATTTCCTACACTTTGGCATGACCACCACGGCCGATGCCGCGTCGATCCGTTCCCTCATTTCCGGAGAGCTTCCCCAGCTCCTGGCGATCCGCCACGACCTGCACACGCATCCCGAGCTGAGCTTCGATGAGAAGCGAACTTCATCGGTGGTGCAGCGCGAGCTGTCGGCGCTGGGGATCCAGTTCAAGGCCGGGTACGCCAAGGGCACGGGCGTGGTGGGATACCTGCCGGCGACGACGCCGCAGGGCAACACGCTTCCGTCTGTCGCGCTGCGGGCGGACATGGATGCGTTGCCGATCCAGGAGGCGACGAATGTGCCGTATGCCTCGTGCCGGCCGGGCGTCATGCACGCCTGCGGGCACGACGGGCACACCACGATCCTGCTGGGCGCGGCGAAAGTCCTTGCCAGGACCCCCGTACGTCCCTGCCCGGTGACGTTCGTCTTCCAGCCCGCGGAGGAGGGCGGCGCGGGCGGAGAGCACATGTGCCTGGAAGGCGCGCTCAAGGGTGACGCGGGCGGCGGCCTGGGCAACCCCGTGGGCGTGATCTACGGCCTTCACGGATGGCCCACGCTCCAGCTCGGACAGGTGGCGACCAAGCCCGGGGCGCTGCTGGCGTCCGTGGATGACTTTGTCGTCGACGTCGAGGGCACGGGGGGGCACGCGGCATATCCGCACCTTTCCCACGATCCCATCCTTGCCGCGGCGCACGTGATCACGGCGGTGCAGACGATCGCCAGCCGCAACGTGGGTCCCCTGGAATCGGTGGTCTGCTCGGTGTGCATGGTGCACGCGGGGACGGCGAACAACATCATCCCGGCGACGGTGCGGCTTCAGGGGACCGTCCGCACGCTCAAGCCGGCGCTGCGGCTGCTGGCGAAGGAGCGGTTCTTCGCCATCGTGGAGGCGACGGCCAAGGCGCAGGGGTGCACGGCGAAGATCACCTGGCACGAGAGCTATCCCGTCACGCACAACGACCCGCAGGCGACGGCGAAGCTGCTTGACGTGGCGCGGGCGACGCTGGGTCCGGGGCGCGTGATCGTGGTGGAGCATCCCACCATGGGCGGTGAGGATTTCTCGTACTACGGCAACCATGTGCCCGCGGCGTTCTTCTTCCTGGGCCTGCGGCCGGGCAACGTGACCGAGTATCCCACGCTGCACCAGCCCGACTTTGATTTCAACGACGAGGCGATCGCCCCGGGCGTGGAGATGATGTGCGCCCTGGCCCTCGCCGGCAGCGGCGGACGCTGACTCCCGCGCCGCCGGGCCCTTGCGATCACCACCATGCCCTCCACTCCACCAGCCGCCAGGCCCGATCCGCTGCGAGTGCTGGTGGTCTGCCCTTCGTGGGTGGGGGATGTCGTCATGGCGACGCCCACGCTGCGGCTGGTCCGCAAGGCGCTGCCGGGCGCGTTCATCGGGGCGCTGGTGCGTCCGGGCATGGACGAACTCCTCGCCGGCTGCGAGTTCTTCGACGAGCTGCACGTCGCCCGCTCCTCGGGAGTGATGGGTCCCAAGTTCGTCGCCGCCAAGCTCCGCCCGCGCCGCTACGAGGCGGCACTGCTCCTCACCAACTCGTTCTCCACCGCGCTCATCGCCCGCATCGCCGGCATTCCTCGCCGAGTCGGGTACGACCGGGATACACGCGGCTTGCTCCTGACCGATCGTCTTAAGGCCCCGACCCGCGCCGATGGGTCGTTCGCCCCCGTCCCGGCGATCGAGTATTACCTCCGCGCCGCGTGCGAGGGCCTGCTCCGCCGATCGACGCCCGAGTGGCAAGCGGGGGAGCATCCGATGCAGCTTGCCGTGACTGAGGCGGAAGAATCGGCCGCGACGGCGGTGCTTTCACGCGCGGGGCTGGAGGGCCCGGCGCCGCTGGCCGTTCTCAACCCCGGCGGAAACAACGTCGCCAAGCGCTGGCCCCCCGAGCGCTTCGCCGCCCTCGCCGAGCACCTGGTCCGCCGCCACGCCCTGGCCGTCGCCATCAACGGCTCTCCCGCCGAGGCCGACCTCGCCCAGGCGATCCGTGAAGGCGTCAGCCCCGACTGCCGCGACCGCGTCGCCCTGCTCCCCCAAGCCGGGGTTACGCTCGGATCTCTCAAGGCCGTGGTCCGCCGCGCCCGGCTGATGGTCACCAACGACACCGGCCCCCGGCACCTCGCCGCCGCCCTGGGCGTCCGCCTGGTCTCCCTCTTCGGCCCCACCGACCACCACTGGACCCTCATCCCCACCCGCCCGGGATCCCCCGAAGCCATCCTCCTCGCCGATCCCACCCTTCCTGAAACCCAGGTCGCCAACGACCACCCCGACCGCTGCCGGATCGACCGGATCGAGCTGGCGGCGGTGATCGACGCCGTCGATAGGCAACTGGCCGGGTGGCAGGGCCCCCTCACCGCCCTCACAGACGTCAGAAACGGCCTTCCCAGCCTCTCATGACGAGAACCCGTGCCGACTGCTTGACCCTCCGGGCCGATCCTATAGCATTCCCCTTCTGGGCCCGGCCCGCCAAGCCGAGCCCGCGTTCTTGTCCGCCTGTAAGTGGAAGTCTGCAGTGCCCGCCGCGATCGCGCGGGGGCGACAATTCGGGGGCGTAGCTCAGTTTTGGTAGAGCGCTTCCATGGCATGGAAGAGGTCACGAGTTCGAGTCTCGTCGCCTCCACTTACGAACAACCGCCGCGAGCCTGCTCGCGGCGGTTGTGTTTTTGAGCACCTCGCCAAAGGCTTCTTCCGCACTCAAGCCGTTCCGCACCGTCGTCGTGCGGCTCCTCTCTGCGCGTCGTTTTTTCACTTGAGGGAGTACCGGGTTGCCCGTGCCTTCCCGGCGCGTTGAAGGTGTCCGGCCTTCTCGAGTTCGGCGAGCCGCTTCTTGACGGTTCCCCTGGGTGACCGGGTCGCATGCATGACGTCGGCCACGCCGATCTGTCCATGCTCCGCCGCCAGGTCGAGGATCGCGATCGAGAGCTCGGGCATGGTCGCGCGCATGATCCTTTCGCGCTCCACCTTGGTCTCCAGGCGTCGTTTCTGCTGCTGCATCGCCCGGAAGAAGAACTCGAGCCACGGCGTCCAGTCCGTGGACTTCTGCTTGAGCGTCCCCTGGGTGCGGCGGAGCGCGAGGTAGTAGCCCTCCTTGTTCTGCTCGATGATGCTCTCCAGGGAGCTGTAGGGCACGTACTCGTACCCGAACTTGAGCAGGAGCAGCGTCGTGATCACGCGGGACAGCCGGCCGTTTCCGTCCTGGAAGGGATGGACGGCGAGGAACACCACCACGAACACCGCCGTCATCAGGAGCGGGTGGAGGACTTTCGCCTCCGTGGTCTGCTGGAACCACGCGAAGAGCTGCTCCATGTCGCGGGGGGTATCGAAGGGGGTTGATGTTTCAAAGACGACGCCCAGAGACTTGCCCGATGGATCGAAGGCTTCGATCGTGTTGGAGAGCTTCTTGTACTCCCCGCGGTGCCGTGCATCCTTCTCCGAATGCCGCAGCAGCATCGAGTGCAACTGCTTGAGGTGGTTCTCGGTGACGGGGATCGCTGCATGGCTGGCGAAGATTGCTTCCATGACTTCCGCGTATCCGGCGACTTCCTGCTCGTCCCGGGTGGCAAGTGAGTCGGCCTTGACCCGACCCAGCAGGGCTTCCACTTCTCGATCGGTGAGCGTGGCGCCTTCGATGCGGGTCGAGGAGCCCACGCTCTCGATGGTGGCGACCTTGCGGAGCGCGCGGAGCCGCTCGGGGGCGAGCCGGCCCAAGGCCCGCCACGCTCCTTTGAACTCATCGATTTCGGCGATGAGGGAGAGCATCTCGGGGGTGATGACCACCGAATCGGTGCGGACCATGGCCATAGTTGTAGCCAATAAGAGCCGATTTGTCCACGGTATTGGCTCTTATTGGCCCTCAAATCGGCTATAAGCCAGTAAAACCACTGGCTTCCAGATGGAACGGGAGGGCAACACCGCATTTCCTCCTACATCCGCTCCACCGTCGGGATCCCCAGCGTCCCCAGACCGTCGGCGAGCACCCTCGCCGTCAAGTTGCACAGCCGCAGGCGGGAGCGGCGGGTCGCGTCGTCGGGGGCGAAGAGGACCTTGCACTGGTCGTAGAAGACGCTGTACGCCGAGGAGAGATCGAAGAGGTACTGGCACATGCGGTGAGGCTCAAGGGAGTCGGCCACGTTCTGGAGGGCCTTGCCGTAGCGCAGCAGGGCGAGGGCCAGGGCCTTCTCCGCGGGCTCCCGAACGGCGATGGCGGCGGACTGCCAGCCGTCCGCTTTTCCTTCCTTCCCCGCCTTGCGGAAGATGGAGCGGATGCGGGCGAGGGCGTAGAGCAGGTACGGACCGGTGTTGCCCTCGAAGGCGAGCATGCGGTCAAACTCGAAGACGTAGTCCTTGGTGCGTTCGTTGGAGAGGTCGGCGTACTTGATCGCGGCGATGCCGACGGCCTCGGCGATGCTCTGCCGCTCAGCGGGTGAGATCGCGTCGGCGGGATCGTCCTCGGGCTTCTTGGCGCGGTCGATCGCCTCGTCCACGGCCTTGCGAGCGCGCTCGATGGCCTCGTCGACCAGGTCCCCGAGCTTGACGTTGTCGCCGGAGCGAGTCTTGAAGGGCTTGCCGTCGGTCCCCAGCACGGTGCCGAAGGCCGCGTGCTCGAGCCTGGCGACGCCGTCACCCGGCACGTTCGCGTAGCCCGCTTTGATCGCCGCGCCGAAAACCTGCTGAAAGTGCAGGGACTGGCGGATGTCCACGCCGTAGATCACGCGGGACGCGCCCAGCTTCTGGACGCGCCGCCGGATCGCGGCGAGGTCGGTGGTGGCGTAGAGGTATCCGCCATCGGTCTTGCGGACCAGGCAGGGCACTTCGAGCCCTTCGACGCGCACGACGATGGCCCCCTGGTCCTGCTCGGCGATGCGCCGGTCGATCAGGTCCTGCACGAGCGGTCCGAGTTCTTCGGCGTACGACGACTCGCCGGCGGTATGTTCCGCGGTGACGTCGGCCTTGAGCCGGGCGCACGTTTCCAGGCACGCCTTCATCGTGATGTCGTAGATGAGCTTCCACACCGCGACGGTCGCCGGGTCGTGGGCCTGGAGCTTCAAGAGAACATCCCGCGCCTTGAGGAACGCCTCGGTCGCGGTCTCGACCTGCGCTTCAACCTCCGCCTCGAGCTTGGGGCCCAGCCCGTACTTGCGCACGGCCTCGAGCCCCTTCATGTCGCGCTCGCACTCGGCCTGCGCGCCGCGGTACAGCCGCTCGAGCGAGTCGAGCGTCAGCGTCGCGGGCGTGATGCGGCCCGCGACCATCTCGCGCATCAGCTTGGCCGTCACCATCGCGATCGGCAGGCCCCAGTCACCGACATGGCTCTGGCGGATGACGGTGTGGCCCAGCCGCTCGAGCGTGCGCGAGATCGCGTCGGGGATCACCGTCGAGCGCAGGTGGCCCACGTGCATCTGCTTGGCGAGGTTGACGCCGCACAGGTCTACCACGACGGTCTGCGGTGCGGCGGCGGGAGTGACGCCCAGGTCGGCGGCCGTGCCGGGCGCGTCGATCGCCGTGAGCGCGGCGGCGAGAGCGTCCCCGCGGAGGGTGATGTTGATGAAGCCCGGACCGGCGATGGACTTGTCGGTGAGGGGCTCGGCGAGGTCGTCGAGCTTGACGTGGGCGACGATCGCCGCGGCGACGTCGCGCGGCTTGCCGCCGACCACCTTGGCCAGCGCCATCGCCGCGTTGCACTGGAAGTCACCAAACTGCGGCTGGCGCGAGACGGAGATCACCGGATCGACGGGACCGGTGAGGGAGGGATACGCCGCGCGGATCGCGGCTTCGAAGCGGTCCCGGAGGACGTGGGCAGGATCTTCAATGGGGGTCGACATGGGATCGATTCTTGCGTGGTGAGAAGGAAAAGGAGCGGACAACCGGGAACTTTCAGCGGGAAGCGGGGGCCTTTTCCCAGCTTTTCAAGATCTCGGCAAGGCGGTCGGCGAATTCCGCCATCGAGCTGCCGGGCATCAGGCAGAGCGGGTCGTCGATGAGGGCGACGCGTCCGCGCTGGATCGCAGGGATCGGCTTATTTGCCAGTGGTCCCAGCAGCGCCGTGAGCTGTTCCGCGGTGCGAGCTGTGGGGGCCGCGCCCGCTTCGGGCATCGCCTTGGGCATCAGCAGCACGACGGCGTCGGGGGCGAGGCCGGCGATGTCTTCGGTATCGAGTTCCTGGTACGGACCGCCCTTGGTGAGCGCGGGAACTCCACCGATCGCCTCCAGCACCTGCTGGTGGAACGACCCCGGCCCGACCGCGGCCGCGGGAGACGTCGAGAGCAGCAGCAGCACGCGCCCGGCGTTGGGGAAGCCCGCGCCGCGGCGAGCGAAGGCCCGGTCCATGCGGACAAAGAGCGCGGGGGCGAGGGACTGGCCTTCCGCGGGCTTCTGGGCCCCTTTTCCAGGCGGGGAGCTCTCGGTCCGCTGCATGTCGGGGCCGGCGAGGAGGTCGTACATCTCGACGGCGCTGGTGCGGATATCGCGCAGGGAGAGCACTTCCTGGTTCATGACGATCCAGTGGTGCGTCTGGGCGAGTTCTTCCAGGCGTGGCGGCAGCGGGCGGGCGCCCCACTGCAGGATGACGTGCGTGGGGTTCACCCGCAGCAGGGCTTCGTAGTCGATGCCGGCCTGGTCACCGCACACGGGCAGGGATTTGTCGAGCACCATGTCGTACCCGTGCCGGCCCACGACCAGGGGGGCCAGGCCCAGGTCCTTGAGCGTGATTGCCAGCGCGGGTGACAGCACCACCACGCGCGGCTGCGCGGCGGGAACCGTCACGGCGGGCGTGGGCGCACCCGCGGGGGACGCCGCGTTGCCGGGCTGCTTGCCGCACCCGGGCGCGAGGACGCCCAGCAGGGCGATCAGCACCAGGGAGGCAAGCCAGCCGGAGCATGTGACGGCGACACTACGCATGAGCGAGTGTACGTGGGCGTGCAAGAGCGCACGACAGGGCGCGTGAACGAGCGGAAGGTGTGCGGACCCGGACTTCGGCTCAGGCGCGGGAGAGATACGAGCCGTCGGCGGTGGAGATCTTGAGCGCCTCCCCCTGCTTGATGAAGGCCGGGACGCGGACCTTCAGGCCGGTCTCCATCGTCGCGTCCTTGGTCTGGTTGGTGACCGTGGCGCCCTTCACTTCGGGGGGACAGTCCTTGACGATCAGCTCGACCGCCGAGGGGAGCTCGATGGCGATGGGGTTGGTGTCGTGCATCAGCACGATCGTCTGGGAGTTGGGACGGAGGTAGAGGAGGTGGTCCCCCAGGACCTTGGCGGGCATGGTGATCTGGTCGTAGTTCTCGTTGTCCATGAAGGTCGCGCCGGTGGAATCGCTGAAGAGGTATTCCATCTGGCGGCGATCGAGGTCGACCACGTCGATTTCATCACCCGAGCCCAGGCGACGCTCCATGGTCTTGCCCGAGAGGATTTCCCGGAAGGTGATCTGGATGAACGCGCGGAGGTTGCCGGGGGTGCGGTGCTCGACGTTCGTCAGGATCGAGAGTTTGCCGTCGATCTTCACACCAAGGCCGATTCGGAGCTGGGTCGCTTTCATGTCTTGCCTCAATCAAATTGGGGGCCCCCGCCGAGCAACGGACGAGCCAAACCCAGGGTTTACCCCAACATATACCGGGAAGAAAGGGGAAGATGGTAGGCTTCCGACCGCCCGCGTTCGAGTGCCGGCAGTCCTGGGACCCTCCTTCCCGTTTCCTGGGCTCGTCCCAGGCCGAGGGTTACAGTCCCGGGCCTTTCACAGGATTCACCGTTCTCGGACCTTCGGAGACCCTCGATGACCTCCAGCCGCCGCTCGTTCCTCACCGCCTCCGCCTTCGCCGCCGCCGGCCTCGCCCTCACCGGCCGCCGTTCCGCCGCCGGCATGCTCCAGCGGGCGGGCGAGCTCCCGTTCCTGCCCCGCGCCGCCGACGAAACCTATTTCGAGTGGAAGAAGGTCGCCGAGGGATGCCAGTGGGCCAAGGGTGAGGGCGGCAACGTGCTCGCCATCATCGCCAAGGGCGAAACGGTCGTGATCGACTCCAAGAACGGCGGATTCGGGGCCGCACTGCGGCGAGAGGCCGCGGCGTTCGGGGCCCCGGTCAAGACGCTGATCAACACCCACCACCACGCCGACCACACCGGCGGCAACCCGGCCTTCACCAAGGACCTGGTCGTCATCGGCCACGCCAACATCGCCAAGCGGGTCGGTGGGAACTTCGATCGCGTCATGAAGGGGGCGCAGGGCTCGATCGCGCAGCTCAAGCAGTCACCCAAGCCGGCGGCGAAGCAGGTGATCGCCGACATCGAAGAGTTCCTCAAGAGCAACCCCACCGAGAAGAGCTTCCAGCCCACGCAGGTGATGCCCTCCAGCGGCAACGTGACCCTGGGCGGGCTGAACATCGAGCTCTACCACGTCGGCCCCGGCCACACCGACAACGATTTCATCGTGTTCATCCCCGAGCGCAACCTGCTGCACGGCGGGGATCTGCTCTTCAACAACACCTGGCCCTACATCGACGTTGCCAATTCCGGCGCCGACACCGCGGGGTGGATCAAGAGCTGCGAGAAGATCCTGGAGCTGTGCAACGACAAGACCGTGGTGGTGCCGGGGCACGGTGAAGTGGGGGATGTCTCGATGGCCAAGCGTCAGATCGCGTTCTTCAAGAACATGCGAGAGGTCGCGGCGAAGGCGGTGGAGCAGGGCACGACGCGCGAGGAGTTCCTGAAGATTTCCCCCGAGGAATACAAGGAGTATGCGCTGGCGGACTTCATCAAGCCGGTGACGCTGGGGGGGCTGTGGGATGAGGCGAAGAAGGGGAGTGGGAAGTAGGGTCGGCGAGGGTTTCGGCTGAGCTACTCCATCTCGTGACGCAGGCCTCTGGCCTGTGGCTACACCACGGTTTTCATCTCGCCGCCTTATCGCCTTCTGCTCCACCCCGGAAACGCGAGAGCCGAAAACACAATGACCGATGCGCCGGGTGACGGAACCGTGGTCACCTGCATCGCCGCGCCGTCGAACTCGATTTGGCTCCAGGTGCCCACGCCTCCGCTGCGGGCCTGGAGCTTGTGCGTGGAGGAGCCCACCACGGGGAGCTTGCCGTATTCGATCGCGATGGAGCCATACTGAAACAGCGCGGTGTACGCCGTCCATATGTGCGCGGAAGGGGCGAGCGCGGGTGGGAGATCGACGCGCAGCGTTTTCTCCGCGAGCCTGGGAAGAGACAGGTGGATTGACTGCGTCGTGAGGAGCGAGCCGGGTCTCCCACCGCCGTCGGCGTAGATGCTGACGGCGAAGGGGCCGTCGTATACGCGAGAGCTCTCGGGGTTACGGATATGCAGCGACGCGGACGTGATCATGAGCCCCGCGCCGGGCGTGAGAGTCGTATCGTCGGCGACTTCACCGCCCAAGTACGACACGAAGTTGCGGGATGAGCCCGGCAGCGAGTCGTAGGCGATCACTTCGGCGCATGTGGGAGCGGCGAGGCACGCAACGACCACGACGGCGACGGCCCCTCGCGTGGGCTGAATGATGGTCATCATTTCTGCACTCCATCCGCTGCATGGTGAGGCGGAAGACCTCGGCCCGAAGCACATTCCAGAAGCGAGTTCGGGTGATACCGGAGCCGTCGCCCGTGGTTGCGAGGTGTGGCCGGAACCTGCGAATATCTTTACCGGAACACACGGGCAGCGGGCAACCGGGCACATCATCCCGTGACTCGCGACCATGAAATGGAGATCTCTCTTCGCGTCGGAGGGGGCCCTACTCCTCCGGCCTCATGAGCGGGAACAGCACCACATCCCGGATCGTTCGCTGATTCGTCAGCACCATCACCAGCCGGTCGATGCCCAGGCCCATGCCGCCCGCGGGGGGCATGCCGACCTTCAGGGCGCGGATGAAGTCCGCATCAAAGGTGCGGAACGTGCTCTCCTCGGCGTTCTTCTCCGAGTCGGCGCCCTTGAGCTGTTCGCGGAACTTGGATTCCTGCACATCGGGGTCGTTGAGCTCGGTGTAGTGGGGGGCGATCTCCATGCCGGCGATGAAGAGGTCGGCGCGGTCGGCGAGGGCGATCGTGCCCGGGACGTTGTCGCGCTTGGGCCGCGTCAGCGGGCTGATCGCCGCCGGGTAGTCGGTGATGAACGTCGGGCGGGAGGGGTCCAGCTGCGCTTCACCGCCGTGCTGCTTGTCCTCAAAGAGCTCGTTGATCACCATCACGTCGTCCATCTGGTCGATCGCCGCCGGATTCTCCCGCACCATGCCCGGGTGGCGCTTCTTCAGCTCCTCCCGCGCACGCTTCACGTCGTCCATGGGGAAGCCGTAGGCCTTCTGGAAAAGCTCCCCGTAGGTCACTCGCACGAATGGCAGGCCGTAATCGATCATGAGGTCCCCGAACGGCAGGGCCAGGCCCGAGCCGCCCTTGGCGGTGGGCGCGGTGTCCGCCGTGCCCGTCACGGCCACGCCCAGCGCGCGGTCGAGGTCGATGCCCTGGGCCAGGTCCCGGATGAGGCTCTCGGTCAGCTCCATGACCGTCTCCACGTCCCCGAAGGCGTGGTAGGCCTCGAGCATGGTGAACTCGGGGTTGTGCTGCTTGTCAAGGCCTTCGTTGCGGAAGTTGCGGTTGACCTCGAAGACCTTGGGCAGGCCGCCGACCATGAGCCGCTTGAGGTACAGCTCCGGGGCGATGCGCATGAACAGGTTGATGTTCAGCGCGTTCATCTTGGTGACAAAGGGGCGGGCGGCCGCGCCGCCGGCGAGGGTCTGGAGCATGGGCGTCTCGACCTCGAGGTACCCGCGCTTCTCCAGGAAGCGGCGCACGAGAGAGACGAGCTTGGAGCGCTGCTGGAAGACGCCGACGGTCTCGGGGTTCGCCCACAGGTCCACGTACCGCTGGCGGTAGCGGATTTCGACGTCCTGGAGGCCGGCGTGCTTTTCGGGGGGCGGGGCGAGGCACTTGCTGCCGGGGCGGAGCTGGGAGCACCAGATGGTGACCTCTCCGGACTTGGTCTTCATGACCCGGCCCTTGGCGACGACCAGGTCTCCCAGGTCGGTGAGCTTGCCGAGCTTGAAGCCCAGCTCGTCGCAGTCCTTCTGGCTGACGGCGATCTGCACGTCACCCGTCGCGTCCCGGAGGTTCATCCAGATGAGCTTGCCGTTGTCACGGCTGAGCATGACGCGGCCGGCGACGAGCACCTCGGGGCGCGAATCGACGAATCCGGGGTTCTTTCCATTGGCCTGCTGGTCCTTGTCGGCGGCCTCGTCGTACTGGGCGCGAGCGGCGGCGATGTCGAGCCGGCCGTCGATCCGCACGCCGTAGGGGTCGAGCCCGAGCTGGGCGATGCCGTCCCGGTTGGCCCGGCGCTGGGCCTCGAGCTTGTGGATGTCGATTTTCTGGCCGTCGGTCGGCGCGGTTTCGGGCGCGGCGGGGGCCGGGGCAGAATTGGGAGTGGGGGTCGTGGGGGTTGTAGGGGGCCGGGCGGTCTTGGAGGCCGAAGGCTGGGGATCGGGGGTCATGGCCCGATCGTTGGCGCACCAAAGCCCGGAGTCGCCGCGCGGCTCCGTGGGGGCGCGAAGAAGGGTCAATCCGCGATCAGTTCCGGGAGCTGCCGTTGGCGCCGATCCGGGCGCCCTTGACCGTGGGGGTGCGGTTGGGGGCCATGCCATCGACCGTGAGGGAGGCGTTGGCGGAGATCGCCGGGACCTCGCACAGGGGCTTGGGACGGGCGGGATCGGTGAGGAGTTCGGCGAGGGTGGTGCGTCCGTAGAGGTCGATGACGGCGGCGGCGGCCTCGTCCACCTTGCGGTGGAGGGGGCAGAGGTTGGTGCCGTGGGAGGAGAGTCCCAGCGGGCAGGCGCGGATGCGTTCAACCTGCGTCACGGCGCGGATGACTTCCAGGAGCGTGATCTTGTCGGCGGGGCGGGCGATCTTGTACCCGCCGCCGACGCCGCGGCGGCCGGTGATGAGGTCCGAGCCTGCCAGGAGCTGGAGGACCTTGGCGAGGTAGTTGGGCGGGACCTTGGTCTGGGCGGCCAGGACCGGGGTGGGGACGAGCTGGTCGGGAAGCAGCGCCAGGCAGGCCATCGCGCGGAGGGCGTATTCAGCGGTGAGCGAAAACATGTACCGACTCTCCTTGGGCTTCGTGCCTCTGGGCGTGGCCCCTCACGCGATTGGGATGAGTGTGCCACCGAAATGGCGAGCGTCCAATGCTCTGGCAGAAAACGTGGACCGCGACTCAATAATACCGCGAACCGGCATGTTCTGCCTTCGGACGTCAACGGCTGGAGCAGTGAGACTCGGGCGAAAGTGCCCGCGCAAGATGAAAAATGCTTCACGTTGGCGTGGGCCGTCCCCTCCGACGGGCCTCACGCGATGGACATCTCCACACCCGGCCCCCCGCGCCGACTCAACCATCGGCGAGCCCGATTCCTCACCGGGCTTGAATAGAGATGATCGTCAATACGAACATATGCGAGGGGAAGAAACCAGGAATTTCTGATTTCGCAGCGAATCGCGCGGGCGCGATCTCCGCATGTGAGGCCCCGTGCATGCCTCAGCGCGGGCCGGATGCGACGCCCGCGGGCGCCTCGTGGACGGGGACCGGCGTGGGAGCACGCTGCGCCGGGCCCGGCGGCGTGTCCGCGGAGGTGATCCCCGCGCCCGGCCGCACGGCGGGGAACCTCAGGAGCAGAAGGCTATTGAGAACCACCAGGATCGTCCCTCCCTCGTGGGCGAGCACGCCCAGGGAGAGCGGCAGCGTTCTTCCGGTCAGGGAGACGACCACGGTGGAGATGGCCATCAGCACAATGACGCTCAGCGCGAAGGCGACGTTGACTTTGACCTTGGCCCGGGCCCGCCGGGCAAGCTCGATAGCCCAAGGAACCACCGAAAGCTCGTCACTCAGGAGAACAACGTCCGCTGATTCCAGCGCGGCGTCGGAACCGATCGAGCCGATCCCGATCGCGACATCCGCCGCGGAGAGGGCCGGGGCGTCGTTGACGCCGTCCCCGATGACGGCGACGCCAGGGTGCTTCTTACCTGGATGCAGCCTGGCCAGTTCCTGCTTGGTGTCCTGCACCGCCGCGACCTTGTCGGCGGGGAGCAGTTCGGCGTCGAAGCGGTCCAGGCCCAGCATGGTCGCCACCCGCTGGGCGGTGAGCTGGTTGTCTCCGGTCAGCATCCGCAGCGGCCGGATCCCCAGCGCGTGCAGGCGCTTGACCATCTCCGCCGCCCCTGGGCGCACGATGTCGGACATGATCAGCACCGCCGCCTGGCCGCCGCCCGATTCGGCGTTCTCGGCGTGCGCGACGACCACACCCAGATCCCCTCGCTCCTGGATCTTGCTCAGGACCTCCTGCACGCGGCTGCGCAGGCACACGGGGATGAGGTCCTGGGTGTGCCGATAACTCCCGAGCCGCACGGGGTTGCCCTCGTAGATCCCTGACATGCCCCGTCCCGTGGTGTTCTGAACCTGCGTGACCTCGGCGGGGGTGATGGATCGCTTGCTCGCCGCCTCGACGATCGCCACGGCGATGGGGTGCGTGGAATGCTGCTCGATCCCCGCGGCCATGGCGAGGAGCTGGTCCCCCTCGGACCACGCGACGGGGTGAACCTGCGTGAGCTTGGGCCGTCCCACGGTGAGCGTGCCGGTCTTGTCGAAACAGACCGCGCCGACGCTGGCGAGGCGCTCGATCGACTGCCCGCCCTTGAACAGCACGCCGCCGCGCGCCGCCCGCGCGATCGCCGCGAGCGTCGCCGTGGGCGTGGCGATCACCAGCGCGCAGGGAGATGCGACGATCAAAAGTGTGATCGCCGTGTAGAGGGAATTCTCCCACGTGCGCCCCAGCAGCTGCCACCACACCAGCAGCAGCACGACGCTCACGCCCATGACGCCCACCGCGTACGGCTGGCTGAGGCGGTCGATCATCCGCTGCACGGGCTCGCGCTGCTCCCGGGCCTGCGTGACCAGGTTGAGGATCTTCTGGAGGCTCGACTCTCCCGCGGTGCGAGTCACCGTGGCCTCGATGGGATCGTCCACGTTGATCGTGCCGGCGAAGAGCTCGTCACCCACGCGCACGGCGCGGGGCATCGATTCCCCCGTGATCGCCGACTGATCGAACGAGGTTGACCCCTCGGCGACGCGGGCGTCGGAAGGGGCCCGGTCTCCGGGGCGGATGCGGATTCGGTCCCCGGCCTTGAGCTCCTGCGGATCGCAGGTGGTCCAGGCGCCGTCTCGGAGCACCTGCGCTTCGACGGGCATGAGCTTGTGGAGCGCCTCGATTTCACGCTTGGTGCGTTCCATCGCCAGGTCTTCGAGCGCCCCGGCGAGGACGAAGAGGAAGAGCAGCGTCGCGCCCTCCTCGGCGTGGCCGATCCACGCCGCGGCCGCCGCGCCCACCACCATCAGCACGTCGATATCGACCACCCACTGTCGCACCGATTCCCACGCCGCCTGCAGTCCGTAGACCATGCCGATCGCCAGGCTGATCCAGCCCAGCACGCCGGCGTGCTCCCACTTCAGGGCGGGTCCGGTGATCGCCCACGCCAGCAGAAGGGCGCCCGACACGATCGATGCGGCCAGCTGCGTGCGCGTGGCGAAGACCCAGCCCACAATTCCTGCGTGCGGAGGCGGGGGAGCGTGGAGGGCCGCGGCGTGGGCGTGGGTTGTCACGTAGGAACCGTACGGTGCTGTTCTCACCGGTTCGAGTGATTGCAAGTCTCAGTTGAGACCGCCGCGGGCGGCCAGCGAGGCGCGATGGATCAGCGCCGGGCCAGGAATATCACCAGCAGGAGCACCATCCCCAGCAGCGGGATCGCCGTCAGCACCAGGATCTGGTCGAAGGAGAGCAGGCGACGGCGATCAACCTGCTTCTGGCGGAGCCACGCGGCATCGTCCCCGCCGCACTCCGGACAGCGGTCCCCCGGAAGACCGGCGAGCTCGTACCCGCACCGGCGACAGGTGTGCGGGGCCGCCGACTGCTTTGCGCGATCTTCACGCCGCAGGGTGCGAACGAACAACACGGCGACGCCGAGGATCGTCAGCACCACCATCGACGCCAGGAAGATCAGGAACGCCATCCTGCGTCATCGTAGAAGCCCGGTCCACGCCGTCGTGCCGTGGGGAGGTGGGGAAGTCCCCGGCAAGCCACGTGAGGAGCCGGGTGATTCCGCGGTGAGTATTCACAAACATCCCAGCCGGGGCCAAGTCCTTGCCGGCGGTGGCCGATCCACTAGACAACGTCGCGCCCCCTTCTAGGATGACATGGATGTCTTCCCCTGCCACCGAATCTTCAGCAGCCGCCGTTGTCGCTCCGCGCCAAGCGGATTCGGGGACGTCGCCGCGCCCGTTGCCGCCGTGGAATGTAATCCTGCTCAATGACGACCACCATACGTACGAGTACGTGGTGCGCATGCTGCAGCGGGTCTTCGGGGCGTCGTTCGAGCGGGCGTTCCAGCTCGCGTGCGAGGTCGATTCCAAGGGCCGCGCGATCTGCGCCACGCTGCACAAAGAGCTCGCGGAGCTGAAGCAGGCGCAGGTTCATGGATTCGGGCCCGATGTTCAGAGCCGCAACTGTGCAGGCTCCATGTCCGCGATCATCGAGCCGGCCTTGGGCGGCCCGGATGATGAGTCTGGCGCGGGCCCCGACGGAGGCGCCGCGTGACGGATCGCTGCACCGTGGTCCAGACCGAAGAGCTCGACGCCGACGCCGCGGCGTGGCTCGGTGATCGCTGCGAACTCATTAAGTTCGGCCGGGAACAACTCAAAACGATCAACGGGCAGCTCTCCCACGCCAAGGGCCTGGTGGTCCGCACCTACACCCGCGTGGATGAGAACCTGCTGGACCATCTCCCGAACCTCAAGGTCGTGGGCCGCGCCGGGGTGGGGCTCGAGAACATCGACGTCGATGCCTGCCGTCGCCGCGGCGTGGAAGTCGTCCACACGCCCGACGCGAACACCTCCGCGGTTTCCGAATACGTCATCGCCCTCATCTTCGACGCGATCCGTCCCCGCCTCTTCCTGACCGAGGCGCTCACCAGCCCGCGCTGGTGTGAGCTCCGCAAGGAACTGCGGGCGAGCCGCCAGCTCTGCGAAATGACCGTCGGCGTGCTGGGACTGGGGCGCGTCGGCTCGCGCGTCGCCCGCGCCGCCGCGGGACTGGGCGCCAAGGTCCTGTACCACGACCTGCTCGATATTTCGCCCGCCGCCCGGGCGGGCGCTGAGCCTGTCAGCCTGCCGACCCTGCTCTCCTCTAGCGACATCCTGAGCGTCCACATCGACGCCCGCCCCTCCAACGACGATTTCATCAACGCCGCCGCCCTGGGCCAGCTCCGCCCCGATGTCCTGCTGCTCAACACCAGCCGCGGCTCGGTCATCGACGCTCCCGCCCTCGCCGCCTTCCTCAAGGCCCACCCCGCCGCCCGCGCCATGCTCGATGTCCATCCCCAGGAACCCTTCGACGCGGCCTACACACTGCTGGGGCTCCCGAACGCGTTCCTATCGCCCCACATCGCCGCCGCCACCGAGCTCGCCAATCGCAAGATGAGCTGGGTCGTGGAGGACGTCTGGCGGGTGCTCTCGGGGGCCGCCCCCCACCACGCGGCGCTGACCAGCAAGTAGCCGGCAGTTTGCGGACGCCGGGAACGGCATCGACGGAAGGAATTCCGTTCAAGGTGCTATCATAATCCGTGTACGTACCTAACAGAATGTACAAATGCGATGTACTCATTGGCGGCGGGTCCGTACAATCGTGATGGCCGCTGAAGGCCGGGGTTGGCCCGGCAAAGGGCCGCATGTATGGACAGCAACGACCCAGTATCAGGTTCCGCGTCTTCGGCCGGCTCGGCCCTTCCCGGCGCTTTGGCTGGCAAAGGGGCGGCGGTGCGCACCCGGGCGGTCGACATTCTCGACGGCACCGGGCGCCTCACCGCCTCCGAGCTTTCCTGGATCCACGCCCACGCGATCAAGGCCCTGGCTTTTCTTGAGCTCCACGGGCAGCTTCGGGTGCGGATGGTGGACGACCCGGAGATGATCGCCGCCCACGCCGAGTTCCTGGAAGACGCCACGACCACGGACGTGCTCACCTTCGACATGAGCGACGAGGACGGCCTCGACGTCGACATCATGGCCTGCGTGAACGAGGCGGAGCGCCGCAGCGCCGAGCTCGAGCACGACCGCTCGCGCGAGCTGCTGCTGTACATCGTTCACGGGGTGCTGCACTGCACCGGGTTTGACGATCACGACGAGGCGGAGCGCCAGCGCATGCACCAGCGAGAGGATGAGATCCTCGAAGCGGTGGGCGCGGGGGCGACGTTCCACCGGACCGCCCGGGACGGGGAGCGCCTGTCATGACCGGGGGTCTGTGGCTGGGCATCGGGCTGCTGTCGGTAGGCGTCGGGGCGGTCTTCTCCGCCCTGTTCTATTCGCTGCACGCGCTGGCGCGGGCGCGGCTCGAGGAGCTCGGCCAGAAGCAGGAAAGCCTGGCGGCGAGGCACCGCATCGAGATGATCCTCGACGACCCGCGCGGGCACGCGATCGCGATCGCCCTGCCGCGGCTCATCTGCCACATGCTCGCCGTGGTCGCCGCGGTCTTCTGCGTCACCCGCATCAGCGGGGCCGAAGCGCCGCAGCTGCTGGAGATCACCCTGGGCATCACCGCCGCGGCGATGATGGTCTGGATCTTCGGCCTGGTCATCCCCTCCAGCATCGCCCGCCACGCGGGGGAAGAAACCATCGTCGCATGGTCCCGGCTGGTCCGCGGCACCTACCTGGTCGCCCGCCCGCTCCGCCGCATCGTCGGCTTTCTCGACGAGATCGTGGGACGGATCTCCGGTCCCCCCGAAGACCCGCAGCAGGAGGCCCAGGAGGAAGTCCTCTCCGCCGTCGCCGAGGGTCAGGAGGAAGGCCGCTTCGACCAGTTCGAACGCGACACCATCGAGAGCGTGCTGAAGTTCCGGGAGAAGACCGTCCAGCAGATCATGACGCCTCGCACGGACATGGAGGCGATGGCGCTCACCAACAACTTGGGGGAGGTCACCGCGCAGATCCGCCGCTCGCGCCACAGCCGCATCCCGGTCTTTGAGGGCACGGTGGACCGCGTGGTGGGCATCTTCTACGCCAAGGACCTGCTCAAGTGGCTCGCCGGGGACAAGACCCGCGCCGGCGGCACGTTCGATTTCCGCAAGCTGCTGCGGCCCGTACTGTTCGTCCCCGAAACCAAGACGGTGCGCCAGGTGCTGACCGACATGACCGAGAAGAAGGTGCACCTGGCTATCGTCGCCGACGAGTACGGCGGCACCGCCGGGCTGGTGACGATCGAGGACATCATCGAGCAGATCATCGGGGACATCCAGGACGAGTACGAGCCCGCGCACGACGACGACGAAGGTCCCGACGTGGAGATCGACGCCCAGGGCAGGTCGGCGGAGATCGACGCGAGGCTGTACATCCGGGAAGTTAACGCCGAGCTTCGGGAGATCGGGCTCGAGCTTCCCGAGGGTGAGGATTACGACACGGTGGGTGGATACGTGACGGTGACCCTGGGCCGAATCCCGCAGCCCGGGGAGACATTTCCGCTCGACGGCATGCTGGTCACCATCGTGGAGGCCGAGCCGACGCACGTGACGCGCGTGAAGGTCGAGGCGGCTCCGCCCGCGGCGCCCGCCGCCGACGCGGCGCCCAACGTGGATGTCGTCAGCGCCGGCCGGGCGCAGGCACAGGCCGGCGGCTCCTAATCGCTGGATGGTTTCACGGCCGTCGTGGATTTAGGCGCCTGTGAGAACACTGTCCGTCGTCCCACGGCCTCTGATTACAACGCTCCAACCGCGGGCGCGTGCAATGCCGACCAAGGCTTTCGTGTACGTGCGGAGATCTTTTTCATGCGTGCGACGAGAAGAACATAGACGATAAGCAACTGCGAATATCGCCTGTATATCACGCGGGTTTTGCAAGTTCCTGGTGGCGATGCCCGCGGGCTTGAGATACGTTGTGTCGACGTGCGGGTATCAATCCGTTGTTCCAGGGAGACACTTCATGCGCCGTGGTTCCGCCTTCACGCTCATCGAACTTCTCGTGGTGATCGCGATCATCGCGCTGCTCATCGGCATCATCCTTCCGTCGATGGGCAAGGCGCGGGCCGCCGCGCGTCAGGTCAAATGCGGCTCCCAGGTCCGAAGCGTGGTGCAGGCGATGGCGATCTGGTCGGCGACGAACAAGGACCATTACCCCCTGCCCAGCGACCTTGACAAGAAGGACGCGACGGTCAACGAGAACGAACTGACGACGCCCGCGCTGGGGGCGAAGAAGGACATCACGCGGCACCTGCTGTCGATGATGATCTACAACGCGGCGATCACGCCCGACATCCTGATCTCTCCCGTCGAGACCAACCTCCAGTTCCGCAAGTACGAGAAGTACGAGTACAACTCCCCGAGCAACGCCGAGGGCGCCGACCATTCCTCGGCGCTGTGGGATCCGGCCTTCTCCGCGACGCCCGCCGACGAGAACCGCTTCGGACGCGTCCCCGGCGCGACGGCGGGATGCTCCTACGCCCAGCTCCCGCCCTACGGCAAGCAGAAGCGCAAGTGGATGGCCGTGGTCGCCAACTGGCGCACGTCCGACGTGCTCTTCGGAGACCGCGGCCCGATCTACAAGGGTGAGGCGGCGACGGGCTGGAACCTCATCGCCGACAACCCCTTCAGCGGCATGTCCAACACGCTCAAGCTCCACGGCAACGGCACCGCGTGGAAGGGTGACGTGGGATTCAGCGACGGCCACGTGCTGTTCGCCGGCTCCGCCGACCCGCCCGAACTGCCCGTGACGTTCACGAACTTCACCTCCAACCGCACCCGCGGGGACAACATCTTCGCCAACGAGCTCGACAAGCGCGGCGTGCAGAAGCCCGCCGACCCTCCGCCGGCCGTTCCCCTGGGCTCTCCCGAGAGCGGCGGCTCCTACGACGACTCCGACGGCGGGGACCAGACCTCGGTCTACCTGCGTCCCATCGCCAAGTGCGACTTTACCACCAAGGCCGTGCCGCGCATGTACGTGGATTAAGACCGGCCTCCGGACGTGCCAGCGAGCCCAGCCCTCGCCGCGCACGCGGCGCGAGTGCACCCCTTCCCGTGGCTTCCAGTTTTCCCCGAGGCGCTGGTCGCCGCCGACCGCGCCGCCCGCAGCAGCTATCTTGGACACATGCCCATGACCTTCTCTTGCCGCGCCGTGCTGACTTCCACGCTGCTGCTTGCCGCCCTCGCCGCATGCCATTCGACCCAGGCCTCGGGGAACGGGGAAAGGCCGGCGGCACGCAGCTCACCACAGCAGCCGGTCTCTGCCCCAGCCTCCACCGCCGAGGCGCCGGCCGAACAGCCGGGGGCCAAGCCTCGTGAGGCGCAGGCGGCGTACGAGCCCCGCTCCGAGCCCGGTGATGGCCAGCAGTACCTCCAGAAGATGGTGGGGGAGTGGGATGTCGTGAAGACCTTCTTCCCCCGTGATGGCGGCGCCCCGGGCGTCACCAAGGGCACCTGCACGCAAAGGATGATCCACGGGGGCCGCTTCCTGGAATCGGACTTCGTTTTCAACGATGCCAACGGCCAGTCCACCGGCACCGGCATGATCGGCTATGAGCCGCAGACCAGGCTCTTCACGAGCTTCTGGATCGATTCGCGCTCCACACGATTCTCGGTCCGCCACAGCGAAGAGGCCTTCGACGGCACGAAGATCACGCTGGTGGGCGCGAGCATCGGCCCCCCGGCGGCAAACGCTCGCCGCTCGCGCACCGTCTCGGTGCTCGAGGACAACGACCGCCGCCTGATCCACCGCCAGTTCTCGATCAATCCCGACGGCAGCGAGCGGCCGGTGATGCAGATGGAGATGACGCGGCGGTGAGTGGTGGGATCAGCGTCCGTTGTCGCAACCCGCCCGGCAACTTGAGCGTATATTTCCGTAGCTGGCCCGTTCGAGGCATCATGTCTGCGTGCGCACCAAGTTTGCCTTGAAAGCCCCTCGCAGGGGCGGATTACCCGGGAAGCATCCAATGACATCATGGCGCCCCATCCACTGCACATGCAGACCGTTCACCACGCGATCGCGCCGCACCGCGCTGCTCGCGCTGCTTTTCACATCCCGCGCATTCGCCCAGTCCGATATCCACTGGGCTCAGCCTGTGGACGGCATGTGGGATGACCTCAGCCGGTGGACTCCCAATCAGGTCCCCGATTCTCCCGGCGCGCGGGCGATCTTCGGCTTCCAGGCCCCATACCTCGTCAGCACACCCATCGGTCAGGAGATCGAGCTCTTCGGGCTGGCGATTGAAAACCCGTTGGCCGAAGTCCGTATCGATGATCCTCAACGGTCGGGCAAGTACAACGTGATCCTGGGCGAGGGGGGCATCACCAATCACGGATTGATCCGCATCGCGCACACCGCCAGCCCGGCGCTGGGCGGGATCCGTTTCACCACATCGGTGACGCTCGCCGGCCGCGGGATCATCCGCCTTGAAGATCCGGCGGGTCATTCGCTGGTCACCGACGCGGGCGTGAAACTGACAAACGGTCAGGATCACATGATCGCCGGCTACGGAGTGCTCGCGCACGCCAATCTCATCAATCAGGGAACGGTGTGCGCCGACGTGGCCGGAGAGGAACTGGTTGTCGGTGGCCGGAACAACTCACTGCTCGAAGCACGCGGGGGCGGAATACTGCGGATCCGGAGCGTCTCGCAGAGCCCTGCGGGCATCGTTCGCGCGCGGGACGGTGGGAGCGTGATTCCAGTTTCGACGCTCCTCCACGGCACGGTGGAGACGATGGCGGGCGGCACGATCGCCATTCTGTCCGATGTCCGCATGGAAGACGTGACGGGCCACGGGGAATGGAGAGTTGGCGGTCCGGATGCGGGACCCCTTGGCGCGTCTCTCACGCTGACCCGCGGCATGATTCACGATGGGCATATGCAGATACAGGGCTCGGCGCTCAAACCTGCCCGCCTCGCGCTCGACGTCGCCGGCGCGACGATCGGTGGGGGCGTCACCATCCAGCTCCAGAATTCCCTCGGATCCATCGTGGAGTGCGGCCTGACGACCGGCAAGATCGCCTCCGGCGTCACCATCACCGGCGCTGGAATTGTGCGCGGCGCGAGCCCCTCCCTCGCACTGACCCTCGATGGGCTCGTCGTCGCCGACGTTCCGGGCGAGCGGCTGTCGGTCAAGAATGCTCGCAGCACGTTCCAGATGAAGGCCGTGGGCGGCGGCATTCTCGAGATCGCCGGTCAAAGTTTGTCGGGAGAAGGCATCGACAATTCCGGCATCATCGAGGCGGGCCCGGGCGGGCGGGTCGCCGTGCATGGAGCGATCGGCCAAGCCACCGCCGCGAGCGTAAGGGCCAATGGAGGAGTAGTTTCCTTCGAGAAGGGTCATGCGGGTATGGTGATGTCCGGGAGCATGACGTGTTCAAACGGTGGATACATTGAGATTCCGCCCGGCGCGCGCGGTGAGTTCGGTGGCGTCGCGATGTCGGGGGAGTGCCGCCTCTACGGCCCCGTCACGCCGGACGCCACCGTGATGGTCATCCGAGGCTCGGGACTGCGCAACGACGGACTGATCCGATTGATGAGCGGCACATCCAGCGCCGCGTGCTACGTCTCGTTTATTCAAACCGGATCCCTGCTTTCGGGCTCGGGGGAGCTTCGGATGGAGGACAGCCAGCGAGCCATGATCCGGGTTTTTCCAGAACGAACGGTCACGCAGGCGAGCGGGCACACCATCTCCGGTTCGGGATCCATCCTTCCCGACGCCGGAGCTTCGTTCATCAACCAGGGAACGCTTTCCCCAGGCGTACCCGATTCCCCCGTGGGGCACATGACCGTCAGCCGATTTTCGCAAGGGCTCAGCGGCATCATCGCGGTCGATCTGGGCGGCGCAGCGCCCTCGGAGCGGGATTCACTCCTGAACACCGATGTACTGAAGCTCGCGGGAACGCTCCGGGTTCAGCTCCTTGACGGCTACACGCCGCAACCCTGCGCGGAATTCCCGGTGATCGTCGGCGGGTCCATCACCGGCCGATTCGACATGATCCAGGCCCCTCCGATGCCTGTCGGCGCGCTGGGCGTTCGATACGAGCTTGGCGCCGTAACCGTCGTCTACCTTCCCGCCGACCACGACGGCTCGGGCTTTGTCGATACCGATGATTTCACGGCGTTCATCGTCGACTTTGAGGCGGGTTCGGATCTCGCCGACATCGATCATTCGGGGGCCGTCGATACCGACGATTTCACCGTGTTCGCCTGGGCATTCGAGCAGGGCTGCTGAACGAGCAATTGATTCGGGCTTCCCTCTCGGTCCTCCGCGCAGGTACACTGCGCCGATAATGTGCTCCAAGCTCTCCCACGCCGCCGCGGCATCCCTCGCGGCCTTGGTCATGAATCAGCCCATCTCCGCATCCGCCTCACGCGCGGATGGGCACGATGGAGCGCCCGGCTTCCTGCTGGTCGTCGTTCCCCGCGCCCTTTCGGAAGCGACGCGGCCCTACGTCCAGGCTCGGTCCGCCGACCTGCCTGCGCGCATGGAGATTCTTGAAGACATCCTCGCCGATTCTCCCGGCGTGGACGACCCCGAGAAGCTCAAGCGTCACCTGTTTGATGTGTGGGGGACGCAAACGCCCGGCGCCGGCAGGCTGCGGTACGTGCTGCTGGTGGGGGACGCCGATGTGCTGCCGGTCCGGTACATGTGCCTGGACCGCGCCACCGACGCCGCCTTCAACTACGCCTTCTATCCCTCGGACCTGTACTACGCGGACCTCGCTGGCGAGCAGGGAAAATTCGACGATTGGAACGCCAGCAAAGACGGCTTTCACGCCGGCTATTTCGGGGAAGTGCGGGGCGAGTTCAACAAGTCCGATCCCATCAACTACGACCACGTCGATTACAGGCCCGAGCTGTGCGTGGGCCGCTGGCCCGTCAGCACGCCCGAGCAGTGCGCCGCCGTGGTGAGCAAGTCGCTCGCGTATGCCCGCGGCGTGCTGGATGGCTCCCGGCCTGGTCCGGCGAGGGCCGGGGTTGTCGCGGTGGGAGGGTGGATCGAAAACCGGCCGATGATGGACGCGATGGCGGAGTCGATCTCCTCCCGCTGGAATGACGTGGAGAAGCGGTACTGGCGCGACGGCGCCGCGCCACCTCCCGCGAGCCCCGCGGGCGCGGATGCGGCAGCAACTCCCGCGCCGGGTCCCGACGAGGGGAGCATCATCACCCTGCTCAACCAGGGGGCGAGCTTGGTCCTGCACTCCGGGCACGGCTCCGACGATTCGTGGGACCAGTCGATCCACTGCGGGTCCATCGCCAGGCTCACAAACGCGGACCGGCTGCCCATCGTCATGTCGGCGGGGTGCTCGACGGCGCGGTTTGCAACGCTGCCGCCGTATGAGCCGTACGTGGATGTGGACGGACGCGAACATGTCGGCACCGATCGCGGGGAGAAGTTCACCCAGCCTCCGCCGGCGCCCGCGTGCTATCAGAGAGGCGCGTACAACCCCACCGGCCTTGGTGAGCGGTTGCTGCGGGACGGCCCGGGGGGCGCCGTCGCCTACATCGGTTGCAACACCGGCAGCCAGCCCTGCGGCATGACGCTGATGGCCGCGCTTGCCGACCGTATCCGCGCGGGCACGCAGGCGGCGAGCGCCGATTCATCCGCGAAGCCGCCGCGCGTGCGACTGGGAGATTGCTGGGCCGGCGCGCAGGCTGATTACTACGACCGTGAGCATTTGGCGCAGCTCGTGCCCACCGCCGACTGGTACCCCGCAAGCATCTTCTTCCAAGGCATGAAGTTCATGCTGTACGGGGACCCGTCCCTGCCGCTGGTGGAGGCGGACACGCCGTCCGCCCCCACGCGCTGAACCTGTCGAGCCGCGAAGCCCATCACTCGGCGTGGGATTCCTTCACGCTGAAGGCCCGGCGTGATCATTTCACGCCAAAAGAATAGTTTCCCGAGCCGATCTCGAGCACCACGTCCCCGCCCCCGCGCCGCACCACGCGAACGCCCGTCGCTTCCTCGCACGGCTTGCCGCCCTCGGTCACGCTGGCGCCTTCGGGAAGGATGACCGCCGCCGTCGCGTTGGCGGGCACGGTCACATCGAGCGTCATCGTGTTGCCATCCTTCTTCCAGGCGGCGCTGTAGCGGCCATACATGGAGTCGTAGTGCCCGCGAGCCCAGGACAGTCCGCCGCCCACGCGCGGGTGGATGACGGCGCGCTTGAACCCCGGCGTCTGCGGATCAAGGTCGATCCCCAGCACGGTGGAGTACATCCATTCACCGACCGAGCCCAGGGAGTAGTGGTTGAAGGAGTTCATGCCCGGGTCCTGGAAGCCCTTTTCCTTGGTCCAGCCGTCCCAGCGTTCCCAGATCGTCGTCGCGCCGTTCTTGACGCTGTAGAGCCAGCCCGGGAAGGTGTCCTGCATGAGCAGCGTGTAGGCCAGGTCGGTCCTGCCGACGGAGGTCAGCGTGGGCGTGAGATGGCCGACGCCGACAAAGCCCGTGGAAAGGTGGTCGCCCTTGGCCTTGATGTCGGCGGCGAGGTGCTCCCCGGCGGGCCCGCGGAGTTCCGCTGGCAGGAGGTCGAAGGCGAGGGCGAGCACGTAGCAAGTCTGCGTATCTCCCTTGATCCTGCCGTCGGCGGAGACGTACGCGCGGTTGAACGCGGCCTTGATCTGCTCGAGCAGGTCGCGGTACTTCTGCGCATCCTCGTGCTTGCCGATCACCCCGGCCCAGTCGGCGACGATGCGGGTGCTCAGGGCGAAGTACGCCGTGCCCAGCACGTCCTTGGGGGTATCAGCGCCGATGGAGATCCAGTCCCCGTACCCCTCCGCGGGGCGGAGCAGGTCCTTGCTGTGGGCCTGGAGATAGCTGATCCAGCGCTGCGCGGAGGCATAGTGGTCGCGGAGGATTTTCGTATCTCCGTAGACGCGGTAGATCGTCCACGGGCAGATGACGCCCGCGTCCCCCCAGGCCGCGGTGCCGGCGCCCGCGGCGACGAAGGGCGCGACGTCGGTGAAGGCGCCGTCGGGGCGCTGGGCATCCTCGACGTCGCGGCACCACTTGGTGAAGAACCGCGCGACGTCCATGTTGAACGTGGACGTGCGGACAAAGATCTGCGCATCCCCCATCCAGCCCAGGCGCTCGTCGCGCTGCGGGCAGTCGGTGGGCACCGAGACAAAGTTGCCGCGCTGGCCCCAGGTGATGTTGCTCTGGAGCTGGTTGATCCGCGAGTCGGAGCACTCAAACGAGCCCGAGGGCGGCGTATCGCTCATCGCCACCACGCCGGTGATCGCGTCCATCCCCGGCGCGCCGGGGTAGCCCGTGACTTCCACGTACCGGAAGCCGTGGAAGGTGAATCGCGGCTCGAACGTTTCGGTTTCACCGCCCTTGAGCGTGTAGTAGTCCGTGCACTTGGCCCCGCGCAGGTTGGTGATGTAGATCGTGCCGTCGGGGTTCAGGACCTCGGCGAAGCGGAGGGTGACGGTCTTGCCGGCGTCTCCCTTCACCTTCAGCTTGGCCCAGCCCACCATGTTCTGTCCCAGGTCGAAGATGTACGTGCCGGGAGCGGGCTGGGAGACAGCCTTGGGCGTGAGTTCCATGATGCGGCGCACCGGCAGGTCGACCGAGGCGACCAGCGGCGTCTTGACCGTCTCGGTCTTTGCCTTGCTCCACGTGGAATCGTCAAACCCGGGCGCGTCCCAGCCGGGCAGTTCCTTGCGGGCGTCGTAGGTTTCGCCCATCAGCGTGTCGGACTGCAGCAGCGGGCCGTTGGATGCTTTCCACGTGCCGTCCGTGCCCATCGTGGCGCGGCTGCCGTCGGCGAACTCGATCTCCACCTGTCCCCACGCCTTGGCGAGCTTGCCGTAGCGGTGCGCCCCACCCAGGCCGACATGCCCGGCGTACCAGCCGTCCCCCAGGATCACGCCCATCGCGTTCTCGCCCTTGCGCAGCATCCCGGTGATGTCGTACGTCTGGTACTGCACCCGCGCGTTGTAATCCGTCCACCCGGGCGTCAGGCAGTCATCCCCGACGCGTTTGCCGTTGATACGGAACTCGTAGAGCCCCAGCGCGCTCGCATACAGCCGCGCCGACTTCACGTCCTTGTCCAGCTTCACCGTGGTGCGGAAGTGCGGGCAGCTCCCCAGCGGCAGCGGCGCCACGATCTGCCCCCACGGGCCCTTGCCATACGGAGCAACCGTCGCCGCCTTCACCCACCCCTGCGGGTCCTTGGCGGCCGATTCCCATCCTGCGGGCGACTCTCCTGAGGCGGTCCACGATCCATCGCTCACCACGCGCACCGTCTTGCCCGACTTGAGTGTGATCGTGAGCGCGGCGAGCAGGCCGGCGCCGTCCTTGGTGTTCTCGCCCTTGACGGCGATCGTGTTCACCCCGCCCTTGAGCAGCTTCGCGACGTCGAACGAACTCGCGGACCGCCACGCATCAATCTTCCCGCTGCTCGCCCCCGCCTCCTTGCCGTTGATCATCAGCGTGAACTGGTCGTCCACGCTCACGGAGATCATCGCCGAGGCGACGGCGTCGTCCTTGGGCAGCTCGAACCCGTGGCGGAAATAACGATGGCCTTCGGGCGGGTGGGCCTGGTCCTTCTCGGGGGACCAGATCCACGACGCGCCCGTGAAGTCGTGATCCGCCGCCGCGCCGGGGGCCTGGAAGGAGATCCACTGCGCCGTGCGGTCCGAGGGCTCCAGCAGCCCCATCTCCCACCGCGCCGGCTTGCTGATCGCATGCTGGTCGTGGTTGTCCCACACCTCAACCTGCCAGTAGGCCCGCTGGCGGCTCTTGAGCGCAGCGCCCGCGTACTCCACCTGGATCGACTGGTCGGACTTGACCACGCCCGAATCCCACAGGTCCCCCGTGCCCTGCTTGAGTCCGTCTTCGCTGCTGGCCACCAGCACGCGGTACGCCGCCTGGTGCGTGCCCCGCTGGTCGGATTCGAGGGCCCACGCGAGTCGCGGACGCGTCGCGTCCATCCCGAGGGGATTGGTCCCATACTCGCACTTGGGGGAAATCACTTTCAGGTCGGCGCTGCTCAGGGAAGCGGCGAGGCTGATCGCACCTGCGGCCACGGCGGCCTCGATCGTCCAGTTCCAGTTCATCTCGGTTCCAATCTCGGCTCAAGTCGGAAAGAGCCGCTGCGGGCGTTTGACTCGAAGATCAACCCCCCCGTGAGCGGCCCGTGGGCCGCGCGGGCGGATGCTGGGCGAGCGTACCGCGCCGCGGAAATGTCTGCCCGCGAAGAACGGCGCCCGGGGCCGGATTTTGACGGAAAATCGACCGCGCACGCGCAGGCCGTGCCCGAGGGCAAGCGACTCCGGCGCGTCCCCGACGCAATTCAAGCTCGGGTTTGTAAACTCACTCAGCGTCCGGCGCGACCGCGAGTTTCGCCGGCGCGGGCCTTGGCCATCCCGGCCTTGGAGATCCCCACCTTCGCCGCGCGCGATCCCGCGCTCTTCTTGGTCGTCCTGGATGTCATGACGCCGGTGTATTCCGCGTGGCCGCCCTGGGTGCGGGTCTTCTGCCTGGCCGGCGTGGACTTCAGCGCCCGGGGCTTGCCCTTCACGATGAGGGCCTCCCCGCGGTGCAGCGCCCGGGCGGCTTCCAGCACCGCCGTCGCGTGGCCCGGCGTCTTCACGCGATCCCAGCGGCGCGCGACCGTGCCATCGGGTCCGATCAGGTACGTCGTGCGCACCATGCCCACGACGGTCTTGCCGTACATGTTCTTTTCCGTCCACACGCCGTACTTCGTGCACGCCGCCGGCACGCCCTCGCCCTTGGGAACGTCGGCGAGGAGCGTGAACGGAAGGGCGTGCTTGGCGACGAACGCGGCGTGCGTCGCCGATCCCTGTGGGCTGATTCCCAGCACGGTCGTCTTCACCTTGGTGAAATCGGGATGGCTGTCCCTGAACTGGCAGGCCTGAGCGGTGCACAGCGGCGTGTCGTCTTCGGGGTAGAAGTAGAGCACCACTGAGCGGCCCTTGTAATCGGTCAGGGAGTGCGATTCCCCGTGCTGATCACGCAGGGTGAAGTTGGGGGCCTGCTCACCGACTTGAATGACTGGCATGGGATGGCTCCTGGGGTGCAAGGCGATCATACGACCGCTGTGCCGCTGTGCCGCTGTGCCGCTGTGCCGCTGTGCCGCTGTGCCGCTGTGCCGATGTGCGGCGATGTCGCGCATCTCCTCTCTGCGACCGCCACATTAATCCATGGGGCGAATGACGTAGGTGTGCCCCGCCTTCGCCTCGAACGCGTCGGCGTACTTCTTCACCGCCGAGTCATCCGCCTCACCCCAGATCAGCGATCCCGCGATCGGTGAGAGTTCCGTCGGGGACGTCACCCGGCAGGTGCCATCCCGCGTTGCCGTGATCGCCGCCTCCACCAGTTTCCCGCCCCTCCATCGGATCGATACCTCGTACCCGCCCCGCGCCCGCAGCCCTCGCACCTCCCCGTCCGGCCAGGCCTTGGGCAAGGCCGGGAGCAGGTCGATGGATCCTTGGTGCGATTGCAGCAGCATCTCGGCGATGCCCGCCGTCGCCCCGAAGTTGCCATCAATCTGAAAGGGTGGATGGTTGTCGAGCAGGCTCGGAAGCGTGGAGTGGGAGAACAGTGCTTCGATGTTCTGATGCGCGAGCTCCCCCTCCCGCAGCCGCGCCCACAGGTTGATGATCCACGCCCGGCTCCAGCCCGTGTGCCCGCCCCCGCTCTTGAGCCTGCGCTCCAGCGTGGTCCGGGCCGCCCCGGGGTCCAGTTCAAGCCCCTCCCCGGGATAGAGTGCAAACAGGTGGGACATGTGCCGGTGCCCGGGATCGGGCTCTTCGTAATCCTCGATCCATTCCTGGATTCCGCCCGTGCGCTGGCTCGTGCGAACCGGCGCGAGCCGACGCATCGCCGACTCCAGTTCCTCTTGGAAATCCGCATCCACCTTCAGCGTCCTGGCCGCCCGCAGCGTGTCCTCCAGCAGTTGCCGCACGATCATCAGGTCCGCCGTCGAGCCGTACGTAAACACAGAGACCGTTCCGTCGGGCTTGCGGAAACTGTTCTCAGGAGAGTGCGACGGATTGGTCACCAGCATCCCCGCCGCGGGAGTTCCCTCGGGCGCGGTGACGAGAAAGTCCAGGATGAACCGCGCGGCCCCCTTCATGAGCGGGTACGCGCGATCGCGCAGAAAGCGCCGGTCCCCGCTGAACAGGTAGTGCTCATACGGGTGCGTCGCCAGCCACGCCGCGCCCATCGGCCACACGCCCCACACCCCGTCCGCCGGCGCGGTGAATCCCCACACGTCCGAAAGATGGTGCACCACCCATCCGCCCGCCCCATACATCGACCGCGCCGTCCGCGAGCCCGGTTCGACGAGCGTGTCCATGTAATCAAACAGCGGCACCGCGCACTCGGCAAGGTTGCAGACCTCCGCCGGCCAGTAGTTCATCTGCAGGTTGATGTTGGTGTGGTAGTCGCTGTTCCACGGTGCTTCGAGGTGCTCGTTCCACAGCCCTTGCAGGTTCGCCGGCAGCCCGCCGGGCCGCGAGGAACTGATCAGGAGGTACCTGCCGAACTGGAAATACAGCGATTCGAGGTTTGTATCCGTCCCGCCGCGGCGCACCGCGTCCAGGCGCTGGTCGGTCGCCATGTCCCCCGCCGGCGCCGGGCCAAGGTCCAGATCCACCCGGCGAAACAGCCGCTGATGCTCCTGCATATGTCGCCGCGCGAGCGAATCGAACGACCTGTCCATCGCCCACGCTACCTGCGAACGGCAGGAGCGCTCCGGGTCGTTGCCGCGAAAATCCGTGCCTGCGGCGAGGATGATCGTCGCCGAATCCGCCCCCGTGATCGTGAGCACTCCATCCTTCGACGCGACGCGGCCTCCGCGCGTGCTCGCCCGGGCCAGGGCCTCAAACCGCATCCCCGCCGCAAGCCCCGTCTCGTGGTGCGGACGGCTGATCCGCCCCCGCAGCACCAGCCCATCGTCCCCCTCGCTCTCGCACACCGCATCCTGCGGCCGCGACAGGCTGATCCGCGCGCGGATCGCGCCGGGGATGTCACAGTCCATCCGCACCACGATCACCTGGTCCCTCGCCGACGAGAACACGCGCCGCGTGATCACCGCTCCCGTCATCGCATCCGTGTATCGCGTCTCGGCGATCGCCGAATCCAGGTTCAAGTCCCGCCGGTACCCCTCGAGCGCCGCGGAATCCTTCCCAGCGGCTGCTCCGCTCCCCGCCGTTTCAGGATCTCCCGGCGATCCAGTCGGCGCGGCTTCCGCGTTCCCGGGCGAACTCGCCCCCGGGCTCTCGATGATCAGATCACCCAGCGTCTGGTACGAGCGGACGCCGCTGGGCTTTCCCAGCATCTTCTCGCTCGCCAGCTTCGTCGCCTCTTCATTGTGACCCTCGAACAGCAGCCGCCGAACTTCCGGCAGGGCTGCGAGGGCCTCGGGGTTGTCGCAGTTGCGGGGATACCCATCCCACAGCGTCTGCTCGTTGAGTTGGATCCGTTCCCGCTCCACGCCGCCAAAGACCATCGCCCCCAGCCGGCCGTTGCCCACCGGCAGCGCTTCGTTCCACTCCTTCGCCGGCGCCTTGTACCAGAGCGTGAGATCCTTGCGAGCCGTCGTCGACCCGTTCGAGCCGCACGCGCCCAGCAGCAGCGACATCAGGGCCAGCGCAAGCCATGAGAGCAGTGGGGAGGTGATGGGCGAGGTGCGAGTGCAGGGGCGTGCCATGCGCCCACCCTACAAACCGCGAGGGAAAACGTCCAATCCTCACCGGTATCACCGGATCCTCGCGGCGGGCCCGGCCGCTAGCATCCTCGCATGCGAGTCATGATCATTGGCGCTTCGTCCGACCGCGCCAAGTACGGCAACAAGTCCGTGCGGGCCCACCTGCGCAAGGGTCACGAGGTGTTCCCGGTCAATCCCGGTGAGGAGCAGGTCGAGGGCCAGCGCTGCTACAAGACCATCGCCGACGTTCCCGGCCCCATCGACCGCGCCCTGTTCTACGTCCCGCCCCGCGTCGGCGCCACCCTCATGGCCGACCTTGCCGCCCGCGGAGACGTCAAGGAAGTCTGGCTCAACCCCGGCGCCGAATCCCCCGACGTCATCCAATCCGCCCGCGCCGTCGGCATCGAACCCATCCTCGCCTGCTCCATCATCGACATCAACGAAGTTCCCTGAACTTGTCCCACCACTTCGTCTCTCCCTCTCTTCGTCTCTTGTCACTGCTCCCTTCTAGCTCTTCAGATTCACATACTGCAGCGGCACGCCCAGGTTCGCCGCGTCCAGCATCCGCATGATCGCCTGGAGGTCGTCGATCTTCTTGCCCTGCACGCGCAGTTCATCTTCCTGGATCGACGCCTGCACCTTCAGCCCCGATCCCTTGATGAGCTTGACGATCTCCTTGGCCTTGTCCTGCTCGATGCCGTCGTTGATCTTCACCTCGCACTTGGCCTTGCCGGCGAGGGCGTGCTCGGTCTCTCCCCAGGTGAAGGTCTTGAGGGAGATCCCGCGCTTGACGGCCGCGGTCTCGAACATCTCCCGGATGCCCTTAAGCTTGCCGGAGTCGTCGGCGACGATCTTGAGCTTCTTTTCCTTCTTGTCCAGCGTCAGTTCCGCCGTTGCGCCGCGGAAGTCAAAGCGGTTGGCGATCGCCTTGTGGGTATTGCCCAGGGCGTTGTCGAGCTCGGCGAAATTCACGCGGGAAACGATGTCGTACGAGGGCATGGACGGATTCCTCCAGTAGTGGCCAGATGCCCGGAGGATATGTCGGCCCGTGCTGCTCCGGGAGGCGTGCCGCGGCCTTCCCCCATCCCCGTTTCACATCCCTCTCATCCACCGCGCCCTCGTGCGGGCAGGGCACTTTCCGGAGTGCCCGGAAACGAGGCGTTTTCATGTCCATGCTGCTCAAGGCCCAGAACGGCAACGAATTCGAGCTGTCCTTCTCCCAGGACGCCCTGCCCGACACGCAGGACGGCTTTGGAGATTCCACCTGGGCCACCGTGCTGTGGCGAGCGGCGACCGAGAAGGATGAATGGGAGGAGTCTTCTCCCTCGGTCAGCCTCTTTGAGTTCGCCAGCCTCGCCGACTGGCTCGAGGCCGTCGCCGGCGGCGCGCAGGCCCTCCCCGGCCGCGCCCCCCGAGAGGCCGATCTGGACGAGACCGAGATCCCCCGCGCCGAGATCACCGCCTCCACCGGCGCGCCCGACATCAGCGAGCTGGAGCTGCTGGAGCCCGAGCTGAAATTCTCCGTCACCGAGCACACCTCGACCGGCGTGACGGTTCGCATCGACTTCCATCTCAAGGATCGCCCCGAAGAGTTCAACGTCGACGCCCCCACCGACGAGGCCGCGTACATGCACCTGCACCTCTCCCGGGAAAACCTCCTCGCCGCCTCCGCGGCGCTGCGAGCGATGCTCGCCGACATGGACGAAGGCTCGGGCAAGGACGATCTTGACGGCGATCGCGCGGACGGCTCGCTCGGAGATACCCACGCCGACATGGACCTGATCGACTCGATCGAAACCACCCCGCCGGGCGCGGGGGATGGTGAAGACAACGCGGGCGAGCGCTGAGCCAGCAGCCCGGCGTAGGTACCCCGGCTGTCAAGCCGGGGCCTTGCACCTCGCCGCGCAAAGTGGGCCACGTAGGTTCTTGCTATGTCCCTGATTGTGCGCACGAAACGGTGTTCTGCGGCACGATGCCCCAGGATCGATTTCAAGGCCCAGGGTGGGGCCGCAGGACCTCCCGAAAATGAGGCCCGCAGAAGGGCGTAAAAGCCCCAAGTCGGTTGTTGGTGTTGGAGTTGCCGGCGACGTGGGAGATCTGCTATCCAGGTACCCCGGCTGTCAAGCCGGGGCCCTCTCTCTTTGGGGATCACTGCGGGGGCGAGCACGCGAGGCGGATCGGTCGCCGGTGTAGAGGGGCGGCTGCCCCTCGAGGGCTCCCCGCGTGAAAGGCGAGGAGATGGGAGAGAGGCTGAACCCGAAGGGAACCCCGAGCGCGAGCTCGGC
>JBGAHA010000012.1:0-163421 GCA_044226385.1 Phycisphaerales bacterium
GTCGGCGTGGGGGCCGGCGTGGGCTGGGGGGAGGGCGCCGGTGCGGGCTCTGGGGTGGGCGTTGGGGGCGGGGGCTCGGCGCGGCGCGGTGACGGCGCAGCTTCTCGGGCTTGCCCCGGGTGTCCCCATGGGGCGTGTCCGGCGAGAACGGACCCTATCATCACAAGAGTGGTCAGCCGCATGTCGCGCTGATGGTAGAGGATGGTGGTGGTCTACGCGACGCCGCGGCCTGCGGAGGAGTTGTACATGACTCGGCTGAACCCTTCGGAAGCTCGTTCACGGATGCCGGCCTCGGCGATGCTGTCGTTGCGGCTGGGTTCCGCGAGCACCTCGCCCCGCGCCCAGGACTCACCCGACAAGGGCACTCCAGCCTCCGGCTCGGAATCCGCCGGTCCCGCCGTCGCCGCTCCTCCCGCGCCCGCTCGGACGCCACCCAGGCCCCAGACGCTCCCCCCATTCCGCGTCCTGCTGCACAACGACGACAAGAACGACCTCGAATACGTTATCGCCACCGTCTGCGAGCTCACAACGCTGGGCCGCCCCCGCGCCGTGGTCGCAACGATGGAAGCCGACAAGAAGGGGATCGCCCTGCTCCTGGTCACCCACAAGGAGCGTGCCGAGCTGTACCAGGAACAGTTCACCAGCAAGGGCCTGACGGTCACGATCGAGCCCGCGGAGTGAGGGTGGTCCTCGTGCCTGGCTCTCGGTCCTCACGCTGCCAGAGCGGGGGACCCGGAGCGACCGGTCCGGTTTGGACGCGGCGTGGTGAACGCAAACATTTCGGTCGAGATCGGCAATACTGCAACGGGCGTCTTGACCGACCGGTAGACGATGCATCCAGCGAGCGGGAGGCGACCGAGGGCGGTCGCGGTCCGCTGGGAATGCCAATCCGGGAGTTCATGCCATGGTGCAGCGCGCGGTGAGCGTCGGGGGTCAGAGTCTGCGTGGTTCCAGGATTCCGGGCGGTCGGGTTCGCGCCCTTGCCGGGATGATGGTTGCGTGCGCGGGCCTGGCGAGCGGCGCGCAGGCCCAGGTCTTCGCCCCCAGGCTCTCCGCCGACATCAATGTCAACCCCGTCACGTCCCTGGGTTCCACGCCCGGCGGCGCCTACGGGCAGCACGGGATCGCCCCGCTGGGCGCGGGAACCGTCTTCAGCGCGTATGACCGGGAGCACGGTTCGGAGCTCTGGTACACCGACGGCACCACCTCGGGAACGCGGCTCGTGCTGGACATCCAGGAAGGCTCCCGTTCCTCTCAGCCGGCGTGGATGGCGTCCCTGGGAAGCGTCGTCATCTTCGTCGCCCAAAGAGACGGCCAGGGAACAGAGCTGTGGAAGACCGACGGCACCGCGGGCGGCACCGCGCTCGTGAAGGAACTCTCTCCCGGGCCGGGCTCGATCATTCCCCAGTACTGCGTAACGGCGGGTGCGTATGTCTACTTTTTCACGGCGAGCAACCTGCAGTTGTGGCGCACCGACGGAACCGACGAAGGAACAATCGCGCTCACCGTCCCATATGCGAATGTCACCTCCCTTGTCGCGGTGGGCAACCGCGTTTACTTCCCGGCGAGCACGTCCGCCGAGGGCTCGGAGTTGTGGACCTCCGACGGCACCGTCGAGGGCACGCACCTGGTGAAGGACATCGTGCCCGGGGCGGGCAGTTCATCGGTGCGTGCGATGACGCCCGTGGGCGACAAGCTGCTCTTCTTCCCCAGCACCCCCGAGTACGGCTACGAGCCGTGGATCTCCGACGGCACCGCCGCCGGGACCATGCTCGCCAAAGACATCTATCCCGGCGCGTACTCGAACTTCTTCGACACCGCCGTCGCCGCGGGCGCCAAGGCGTATTTCCCAGCCCAGGACCCGGCCCACGGATGGGAACTCTGGGAAACCAACGGCACCGTCGCCGGCACCAAGCTGGCCATCGACATCGTCCCCGGCGAGGAGTCCAGCGACGTCGACCAGCTCTCTCCGCTCGGCAGTGGCGTGCTGTTCCAGGCGCAGGTCAATGGCGTTCGCAACGCCTACTACTTCGGCGCCTCGGGCCTGGTGAAACTCACGAATTTCAGCGCCGCCGACAACTTCTTTGTCAGCGACACGCTCGAGGTGAACGGGGTCGGATACTTCTTTGCCCAGATCCCTTCCTCCCCGAAGAATTACGGCCTGTGGAGCACCGATGGCACGCTCGCCGGCACGCAACTGCTCCTGGCTGACATGAAGTACGTCAACCTCCTCGCCAGCCCCGTCGGCACGCGGGCGATGCTGAACCTTGACATCGGGGGCATCGGGCCCGAGCCCTGGATCACCGATGGAACCCCCGCGGGCACGCAGCTGCTGCGAGACATCCGCACCGGCCCCGGAGAATCCAGCCCCCGCCTGTTCACCACATCCGCGGGACGGCTTGTCTTCACCGCCGACGATGGCGCGCTGGGCCGGGAGCTGTGGCGGGTCGATCCCGGCTCGACAGTAACCCTCGCCGCCGATCTCACGCCCGGTTCTGCCGACACCGCGTTCGGGGACATCGTCCCGTTTGGTGAGCGGGCCATCGTGTGGTGGAGTCTCCCCGGCAAGGGCTTCGAGCCTTCCCTGACCGATGGGACCGCGGCCGGAACGACCTTTCTCGGCGACGCCGAGCCCGGCGGCGCCTCCTCCTTCGCCACCAACTACTACAACCAGCTTCCCACCGCCATCGCCGGCGCGGACCGCCTTTTCTACATCGACGCAGGCGGAACCGGCGGCAGGCGCAACGAACTCATCGCCACCAACGGCACGCCCGCCGGCACCCGGTTCATCGACATCAACCCCAAGCCCAACGCTGGATCCCTCACCGGAGGGATCAATGGCGCGATCATCGGCAGCACACTCGTCTTCGCGGCCGACGATGGCACCCGCGGAGGAGAACTCTGGAAGTCCGACGGAACCCCCGCGGGCACTTCCCTGCTCAAGGAGTTCATCACCGGCTCGGCGGGCGGCGTTTCCCTCGTCGAGAACCGCTTCATCTCCATGGGAAGCTACGTCCTTTTCGGCGCCACCGACAACGTCATCGGTTCGGAGCTGTGGCGAACCGACGGCACCCTCGCCGGCACCACGCTCGTCAAGGACATCCGCCCCGGCTCGACCGGTTCACTTCCCAATCCGATCGCCCGCATCGACAACAAGGCCATCCTGCTCGCCACCACGGCCGCCGAAGGCCGGGAACTGTGGGTCAGCGACGGCACCGCCGCGGGCACGCAGCTCCTCGCCGAGACCATCCCCGGCAGCACCGCCGGGAGCATTTTCGATCGTCCGCTCGTCAGTGGTGGCAAGGCGTTCATCACGATCTCAACGCCCGCGACGGGCAAGGAACTCTGGGTCACCGATGGCACCCCCGCAGGCACGCACCTGGTCCTGGACATCGTTCCCGGCCCGCTGGGCGCACTCACGTCTGGAACGCTGCTCGCCGCCGCCGGTGGTCGCGTCTACTTCTCCGCCGATGATGGCGTCCACGGCCTGGAACTGTGGATGAGCGACGGCACCGCCGAAGGCACCCGCATGGTCGATGACATCTGGCCCGGTCTTCCCGGTGCATCTCCGGTGCGGGGTGAAGTGCTTGGCTCCACGCTGTACTTCAACGCCTACCGCCCGCAGGAGGGCGATGAGGTCTGGTCCCTCAAGGTCTGCCCCGCCGACGTGGACGACTCGGGGTTCATCGACCGTGACGACTTCGACGCCTTTGTCGAGCGGTTCGCCGCCGGCGAGGATGAAGCGGATTTTGATGGCAGCGGCTTTGTGGACGAAGCGGACTTTACGGAATTCGTCAAGGCGTTTGAGACCGGCTGCTGACGGCGGCGGCTCGCCCGCCGCCTCAATCTCCCAGCGCCGCGAAAGGAAGAAGACCCTGGGTGGGACCGGGGTCTTTTTCATTTCCGGGTCCGGATTGCGCGGTGAATCGCACGGGGGATTGCGGCCCCGGGCGGGGGCGAGCCGATGACCCTGTGGCATGGAGACCGCGGGCGGGAGAACACAGGCGGGGGGCTCGTGGCGAAGCGCCGCCGTGCAGGTGGTGGGCGCGCTGATCGGCCTGGGCCTGCTCGCCTGGTGCGTGAAGCTGGCGATGCGAGAGGGGAACCGAGACCAGCTCGAGCACCTCCGCGCCGCGACGGCGGGGCAGATCGCCGGAATGTTCGGGCTTTCCCTCGCCAGCCTTTTCTGTAACGGCCTGGTGTTCTGGGGATTGATCGGCGGCGCCCCGCGGCACGCAGATCAGCGCCGGCCACCGTTCTGGCATGTCCAGGCCGTCAACGCCGTCGCCACGTGCCTGGCCCTCATTCCCTTCAAGCTCTCGGTCGTGTACCGCTTCTTTGTCCACCGCACGCGGGATCGGATCCCCATCGGCACCATCGCCGCCTGGATGGCCGCCGCGGCCGCCGCCCTCGCCGCCGTCTGCGGTCCCTTTGTCGTCGCGGCGACGCTCGGGCTGCGGGGCGCTCCGCTCATCATCGCAGGACTGGCCGGCGTCGCACTGGTTGCCGCCCTGGGCTGGTGGATCGCCCGGATCTTTGCTGGCACGGCGGGCCTGACGAAACTGCAAGCCCTCGCGGGCGGAACCCGCGTGAGCCTTTTCGCTCGCGCGGCGCGCTCAAGGCCGTTTGAACACGTGCACGCCGGGTTCGACATGGTGGGAGACGCCAGGGCGTGGTGGACGGGAATCGCGGGGCGCTGCGGAGACCTGGCGATGCAGGGCGCCCGCTTCTGGCTCGCCGCTCGGATCCTGGGGATCCAGATCGACCCCGCCTCCGCCCTGCTGCTGGGCCTGGCCTACTTCGCGCTGGGAGCGGCGAGCCCGTCGGGCGCGCTGGGCGTGCGAGAAACCGGGGCGACGGGTTTGGCCGCGCTGATGCACCTGGAAGGCAGCGAGCGGTACGCGGGCGTCACCCTGCTGGTGACCGCGGCCGACTCGATCCCGACCCTCCTTGCCGCCGCGGCGGGTCTGGTTGCCGTTCGGCCGTGGCAACGCCCCACCGACGCCGCCCCGGCGACTTCCGGTGACGCCATCACGGTCTCCCAAGGCGAGGAACCGCCGGGGACGCAGAAGTAGGCTCGTACCGGGTCGCGGCAGGTGCCCAAGAGTCCAAATATCAAAGTGCCCAGGAGATCAGGCATCGAGGTGCCCGGCAACCCAGGTATCCAGTTGCCCAGGAACCCAAGGGCCACGGCCCACGTGGCCGGGCACCCGGGCCGGTGAGTCGCCGCGCATGGCCGCCCGTTTTTCCCCCACCTTTCCGTGCGGTCTGCGAGCAGTTCCGCGTTTCTGGCAAGGGGCAAGCCGCTGCGCCGCCGCTGGCGGGGCGAGTTCCCGGGGTTGACGGGGCGTTCACGGGTTTGCAGGACGATGGGCGAGGGGGAGGCTATCATCCTCTCCGAAATCGGGGCGGTAGCTCAGTTGGTAGAGCGCATCGTTCGCAATGATGAGGTCGCGTGTTCGACTCACGTCCGCTCCATTCGTCGTACGGGTTCGCCGATTCTTGACAGCGCCCCATCCCATTGGGAGGGGGCGTGCCGCGCTGGTTTTGAACGCCTGTGCCTGCCCGCGGATTATCCGGCCCGGGTCTCGAAACGGCATGTGGCGGTGCCTGCCGAGCAGGAATACTGATTCACGCAGTCGATGAATTTGCACGACAGGCCCGCGCCGTCGCTGCAGTCACATTTTTTGCGTTCAATGACCAGCGGCGCCGGCAGGGAATTGGTCACGTCGTCCCTGCGGAGCAGCGCTCCCGACATCACGGTGTACCTCGTAGGCTTTTCTCCGGGGCGAGCCAGATCGACAAGCCAGGTCAGTGCCGCGGGGTTGTCCACCGCGCCGAATACTCCCGGGGTTCCATCCGACCACGCGCCCTCAAACGACGGCCACCGGCGTTCATCGGCTGCGGTGACAAGATCGCCCATGGGTGCGCCGTCGAGCGCGAGCTCAAATGAGCTCGACCCGGTGTCCCACGTGAGCAGCACGCCCTCGTCGTCGAGCAGGACGATCTTCGCCTCATCGCTTGCACCCAGTACGTGCCGGGGCGGCATCGTGTCGGCGCCGCAGATGGCAGGACCGGCGAGGCTCGGATCGTGCCTGAGGGAGGGCGGCGCGGTAACGATCGATAGGGCGAGCATCACGTGGACGAGCATGGTGTGTACTCCTTTGCAATGACGATTCCCGAGCTCTCGAGACATCGATCTGGGCGTGCATGCCCGGCGAGCTACTTGCCTTCCACCGCACGGTCAACTTCTCGAACGAAGTTCTGCGTTGCCGCCTTGAGTTCCGGCGGCGGGGAATCGAAGAAGGTGTACTCGAATCGGCCGATTCCCACAATCTGCTGCGGGTGCTTTCCACCCGTTTTGGAATCGACGAGCGCGATGGTTCGCCACTCCCGCACTTCGGGTTGTGATGCCGCGTTGCGGGCGAGCAGCATGAAGTCGTGACGGCGGTACAGCACGCCGGGCGTGTTGCTCGGCTCGTTTCGCACGAGCGTGTCGCTGAACACGTCGAGCCAGACGCCCGGCTGCGTCAAGTCCGGCGGGACGATCGCCAGGTTGGGGGAGCGCAGCAGGGCGATCGACCGGACGGTGATGACCCGCTGGGAGAGATCGGAGGGGCCGGCGAGCCATGAGTTCATCGCCGTGATGAAGATGCACCCGCCCGAGGAGAAATCCGGAGACTCCGGCCCCGCAAAGTCTTTGCACTCGTATCGCCGCACCTTGTACAGCGAGGTTTCAGGGACCAGCACGCGCTCCCACGCGGTGCTCGTGCTGGCGTCCCAGTATTCCTGAAACAATGGCGTGGATTCATCCACCACGCCGCCTTTCCTCCCAAAGATCACCGCCCAGAGCGAATCGGGCGTCATCCAGCCGTGGACAACATACTGCTCGCGAAACGCGATGCGGGGCGTGCCGGTTTCGTCCAAATCGTCCATGTTCCCCCAGGTCTGTTCGGTCTCGCACACGACCTTGAGGCACTTCGCGTCGGTTAGACGTCGGCGCCAGGCGAGGATGTCGTGCTGGATGCCGTCGGGCAGGTGGGCGATCGTCGAATCGTTCGCAGCTGCGGTTGGCGACGCGGCATCCGGCGGCGGCTGGAACGCGGCATGCGAGTTCCAGCACATGTGCGCGGCGACGAGCATGGAGATGCACATCGCATGGAAGTGGATCGCAGAAAGTGATGTCATCCGTTGCGCTCCCAAAGCGAGGTCCAACTTGTTGCCATGCGTGCTCGCTATGAAAAGCGGTTGAAAGGCGGCCTTTGCCAGGATCATCAGAAGCCGTCTCCATCCGGGGGCGGGCCTGCGCAGAAGAGCATGACCCGCCTTGACCGATCGTGCCAACCACTGGCCATCCGGGAGTGCGCAGCGGATGTCCAATGGTGTGGTGACCGATCGAAGGCGGGCCATGCGAAGCGGCGGTACTACTACTTCTCAAGCCGGCACGTTGCAAAGCCTGACGAGCATGACCAATGATTCTTGCAATCTCTGAGTTTGCACGTCAGTCCCACCTGATCGGAGCAGTCGCAGATCTCAACGCCGACGATGACGGGGCGAGGCTTCGGCTCCGCGGGCGGGTCGTCTCCCCGCTGGAGGGGCGCGGTGGTCACGGTGTAACGGGCGGGCTTGTGACCTGGCCGGGAGATCTCCACAATCCATACAGGAGAAGATGGATCGTCTGTATTTCCCGAGACGGTGGGAGAGCCGTCCGACCACAGCCCCGCGAACGTGGGCGAGCCGCGTTCATCACGGCCGGTGACGAGATCCAGCACGGGAGCCCCATCGAGCGTAAGCTCGAACGCGCTGCCTTCTGCATCCCACAGCAGCACCGCGCCGGCGACATCCAGCAGCACGATGTTGTCCGCATCACGACGACTCGTGCTGTCCGGGATGTGCGAGGAAGGCTTCCCGCAGATGGCCGGACCCGTAAGGCTTGGATCCTGGGGAAGCGGCGCTACGACCAACAGGGAAAGTGCCGCCCACATGATGTGCAGGTTCATACGCAAACTCCGATATGAGTGACCTGTGTCTCCGGTCCGAGCCGTCGGACCGACGCGACACCGGGTTGACGTTACTGGTGATCAAGTGCGAGTTCGACGTCTCGGACGAACGAATCGGTGGCCTGCCGAAGTTCGGGCGGTGTGGTCTCGAAAAAGGTATAGGTAAAGCGGTTTGTGCCCACGCTCTGCTGAGGCTCCTTCCCGCCCTGCTTGGGATCCGAGAGCACCAGTGTCCGCCACTCTCGCACCTCAGGTCGTGAAGCGGCATCTCGTGCCAGGAGCATGAAGTCCCTTCGGCGATACAGCGAGCGGGAGGCTTCATCATCCTCGTTGCGTACGTATTTGTCGGTGAACACATCCAGCCACACTCCGGGCTGGGTGGGATCGGGGGGAACGATCGCGAGGTTGGGGAGACGGAGCAGCGCGATGGATCGCACGGTTATGACCCGTTCCCCAAGCTCCGTCGGTCCTGACAGCCACGAGTTCATGGGTCCCGCAAAGTTGCATCCGTGGGAAGGAAAGCCGGGTGACGGTGGACCACCGATTTCCGCGCATTCGTATCGCCGGACTGTGTACGAAGATGTTTCAGGCACCCAGAGCCGTTCCCATGCCTTGCCAGCCTTCGCGTCCCAGTATTCCTGGAAGAGCGGTGTGGTCTCGTCGGCCGCACCGTCTTTCACACCAAAGATCACCGCCCACAGCACGTCATGTGTCATCCAACTGTGGATGATGAAATGCTCCCGCAGCACGACGTGCGGCGAACCCGACGCATCCAACTGGGCGAAATCCGCCCATGTCTGGTCGGAATCACAGACAATCTTCAGGCACGTCGCCTCCGTCAGCCGCTTGCGCCAGGCGAGGATGTCGTGCTGAATGCCGTCGGGCAGGTGGGCGATGGAGGCCGTATCGACCGGCTCGGGGCGTGATGCGGCTGGGAGCGTTGGGTCCGCATCCTGCGGAAGCGGCGGATCTGCCGGTCCGGAAGGTGAGGGTGCTCGCGATGCCGTGCATGCGAGGGCAGAGACAATCGCCGCCAGACACGTGCCGATGATCCCGAGCGTCATGAGGCAGTCCCCCTTCAACCGTGTACGAGAGGTAACATAACAAACGCGAACGAGAATGTCTAGGGCCCGCGATGGCAATCTGCAGAAAAAACAGTATACTCGTACATGCACAAGCATTTTAGGCGTAGAAGCACAGCACATCGGATGCGACACGTAAGAGAGCGACACAAAAGTATGTGGCAGCGTGTTGTAAACACACAAATATGTGTGCGAGCTCTGGGCAGAGCCGCGCGGCGTCCATCAAAGGCACGCACTTGCTGAAAGCCTGCCTCTCCCTCGCCGACTCGTGCATGACTCCGTTTCCGTCTTGGCGGTTGCGTCTGGTTGTCTCTTCGTCTGTTGACCGCCGACGTTTCGGAACGATGCGTATCGGAGCCGATCTCGCGGCACGAGTTCTTCCTCATCCGAAGCTGCACCCGTTGGAGTCCCCGGTCAACGGTGCAGATGCGAAGCGCGCGATGGCCGCTGGTGGATGGGCGGGTGAGGGCGCGTGTGGTTCCCGGCGGCGCAACATGGTGTGTGGACCATCGCGTCCGTGAACTGAAACACGCGGGGGACGGGGGTGGTTTGGACCACCACTTGCCCGCATAGGTCCTCGCACACATCCCTCATGACCGCCCGCCGGATCCCCACACGTGCGTGTGGCCCGGGTGAGGCGCAGCCAGGTCGCCGACAATCCACACCAGCGGCGTTCCGCAGACGACCGGCGTGATATCAGGGAAGTCTTCCCATAGGACCCGTCTGAACGAGCTGGAATCATGTCCAAGAAGAGGGGAAGGACGCTCGCGCCCCATCGACTCGCGTGAGCCGGCGTCGGGCTCCCGAACTCTCCATAGGAGTTGGCCATGAACACGAAGGGAACAAGCACGATGTCCCGGATGACGCCTGTGACCGCCCTCTCGGTGATGATGGGCGCCCTGTGCGGGACCGCCCACGGGGCGGTGTTCCATGCGGTGGACTTCTCGGCCTACCACAACGCGGTGATGCAGAACCGGTTCGGAGCGTTCGGCACCGCGCCGACCGGTGACGTGGTCCTGGGCGGCGTGCCGTTCCACATTCCCACCAGCGGGAACAACGAGTGGACGCGGGGGGAGAGCTTCAATCACAACGGTGAAACGACGATCCTGGACATCCCCGTCGGTCAGTACGGCATGAGGAAAGTCTTCACGCTCATCAACTCCTACTGGGGTACCGCCTTCGGCGGGCTGATGAAGATCGAGTGCTTCGGATCGGGCGGGTCGTATTTCGCCAAGGACCTCGTGGGGAACAACGACATCCGTGACTGGAACCTGTACCCCGGCTTTACGACGCTGATCAATGGCACCACCACGCAGAACGTGTTCACGATCAGTCCGGGCAGGGATGGAACGCCCGACGTCATCGACATGCAAGGAATCGACCTGCCGCCCGAGTTCGCGACGCAGGCGCTTACCTCGATCAGGATCACGGACCTGCGACTGGTGGGAATCCACAGCGGGATCGTCTCCGGCATCACCGTGTCCGACATTCCCGCGCCAGGGTCCCTCGCCCTGCTCTCACTGAGCGGCCTGGTAGCCCTGCGTCGCCGGCGGTGACAGCTTTCGTGCCCTCGGGGCGCAGGCGGCAGCCACACCGGATCGATCAACGGGCGGGCGTGCCGGAAGGTCTCGCCCACCACGCCCCGGGGCGACCACTTGGGGCGAGGCCGCTTTTCCTGCGGGCCTGAGGGGTGCCGTGGACCCCTCAGGCTGAAATGGTGATCCCGCGCCTGCTCGATGCGACGGTGTGGCGATGTTCAGCTCGCGTCGACGCGAGGCGTCCAGGGACGGCTGCTCAAGGGCCCAGGCGAGGCCGAGGTTCCCCGGTGTCGCACGTTTCGCGTTCTCCGCTCGGACGCGTGGATGGTTACGCCTCGGCGAGCCCTTCCCGGATCGCAAAGCGCATGAGCTCGGCGCGGGAATCGATGTGCAGCTTGCGCATCATGCGTTCCTGGTGCCCATCGATGGTCTTGGCGCTCCGGGAAAGCTCCGCGGCGATCTCGTTGCGCGACTGGCCCTTGCCGATGAGGCGGAGGACCTCGATTTCCCGGGCGGTCAGCGATTCCAGCGGAGGGGCGACGGGGCGGTCCTTCTCCATGACCGTGTTCGCCGTGGTGGAACGGGGGCCGCTCGAGGTCGGGGCGGGCCGTGCACAGAGCTGGGCAACCTTGGGGCCCATGACGAACGTGCCCGCGGTGCTGTGAGCCAGTTCCATGATGCCGGCCACGATGTCGTGGAGTTCATCACCTTTCGCGAAATACCCCCAGGCGCCGCACTTGTACGCGGCGGCGAGGTATCCGTGGCGGATGTGGGCGCTCAGGAACGCGAAGCGCAGTGAGGGATGCATGTGCCGCATGCGGTCGGCCATCTCAAAGACATCGGGCCCGGGCATCTCGATATCGAGCAGGACGATGTCGGGTTTGAGCCGCGCGACCTCTTCGAGCAGATGCTCGGGGGAGGAGACGCTTCCCACCACGTGGATGCGGCCGTCGATGGCGAACTGCGCCTTAAGGCCCTCCACCAGCACGGCGTGATCCTCCGCGCAGAGCACGCGGATGCAGGAACCATCGGCCGCCGGCATCTCCGGGCGCGTCCCGGCGGGGGTCCTGCCGGTGCTTCTCGTGGAGATGGTTCGATGGCCCGACGTGGTGGTGTGCTCAGGCATCGGAAAGGCTCCCCTCTTCGCGGATGGCGCTGTGGATGGCCGTGAAGATGCAGTCAAGGTCGTCGGGCGATGTGATCGTGTGCGGGTGCATGGAGGCCCACGCCGCGGCGTGGTCGGCGGGGGCCGGTCCCAGCAACACCAGCTGGCCCCTACCGGCGCGGCGCTTCCAGGCCTCGGCCGCGGCGGGAGTGACGACGCCGGGGTCGACGATCCAAATGTCCGCGCCGTCGGGGTCGTCGGCCAAGGTGACCGACACGCCGGCGGAGTTGAGGGCGTAGCGGATCAGGGCCGCGGCACGGCCATCCCGGGTGGAGATCACCGCGCGGCGAGCATGTGATTGCTCGGACGCCTCGATCACGGCGGGTATGGTCATTACGATGGTGGTGCCCTTGCCGGGCGCCGATTCGATCTCGACGTTCCCGCCGGCACGGTCCACCACGCGGCGCACCAGCGCCAGGCCCAGACCCGTTCCCAGGCCGCGAGGCTTGGTGGTGAAGAAAATATCGAACGCTCTTCGCCGCACGTCCTCGGTCATGCCCGGTCCGTTGTCGGTGACTCCCAGACGCACGATCGGAGGGCAATGCCCGGGGGAATAACTCGCCCAGAGCCGGATCGCGCCGCCCGCGGGCGGGGACGGCGGCGACTGATGAATGGCCTCCCCGGCGTTCACGAACAAGTTGAGCACCGCCTGGGTGAGGGCATGTCCGGGGACGGCGACGGACGGGAGGGCTTCGGGGATCGTCGCGGTGATGCGGACATGCTTGGGAACGGTCTTGGAAAGCAGGGCGCCGACCTGCGACCACCACAGGCGCAGGTCCGTGGCGCTGCCCCCGCCGCGCAAGTCCTGGTCTGTTTCGGGGTCGAGCGTGAGGAAATGCAGACCGTCGGCAAGCTGCTGGAGGTAGGCGACGCTCTTGTTGATCTCCTCGACGTGTTCCCGCAGAGGGGCCCGGAGTCCGCGGGCCGTGTCCGGGGCGCTGAGGGCGTTGAGCCGAGCTCGCACCGGCAGCAGCACGTTGTTCATGTCGTGGCCCAGTCCGGCGGCGAGGGTGCCGATGGAGGCGAGCCGCTCGGATTCGCGCAGCTTGTGCTCCGCCTCTTTTCGCGCGGAAATGTCGCGGATAATGCCCACGAACAGGTCGTGATGATCCGCGCGGCTGACGGACAGGTCGGCGGGAAACTCCGTGCCGTCCCTGCGAAGCCCGCGCACCTCCCGACCCTTCCCGATGACGCGTGCCTCCCCGGTCTTCATGTACCGCTCGATGTACCCGTCGTGCTCCGCCTGGTAGGGGGCGGGCATGAGCATGGAGACGTTGCGGCCGACCATCTCATTCGCCGCGTACCCGAAGACGCGCTCGGTCTCGGGGTTCACGGACTGGATGATGCCCCGCGCGTCGATGGTGATGATCGCATCGACGGCGGCCGTGAGGATGGCGCTGAGGTAATCACGCTGATCCCGCAGGCTCTTGTGAGCCTCGGCGAGCTCCATGACGTCGGCGACCTGCCGCGCCAGCAGGTCCAGCGCGCACACCTCCCTGTCGGCCATGACATGGCGTTCACGGAAGCACACGCAGAGGACTCCGATCGCCGTTCCCGAGCGCGTCAGCAGGGGCGTCGCGCACACGGCGCCGACGCCGGCCTTGCGCAGCTCCGCGAGGTGGGGCGCCTCCGCTCGCGAGGCTCCGCCACAGACCTCGACTACGACCCGTTCCCGCCGCGCCAGGGCCATGCTGCACGCCGCGCCCGAGCCGACGGACGGATCAAAGCAGGCGAGCCGTGCCGAGTTGAATCCGTGGTGCGCGACGGGCTTGAGCTCGCCCGACGCGTGGTCCAGCGCCTGGAGACTGCTCATGCAGGCCCCGGTGATCTGCACCGCCGCGCCCACAATCTCCTCTGCCAGGGCGTTGGGGTCACCGTCGTGCACCCGCGTCACCCCCAGCTTCCAGATCCGTTGAAAGACTTCAAGCTCCGTGGTGAGTTGCTTCTCACTACGGATCAGTTCCTGCTGCGCGCGCTTGCGCTCGGAAATGTCCTCCACCATCATGACGATGCCGTCAACAGTCCCGCCGTCACCATGCCAGGGCCGGACTTCCCACCGCAGCCACTGCGCCTGCCCGTCGGGCCGGCGAAACTGCTCCTCCTCCATCACCACCGTCTCACCGGCAAGCCCACGCAGGTGCGCAAGTTTCCAGTGCTCGGGAATGTCCGTGAACACCTCCCCGTACGCGCGCCCGATGAGCACCGTCTCCGAAGGGACGCGGCAATCGATGCGCCACCGGGGACTGGCCGCAAGGCAGCGCATCTCCCGGTCAAACATGGCGATCGCCCACGGCAGGCTGTTGACGAGTTCTCGCAGCGCGTCCCCGTGCGCCAGGGGCGGGCTCCCCGGCGTAAACGGGTGTGCACCTGGTGCGGTCGCACCAGTCAACGCCGCGGGATGGATGTGACTCTGCACCGGATCGATGCGGGGCACAGAAGCAGCGTGCTGTGATGCACGTCCGGCCATATGTCAATGGTATCCCACGATATGTGCGAATGTACGCATGCAATGAGTGATCCGAGTACGAGAACTGGATCCGTGGCGCGGCGCCCCTACCCGAATACAACCACCATGGGGATCGTGCGCTCCCGCTCAAACCCCCGATCAGGGAAGTTTCCGGCTGGAGGTCGATGCGGCGCCAGGTCATCATGAACCCGTTGAAGATGCCGAGTCGCGGCGCCAACCCGGAGTGCCATCATGCGGCTGACCATCCGTCCTCTTGCAGAACCACGGCGGGAACTCGACCTGACGCATCGTCTGGTCGCGGTAATCGCCGAAGAACTGTGGAAGCGGTACGGGGGGAACGACACGCTCAACTGGCTGGAGGCGGAACGCCACCTGCAGCGGCTGCTCGCGGGCCGCGGCGCCCGTGCGGACCCTGCCCCGTTCATCGGTGTTCTTGATGTGGCCAAGGCCCGAGCCCGCGGCGGCGTGCGCAAGGCGCCGCGTCCAGGCTTCGCGCGCGGCGTCAGGTGTGGGGAACCACGCAAGTCCACGCCGTGCTCAAGGGGGAGTGTGAAGCAGCGGACATAAAAACGGGCGCGGGCGTGTCTCCGGCCCTGGCGCCGTGGCGTGCCCGCGTGGAGGAGCATGTCGTTGGGCTCGCCCGCGAGAAGAACTGTGCTTGTGATCATCGGCATGCGGGACAACTCGTGCCGGGAGCGTCTCTGCACGGTGCTGGCGCGGGTCAAGGGAGTTCACGGGCTGAGCGTGAGTCTCGTGAGAGCCCGCGCCGTCGTTGAGCATGACGCGATGTGCAATATTGCCGACCTGGTGTGGGCGATTGTCAACGCGGGGTATGGCGCGGCGATGGGAGAGCGTGAGGATCCCGGCCGGTCAAGCGTGAGCGATACCGGATAGAGGGAGAGCACGGCGCTTGGGGGAGAAATCAGGCATGTGGGAGTCGAGCTGCCAAGCGGGCCGGGATGCTCTGAGGAAAGCAAGGCCTTCCTGCGTGAGGGTTCACCCCCCGACGAATGTGTAGTGCCAGAGGCCACCGCAGACCCAGTTCCGCACCGTCACCCCAAAGGAGACCCTATGAGAACCGTGATCACGCCCCCGACCGTGACTGGCAAGAACACCGCGGCCCCCGGCGAGCGCCCCCTCGCGGCAGATCCGCAGGACGCGTGCGACGCATGCGCGAGCGACCGGATCCGGGAGCGGGCGTACGAGATATACCAGGCCCGCAACGGCAACGGACACGCGGGGGACGCCGTCTCTGACTGGGTCCAGGCCGAGAAAGAGGTTCGCGGCGCCGCGCCGGAAGCCGCCGCGAGCGATGTGGAGATCAAGCGGCTCGCACGCGGAGAGCGGCTTCTCTGCAGCGGGGAGTAGTGGAAGTGGGGTACCCCGCTGCCGCCGGAAACGGCTGCCATGCGGGTTTGATTGCCGGGCACTTCGTGCTCCGCACGGGCGCCGCGGCGCGATGACCTTCGCCACGTCTGGGCGGATCCGTGCACGCACACGTGCCGCCTTCCCGGGCGAGCGGCTCCACGCGGGGCGCGGAATGCCTCCGCTGAATGCGTCGTGACGTCCCCCGCCAGCGGCAAAAAGCGCGGCCGGGTCGTTGGACCCAGCCAGCGCTCTCTCTCCAACCCTTGGGGACCGGTGTTACCCGCCCATGGGTACCTTCCTCGCGGGTCTCACCGCGATCTGCTTTGCCTTGGCCCTGGACTTCTTCGCGACATGGATGGTGAAGACGCCGTTCTCGGCGTCCGCTGTGATCTTGTCAACATCCACCGTGTCCGTGAAGTCGATCGATCGCCAGAACGCGCCAACGGCGCGCTCGCAGTGGAAGAAGCTCTTGTCGTTCGCCTCGCTCGACTCTTCCTTCTGAGCGGCGATCGTCACCGTGCCGCCGGAGACGGAGATGTAACGATCCTTCCCCCGAATCCCAGGCGCCTCGACACGAATCGTGGTCCCCGCGTCGCCCTCGCTTGCATCGATCGCCGGCATCCATCCGGTCGGTCGAAGGGCCTTGGGATCGATGAATCCCGCCCCGAAGGGATCGTTGAAGAAGCGATCAAACGTCCGATCCATCTCATCCCGAAGACGGTCATGTTCCCCGTTGAATGCGGGAGCCGACCGCGCGGCACGCTTCTTCGAAAGGCGGAGATTCATCGCAACTCCGTTCATGCAGGCTGCACCCGCGAAGGCGCCCGAACACTCGTAGCATCGCCGCAGCTTTCCAAAGTCTCCTTAGGGAAATTTCCGTGATCCGGCGCCCTGCCGCCGAAGCGGCGGGGAGCGCCGCGATGGTGGGGGTCACCACGCCGGAGGTTGCCTCCCCGTTGCCGACAACGCAACAGCCCCGGGTTTCGTCCCGGGGCTGTCACGGAGGGCGGTGAGGCAGGGGAGTGTGCGTTTGCGGAGCGTCGGCGGAGACGGCGTTTCAGCAGTACCGCGCATCCTTCACGTGGTTCTTCTTGTCGATCACGATGGTGATGCGCTGGTCCTTGAAATCCGTGCGGATCTTCTGCCCTTCGCGGACGACGCGGACCTTGAAGCCGTGCTTCTTGGCGATCTTCTTCGCATCGGCCACGGTTTTGCCGTCCAGGGAACTGAGCGGGAAGCGGTGGGGGCGGGAGCAGTGGTCGTTGTCGGGAGTTGCACCCGGCTTGTCCGTGGTGGGCGATTCGGTCCCCGAGGTGTTCGAGGAGCCCGACGAGCCGGCGGAACCCGAGGAGCCCGAAGACCCCTCGGAGCCGCCGGTCGGGGCCGCGCCCTGCTGCGGAGCGCCGGTGGAGGAGGGGGTCTGTCCCACGAGACCCAGGAGCTTGGTGATGACCGACTCGATGACGCTGATGAGGTTGTCGATGACTCCCTGGAAGCCGCCGGGCGTCTGCGTCGCCGGCAGCTGGCCGAAGAACGCGGGGATGGGGTTGAACGGCCCCGCCCCGGGGCGCGAAGGGGATCCCAGCCAGGGCTCGAAGCCCATTCTGGGCTCCGAAGGTGTGCGGGGCATCTCCATGGGTTGACGGCAGACGGCGGTGCGGGCGGTGTGGTTGCTGGAGAAGGCCGAGGCGGCGGGACGGTTCATCAGGCTGTTCACGGGTCGGCTCCGAATGATGGATGCGTGCGGGGAGAGAGGAAACGTGAGGTGCTTCAGGCCACGTTCATCGTGGGGTCCTGCGCGAGGGCGTAGGCCTGCGGGGGGGGAATCTGCAGACCCGGGTTCGCCGGGGCGCCGGCGTCCCCACCGGTGAGCTTGCTCAGGAGGCCGTTGACGACGCCTGAGAGCACGCTGACGAGCCGGTTGATGATGCCCAGCAGTCCCCCCGACTGCATGCTGTCCATGGAGGCCTGGGGCAGGGCCGTTTCGAACGATTGGGGCAGCTTGGGCTTCTGAGCGCCGCCGAGGAACGAACCGGCGAGGCCCGAGAGGCCCCCGAAGAGCGCGCCCAGGGGATTGGCGCCGCTGCCCAGGAACCCGCCGGCGGCGCCGCCCAGGATCTTGCTGCCGAAGTTGACGACGCCCTTGAAGATGTTGCCGATCGAGAAACCCATGGGGAAACTCCTTTGTTGCGTGTGGGATTCGTGATGCGTTGTGGTGAACGCGACATGCAGTGATCGGGCACGCGGTTGAGCTGTTGCGTGCGTGGTGAAGATTGATCGTGTCCCTGTAAAACTGCCGTTGGTTCACGGGCGGCACGCGGGGAGCCGGCTCGCACGTTAACGACAGCGGCCGCTCTTGTTGAGCGGCCGCGCGGGAAGAGGCGAGCGTGGTACGGCGGTGCTCTTCTGAGAAGACGCGCCCCGTTGGGGGGATTCAGGTAAGGTTTGCGAAGACGTCCCGGATCGCCCCGCCGGCGGCGGTGTGGATGGATGCGAGGCGCGCCTGCATGTATTCCAGTTCGAACCGCACAGAGGAGCCGGCGGTCGACTCGACGGAGACGGGCTGGTGAGGGGCTGCGGGCTGCTGGGTCTTGGGGCGGATGGCCTGGAACGCGCTGCGTGGTTCTTCGCTGTGGACTTTCATGGCGAACACCTGGGTGAGCGTGTGGTGGTGTGGACGCGTTGCCGGACGTGCAAGTGATCGGGCTTCCCGGAGTACTGTTGCGTGTGTTGCCTGTTTCCGTTGCGAACTCCGGTCTCTCACGGAGGCGGCGCGGAAGACCAGGAGCAGGGCTCTTGGGGAGCCTCAAAGCACATCGCCCCGGGCGCGGGGGCCCGGGGCGATGGTCGAATCTGGGTTACCCGTGGAGGCCCTTACGGGCGCTGCAGTTCCCCGTTCGATTCCAGGGTGCGGCGAAGGTTGGACATCGAGTGGCACTCGAGCCCCCACACCGAGCCCTCGGAGGGCACGATGTACGTCGCCTCGGGGTTCCAAGGCTGCCCCGCGAGGCGGCGGGAGAGGGGATTCTGCGTCAGCGGATCGCAGGAGGCATTCACCTGCACAATGTTCTGCGCCGTCGTGGTCATGTCGGGCCCCAAGGCCGCGGACTGCGGACCGTCGGTGCCGGCGGCATTGAAGACCACCGCGGGCACTTCCCGGAGGATCCCGGAATACGCCGCCATGCCGCCCGCGAGGGAGTGGCCGGTGAGGATGATCTCCTGGCCGGGGTACTGCTGTTGCACTTCCCGCAGCAAGTTCAGCGCCTGGTTGTACTGGGAGGGCACGGAGAAGTTGCTCGCGACATTCTGGACCCAGTCCGTTGCGTTTTCCGTGCCGCGGAACGACACGACAACCTGGGGACGACCCTCGACTTCACCGCGATAGACGGCGGCGGCAAAGCCTTCGGCGCCGGTGACGTTGCGGGCCAGGTCGAAGCCCTTGACAGGGCTGGGGTTGTAGGCGTTTTCGGCCAGCGGCGCCAGCTCCCTCGCCATGTTCAGCACGCTGCACTGGGGCGCAGGGACCGGCCCGGGAATGTTCGCCGGCACTTCGGTCCGGGACGCCGCGGACCGGGGGACCATCGGTCCGGAGTACGACGCCGTGCTGAACAGCGTCGCCAGAGGATTTGGGGGGCGACTGATGAAGGAACCGACCGGCCCGGAGGTAAGGGACCTGAACGCGGAGTTGAATCGCTGGGAGATGGCGGTGGCGTCGATGCCGAGCATCGGGAACTCCTGTCGAAGGGTGTGTGAAAGGCAACCCCTTCGATGGCCGATTCGCGTCCGGACACCGAAGGGTGTTGCGTGAGGTTCGTGCGTGATGTCGGGAGGAACCGGCTCAGCGGAAGTTGCGTACCACGGCCTGCAGTGATTCGCTCAGGGTCTTGAAGATGTTGCTGAGACCCTGGGAGCGGGCGCTGTACTTGGCCATGATGATCTGGGCCTGCTGCTGATCGGCCTGCTTGTCGCTCTTGGCGAGCTTCATCGCGTCTTCGAGCATCGAATCCAGGCTGGCGCCGGCCTTCTTTGCATCATTTTGCAGCTTGTCCCAGCCCGAAGCGCTGGTCTTGCTGGGAGTCGAGGTGCTGGGGCGGTAGCAACCGCAGCGGGCGATCGTGGACATGGCGTTCTCCTTGATGGGGGGTGGGTTCCGGTCGCGGTCGGCCGTAAGGCTCGATCCGACGTGCAGTTGTCGGAGGTTCCACGCCCGCGTTGCGGGGGAACACAACAAAAAGCGCTGCGGGGATCCTCATCCGTCCGGCGTACAGCGTCCGCCGCCGGGGTCGGAACCTGGCCTTCGGGCGCCGCGGCGGACTATTCCCCCGAATCCGCGTCCCCGCGTTCGGACTGTTCACGCTCCCGCCGCTGCCAGTTCGTGAACTTGCCCGCGAGCTGGGCTTCCTCCTGCGCCCATTCCATGACGGCGGCGACGGCTTCGTACAGATCTGCGGGAATCTGGGTATTGAGCTCGAGCTTGACGAGCGTCCGGGCCAGCGACTCACGGCGGAGCACCGGAACGCCCGCCTTCGCCGCGGCTTCCTTGATGCGCTGCGCGACGTGCCCGGTGCCCTTGGCGACGAGCTTGGGAGCACTGCCTTCCTCCCCGTCCCAGCGCAGCGCGCAGGCAACATGGTCCGGGTTGGTGATGACCACATCCGCGGATCCCACTTCCTTGATCATCAGCCCCAGAAGAACCTCCTCGTGCATCGCTCGCCTGCGCGCCTTGTGCTCAGGGTCCCCCTCCTCCTGCTTGTATTCGCGCTTGGCCTCCTCGTAGGTCATCATCAGGTCTTTGTGGTGCTGCCAGCGCTGGTAGAGCAGGTCGGCCACCGACAGGCACAGGAAGACCAGGACGACGGCGGAGGCGAGGTGGACGGCGGCGGAGAAAATCCACCTCGCTGCTGGCAGTGGTTCGAGCAGGACGAGCCGGGTCAGCGCCACGCGCTGGTCCCAGACCAGCACGGCGGCGACGATGCCCGCGATGACGAACTTGAGCAGGTTCTTGCCCAGCTCCACGGCGGCGCGGCGTGAGAAGAAAATCTGCTTGAGTCCCTTGACGGGGTTGAGTGATTCAAACTTCGGGGAAAGTGGCTGAGGGGTGAGCAGCGGCCCGACCTGCAGGAACGATGCCGCCAGGGCGGTCACCACGATGGCCCCCAGCGTCCCCAGCGAGGCGGTGAGGAGCCGCAGAAGCGCGTGGCCGGCGGTATCAATCGTGCGCGAGATATCGGGGGCGCGTTCCACGGCGCCGGTGATGCACAGGCGCGTGATCTCCATCGCCCCGCGGCACAGCTCGGGAGCGGTAATGAGGATGGTGCACAGCCCCGCCGCGAGCGGGATCGCGGCGGCAAGGTCCGAGGAATACGCAACCTGGCCCTTCTCACGGGCGTCACGGAGCTTTTTGGGGCTCGGCGGATGGGTCTTGGATCCGGAGGATTCGGACATGGTCTAGGGCCGTGAGAGGAACCAGTTCCTGACGATCGATGCGACGGACTGCACCGGCGGAGACAGGATCAAGGCAATGGAGAAGGCGGTGACGCCCAGGGACGCCGCGCCCTTCATGATGAGACCCAGCGTGCTCGCCTGGATCTGCGGGGCCAGGCGGTTGACCAGCCCCAGCGCCAGATCGATCAGCAGCGTGACCGCCAGCACGGGGGAGGCGATCTTGAGGGCCGAGACCATGAGCGCCGAGGCCGTGGCCGCGGCGTCGAACACTCCCCATGGGCCGATCGATCCCGGAGGCGCGGCGGCGGTGGGGGGGAAGGCTTCCAGGCCGTCCACCAGCGCCGAGAGAAAGGCCGCGTGGCCGTCGGCTGCGGAGAACAGCGCCACGGCGGTCACCACCAGGAACGCGCCAAGCTGGGACTGCTGCTGGTTGTTGAACGGATCGTACAGCTCGGCGTTCCCTGCGCCCCTCGCGTCGTCGATCAATCGGCCGGCCGCGGAGTAGACCTCAAAGACCAGCCGGATCGCCAGGGCCATGGTGAGCCCCACGATCCCCTGCATCACCAGCACCACGAAAAAGGGGTACGGAGAGGGCGCGGCGTGGGCAAACACCGGCGCGACCATCGCCGCGATCAGGATCGAAACCCCGAAGCGAAATCGCGCGGGGGCGTTGGTGCCCCCCAGCAGCGGCGTGATCGCCGCGATGGGTGTGAGGCGGGCCAGCATCAGCACGCCCGTTCGGACATGGGGGGACGAGGCCGCGTCGCTGAGCAGCGAAGAGATCGCCTGCGTGTCCATCGGAGCATTCATCGCATGTCGGCTCGTGGGGCGCCAGGGCTCTCTATCTCAACTGCGGCACGATGGAGAGCAGCGCTTCTCCGAACTGCAGGACCTGCTGGAGCATCCACAGCCCCGCCAGCGCCAGGGCCGCGCTGACCCCCAGGATCTTGGGCACGCTCAGCAGTGAGGATTCCTGGATATGCGTCGCCGCCTGAAGAACGCTGATCACGGTGCCCAGCACCAGGGCGACCAGCAGTGCCGGCGCGCTGACGAGCAGGACCAACAGCAAAGCCTGCTGCACGATGCGGATGAAGTCCTGGGGGTTCACTGGATGGTTTTCCTGCTTACACGTACCCGGTCACCAGGCCGCGGAGGATCAGGGCCCAGCCGTCCATCATCACGAACACCAGCAGTTTGAGCGGAAGGGAGATCATGGTCGGCGTGAGCATCTGCATGCCCAGCGCCAGCAGCACGTTGCTGACGACAAGGTCGATGACAAGGAACGGGACGAAGATCAGGAAGCCGATCATGAACGCCTCGCTCAGCTCCGTCAGCACGAACGCCGGAGCGTGCACCACGAACTTGCGCAGGATCACGGGCATCGCGTCCTGCTTCAATCCCTGCGACTGCAGCAGGCGCGAGATCAAGCCCTCAAAGAGCTCGGTGTTGCGGCGCGACGAGTGACGCACCAGAAATTCTTCGATGGGACCCGTCACGGCCGTCCGCAGCGCCCGCAGGTTCGCGTCCGTCGCCAGGGATTCAAATGCCGGCGAGTTGACGGGCGCTTTCGCCGGCGCGACGCGTGGCCCCGACATCCGCAGCATCCCCCGAACAATGCTCGCCCCCAGGTCCATCTGGCGGTATTGCTCGGCGAGCAGGCCCCGGGCGGCGCGCGCACCGGGAGAGGTGTCCGTTATCAGCTCCTGGACCGTGCCGATCGAAGCCACGCGGGCGGCGTCGGGATCCGCCCGGAGCGCCATGTCCGCGGCCATCACGGACCAGCGGCGCTGGCACTCGGCGGAACTCCGTTCGGTCGCCTTGGAGAGCGTGGAGATCGAATCAAAGTCGCGGTAGATCGTGATGGCGACGGGCGCCATGATGTGCACCGTCAGGATCAGCGAAAGTCCCGTGATCACGATGGTCGGCGGGATCTGCGGGGTGCCCACCGCCTGGCGAACGATGCCCCCGACCACCACCAGCTTCGCGAACGACGTCAGCATCGTCAGCAGAAAAGGCAGCAGCGACAGGATCGCCAGGATGACCACGAACGCCGGCAGCATGTTGGCGGCGCTTCCCGTCCCGGCCGCCGAAAGTGTCAGGCTCATCGAGCGCCTCCGGTCTTGCCCAGGGCGGGGATGGCGTGGAACACGGCCGCGAACGAGGGATCCGCGTCGGGATTCGGCGGCTCCCCGGGTGAGCGCGACGGCGCGGAGGGCGCGCCCTCCGCGGGGGCCGCGGCGACGGCTCCCGCCAGGTCCGGGGGTGAGGAGTGGAGCGTGGTGATCGTGGTGGGCGTCATGCCCAGCAGCAGGCGGCGCCCGGCGACATCGACCAGCAGGATTTCGCGCCCGGCCCCCAGGCGAAGAGTCTCGATGACGCGCATGGAGGTGGAAGATCCGGGCCTTGCCAGGCCCTTGCGGCGGATCCACCACAGCGCCGCGACCAGCACGGCGCACAGCACTCCCGTGATGACCAGCATCCGGATGAGCGGCCCGGAGAAGTCGGGCAACTCCGCAGCCGGCGCGGGCGCAAGGCCCGCATCGGCGTGCGTTGCGGCGGCGCCGATGAACACCGCGGCCGTCGAAACCACCGCGCGTGAAAGGATGCACGTCACGGGAACTCCTCCCCGGCCAGGACAAAGCGCACGATGCGAACACCCGCCTCGTCCCCGACGCGGGCGAGTTCGCCCAGGGCCCAGGGCTTGGCGTTCATCCAAAGCTGGACGCCGCCGCCGGGAACCGGGGCCAGGTCCTGGGTTCTGCCGTTCATCCAGTCTTGCAGGGCCAGGGATGACAGACGCGCCCGCCCTACCACGGGCACCATGGTCGGGGATTGGTCCGCGCAGGTCCACCCCGCCAGCGGGATCGGCGCTAGGCGCTCGCAGCGGACGCAGATCGTCGTGGGAGAGTCCTTAACAATCATCGCCTCGCACAGCCGCCATCCCGTCGCCGTCACCAGCGCCGCGCAGGGCGTCTGAAGTCCCAGCTCCGAGCATCCCAGCATCAGCACATCCCCGGCCGCCGCCACCTGAAGCTCCTGCGGTGAGAGGGCCACGGGGGCGAGTGCCAGCCCCACGGTGACATGCCCCGGCCCATCGTCCCGCGGCGTCGGAGAGCCCGTCGCCGGCGGGGATGCCGGGGCGACCTGCACGGGGGACGCCGTCCACCCGTCGTAGGCGGCGAGTATTTCTCCGTGCCGGCCCGCGAGGCTGATCGCCAGGGAAATCGGCGGGGCCGGGATGGACGCAAGGGCGGCGGCCGCCTCGGCGCCGGACGAAAAGGCGGTGATGGCGATGGTGGGGGCCGAGGGGCCCAGGTGCTCGCCAAGGCGGCGGGAGAGCACGTCGGCGAGCGTGAGCGCGACGAATTCCAGGATGCCCAGTTCGGTCGGCGTCGGCGCGGCGTGCCCGCGCAGCCCCGTCGACTCGATGAGGATTGCGTCGGCGATGGCCCTCGCGGCGTCGGGCCGGAGCGTGATCACGCAGCGGCCCGAGGTTCCCATCGCGGCAAAGGTCATCGTGACCGAAAACGCGGCCGGCAGGGCGCCTGCGGAATCGAGTCGCGTCCTGGTGGGGGTAATGGTGGGCTGGACGCCCAGTTCTGCCCGCAGCGTGTCTTCGATCGTCTCGGTGATCCAGTCCAGCCACAGCCTGTGCGACGCGGCCAGCCAGCCAGTGCCCACGCGAACATACGCGGGCTTGAGCAGCGACCCGATCGACCAGCCAGGACCGCCCAGCGGCGTCTCGACCGACTTGGATTGCGTCCTGAGAGACTCCGACGGCATGAACCCCCCTCACCAGATCCACCGCAAGACGGGGCCAGCCTAGCACTGTCTCGATGCCGACGCAAGACGTCCGCGCTCTAGGTGCAGACGATGCTCGCCACTTCAAGGTCGCGCGAAGACAAGGCTTGGCGCAGCGCGCCGATCGCCTGGTCGTTGTCCCGGATCGACCCCGTCGGAGAGGCGACCTGCAGGGCGACACGCCCATTTCCCAGCGAACGGATTTCCATCGCCAGCCCGCCGTGGACACCCGAGCCCAGCGTCAGCCGCATGGCCGACGAGCCCTCCACGACCTGAGCGTGTTCAACCAGCTGGTTCCACGCCTCGGGGTCGATCGGTCGGCCCCGCGGAGACTGGTCGGGCTCGAATCCCGACGCCTGGAAGGCCGGCGGCGGAAGCGGCACCAGCGGCGCCGCGCCCGGCCCCGAGGTCACGCCCGACGCCGCAATCTCCTCGATCGAAATCGAGTCGAAGGAGTCCAGGCCCGGGCGTGAATCCACCGGGCCATCTTTTAGCCGTGCAAGCTCCGTCGTCACGGGAACTCCCACGGTGTCGGAGGGGCTTCTTGGCGCGGTCGATCCGCTCCCCGCACCGCATCCCGCGACGCCTTCTGCCTTCATTCCCTGCGGGAAAGGTCCAGCCAGCCGTTCGCCCGTCAAGCCGGCAAGGGCCGGTAACGGTGTGCGCGGGGCGACGAGCGGCCCGCCCGCCCGACGAGGCTGGGCGCCGGGGCCGCCCGTCCGCGGCGCTTCCCCCAGGACCTCACGAAACGTGCGACGCGTACCGGGCGAGCGCGGAGACGGCTGCGGCGAGGCGGGGCGGCCGGCCCCGGGGGTGAGGGGCGATGAACGATTCCACGAGGCTGAATGGGGCCGGTCGGTTCGTTCGATGGACATGGTCGTGATCCTCGAGGCCGGTAGACACGCGTTGCCCGCGTCCGCCGGCACGCGGGACTACGGGTTGTGCCTGGAGCGACGCACCCAGGCGGCGATCGCGGCGTCGTCAAGCTCGGCCTGCTGGGAACGGGCCGCCTCCGATTCCCACTCCGCTCGCTGGCGCTCCAGCAGCCGCTCCAGAGCCTGAAGGTCGCTCAGGACCCTTCCAAGGTCCTGCTCCCGCTCCTGCACAAGCCCCCGCGCCAGTTCGATCTTCCCTCGCTGCTGGGCGATCTGGCCCTGCAGCTGGTCGAGCTGCGCCGTGAAGGCATCAAAGGTCCTTCCCTGGTCGATCAGTTCATACGCCGGCCCCGGCCCGCCGGCGCCAGGGTTGTCGGGCTGGGCCCGCAGAAGTTGCACGAGTTCCGCTCCCCGGACTTCACATTTCTCAAGCGTCGCTTCCTCGGCGCGCAGCGCCTCCCTCGCCCCGCGCAGCGCCACCTGGCACGCGGTCTTCTCGTCCTTGAGCTGGTCCAGCCGCGGCTGCAGCGAGAAGGTGAACTTGCCCGGGCCGCTCATGCTCCACCGCCCGGCGAAAGAAGCCGCAGCAGCGCGGCCCGGGTCTGCTCAAACGACGGGCGCTGCGTGTGCAGATCCTGCCGCACGAAGGGCTCGATGAAGCGCGGATACGCCAGCGCCGGATTGGGTTCTCGGGAGTCACGGGGGTGTTCGTACAGGCCCAGGGAGATCTTGTCGTAGTTGCGCTCGTACTCCGCGGCCACCGACAGCACGCGTTCGGCCGCGGCGCGGTGCTCGGTCGTCACCACCTCGTTGCGGAGCCGGCTCTCGCTCAGCGTGAGATCAATCGCGGGCCAGTGCTTGCGAGACGCCAGCCGCCGGGAGAGCATGATGTGGCCGTCGAGCAGGCTCTTGGATTCATCGGCGATGGGCTCGGAAAAATCATCTCCCGTTACCAGCACCGTGTAGAACGCGGTGATCGAGCCCGCGCCGTCATTGCCCGCCCGCTCAAAGAGCCGGGGAAGCTCGGAATAGACCGACGCCGGGTACCCTTGCCGGCCCGGCGGCTCTCCCGCCGCCAGCCCCACGTCACGCAGCGCCCGGGCGAAGCGCGTGACGGAGTCCATCATCAGCACCACGTGCTCCCCGCGTGCGCGGGCGTGCTCGGCGATCGCCGTCGCCGTGTAGGCCGCCTTGAGCCGCAGCAGCGGCGGCTGGTCGCTGGTCGAGACCACCACGGTGCAGCGTTCCACGCCCGCCGGCCCCAGATCATCCTGAAGAAAGCCCAGAACCTCGCGCCCGCGTTCACCGATGAGCGCCAGCACAATGCGGTCGGCCTTCACCTGCCTGGCGATCGCCGACAGGAGTGTGGTCTTGCCCACGCCCGCGCCCGCGAAAATCCCCACGCGCTGTCCACGCCCCACCGTCAGCAGCGCATCGATGGCCCGCACACCCGTCTCGACGGGCTCCCGGATGCGTTTGCGTTCCATCGGGTTGGGCGGCGGGGACGCCAGCAAAGCCCACTGGTCGTCGGCGATGGGTCCCAGGCCATCGATGGGCCGGCCCAGCGCGTCCAGCACGCGCCCGCTGACCGAGCGGCCGGCGGGCACCACGACCTCGTCGTCCGCGGATTCCACCGCGGCCCGCGCCGCGATGCTCTCGGTCGATCCCAGCGGCATCAGCAGCACCTGCCGGTCGTCAAACCCGACCGCCTCGGCGAGCAGGAATGATCCGTCGGCGCGGGCGATGCGGTAGCGCGCGCCGATGCGCGCGTCGGGGAAACTCGCCCGGATGATGGGCCCGACCACCGAAGCAACCCGGCCCGATCGGCCGATCGAATCCGAAACGGTCAGCCGCTGCTCCAGTGAGGCCAGCGAACGGGAGAAGGCGCCGGTGAACTTCATGCCACGCCCTCGCGGCCCGCACGACCCTTGCCCACCGCCGCGGCGAGCCTCGCGAGCCTCGCCTCCACGCTCCCGTCGAACGATCCCATCTCCGTGTCGATGCGCACGCCCCCGCGCTGCACCGACGGATCGGCCCTCAGGCTGAACGACGACGCGACGGTGGACAACGCCCGGAGCCGATCCGCATGGGGCTCGACCAGCGGCAGGTCTCCTGGGTGCACGCAGACGGTGACCCGCTCGTAGAGCTTGGCCTCCCGCAGGGCCGAGGTGACGACGTCCACGACCGTGTCGGGGCGCACGGCGAATTCGACCTTGAGCACCGCCGAGGCGATCAGCCACGCCGAACGCTGCGAGTGCGCGGCAAGCTGGTCCCCCAGTCGGCTGGTCTCCGCTTCAAACGCCGCGAAGAAAGCGTGCGCCTGGCGGCGGACCTCTTCCGCCGCCGCATTTCGTCCCTCGTCCACCGCCTGGGCGACCTGCTGGGCGGCCGCCCGCGTGATGCTTTCCGCCTCCAGGCGGGCCGCTTCTCGCAGTTCACTCGCCTCGCGCTGCGCCCGCGCCAGTTCCACCCGCGCCGTTTCGAGCAGGCCGATCGCCTGCGCAGCGCCCGCCCCCAGCAGCCGCGCAGGGTTGTACAGAGGCTGCACCGCCGCAGCGCGGGCCAGCACTGACGATGCAGGAAGGCTGCTCACGAGGCGTTCCCCTTCGGCGCCGTTCGCGGGACGGTCGGGAGCGTCGCCGTCACCGCGGGGCGTGGCTCCGGACGTGCCGCGATCTGCCGCCGGGCAAGGTAGTACTCCAGCGCTCCCCGGCACGGAACGTCCGCGCGGACGATGTTCGCCGCGGACCCCCGCAGGGTCCCCAGTTCCGCCGCGATGACGCGGGTCAGGGACGCCGGCGCGGCCGCGAGCAGGTTTCGAAGCCGATCCGCGGACGGGTGCATCGCCAGCAGCCGCCGGGGGTCGCCCGCGGCCGAGTTCAGCAGCGCCGCCAGCGCCTGCTCACGCAGGTCGGCGGGACGGGATTCGGTGTCGGAAGCTGATGCCATCGGACGCCCCTGCGGATGCTCACGATGTCGCAAGGTCCCCGCCGGCCGGAGAGAGCTTGGGCCCACGCATGAAGATGCCCCACGCCAGCGTGAAAACGAACAGCACGCCCAGCGATGCCGAGGCGATCAGCAACATCGGAGTCACCGATCGCAGCGATTCAAGCTCCTTGTTCGCTTCCGCTACATCACTGTTCGGTGTGCCCGAGGTGTCCGTGTTGATCACGGGGAGACTGGACGTCACCACAGTGACGTGCGAGGGATCCAATCCCGGGACGGCGTGGGAAACCAGTTCCTTCGCCGCCTCTGCCAACGGCTTCTTGTTTTCGGCGACCGTCAGCGCGGCGGGCTGCGATTCTTCCTTCGGCGGCACAACAACCAGCAGCACCGCCGCCGTTACGTGCCCGTCGGACGCCGAAACTCCCGCGGAGGGAGAGAACGAGTCTTTCTCCGGCAGCACCACGTGCACCCGCGCCCGGGAGACGCCGGCGATGGCTTCCAGCGTCCGCTCCAGTTCACCGGAGATGGCGTGCATGAGCTTGGCGCGCTCGTCGGCCGGGGTGGGGATCACGCCGGCCGAGGCGACGAACGACTCAAGCCCCCCCCGCTCGCGGCGTGGGAGATCTCTCTCGAGCAACAACGTTCGCCCGCGGGCAATCTCCGAGGTCGGCAGCGTGATGGCCTGCACCTGCTTGCGATTGACCGTCTGGGCCTGAACTTTGGCGCCCACCACCGGGACGCGCGCCAGCTCGACGAGGATCTCGATCGCCTCACGCTGGGAATCCACCGTGACCAGCGTCTCGCGCTGCTCGCACCCCGGGAGCATCGCTCCCACCAGCATCAGCGTCACCACGACGATGCTCGACCGAAGAAGGGAACCCACGCCCATGCCAGTGCCTCCCGAGTCAGGTCTGAGTTTGTAGCACAGTCTTGGTGCTGCTGGTAGCGTGCTCTGCCAGTTTGGATGTCATTTCCGCTCGCAGCGACATGTCCTGCACCTGGAGCTGCAGGTTGAAAAGCCGCGTCCAGGAATCCTGCAGCTCGCGCAGCCGCGGATCCGCTTCACCCGCGCCCGAGGCCCGAAGGCCCTGGAGTTCCGCCTGAACCGCCGAGCGCTGCCGCTGGATCCCGAAGATGTCCATAACCCCTTGCGGCGCCTGCGGCGCCGCCGGACCTGCGGCGCGGGTCTGTTCGACCCCCGTCGTCTGTCCCACCTTCATCATGCTCGCAAACGACGGCCCCGCCGCCGGAGTTCCCGCCCCTCCCGGCGGCGTTGCTGCCCCGGGGGCGCCCGCCATGGCCTGCAGTGCGAGTTCGCCCATGCCCATGTGCCCGGGAATGGCCTGCGTGCAAAGGGAAAGATCCACGGCGCCGCCTCCTGAAAATGAACCCCGGACGGCCCCGGTCAACCCGGGATGCCCGTCCCCGCCGAATTGTCGGACGCACGGCGGACGAGTTGCTGGAAGAGATCGGAAAGGGCCGGGTCCTGCCGCACGTCTTCGGTGATCCGCTTCACCAGGCGAGGATCCGCGCGCCCCACCAGCGCGGTGACTTCTCTCCCGACTTCGTCGTGGAGAACCGCATCAGGCGACTGGCCCGACGCCAGCCGCTCACGGATTCGCTGCACCATCGCCCCGTGGGACGCGGCAGGCGATGCCGAGGCCGGCGCGGCGCCGGCCCGTTCGGGCGATTTCAGGGAGAATATCGAAGAAGCGGGGCCTGAAGCCGCCGCGGGACCGGCTGGCGCCGCGCCGGGCGCCTGCTGCAAACGGTTGAGATTGACGCGATCCGACGGACCGTTGATGGACATGGTTCAGGCTCCAGGGCTCCCTCGTCAGGGGTTGTCCGGCGGAGCCAGGAACTGTTGCAGAGAATCTCGCGATTCCGCGCCAAGTATTCCGTAATACCCTGTCGAATCAGCACTTGCGGCCCGCTCAAAGGCCGTCATCGCTTCCTTCAACCGCCCCTGCAACGCATACGCGCGCCCCAGCACAAAGTGGCTCTCCGCCCGCGTGGCCGGGATGTGGCGGACGCTGCGGACCGCGGCCGTCGCCAGCCGCACCGCCTCCCGGGGCTCGTGCCGGTCCAGCGCCACCTTCGCCAGACCCAGCCACCCCAGAGGTTCCTGCGGAGAGAGAAGCGTCAGGGCGTGAAATACCCGCCCCGCCGCGTCGATGTCACACGCCTGGTGCAGGCGTAATCCGGCTTCCGCGAGAAACCAGAGCGGCCTCGGGTCCTCGTCGATGCCGATGGAATGGGCGAGTGTGGCGGTCACGGGGTGTCCGGGGAAAAAACTCGGGCCGCGCCGCAAGGCGCGGCCCGGTGAAGGAAGGGACAGGGCTCGTTGTCAGGACCGCATGTTGCGGACCGCGGCGAGGTTCGTGTCGCTCACGGTCTTCGACATGTTGGTCCGCATCTGCTGCTCGGTAGAGACGCGCTGCAGGGCGAGCTGCTGCTGGAACAGCGACTCGAAGTTCTGTTCAAGGCCCGTGACCGCGGAGAGGGCCGAGCCCGCCCCGGGAAGAACCACGTTGAGCGCCCCCGCGCCGATGCCGCCGAGCGCGCCCGCAAACGAACCGCTGCCGGGGTGGGAAGTGCTGTACAGGCCGACGGAAGACATGGCGGTGCTCCTTGCGATGAGGTGTGACCGATGAAGATCGATGCCAACCCACAGTCATCGGGCCCGGGAGCACGCCGTTGCGTGAAGCTGCTCAGGATTCCGCCGCGGAGGCGTCGTCTCCGGCGGAACGGGACTGCTCCCACAGGCGGTTGACGACGCCGATGGCGTCATCCCATGCCTCAAGGATCGCCCGGGCCTCCCGCGCCCGCCCGGGATCGGATGGATCCCGGGCGAGGCCCTCAAGGACCGGCCGGATCCGTTCATCCCAGCTCTCCAGGGTGGGGCTGAATCCTTCCGCCGCGCACTCCCGCACCAGGGACGCCAGGATCGAATCATCCGCCGGCGCCGACATCTGCGGCTCGGATGGATCATCAGGAGGCCCGGCGTCGGGATCGCACGGCCGCTGGGTCATGTTCCCCCGCCCGCCTTGGAGATTTCCTCGCGGGCCGTGGCCAACTCCGCTCGCCATTTGGGCACTTCAAGCGCGAGGTTGGAGTGGTCGAACGCGGCGAGCCGCTGCTCACCCGCATCGGCCTGGCGTTTTGCTTCCGCCAGCGCGCGGGAGTCGCGAGCGATCCCGGCGGTCTTGGCGAGGACGCGGGCGTGGAGGATGTAGCCGCGGGCGTCCCACGGATGGCGCTGATCCAGCAGGCTCAGGAAGCGTTCGGCCTGCTGCGCCTGCCCAGGGGCGCCCGAGAGCAGGTACTGCCGGGCATGGATGGTGCCCATGAGCAGGAGCAGATCCGGGTCGGCGGAGAGCTTGGGATTGGAAAGATCCGCGTAGGGCTGGATGACGCCCTGGGCCTCGTCGTACTGCCCGAGGCGGACCAGTCGGGAGGCTTTCTCAAGCCGGGCCCGGTAGTGGTCGGGATACCAGCGGAACACTGTTTCGAAGGCCTGCGTATCCAGGGCGTTCTTCGTGATCAGGCTTCGCTGAAACTCGATCTCCGCGCGGACGCGGCGCTTGGGATCAACGGCCGCCAGGGCTGGGTCGGGGGTTCCCAGCGCGGCGGAAGAGACGTCCCACCCCGCGTCGTCGGTCATCGCGGCGACAAGGATGGACTTACGCGTGCTCTCGGGCAGCTCGGGATTGAGCGGATCACTGTTCGGCTCCGGCGGGTTGAGCAGCAGTCCCAGCAGCCCGCCCATGCGGGTAGGGGGAGCGGAATCCAGCCACGTGACGGCGTCGTCCGCGGCGCGGAGCATCTCCTCCGCCTTTCCCAGGTCGCTCTCCAGCGCCCAGCAGCGTGCCAGGCCGATCCATCCGGCGGCCCAGCGTTCCGATCCCGTCGTGGCCCGAGGATCCAGGCCCGGGCCGACGGATTTTTCGAACCACTGACGGGCCGCGGCGACGCGCGACGGCTCCGGGTTTTCCAGCAGCATCTCCCCTTTCTTCGAAAGAAAGAGGGGGAAGGCGGGGTCGCTGGCGATCGCTCGATCGAGGGCTTCCACCACCTTCCCAAGGTCCGCCTGCCGTTCGACGCCGAACTGCTGGCGGCTCAATAGTTCCTCCCACCGCGCCCGGCCCTCCGCGCACGCCGTGATCCCCGCCTTGCTGGGGATCCCTTCACCGGGATTGGGCGCGGACGCCTTGCGTGCGGCGGCGGAGGAGGCACAGCCGCCCAGGCAGAACGCGGCAACCAGCGGCAGAAGGGCGACCAGGCATTTCACGCCGGTGCGTCCCGCGAGGGCGCCCCGGTGCCCGCGCGGCGCGAGAAAGCCGGGCCGGCGGCCCGAAGGCGCCCGGCCGCAAAGGGGGTTCATGACGGCGGTGGTCATCGGTACGGGCATGGCGGTGTCGTTCTCCCCACGTTCGGTCGGTGCAGAGCATACCGCAGCGGGGGCCAGCAACGCCCCCCGCTCGTGGTATGCTTGCGACCCTCGCGCCGGCCGGAGGGTCTGGGTGATATCTTCGCACCGCGGTCGGCATCGTGTCAACGCTGAAGAGGGGGCGGACCAATGTCGGAAGTCGCCAGGCATCCCGGGGCCGTCCAGCGACCCGTCGCGGCGCTGTTCGAAGCCATCAACCTCCTGCTGGGGAGCTTCAGCCACGTCGCCCTCGCCATCGGCGTCGCCGCCATCCTGACGACCCTCATCATCCGCATCGAACCCTGGATGATGGACGTGCTCCTGGCCATCAACATCACCGTCAGCACCGCCGTGATGCTCGTCGCCCTCTACGTCACCGATTCGGCCAAGCTCACGGCCTTCCCCACCGTGCTCCTGGTCACGACGCTCTTCCGCCTCGCCCTCAACGTCAGCTCCACCCGGCTCATCCTCCTGGACGCCAACGCCGGGCACATCATCTACGCCTTCGGCAATATCGCCGTCGGCGGCAATTTCGTCGTCGGCGGCGTCGTCTTCATCCTCCTGGTCGTCATCCAGCTCCTGGTCATCGCCAAGGGCGCCGAACGCGTCGCCGAGGTCGGCGCCCGCTTCACCCTCGACGCGATGCCCGGCAAGCAGATGAGCATCGACGCCGACCTCCGCAGCAACCTCATCAACGCCGAAGAAGCCCGGAAACGCCGCCAAGGCCTGGAGAGAGAGTCCAAGCTCTTCGGCGCCATGGACGGCGCCATGAAGTTTGTCAAGGGCGATGCCATCGCCGGGATCATCATCTCACTGGTCAACGTCGCCGCCGGCATGATCGTCGGCGTCGCCCAGATGGGAATGCCCGCGAAGGAGGCCGCCGAGGTCTTCACCCTCCTCACCATCGGCGACGGACTCGTCTCACAGATCCCCGCCCTGCTGGTCTCCTTCGCCGCGGGCCTGGCCGTCACCCGCGTCGCCGCCGGCGGAGACGACCCCGACGCCGAGGCCACCCCCGTCGCCAGGGACATGCTCGACCAGCTCATGAATCACCCCTGGGCGGTCGCCGGCGCCGCCCTCGTTGCCGCCGCCATGGGGTTGATCAACGGATTCCCCTCCGCCATCTTCTTCGTCATCTCGGTGATCATCGCGGGCCTCGCCGCCCTCGCCTTCCAGCGCGACGCCGCCAGGCGCCACGCCGCGCGCGAAGCCATCCAGGAAAAACTCGCCTTCCGCATCACCGACGATCTCGTCATCCCCGCCATCATCCGCATGCATCCCGGCATGGCCTCCCTCGTTGCCGCCGTCGACGCCGCCGGCGCCCTCACCGCCCCACGCCCCGAGGTCGTCACGTCCCTGGCCGACATCCGCAAACGCCTCAGCGCCGCCATGGGCATCGAGTTCCCGCCCATTCTCATGGACCTCGACGACGCCAACCGCCCCAGCGCCCCCGAGCGAGGCTACTCCCTGCTCCTCTACGAAACTCCCCTCGCGCGCGGCGCCGTGCCCGAGAACAAAGTCATCGCCATCGCCACCGCCGCCGAAGCCTCCGCCAGGTCTCTTGACGCCGTCGCCTACCTCGCCCCCTGGGGACGCAGCGAGTTCGCCGCCATCCCCACCGAACAGGCCGCCGCCGCCGAGGAATCCGGGCTCCGCGTCTATCGGCCCGAGCAGCTCATGATGCTCCACGTCCAGATCGCCCTCCGACGCCACGCGGGGGACATGTTCGGCGTGCAGGAAGCCGAAATGCTCGTGGAAAGACTTCGCAAGCTCCGGCCACAGCTCGTCGAGGCCGTGTACCAGCGCCTCTTCTCATCCGTCGAGATCGCCGACGTGCTCCAGCGACTGCTCCGCGAGGAAGTCCCAGTCCGGGACCTGCGACTCATCTTCGAGTCCCTGGCTCGCTGGAAGAACCCCAAGCAGAAGGACATCCCGCTCGTCGTCGAGTGGGTCCGCAAGGATCTCAAGGGCGTCATCTCCCGCCGGTTCGCCGCCGCCGGCATGGTCATCGAGTACTACGCCCTCGACCACGAACTCCAGGCGCAGCTCAGCGAGTGGGTGCGCTCCACACCGCCCGACCAGCCTCTGGCCCTCACCATGGACCAGCGAAAGAACCTCTACGACGCCGTGACCTCGAGCGTCGATCCCGCCCGGCACTGGACCTACGACCCGGTCATCGTCGTGCCCCCCGTGCTCCGCAGGCACCTGCGCCAGACCCTCGCCAACGCCTTCCCCGAGCTGGCCGTGCTGGCGACCGACGAGATCGCCGGGTCCTTCTTCCACCGCTGCATCGGCCGCGTGCGCTGCGGCGCCTGACGCCGCGGGGTTCACGGCCCGGCGCTCCCCGCCATCTCCTCCCCGCAGATCAGCCTCCGCAGGGATTCCAGCACCGCCGCATGACGCCGCGTCACCGTCGACTTGTTCACCCCAAGCTCGTGCGCATAGTCCGTCATCGATTTGCACTCGACGTACAGGCTCGTGACAAGGCCCCGGTCCTCGGGATCCAGCCGCTCCATCGCCTGCGCCAGCCGGCCGTGCATCTCCCGCCGCTCGCTCGCGTCCCCAGGATCCGCCGTGTCCGCGGGTGTCTCGTCACCGTCATGAAAATCCGCCACCAGCCGGATCACCGCCAGCCGGCGGATCCCGCGCAGCAGGCCGTCCTCCAGGCGGGCGATCTCCAGCTCGGGGCTCTGCACCGAGCCCGTCCCCTCCGCGACCCCCGCAAGCTCTTCCGCGACCGCGTCGCGCGATTCCTCGATCCGGATCGCCGCCCGGCTGCGACGGCTCCATGACATCATCCGAAGCCCTTCAAAGATGGCGCCACGAATCTTGTAGAACGCGTACGTCTTGAACGACGCGCCCCGCATCGGATCAAAGTCGCGCGCCGCCCTCACCAGCCCCTCGTTGCCCATCGCCACCAGCTCGTCGTACTCCACGCGCGCCCCGCACCGCTGGTGCAGCGTGCGGGCCAGCGCCCGCACGTAGTCGAGATTCTCTTCAACAAGCCGCCGGGATTCGTCGTGCGACTCGGGCGCCCCCGCGCCGCGCCCCCGCCCCGGTCCCGCGAACGGATCATTCATCGACCCGATCCTCCCCACACCTGGACGCCGACATACACCAGGAACAGCCCGATCGCCGCGGCGACCGATCCCACCACCAGGGCCGGTCCGATCCAGGAGCGCGCCGATGATACCGCGACACGCGCCGGCCCGCGAGCCGAAACCGGGGATGCCTCCTCACGCTCCGGGCTCTCCAGCGCCCCCGCGGGCGGCGTGGTGAGGAACCGCAGGCTCGCGCTGCCGATCGTCATCAGGTCACCGTGGCCCAGCGCCACAGGCCAGAACACCTCCACGCCGTTCACCAGCGCCATCGCCCCGCTGTCGGGAGAGTCCGCGCGGTATTCCTTGCCGTCGAACGTGATCCGTCCCACCACGTCCCGCGCCGCCGAATCCTCGATGCTCACGTCCGCACCACGGGATGCCGGCCCGAACGTCATCCGCGTCCCTGGCACCGTCGGCAGCGCAATCCTTCTCGTCCCCACGCCATCCACGTCCAGCTCGACATGGGCCACCCCCGCCGCGGCGCGGGCGGAATCTCCGACCTCAAAAACCTGCGAGTCCTGGATGCTCGTTCCCCACGACACCCGAACGCGCGTCCCCCGGAACACACGCCATTCACCGATCGCAAACGACTCCGAGAGCCGCGCCCCGGGCGCCCGCATCCGAACCATTTCTCCATCAATCGATGCCACGATCGCGTCGGGAACTTCCGGCGGCTCGACCGATGACCTCGGCCACAGCAGGATCGGTGAACCCAGATGGTCCGAACCCTCTCGCCCCGTCCGGGGAAGATCAAGCTCGAGCCTGAGAAGCCGACGCGACCCGACCATGCATCCTCCCCGCAGAGTGGCCTCCGCTCATCCCGTACGAGCGTAGCAGAAAGAGTCCCACGCGAAAGGCGCTTCCGAGCCCGCGTCCGCCGACAACGCCGCCGCGTCTCATGGCACCACCTCCAACCTCGCACACACCGGCAATCAAAGCCAGTAGTCAATTGTGGACTCAATAGTCCTCAATTGCCTACACTCCCCAGTCGCCCGCGCCGGCCCGGCCGTACGCCGCCGCCGGTGGGCTGCCTCGCCGGGCGGTGGAGACTCGGGTCATGAAGAAGCGTTCCTGGGCGGAGCCGTTCAAGATCAAGATGGTCGAGCCCCTCCGCGTCAGCACCGTGGACGAGCGCGAGGCCGCCATCGCCGCCGCCGGCTTCAACACCTTCCTGCTCCGCAGCGAGGACGTCTATATTGACCTGCTCACCGACTCGGGCACCAGCGCCATGAGTGATCGCCAGTGGGCCGGCATGATGCTCGGGGACGAGGCCTACGCCGGCAGCGCCAACTACTACCACCTCGAGGACGCCGTCCGCCGCTACTACGGCTACAAGCACCTCATCCCCACACACCAGGGACGCGGCGCCGAGCACATCCTCAGCCGCATGATGATCAAGCCCGGGGACGTCGTCCCGGGAAACATGTACTTCACCACCACGCGGGCCCACCAGGAACTCGCCGGCGGCCGCTTCGCCGACATCGTCTGCGACGCCGCACACGATCCGCTCGACGAGTCGCCCTTCAAGGGCAATGTCGACATCGCCAAGCTCGAGGCGGTCATCGCCCGCGTGGGCCCCGCTCGAATCCCCTATGTCTGCCTCCAGTGCTGCGTGAACATGGCCGGCGGCCAGCCCGTGAGCATGGAGAACATCGTCCAGGTCAGCGCCGTCTGCCGCCGCCACGGGATCAAGCTCATGCTCGACGCGACCCGCGCCGTCGAGAACGCCTACTTCATCAAGACCCGGGAGAGCGGCTTCGCCCAGCGCAGCATCGAGGAGATCCTGCGCGAGATGTGCTCCCATACCGACGGGTGCACCAACTCCGCAAAGAAAGACTGCCTGGTCAACATCGGCGGGTTCCTCTGCCTCAACGACGACGCCCTCGCCGAGGAGGCTCGCAACCTCGTGGTCGTCTTTGAGGGCCTCCACACCTACGGCGGACTCGCCGGCCGCGACATGGAGGCGATGGCGATCGGCATCGCCGAATCCGTTCAGTACGACCACGTTCGCGCCCGCATCGGCCAGGTCGAATACCTGGGTCGCCTGCTGGAATTCGCCGGCGTGCCCATCGTCCGGCCCGTGGGCGGACACGGCATCTTCCTCGACGCCGTCCGCTTCCTGCCGCACCTCACCCGCGAACAGCTCCCGGCCCAGGCCCTTACCGGGGCTCTGTACGTCGAATCGGGCGTGCGCGCCATGGAACGCGGGACCGTCTCCTCCGGCCGCGACGCGGACACCGGAGAGAACATCTTTCCCAAGCTCGAGCTCGTGCGGCTCACCATCCCGCGCCGCGTGTACACCCAGGCGCACATGGACGTCACCGCCGAGAGCGTGATCTCTCTGCACGAAGACCCCGAGCGCGTCGTCGGCCTGCGCTTCACGTACGAGCCCAAGTACCTCCGCTTCTTCCAGGCCCGCTTCGAGCCGCTGGAAGGGGATGTCGTGCTGCGACGCAGCGCCCAGGAAGCCCGGTCCGGCCGGGCCTGAGCCTACGCCACGTCAGATCCATCTCGCGATGACACACCATCCACCGCTCACGGCGCCCAAGGACCGCGAGCGGTGTCGTTCATTGCAGATCAATCGTGAGGCGTGCTGGAGCATGCCGCCCGTTACGCCCGCGCGCCGGGGAACGGCATCCGCGGGTGCATCACCGGCGCCGGGACCTCCCCGGCCACGTGGAGCCGTCGTGCCCGCTGGTTGTGCGCCACGCGAGCGACGATGAGTCCACCGCACAGCATGGTGATCGAGATCATCCACGCCCACAGCGTGTGCCGCATCGGCGGCGTCAGCGACATCTCCGCGGGATGGATATCCGGCAGCAGCCGCGTCGAGAGGTAGACCAGCGGCACGTCCAGAAACGCCATCGATCCGTAGATCGCGCACACCAGCGCCCGCCGCTCGGGGGAAGCGATCGCTCGCCGCATGAACAGGTACGCCGCGTACAGCAGCAGCAGGATCAGGCTGAACGTCAGCCGCGGGCTCCACATCCACCAGTGCCCCCAGACCTGCCGCCCCCACACCGAGCCGGTGACGAGCACCACCGCGCAGTACACCACGGAAATCTCCGCCGCCGCGTGGGCGAGGTCGTCCCACACTCGCTGGCGCTGCCACACGTAGGCCACGCTCGCCAGGGATACCACGCCGCAGGCCAGGAACGCGTTGATCGCCGCCGGAACGTGCAGGTACACCAGCTTCTGCGCTGCACCCATGGAGGCGTCCACCGGCGCATACGCCGCCAGCAGCGCGATCGAGCCCAGCAGCGCCGCCCCGCAGCCAAGCCAGTAGGTTCGCGCTACGTGTACGCGCGCCCCGTGCCCGCGCCACCGTGCGCGGGCGCGGGTCCAGCCCCGGGCCATGAACCTGGCAATGGAAGAGCTCACGGGCTCGGCGCTCCGCGGCGGATATGAATCCCGCTCGCCGCCCTGCGGGCCGACCGCGCGTAGATGAACACTCCCGTCCCCAGCACCACCACGCCCGCGGCGATGGTCACCCCAAGCACCGTGCTCCCGGCCACCGGTGCGGCCGCCGCCGTCGCCGGCGTCTCCGACGCTTCCAGCAGCACCCCCGCCACCATCCCGGGCACGACATCCTTGGCGCTGAACATTCGCATGCGCCGCGAGCCGATGTCCTGCGATGGCTGCGGCTCCACGCCGCTGGGCTGCGCCAGGGACGAATCATCGGGCACAAAGAACGTCGCGTTCTGGATCGTCGCCGCCGCCCCGATGCGCAGATCGCTCTGCCCGTGATCCGCGGGAACCCGGTACGAGAACTTAAACGATGCTCGCCCCGGCATCAGCGGCATCTGCACCGTCAGCGTGCGCCCCGAGATCTCCGTGCAGCACCAGCCGTGAAAGCCGCTCTCCAGCGCGATCGATCCCGCCGACGGCGGAAGGCCGAGCTGCACCACCGGACGCCGGCCCTTCTCGTTCGCCGCGCCGCCCAGCCACGTCCGGTCCGAGGGATTCTCCACCACCACCGTTTCCGAAACCTCGTAGCCGCCCGCGGCGGGCGTCGCCATCACGTGGCGCATCGGGATCCGCCACTCCGGGGCCGTCTCCGTCGTCTCGTAGACCGTCACCTGCATGGAGGCCTTCGGGGACCCGGCGTCCATCACCGGTCCGACCTCCTGGTACGTCACCCCGGCGTACTTGATCCGAACCAGCGGACGTATCTCCGGTCCCACCGGGGCGTCCGTCAGGATTACAACCCCCTGCTCGTCGAAGCGCGTCGTGACGTGCTTGACGGAACGGTTCCCCTGCACGAAGTCGATCTCGACGTCGCTGGACGCCAGCGAGCCGCCGCCGCTGGAACCCTGCACCCCGCGGATCGCCAGCACCCCCTGCCCCGCGCTCGCCGCCATGCTCGCCGCCGTGCTCGCCGGCGCTGGATCGCCCGCGGGCTGCGCCCGCAGTTCAGACGCCGCTGCCCCAAGCACCGCCGACACCGCGATTCCCACTTTCAGGAACGCACGGCCGTGCTTCGGACGAACGTGTAAGCCCACGCCACCGCTTTCCGCGCTGGTTCGCGTGTGCCTGCCGTGTTCGAAGGAATGAATTGCCGTCGTAAATGCCATGCGCGCACCGCCCTCGTTCCGCAAGGGCTTGCAAGCGCGGTGCCATCCGGGTCGGAAGCCGATTCTCGCGTTCGGCCGCGGGCGATGAAGCGCCCAAGGCCGTCCCCACGCCGAACCCGCACCTCCGCGAATGGGTCAAACGCCCCAACTCCCGAATGCGGGAACGAGCTGTAGGTTTGATTCTTGATATTGAGATCCAGAAATGAACTGCTGTGACATGCGCATGGGGCTGGTGAGGTGTTCACCCCTCCGCCTTACGACTGGTGGCATTGCAGGCACAGGCGGCTGCCGCGGTTCTCCATGACCAGCAGCGCTTTCTGCTTTGAGTAGACGCTGTGGCAGGAGCCGCAGCCCACCGTGGAGGAAAAGAGCCGGACCCGGCGGTCGAGCCGGGCGGCATCCTTAAGAATGATCGCTTCGCTCCGCCCGGGAGCGCTGCGGTAGAGCACGCCGACGGGATGGTCATCGCTGGAGCCCATGTCCGAGTCGATCTGGACCCGGTGGGAGCCGGCATCCATGGCGATGGACCCGTCGTGGCAGGCCATGCAGTCCCGGGTTTCTTCGGTCGCGGGGACGGCCGGGCGGCTCCTGGTGAAGTGCAGTTCGGATCCTGCAAGGTGCGCCTTCATGGGGGAGCCGTGGTGGATCGCTCGCCCGGTTCCCGCCGCGTGGCACTGCTGACACATGTTTGCCTGGTCCATCCCGGGGCGCAGCATCGCCCCGCTGCCACCGCTCGCGTGCTGCTCATCGGTATGGCAGGTCGTGCACGAGATCTGGCCGTTCTCCAGCGGGAAACCTGCCGGCACGGCCATGGAGGGGCGAACCCCCACCGGGTGGGAGAGCACGGGGTCGAAGGTGTGGCACTGGGTGCAGGAGCCGGCGGTCGTGTCGTGGTTCTTCGACGCTCCGGACACGGTCGCCGGCCCGTTGAAGGGGTTAGAGAGTGGTGTGGTGGGGGTGGTGGGGGAGGCACGGATGCCGCTGATGGTCCACATGCCGACGATGGCGAGCACGAACCACGCTTGGGCGGCGATCGCGGAGGCCAGGCTGCCGCGGGCGCGCGGGCGCGAAGGCTGCGGGTTATGGGGTGTTGGTATCTTGTTGGGGTGTCGGGACATGCCGGGGTGCATCGGCTTGCGGGGGCATCCACTTGCTTGCGGCTCGGGGTATCTCCGGCCGGGGAGCGGTCTGTGTGGTTGGTTCCCGTGGATGAGAAGCTCGCGGGCGCCGCTCACCGGAAAACCGGTCCTAGAGGGCCGGAATCGGGCTTTTGTCTTGATACCGGATTGGTATGTCCGTTGCTCTAAGAGGGGAGGTAAGACAACGCCGCACAGCGGCACGCGGGGCCAGGGTGTTCCGGCTCCGAACCAAGGCACTGTTAAAGGTAGAGAACGATGAACATCAACCGGACAACGTGGCTCGCGGCGGCGACGCTTGCGGCACTGACAGCCTCCTCGGCCAGCGCTCAGATCGTGAACACCAAGCACAACTTCAGTTCGATGGCTTGGTCGGGCGGCGAGATCTGCAAGCCCTGCCATACCCCCCACTTTGCCAACGCCGATGCCGGCGCGCTGTGGAATCACGAGCTGACCACCGCGACGTATCAGATGCACGAGGGCGACGGCACGGCCGAGCTGAACCTCGACAAGCGCAGCCGCCTGTGCCTGTCGTGCCACGACGGCACGGTGGCGCTGGACAGCTTCGGCGGGATGACGGGCTCGAGCTTCATGCCCGCGACGGGCAACGTGGGCACCGACCTGCGTAACGACCACCCGATCGGCTCGGACGCGGTGTACCCCACGACGGGAACCACGTCGTTCAAGGATCCCTCGCTGCTTCCCAGTAGCCTGCGTCTGCGTGACTGGGTGGATCCGCAGGGCGTGAGCCACAAGGTGGTGAGCTGCGGCACGTGCCACACCGCGCACGGCCGGGGCTTCCCGCACCTGCAGTCGATGAGCAACTCGGCCTCGGCGATGTGCCTGGGCTGCCACATCAAGTAAGTCGTTTCGGTCTTCATGTTGATTCCCCCAACGACGCCCCGCCTTGCGACGACCAAGGCCGGGGCGTCGTTGTTTTTTGCTCGCACGATCTGCTCGGCGCGCCAGCGCGCGGACCGGCGGGCCACCGGCGCCGACCTTCGAACCGAGCGTGGCACGAGAGTTGTTATGTGATCTCCCGGTCGCTTGACGACGGGAGTTGAATCGATGGCAGAGCAACCGGGCGGGCGTGGACGCGTGCAGGGCTGGATCGGCGCGGTCGGCGTGTGGATGTCGATCGCGGTGGGCGCGGCCGGGGTGTTTTCCTGCGCGGGGTGCGAGTCGGCGCCCAAGGCGAGCTCGCCCGCGGGCGCGAAGGGAAGCTACGCGTTCTGGCCGGCGTTCCCGGAAGAGCCGCACATCCAGTTCCTGGCGAACTTCAGCGGGAGCAACGACCTGGACCCGCGCGAGGCCGGCGGTCTCGAGAAGCTGGTGTTCGGCAAGGAGTCCGCGGGCGACAGCATGGCGATCAACAAGCCGTACGGCGTCGCGGCGATGGGCTCGAACATCTACGTCTGCGACATGCGGAGCAACTGCCTGGTGGTGCTCGACCTTGCCAAGAAGCAGACGCGGCTCGTGGGGGCGTCGGGCGTCAACCGCCTGAACCATCCGGTGGACGTGGCGGCGGCGAGCGACGGGATGATCTACGTCGCCGACAACGATCGCGGCTCGGTGATGGTCTTTGACAGCTCGGAGCGGTACGTGCGGCCGATCGGGCACGAGAAGTTCAAGCCCGTGTCGGTGGCGGTGCACGGCGACCGGCTCTACGTGTGCGACATGACGAGCCAGTCGGTCGAGATCTTCGGTCGCAAGGACGGCCAGAAGCTCGGCACGATCGGCACGGTGGGGGACGAGGACGGCCAGTTCCGCCTGCCCCTGGGCGTAGAGACCGACGCGGCGGGAAATGTCTACGTCGTGGACATGATGCGCTGCCGGGTGCAGAAGTTCGATCCGCAGGGCAAGTTCGTGAGCGGCGTGGGGCAGATGGGGGACTACGCGGGCTCGTTCGCCCGGCCCAAGCACATGGCCGTGGACAGCGACGGCGTGATGTACGTTGTGGACGCGGCCTTCCAGAACGTGCAGATGTTCGACGACCAGCAGCGACTGCTGATGGCCTTTGGCGCGGTGGGGAGCTTCCCGGGGTCGATGAACCTGCCGGTGGGAATCTGCGTGACCGACCAGGGCCTGGAGTATTTCAAGGACAAGATCCACCCCGGCTTCGAGGCCAAGCGGCTGGTCATCGTGACCAACCAGTTCGGCCCGGGCAAGGTCGCCGTGTACGCGATGGGCAATCGCAGGCCGTCCACCCCGCTGGCGGACCTGGCCTCGGCCTCCGCCGCGATCTCGGCGGGCATGGACATGGCGCCTGAGAAACGGGACGTGGGTCCGCAGGAAGGTGTGAAGGACCCCGATGCCGATCCCGATGCCGCCGACGACGCGAGCCCGCCCGCGAAGGGCTCTGCCGCTCCCGCGGCGGGCAAGGGGGATGGGAAGTCCTCGGCCGACAAGTCGTCCGCTCCCGCCGCTCCTCCCGCGCCCCGCTGATGCATCACCAAGGAGCGGTCCGAGGGATGTTCCCGCGCCATCAGAATTTCCGCCCCGCGTTCCCTCGTCGTTCGCGGGGCGCTCTTGGCCGCGCCGCGGGCGTGCTGCTGTGCCTGTGCGCGGCGGGCGCCTGGGTCGGGTGCTCGGTGGAGCGCAACTACAAGGTGCTCACGTTCTTCTTTGACGGCGTGCCCGACCCCAACGCGCCCAAGCCCGCGGCAGACTCACCCGCGGGCCTGCAGCTCGACATCCGCCAGAGCCCGTCGTACTCGATCCACCGGCCGTATGCCGACGACCAGTGCTCGGAATGCCACGCCGATCGCCAGGTGCGCATCGGCGGGCGCGATTCGACGGTGTGCCTCAAGTGCCACAAGGAGACCCTCCCCGTGCACGCGGTCACGCACGGGCCGGTGGACGCCAACGCCTGCTTGTGGTGCCACGTGCCGCACGAATCGGCGTACGCCGTGCTGTTCAAGGCGCCGGCGCGGGACGTGTGTTCTCAGTGCCACACGCCCGAGATGCTCGTCTCGGCCCGCGTGCCCGAGCACGCCGACGCGGGGAGGAGCTGCCTGGAATGCCACTTCGGCCATGGCGGCGAGCAGCGGTACTTCCTCAAGCCATCGGCGCCGCGGCCAGGCTCCCCGGCGCCCCGGAGCCAGGAGAAGCCGGGAGGGGTCTGATCCCCGTCCTTCCACACGGTCATGCGTTCCAGGCTCCTCACCTCCGTCTTCGCCACCGCCGGGATCCTCTCCGCGGCGGGGCCGGCGCGCGGGGGGCAGCCGGTCGATGCGGCGGCCGACGATGGCCCGGTGATCATCGGGTCCAAGCGGGGCGTCTACCGCACGCTGGAACTCCACCGGGTGGACGCGGCCTTCGAGTTCCTGGGGCAGTACCGCAAGGACACGCAGAAGTCCGCCGATGGCTCGAAGCTGACCGACACCGAGACGCAGCTGCGTGAGACGCTCAACGTCTCCACCGAGGCCTACATCGGGCACAAGAACCTCATCGACTTTTCGGGAGATGTGAAGCTTGGCCTTGAGGACATCACGCTCGACAGCCAGACGGCGGGACAGAAGACCACCGACTCCTCACTGCTGACGCTCTTTGACGTGCGGGCCCTGATCCTGGGTGAGAGCGACCTGCCCGTGACGGCGTACGCCCGGCGCGACGACACGCTGGTGAACCGTGACTTCGCGGGGTCGATCGACAGCGTCACGCTGGAGTACGGCCTGGTGGGCACGCTGCGGTCCAAGGTCGCGCCCACGTCCCTGCAGGTCTTCCACCGGGAGCAGGACCAGACCGACCAGCTCAGCACCGTGGACTATCACCAGGTGCAGGACACCATCGCGCTGGACAGCAACGTCAAGATCAGCGAGGCGCAGCGACTGGAGCTGGACTACACCTTTGACCGCGCGACCGAGGAGCAGGGCTCCCTCTACAAGGACGAGTACGACCGCCACGACGGCACGTTCACGCACCTGATCGACTTTGGTCCCGAGAACAGGCACAACCTGCGGTCGTCCCTCCGGGTGTATGACCAGACCGGCATCGCCGATCAGTCCCTGATCCGCCTCGACGAGCAGCTGCGACTGCACCACAGCGATCGCCTGGAGAGCTGGTACGACGGCACGATCGAGCGGCAGAGCCACGCGGGGGTGGACCAGAATTTCGCCCGCGGCGCGGCGCACCTTCGCCACAAGCTCTTCGACAGCCTCGTGAGCACCGGCGGGATGGGGGCGAGCCAGCTCGAGATCCCCGGCGACTTCACCAGCAGGGAGATCTTCGGCAGCGCAGGGCTGGACTACACCAAGAAGGTCCCGCTGGGCCGGCTGAACGCCTCCGCGGCGGTGGACCTCAATTCCCAGGACAACAGCGAGCGCGGGAGCGTCCTGCCCGTCGCCAACGAGTCCCGCACATTCAACGATCCCTTCCCGATCACGCTCTCTCGCCGCAACATCAACCCCGCGTCGATCCGCGTGACGCACCTCTCGGGCTTCCCGACCTACAACGCGGGCTCGGACTACACGATCGACGCCTTCCCCGACCGCGTCGAGCTGCGCCGCATCGTCGGCGGCGGCATCGCCGACGGGGAAACGGTGCTGATCAGCTACGACGTCGGGGCCGAGCCGGCGAATACCATCGATACGACCACCTACGTCATCACGCTGCGGTACACCATCGAGGAAGGCTGGCTCACGGGACTTTCCCCGTACATGATCTACACCCAGACCGACCACCGGCTGGGCACGGCCGACGCGTCCCTGATCGCGCTGGACGACATCCGCTCCCTCACCTACGGCATGGACTACCGCATCGGTGACTTTGCCTTCAAGGCCGAGCAGGAGAACCACGACAGCACCTTCCAGCCCTTCGACGCGCGGCGGCTGGAGGCGACGTACAACCGGCGGCTGGGGCTGGGCTCTTCCCTGAATCTCTCGGCAACGCAGGACAGGATCGACTACCGCCTCGACGACAACACGCTCGAACTCGCCCGGCTGCGCGGGCGGCTGAACTACAACCTCGGCCAGACGCTCGACATGATGGTCGAGCTGATCTACCGGGACGAGACGCAGACGCGCGGCTCGTCGGTCAAGGGGTTCGAGCAGGGCGTGCAGTTCAACTGGCACCTGCGGCAGACGTCGGTGTTTGTCTCCCTGCGCAACGCGATGCTCGACGGTGATTCGGTCGATACCACCTCGCAGACCTTCGCGCTGGGCTTCCGGAGGGATTTCTGATGCGTGCGCTAAAACAAGCCTCCATACGTCAACGTGCGGCGCAGGAACGCGCCGCCGGACCGCTCGAGGTGGCTGTCCACGCCTCGACCATCACGCGGAGCACATCACTCGCCGGCGCGCGGGCTCTGATGGGCTCACTGCTCTTCGCCATGGTCGTGTCCGGGTGCGGAACGCCCCCGGGGGTGCTCTTTGATCCCGCGGCGAGCGTCCACCAGTGGCCGCAGCCTCCCGACGAGCCTCGCATCCGCTTCGTGGGGGAACTGCACTCCGACGCCGATCTCAAGGCGGGGCGATCAGGCCTGCAGAATCTGGGTGATTCCCTCTTCGGCAAGGACGCGCAGCGGACCTTCCTCAGCCCCCTGGCGGTCTGCACCGACGGCGGATCGCGCGTGTTCATCGTCGACAGCAACGCGCAGACCGTGCACGTCTGTGACTTGGAATCACGCGCCTACTCCCGCTGGGAGCCCGGCGCGGACCGGCCGCGTCTCTCCCAGCCCGTCGCCGCCGCGTACGACCCGGCGGGGCGGCTGCTGGTCAGCGATTCGGTCGGCGGCAACCTCGCCGTGTTTGATTCCAGCGGGGTGTACGAGGGCCGCATCGGGGACAAGATCCTCAAGCGGCCGTGCGGGCTGGCGATCAGCGCGGGCGTGGCGGGCGCGGGCGGCGCGGTGGAAGCGACCCGCATCTTCGTCGCCGACAGCGCCGCCCACCAGATCGTGGTGCTCTCGGGAGACGGGAAAGAGCTTGCTCGCATCGGGGAGCGAGGCTCGGGCCCGGGTCAGTTCAACTTCCCGACCAACGTGGCGATCGACCGGCAGGGGCGTATCTTCGTGAGCGATTCGCTCAACTTCCGCGTGCAGATCTTCTCTCCCGACTTCACGTTCCTTCGGCAGATCGGTCGCAAGGGGGACATGCCGGGGTATTTCTCACAGCCCAAGGGCCTGGCGATCGATTCCAAGGACCGCCTGTTCGTGGTGGACGCGAACTTCGAGGCGATCCAGATCTATCGATGCCTCCAGGATCGGGACGAGCTCTTGATGAGCCTGGGGCGTGAAGGGCACGGCCCCGGGGAGTTCTGGCTGCCGGCGGGCGTGCATGTGGACGCGCTGGGGCGGATCTGGGTGGCGGATTCGTACAACCGCCGGGTGCAGGTGTTTGAGTGCATGGACGCGAGTGAAGAGAACAGTTCGGCGGGAGCAGCGCCATGAAGACGACCAGGATTGGAACCGAACATGCCGGGGGGATGCCGCCCGCGATGGTGACGAAGGCCGCGGGTGCGTGCACGGACGTCGGGCGGCTGCGGATGGCGTGCGTGCTCGCGGTGCTCGCCGCCGCGGGTGAGGCGGCCAGCGCGCAGGTGACCAGCGTGGTGAACGGCCCGCACAACCTCTCGGCGAGCGGCACGGGGCCGGTGCGGGCGGTGATGGAGGACGAGGTGTGCATCTTCTGCCACACCCCGCACAACGCCTCCCCGCTGCGGCCGCTGTGGAACCGGGCGACGCCGGTAGAGGGGTACACGATCTACGGGAGCCGGGCGCTGGACGCGCGGCCCGGGCAGCCGACGGGCTCGTCGAAGATGTGCCTGAGCTGCCACGACGGGACCATCGCGCTGGGGAGCGTCTTCTCCCGGGAGACGCCGATCATGATGGCCGGCGGGGTGACGACGATCCCCGCGGGCGCGTCGAACATCGGTACCGACCTGTCGGACGATCACCCGATCTCGTTCCGGTTTGATTCGGGGCTGGTTTCCAAGGACCACAAGCTCCGCCAGCCCTCGTCCCTGCCGCCGCAGATCCGGCTGGATAGCAATTCCGAGCTGCAGTGCACCAGCTGCCACGATGCGCACAACAACGCGATGGGCAGCTTCCTGGTGATGCACAACGAGCAGTCGCAGCTGTGCACGTCGTGCCACCAGGTGGGGAAGACGACGGTGACGGCGCACACCAACTGCAACGCGTGCCACCAGACGCACACGGCGCCCAGCGGGCCGTATTTGCTGCGCAAGGCGACGATCTCCGGGACGTGCCTGAGCTGCCACGACGGGAGCGTCTCCGGGGCGCTCAACATCTCGACGGACATGAACAAGGCGTCCCACCACGACACGGGCAGCCCGGTGGACCCGCCGGACCCGCAGATCCAGCACGCCTCGTGCGTGGATTGCCACGACCCGCACACGATGGGCAGCGGGGCGGGGACGGTGCCCCCGGGAATCCATCCCAACTTCGGAAAGGTGCGGGGGATGGGGGCGTCGGGGTCGGAGGTGGCGCAGGCGTCCACGGAGTTCGAGGCGTGCTTCCGCTGCCACGCCGACGGCAACACGCTGCGGTCGGAGGTGACGCGGCGGATCGAGCAGAACAACACGCGGCTGGAGTTCAGCCCCGGGGCGGTCTCGTACCACCCGGTTGAGGCGCCGGGGAAGAACTCCAATGTCCCGAGCCTGAAGGCGGGATGGACGACATCGAGCATGGTGTACTGCAGCGACTGCCACAATTCTGACACGGGCCGCAAGGCGGGGTCGTCGGGGCCCAGCGGGGTGCACGGGTCGAACAATTCCCCGCTGCTGGTGGCAAGATACGAGACGGCGGATTACACGAGCGAGAGCGCGTCGGCGTACGCGTTGTGCTACACGTGCCACGACCGGGCGTCCCTGCTGAGCGAGCAATCGTCGTTCAAGTATCACCGCAAGCACGTGGTGGAGAAGCGCACGCCGTGCGCGGCGTGCCACGATGCCCACGGCATCTCCTCCACGCAGGGAACCGCGGTGAACAACAGCAACCTGATCAACTTCGCGACGGGGATTGTCTTCCCCGAGGCGAGCTCTGGACGGCTGGAGTTCCAGGACAAGGGCATGTTCCGCGGCACGTGCTTCCTCAAGTGCCACAACGTGAACCACGCGAACAAGAGTTATCCGTAAGAGGTCGGCCCCGCGGCGCATCCGTCGCGCGATGGCGCGCGGCGGGCGCGGATCGGCGAGTTCACGAAGGTTGTGCTGCCCCTTGGGGGTGCTATTTCCCTGTCGGCGATGCGGCGGGTGAGCGCTGTGACGGCGTTGCCGGCGGATCCGCCGCCGGCGTCCCCGGCGCGGCTGCCGGCGGGACCGCCGGTGTGGCGCCCGGCGCCGCCGTCCCAAACACCTTGCTGTTCGCCGCGTTCACGCGGTCAAACTGCGCGGGCTTGTGGCACCCCGGGGCGCACGAGCCGCCCGTGGGCGTCTGCTGATAGTTGATCGGGAGCTTCCACTCCCCGAAGCTCGAGGAATCGGCGATCTGCGTCTCAAAGCGGCTCGCGTGGATCGAATGGCACGCGCGGCAATTGCGGCTCTTGCCGCCGCTCACGACGTGCACCGTGTGCAGGTTCCGTTCCCCGTCCCGGAACTTGGTCTGCGTGCTGGTGGGCTGCGCGAGCAGGATCTGCTTGTCGTGGCATCCCAGGCACAACGCATACGACTCTTCGGAGAAGGGCAGGTAAAAGTCCGACGAATAGTTGCGGACCAGCAGGCTCTCATGCTCTCCCCCGTGGACCGCGTGGCACGCGGCGCAGTCCCCGGCCTGGATGGGACCGTGGCGGTGCATCGATTCGTCCGCAAGCTCCGGCACCCCCTTCACCGTGACCTGCTTGCCGTTCTTGATCGGCTTCTTGTGGCAGTCCAGGCACAGATCGATCGGGTCCTTGGTCAGCTGCTTGACGTGCTCGCTGAAATGCGGGGAGTGGCAGTTGAGGCACGCCCGTTCATCCTGCACGGCCGCGTGGAGGAACGTCGCGTTCATCGCCTTGTCGGCAACGTCCTTGTGGCACGAGGCGCACAGCTCGCGCGGCGGCAGCGTAAGCACCTTGTCCTGCGCCGAGGCGTGGGGAGAGTGGCAGGAGAGGCAGTCCTCCGTCGCCGGCTTGTGCGGATGGGCCGAGGCGGCCAGCGGCGCCGCCACCTTCGCGTGGCACGACGTGCACAGGGCCTGCTTCTCCTTGCTCAGCAGCTTGGCGTGGGTGGAGGTGTGCGGCTGGTGGCACAGGGTGCAATCGTCCCCGGCGGGCTTGTGCACGTGGGCGCCGGCGAGGGTCTCCTTGTGGCACTGCATGCACAGCTGCGGCACCGTCTCCTGCTTGAGCATCTTGCGGTTGGAGGCGCCGTGCGGATCGTGGCAGCCTGTGCAGTCCCCGTCGGCGACGGGCTTGTGAACGACCGGTCCCTCGGTACCGGTCTTGTCGATGTGGCAGAAGTCGCACAGCTGGCGGCCGGGACGCTTCATCTTGAAGGAGTGCGCGGCCGGATCGACCGATTCATGGCACGACTCGCACGCGCTGACGGCGGTGGGGCCGTGCAGCACCTGGTGGTTGAGCTGCGACGCGTGGCACCCCGAGGCCGTGCAGTCGGGCGTATTCGTGGTGGGTTTGAGCGTGTTGACGATCTGCCCCCACGCCGGGCTTCCCAGCGCCGCGAGCGCCACGCAGCATCCCGCAAGAGTGTGTTTCACCGGCCGCTCCCTGCCGTCGCCGGCGACGGGTTTTCGCCGGCCGGGGCCGGCTCCTGCACCTTGATCGCCTCGGGCGCCGGTTTGCCAGTCGCCTTCGCGAGGCTCTCACGCGCGTTCTGCAGCAGCTGCTGCGTGTACCGCGGGTTGTGGACGCCCCAGCTCCCGTCGACTCGGACCAGGTCGAGCATCTTGCGGGTCTGGGCGAGCAGCTGCGGATCGGCGGCGGGCTTGGCATCCTGGGCGTCGAGGAAATCCTGCGCCAGCTGATCGTAGAGCTTGCGTGTGCTCTTCTGCCAGAGCGGGATCATCTTCGCGCCCATGCCCGCGCGGTGACACGTGTCGCAGGCCTCGGCGACGGCCTCGGCGACGGTCGCGCCGCTGTCGGGCCGGACGCTGACGGCGCGGTTATGGATGTGGCAGCCGGTGCAGCTGACGTGCGACATGAACATGGGGCTCACGGCGGCGGCGCCCTCCGCCGTGTGGGCCGAGCCGTCGGCGAGGTACGTTTGGCGCTGCACCCCGTGCTGGCCGGAGTGGCACATGCGGCAGTCAAACTGCTCCATCGTCGCCGTCTGCGCCGACGGGCCGTGCCGGATTTCCCCGTGGCAGCTGGCGCACTCGATCTTGTGCCGGCCCTCGTTGTGGACCTTGTGCATCTCCGCCGGCGGCAGCGACTTGTCCACCCCGAACGTGTGGCACTCCAGGCAGCGGCTGTCGTCCATGGGCTGGGGGGCGGCCGTCGTGCCGCGGTGGCACGATTCGCACGCCGCGCCATACGACAGGAACTGCGCATGGTCGACCTTCTGGCCGTTGCGCACGATCACGCCCTGGGGCGGGTTGTGGCAGACCACGCACGACGTGGGAGGACGCGTTGCGGCGACGGACTCCGCCGCCGCGCGGGGCGCCGCCTCGCGGCCCACGACCGAATCGGAGGCCCGTGCGGAACTGGATTCACGCACCACCAGCCGGATCGCCCCCGTGCTCCCCGGCGTTGCAGCGCCGGCGAGGGTGTTCGCGTCCGCCTTGGGCGATTCGATCAGGTGGCATGTGACGCACATCGACGTGTTGACGGCAAAGTGGTCCGCCCCCTTCACGTGGGAGTGGCACGAGCCGCATCCCAGCTTGATGCCCTGGTAGTCCAGGGACAGGTGCTTGTCGTGCTTGAACTTGAAGACGCCCTGGGCCTTCTCCTTCTGCTTCACCTGCTCGATGACATGGCATCCCGAACGCGTGCAGGAGAACTGGCTGACCGAGGCGGAGGGTTTGGGGGACGTGCGGTACAGCACGTCGTCAACGACCTGCCCCAGGCCGTTGAGCTTCGCGGCGAGGAAGTTGTCCATGCCCGGAGAGATGTGGCACTTGACGCACTCGACGTCCTTGTGCGTGCTCTTCTTCCAGCTCGCGTAGTACGGGTTCATGATGTGGCAGGAGTTGCAGAAGAAGCTCTGGGAGGTCAGTTCGACGCTCCCGATGCTGAAGATCACAAACCCGATGGGCAGGGCGATCAGCCAGCGGCGGTGCTTGCTGTTCCACAGGTTTCGAAGGCGTTGAAGCATCGCCGGACCTCAGGTTTCGTCGGTGTTCGCGTCAAATCCGTACACAATCCAAAAATCCGGCCTGCCGTACAGAAGATGCAGCGGCAATCCCGGGAGCCCTTGCGGCCCGCGGACTTGTCTGTGCACGTGTCGTGCCAACACAGGGGCTCATAATTCAGGATAAAAATAGTACAAATTCTCATTGTCGAGATTGAGATCCGGAATATGCTACTGCGGTTGGGAAAATCCCGCGTTCATCCAAGCGACAGAAGCATGTTTTTGAGGGTTTGAGGCCGGGCACAGCCTTTGCAAAAGGACCTCACAGTCATCAATCCCCTCCGCCCTTCCTGGAGTATGCACGTGAAGCACGCCTTGACGATCGGACTCTCCCTGGCGGTCAGCGCCGCCCTCGCGGGATTCGCCCAGCCGGAGAAGCAGCAGCCCCCGATCGACCATCCGGCGGTTGGCCACCCTTCCGTCCCCCTTCCCAACGAAAACTGGCCCAAGCCCCGCGCCGAGGACGTCGCCTCGGTCGACGCGATCATCGCCGCCTTCTACGCGATCCCCGCCGGAGAGGCCGGCCAGGCCCGTGACTGGGACCGGTACCGCTCCCTCTTCCTTCCCGACGCCCGGATGATCCCCGTCCGCCCCCGGGCCGACGGCGGGACGTCGGTGCTCTACGTGCCGATCAGCGACTACGTGGAGCAGAACCGCAAGTACTTCGAGAAGGGCGGGTTCATGGACCGGGAGGCGGCCCGCCGGACCGAGGCCTTCGGCAGCCTCGTCAGCGTCTGGAGCACCTATGAGTCCCGCCGCAGCAAGGACGCGGCCCAGCCCTACGCCCGCGGCATCAACAACATCCAGCTGCTCAAGGACGGCAACCGCTGGTGGATCGTCAACGTCTGCTGGGACTTTGAGCGCCCCGACGCGCCCATCCCCGAGAAGTACCTCACCAGCGTCAAGAACTGATTCGGCGCCGACGCGCACGGGAGGGCGCCACCATGGGAAAAACGATCCTGCTGGTCGAGGATGAACAGCTCCTGCGGCAATCGCTCGCCGAGCTGCTCCGGGAAGAAGACTACGAGGTGGTGGAGGCCGCCACCGGCAAGGAGGGGTACGACCTGGCGCTGCGCCAGCCCTTCGACGTGGTCGTGACCGATCTGCGCATGCCCGAGATGGACGGCATGACCTTGCTTGGCCACCTGCGCCAGCTGGCGCCGCAGACGCCGGTCATCGTGATCACCGCCTTTGGCACCGTGGAGAACGCGGTCGCGGCGATGCGGGCGGGCGCGGTCGATTACCTCCTCAAGCCCTTCCAGCTCGAGGACGTGCTCCTGCGCGTCCGCCGCGCCGTGGAGTTCGGGGAGCTGCGGCGCGACCAGCACGTGCTGACCGAGCAGCTCGCCGCCGGCAGCACCTTCCACAGCCTCATCGGCGAGTCCCCCTCGATCACCCGCCTCTTCGAGCTGGCCAGCAAGCTCTCGAGCGTCCGCACCAGCGTGCTGATCGTGGGTGAATCGGGCACGGGCAAGGAGCTCTTCGCCCGGGCGATCCACTACAACGGCGTCACGCGCGAGCGCCCGTTCGTCGCCGTCAACTGCGGCGCCATCCCCGAGAGCCTCATCGAGTCCGAGCTCTTCGGCCATCGCCGCGGCGCCTTCACCGGCGCCGTCAAGGACCGCATCGGCTACTTCGAGGCCGCCAACGGGGGAACGCTCTTCCTGGACGAGATCTCCACGCTCCCCCTGGCCGTCCAGAGCTCACTGCTCCGCGTGCTTGAGGAGCGAGTGGTCGTTCCCGTGGGCGACACGCGCCCGCGGCCCGTTGACGTGCGCATCATCGCCGCCTCCAAGCGGGACCTCCAGCAGCTCTGCCGGGAAGGCATCTTCCGGGAAGACCTTCTCTACCGGCTCGACGTGGTGCGGCTGCAGCTGCCGCCCCTGCGGCAGCGCCAGCAGGACATCCCCCTGCTGGTGCACCACTTCCTGGAGAAGTACACCCGGGAGATGAACAAGAAGGTCGCCGGCATCACCAACGGGGCGATGCGGGCCCTGCTCAACCACGAGTGGCGCGGCAACGTCCGGGAGCTGGAGAACGTGATCGAGCGCGCCGTGATCTTCGCCGAGGGCCGGCAGATCGCCGCCTCCGACCTTCCCTTCCCCGCGGCCGAGGCGGGGGACGAGGACGGGGAAGATCTCAAGCTCGCCCTGACGCAGTTCGAACGCCAGTACATCGTCTATTCCCTGCGCCGGCACCGCTACGACAAGACCGAAACCGCCAAGCGCCTGGGCATCGGCATCTCGAGCCTCTATCGCAAGCTGGAAGAGCTGAAGATCCCCAAGGACCCCGAATCGGCCGACGCCGGAATGACGACCTCCACGCGCGGATGAACCCCCGCGCGGGCGGAACGGAGTGTGAAGCGTGCTGCGAAAAAAGCTGCTCACGCGGCTGGGACTGCTGCTCGTCGGCTTCGTCGCTGGCGCGGTGGTCTCCATCATGCTCCTGCAGGATGTGCTGAGGGACCTGGACCAGATGAACGCCCACGCGGCAATCCTGATGGACGGCGTGCAGGAGCTCGAGTCCGAGATCGCGGCGATCGAGCTCTCCACCGACCAGGGCGCCACGGCGCACGCGGGCCGGCTGAGCGCGGTGATGGACAAGCTGGCGGGGGAGCCCGTGATGTCGGCGGGCGGCGCGGGGGCCGAGTCGTTCCAGCGCCTCGCGGCGCTGGTGCCGCAGGTGACCGGGGAATCGGCGTCCCCGAGCGAGAAGGGCGCGGCGCCCGCCGTGGCGCATGCCGGAGCCTCCGCGCGGATCGAGGCGATGGAGCTGGGAAGGATCGCTCGCCGCTTCGTGGGGGAGGAGCAGACGCACCTGAGCCGGCGCCTGCGCGGCCTGGTGATCGGGCTGACCATCGCCGCGCTGGTGATGGTCAACATCACCGCCATGGTGCTGCTGGGAACGGCGAACATGATCCTGCGGCCCGTCCGCGAGCTGGTCGAGTGCAGCCGGGACCTGGCCCGGGAGCAGTTTGATCGCCGCGTGCAGATCGACCAGCAGGACGAGTTCGCCGAGCTCGCCCACGCGTACAACCACCTCGCCTCCGAGCTGGAGTGCAACGAGCAGCGCAAGGTGCAGGCGATGCGGCACCTGGCCGTCACCCTGAACCACGAGCTGCTCAACGTGATCAGCAGCATCGACATGCAGCTGCGCCTGGTCGACCTTCGCAGCGGGGACCAGCAGCTCTCCGGGCGGCTTCGTGAGATCCACCAGAGCCTGGCGCGGATCGCCGACACGATCTCCTCCCTGCGCAACGTGCGCCGCATCGTGCTGACCGACTATCTGCCCGGGCAGAAGATGCTCGATCTGGGCAAGTCCGTCGCGGCGGACGAAGCCTCCCCCGAACCCGCGCCCTCGAGCGCGGCGGGAGTGAACCGGGCATGACCGACCAGATGGACCAGGCCCGGGTTTCGTTGCTCTACCGGGAGCTGCGCTGGCTGATGCGGCTGCGGTGGCTCGCCGCCGCGCTGATCGTGCTGGTCGGATGCCTCGACCTGGCCTGGGGCTCGGATGCGGGCCGCGGCGGGCTGTTCGTCGGCGTGGGCGCGGCCCTGGCGATGATCAACGCCGCGCTCCTGACGGTGAATCGGCGCCTCCCACGGCTGCACCAGCAGTGGGGGCTTCTCCTGACGCTGGCGACGGCGCACCTCGCGGTGGACCTGGGCAGCCTGACCGTGCTGGTGCTGCACACCGGCGGCGTCGAGAGCCCCCTGATCGGCCTCTACATCGTCCACATGGTCTTCCTGAGCCTGCTCCAGCCCCGGACGCGGGCGTATGTTGCGGCGGGCCTCACGCTCGCGGTGCTGGCGGCGGGATTGTGGCTCACGCACCAGTGGCCCTCGGGGCCGGCGTCGCTGCTGCGGGCGGCGGGATGGCTGGTCACGGCGGCGGCGACGGTGTACGTCGCCAACCGCATCACCGACGCGGTCTACCGCCGCGAGATGGCGCGGGCGAGGCAGAACCGCCGCCTGCGCACCCTCATGGAACGCGTCCGGGCGCAGCAGGCGGTGCTGATGCAGCAGGACAAGCTGGCGGCGATGGGCCAGCTCGCCGCGGGCGTGGCCCACGAGATCGCCAACCCGCTCGCGAGCATGGACAGCGTGCTGCAGCTCATCCAGCGCAACCCCAGCACGCCCCGGCCGGAGATGGTCTCGGCGATGCGAGAGCACATCGCGCGGATCGACCGCACCGTGCGCCAGCTCACGACCTTCGCCCACCCCGGTGAGGGCGGGATGGAATCCGTCGAGGTCAACGTGGTCGTCATGTCGGCGATGAACCTGCTGTCGTTCGATCGCCGGCTGCGTCGCGTGGAGGTCGAGCGAGATCTGGACCCAGGCGCGGGCTCGACATGGATGAACACGCATGCGATGGAGCAGGTGCTCTCCAACCTGCTGCGCAATGCGCTGGACGCGATGGACGACACCCCAAGCCCCCGGCTGGTGGTTCGCACGGCGCGGCAGGACGGGGAGTGCCTCATCGAGGTGCTCGACAACGGGTCGGGCATCGACGAGAACCACGCCGCGCGGGTCTTCGAGCCGTTCTTCACGACCAAGCCCGTCGGGCGGGGCACGGGGCTGGGCCTCTCGATCAGCGCCAAGCTGGTCCGCGACCAGGGCGGGCACATCACCGTCTCAAGCCAGCCCGGCAAGGGCGCCCGCTTCACGATCCATCTCCCCGCGGGGGAAGGAGCGGCCCGGGAGGGACGGCTCACGGCCCCGTCGGGTTCGCACACATCAACTGCAGCGTCAACGTCAACCTCATCCGCCGCGAGGCGCGGCGTGCCAGGAACGACCGGGAGTCTCTCATGAAAGCAACGCAACCGTGGCACCAGTCCAGGGCGGGCAGCATCACGCTCTGGCTCGGCAGCATCCAGCTCGCCGTGCCGCTGCTGGTGATCGTCGCCGCCGCGCTGGTCTGGGGCACGTACCTCGAATCCACCCAGGGGCCCAAGGTCGCCAAGCACCTGGTCTACGGCTCCGCCTGGTTCATCGCCCTGATGCTCATGATCTGCGTGAGCCTCATCTTCGCCGTCATCACCCGCTACCCCTGGCGGCGGCAGCACGCGGGCTTCATCACCGTCCACGCCTGCCTGATCGCCCTGATCGTCGCCGGGTTCTGGTCCCTCTTCGGAAGAATCGAGGGACGCATCACGCTCGAGCAGGGCGCCTCCTCGGACGCGATCGAGACCGACGACGAACTCCTGGAACTGGTCGAGCACGACAAGGGCGAGTTCCGCGTCCTGGGAGCGATGCTCGCCCCGCGCGCCCCGGGCAACTACACGATCGGCGGCCTGCCGGTGAAGGTGACCGAGTTCTGGGAGAACACGCGGGAAGAAGTCGCCGTGCTCGACGGCGGGCCTGACCCCTTCCGCGCCATCGAGGTCTCCCTCGACCCGGCGATGCCCAAGACATTCTGGGTCGGTGAAGAATCGCAGGGCGGCGCGGCCCGTCTTGGAGATCTGGTGATCCGCCTGCTGCCCCCCGGGCAGACCTGGCAGCCTCCTGCGAAGAACGCATCTCCGGCCGCTGTGCAGGGAGACGTGGCGTTCGTGGTGGGCGACGCGCGGTACGGCCTTCCCGCGGTGGGCGCGGAGATCTTCCCGGGTTGGACGCTGAAGGATGTGAAACGCTTCGCTTCGGCGACGGTCTCCGCCGACGGCATCAAGGAGTCCACCACGCCCGGCCAGAGCGCGACCAACCCCGCCGTCGATGTCACGATCACCGACGGCAAGGGCACGGTGGAGCGTCACACGCTCTTCACCAACTTCCCCGACATGGTGCTGGCCAAGACCCTCGAGGGCGCCGCCAAGTCCGGCGCGAAGCTGGTCGCCAACGCGGCGACGAGCGTGGGAGAGGACACGCTGGTCATCTTCGGCGCGCCCGGCGCGCTGCGAGGCTGGTACGTCGCCTCCGACGGCTCGGCGCAGGCGCTCGAGCACGACGGGCCCATGCCCTGGCGCTTCGAGGCGGGCAAGCGGAAACTGGGCATCCTCAACGACTTCGCCCGCGCCCGGGAGGTCTCCCGCTTCACCAGCGCCCCGCCCGCGGACCAGCACCGCCCGGCGCTGGTGATCTCATTCGGTGATGCCGCGGGAGAAGAGCCCACGCCGCTGGCGTGGAAGGACGCGATCCCGGTGCCGTCCAAGGGCCCTGGGGTCATGCTGCGGTACGCGCCGCACACCGTGGCGCTGCCCTTCTCGGTGAAGCTCGATAAGTTCCAGAAGTCCGACTATCCCGGCACGGACATGGCGATGGCGTACGAGTCCAGCGTCTCAGTCTCCGCGCCGGGACAGCCCGTGGAGCAGACGCGGATCTTCATGAACTGCCCACTCGTGAAATCGGGCTGGAAGGTCTACCAGTCCGGCTTCATGGGGGATTCGGTCTCCATCTTCAGCGTCATGCGCGATCCCGGCCTCGTGCTGACCTACATCGCCTCCGCCGGGCTGTGCGTCGGAATCCTCATCACGTTCTACAGCCGGCGGCTGAGCTGGGGCCATCCGGGCATCCCCGCTCCGTTCACCGGGAAGGAGTAATCCATGCTTCGCTCATTCATCGCCCGCCGATTGGCCTGCCTGCTCGCCGTGCTTGGCGCGCTGCTGGCCTCGCCCCTTGCCCGCGCGGCAACCGAGCCCTGGATCGAGGCCTTGAGCGCCATCCCCATCCAGGACGGCGGCCGCGTCATGCCGCTGGACACCTACGCCCGCGCCCTGGCCGCGCAGGTCACCGGCCGCACGCGCTGGTCCGCCGGCGCGGGACCCGAGGCCTATTCCGGTCGCCAGCCCGTCGAACTGCTGTGCGACATGCTCTTCTCCCCGCACGACCTGCTGAACAAGCCGCTCTTTGGCATCGAGAACCGTCCCTTCAAGCAGAAGATCGGCCTTGAGGCCGAACGTCGCTTCTTCTCCGCCAACGAGATCGTCGCCTGCCGCGGCCTGGACGAGGTCCTCAACTCCCTCCAGAAGGCCCGGGAAAAGGACCCAAACGCCCAGCCCGACCGTGAGCAGCGCCAAGCACTGGACCTGCGCGGCTCCATCGATCGGCTCAGCACCTTCATCGCGGGGGAAGGCCTCCCCCTGGTGCCGACCGCGCCGGGACAGGCGTTCCTCCGCGCGGGGCTCAACGCCGCCGACCCCGGGGCCGAGCCTGTGAAGGCCGCCCTTGCCGCTGTCGGTGAGGCCTACCGCTCACGCGGGGACATGAACGCCGCCGTGAACGCGCTTGCCGCGGCGATCAAGTCCGCAGGCACCCTCGACCCCGCCGACACGCGCCGCGTCGAGCTTGAGATTTTCTACAACCATCACAACCCGTGGATGGCGACGGCGGTGCTCTACGGGCTGGGCATTGTGCTGCTGGGCATCTCTCGCCTGGCGCTGCGGCGGCCCATGGTCATCCTCGCGGCGATCTGCGTCGGGCTGGGTGTGATCGAGCACCTCGCCGGCCTGGGCCTGCGTGTGGCGATCCTCGGCCGCGCCCCCGTCAGCAACACCTACGAAGCCCTGCTCTGGATGGGCCTGGTCGGGATGGCGCTGGGCCTGGTCGCCCAGCTCATCAACCGCAAGGCCTGGTACCTCTTCGGCGGCATCGCCGTCGCCGAGCTCTCCGTCCTCTTCTCCAACCTCGTCCCGCTCGAGAGCCAGACCAACGCCCTCCCCGCGGTCCTACGCAGCAACTACTGGCTCATCGTCCACGTCCTCACCATCGTCGCCAGCTACGGCATCCTCGCCGTCGCCTCCCTCCTCGCCCACGTCTACCTCGTCAAGGAAGTCCTCCTCAAGCGCCGGGATGAAGCTCCCGCCGCGCCCTCTCGCCTCTCACATCCCATGATCGCCCAGGTCTACCGCAGCATCCAGCTGGGCGTGCTCATGCTCACCGCGGGCACCATCCTCGGCGGCGTGTGGGCCGCCGATTCCTGGGGACGCTTCTGGGGCTGGGATCCGAAGGAAACCTGGGCGCTCATCAGCATCCTGGTCTACTTCGCCGTGCTCCACGCCCGCTACGTCCGCTGGCTCCGGGACTTCGGCCTCGCCGCCTCCGCCGTGCTGGGCTTCGCGGCGATCGTCTGGACCTTCTACGGCGTCAACTACCTCATGGCCGCCGGGCTGCACAGCTACGGCTTCGGCAGCGGCGGCGGAGGCTGGGTCGCCGCGTGGGCCATCGCCGAGATCGTCTTCGTCGGCCTCTGCAAGGCCCGCCTGGGCTCACTGCAGGCACGCGCCGCGGAGAACCCCGCGTCGCGTCCCGCAAATCCCCCCACGCCCGCCGTCGGCGGCGTGAACTGACGTTCCTGCAGGCAGGTCCTGCAACATCCACACCGCTTTCCCGCCCGACCGGCCGCAAGTACACTGCGGCCGGTTCTTTTCTGCGCCAAGGAGCGGTCATGCATACTCGATCGATGGTCGTCGCGGGCTGCATTCTTGTGTCGGCGCTCACGCGCCCGGCGTTGGCACAGCCCGCCAGTTCCGCGGCCCAGAGCACGCCGGCGAGCCCGTCAACCCCCGCCGCCTCGATCGACCTGCGTCCGGTCTTCCGCAACTGGCAGCTCACCCCCCGCGCGCAGGGGCCGCGCGGCACGTGCTCGGTCTTCGCCGTAACGCAGGCGATTGAGTACGCTGCGGCGACTGCTCGCCGCGAGGGCGTGCGGCTCAGCCCCGAGTTCCTCAACTGGGCCTCCAACGACGCGACCGCGCTGGCCCAGGACGGAGGCTTTTTCTCCGACCTGTGGAAAGGCTTTGAGTCCCACGGCATCTGCCCCGAGCGCTCACTCGCCTACGCCTCCATCTTCGACCCCGACATCCGCCCCTCCGCGCAGGTGCTGGGGGAGGCCGAGGATCTTCGCAGCGCCGGCCTCGCGCTGCACTGGATCAAGACCTGGGACATCAACACGGGTTTGAGCGAGCAGCACATGGAGGAAATCAAGGCCGCCCTGCGTCGGCAGTGGCCGGTGTGCGCCGGGCTCCGCTGGCCCAAGCGGCCGGTGTGGAACCAACATGTGCTCGCCGTCCCCGCCCCCGCCGATGTCTTCGACGGCCACAGCGTCCTCTTTGTGGGCTACACCGACGATCCCGCGCTCCCCGGCGGCGGCGCCTTCATGCTCCGCGACAGCGCCAGCGGTACCGACGACGAGCTGATGCCCTACCAGTACGCCCTCGCCTACACCAACGACGCGGCGTGGATCGACGCGCCGATCGCCCCGCCACCGGGCGCTCCACAAGAGAATGCGGGAGCCCCGCAGCCCGCGACCCAGCGAACCCCCGCCGCGGCCCCTGACCTTCGCGACCTGCTGAACCCCGCCGGTCCCGCGCCCGCCGGCCGCAATCGCCGCGTCTCCAGCAACCAGCAGCCCCAGTGGCACACCGAAAACCTCGACATGACCTGGCTCCAGCCCGGGACCTCGATCGAGATGCCCCTGCTCGAAGGCCCCGGCGTCATCACCCACATGTGGTTCACCAGCCACTCCGGCTGGGCCCACGAGCTCAACGCCCTCAGCCTGCGAATCTTTTACGACGGGGAGACCACACCCTCGGTCGAAGTGCCCCTGGGAGACTTCTTCGCCGTCGGCCAGGGGACCCCCGCGGTCGTCGAGAGCATCCCCGTCCAGGTCTCTCCCACCGGCGCACTCTCGTGCTACTGGCGCATGCCCTTCGCCAAGTCGGCGAAGATCACCGTCACCAACGACAATCCCGATCGCGGCACCGGCCTGTACTGGCAGGTCGATTGGACGCAGCTCGAATCCCTCCCGCACCACACGCCCCGCTTCTACGCCAGGTACCGCCAGGAATACCCCGCGACTTCGGGCCAGGACTACATCATCGCCGACCTGCGCGGCACAGGCACCTTCGTCGGCACGGTCATGAGCGTGACGTCCTCGCAATCAGGTTGGTTCGGGGAGGGAGACGACTTCTTTTACATCGACGACGAGACCACCCCCAGCCTTCAGGGCACGGGGTCGGAGGATTACTTCAACGACGCGTGGGGCTTCCGCCCGCGCACGTCGCACTGGTTCGGCTCTCCTCGCTGGCAGGGTGACAACGTCGGTGACAGCGGCATCTGCTACCGCTGGCACGTGCCCGACGCCGTGAACTTCCAGAAGTCGCTCAAGGTCGCCATCGAGCACAAGGGCAACCACGCCGAGGACACCGAGGGCTTCTTCGTCGAACGCCCCGACTTCATCAGCAGCGTGGCGCTGTGGTACCAGGAGCCCGGCGCCGAAAACCCGATGCGCCTTCCCGCATGGAAGGATCGCCGAATCCCGTGGCTGACCCACCACTTCGTCGGCTCGTTCACCAAGACGACGGTGACCGGGGACGCCAAGCCGCAGATCGATACCTCGGGCCTTTTCGGCGCTCGCCCGATGCTCCTCTGGCCCAACGCCCGCCCCGGCGAATCACTCAGCGTGCCCTTCACCGTCCCCGAGGACGGGCGATACGCCGCTCGCCTCATCGCGGGCATGGGCCCCGCCTTCGGACGCTACGACGTGAAGATTGATGGCAAGCCAGTCGCCGCCGCGGCGCTGCGTTCCCCGGACCAGTCCGAAATCGACCTGGGAATGGGGGCGATGGAATTGACCAAGGGCTCCCACACCATCTCCTTCACGGCCCTCCCCGAGCAGCCGGGCCCGATCGGAATCGAAACGCTGCGGCTCCTCAAACTCCCGCCGGAGGCAAAGCGCGAGCCCAAGACGCATCACGAGGCTCACTTCGTCCGCCTGGCGATCGGCCGCGCGACCTACGCGTACCGCCTCGCGTTCGGAAAGGTCCCCGAGTCCCTGAAGACCCTTGTGGATGCGAACGTGCTCAACACGCGATACCTCAACGATGAGAACAACGTCCCCCTGGTTTCCCACAGCGACGGGGAAGCCCTGATCGTCGAGAGCACCCAGGGAGAGAAGTGGTCCCACCGCTGGCAGGGCTTGGACGCGCGTCGGTAGAATGTTGCTGTTCGTATTTCGATCGGTATCGCCGCCGCCCGCGTAGAAAATACGCCCGCATGAGGCGGAAACGGCATGCCAAACGCCATGCGAATCCGAACATCTGGCAGACCATGCACTCCGCAATTGAGGCACGGAATTCCGAGCAACATTTTGCGGGCTGGTGCGTCCTAACAATACCGAGGTTGGCCGCGTACCCGACGATTCGGGAAGCGCAGGCCTTGGAGTTTCAAGGAGTTGAATATGTTTGGCCTGGTGTTGGGCGTCGCGAACCGGGGTGCATCGGTCGCGGTGATGGCGCTGGTGGCGGTGGCGGGTCTGGCTTCGCTGGCGACGGCGGCTCCGGGCTTCGACGGCGGCCGCGAGCGGGCTCAGCTCCGCGGCAGCGGATCCTTCAATTCACCCGCCCGCGAAGTCTCCTTCCGCGGTGATTCTGGCCGTGGCGGTGGTGGAGACCGAGGCGGCGGTGGTCGCGACTTTGGTCGTGACTTTGGCCGCGGTGGTGGGGGGGGTAGTCACGGTGGTGGTGGTGGTGGGCATGACAGCTCCCGCACCAATGTCAGCATCGGTATCAACGTCGGCGGCGGGTACAGCTCCGGGCATTACTCCCGCTCGAGCTGGGGCAGCGATTGGAACCGGCACCGTGCCCCGTACTGCGACTCGGGGTTCAGCCTTCGCATCGGCTGCGCGCCCGTGTATTGCCCGCCCCCGCGGGTCATCTGCCCCCCGCCGGTCTACGTGCGGCGCTGCGAGCCCGTGGTGATCGTGCGGCCATACCCGACGTATGTCGTCTCCGAGCCGGTGGTGATCACGCAGGCTCCCCAGCCGGTGTACGTCACGCAGGCCCCGCCGCAGGTGATCATCCGGCAGGATCCCACGCCCGTCATCGTGACCTCGGCGCCCGCCGTGCAGACTCGCCTTGACGAGGTGCAAACCACGTCGATGACGTCAGTCGGCCAGGGCGCGGTCATCACGACGGCGTCATCGAATCCGTCCCCGATCAATTCTTCTCCGGTCATGGCCTCCTCGACGCTCCCCGCGGGTTCAAACGCCACGGTGGGCCAGAGCGGCACGTTCGGCGGCGTCGCCGGCAACCCGGTGAACGACGTGGTCCCCTCCGACCTGGCGATCTCCGCCCTGCGCAGCGGCGCGGACACGGTCGTGATCTCGATCACCGGTTCGAACGTCGCCGCCAACTACCAGACGCGTCTCGCCATCGAGGAGTACCAGGGCTCGACGCCGGTGCTCCGCCTCCGCAACGCGCCCCCGGTGGTGACGACGGGCGGAACGATCGGCGGCGCGCCCGCGGCGACGAGCCAGACGGCCTTCTCCCTGAACGCGTCGGTGAAGGCCCCGGCGACGGCGAGCACGCTGAACATCCGTGTGGGCGTGCAGGAATACCAGGTGCAGGTGATCGACGCGCCCCGCATCGGCGGGTAATGGCGATTCCAAACGCAGCATTCACGACCGCGCCGGACCGATCCGGCGCGGTTTTTTCATGGGCCATGAGCGTCGGCGGGACCAGGAACCTCGTGTTCACGGCAGGAAAACAGCGGTGCTGTGGGCCGCTATCCGCCCGGAGGTTGGCGTATCCTTGCGGTCCTGATTGGAGCCCTTGATGACCAGCACGACGCCAGCTTCCTCTCCCGCCAAGTCCATGGACGCCATCATGGCGCTCTGCAAGCGCCGCGGGTTCATCTACCAGGCCTCGGAGATCTACGGCGGCATCAACGGCTTCTGGGATTACGGCCCGCTGGGCGCCCAGCTCAAGAAGAACCTCCGCGACGCCTGGTGGCAGGACATGATCCTGCGCCCCTGCTGGGGCCAGAACGGCCCGACCGGCCAGCCCGTCCGCTGCGTGCCCCTTGAGACCCGCATCATCCAGCACCCCAAGGTCTGGCAGGCCTCCGGCCACGTTGCCGGCTTCAACGACCCGATGATGGACTGCCGGGAATCCAAGCGGCGCTACCGCGCCGACCACATCAAGTATCTCAAGACCACCGACGCCCCCGCCGACGGACGCGTCTTTGCCTTCGTCGACGGCGACCAGGGCACGCGAGACGAGGCCCTCAAGCGCCTGGGCAAGTACGTCAAGCGCACCCTCGCCGAGACCGACGTCGAAGTCTTCGCACCACCGTCGGTCGACGCCGCATTCCTCGCCCGCGCGGTCGGGCCCCACGCCAAGGAGGCCGGCACCCTTACCGAGCCCCGCGCCTTCAACCTGATGTTCAAGACCTACATCGGTGCGACGGCGACCGAGGACGACGTCGCCTACCTGCGCCCCGAGACCGCCCAGGGCGTCTTTGTGCAGTTCAAGAACGTCGTCGACACCACCCGCGTCAAGCTCCCCTTCGGCATCGGCAACACCGGCCCCTCGTTCCGCAACGAGGTGACCCCGCGCAACTTCACCTTCCGCTCGCGCGAGTTCGAGCAGATGGAGCTGGAGTTCTTCTGCCATCCCGACGAGAGCATGCAGTGGTTCGAGTTCTGGCGCACCTGGCGCATGGCCTGGTGGGAGAACATCGGCCTCGCCGGTGACAACCTCCGCCTCTACGACACGCCCAAGAAGGACCTGGCCCACTACTCCGTCGCCGGCAGCGACGTCGAGTACCGCTTCCCCTTCACCGCCCCCGGCTTCGGTGAACTCGAGGGCATCGCCCACCGCGGCAACTTCGATCTCACCCAGCACCAGCAGCACTCGGGCGCCAAGCTCGAGTACAACGACACCGAGCGCGGGGAGCTCCTGCCCAACGGCCAGCGCCGCGGGGAGCGGTTCCTCCCGCACTGCATCGAGCCCGCCGCAGGCCTGGATCGCGGCGTCCTGGCCCTGCTCTGCGAGGCGTACACCGTTGATCCCTCCCGCCCCAGCCCCGAGTTCATGAAGTTCAAGCCGCGCGTCGCCCCCATCAAGGCCGCGGTCTTCCCCCTGGTAGCCAAGGACGGCATGCCCGAAGTCGCCGACAAGCTGCACGCCGCGCTCTACGACCGTTTCTGGCGGCAGGGCGCCGTCGAGATCGACGAGAAGCAGTCGATCGGCAAGCGCTACGCCCGCATGGACGAAGCCGGCTGCCCTTTCTGCCTCACCGTCGACGGTGACACGCTCAAGGACCAGACCGTCACCGTCCGCGACCGGGACAGCGGTACGCAGAGCCGCATCGCCATCGACCAGGCCGTGAGCTTCCTTTCCGACAAACTCGGCAACTGACCGCAGGGACCTCGCAGGCCCGCCCTCGATCAGGACGCTGGTGGACATCTCCGCAGACCGGCCCATGACCCTGCGCGGCGTGTTATCCTGCCGTTCATGGATCCTTCGCCCCTCCCCGCGGAGACCTCCCCGCCCGATTCTCCCGTGAACCCCGCAGCGCCCGCGCTCTCACCACGACCTCCGCAGGGTCTGGGGAGCGTGATTGCCGCGTATGTGGTCATGGCCGCGTGCGGCGTGGTGGGCAGCATCCTCGCCGCGGCCTTGCTGGTGGTCACGCTGATGGCCCGTGGCGTCGCGCTCAAGGACATAGAATCTCGGCTCCAGGGCGACCTGATGTACGGGATACTCCTGGGCTCCCCTTTTCAACTGGCGATGCTGCTGGTGGCGGTCGCCTGGAGAGATTCCGACCGCACGCCCGTCCGACAACGGCTGGGACTGGTCTCCCCGGTGCTGAGCCCCTCCGACTGGGTTTGGCTGCTCGCCGCCTGCGGCATTCCCTTCGCGGCAAGCATTGCGGCCGCCTCGATCGTTCCCGGGATGCAGGGAGCTTCCAGCGTGGTCGATCTCTGGAGCACCATCACGCCGCTGGGCGCCGCGGCATGGGTGCTCTACATCGGCGTGGTGCCCGGGGTGAGCGAAGAGATGTTCTTTCGCGGCGCCATCCAGCGAAGGCTCCTGCGCGTCAAATCCCCGGCCGCCGCGATCGGCGTGACATCCGTTCTGTTCGCGATCCTCCACGTCGATCCGCCCGCGATGGCCCTGGCGCTGATCCTGGGCGTCTGGCTGGGCTGGGTCGCCTTGAAAACGGGGTCGATTTACCCCACCATCGCCTGCCACCTGTTCGTGAATTCCTCGTGGAATCTCGCCAACATCGTGCTGCGGCAGTCGCAACTGCCTGAAAAGGTGATCATCGCCGGGATCGCGGTGCTGGGCGTCTTTTCCCTGATCGGATTCGTCAAGACCGTCCGCCTCCTCAACGCGCGGACGTGCTCTCCAGCATCCCGATCTTCGTAATCCCCAGCGCGTGACACATCTCGTGCATCTTCACGATCTCCGAGTAGGGCACGTCGGGCGCGGGCGTGACCAGCAGCGCCACGTTCTGCGCCCCCGCCGCGCCGGCCTTCTGCGTCAGCAGGTCCCTCAGCGCCTCCAGGCTTGCTCCATCCAGCCCCGCCCCCTTCACCACGCTCGCCCCTCCCGGCCCAAGCGTTACGGCCACGTCCAGCCGCACCTGCTCCTTGTCATTGGGCGCCGGCGCGGCAGACGACTTCACCGGCAGCGCTGACCTGAGCATCCACTGCGGGCCCACCACCGCGGTGCTCGCCATGAAGAACACCAGGATCACCATCACCACGTCCACCATGGGCGTCATGTTGGGCCCGTAGTGCATGTCCCAGTGCTCCTTGGCGCTCAGGCGCCGCTGGAAGCCTCCCTTGCGGCGGCGGCTCATGGCGCAGCCCTCCCCGCGCGCTGTGCGCGGCGAGCGGGATGGAAATGTCGCGGGCAACGGTTCATGAGGGCAGGCGGAGTTCCATACGCGGCAAGGATCAGTTCGAACGTTCGGCGACGAGGCGGACGCTGGTGAGCCCCGCCCGCTTGCACGCGGCCAGGACGGGGGAAAGCTGGGCATACGGCAGGTCCCGCCCCGCGCGGATGCGGACTTCCGGAGAACTCCCGCCCGCGCGGGCCTTCAGCGCCGCCTCGAGCGCGGAGACATCCGACGCTACACCGTCGAGGCTCAGCAGGGGCTGCTCGGGCGTCGCCCCCGGCAGGATGTCCACGACCATCGCCGCCGCCGGCTGCTCCATTGTCCCCTGCCCCGACTTGGGCAGGTTCTTCACCTGCTGCGACATGGCGAGCTTGCCCACCAGCAGGTAGAAGATGATCAGGCACATCACCACGTCGATCATCGGCGTGACGTTGACCTTGCCGGTCTCGTGGTGAGGATGGAAGCGGCGTTTGCGCACAGGGTGGATCGGGATTCGTGAAGGCAGTCGGCGAGCACGCGGGCGATGAGGAACGAGACGTCGAGCACCGGAAAACGGCCCAGGAAAGATAAGCCGCCCGTCAGAGGCAAAGCGTTTCCATGCGGCGCAGCTCGCTCACCCACGCCGGCGGGGGCAGCGGGGCGATCCGGGCGCCGTCCACGGGCGCGGGCAGGGGGTCGATCACGCACGCCCCGGCTTCCATCAGCCAGTGGTCATAGAACGCCTCGATTTCCGCGTACACCTCGTCCCGCCGCGTGATCCGCGGAACCACCCAGAGCTTCGGCACGCCCGCCGGCCCGGGCTGGCTCCTCCCCGCGCGGATCAGTCGCCGCGCGTGCTGCTGGGCAACGTCCAGCCCATCACGGCCCGTGAGCCGCCGGTACGTGTCGGGGCTCCACGCGACCAGGTCAACGCTCACGATCGTCGTCCCCGTTCGCCGCTCGATGTGCTGCAGAAGCTCCCGCGCGTGGATCTCGTCGACGGCGAGCCCCAGTCGCAGATGCTGGGTGTGCAGCCCGGCCTCCTCCGCAAGACGCGAAGCCCGCAGCGCCGCACCGCCGGCGACCTGCGCCTCGTCCGCAATGATCGTCAAGCCGGGAATATCCAGCGAGTCACCCCGTCCCGCCCAGCCTCGCATGGAATCGGGGAGAGAGAACTCCTTCCCTGCGCGAAGATCGCACTCCAGCATCTGCACCGGCGTCGCCCGCGTGCTCGCCGCAAGCGCGAGCTCGCGCGTCGGCACACCGGGCGAATTCGCGGCCGCAAACGCCGCTCGCAGCAGCTCGATTCCGTCCCGGGTGTCGGCGATCATCCGCCGGCCCAGGTCTCGAAGCTCAACGGGCGTTTCCACGCACGGCGGCTTGGCGATCGGGTCGGGCCGCGGCAGCGCGGGGACGTATCCCAGCACGCCGCCGATCGTCGCGAAGGTGCGGGCGACCGATTCCTTGCTCCCCAGCTGCATCGCCAGTTCCCGCGAGATCACGCACGGCGCCAGCCCTGGCGCAGTGGGGGAGAACGTGATCGGCAACTGCTCCGGGTTCTCACGGTGCCGGCGAACAACCTCGTCGGCGATCTCAGGATCCACCGCGCACCACTGCGGGCCTACCAGCACCGCCGCGTCGATGCCTCCCCGCTCCATCAGGCCGCCCAGCGCCGCCGGTCGCCACAGCTCATCCCAGATCGTCAGGTTCCCCGGCCCTCCGCGCCAGCAGTGCGCGGACCATCGCCGCGCCGCCGTCGCCCGCCTGGACCATTCCTGCGTCCCGCTGTCTTCCAGCCCACCCTGCTCCACCCACTGGATCCGCAGGCGGGCCTTTACGTCTCCGGGCATCGCGTCGACGATGCGGCGAGCAACTCCGCCCGCATCACCGCTGATCACAACCCCGTCCAGTTCCGCGCAGCTCGCCAGCCTCCGCAGCGTCAGCTCCAGTGCCGTCATCCCACCCCACACGACCTCGCCCAGGTACGGCGCGGGGCAGGTGTGGGCGGGAATGAACGCCGCGCACCGGATCCGTGTCGCCGGCGCTGCATGCGACGCCTCTGAGCCCGCGGCCGCCGTCCCCGCGGCCTCGGAATCCCGCGTGACGCGTTCCCCGCCGTCGAGCATGCGCAGCGTCTGGTCGAGCATCGATCCAAGCTGGTCCGCGGCGTCGGCGATCCATGTGACGTTGGTGATATCCCGCTCGATCTGGCGCTTCTGCCGCTCCAGCGGCGAGAGTGACCGGTCCAGTTCGATCGCCCGGTCCGCCTGGAACCGCTTGAATCCCCCGGTCTGGTTCAGGAACGAGAGCAGCCCATACGCCGGCTGGAGCTTCATCACCTCGTCGCGCAGCACATGCGTCTGGTCGATCAGCTGCCCCACGCGCCGCTGGTCGCTCCCCGCCTGGATCATGCTCTCCAGCAGAGACGTGGTCTTGCGGCTGAGCTCCCCGATCTTCCACGTGTCACGCCGCACGGCGGCGAGCCGTTCCCGCAGCGCATGCGCCCGCCCCGTGTCCCGCATCACCGCCGGCGCCGGCGGGAGCGCCAAAGGCTCGGCCGGCATGAACCGCTCCAGCGCCTCGGCGAGCGTCATCACCGTCGTGTGCTGCTTGGCGACGCCACCCTCCGTCGCGTCGATCGTCCAGAGCCCGCGCGCCGCATCGGCCGCAAAGTCGCGCTCGAACTGCACCAGGTACGTCGCCATCTGCTCGTCGGTGTAGATCGGACGCCCCAGCTGGTCGGTCGCCTGGTGCAGGATCGCCCGGGAACGCACGATCCGCTGCCACTCCAGCATCTCCAGCGTGTTGAACTCGTTGAGTTCTCCCGCCCACACCCGGTGGATCGCCGCCCCCGCGTGGTAGTACTGCCCGTCGGTGAACCCCAGGTCCTGCCCGATCAAAATGACCGGATCGCACCCCAGGCTCCGGCCCAGGTAATACGCCAGGTGCGCCACCGTCGCCCCCGGCGTCAGCGGACCCATGTTCCGCGCCAGCCCCGCCCCCAGCAGCTCGTCCAGCACGTGTTCCGCCGGGCAGCGGATCACGCCGGGGAACGCCGAGATGATCGCCGGGTTGGCCTTGGCCTCCACCACCAGCGTCACGCCCTCGACGTCGGCGGGTGTCAGCCCTTCGTAAAAACGCCGGCTGATCTCGTGGTAATCCAGCGCCGTGACGAAGTGCGGCTTGATTCCCTTCGCCAGCAGTTTCTTTAGCACCGTCTGCGCGGCGATGATCACCACGCGGTCTCGCACGCCGGGCCTCGCGAGCAGTTCGATGTTGCGTTCCAGGCTCGGACCCGCGGAGACCACGATCGCCGGCCTCCCCTTCCCCGCCCCGGCAAGGTCGGCGATGCCCGGGAGCGTCGCGTACCGGTCCACGTTCATCAGGAAGTTGCGCAGCGTGGTCTCCACCTGCACAAAGGTGGTGACGACGTTGGTCTTCACCGCGGCCATCACCGTCGCCAGCGCGCGGCTGAACCGCGGCGCGAGTTCCCCCAGCCGGGCGCGGCTGGGCGGATGGTCGATGATCTTCACGCCCGCCGCGAGCATGCCCTCCATGCCCGTGATGCTCGAATTGATCACCGCCGAGTCGTCGGAGTGCACGAAGACGACGTTGGATTCGTCGATCCACGCGGAGCAGTCCCGCCGCTCGAACACAAGCCGCAGCAGCGCCAGGTCCGGCTCGTACACAAGAATCACGCCGGTCTTTCTCACCCGGGCGGCGAGGGCGGAAACATGGTGCCCCGCCGCCATGCCCACCACCACGATGCACGCCGCCGATTCGACCGGCGCCAGCTCCGCGATCGCCCGGCCCTCGGCGAAAGGCTCAAGACGGCTGGCGAGGTGGCCGGCGGGCGTGCGGATGGTCCAGCCCCCGTCGGGCGTCGAGACAAATTCAGAGTCCTCGCGGGGCGCGGCCTGGGCGATCGCCGCGGCGACGCGCGGGGCGAGCCTGGCCACGGCCTGGAGGTTGCGGGCGAGCAGGAGATGGGGCGTGCTGGTGACGGTCATCGTGCAGAGAGTGTCGGCGGAGGCGGAGGTGTTGGCTTGGAGGCCGCGCCGGCCAACACTGTAGTGATGATGATGGGAACTCTCGCGCCCGACCATTCGTTCCCCGGCGTGCTCACGCTCGGGCAGATCCCCACGCCCATCACGGTCCCGCCGCTCCCCTCGGCGCCCCTGCTGGAACGGTGGATCCTCGAAGACGCCTGGGCCCCCGGAACCGTCCTCGCCCTGGGCGCGGCGATTGCCGCGTTCATCCTCCTGCGCCGCCAGCAACCCGCCCGCGCCCTGCTGGTCTCCGGCATCCTCGCCGCCGCCGCGGCCGCCGTGCTCCTCGCCGGATGGCTCGTCGAAACCGCTCGCGAAACCATGATCCGGGAGACCCACGACATGGTCTACGCCGTCGCCGGCGCCGACCGGGCTCGCCTCACCGCCCTCCTCGATCCCGACGCACAGCTGGTCTCATCCCCCGCCGGGGAGGCCGACGGCCGCGACGCGATCATCGCCAAGGTCGACGGGTACGCGCAGATCCGCGGCATGGTGACCGAGCACGCCGTGCTGGAGGTGCAGGCCTCCCAGGACGGCCCGCAGACCGGACGCGTTCAGGTGCTGGTGCGGGTCTGGGCGGGCGGGGTGCCGGTCTTCTCGTGGTGGCGGCTGGATTTTCGCCGCTCGTCCGACAACCTCTGGACCTGCCGGCGCATCGAAGAACTCTGGGACAGCAGCCGCGGCGAGCGGGGGAGATAGGAACGAAGACTCGGGGGACCGCGTCCCGGGGCTTTGCCCGGTGTGCGCCGGTCGTCACCGGTGAAGGCCTTGGGAGGGCTCGGCGATCCAAGGCGGGGACTTGTCCCGGGTGGTCCGGAAAACACGGTGGGGCGTGCGGGATGCAGTATCTGGGAGCGTGAGGCATGGTCCAAGAACGCCGCAGACACCGTGGACGGGCCGTGGAACCGCGGGACGTATCCGATAGATGAACTGGCCGCCGGCAAGGAGCCGGATCTGGAGGAGAGGGCCCCTGCGTGAGAGACGCCTCTCGCCCTTTCCCCCCGTTCCACTCACGTCGAAGCGCCAGCATCAGGAGCGGTTTGCGGACTTTTCCGTGATCTAGCTCGGGGGTACGCCGGATCCCGGCGGAAGGACCAAGGCCCATGACCCGTATTCAGCACCACTCCCGACTGCGCACCATGACCCGTGTCGCCGCCCTTCTCGCCGCGGCGACGCTGACTTCCAACGCCTCCGCCGGGGACACCTACATCCCAGGCGTCGAGAACGTCCCCAAGATCGTGGAGATGAAGAAGATCGGCTCCAAGTGGGAGATGCGCGACGTCTCCAACGGCAAGCTGATCATGCAGGAACGCAACTGCGTCCCCCAGACCCAGGGCTTCGACGCCCAGGTGCAGCGGACGGTCGAGATCCGCCCCCAGCCCTCGGGGTACGACATGGTGGTGACCTTCACCAACCCCACCAGCCAGCCCCTACCCGCCGGCGCGATGTACTCGGGCATGTTCACGCTCGGTCCCGCCGTCACCTACATGGATTTCCGCTACGGCAGCCAGCCCGTGGACGCGAACTTCTCCACCTACGTCGGCCAGGCGTTCAACTACCCCGATTCCCAGTACTCTCCCACCTGGGTGTTCATGAACGGGGAGTACGCCGTCGGCGTCAGCGTGATCTACCCGATGCTGGACTACCAGCACGACATCCGCCTGGGCCTGATGAACCCCACCGGCAGCAACGACGGTGAAGGCGGTCCGGGCTGGGGCATCTCCGCCCGCGTCTCCAACCGCGGCACCGAGCCCGTCGAGCAGCAGCTCCCCTTCCCGGCGATGATCCCCGCCGGCCAGGAACGCACCTACGTCATGTGCGTTCGCGTCACCAACAACCCCGGGGAATGGACCCGCACGCTGGTGCCCTACCGCACCTTCTTCCGCCAGAAGTACGGCGGCGTCACTTACCGCCGTGAGGGCAAGCCCGTCCAGCCCGTCGTCATCGCCGAGTCCAGCTACCTCGAATCCTCCAACCCGCTGGGCTTCACCTACATCGCCTCGCGCCGACCCGACGTCTTCGGCTGGAAGCCTTGGGTCGACGCCCTCAAGCTCGCCTCCAAGACTGACATCCAGATGCTCTGGGCGCCCTCGGGCCTCTACTACGCCAAGGCCGCCGAGAACTTCCCCTTCCAGATGACCACCCACTGGCAGTCCACGCCCAAGCTCGCCACCGCGCTGGACCCCCAGCAGGGCCTGCGAGCCGTCGCCGACGCCGGCGTGCCCCTGGGCCTGTGGTGGGGCCGCTCCATCGAGGTCGCCACCGAGTGGGAGCCCAACGAGATGGTCTCCCTGGATCCCGAGAACCCCGAGCACCGCGCCGCCGCCTACCGGGAAATGGATCTGGCCGTCCAGGCCGGCGTCACCACCGTCGGACTCGACACCTTCAACCCCGGCCGCGTGCAGCTTGCCAAGCTCTACAACTGGCTCCACGTCCTGCGCGTCCGCTACCCCTCCGTGAAGTTCATCGTCGAGCCCAACGCCTGCGACATGCTGCACACCATGGCCGGCTCGTTCATCTCCGGCTGGAAGGACGACAAGCGCCCCGCCACGCCCGAAGGCCTCTACCGCGTCAACGTCCCCCACGCCCTCGCCGACTTCCTGCTCCCCGGCCACGAAACCTTCCTCGCCTTCCGCTACAACGGCTACCGCCAGTACTTCGGCATCACCCCCAATCAGGCGCTCATCGAGCAGGATGCCCGCAAGTTCGCCGCGATCGGCTACACCCCCGTGCTCTTCGAAGACACCACCTCCATCCCCGCGGTCCCCGTCGCCCGCACCTGGGAAACCACCGTTCCCTCCGACCTGCGCATCAGCCCCCAGATCCACCCGATCGGCTCCGACGCGACGGCGCTGGGCGACGCGGTGCGTCCCATGAACCGTGAAGCCTCCCCCGGCGCCGGCCGCTCGGGCGGTGATGGTCCCAGCGTTGGCTCCGCCTCAGGCTCCACCGTCGGTTCCTACACCCGCGGCGGCGGTAACACCGGCAGCTCCAACAAGGGCGGAGATTCCTCGAGTTCGTCGGGCTCCTCCGTGAGCACCGTGGTCCGCGGCGGCGCGTCCAGCGGGGCGGGCGGCGGATCCGCGGGCGCCGCCTCCGGCGCCTCCGGCGGGGGCGCGGGTTCCTCCGCGGGGAGTGTCGCCAGCACCTCCGGCGGCGCGGGCTCCAAGTCCTCGGGCGGCTCGGCGCCCACCACCATCGGCGGCGCCCTCGCCCCCACGCAGAACGCCTCCTCCAACGCCGCCCAGGCCCTCAACCGCGCCGGCTCCTTCAGCATCATCCCGTCCAAGATCAGCGCCAAGGGCAAGGCCGGCAAGGGTTCCGGATCCCCCATCCGCGTCGTCGCCTCCAGCCCCGCCAAGGGGCGCACCAACCAGTCCAGCCAGACCGCCGCCGCCGATGAAAAGGACGGCGACTAAGCAACCTGCACGGAAGCATTGCCACGCGAGCCGGATCTTGTTAGGATCCGGCTCCGTGGCGCACCGTTATCAACATTACGAGCTCGCCTTCGAGCGGTACCTCCGCTCACGCCGTATCCCGTACGTCGCCGTGGATGAAGCCCGAAAGGCCCTTCTCCCCACCGACCACTCCCTTCGCGTAAGCACCATCGATGCGCCCGAAGGAACGTCACCCGCCTCTCACGCACTGAAGTCCTTCGATTACGTTATCTACGGCCCCGGCAGCAACCTGCTCGTCGAGGTTAAGGGCCGCCGCGTCGCCCGTCCCCCGCGCGGCACCCTTCCCGAGCGCGCGACCTCCGCGCTGGGCCTGTTCCCACGCCCGATGCGCTCCCAGCTGCAATCCTGGGTCGGCCTCGACGACGTCGAATCCCTGAAGATCTGGCAGCAGCTCTTCGGCCCCGAGTTCCGCGCCGCCTTCGTCTTCGTCTACTGGTGCGAAGAGCAGCCTCCCGATGGCCTCTTCCAGGAAACGTTCGTCGAGGGCGGCTGCTGGTACGCCGTCCGGGCGGCGATGCTCGACGATTACGCCCGCGTCATGAAGACCCGCAGCCCTCGGTGGCGAACGGTCCACGTCCGCACCGACGATTTCGAGCGGATCAGCCACCCGCTCACCCCTGCCCTGCACCAGGTCTGGGGCTTGGGTCAGGCGGCGTCGGGCGAGGAGCCCGTGTATTCGCCGGCCTGAGCCCCCAAGCCAGCGGAATGTCCGTTCAAATTCCAAACACGTCCGCCCGCCGCTTTACCCGGAGCCCCGGTTCCTGTAGCATTGGACCAGATGCGCAACCACCGCCGCAGCATGACCCTGTCCGCCGCGCTGATCGCCCTGGGCGTCGGCGCCGCGTTCACCACCCCCGCCGTCGCTCAGCAGCAGCCGACGACCGCGATCCGCATGCCCGCCCCTTCCAAGGAAGAGGACCCCGGCGTGCTGATGCAGTACCTCGCGCTGATCGTGATCGCCGCCGCCGCCGTGGGCGCGAACCTGATCCCCAGCAAGCGCGGTCACCAGGACTGATCCCGGCCCTCCCGGCCTCCAGCCCACCATGAACGATCCCGCCGCCACCCCCATCCCCGCCTCCACGCCGTCGTCCGTGCGCGGATGGGTCCCGCCGCGCGTGCTGGTGGCGACCAACGCCGTCCTGCTGGTGCTGCTCGTGCTGGTGACGGTCGGAGGCCGCAGCCGCGCTGCCCAGCCGGGCACTCGCCCCGTCTCCCGCCCGCACGGTGAGTACACCATCGTCTCCCCCAAGACCGCCGACGGGAACACCGGCGCGCTGGTGGTCATCGACTCAACCAACGACGAAATGGCCGTCCTCGCCTGGGACAAGACCCGCCGGACGCTGAACGTGACCGGATTCCGCGACCTGACCGCCGATTCCAGCGAGGTGATCGGACGCTGAGCGTCCTCCCTCCCCGCGGAACCCGTCCTGACCCACGAACATGAACGCACCATCCTCCCATCCCGGCCTCGCCCCTGCATCCGCGCCCTGGCGCGCGATGACGGCGATGCTGTGGGCCTCGGCGGTGGTGCTGGGGCTGCTGGTGGTCGTGCAGGCATCGGCCTGGCTCGATGCGCAGCCCCTTGAATCCAAGGCCTTCGCTTCCGGGATGGTCTCCGCGTCGGGCCCGTTCGTCACTTTGACGTCCGAGCTCGGCAAGGAAGATCTGATCGTCGTGCTCGACAACCGCGCCGAATCTCTGCGGGTGTACCACCTCGACCAGAACAATCAGCCGCAGCTTTACCAGCAGCTCAGTCTCCTGCGCGTATTCGCCGAAGCCCGTGCCCGGGGCCCGGGGCGAAGATAGCGACGTAGAGAACGACCCAGCTGCTGGAGCCTTGCATGCCGATCCTCCCCCTGCCTCAGTTCGAGGCGGATCTCGAAGCCGACCGAAAAGTCTACGAAGCCCTCAAGACGCCCAAGACGCTCGTGGTGCGCTTCGGCGTCATGAAGCTCGTGGGTGAGTTCTCCAACGACTCGGGCGCCAAGCCCGGGTGCGGCTCAAAGCTCGTTGTCCGCACCCACCGCGGCACCGAGATCGGGGAGATGCTCACCAGCACCTGCCCCAACAGCGGCTGCTCCAAGAGCGTCAGCCGCCAGGACATGCTCAAGTACGTCGAGAACTCCGGAGGACGGGACTACCCCTTCTTCCAGGAGGGCCGCGTGCTCCGCGTCGCCACCACCGACGACATGCTCAAGCAGGAGCAGCTCGAGCAGTCCCGCCACGGCCTGCGCACCGAGGCCAAGCGCGTCGTCGAGGAGATGGGCATCCCCATCAAGATCGTCGACGCCGAGCCCATCCTGGGCAACGAACGCCTGTTCATGTATTTCTACAGCGAGGAGCGCGTCGACCTGCGCGACCTGGCCCCGCGCCTCTCCCGCATGTTCCACAACCGCGTCGAGCTCCGCCAGGTCGGCGCCCGCGACGAGGCCCGCATCACCGCCGATTACGAGCGCTGCGGCCAGTACTGCTGCTGCAAGAACTTTCTCAAGGTTCTCAAGCCCATCAGCATGAAGTCCGCCAAGATCCAGAAGGCGACGCTGGACCCCCTCAAGATCTCCGGCCGCTGCGGCCGCCTGATGTGCTGCCTGCGCTACGAGGACGAGACCTACGAGTCCCTCCGCAAGAAGCTCCCCCGCAAGAAATCCCGCGTCGGCACCCCCGAGGGCGACGGCTTCGTGGTCGACACGCAGATCCTCACGCAGCTCGTGCTCGTGCAGCTCGACATCCCCGAGCCCGACGGCAAGATCCGCCAGGCGGCGATCCCCGTCGAGAATCTCAGCGAGCCCGTCTCCAAGGTCCAGCCACCCCCCGAGGCCTACGCCCCGCCGCCCTACCAGCGCTCCGGCCCGCGCCCCGGCCCCGGCGATCGGCGCGGCGGACCTCCCGCTCAGTCCCCGCCCCCCGCTCGCGATGCCGGAGGAGCTCCTCGCGGCGATCGCACTGACCGTCCCCGTGACGATCGGCCCCGGGATGACCGCCCGCCTCAGGGCCGTTCCAACGACCGCTCCTCTCGCCCCCCGCAGCCCGGATCACCAGGTGGAGGCGGCGAGGGCGGTGGGCGAGGCTCCTCCGAGCGCGGCGGTCCTGATCGCGGACCTTCCGATCGCGGCCCGCGCCCCCAGGGTCCTTCTCGCCGTCCCGATGGCCCTCGGCGTCCCAGCAACACGCCCGGCGCCCCCCAAGGCGGCCCGCAATCCGCCCCCGCCCGTGGACCCTCTGGCCCCCAAGGGGCGGGTGAAGGCCCTCACGCAGGCCAGGACGGCGACGACTTTGGCCCTGGAGAGATCGACGATCTGATGCAGGGATCGACCGGCATCGATGAAGGCGGCGAAGCTCCCGGCGGCCAAGGTCCCGGCGGGCCCGACTCGGGCCAGCGCCGACGCAAGCGCCGACGTCGCCGCGGTCGCGGCGGCGGGCCCGGCAACGCGCCCGGCGGCGGCCCCGACGGCCCGCAAGGCCCCGGCCCAGCGCCCTCGGGCCCTCCCGGCCCTGCCTGACGCCGCTCCTCCGATCTCACCCCATCCCCCCGCGCGTGGCCGCACGCGCCGTGTGGTACACTGGCTCCCCCCGGGCCGTTCTGGCCCGGGCCCGTCCATGTGGGACTGTGGATGAGATTGGAGTGTTCCCCCGATGTCACAGCATTGTCGTTTTGCCCCCTCGGCGTGCCCGTCGTTGCTGTCCACACGCGCCGCGGTGATCGCCCTCTTCGCCGCCGCGTTCATGCTCCCCGGCTGCGCCGCCCATGCGCCGCGCGCCACGCCCGCCGGCGTCGTCGCCGATGCCCCCAAGGCCCCCTACGCCGTGATCGACGGCAAGGAAGTCCCCGTCCCCGCCATCCCGATGGGTGACCCGCGCACCGTCGCCCGGATCATCGACCACGGCAAGTACGACAACCACGTGATGGACCACCTCACGTACCTCACCACCACCATCGGCCCCCGCCTCACCGGCTCCACCCGCAACCACGAATCACGCCTCTGGGCCGCGGAGCAGTTCAAGTCCTGGGGCCTCAGCAACGTCCGCCTGGAGAAGTGGGGGACCATCCCCGTCCGCTTTGATCGCGGCCCCACCTACGGCAAGATCTTCGTCTCGATCGACAAGCGCAAGGAAGACGGCACCTCCTCCCCCGCCGAGGACGTGCTCCTGCGCGACATGGAGCTCACCACGCTCTCCTGGTCCGCCGGAACCCAGGGGCCCGTCCGCGGCCCCGTCATCAAGATGCCCGCCGACGAGGCGGCCTACGCCGCCGTCAAGGACAAGCTCAAGGGCGCGTGGATCCTCCTCGACCGCCCCTCGCGCGAAGGCATGCGAGGCCTCCGCTGGCAGCTGGGCGAAGACATGCGCCGCCGCGCCGACGCCCGCGCCAAGCTCGCCGACGGCTCCAAGAAGCTCGAAGACTTCCCCATCCTCGAACGCCTCGCCTTCGACGGCGTCGCCGGCTACATCACCGCCTCGCGCGACGAACGCGTCTGGACCGGCGCCGTCCCCAACTGGCGAGAGCTCGATATCGCCGCGATCCCCCCCGACGTCCACGTGCAGATCCGCATGTCAGACTACGACTGCATCAACTCACGCCTGGCCGATCACGAATCCGTCCAGGTCGAGATCGACGCCAAAAACACCTTCCAGCCCGGACCCATCGACTGCCACATGGTCATCGCCGAGATCCCCGGCACGACCCGCGCAAACGAAGTCGTCATCATGTCCGGCCACATGGACTCCTGGGACGGCCCCGGCTCCCAGGGCTGCACCGACAACGGCACCGGCAGCGCGGTCATGATGGAAGCCGCTCGCCTGCTCCTGAAGTCCGGCGTCCGCCCCGACCGCACCATCCGCTTCATTCTCTGGGACGGCGAGGAGCAGGGCCTGCTCAGCTCCGCCGAGTACGTCAAGCGCCTCCAGGAGTCCGGCGAACTCGCCAACGTCTCCGCCTGCTTCGTGGACGACGGCGGGACCAACTTCCAGGGCGGCGTGCAGGCCCTTGCAAGCCAGCGCGACATCCTCGCCGCCGCCACCGCCCCCGTGAACGGCCAGTTCTACGACACCGCCGATTCGAGGCCCATGAACGTCAACGTGCGCCTCGTCGAGACGCTGGGAACCGGCGGCGGCTCCGACCACGCGAGCTTCAACCGCGCCGGCGTGCCCGGCTTCTACTGGGACGAGAAGGGCCGCGCCGACTACGGCTACGGCTGGCACACCCAGAACGATCGCCTCACCCTCGCCATCCCCGAGTACCTCATGCAGTCGGCGACCTGCTCCGCGGTGACGGCGTACAACCTCGCCTGCGCCCCCTCCCTCATGCCACGTGAAGTGAAGAAGGAAGAGCCCGCCGCCGAGAAGAAGTAAGCCCGCGCGGGCGACAACTCACGTCGCGCGGCGGTACCAAAGCTCCACATCGTCCCCCGTCGGCCGAACCCGCTGCAGCTTCCACCGCGAGGCGTCGCTCAGCCGCGGCGCGCTGCGCCCCGTCGCCACCCCGCGCGCCTCCTGGTCCGCCATGATCATCGGCGCCAGGTGCACGATCGCCTCATCGATGAGCGAGGCCTCCACAAGCGCGCCCAGCAGCCGCGGACCCGCTTCCACAAGAACGGTGGAAATCTCGCGGCCCGCCAGCGCCCGCAGGCCTTCTTCCAGGTTCACTTCCCCGTCCGCCGTCGCGCGGACGGCAATGACCGTGACGCCCGCGGCCTCCAGCGCCTCCCGGCGACGGGTGCGAGCGGCCTCCGTCGCGCGGGCCGCCCCCTCGATCGCCGCCGCCGCCCCCGACGAGGTCGAGAGCGTCATGACCGGGAACTGCGCCGGCGCGGCCGTGAGAACGACGACCGGGATCTCCCGGGCGCTCGCCGCGAGCGCGCAATCCACAGGCATCATGAGCCGTGAATCCACCACCACGCGCTGCGCGATCCGGCGAACACGCCCCCCGCCCTGGTCCGCCCGTGCGGTCAGTCGCGGATCATCGGCGAGCACCGTGCCGATGCCCGTGAGGATCGCGTCCACGCGCCCCCGCAGCCGGTGCACCCGCGCGCGGGACGCTCTGGACGAAATCCACTGCGACTGCCCCGTGCGCGTCGCGATGCGACCGTCGATCGTCTGCGCCCACTTGGCGCTCACCCACGGCAGCCCCGAAAGCCCCTTGATGAACGGCCCGCTCAGCCTCTCCGAGAGCTCGTGCGAAACGTGATCGACGATGATACCGCGAGCCCGCAGCAGCTCCACCCCGCCCCACTTTCCGGGATTGGGATCCCTCACCGCGTACACCACGCGGGCGACGCGGGCGTCGATCAGCGCCTGCGTGCACGGCGGCTGCTTGCCGTGCCCGTTGCACGGCTCGAGCGTGACATACGCCGTCGCCCCCGCCGGATCGATCCCGCGCCCCGAGCACGACGCCAGCGCCTCACGCTCCGCGTGCAGCGAACCGAATCGCCGGTGATGCCCCGCGGCGAGCACTTCATTCCCGCGCACCAGCACGCACCCCACCATGGGGTTGGGCTCAACGTTCCCGTGCCCGCGAAGGGCGGCGCGGGCGGCGAGGGTGAGGAAGGAAGAGTCGGATCGCATCGGTGAGAAATGGGGCAAAGAGGGCAAAGGCGGCAAATATGGGGAACGCGAGCAAGTGTAGATTCGGCGGGGATGCGCGGACGTGGCAACCTTGCGAGCGTGAGGGAACTGCTGAGGGGTGAGGGCCTTGGGTGTGAAACCAAATGCCCAGTTCAGTCGCTGCGTGGAGCATCACCCGCTTCGGGCGGAAACTGATGCAGCACGATCGCGAACCCGCTCTCCATCGCCTCGTTCACATGCTCCCTCGCATCATCCTCCGGAGAAACCTTCGACGGGTCTACCAGCCGCACATGGATCAGCGAGCCGGGGATCCAGTTCTGGTCCAGGATCGCTGTCGCCGCGGTGTGAACGGCAGACTCCGGATCGTCCGCGAGCACCCAGCACGCGGCGAACGCGCCCGGGCCGCTCGCCGAAGCGGGGCGAGGAGAGGCGTGGAGGAGGATGTTGTACAGGAACATCGGGGAAGCGTAGGAAATGGGGCGAGGAGGACAAAATGGGCAAGGGGGCAAATCGGCAAAGGCGGCAGATCTTGCAGTGGATGAGGGGTGAATCATCGACAGCGGCACAGCTGTACAGCGAGAACCAATCCACATTCACCCGCGGATCAGTCGTTCCACAAACAGGCCCACGGGTTTGTCGTTCTCCATGATCGCCCAGTCGGAGATCTCCTCGACCGTGATCGTCACCGTCTGACCCTTGGACACGGTCTTCACGTGCACCGGCTCGTCGATCAGTTCCCCCGTCGCCCCGCCCGCGTCGGCGGAGATGACCCGTAGCCACATGTGCTCGTGTCCGTCGTCGCTGGTCGCGAACGCGGCCTTCACCAGCGGATCCCCCGCCGCCCCCACGCGCTGGTGAATCGCGAGGAACTCCGGCCACCGCTCCCTCGCCTGCATCACCGCTCGCTCCACGCGCGGGTCGTCGGTCGCGTCGATCACCGGCGTGTTCACCCCGTCGTCCCCGAAGATCTCCAAGGGATTCTCCGAACGCAGCGTCGCGGCGGTGGTCTCCCCCGGCACGGCGATGCGGTGCAGCGTCGTGGAGTAGATGAGCGTGATGTCGTCCTCGAGCAGCTCCGCCGCGAGCCGGCAGGCCAGCCCCTGCGCCGCCCGCAGCGCCGCGCCCCGCGGTGAGCCCACCACGTCGATGGCGATCCACGCTCGATGCTCCGCAAACGCCCGTCGCGCCGTTGGATCCTCGAAGCGCACGCTCTCGGCCGCCGGATCCTCCACGTAGGGCTTGTCCACGCTGTAGACAAACAGCCGCGGGGCTCCGTCCATCAGCACCGCGCACGCGCCCCGCAGCTCGGGCTTCTCCGTCGCCGCATTCATCGCAACGACATTCACCTCCGGATCAATCGCTCGCCGCGCCGCGGCCCGGATCTGCGCATCGCTCAGCCGGCGAGCCTTCGGCCCCAGCAGCACGATCGCCGCGTTGCCACCCGATCGCCGGGCCCGCATCACCAGCGCGGCGATGACGATCCCCAGCGCCAGGCCGATCCCTCCCCCGACCCACCAGATTCCCGAGCTGCCCAGCCACCCCATGAGATTCCTCCGTGCGTCCCGGAGAATGTAGCAGACGCGTCAAAAATGCGTCGGCCCGCGTGGGTACGCGGGCCGGCGGCCTCTCTCCTCCCGGCGGGCGGGAGCCTGTCAATGACGGTGATGGTTTACGGCGCCGCAAAGCCCGGGCTTCACGGCCCGATGCCTCAATCCAGTTCGGGTTCGTCCTCGGAGGGCTTGGCGCTGGGCTTGCTGGCCGCCTGGGCCATCTTGATCGCCAGCACCTTCTTGCGGATGTCCTTGGCCAGTTCCGCGTTGTCCTTGAGGAACTGCTTGGCCGCTTCCCGGCCCTGGCCCACGCGGATCTCCCCGTAGGAGTACCACGCGCCGCTCTTCTGCACCACGTTCGCGTCCACGCCCAGGTCGACCAGGTCGCCCTCACCGGAGATGCCCGAGTCGTACATGATGTCGAACTCGGCCTCCCGGAACGGTGGGGCCACCTTGTTCTTCACCACGCGGGCACGCGTGCGAGAACCGATGGTCACTTCCCCTTCCTTGATCGCCCCCGTGCGGCGGATGTCGATGCGCACCGACGCGTAGAACTTCAGCGCCCGCCCGCCCGTCGTCGTCTCCGGAGACCCGTACATCACACCGATCTTCTCGCGGATCTGGTTGATGAAGATCACCGTGCAGTTCGAGCGGGCGATGATGCCCGTCAGCTTGCGCATCGCCTGGCTCATCAGCCGCGCCTGCACGCCCACGATCGCGTCCCCCATCTCACCCTCGATTTCGGCCTTGGGGATCAGCGCCGCCACCGAGTCCACGATGATCACGTCCACCGCGTTGGAACGCACCAGGAGCTCGCAGATCTCCAGCGCCTGCTCTCCCGAGTCAGGCTGGGAGACCAGCAGGTTGTCGATGTTCACGCCCAGCTTGCGCGACCACACCGGGTCCATCGCATGCTCCGCGTCGATCACCGCCGCGACGCCCCCGTCCTTCTGCGCCATCGCCGCGACCGTGAGGGCCAGCGTCGTCTTACCCGAAGATTCCGGCCCGAAGATCTCGATGATTCGTCCGCGCGGGATGCCCTTGCCCCCCAGCGCCAGGTCCAGGGAGAGGCACCCGGTCGAAATGCCCGGGATGGCGATGTACGCCGCCTCGTCCATCTTCATGATGGACCCCTTGCCGTACGTCTTCTCGATCTGCTGCACCGCCAGGCCCAGCGCCCGCTGCTTTTCCTTGTCCTCCGCGCGAGATTCCGCAGGCTTGGGAACCACCGGCTTGGAAGGGTTGGGCGTCGCGGTCTGCTGCGGCATCGTGGCGACCGGCACACTCGTCGCCGGCCGCGGCGCGGGAGCGACGGCGACCGCCGAACCGTTCTTGGGCGCGGCCATCGCGCCCGAGGACGATCCCGCGGGGCTCACCGATGAGTTTGAGGGGGTGCCGGGCTTGCTTGCCGCGGCGGGGGAGGAGGAAGAGGGAGCGGGCTTGGACTCGATCTCGCTGCGTGCCATGGGCGCACCTTTCACGTGGCTGCCGTGCGGGGCCTCGTTTCCCGGCGGCTCGCTGGGCGGGAAGAACACTTCCCATCAGCGGCCCGGAGCGAGGGTGCACGGGTCCCGATGCGGTAAACCGGCCCCGAAACCTCCATGGGTCAGGGCAGCGGCGTCAAGGGCGGCATCGGACGCGGGCTCGACACCCATACGGTACCACCGACCGAACACCGTTGTCAATGTTCGGGGCGTGAGTGGTATAGGGATTGTGGTCTAAGTTTCTGAAAAACAAGGGGTTGTGATTTTCAGGAAGAGAAAAGGCACCGGGCATCAGGCACTGGGCACTGGGGGAAGACAAGACAAAGACCACCGCCGCCAGCACCCCTGAAGCGGGACGCAGTCGGAAAAGGACCCGGCGGCCGAGCCCGATACGCTCTGGGCCACATGGGCAACGTGATCCAGGTCGAAGCTCTCACGCGGCGATACGGCGCTCGCCGCGGCATCGACGACGTCAATCTCACCATCCCCGAAGGCTCCCTCTACGGCTTCCTGGGCCCCAACGGCGCCGGCAAAACCACCACCATCCGCGTGCTGCTGGGCTTCCTCCGCCCCACCGGCGGCAAGGCCTCCGTCTTCGGGCTCGATTGCTGGTCCCACTCCAGGAAAATCAAGGACGAGGTCGGCTACATCCCCGGCGACATGCGCCTCTGGCCATGGCTCACAGGCCACGCCGCCCTCTCACTCTTGGGGAAAATCCGTCGCCGCGACATCACCGCCCGCGGCAAAGACCTCGCCGATCTCCTCGAGCTCGATCTCTCCGTCAAGGTCCGCCGCATGTCACGCGGCATGCGCCAGAAACTCGGCCTCATCCTCTCCCTCGCCCCCGATCCACAGTTGCTCATCCTCGATGAGCCCACCAGCGCCCTCGACCCCCTCATGCAGGATCGCCTCCAGGAATACCTCCGCCAGGCCGCCCTCCGCGGAAGAACCGTCTTCTTCTCCAGCCACACACTCGGAGAAGTCGAACGCCTCTGCGAACGCGTCGCCATCGTCCGCGACGGCAAGATCGTCGCCGACGACACGCTCCTCGCCCTCCAGCGGCAGGCCGGCCACGAGGTCGAGGTCCGCTGGCGCGCGGCCGAAGCCTCGCGCGGCGTTGATGTCGCCCCAGGCCTGGTCCTCAGCAGCCGCAGCGACGTCGCCTGGAAAGGCATGTACCACGGTGACATGCGAGCCCTCACCGCCTGGCTCGCCCCCCTCGACCTGGACGACATCACCATCCGCCGCCCCGACCTGGAAACACTCTTCCGCCGCTACTACGAGCAGCAGCCGCCGCGTACCGCTTGAAACCCCGCCCCAAAGCGGCATGCACCCAGCACCCGCCAGCCCCCTGCGAGCAGTGATCGCGGCCCCCCAAACGAACCGGAGCTTGAACTCGATGATGGTGAACGCCGGATTGATGCGAAGAGCCTGGCTGGAGGTGCGCGGGACCACGCTGGTCTTTGGCGTGTGCCTCCTGCTTATCACCACCCTGCTGCACTTTGCCCTGCCCAAGTTCCAGAAGAACATCGAGGGCATGCAGGCCCAGGCCTCCCGCATGATCAACCTCAACAACATCCGCAACGCCATGCTCGGCACCGACGTCACCGCCGCCGGCAGCCGGGAGATCTCCGCCGGCGTCGCCTGGTCCCACCCCTTCTTCCTCGCCCTGGTCTTCGCCCACACCATCACCGTCTGCACACGCGTCCCCGCCGGCGAGGTCGACAAAGGCACCATGGACGTCCTGCTGGGCCTGCCCGTCTCACGCTGGCAGCTCTTCATGAGCGAGACCGCCGTCTGGCTCGCCTCCGCCGCACTCCTCATCGCCCTCTCCGTCGCCGGCAGCCGCATCGGCAACCACTACGCCCCCGAAGGCATGTCCCCCGACCTCTCCCGCGTCGCCATGGTCGCCGTCAACCTCCTCCTGCTCAACGTCGCCGTCGGCGCCTTCGCCATGCTCTGCGCCGCCCTCACCGACCGCCGCATGCGCGCCGTCGCCGTCGTGCTCATCGCACTCATCTCCGCCCTGCTCATCAATTACCTCCGCCTCCTCTGGGAACCCGCCCAGAAGATCGCCTTCCTCAGCATCCTCGACTACTACCGCCCCATCGGCCCCCTGCGCGACGGCGAATGGCCCTGGCGCCACATGGCCATCCTCGCCGGCACCGGCGCGACACTCTGGCTCGCCGCAGGGATCTGGTTCTCAAGGCGAGACCTGAGCACGACGTGAGGACACATGGGGCAAATGGGGCAAATGGGGCAAAGAGGCAGATACGGCAAATGTTGAGAATCTCTGTCTCTTCGTCTCTTCGTCTCTTCGTCTCTTCGTCTCTTCGTCTCTTCGTCTCTTCCTTACTTCGTGACTCCGTGACTTCCGAGCTTTTCGCGCGTAGCGCCGACTAACTTGCGCCAACCTGTTCAAGCGGCCACACTTGCGTCCTGAAGTGAGATTCAGGAAGGAGGCAAGTGTGGACCGCGACATCTGGGTTGTGTTGGTGCGTGCTGCGGCGGCGGGCGTGCGTCGGTTGCCGCGGCCGCGACGCAGGTTCGAGTTCTCCGACCGACTGATTGTACTGATGTGGCTCTGGGCGGTGTTCCACGAGCGCCCGTTGTGCTGGGCGTGCCGTCGCGAGAGCTATTCCTCCCTGCTGCGGCCCCGTCGGCTTCCTTCGGTCTCCCAGTTCTGCAAGCGGCTGAGCACCAGGCGGTTCCTGCGACTGCGTGTACTCCTGCACCGTGCACTGGTCAGTGCCGGCCGCAACGATCTTCTGTGCTACCTGGACGGCAAGGCCTTGGTCGTGCACGACCACTCCACCGACTCCCAGGCGTTGGCTGGGCCGGCGGGGCACAGGATCCGCCGAGGCTACAAGCTCCACGCCCGGGCCACGTCGAGCGGATTTGTGCCTGAATACCGCGTGCTTCCGATGAACGCGGGCGAGCCCAGCACGGCGAGGCGTCTGCTGCGACGGCTGGCGTGCGCCTCGCTCGTGCTGGCCGACGCCAACTACGACAGTTATCGACTCTACGACGCCGTCGATGCGCGGGGCGGCCGGCTGCTCACCCGCATGCGAGGTCCGCTCGCGTCGCCGGCGATGCTCCGCCGGGTGCCGCAGGTGCGGCGGCGAGCCGTACAAAAGTGGAGGGATCACCGTCGACAGTGCGAAGCGTTGATGCACCAGCGTGACGGGATCGAGCGAGTCTTCGCCAACCTGACCAACTGCGGCGGCGGTCTCAACGGACTCCCCGCCTGGGCCCGGGGCCTCCGCCGCGTACGCCTTTGGATCGACGCCAAGCTCGCCATCTATCACGCGCGTCTCATCGCTCGCAACGCGATTCACGCCGCCTAAACGAGAAAAGTTCCTTCCTGACTCCGTGACTTCTTCTCATCCCTCCGCAATAAACGCCCGCACCGCGTCATCGTCGTACAGCTCGTCGAGATAGTCCGAGACGATCTCGCTGCGCGGATCGAACGGCTGGTTCTGGTTCCAGTGCTCGATGATGCCATCGATGGGGAAGAGCACGATGCGTTCATCCAGTCGCTGCCCGACCAGGCAGAATCGCGTTTCGGATCCCTTCTGGGCCTTCTGCCAGCGAACCTCCAGCACGTGATACAGCAGATCCCCGACCGCGCAGCCAACCGCCCAGAAGACATCATCAAACGTCGGTCTCGGGACAGGCATCGACGAAGCACCGCGAGGGCCGCCGCGCACCGGAGAAGTGGGGGCCTTCCCCTTTGCCACAGGCGTCCCCGTCCCCGCGCCCTCAGGCATCTTCTCCGCCCCCTGCGAATGCCACCACCGGATCAACCGGTCGGCAAGCTCGGGCGTGTCCTCCCCATCCGCCGGCGTCAGCTTCGCCACATCGCGCACCAGCTCCACAAACCGATCAATCCCCGCCAGCACACGGTCTTCCTCCGCCGGCGTGAGCGGAACCGTGCGGAACGAACCGGAATTGGACGACACTGGCTTCTCGTGCGGCATGAGACCCAACGGTACGTTCGCACCACACCCCAGGCACGTGACTCATCCCCCTCTCAATATGATTTCGCCACTGTGCCACTGTGCCACTGTGCCACTGTGCCACTGTGCCACTGTGCCACTGTGCCACTGTGCCACTGTGCCACTGTGCCACTGTGCCACTGTGCCACTGTGCCACTGTGCCACTGTGCCACTGTGCCACTGTGCCACTGTGCCGCTGTCTGTCTTTCTGTGGCCCTTTGGCCATGTGGCCCTTTGGCCCTTTGGCCCTTTACCCCTACTCCCCCAGTGCCTAATGCCCAGTCCCCAGTGCCTTCTCCTATGCTTCTCCCCCTCCGGAGAACTCTCGCATGACCGCGGCCCCCACCAGCACGCTCAAAGACATCGTCAGCCAGTACGCCGCGATCGAGACCAAGATCCGCGAGGGCGGCGGCGCCAAGGCCATCGAGCGCCAGCACGAGAAGGGCCGCCTCACCGCCCGTGAGCGTGTCGCCCTGCTGGTCGACCCCGGCACGTTCTTCCAGGAACTGGGCCTCTGGGCCGCGTGGGAGATGTACAAGGACGCCGGCGGCGCCCCCGCCGCGGGCGTTGTCACCGGCATCGGCGTCGTCCACGGCCGCCGCTGCATGATCATCGCCAACGACGCGACCGTGAAGGCCGGCGCCTTCTTCCCCATGACCTGCAAGAAGATCATCCGCGCCCAGACCATCGCCCACGCCGCCCGCCTCCCCCTGCTCTACCTCGTCGATTCCGCCGGCGTCTTCCTCCCCATGCAGGAGGATGTCTTCCCCGACGTCGACGACTTCGGTCGCATCTTCCGCAACAACGCCGTCATCAGCGCTGACGGAATCCCCCAGATCGCCGCGATCATGGGCTACTGCGTCGCCGGCGGCGGCTACCTCCCCGTCCTCTGCGACACCCTCCTCATGACCGAGGGCTCGGGCCTCTACCTCGCCGGTCCCGCGCTCGTCAAGGCCGCCATCGGCCAGGAAGTCAGCGATGAAGAGCTCGGCGGCGCGGCGATGCACGCCGCGATCAGCGGCACCATCGATTTCAAGGAAAAGGACGATCCCTCCTGCATCCGCCGCCTGCGCGAGCTGGTAGGAAAGTACGGAGAGGGTCACGAAGTCGCGAAGTCACGGAGTCAGGACGTCAGGAAGAGCATCACCGCCGGCGCCGTGAACGCCGAGAACATCTACGCCACCTTCACCGACAAGCCCGGCTCCCAGTACGACGTCAAGGACATCATCGCCTGCCTGGTCGATCTCCGCGCCGAGCCCAACGCCGAGGGACACGAATCCCTCGCCCCCGACTTCGATGAATACAAGGCCGACTACGGCCAGTCCCTCGTCTGCGGCTACGCAAAGCTCGGCGGCCACCCCTGCGGCATCGTCGCCAACCAGAAAAAACTCACCCAGCGCCAGATGCCCGGCGGCAAGGCCGGCCCCGCCAAGTTCACCAACATGCCCGGCGTCATCTACGACGACTCCGCCGACAAGGCCGCCCGCTTCATCATGGACTGCAACCAGCGCAAGGTCCCCATCCTCTTCCTCCACGACACCACCGGCTTCATGGTGGGCCGCGACAGCGAGCAGGGCGGCATCATCCGCTCGGGCGCCAAAATGGTCAACGCCATGAGCAACTGCGTCGTCCCCAAGATCGTCCTCATCATGGGCGGCAGCTACGGCGCCGGAAACTACGCCATGTGCGGCCGCGCCTTCGACCAGTTCCTCGCCCTCGCCTGGCCCGGCGCCAAGTGCGCCGTCATGGGCGCTAACCAGGCCACCGGCGTCCTCGCCACCATCGAAGAAGCCGCGCGCAAACGCCGCGGCGAAACCGTCGACGAAGACGTCCGCACCCAGATCCTCGCCGCCATCCACACCGGCTACACCGAGCAGGCCGACATACGCCACGGCGCCGCCCGCGGCTGGGTCGACCGCATTATCACCCCCCACGAAACCCGCGCCGAACTCATCGCCGCCCTCGAGGCCGCCAACCAGGGGTGGGATTACTCCAGGCCGTTCAAGACCGGCGTCTTGCAGACCTGAGCCGCTCATCCGTCCCCTGAGCAACCACGCATGAACGCGTTGCAGAAGGCAGAACTCGATATCGCGGCTTTGGACTACGGCAGCGCGCGAAGGCGCCTTCTTTCCCACGTCGCCTCAGTTGGATACCGCCCGGAACTCTGCCTCCGCATCGCCGAACTCTGTCGCATGATGCACGATCCAGTCGAGGCCGGACGCTGGTTCCTGCTCTCCGAACATGTCGATGCGTCCGGAGAAGAGTGCATCGCCAGGTTCCTTGCGAAGCACGGCGACCGCATCTCCCAGGTCTTCTCCGAACTGCCCCAGCAGGTCCGTCTTGCGGATGTGGACGACTATCCATCACCGGTCGCGGCACGGCTGAAAAGCCTCGGATTCATTGGCAAGCCAGACTCCCCCGTGGTGCAACACAAGGCGGGATCCCGATCGCAGCTTGTGGCGACCGGCTGCCTCCTGGTGCTGGTCGTGCTGGTGGCACTGGCAGTCCTCAAAGGCGTGGCGACGATCCGCGGATGGCTTGCCGGCCGCCCGCTCTCGTCACCGCAGTCTCCTGGATGAATGCTCGACACCCCGCACGGATGACGCCGACTGCCTCCCTTCCCCCGTCTATATACTCGCAGACATGAGGCATCTCATCATCGCCCTCCACGAAATCCGCGCCGAACTCATCCCCGCGCCCAAGGCCGGTAGCCACGGCTCGCTTTACGCCAAACCGTTCAAGACCGGCGTGCTCCAGACCTGACCTCCCCCTCGCCCACCGCGGCACACTCCCATGTCCAAGCGCCGACCCTACCAGCGTGTCCACTGCTCCGGCCGTGAATCCCGCGCCGAAGCGCACGACATGCTCGACTGGGGCATGTTCGACACGATCCCGCCCGATGACGTCTCCGGCCCCGGCGCCCAGGCGTACAACGCCGGCGTCCTCGCCTACGAGCGCCACGACATCGACGAAGCAATCACACTCTTCACCAAGGCCGTCAGCCAGGAACTCGCCGCCGGCCCCGAAGGCCACGCCTGGGGCGCTCGCAGCAACCTGGGCATCGCCATGGTTCAGCGCGGGGATATCGAGTCCGGCCTCACCCAGCTGCGACTCGCCGAGCGGGAATCGGGAGGATACCCGCTCGTCCGCCGCAACCTGGGCGCCGCCCTCCGTCTCCACGGCGAGCTTGAAGAAGCCCGCAGGTTCCTCAGCCTCGCCTGCGACGCCGATCCCGAAGAAGCCTCCTGGTGGTACTGCCTCGCCCGCACCGAAATCGACCTGGGCAACCTCGACGCCGGCGTGCAGGCGATGAAAGAGGTCACCCGCCTCGAACCCGACCGCTGCGCCGCGTGGGACAACCTCGGCACCGCCCTCCACCAGGCAAACCGGTGCGAAGAAGCCGTCGAGGCCTACCAGGAGGCCATCCGCCAGGACCCGGACGCGGCACTCCCGCACTACAACCTCGCCTCCACCTACATGTCGATGGAGCAGGAAGACAAGGCCGAGGCCGAGTACCGCGCCCACCTTTCCATGGACCCCGAGCACAGCTGCGCCCACTACGCGCTGGGACGTCTCCTCTCCGCCGCCGACCGCACCGAGGAAGCCCTCGCCTGCTTTGTCCGCTACGTGGAGCTTGAGCCTGGCGACCCCGAAGGCCACCTCGCCGCCGGCATCGAAACGCTCGACCTCCAGAAGCCAGAACAGGCCGAACTCCACATACAAAAGTCCATCGAACTCGACGATCAGCGCTCCTGGTCGCACATGAACCTGGGCCGCGTCCGCCTCGCCCAGGGTCGCCGCGACGAGGCACGCGCCCTGCTCGAGCACGCCTACGCCCTCGACGACACCAACGTCGGCGCCGCCTCCCTCCTCGTCATCGAATGGTTCCGCGCCGGACACGTCGACCGCGCCTGGGCCATCCTCCAGAACCAGCACGTGACCCAAGACCCATGGCTCTGGAGCAGCATCGACACCCAGCTCGCCGCCGACGGCCGCGTCGCCCAGCGCATCGAGCTCCTCCAGGCGGCACGCAAACGATTGAAGGACTCCTGGTGGGTGCTGGGCCGATTGGGAGACCTGTTCAACGATCAGGACCGGGCCGCCGAAGCCCTGGAATGCTACGACGCCGCCATCCTCCTCCAGCCCGATCGCGCCCAGGGCCACGCCTCCCGCGGAACCGTGCTCGTCGATCTCCAGCGGCACGACGAAGCCCTCGCCGCGCTCGACCGTGCCCTCGAACTCGACCCCACCAGCCTCCGCGCCGCGGAATTCCGCCTCTACGTGCTCGGCATGCTGCAGCGCTACGACGATGCCAAGGCCGCCGCCGCCCTCGTGCTCCGCCAGCACCCCGCCAGCACCTACGCCCTGCAATTCCTCGATTCCAAGGGCGAGCAGCACGTGAACTAACGCTTCCCCCCTACCTCGCCTTGATAACAGCGCAGATCCCCTGCCGATAGGGTGTTGCCCCCCAAAAGCCCCCTCCGGCATGCGAGCAAACTTGCCTGCCTATCATCCACCACTCGCCGGTAGCCTCAGCATTACTTTCGCCTCGCTCCTTTACGGGTGGCCGGGCCAAACGTCCTGGGAATCTGCTGGCAGCGTCTGCACCCCGCGCAATTGTCGCGCGGGGAGTTATTGCGGACGCTCCAACCCAGTACGGCTTCTCTTGATCCAACTCGATTGGCCAAGGACGCCCGAAAAACCTCGTCCTGTCCCTGCGCGCCTCTGCGCCGTGGGAACAGGCCCGAAGGAGCTTTGTTTTGATGTCTTCCGATCTGACCCCCGCTTCCGCCCACCTTCCCCCCATTTCTACCACCCCCTCACACGCGAGCCACACGTCCCATACGCACGGGACCACCTCGCACGGGACCACGTCCCACGCCCCCAAGGCCGCCCATCACGAGTCCACCCGCCACAGCGCGGCGACCGGGCATGAGACCGCCGACCACGCCGCCGCCCTGCACGGCGCTGGCCCCCGCACCCTCGCCCCCGCCAAGGCCGCGGGCCCCGAGGCGACCACCTTCGCGATGCTCAACCTTGCCGCCCCCATCCTCAGGGCGCTCAACGACGAGAAGTACACCACGCCCACGCCCATCCAGGCCAAGGCGATCCCGCCCGCGGCCGAGGGACGTGACCTCCTGGGCTGCGCCCAGACCGGCACCGGCAAGACCGCGGCCTTCGCACTCCCCATCCTGCACCGCCTCCTCACCGCCGCCGTCGACAAGACCCACCGCGGCCCCGTCACGCCCCGCGCCCTGATCCTCTCCCCCACGCGCGAGCTCGCCAACCAGATCGGCGAGAGCTTCGGCGCCTACGGCCGCTACTCCGGCCTGAGCTACACCACCGTCTACGGCGGCGTCAGCCAGTTCCACCAGGTCCGGGCCTTCCAGCGCGGCGTCGACATCCTCGTCGCCACCCCCGGCCGCCTCATGGACCTCATGCAGCAGCGCGTCGTCGATCTCACCAAGGTCCAGATCTTCGTCCTCGACGAGGCCGACCGCATGCTCGACATGGGCTTCATCCAGCCCATCCGCCGCATCGCCGCCAGCCTCCCCAAGACCCGCCAGACCCTGCTCTTCTCGGCGACCATGCCGCGCGAGATCGTCGGCCTTGCCGACTCTCTCCTCCGCGACCCCGTCAAGGTCTCCGTCACCCCCGTCGCCTCCGCGGCCCCCCTCATCGATCAGCTCGTCTACATGATCGGCCGCTCCCGCAAGCAGTCCCTGCTCGAGCACCTCATCGTCGACGGCAAGATCGGCCGCGCCCTGGTCTTCACCCGCACCAAGCGCGGCGCCGACGTCGTCACCCGCCGCCTCACCGACTCGGGCATCACCTCCGTCGCCATTCACGGCAACAAGGCACAGAACCAGCGTCAGCGCGCCCTCGACGGCTTCAAGACCGGCCGCTGCCGCGTCCTGGTCGCCACCGACGTCGCCGCCCGCGGCATCGACATCGACAACGTCTCCCACGTCATCAACTACGACGTCCCCAACGAGGCCGAGGCCTACGTCCACCGCATCGGACGCACCGGCCGCGCCGGCCTCAAGGGCATCGCCATCACCATGTGCGACGACGATGAACGCGGGCTCCTCCGCGACATCGAACGCCTCATCGGCAAGAAGGTCCCTCTCGCGGCCCCCATCGCCGATCTCCCCGTCCGCGAGCACCTCAAGTCCCCCGATCGCGGCAGCGACCAGCCTCGCGACCACGAACGCGCCCACGGCCAGGGCGGCTATCCCCGCTCCGCCCCGCGCGGTGGTGGCAGCGGTGGTGGTGGTGGCGGCGATCGCTACCAGCACTCCTCCGGCCACGCTCCCGCCCGCGCTGATCACGGCAAGCCCCGCGGTGAACGCCGCGGCAGCGCCGGCTACGGCGGCGGAGACGGCGGCGCTCCCGCCCACTCCACCGGCCACACCGGCGCCAAGAAGGCCCATCGCGGCCAGTCGGGCGCTCCTCGCGGCCCCGTCGGCCATCCCCTGGGCAGCGGCGGACCTCCCAGCGCCGGCCCCCGCACCGGCATGAACCACTTCCGCGGCAAGTCCCGTCGCACCAGCGGCGGACGCTGAAGTCCCTTGAATCTCACATCCTGATCTCTTCGCCGCGCTCCGGGACCTTCCCCGGAGCGTGGCTCGTTTTGGAACTCTTCGGGCACGCTCTCCCACCCCACGCCCGAAAACCCAACGAAAAACACCGCGAAATGCGACGCACGGATCCTCTCCCCGCGTTTGCCTCGATTCCCCCCTGCGACTACCCTTGATGCGACCCGATTCTTGCGGCCGTGGCGGAATTGGCAGACGCGCTAGATTCAGGTTCTAGTGGGGTCACACCCGTGGAGGTTCGACTCCTCTCGGCCGCATTGAGGGCCCGCTTTCCAGCGGGCCTTCTTCTTTTTTGCCCCCGCTCAGCCCTCCAGCCGCTCACCCCCGCGCGATACACTCGCCGCCCATGGCACTCCTGATCGCCGGCATCGATGAAGCGGGGTACGGACCCACCCTCGGACCGATGTGCGTCGGCCTCTCCCTCTGGCGCGTCGAGTCCTGGGACACCCCGGCGACCTCCCCCAATCTCTGGAAACTCCTCAGCCCCGCCGTCACACGCCGCGCCCCCTCCGTCGCCGCCTCCAAAAAGCCTTCCTCACCCATCGCCATCGCCGACTCCAAGCTCCTCAAGCGCCCCAACGACGCCACCGCCATCCATCCGCTCGTCCACCTTGAACGCGGCGTCCTCGCCGCCCTCGCCTGCCTCACCCGCATCCCGCCTGCACAATCTCCATCACAGCCCGCGCCGCCCGAGGCTGCCGCCGCCGCCCCCGCGCCGACCGCGCCCACTCCCCCTCCCGTCACCCCCTGCCACCCCGCCGACGACGCCGCCCTCCTCTCCCTGCTCTGCGAAGAAGCCTCCCAGCCTCGCCCCCCCCGCTGGTGCACCAGCGCCGAGCACTGGTACGACACCGATCCCACGCCCCTCCCCCAGGGCTGCAAGGCCGAACACCTCCGGATCGCCGTGAATCTCCTCCAGAAAGGCCTGCGCAGCGCCAGCGTTCACCTCGTCGACATGCGCTGCCGCGTCGTGGGCGAATCCGAATTCAATGCCATCGTCCGCCGCACCCGCAGCAAGGCCGACGTTACGCTCATGGCGATCACCGAGCACCTCGCCCGCATCCTCCACGCCGCCGCCGCATTCCCCGGCGACACCGTCCAGATCGTCTGTGATCGCCTCGGCGGACGCGAGTACTACGCCGAATCCCTCGAAGCCATGATCCCCGGCGCCCGCGTCGTCGAGGCCGACGAGTGCAACGAGCGCAGCCGCTACTGGGTCGATGTCAACGGCCGACGCATCGGCGTCTGCTTCCAGGTCGAGGCCGAGCAGGCCCACCTCCCCGTCGCCATGGCCTCCATGATCGCCAAGCTCATGCGCGAGCTCGCCATGGCCCGCTTCAACCGCTACTGGGGCCGCCGCGCCGTTGACCTCTGCGGCCGCGAAATCAAGCCCACCGCCGGCTACAGCACCGACGCCCGCCGCTGGCTCGGTGATGCCCACGAATTCCTCAGCGATCTCGACCGCACCGCCCTCGTGCGCCAAGCATGAACCCAGGCATGAACGTGTGGCTCGTACGCGCCGGGAATTCCCGGCCTCACCCCCGCCATCACTCCAGCGTGCGCACAATCTCCACCACGAGCGTGTCATCCGCCGGCGGCCCGTAGCGGTGGTTCTCTACCGCCGTCCGCACCGTCCGCGTCCAGCCCCCGCCGCTCTCGGGCTTGCCGAACGCCACCAGCTTCTGCACGCCCTTGACCCCCATCATCTTGCCCATCCGGTCCCGCGCCTCGATCGCCCCGTCCGTATACGCGATGATCGCGTCCCCCGGCCCGAACTGCATCGACTGCGGGTCCGAATCAAAGTCCACGCCCCCGCACGCCCCCAGCACGAACGTCGTCGAATTCAGCTCGTGGATCTTCCCGTCCACCGTCCGCAGGAACGCCGGCGGGTGCCCCCCGCTCGCGTATTCAATCTTGTTCCCCTGCACGTCCACCTTCATGCACAGCGCCGTCACAAACACCGAGTGCGTCGCCAGCGTCAGGTGCACGTACCGGTTCAGCAGCGTCAGCACTTCCCCCGGCGGAATCTCCGGATTCTCCGCGAACACCCGCTCCAGCTCCCCGTGCAGCCGGTTCACCGTCAGCGCCGCCGGGATCCCGTGCCCCGTTACGTCCATCAGCACCACGCTCAGCGTCCGCTCCCGCTCGCTCGCCGGTCCGCACCAGTTCGCGTACAGGTAGTCCCCGCCGATCTGCCGCATCGGCTCGTACTCATACGCAAAACGCAGGTGCTTGGTCACCCGCGGCGGAGGAAACAGCGCCTCGTGGATCCGCCGCGCATCCACCAGCTCGCGCCGCACGTCCGCGTAGCGCCGCTGGAAGAAATTTAGCTTGTGCTGCTCGTACCGCCGCGAGTGCTTCAGCCACGCGATGCAGATCCCCGGCGCCGCCAGCAGCGGGAAGAACGCGATGCGGTACAGCTTGCTGGAGATGTCCACGTCCCCCGACGGGTACGTGAACGTGATCGCCGCGTAAAGCGCCCACGCCACCAGCGCCGTCCGCACCGCCTGCCACGTCGACCACGGCAAAAAGATCGCCGCCAGCAGGTGCGCCCACATCATCCCCCACACGCCCAGCCCGATGCTCGGCTCGATCCCCAGCCTCCGCACCGCCATCTGGATCACCGCGTCAAACGCCACCAGCCCGAACGTCATCCGGTCCACGCTCAGGGACGCATACCGCCGGCTCGCCCCCGCCACCATCGCCATCGCGTGCACGCCCACGAACAGCGCCGTAAAGAACGCCGCCTGCCACGGGAACGGGTGCTCCGCCGCCTCCGAGGCCTTCCCGGGAATGAACTGCCCCAGAATCGATGGCGCGATGAACAGCGTCAGGTCGAACACGCACAGCAGCAGCCCCGCAACCCCCAGGATTCCCGCGAACCACACGAACTGCCGGCGCAGAAGCTGGTCCGTGTTCGCCTCGAACTCCGCCTTGAAGTCGGAAGTGAACGTGCTGGATTGGTGGGGGCGTGTGCTCACGAGTGCTCGCCAACTGGGGGACCAAAGAGTACGCGAGCGCCCTCCCGCCGGAACTCCATCTCCCGCTGACGCCGCCCACGAACCTCCCCGCCGCCGATTCCACACCCAATCCCGCTATTTCGGCCGGTTCGCCCCCGGCATCCACAGCACATCCCCCGCCCCCTGATCGTTGGCCACCCTCGCCAGCACAAACAAGAGGTCGCTCAGCCGGTTCAGGTACCGCAGCGTCTCGGGATTGGTCGTGTCCGGGTCCGATCTCCGCAAACTCGTCGTCAGCCGCTCCGCTCGCCGCACGATCGTCCGGGCCATGTGCAGCCCCGCCGCCAGCCCCGTCCCCCCGGGAAGCACAAAGCTCGTCAAGGGCGCCAGCGGGTCGTTGTACTCGTCGATCAGCTGCTCCAGCCGCTCGGTCTGCGCCGCCAAAATCCGCAGCCGGCTCCCCGGCGTCTCCGATGATTCCACCGGCGTCGCCAGGTCCGCCCCGCAGTCAAACAAATCGTGCTGGATCGATCCCAGCACCGTCACCAGCTTCCTACGCCCTTCATCGGTGTCCGGAGCGTCCGCCCGCGCCAGCGTGATCGCCAGCCCGATCGCCGCGTTCGCCTCGTCCACCGTCCCATACGTCTCCACCCGCGGGTCGTCCTTGGGAACCCGCGCGCCCGTCGCCAGGCCCGTGCTTCCGGTGTCCCCCGTCTTCGTGTAGATGCGGTTGAGCTTGACCACAGGCACTCTCCCACGCCCGGCTCCGCACCTCGCGCCCCAACACGGGCCGCGGTGCCTCCCCGGCAGCAGCCCCCATTGTTGGAAGCACAACCCAGCCAGACCCGCGCCCAGGACCCGATTTCCCCCGTCCTTCCGGCTTCCGCCCCGCCCCCGCCACGCTGCCCGGCTTACCGTGATCGAGTTCGATCGCCTCCAGAGGGAACCGTGACCGTCCAAGCCCACACCCCTATCCACGCCGCCGGCGTCGTCGTCCAGCGCGGCCTCGCCAAGCGCTGGAAGCCGCGCGTCCTGGGCGCTCATTCGCCCAGCACCCCCAGCGAAGCCTCAACGCTCATCGATCGCGTCCTCGCCGCCCGCGGACTCTCCTCACCCGCCGACGCCCAACGCTTCCTCGAAGCCAAGCTCTCCCACCTCCACGACCCCTCCCTCATCCCCGATCTCGACCGCGCCGCCGACCGCATCCTCGCCGAACTCTCCGCCGGCGGCCCCATCGTCATCTACGGGGATTACGACGTCGACGGTGTCACCGCCACCGCCATCCTGATGCGCACCCTCCGCGCCATCAACCCCCACGCCAACGTCTCCTGGTACATCCCGCACCGCGTCGACGAGGGCTACGGACTCAACTCGGGCGCGATCGCCCAGGTCTGCGCCGCCGGCGCCCGAGTCATCGTCTCCGTCGATTGCGGCGTCACCGCCGTCGAGCCCGCCCTCATCGCCGCCGCCGCCGGCGTCGATCTCATCATCACCGATCACCACAACCCGCCTTCGACGCTCGAATCGATGCCCCGCGCCTACGCCATCGTTCACCCCCGCCGCCCCGACTCCACCTACCCCTTCGGCGAACTCTCCGGCGCGGGCGTCGCCTACAAGCTCGCTTGGCGCCTCGCCACCCTCGCCTCCGGCTCCGCGCGTGTCCGCGAAGACCTCAAGGCCCTGCTCCTGGAACTCCTCAGCCTCGCCGCCCTGGGCACCATCGCCGACGTCGTCCCCCTCGTCGGCGAAAATCGCATCATCGCCCGCTACGGCCTGGGCCGCATCCAGCACTCCTCCTTCGTCGGCCTCCGCGCCCTGGTCCAGGCCTCCGGACTCGACGGCGAAAACGTCGATTCCCAAAGCGTCGGCTTCAAGCTCGCCCCCCGCCTCAACGCCTGCGGACGCATGGGCCACGCAAGCGAGGCCGCCGAACTCCTCACCACCCACGACCCGGATCGCGCCAAGACCATTGCCCACGGACTCACCGCCCAGAACGACGCCCGCCGCGCCGTCGAGCACGAGATCTTCGAGCGAGCCTGCGAGCTCGCCGCCGCCGCCGGCATGGACAAGGACGACCGCCGCGCCATCGTCCTCGCCGACGATTCCTGGCACACCGGCGTCGTCGGCATCGTCTGCTCGCGCATGGTCGAACGATTCTCCCGCCCCTGCATCCTCCTGGGCCGCGAAGACGGCATCTGCCACGGCTCGGGACGCTCGATCGACGGCTTCAGCCTCCACGCCGCCCTGGAGCTCTGCCGCGATCACCTCGCCAGCTTCGGCGGACACGACATGGCCGCCGGTATGAAGATCCAGTCCGATCGTCTCCCCGCCTTCGTCGCCGCCTTCACCGAGGTCGCCAACCAGCGCATCCCCGCCAGCGAGCTCTGCGGCTGCGTCGAGTTCGACGCCGATTCCACACTCACCGAGCTCTCCGTCGACGTCGTCCAGCAGCTCGCCCGCCTCGAGCCCTTCGGCCGGGAAAACCCTCCCGTCCGCGTCCGCCTCCGCGGACTCCGCATCGCCGAGCCCCCCCGCCTCATGGGCGCCACCGGCAAGCACCTCGCCCTCCGCGTCCGCGACGATACTGGCCGCTGGTCCCGCCTGGTCGCATGGAACTGGGGCGCCCGCGCCTCGGAGTTCCGCAGCGGCCATGCCATCGACGCCGTGGTCACCCCCCGCATCTCCACCTTCAACGGAATCACCGTCGAACCCACCGTCGAAGATTTCTGCGTCATCCGGCCCGGCGAATGAACCCAGGCTCCCCCCAGCCCCGCGTGCACACGCCTGCGGGCGACCCACGGTCTCCCGTGCAATTCCGGATTTCCGCATGCCCCGCTCCCCCGCAATTCACCCTGAAAACACGCTGGATCGACCCGCCTCCCTCTGGTAGGCTCGCCCTTCCGCGGTTCAGGAGGGGGCGGCCGGGAACATCCCCGTCCGCACACGCCGCGAGGGAGATTCCGCCATGCCGAGCCGTTCCACCATCCGTTCCCGCACGGGAGTGACCGTCACCGCCGCCGCCCTTCTCCTCGCCGCGGGCCACGCCTCGGCAACCCCACCCTGCATCGAGAACCGCTCCCCCGACGGCGACCCCTACGAGTTCCGCACCACCACCGAGTTCCCCTGCCAGGATTCCTGGTCCGGTTCCCAGCGCACCGCCGTGGACTTCTACCCCGTCGGCTCCTCCCCCGAGGCCGACAGCCACGCCTCCGCCAAGTTCCTCCCCGACGGCTCCGCCGTCATCGTCGCCAACCGCGAGAGCGCCAACCTCACCCTCTTCAACCCCCTCACCCGCGCCCTCGTCCGCGCCATCCCTCTCTCCGGCCATCCCGAGAGCGTCGCCGTCTCTCCCGACGGCACCCGCGCCGTCACCGCCAACCTTGCCGAGAACACCGCCTCCATCGTCAACCTCACCACCGGCGCGGAAATCGCCGTCATCCCCGTCGGAGGCTCTCCTTCCACCGCCCTGATCAACGCCGCCGGCACCCTCGCCGTCATCAGCAACTCCGGCGACCAGACCGCCTCCGTCATCGACCTCTCCACCGGCGCCGTCGTCCGCACCTTCCCCACCGGCGGTATCTTCACCCAGATCTCCGTCAATCCCGAGACCGCCGCCTACGCCTTCCGCGCCTACGGCCCCGCCCTCGCCGGCAACACCCTGGTCTTCCCCGACTCCACCGCCGAACGCATCCGCCTCATCGATATCACCACCGGCGCCACCACCTCACTCGTCAGCACCAACGACCCCATCGGCGTCGCCGTCACCCCCGACGGCTCCAAGGCCGTCGTCACCCATTACGGCAGCACCCGCATCCTCAGCGTCGTCGATGTTGCCAGCAAGACCATCACCGCCGCCATCAACGTCGGCGCCGATCTCCAGGGACCCGTCACCATCAACCCCGCGGGAACCAAGGCCGTCGTCGCCGTCCTCAACGCCTGCCGTGTCGTCGACCTCACAACCTCCACCGCCTCCGGCGATATCTCCACCGCCTCCGTCAACGAGCTCTACACCTCCGCCGACGGTCAGTACGCCGTCTGCGTCGGCTTCCGCGGAAGCCTCGTCTCCTACGCCACCTCCACGCTCGTCAAGGACCTCAACAACTTCGTCTCCACCTCCGTCGGCGCCGTTTCACCCGTCGCCCCCCTCGCCGTCCAGTTCTCCGACACCTTCGGCGAAGACATGGTCGTCATGACCACGAGCGGCTCGGGCGGCTCACTGCAGTCCGGCGGCCCCTCCGGCCCCGCCCCCGAGGCCGATCGCGCCCGCACCGTCGCCGTCTCTCCCGACGGCCTCCGCGCCGTCGTCATCAGCCAGCAGAGCCAGACCGCCTCCATCCTCAATCCCTACACCGGCGTCGTCAGCGCCTGGGTCACCGTCGATCGCCGCCCCGGCGAAGTCCGCATCACCCCCGACGGCGCCAAGGCCGTCGTCACCAGCCGCGACGGAACCAACCTCTCCATCATCACCCTCGCCACCGGCGCCAAGGTCGACGTCCCCATCTCCACCCGCGCCGACCAGCTCGAAATCTCCCCCGACGGACAGTTCGCCTACGCCGCCGTTGTCACCGCCGACGGCGTCTGGCGCGTCAACCTCAACACCGCCGCCGTCCAGGGCCCCAAGCTCGCCACCGGCGACATGGGCAGCGTCGGCTACATGGCCCAGCAGTTCAGCGGCCTCGCCCTCAGCCCCAGCGGCAACGCCCTCATCACCTGCAACTCCTTCAGCAACTCCATCTCCATCATCGACACCGCCACCTGGTCCATCGTCAAGACCCTCACCATCGGCACCTTCCCCACCCGCGCCTCCTTCAGCGCCGACGGTTCCAAGATCTACATCACCAATCGCGACTCCGACACCGTCTCCGTCGTCAGCAACGCCGGCGCCGCCTCCGCCCTCCTCGCCACCATCCCCGTCGGCGATGGCCCGTTCCTCACCGCCGCCACCCCCAGCGGCTCCAAGCTCTACGTCGTGAACTGGAACGCCAACACCATCGGCGTCGTCAACCTCACCACCAACACCCAGGTTTCCACCATCCCCATCCCCGCCGGCCAGTCCGTCGACGGCCTCAAGATGAGCCCCGACGGCACGCGCGTCTACGTCACCTACGGACAGGGAAGCCTCTCCTTCGGCCTCGGCGGATACACCCGCACCCAGACCGGCTCCCTCGCCGTCATCAACACCGCCACCGACTCCATTATCCAGACCATCCCCACCGCCAACTTCGGCGTCCAGCTCGCCCTCTCCGCCAACGGCTACGTCGGCGCCATCGCCCAGCCCTGGGGCGACGGCGTCTCCATCATCGACTTCGTCGATTGCCCCGCCGACTTCGACCACTCCGGCTTCGCCGATACCGACGACTACGACGCCTTCGTCCACGCCTTCGAGGCCGGCAACATCGACGCCGACTTCGACCACTCCGGCTTCGTCGATACCGACGACTTCGACGCCTTCGTCCACGCCTACGAAACCGGCTGCTGAGCCGCCGCCGCCCTTCCACCTTCCACCCACGCCCATCACCTGCGCGGGGGAGCCACACGCTCCCCCGCGTATTTCAAAAGGGGGTTCTCCATGATCCGTTCCCAGGCACGCCCGTTCACGGCCGCGCGGCCGCTGCTTCCTGCCCTGCTCTCGGCGCTCCTCGCGTCCACCGCCCACGCCCAGTGCGCCCCCAACCCAATCGCCCACACCCCCGGCGCCGCCCTCGCCGTCAGCTCCATCTCCACCACCCGTCTCGCCGCCGCCTACGGAGACTCCGTCAGGCTCGTGGACGTCTCCACCCCCTCCACGCCCCTCATCGGAGGAACCGTCACAATCGGTGAGCCCATCCGCGATCTCGACACCACCGCCAACACCTATGTCGTCGCCGGCAGCTCCCTCTATGTCATCGACGACAACACCTTCTCCACGCCCACCCTCATCGGCGGCGCCTTCATCGGCAGCGGTTTCGACGCCCCCCTCTCCCTCGACGCCAGCGGAAACTTCGTCTACGTCGTCAGCCGCGAAGGCCTCCGCATCTTCGACGTCGCCGTCCCCCAGTTCCCCACCCTCCGTTCCCTGTTTCCCGCCGGCCCTCTGGGCGAATTCCGCGACCTCCACGTCGTCGGCTCCACCGCCTACATCGTCTCACGCAACGCTGATCAGAACATCAGCTTCCTGATCGCCATGGATATCACCAACCCCGCCGCCCCGACCATCAAGGGCTCCGCCTTCACAAGCTCCGAGTTCCTCGCCGTCGCCTCCGACGGCGTCCACGCCTACGTCTCCGAACTCTCCGGCTTCTCCGTCTACAACGTCACAAACCCCATCCCCGCCTTCAAGGACTCCATCAACCGCCCCAGCAACACAAATGTCGACCGTCCCCGCCTCGCCATCGACGGCGCCCGCGTCTACGAGGCCGCCGGAGAGCAGGGCCTCCAGGTCTATAACGTTTCCAACCCCGCCGCCGTCACCCTCGCCGCCGTCATCCCCTCCGACGGTTCCTCACGCGACCTCGCCGTCAACGTCTCCACCCACCGCGTCTTCCTCGCCGATATCGAGGGCGGCCTCCGCGTCTTCGACATCAACCCCGCCCTCCCAGTTCAACTCGGCACTTCCAACTTCCAGCCCGGCTGGGCCAACGACCTCCTCATCAACGACGCCGGCACCCACGCCTACCTCGCCAACGGCCGCGCAGGCCTTGCCGTCATGAACATCTCCAACCCCGCCGCCCCATCACTCGCCGGCGCCCTCGACCTCGGCACACGCGTCCACAAGCTCGCCCGCTCCGGCAACCTCATCTTCGCCGCCGCCGGCCGCTACGTTCGCACCATCAACGTCTCCAATCCCGCCGCCCCCACACTCCTCGCCACCTACGGCCCCGGGAACACGTCTACCACCTACACCGCCGTCGGCGCTTCAGGCTCCATCGTCCTGGTCACCAACGCCTTCGACAGCACGCTCCGCGTCCTCACCGCCGCCAACCCCAGCGCCCTCACCGAGATCGGCTCGGTCCTCCTCCCCGGCGGCGGCGTCGCCACCGACATCACCATCAGCGGCGCCCGCGCCTACGTCATCCGCCACAGCCAGATGGCCATCGTCGATCTCACCGTCCCTTCCTCCCCCGTCCTCCTCAAGGCCCTCACCCTCAGCTCCCCGCTCGCCGTCGCCGTCTCCGGCAACTACGCCTACGTCGCCGGCAACCCCGCCCTCGAAATCATCGACGTCTCCAACCCGTCCAACCCCGTCCGCAAGGGCTTCATGTCCCGCGGAACCGTCTGCACCGGCATCACCCTCAACGGCCCAAACGCCACCCTCTGCTCCGACAACTTCAACGCCCCCAGCCAGATCCTCTTCGCCGACATCTCCGACCCCGACCTTCCCACCGAGCTCTACCGCGTCAATTCCGGCGGCGTCGATTCACAGGCCATCGCGCTCGTCGGCGTCACCCTCCACCTCGCCGACGGCGTCGGCGGATACCGCACCCACCAGCGCTTCACCACCCACCCGCCCGCCTTCCGCGAGCAGCCCCCCCTCTACCTCACCGTGGGCGACGACTGCACCGCCTCCCTCCCAACCTCCGTCATCGCAAATCCCCCCGCCACCTACCGCTGGCTGCGCAACGACGCCTTCCTCAGCGACGGCCCCACCCCCTCGGGCTCCGTCATCTCCGGCTCAAGCACCACCACGCTCACCATCACCAACCTCAAGCCCGCCGACGCCGGCCAGTACGTCATCCGCGCCATCAACGCCTGCGGCATCACCCTCAGCGAGCCCACCACCCTCGCCTACTGCAAGGCCGACGTCGACTGCTCCGGCTTCCTCGACTTCGAAGACTACATTTCCTTCGTCGCCGCCTTCGAGGCCGGCGTCGACGATGCCGATTTCGACGGCACCGGCTTCGTCGATACCGATGACTTCACCGCCTTCGTCCAGGCCTTCGAAATCGGCTGCTGACCCGCCCTCCCACCCGCGTCAGTCCGTCCCGCAGGAAATCCCATCCCATGCAGTACTACCAGATGTGGTTCAACCTCATCGACTCACGCCGCGACCTCGAGTTCGCCGCCGCCGTCGCCGCCTACATGAACCACCTCAAGGCCGATCGCCGCATCGAAGGCTGGAACCTCACCCGCCGAAAGTTCGGCTTCGGACCCGAATCACTCGGCGAATTCCAGTGCACCGTCTGGACCACCGACCTCGCCCAGCTCGACCACGCCTTCGACCTCGTCGCAACCCGCTCCGGCACCGTCGAAACACTCCACATGCCCGTCTATTCCATGGTCAAAGACTTCAAGTCCGCCCTCTACCGCGACTTCCCCGACCCCCAGCGAATCACCCCCGCCTGAACAACTCGCCTCACCCCTCCCCAACTCCCGTGGTTTGCCCTCACTAACTCCGCCGGGCTATCATCCCCGGGTAGACCACTCCAACGAAGAGGGAAATGAACCACATGAAGATGAACACCTCCCGCGCGCTCGCTCTCGTCCTCGCCGGCGCTCTCACCGCCCTGGGCGTCACCGAACTCCGCGCCACCGGCGGCGGACCCACCGCCGTCCTCCGCAACGCCGCCCCCAAGACCTCCGTCGGACTGGTCAACCTCGAAAAGCTCATGACCAAGCTCGACGAAACCAAGTCCCTCAACGACGAGCTCAAGGCCACCTTCGAGAAGAAGAAGAAGGAGCTCGACGAGGTCGTCACCAGGATCAAGGCCCTCGAAAACGAACGCGACCTCCTCCCCGCCGACAGCAAGCAGCGCCGCGAAAAATCCGCCGAGGTCGCCGAGCAGTCCAAGCTCGCCGAAGCCCGCCGCGCCATCTTCCAGACACTCATCGACCTCGACAACGGCGAACTCGTCCGCATCATGTACACCAAGATCATCGCCTCCATCGACTCCTTCTCCCAGAAAGAAGGCTTCGAGCTCGTCCTCCTCGATGATCGCGGCATCATCCTCCCCAACAACGCCACCCAAAACCAGATCAACACCGCCATCCAGGCCAAGCGAATCCTCTTCGCCTCCGACTCCATCGACATCACCGACCGCCTCGCCACCCTCATGAACGCCGAGTACAACTCCCCCGCCCGCAGCAAGAAGTAATCCCCTACTCGCCCCGGCGAACATCCCCGCCTCCGCGCCCACCCACGCTCCCCCCTCGGGGAGCGTTTTTCGTTAACCTCCGCCACGTCCCGTCATCCCCGCCACGGGCGCCATTCTCCCCGATCGCGATAAAGTCACCATCGGGAGACCCGCCAAGACATCCACCCATTCAACTCCAAATATGCGAACAAGTTAGCCCGCCAGCACGGGGAGAATCATCGTCGGACTAGCGGAAGGCTTGAGTCAGGAGTTCAGCCGCTTCCCGCCGCCTTGTGCAGTTCAGCAGCGGGGCGTATGATCACGCGAAAGGGGGTGCGCCTTGAAACTCAAGACTCTCGTCATTGAGAACTTCCGCTCATACAAGGAAAAGACAGTTCTCAACTTCGCTGCTCTTACAACCATCGTGGGAGAGAACAGCGCAGGTAAATCCACGATTTTGGAAGCTCTCGAAATCTTCTTCAACAACGAGACGGTCAAGATTGACCAAGACGATTCGCACAGCGGCAATAAGACGAAGGAAGCACGAATCACGTGCATCTTCGATGAACTACCCGAAGCCATCGTGCTCGATTCCGATGCACCGACGACACTCAAGGAGGAAGAACTGCTCAATGCCGACGGCGATTTGGAAATAACCCGGGTCTTCGATTGTGAAAAGAAGGCGTGTACGGCATCGACTTTTATTCGCGCCAAACATCGCCTGCCGCTCAAGAAAAAGAAGGGCTCGGATAGCATAGTTCTCCTCAAGAATGCGGTGCTGAAGGAGAAAGCCACAGAGCTAAAGCTGAAAGATGTAAGGCTCAACGAAAACCCGAGTTTGCGTCAGGGCATCAGAAATGCCGGTGGCGTTGAAAAGGAAGCAGTTGAGGTCGATATTCCGGTTGACAAAGAGAACGGCAAGGACATCTTCGAGGTACTGCAATCGCACTTGCCCCTGTTCGCTCTGTTCAAGGTTGACCGCACGAGCAACGATAAAGATGCAGAGGTTCAGGACCCTTTGATGATGGCTGTTGCTGAGGCTGTCAAAGCAGAAGTTGCCGAGTTAGCGAAGATTCAGGAGCGAATTAGGGCAAAGGTCGAAGACGTGGCGGCTCGAACAAAGAAAAAGCTGAGCGAGATGGATGCAGGACTGGCCAAGAACTTGAAGCCCGAGTTCGCTCCGCCAAAGTGGGAGTCTGTCTTCAAGGTGGGATTGAGAGGAGAGGACGGCATTCCGCTCAACAAGCAGGGCAGCGGCTTCCGTAGGCTGGTCCTTCTCAATTTCTTCAGAGCTGAAGCGGAGCGTTCTCGGGATGAAGGAAAGCGTACTTCAATCATCTATGCGATCGAAGAGCCTGAAACTTCCCAGCATCCAAATCATCAGATGATGCTGATGCGGGCGTTCCGTCAACTTTCGCAGCAAGTCGGCACTCAGGTGATTCTCACCACTCATCAGCCAGCGATAGCAGAACTGGCACCCACGGACGGGCTTCGCTTTGTTCAACCGCCAGACAATTGTCCAGGCGGACGAATTCTTGATGGTCCCCAAGAGTCGGTACTGGTCAAAATCGCTGAAACTCTCGGCATTGTTCCAGACCGACGCGTGCGTCTTGTCGTCTGCCTTGAAGGACCGACCGACGTAACATTCTGGTACATCATCAGCGCCATGCTGCACGCTACTGACTCGAACGTACCAAATCTTGAAACGGACAAGCGAGTTGCCGTGGTCGCTATGGGCGGTAGCGCGCTCAAGCACTGGGTTGAACGCCATTATCTTCAGAATCTTCAGCTACCGGAAGCACACTTCTACGACAGGGACATGGGTGCGGAAACGGTGACATACGACGAGTACATCCAGCGGGTCAATGATCGCAGCGCTACAGACGGTTCATGGGGGCTCAGGACTCAGAAGCGAGAGATCGAGAACTATCTGCATCCCGATGCGATTCGGGAAGCTCTCGGACTCACCGTGACATTTACCGATAATTGCGATGTTCCCTTGAAGGTTGCGGAGCAGCACTACACGACGATGCCGAATCCGCAAACCCCTTGGGCGCAGATGAACCAAAGTAGGGCCGCTAAGAAAATGAAAGAACCGCTATGCAGTGATGCGGCTGCAAAGATGACGGTTGCACTTCTGCGCCAGATGGACCCCAGTCACGAGCTGAAGAACTGGCTGCTCCGGGTTGGCGATCGCATGCGTAACCCGTTCATCCCTCCAACGGCTTAAGTACAGAGGCTGGCGGCCCCAAAGTCACCCTCGCCGCCATCCGCTCCGCTCTCAGCGATCACGGTAAAATCACCATCCGGAGACCCGCCAACACTTCCATCCATTCAACTCCAAAAATGCGAAGAGACTGGCCGAGCAGTACGTGACGCAAAAATCCCCGAACCTGAAGTTTCCGAGAAATCCATAATGCTTGTGGGCAGCCAAAGTACGTTTGCAATCGAGAGCCGCATCGACCTGGTGGACCCTCACGATGCCTGCAATCCGCTGATTGGCGCTATCGCATTTCATGCTCTGGATCGTCGAATCGGGGAGCTTTCCGGTACAAGCGATCTCTTTGCTTCGCTGACGTGGGCGCGGTGTTTTATGGAGACGTACGACGATCGATTTGAGCCCGAGTTTGAATATGCGAGCGACGAAGACGTGTTTCATGCGGTCTGGGATCCCATCTATATCACCCGCCTCGCCGATGAATCGTGGCACGACGCGATCGATCGATCGAGGGAAAACTCGTGTATTCCGCCGTTCCGCGATGCGAGGGACCGCTTTGACATGAGCGATATCGGTGGCGTTGATTTTACCGATACATACAATCTCATATGCGTGTATGACGGGCGTGGATTTGACAGGCTCATCTGGCGATATATCGCCGACAGGAAGATCGATGCGGTGAGAATCCCCGTCGGTATAATCTCGAACGTCCTTAAGACGTGGATTGCGTTGCCCAAAGCGATAAGTATGTGAGCGAAGTCTCTGGGCAATACGGCAGGTGGCATCGAAGGTTCCCACCTCGTGCCTCGTGCCACCGGGATCGGCTCTGCGATCCCGGTGTCTTGTCTCTCCCCGCCACTGCCCCCGGCTGGCGGTCCCAAAGTCACCCTCGCCGCCATCCGCTCCACCCTCATCGATCACGGTAAAATCACCATCGGGAGACCCGGCGAAAGTGCGATCCGATCTGCACGTATTGCCAGAAAGTGAAGGACGTCCGCACGCATGAGGAAGCGCGATGGATCTGAAACCACCGGTGATTCGCCCCTCCCTCTTTCGGTTGAAGAGTCCATCCCATTCGCACTTCGTCCATCACAGTGCGAAGGTTACTATTGTGCCTTCGTTGAAGAAGCAACGGGCACAATGAGCGGATACCGCATGTTGTGGTGTGGCATCTGGTTCTTTTTTATCGCGGTTGTCGGATTCCTGATATTAGTATTTTTACTCGGGTATACGCCCAAGGCATTGTTCCCTTCTCAAGTGGCAAAGGTGACTAGCGGAATCTTGGGCGCACCGGCAGTTGCGGCCTTTGCCTTCGTGCAGTGGCGGAAATTCAATCGAACGGTGGCCATCGCCCGAGGCGCGCTCATCCGAGTCGATGGATCGGCGAGGCTCGTCAAGTTCTTCCGGAACGACCAGGCTGCTGTTGAAACGGACTGCTCGCGGTGCGAATGGGAGATACGACCATGCCGAGTTGGTCGGTGGTCGGGCCACGCGGCGATTATTCTCTGCAATGACATTGGAATGGTAATCGCTTGCGGAGATGGAGCATTTGTTGAAGCGTATGTTCGCGAGTTGCCACCAAGGATCCGGGATGTGTTGTCGTGGAAGTCAGAGTCGATAGACATCCGTGGTTTTCGAAGATTGTTCTAGGTATAAGGGAGTACGTAGGTGGCAAAAGTGTCAGCGTATGCATCGGCGGACGTTTTCTACGGTGTCCTAGTCGCGAACTTCGTCGATATGATCGATCATGTCGGCTCGCTTGTCAATTCTGTTCTTACTCTACTCGACGAGGTCGCTAAGGAGCAAACCACTGAATTCTCGCTTGATGTGCCTCTAGATGGGATAGAAGAAAGTGTGGTCAGGCAGCAAGTGTCAAAGGCAATTCAAAGTCGGTCGTTGCTGGGCGAGCACCTCAAGGCGAGTAACCTTATCGTGTCGTCAACGAAGACTGTTCCCTGCGGTGATGGGCGCAGGTACGAGTATTGGAATTTGAGCTATGAACGAACCGGCTACTACGGCGAACCTTTACTGAAATGCCAGGTTCCGCTCAATCGGCTGTCGCTCCAACTCTCGGCTACGTCGATTCGAAAAATCGGAGTTGCCAGTTACTGCAAGCTGGTTTCTCGGATTTTTGAAGTATGCAGCTCTGAAACTACAGAATGCGCAAGCGGTTTTGTTGATATAGTCAGTTCTGCAGAATCATCGGGAGGGCGTTGTTACTCCACCGCAGCGGCGGGAGGCGACTGGTGCGGATGGCACCGACTCGTAGAGAACTACGAGTGGGGTGTTGATGAGGGGCATCGGTATCAAAGACTCCAAGGTGTGTTTTGGGCCAATTACCTCGGTCCAACTCTGACAAAGAGACTGGGATCGGTCGACGATGTAGCGCAGCAGTTCGAAGCCTTTGATGCAAACTATTATAAACATCTTTCGCATTCAGCCAAGGCGTGCGGTTCGGGTCGTCTTTTTATGACTTCAGATCAACCATTGAATCTTGCTGAGCCGCACTTCGCTGGTGCCGACTACGAAGCTCGAATGGCTGTATGGTTGAGACGGAGATTTCGTCAATGTGGGATTTTGTGAACGGCAGGTGGCCCCGAAGTCGCCTCGCCCCCGTCCGCTCCGCTCTCAGCGATCACGGTAAAATCACCATCCGGAGTCCCGCCGGGCGGCACCAAAGTCCGGCAGATCTGTGAACCGAAATTCTGACGTGCGGTGCTTCGTGGGTGCATTGCCAGCAGGCTCTCCGGCCCACACACCCCGGTACAATGGAAGCGTCGAGAGCACCGGGGGCTGCCTCAAAGCAAGGGCGGCCCACATCGCCGCGTGCTCGGGGAGGTGGAGTTGCTGGTCCAGCGACGACATCGAGGCCGCACACATTGTTGCCCGTGGGCCGCCGACGCCTTCAACTGGCCCTCGCGGGGGTGGGGCGTTCGCGGCTCCCCGCCCGACCAGCGGTGGGACGCACGCACGCCGATCTGCCAGGAACGCCGGACCCTCTGTCGAGAGAACCCGCTCAGCTAGTCATGACCCTTTGGAAAGGCCTGGGGTATCATTAAATTCACGATCGAAAGTTGCTATGAAGAAGTGTATGCCGACTCCCCAGTTCCATTCGCACAGAGTTCCAAATTCGTCTTTTGTCATTTATTGTTCATTGATTTGTGTTTGTTTGCTCGGCTTGTCTGCCTATGGATGGTACATAAGTTCCAGAAGTTTGTATAATATCCCCGGACAATCCGTAGGACATCTGTCGCTTATTGTTTGGTCTCTTGGTTTTCTTCTTGAACTCTTCAGTTTATATAAAGGAAATGTTTGTGTTACTTCAGCTGGTATTCTTGTTTATTGGTCGATGTCAAGAAAAATTCAGATACCGTTTTCGTCAATTAATAGTGTTACCCAGTGCGATGGCGTGGCGACCGTAATCTACGGTGGTCGCGGCAGAACTTACAAATTTATTTATAGATCAACTGAGTGGTGCCAGCCTGCTACAAAGTTTACTGGTGTAGTATTAGAGATGAAAAATAGTGCGTCCACATAACTCTTGAACCTGTTCACCCCCGGTAGACACGTTAAGATGGAAGCATCCGGCTGCGTTATTTTAGGTTCTGTCTGACGGATCATCCGGAGCCAGGATCCGGCGGGTGGCACCAAAGTCCGGCAGATCTGTGAACCGAAATCCTGACGTGCCACCGAAGTCGGCTCTGCGACTTCGGTGTCCCTGGAGACCCACCACCAACAGATGACGCTGCCCGGTGTTGGAGCCCACCGCTCGCCGGTGAACGAGGAGTTGTATGCGATTGGTCCCGCAGAAGGATGGAGTGCGACTCGAAATGACTACTTCCGAAGAAGTATTTCGCATGGATAACTGGATGGCCTTTGTTGATGTCGATCAATCCGGAACGCCGTTGCTGCTCGAGTACATCAGCCTCATGTGGGAAGGCACTTCCAGAGGTATCCTGTTAAGCTTGCCGCACAAAGCCCTGTTGCAGGGTGACGGTTGGCGAATGACATATGATAACAAGGTGGACGCGATGGCGATGTACCTGGTGTCTCGCAATCACATTCTCCAGCATCGTGCAAGCGGGCACCATATGGCGACGAGCCTGTCGTTCAGCAGGAGCGGCACGCTCGTCGCGATCGACCTGAAACTAGACCAGGTTGTGGTCGATCGCATGATGTCGAACTGGCCCATGTGAGGCCAATTCCGCCCCCTGCTGCTCCGCAGAGCCCTGCAAGGGCGCCTCTCACACCCCTCGCCAACCCCGCCTCGCGAAACTTCCTCGCAGCGGCGCAGCTTTTGGCTCCAAAGGCTCCCCCTCCCCGTGCCACCGGGATCGGCTCTGCGATCCCGGTGTCTTGGCTCTCTCCGCCACGGCCCACGGCTGGTGCCCCCACAGTCATCCGCTCCGCCCTCACCGATCACGGTAAAATCACCATCCGGAGACCCGCCAACACGTCCACCCATTCAACTCCAAAAGCGCAGAGATTCGCCGAGCAGCGCAGGTACTATCGATATCAGCTCTCACGCAACGACCCGGAAGGCCCGCATGTCCCCCCTGTCGAGCCCTGAGCAGCGGGATAGGTTGGAGGATTAATCTATGTTGAGCACATTTATGGAGCGAGCCATTCTGGCCGTACTGGAAGAACCTACAGCACTGTGTGTGACCGCGCTGGTGAACACGATTATCAGAGGTGCTAAAGACAACGTTGCCTTTGAAGAGTATCAGGAGGCGTTGTCGTTACTATTTGATTGGCAACTGATTAATTTTAGCGACAAGCGGAATCCAAGAACATTACGTCGCATTCCTTACTCCGTCGAAGAGTCACGTCGCTTCTTGGCTGATTTGAGATCATCTGTAGCGTGGTCACCCTCAGATAAACTCTGGAAGTGGACCAGCTCCCATGAGATGCCCGAGGTTATGTTAACAACCGCAGGGTGCAAAGCCGCCGAACAAGTACTTTCGGAGGACGGCTGGTTTGGAACGCCAGGTTGAGCGGATTAAAGTGTCCGAACATCTGTCTCAACGGCAGGCGGCCCCAACGTCTCCCTCGCCGTGCCTCGCCGTGCCACCGGGATCGGCTCTGCGATCCCGGTCTCTTGGCTCTCTCCGCCTCACCCCCACGCCTCCCTCCCCGCACCCCCGGAGCTCCCTCCCCATGCCACGCCGCTGGTTCGATGCACACCTCGACCTGGGATACCTCGGCGACGCCGGCCGCGACATGCTCGCCGACCTCGATCGCTGCGCAGGCCCCGCCGACCCCGCCGTCACGCTCCCCTCACTCCGCGAAGGCCATGTCCACGCCTGCCTCGCCACCGTCTTCACCGAGCCCGGCGGCAACGACGCCTCCAGCTACCCACCCGGCGACGCTGAAGCCGCCCACGCCGCCGGACTCCGCCAGCTCGCCCTCTACCAGCGCTGGCAATCCGCCGGCGCCCTCCACATCGGCCTCACCCCCACACCAACCCCCACGCCAACCCCCACACCATCCCCCGCTCCACTCCGCGCCGGCATCCTCATCGAAAACGCCGACCCCATCCGCACCCCCGATGAGCTCCCCTGGTGGGCCGCCCAGGGCGTCGTCGCCGTCGGCCTCACCTGGGCCCGCTCATCCCGCTACGCCGGCGGAAACATGACCCCGCTCGATGGACTCACCGACCTGGGCCGCGAGCTGGCCCTCGCCATCGATTCCGCCGACCTCGTCCACGATCTCTCCCACCTCTCCGACGCCGCGATGGACCAGCTCCTCACCCTCACCTCCGGCCGCGTCATCGCCAGCCACTCCAACTGCCGCGCACTCCTCGATGGCAAGAACAATCGCCACCTCCGCGACGACTCCATCCGTGAGATCGCTCGCCGCGGCGGCGTCATCGGCCTCAACCTCTTCCGCAAGTTCCTCGAATCCCCAGCCTCCGCCGCGAGCCCCGATTCCCCCCGCCCATCTGTCTCCGCCGCCGCCGATCACATCGAGCACATCTGCCACCTCGCCGGCCATCGCCGCGCCGTCGGACTCGGCAGCGACATGGACGGCGGCTTCGGCGCTTCCTCCCTCCCCCAAGGTATCGACCGCCCCGCCGACTTCTCTCGCCTCGCCGATGAACTCGCCCGCCGCGGCTGGCCCGACACCGACATCGACGCCTTCGCCTGGGGAAACTGGGCCCGATTCTGGGCCATCGCCTAGCCCCATATCCGCCCAGAAACCCATGTTTCCGGCCCCCCGCGGCCCTTGCCCCTTCGCCGCGCCCGTTGGTATATTGGTGGCCACTGGCGAGCAGCCCCGCCTGATGGGGCCGCTCTTTTGGACCGGGTCGGACGTTTGCCCGAGTGGCTGGCGGCGGTTCAAGATTTTCGCGACTCTCGGGCGAGGGATCGTTCGGCGATGAAGAACATCTATGTGGGCAACCTTCCGTACAGCACCACGGAAGCCGATCTGGAAGCTCTCTTCCGCCAGCACGGGGAAGTCACGCGCGCCTCGGTCATCATCGACCGCGAGACCGGACGTTCCAAGGGCTTTGGGTTCGTCGAGATGGCCACCGACGCCGAAGGCCAGGCCGCCATCGCCGCCCTCAACGGCTTCAACATGGGCGGCCGCCCGCTGAAGGTCAACGAAGCCGCGCCCCGCGAACAGAAGTCCGGCGGATTCGGCGGCGGTGGCGGTGGTCGTGGCTTCGGTGGTGGTGGCGGCGGAGGCGGCCGCGGCTTCAGCGGCGGCGGTGGTGGTGGTGGGTACGGCGGTGGGGGTGGTGGGGGTGGTGGGGGCGGTGGACGTGGCGGTGATCGCGGCGACCGCGGTGACCGTGGCAGTCGCGGCGGGCGCGGCAGCGATCGCGGCGGCGAAAGCTACGAAACCACCGGCGGCGGCTGGTAACTCCGCATTCCATTCCCGCCCACACTCCGCGACTCCAGTTCAACTCCATTCAACCACAGGCCGGGCCCATCGCCCGGCCCTTTTCATTTCTCAGACCCTCTTCTCCGCGTCCCTCCGCGCCCTCCGCGTTAAAACTCTTCCCATACACTCACAAACCCATGCGCCGCCCGCCCGCGATCTTCCGCTGGTCCGTCCACGCACTGGTCTACGCGCTCGCCTTCACCATGCTCGCCCCCTTCGCATGGATGATTCTGACCTCTCTCAAGACCGACCAGGAAACCCTCGGCGGCTCCACCACCATCCTCCCCGCCGGCCCGCCATCGTCCTGGCAGTGGTCCAACTACCTCCACGCCCTCCGCGGCGCACGGCTCGGCGAGTACTACGGCAACTCGCTCCTCGCGGCCGGCCTCACCACGCTCCTGGCCGGCTTCCACAACGCCCTCGCCGGCTACGCCTTCGCCAAGCTCCGCTTCACCGGCAAGCACGCCCTCTTCTCGCTCACCATCATCACGATGATGCTCCCCGTCCAGGTCTCCTTCATCTTCGCCTACCTCCTCGCCGATCGCCTGGGCTTCATTGACAACCTCCAGGCCCTGGTCGTCCCCTTCCTCGCCAGCGGCTTTGGCATCTACTACATGCGCCAGGCGATCCACGCCGTCCCCGATTCCCTCCTCGAGGCCGGACGCATCGACGGCATGTCCCACTTCGACGCCTTCTGGCTGCTGGTCCGTCCCACCGTCTGGCCCGCCATCGCCGCCCTGGCCATCTTCACCTTCGTCGCCTCCTGGAACGCCTTCTTCTGGCCCCTCATCGCCATCGACAGCTCCCAGGAAAAAACGCTCCCCCTCGCCGTCGCCGAGCTCGCCACCGGACGCCTGGTCCTCAGCTGGCCCACCCGCATGGCCGCCGCGACGCTCATCACGCTCCCGCTGGTCATCCTGTTCATCGTCTTCCAGCGAGCCTTCGTCCGCGGCATCGCCCTTACCGGCGTCAAGGAGTAGCCCCGCGTGCGAGCATCCTCCATCGTCGCCGCGCTTGCCGCCCTGCTCACCGCGGGCGTTATCCTCTGGCCCGGCGCTGCGGCGATCTCGGGCAAGAAGACGCTCCTCTTCACGGTCTGGGGAATGCCCTTCGAAGACCGCCTCTTCAAGGACCGCTACGCGGCGGGATTCGAGGCGCTCCATCCCGACGTCCGCGTCAACTACCAGCGCTACGCCGACGACATCGTCATGAAGTACAACGCCTGGCACGCCCGCGCTCGCGGGGCCGATGTCATGCGCCTACGCATCACCGACTACAACGGCATGGCCGCCCGCGGACTGCTCCGGCGACTCGATGTGCCCTCAGGTCCACACGCCCCGGTCATCACCGACTCCGACCTCGCGGAGGTGCCGCTGCATCTGCGGGCGCTCCTCACGGTCGATGGTCCGCAAGGACGCGGGATCTATGCCTTGCCGCAAGACAATGCGCAGTACGGGCTGTTCTATAACAAGAAGCTCTTCCGGGAGTACAACCAGCGGCATCCCGAAGCGCCGCTGGAGATCCCCTCGGAACGGTGGACGTGGGACGAGCTTCGGCGGGCGGCGAGGCTGCTGACGGCCCGCGACGGCGCGGGGAACGTAGAGGTGCGGGGAATCGACTTTGCGGTCTGGTCGTGGCCGTTCATGACGTTCTTCGCCCAGGCGGGCGGGCAGCTGTGGTCGGCCGATGGACACGGATGCCAGCTGGATTCAGCGGCGGGCGTGGAGGCGCTGACGTTCATGCGAGCGCTCGCGCGGGAGGACCGGAGCTGGATTCCGCAGCTCTCGGGGTATCTCTCGGGGACGGGGCCTGATGCGCTCTTTGCGCGGGGGCGGACGGCGATGTTTCTGGATGGGTGCTGGCGGATCGCCGACTTTGATCGCAATGCTCCGGACCTTGAGTACGCGGTCGTGCCGCTGCCTCGCGGGCCCGCGCGGCTGGGGAGTAGGGCCGCGATCGTGTCGGGGTCGGTGCTATGGGGCGTGAGCGCGCATGCAGCGCATCCGGGGGAGGCGGTGGAGATGGTGCGATGGCTGACGGCGAAGGAGCAGGCGCTGCAGTACTGGGACACGCTGCGTGTGGCGCCTCCGGCGAACCTTGCGGCGATGCGGTCGGAGGCGTTTCGCTCGACGCACGGGATCCTGAAGGACGAGGGTGATCCTTCCCAGGGGTACGAAGTGGCGCCGATGCCGGCGGAGAAGTTTGCGGACAAGGCGGCCTGGCTGCTGCAGGGAATAACGCCGGATGCGGCGACGGGTCTTCCGCCGGCCTTCGTGCCCGTGGGCTCTTACCAGACGGAGCTTGAGGAAGAGATCAACCGCATGCTCAACGAGTTCCTCAACGAGAGGAGCACCGAGTCTCCTGAGCGGGCTCTTGCCCGCGCTGCGGCGAACATTCGGGCGGTGATGAAGCGGGATCAAAAATAAGATGAGCTCGCGCCGAGGAGCGGCGCGGGTGCATTCATGCTCGGGTCTGGTCTTTGAGTTGCGCGGCCATCACCACGTTGGTTCATGAGGTGCTGGGGGGGAGCCGCCATTCAGGGGCCTGTATTTCAATCATCTCTTCTGGTTTCTGGCTGAAATAACGTCCGTGATCTGCGGGGTGGGGCGTCTCTGCCGCCCCTTCGGGGCTTGATGTCGCTCATGTGGCCACACCCGGGGCTTGCGCCCCGGGCTTCACTCGCGCGCCGCGTTGCGGCTGGAGGCAGTGAGGTTGGAGGCGCTGCGGTGTGCACGTCCTGCCGGCGAGCGAGGAGATTGCGATGGACGCGAAGAGGTTCGTTCCCGGCATCGGACGTGATGACACACCCTGGCAGCGGCGAGGTGCGCAGCGTCCATCGCACCGGAATCGCTGGCCGATCTCGGTGGCGTGTTGCACGTGTTGTGCGGTGTCCCGCGCCGTCCGCGGGTCGCACTGACCACGCTCCGAGGACTCCGCGAGGTCAGTGGCACGGGTTGGTGGAGTTTCGGCGGCTCTCGCCTACTGGGTGGGTTGTGGGGGGGGGTGGGCGCTTGGTGGGGTCCCGAAGTTGATGAAGGACTCGATGAAGTCGGCGTGGAGGTCGGGGGAGTTTAAGAGGGTTTCGGCGGGGTTGGGGCGGGGACGGCGATGGGCGGGGGGGGAGAGGGTGGGGGCGCGGGCTGGGGTTCGGATGAGTCGGGGATGGAGGGTGGTGTTGGTTGTGTTGCGGGTGGTGGGGGTGTTGTTGAGGTGGGCGGTGGAGGCGCGGCCTGCGGTGTGTCGTGGGCGTTTGGTGTCGCCGGTGTTGTGGATGTGGTGGCGTGCGTGTGAGATGGCGATGCGGTGGTGAGGGGCGGGGCCTGGGTGCTGGTCGCGATGCTTGAGTTCGAGTTCGAGTTGGCGGGGAGTGGGCGAGGTGTTGAGGTGGACGGCGTGGCGCTCGCGTTGGAGTTGGTGTTGGTGTTGGGTGGGGTGTGGCGAGAGAGGCGGAGGAGGAGGGAGGTGGCGCGGAGGGCGGTGTGGCGTTGGGCGAGGGAGATGCGGAGGGAGCGGAAGGACTTGTCGAGGATCTGGTGTGACTCTTCCCACTCGTAGGCGCGGAGGACGGCGAGGAGGATGGGGATGGTGCGTGGGAGCTGGCAGGTGGCGGCGAGGCGGAGGTGGCGAGAGGCGGCGTTCTCGATGTTGGCGATGGCCTGATTGATTTCGGGGCGAGCCATCCAGAGTGTGAGGGCTTCGATGGTGATGTCGTGATAGGCGGCGATGGAGATGAGGGAGTGGTTGTGGTCGGCGAGCTGGGAGAGGACGAGCGCCTGTACTTCGGGTGTGGGGCGGAAGAGGGTGGTGGCGCGGCCGGTCTGCTCCGGGCATTCGCCGGTGACGTGATGGTCGATGGGCGGGGAGGGGTGTGGTGTGGAGTTGGGGAGTGGCATGGCGCTGCTCGTAGCGGGGGCGAGTGCGGGAGAGGTCGTCTGCAGAGGGCGAAAGAAAACGTGCCCCCGCTATAAGGGGGGGTGGGCCACGGATGTGCGCACAAGGGTGGTTGGTGCGGGGGTGTTTTGGGTGTTAAGAAACGGGAATTATGAGGTGGAAGGTGTTGTGGGGGAAGGGGTTAGGTAGAAAGATGTTGATTTTTGGGTGGGAATTTTGGGGGAGGGGGAAAGAGGGCGCGGAAGGAGGTTGCGAGGGCGGTCGAGGAGAGAACCAAGACACAGGGATCGCAGGGCCGATCCCGGTGGCACGGGGAGGGGTGGGATTCAGGTTGGCGAGATGGGGGCGCTCACGGCGCAAGACACACCGAAGTCGCAGAGCCGACTTCGGTGGCACGCGAGGGATACTTCGGGGCCACCCGCCGGGGACATTCATCTCAGTCTGGCTACTTCACTTTGTGCGCTTCTTTGGCTTACGCCACCACAGATCCGAGAGCATCTCCGCAGGGATGTCCGACGAATGCGGTTCGATCCCCTTTCGCTCAAGTATTTGGTGCCATTGCGTACGCCTAATGCGAGGCAATTGAGAACCACACCAAGGACAGTACTTGATTTGCATAAGTTCGTTCTCAGAACCACGAACAAGAATGCCGTACTCGTCATACTTAGGAATATAAGTCAATGCGAACTCACTTGACTTAAGCACGAACCCCATCTTCTTACAGCAGTGTCTCATCGGTTTTCGATCGTCCTTTCATTCTCCCGCGGCTTACACAACAGCTCGTCACGGGATGGCAGGTGGCGCCGCCATGGCAGCGATTTTAGGGGCGGTGCTTGACGTGGGGCGGAGTGGCGGATTCGTGTGTGTGTTCTGCCACGAGAGCGAGGACTCACTCGCCACCGGCAACCACCTTGAAATACACAAGCACAGCGCCTGCGATGGCAAGCACGGACACCAATAGCCAGACCAGGAACATGTGCCGCCCTCGCTGTTGGGAAGAACGTCCGGCGATCACGAGCGATATCACGCATGTCGGATAGCATATGACGAGGACGCGAAGCAGCTCCCGCAACTCGCTCGCCGCCAGTGCTGGAGCAAGCTGATTGCTGCGGGAATTCAGGCCTTTAATGATTATGACGCACAAACACATCACGGACACGACAATGCAGGCGTCGACAAGGTTCAGCCGACGATCGGCGTGACCAGGAAGACCATGTTCTGAATGCTGCGTTGTCATTGTGCCCACCTCATTTCATGCTGGGTTTCAAGGTGTTTCATCGCTGATTGATTTAGCGAGTGATTGGGCAATGAGCTTTCTGGCTACCGGGGGAGCGGAAAATATCACTGTCAGGTTGTTCTCGCTTATACGCGGTACAAGCCACGCAACCGTGTCCCTGTCGTATCCCAGAATGCTGTTGAGGAGCAGCCAGTCCAGCATGTCATCGACGGAGGGCAAGCCGCCGTGTTCTTGCGCGCTCTGCACTTTGCTCCATAGATCGTTGCGCGTGGCATCGAAGAAATCATGCGCGATTTGGAGTCGGCCGCACAGCAGCCGCAACGATTGAGCGAAATACGAGGCGCGAACGCCGTGGTATCGCGGGTTTGAAAAGGACATTCTTTCCCAAACCTGTTTTGAGAGTGAGAATGCTTGCGCATCGCACTCTTTTGCTACGCATTCCATGAAGCGAAGAAGCAGCGCTTCCGGATCATCGTCGATCCGCTCGGGGGCATTGTGCATTCGCGGCCTCCCACTGCAAAGAGGATTTCTTCCCGCTCGCGATGAACCTTGGGAATCTCTGCGGCGATGGTCGTTCTTACTTCCTCGCGCTGGCCCCAGCGACCTTCGCCATTGCTTCCGCGATCAGTCCGAAGTGTTCTTCGGTGAGGTCGTGGTGCATGGGGAGGCAGAAGACGCGGCTCGCGAGGGAATCGGCGACGGGGCAGTCGTGTTTTTTACACTTGGCGAGGGCGGGCTGGGGGGGGAGGGAGCGGGGGTAGTGGACGGCGGTGGGGACGCCTTCTGCGGAGAGGGCCTTGCAGAACTCGTCGCGGGAGCAGGTGAATTTCGAGGTGTCGAGCAGCACCGTATAGAGGTGGTAGGCGCTGGTGGCGCCGGGGGTGATCTTGGCGGGGACGATGCCGGTGGTCGGGGAGCCGAAGAGCTTGGTATTGAGGTCGCCGAGCATGCGGTCGAAGCGGGCGGCGTTGGACTGGCGGGTGGCGGTCTGGGCGGCGAGGCGATCGAGGCGGGAGCAGCCGATCGCGCCGGTGATGTCGTTCATCCGGTAGTTGTACCCGACGGACTCGTGGAGGTACTTGTCGGTTTCGCCGTGTGAGCGGAGGAGGCGGATTTTGCGGGCGAGGGCGTCGTCGTTGCAGGAGATGGAGCCGCCTTCGCCGGTGCCGAGGTTTTTGGTGGCGTAGAAGGAGTAGGTGACGGCGTCGCCGAAGGCGCCCATGCCCTGGCCGTTGTAGGTGGCGAGGTGGGCCTGGGCGCAGTCGTAGACGATCTTGAGGTTTTTGGCTTTGCCGAGGGATTCGACGGCGGCGATATCGACGGGGGTTCCGTAGAGGTGGGTGGCGGCGATGCCGCGGGTCTTGGGGGTGACCTTCTTGGCGGCGTCCTTCATGTCGATCTGGAGGGTGTCGGGGAGGGCATCGACGAAGACGGGAACGCAGCCGCGGGCGACGACCATGCTGACGGTGGCGATGTAGGACCATGCCGGGACGAGGATCTCGTCGCCTGGGGCGAAGAGGGGCTCGTAGGCGAGCTGGAGGGCGCAGGTGCCGTTGGCGCAGGTCATCATGTGCTTGGCGCCGGACATGGCGGCGAAGCGGGTCTCGAGTTCTTCGCACTTTTTGGCGGCGCGGAGCATTCCGGAGCGAAGGACGGCGGTGGCGGCCTCGATGTCGGCGGGGGCGAGGGCGGTGGACATGAAGGGGACGGGCTTTCCGCCGTACTTGGACATGACGGGGGTGGACGGGACGGGTGCGGAAGCGGCGGGGGCGGAGGAGGTGGTGGGGGTGGGGCTGGCGATCGTCACGGCTGGAGCCTCCGGTGATGTGCGGGGTCGGGTTGTCGGGGGATCGGGGGGAACTGCGGGCAGGCCCGGCGAACGCGCCCGGCCGGCACGGCCCCCGCGCCTGGAGGGCTTGGCCGATCCGCTTCTGGGCCGGGGTGCTCGCGGTGAGCCGGGTCCGGCGGGATCAAGGATAGCGCGGGGCGGCTGGGCGACCGGGGTGGGAGTCGGGGGGGGATGGGACTGGGCGTTGGGGAGGGGGCGGCGGGGGGTGGAGGGGGTTGTTTGAGGGGCGAGGAGGACTTGGGGGGAGGAATTCGCTCGCGTGGAAATGCCGACGGGGGAAGGGAGCGCGTGAATCTTGGTCAGAGGAATGCGTTGTGCGGATCGGAAGTCGGCGGACTTCGTATATAATGCAGACATGAAGACCCGCCAAGGCGTTGCCCGGCGGCTCGCGCTCGTCACGATGGTGGGAGCGGTGGGCGTGCTGGGCGGAACGGCCGGGTTGGCGTTCGGGCTCCTTACGGATGCCGGGCAGCCGACGGGCCAATCGAATAACACGACCGCGAAGAGTTCGCAGGAGCCCAAGGCCCCGCCGACACCGGCATCCCCTCCCTCGCCGACGATTCTCGAGCTGGCCGCGTCCTTTGGAGGGGAGAAGGCGTTCACGCGGCCGTGGCGGGACTCGGTGATGGGGTTCTCGCAGGCGACGCGGGTGGATGAGGTGCTGGTGGCGGGCGGGCAGGATGTGAAGAAGGGGGACCTGATCATCCGCGGGGAGGATGAGGAAGAGATTGCGCGGCTTGAGCTGCAGAAGATGCGGGCGGAGAGCACGCTGACGGTGGACAAGGCGGCCAAGTCGGTGGAGCTGGCGAACCTGCAGTACCAGCGGTACAAGGAGGCGTCGGAGAAGGGTGGGACGGCGCCGCAGGAGATTGACCGGGCGCGGCTGGATTCGGAGGCGAGCAAGATTGACCTGGACACGGCGAAGCTGAACCAGGACCAGGAAGTGATCGCGGTTCGGCTGGCGAAGGCGAGGCTGGACCGGGTGCACATCATCGCGCCGTTTGACGGGACGGTGGACCGGATCGATGTGGATGTCGGGCAGTCGGTGAGCGAGAACGACAAGGTGGCGCGGGTGGTCGATACCAGCGTGCTGTGGGTGGATGTGGGCGTGCCGACGGGGCAGTCGATCGACCTTGGTTTGACCAACGGGGCGAAGGCGTGGGCGCTGATGGACCTGCCGGGGGATATCAAGGTATTTGAGGGGAAGATCGTGGAGATCAGCCCGGTCGCCGACCCCAGCAGCAATACGCGACGGATCCGCATCGCGATCCAGAACCCCACCCGCATCGTGGCGGGTGTGACGACGTGGGTGAGGTTTACCCAGCCGGGCCCCGAGTGGACCTCGCGGATCGTTCCCGAGCCGGCGAGCAAGACCGCGGACGCATCCTCCTCCGCACCGGAGGCAGGGAGAGACTCTCGATGATCGATCTGTCCAGCATCAAGGCGCCGGGCTGGCAACGCGTCGTCGCCAACCTCTCCAGCCCTGCGCCCGACGACCGGGCGTATGTGGCGAGGCTTGTGACCGTGCTTGCGCAGGTGTCGGGGGCGCGGCAGGGCGTGCTCTTTACGATCGCCGAGGCGCAGAGCGCGCCTGATGAGCAGACGCCGACGGCGCCTCCGGTGGAGGCGCAGACCAAGGCCGTCTTCATGTGGCCACTGCCCGCGGCGGCGGCTGCGGCGGCGCAGCAGGCCGGGCCGATGAGCGAGCGGATCGTGCTGGATACGCCGGTGGACGAATCGTCCATCGAACATCTGGCCGATGCGAAGTCGGCGGCGAGGTCTTCGTATGGCTCGCGGCAGACGCGGGTGTTCGGTCTGGACAAGGCCAACGAGCTGTACGACGGCTCGCCGGGCAAGGGATATGTGCTCGCGGTGCCGATTCCTGGTGCCGCCGGGCCTGAAGCGGCGACGGCGCCTCCGCGGGGCGTGGTGACGCTGCTGATTGACAATCAGTCGCGGCAGGCGCTGCAGACGACGCTGGCGCTGGTTGAGGTGCTGGTCGGCTACATCCACGGGCACACGGCGCGGCATCAGTTGAGCCGCGTGCGGGCGGCGGGGGCGGCGCTGGAGCTGGCGACGCGGCTGATCGCGGCGATCAATACGGCGAAGAGTTTTAAGGGCGCTTCGTTCCAGTTCGTCAACGACCTGTCACGTCAGCTTTCGGTGGATCGCGTCGCGATCGGCTGGGTCGCCGCCGCTCGGTACACCGAGGGGCGGAAGATGAACCGCTGCATCGCGGTGAGCGATACGGAGAACATTGATCGCCGCATGGCGATGATCCAGAAGCTCGAAGCGGCGATGGACGAATGCCTGGACCAGGAACAGCCGGTGATGTATCCCCTCCCCGCGAACCTGGGGGACGGGGAGGTGTTGCTGACGCAGGCGATCACGCATGCGCACCGGGAACTTGCGGCGAGCGATGCGCGGCTGAAGATCGTCACGATTCCCCTTCGCGCGGACGGCAAGGTGCTGGGGACGATGCTCATTGAGGCGACGGGCAATTCGCCCATCGACCTGGGGACCGTGGAACTTCTGCAGGCGGCGCTGGACCTGGTGACGCCCGTGCTGGAGATCCGCCGCCGGGATGATCGCAACCTGGCGCTGCGGGCGTATGACTCGTCGCTGCGGGCCGGGTCGTGGCTGGTGGGTCCCAAGCACACGGCCTGGAAGCTTGCCGGGCTGGGCTTGATGACGCTGCTGATGATCTCGATTTTCGTCCGGGTCCCGTACCGGGTTTCGGCGCCCGTTGAGATCCAGGCCCGCAATCCACGCACGATCTCGATCCCGTTTGACGGCATCATCCGGGAGCTTGCTCCAGGGATCGAGGCGGGCGCGAAGGTCGAGAAGGGTCAACCGCTCTTCAAGCTCGATACGACGGATCTTGAGCTGAGCTCCCTGGACTCGCGCGCCCAGATCACGCAGGCGGAGAAGCAGGCCGACGAGGCGATGAAGAAGGGTGATCTTTCCCAGGCCCAGCAGCAGCAGGCCAAGGCGGATCAGGCCCGCGCCAAGCTGCGGCTGCTGGAGTACCGCATCACGCAGGCGAACATCACGGCCCCGATCGCCGGCACCATCATCGCCGGCGACCTCAAGGACCGCGTCGGGGGTTCGGTGAAGCTGGGGGACGCGATCTTCCAGATCGCCGACCTTTCCGACCTGGTCATCGTCGCCAAGGTCGACGACCGGGACATCTCGCTCATCCTGCCCGAGACGCTGGGTCAGATCTCCCCCAAGTCCGATCCTTCCAAGGCCTTCGATTTCGCGGTGGAACGCATCGTGCCGCTTTCGCAGAGCGACCAGGGCTCCAACGCGTTCATTGTGCGAGGCAAGATGACGCAGACCGCGCCGTGGTTCCGGCCGGGCATGGAGGGCATCGCCAAGTTCAACACGCCCGAGCGGAGCCTGATCGGCATCGTCTCTCGCCGCATCATCGACCAGATGCGCCTGTGGCTCTGGTGGTAAGCACCTGCTGCCGAAGGCATTGCTTGATGTGGTCCTTTGGCCCTTTGGAGTTGTGGACCTTTGTCTGAACGCCCCACATTCTCACCCTTCTGGCACCGCGTGCGGGCGATGACCCCGCGGCTGCGGCCGCACGTGCAGATCACGCGGCAGCATTACCGCGGGCAGCGGTGGCACGTGCTGCACGACCCGGCGACGAACCAGTTCTTCCGGCTCGGGCCGGTCGCGTACGAGTACGTGCAGCTGATGGACGGGCACCGGTCGGTCGAGGACGTCTGGCAGATGAGCCTGACGCGCCGCGGTGACGACGCCCCCACGCAGGGGGAGGTCATCCAGCTGATCAGCCAGCTGTACAACTCCAACCTCCTGGCGGTGGATGCGACGCCGGACATCGAGCAGCTGCTCGGTCGCGGACGGGACCGCCTGAAGAAGACGGTCCAGCAGCAGGCGATCGGCCTGATGTACTTCAAGATCAAGCTGATCAACCCCGACCGGATCCTCGCGTGGCTGGAGCCCATCCTGCGGCCGGTGCTCAACCGGTGGGGCTTCATTGCGTGGGCGATCTTCCTTTTCGCGGCCATCGGTTCGGTCATTCCCCATTTCGACGAGCTGCGCTCGGGCGTGGAGAGCACGCTGGCGCCTTCCAACTGGGGCTGGATCTTCACGGTCTTTGTCGTTACCAAGCTGATCCACGAGACGGGCCACGGGGTCATCTGCAAGCGATTCGGGGGGCAGGTTCCCGAGTTTGGCTTCATGATGCTGGTCATGATGCCCGCGCCGTTTGTGGATGCGTCGGCGAGCTGGGCGTTCGACAACAAGTGGCGCCGCGTCGCCGTCGCCGCGGGCGGGATGATGTTCGAGCTGTTCGTGGCGTCGATCGCCGCGTTCACGTGGATCGCGACGCGCTCGGGCGGGAGCCCGCTGCTGCACCAGATCGCGTACAACGCGATGTTCACGGCGAGCGTCTCGACCGTGCTGTTCAACGCCAACCCGCTGATGCGCTTCGACGGGTACTACATCCTGAGCGACATCCTTGAGATTCCCAATCTCATGCAGCGCTCGACGAACATGCTCAAGTACCTTGCGGAGCGGATCCTGTTCCGCGTGCGGGACGTCTTCCCGCCCACCAGCGCGCGGGACGAGCAGGTCATCCTGACGGTGTACGGGCTGGGCGCGCTGATCTACCGCATCTTCCTGTTCTTCTCGATCACGCTCTACGTGATGGGCAAGATGTTCGGCCTGGGGCTGGTGCTGGCGATCTGGACGTCGGCGATGTGGTTCATCCTGCCGCTGGCGGGGTTCATCCATTACCTGGCCTCGAGTTCCAAGATCGCCGAGCACCGAGCCCGCGTGATTTTCACCTCGCTGGCGCTCACGGCCGTGACCCTGGTGCTGGTCGGCGCCGTGCCCTTCCCCGACCGGCGCTTCGGGGACGGCGTGGTGGAGAGCCCCGGTCGCACCGGCATCTTCGCCGCGGTGGACGGCTTTGTTTCCCAGGCGCACGTGCGGCCCGGGGACACCGTGAAGGCGGGGGACCCGCTGGTGACGATGACCAGCCGGGACCTGCTGGCGCAGCTGGAAACATCCGAAGCCCAGATCCGGGAGACGCAGAGCCTGGAGAGCTCGTACCTCACGCAGAACCTTGCGATGGCGCAGATCGCGCGAGAGAAGATCGAGGCGCTGCGCAAGCAGGTTTCGTTCGTGAAGGAACGGGTGGAAAAGCTCGTGGTGCGGGCGCCGCGGGACGGCGTGGTGGTCGGCCGGGATCCATCCGTCGCCGTCGGGATGTTCGTGAAGGAAGGCGCCCCGGTCTGCGAGATCGTGGATGTCGGGTCCCTGCGCGTCGCCGCGGAGCTTGGCCAGACCGAGGGGGCGTGGCTCTTTGAACTTCCCCGGGACCAGTTCAAGGTCGAGATGCGCACGCTCTCCCAGATCGACCGCGTGGTTCCCGGCGCGATCGACCGGATCATCGAGGCCGGGCAGCGTGATCTCCCCCACCCCGCGCTGGGCGTCAGCGGCGGCGGGGTCATCGAGAACGACCCGCAGGACAAGTCCGGCCGCCAGACCAAGCGTCCCAACTTCCGCGTCGATATCGCGGGAGATCCCAGCTTCGCCGGCATCATCGGGGCCCCCGGCGAACGCGTCCGCATCCGCTTTTCGCTTCCCCGCAAACCTCTCCTCTCCCAGTGGGTTGATCGGCTCCAGAAGATCATCCAGGGGAGGGTGAATATTTGAAGAAGGCACTGAGCATTGGGCATCAGGCACTCGGGGCAGAGACCTCGGCCTGCCAGCGCCCGTCCCACCCTTGCTTCCTGTCTTCCGCCCGAGTGCCTTGTGCCGAGTGCCCGGTGCCTTCTCCGCCATGACTTCCCTTTCCCGCTATCACGCCCTGTACGAATCGATCCGCAGCCGGCAGGTCCGGCCGCCGGTGTACAGCGGGCTCGACAAGCTGGTTGGGCGCGCGATCATGAAGGTGCGCATGTCCGGCATCACCACGCAGTGGCTGCGCCGGCAGGCGGAGCTGGTGGACGCCCTGGCGCCGGAGATCCGCTCGATCCCCCAGGCCGATCTGCGACTGCGAGTCGAGGAGATGCGCGGGATCTTCGTCCGGGCTCGCCAATCCGAGGAGGACGTCCGCCGCGGGCTTGCGGTCGTTCGGGAAGTCGCCCGCCGGGAGACCGGGGAGGAGGCGTACCTCGTGCAGCTGATGGGGGCGCTGGCGCTGTATAACGGGCGCATCATCGAGATGGCGACGGGGGAAGGGAAGACGCTGACGGGCTCGATCGCGGCCTCCCTGATCGCGTGGAAGCGCCGCCACCTGCATGTTCTGACGGTGAACGACTACCTCGCCGCGCGCGATGCGGAGAGCCGGGCGAGCATTTACCGCGTGTGCGGGCTGTCGGTGGGGGCGATCGTGCAGGAGATCGACGAGCGGGACCGCTCGGAGGTGTACGCGAGGTCGATCGTGTACGGGACGCCCAAGCAGATCACGGCGGACTGGCTGCGGGACCAGATTCGCCTTGGGCGCGTCAATACGGCGTGGAGCGGCCGCCAGCACATGGCAAATGGGGGAGATCCCGCCGGCGCTGCCGCGGGGATCACCGGCCCGATGATCCCGGGCCTCTCCGCGGCGCTGGTGGACGAGGCCGACGCCGTGCTGATCGACGAGGGGGTGGTGCCGCTGATCATCGCCCGCAGCCGCCGGCAGGACGACATGGCGGACGTGTATGTGCAGGCCGCGAAGATCGCCGCGAAGCTGGACGAAGGGCCGGACTACGCGATCGATCATCTTCGCCGCCGGGCGGACCTGAAGCGCCGCGGGCTGGTGCGCGCGGAGCAGATCTGGTCGGAGTATTCCGAGCCCATCTGGAAGGCGGCGCGGCGAGCGGAGGAGCTGGTGCGCCAGGCGCTCATCGCCCGCCACTGCTACACCCGGGGCAAGCAGTACGAGATCGTGGAGGGGAAGATCGTCATCGTCGACGAGTACACGGGGCGATTTCTGCCCGACCGCTCCTGGGAGCATGGGCTCCACCAGGCGGTGGAGGCGAAGGAAGGGCTGGAGGTGACGGCGGACCGGGAGACGCTGGCGCGGATGAGCTTCCAGCGGTTTTTCCGGACGTATCCGTTCCTTGCAGGCATGACGGGCACGGCGGCGGACGCGATCGGTGAGATGGAGGCGGTGTACCAGCGTCCGGTGATGGTGATCCCCACGCACCGGCCGGTGATTCGGGAGGCGAGGCCGCTGCGGGTGTTCAGGTCCGGGGAGGCCAAGTGGCTGGCGCTGGTGGACGCGATCGCGGCGGCGAACCAGAACGGGCAGCCGGTGCTGGTCGGGACACGGTCCATCGCGGCGTCGGAGCTGATGAGCCGGCTGCTCACCCAGCGGGGGCTGGAGCATCGCGTGCTCAACGCGAACTTTGACAAGGAAGAGGCGACGCTGATCGCCCTGGCGGGACGCGGGGGGGATGAGAAGTCGGGGATCAAGGCGACGATCACGGTGGCGACGAACATGGCGGGGCGCGGGACGGACATCAAGCCCGACCGCAACGCGCTGGCGGCCGGTGGCTTGCTGGTGATCCTGACGGAGATGCACGGGGCCAAGCGCATCGATCGGCAGTTCATGGGCCGGGCGGGCCGGCAGGGGGATCCGGGCGCGTCCCAGGTCTTTGTGTCACTCGATGATGAGCTGATCACGCGGCAGTCGCCGTGGACGGCGGCGATGCTGAGGCTGTCACGCGGGGCGGCGGAGCTGCGGTCGGACTGGATGACGGCGGCGGCGTTCCGGCTGGCGCAGCGAAGCTCGGAGGCTCGGGACCGGCGGAGCCGTGAGGGCGTCCTGCGGCAGGACGACTGGATGGAAAAATACCTTCCGGGTTCCTAACGCGAGGCGGTCCGAGAAGTCGCATCTATAGCGCAGCAAGGGTTCCACCAGTTCCAAAATTCTTGGAAAAGATATCATTTACCCTTGGTACACGTGCGCTTACGAGTAGTATGCGGACCAGAGCGAAAACTGCCTGACGGGCCTCTGTAGGAGGAGTCCCTTCGGGCCTCGATTGAGAGGGACAAGCCTCATGAGCACACGGGTCACGATCGTGGCGTTGGCCTTATCCGCCGTCGCCGGCATGGCGTCGGCGGGGATCCAGAACATGGGTGTCCAGGCGCTGGATATCCAGAACCTGACGCTCCCCGGGGATAACGTCTGGAACGGGTCGTATGGGTCGCGGGACACCGCCGGTCCGTCGAAGGACTACGGGTACCTGATGCAGGATGCGGGGGACGCCGCCAACAGCCTGTGGGTGCACGAGACCTGGACCGCGGCTCACCAGCCGTCGGCGATCCTGGGCGTGAACATCTTTAACCAGGGCCGCAGCAACCCGGTGATCACGATCAACAAGTCGGTGGACAATTTCACGGCGAACAACTGGACGGGGTTCGACATTACCCTGAGCACGCTGTCGGGGAACATCGACCTGATCGGGACGCCCACGGCGACGCTGTTCACCCATGCCCAGACGTTCAACAACAAGTCGGGGATGGTGGTGATGAGCTTCGACACGGGGATCGTTCACCCCGGGGATACGGTCGACTTCAATTTCACCTTCTCTGTCCCTTATTCGGGGTTGTGGTCGTTCACGATCACGCAGACGCCGCAGGTTCCCACGCCGGGGACGATGGCGTTGCCGGCGCTGGCGGGGCTGATGGCGGTGCGTCGCCGTCGTCATTCCTGACACATTCCGAATACAATGCGGTCGAGCGGTCTCCGCTTGACCGTTTTTTATAGGGCCCTCTATTCGCGAGGCTGTCGCGTTCGGTTCCAGAAAAATGAGAGATTCCGCGTGTTCCGGTTGTGCCAGCGTGGCAAAACCGATAAGATCGGTCCGCAGGAGAAAATAGGCCGGCGCGTTTTCCGCACGTTCCGGTTTATTCGTCAACGGGTTTTTTCACCCAGATAGGAAGAGGGATATGAGAACAACGATCGTTTCGGCTTTGGCCGTGACGCTGACGGCCGGAGCGGCCTTCGGCGGGCTGACCAACGTGACGTCGTCGGCGGTGAATACACCGTCGCTGACGATGCCCGTTGACAGCGCCTGGACGGGCCAGTACGGCACCCGTGGCACCAAGACCGCCGACCAGGACTGGGGCTATGTGACCCAGGACGCCGGCGCCTCGGCCGACGTGGTGTGGCTCGACGAGGTCTGGACGGGTGGTCTCACGACCAACTCGATCGGCCTGAACCTCACGGGCGGTGGTCGGGCCAACACGACCATCAAGATCAACAAGCAGGTCCAGAACGTGACCGGGTTCACGTGGACCGGCTTCACGATGACGCTCTCGACGGTGTCGGGCAACGTCAACGTGATCAGCAACACGTCGCCCGACTTCTCGTCGGCGATCATCACGAACAACAACACGAACTCGGTCACGATGACCTACTCCGGCGGCGCGGTGGCGAACCTCGACACCGGCGACTTCATCTTCGAGTTCACCATCCCGCTCTCGAGCATCTGGTCCTTCACGATCGACCAGACCCCCGTCCCGACCCCCGGCGCCCTGGGCCTGGTCGGCGTCGCCGGTCTTGTCGCCGCCCGTCGTCGCCGCTGAACCTTCGGCACGATGACCGGACAGACCATCTGATCTCCATCAGTTGATCTTCATCAGGTGATTTCCATCAGCGGGCCCGGGAAACCGGGCCCGTTGTATTTCCCGGGCGGGCTGGTTTTCCGGTACGCTTTCGGGAATCCATGCCCCCGTCCCCGCTCCAGCTTCTCCTGACCGCGCGGCACCCGTGCGTTCGCATCGTCACCGACGACGAGAACGAGGCCCTGTCCGAGGTTTTCGCCGCCACCCACGCGGCCAAGCTTCCCGACGTCAAGACCTGGACCCTCACCGAGGGGCTTCGGGACGCCGTCATCGAGGGCTCCCCGGCCGTGGAGCGAACGACAGACCCCGCCGCGGCGCTGCTGTACCTCTCTGCGGGGCTTCAGGCGCCGATGGTGATCGTCGCCTTTGACCTGGCGACGCACCTGACGTCGGACCCGCGCGCCCTGCGGGCGTGGCGAGAGGCGGTGGAGAAGCTTCGCCGCGTGTCGGGGGTGCTGGTCATGGTGGACAGCCAGGACCACGTGCCGGCGATCGTGGGGGCGTCGTCGACGCGGGTGACGCTGCCGCTTCCGGGGGATGAGGACCTTGAGGCGGTGCTCAAGAGCACGCTGCGGTATGCCGCGCGGCAGCGGCCGGTGCAGGTGGAGCTGACCCGCGGGGAGGTGGCGTCGATCATCTCGAACCTGCGGGGTCTGACCCGCCGGCAGGCGAGGCAGGTCGTGCTTGACGTGGTCTGCGACGATCGTCGGCTGGATTCGAGCGATCTGCCGGGGATTCTGTCGGCGAAGCGTCGGCTTTTGCAGACCTCGGGGTTGCTCGAGTACGTGGAATCACCGGCGAGCATGGACGCGATCGGGGGGCTGGAGCGGCTGAAGTCGTGGCTGGGCGCGCGGGAAAAGGGGTTCAGCGAGAAGGCGCGGGACTTTGGGATCGATCCGCCGCGCGGGATGCTGCTGCTGGGGGTGCAGGGGGCGGGCAAGAGCCTGTGCGCCAAGGCCGTCGCCACCGCGTGGAAGCGGCCTCTTCTGCGCATGGATCCGGGCGTGCTGTACGACCGGTTCGTGGGGGAGAGCGAGAGCCGGCTGCGCAGCGCGCTCCAGCAGGCGGAGGCGATGGCGCCGATCGTGCTGTGGATCGACGAGATCGAGAAGGCGTTTGCGTCCGCCGCGGCGCAGTCCACCGACGGCGGGCTGTCGCAGCGGATGTTCGGGACGCTGCTGACGTGGATGCAGGAGCACCACGCGCCGGTGTTCCTGGTCGCGACGGCGAACAACATCGAGGCCCTTCCGGCGGAGCTGCTGCGCAAGGGGCGCTTTGATGAGATCTTTTTCGTGGACCTTCCCGCCCCGGCGGCGAGGGCCCGCATCTTCGAGATCCACCTGCGCAAGCGGCGGCGTGAGCCGTCGGCGTTCGACCTGGCCGCGCTGGTGGAAGCGTCGGAGGGGTACAGCGGGGCGGAGATCGAGCAGGCGGTGGTTTCGGCGCTGCACACGGCCTTCAGCGAGCAGCAGGCGGAGCTGACGACGGCGCGGCTGCTGGCGGCGCTTGAAGGCTCGCCGCCGCTGTCGGTGACGATGGCCGAGCGCATCGACGCGCTGCGGCAGTGGGCGAGCGGGCGGTGCGTGCCGGCGGAGTGACGGGCGGCCCGTTCAACAGCAGCTGCGTAGTCCCGGGTCGCGATGGACGTTTCTCGTTCTTCTACACTTCCCTCATGGCCATCACCGCCGCGCCCAATGCCAGCGAAGTCTTCCGCCGACGGGGGTTTGTCGTGATTCCCGGGGTGCTGGATTCGGCGAAGCTCGATGTACTCCGAGAGGAAGCGGAACGTCTTTTCAACGGACGCGCCCGTCCGGGGGTGCGGCGAGTGCTCGCGGCGTCCCCGATCATCGCCGAGTTTGCGGCGTCTCCCGGCGTCAGGGGTTTGGCCCACGACATGCTCGGGGAGGAGGGCCGTGTCGTTCGCTCCATTCTCTTTGACAAGACTGCCGATTCAAACTGGGACGTTCCGTGGCATCAGGACACCACGATTGCCGTGCGCGAGCGGTCCGACGTTCCGGGCTTTGGTCCTTGGTCCATCAAGGCCGACGTTCATCATGTTCAGCCCACCTCGGACGTCCTTGCGGGCATGGTGACGCTTCGATTCCACCTCGACGATTGTCCGTCACACAACGGGGCGCTGCTGGTGGTGCCGGGCTCGCACGAACGCGGCCTGCTCGGGGAGCGAGCCATCGTCGCGAGTGAGTGCGATCGAGATTCGCAGGTATGCGAGGTGATGGCCGGCGGCGCTGTAGTGATGCGTCCCTTGACGCTGCACGCCTCCCGCAAGTCGGCAGCGCCCTCCCGTCGCCGCGTCATCCATCTTGAATTCGCAAGCCGCCCCTTGCCGGGCGGGCTCGAATGGACTGATGCCTGACATTCACGCGGGGCGGGCTGGCGGACGATCTCCTCGCCTGGCGGCGCGCAGGGCTTCCAGCCGTTCTTTGAGCATCTTCTCGGCTCCCAATTCCGTCGGGCGGTAGTACTGCTTGTCGACGCCCAGGTAGTCCTGGCCGGAGACGCCGCCCACGCCGGCGACGGCGTCCAGGCCGTGGGTGTAGACGTATTTCTCTCCGCCGCGCGTGGTGCTTTCTCCGGACATGTCGGAGGCCTTGCGAACGTTGCCATCCTTGATCGCTACGGGCACGGCGACGGTGCGTCCGGACTTGACGTCGGCCATGGCCTCGTCGATGGCGAGGTAGCTCGCGTTGCTCTTGGGGGCGAGGGCGAGGTAGCAGGCGCACTGGCTGAGAATGATCCGGCACTCGGGCATGCCGACGCGCTCGACGAGCTCCCAGCAGGCCGCGGCGACCATGATGCCGCGGGGGTCGGCGTTGCCGATGTCCTCGCTGGCGAGGATGGCGAGGCGGCGGGCGATGAACCGAGGATCTTCGCCGGCCTCGAGCATGCGGGCCATCCAGTAGACGGCGGCGTCGGGGTCGCTGCCGCGGACCGACTTGATCATGGCGCTGATGGTGTCGTAATGCTCGTCCCCGGTCCCGTCGTACACGGCCGCCTTCTGCTGGATCGAGTCCTCGGCGACCTGCCGGTCGATCACGATCGGTCCAGGCGCGTTGTCGTCGCGGCCTGAGAGCACGGCGACCTCCAGGGCCGTCAGGGCTCGCCGCGCATCCCCGTCGCTCTTGACCGCCCAGACGTCCAGGGCGTCGTCGCTCACTTCAAGGCCCAGGGAGCCGTAGCCGCGCTCGGGATCGGTGATCGCCCGCCGCAGGAGCTCGACGATGTCCTCGTGGGTGAGGGGCTCGAGGCGCAGGAGGGTGCTGCGGCTGACCAGGGCGGAGTTGACGGCGAAGAGGGGGTTTTCCGTGGTCGCGCCGATAAGCGTGATCACGCCACGTTCGACATCCCCCAGGAGCACATCCTGCTGGCTCTTGCTGAAGCGGTGGATCTCGTCGAGGAAGAGGACCGTCCGCCGGCCGGAGTTTTCGAGGCGAGTGATCGCCGCGTCGATGATCTCCCGGATCCGCTTGACGCTGACGTTGGCGGCGTTCTCGCGTTCAAAGTGGCGGTCTGTGGCCCGGGCGATCACCTCGGCGAGGGTGGTCTTGCCGGTCCCGGGGGGGCCGTGGACGATGAGGCTGGTCAGGGCGCCGGAGGTGACCATCCGCCGCAGGAGCTTGCCCGGCCCGAGGATGTGGCGCTGGCCGATGACCTCGTCGATGGTGCGGGGGCGCATCCGCGCGGAGAGGGGCTCGACCGCCCGCCTCGCCGCCGCCCGCTTGGTTGCCCAGAGATCGCTCACGGGCGATGGTAGCCATCCGTTCGCCCCCGCCTTTGCTCCAATTCGGCCTTCGGTGTGTTACCAAGACGTTCAGAAACTCGATTCCCTGCTAACGAACGCTAACATCGACCCGTGCCCGCCGCCTGGTCTGTGATCCTCATCCTCGCCGCCCTGATCGGTGTCGGCGAGATGTCCCGTCGCGTGGTCGCCAACCCGCGACGCGATGTCATTTGGGGGATCGCCCATCTTCTGGCGCGCACGTATGCCCGTCTGGTGCACCGGGTGCGCGTGGTCGGGGCCGAGCACATCCCGCAATCTCCCGAACCTGGTCCGCTGATCATCGTGGTGAATCACACGGCGGGGGTGGATCCGATCCTGGTCCAGGCGCTGTGCCCGTTTGATATCCGCTGGATGATGGCGGCGGACATGCAGGTTGAGTTTCTCAACTGGGCGTGGGAATGGCTGCGCGTGATCAGCGTGGATCGCCTCGGCCGGGACACGATTTCGGCCCGGGAGGCCGTGCGGCATTTGCAGGGGGACGGGGTCATCGGGATCTTTCCGGAGGGTGCGATCGAGCGGCCGGCGAGGCAGATCATGCCGTTCTACCCGGGGGTGGGGCTCATCATCGCGCGCACGGGGGCTCCGGTGCTGCCGGTGCTGGTCGAGGGGACGCCCCAGGGTCCGCACGCGTGGTCGAGCCTGTTCCATTTCTCCCGGTCGACGGTGCGGTTTTTCCCGGTCGTGCGGTACAGCGGGGGCTCGGCGAGCGAGATCAGCAAGGATCTGCGGGGGCGATACCTGGACTGGACGCGGTGGCCGGCGAATGACGCGCCGCGGAAGGCGGGAGCAAGTTCGACGCCAGGGGCGGCGGGCGGGGGCGCTCAGCAGGGGAGCCGGCCGTGAGATACGCTCAGGCCATGAATCGCGCCGCCATGATCCTGCTTGCGTGTGCCCTGGCCCTGGGTGGATGCTCTTCCTCGGGGGACGACACCGTGGAGATCACGGCGGGGGAGTATCCGCGAGCCTTTGAGGCGACGCGGGAGTCGCTGCGCGAGTTTGAGTTTCACCTGGACCGCGTCGACGCGGCGTCGGGGGTGATCACGACGGCCGTGAAGCCGACGTCGGGGCTGGCGACGCCGTGGGATTCGCAGCAGTCGGGCATCGACCAGGAGTGGGAAGATTTTATTAACCGCCAGCGACGCACGGTCCGTGTGTCGTTCGCGCCGGCGCCCACCGACGATGCTTCGGCGCAGGCCACGCCGCCGCGAGATCCTGCCTCGGCGAAGGCGCCCGAGCTGGTGGACCTTCGGGACTACGCCGGCCCTGTCGTCGCGACGGTGTCGGTGAGCGTGGAGCGCGTGCAGCGGCCGGGCTGGCAGGTCAGCACGAAGTCGATCAACAACAGCACGTTCACGATGGATCCTGCGCTGGCGGCCGCGGGCAAGTATCCGACGTATGCCGTGGAGCTTGAACCGGACACGCGCCTGGCGCGGCGAATCGCGGACCATATCCGCGCGATTCTTGCCAGGCCCGGCACAGAAACGGTCACACAGGCGACGCTTCCCGAGCCTGCGTCGCGGTGATGGCGTTGACTGCCCCCGGCGGTGTTGACGGGGATTACGCCGCGCCAACCACGCGGAGCACGTCGATTTCGCCCTGCGGAACCAGACTCGCCGCGGCCGCGCAGGCCGCGGGGATGACCAGGGTCTGTCCGCGCTCGAAGGGAACATCATTCACGGGCGAGCCGGGGACGCTCACCGCGCCGCGTCCGCCCAGCACCATCCAGGCGGTCATGCCTTCGCCGGCGGGGATCGGCTGGGAAGAGCGGATGCGTTCGACGGTGAAGAACTCGGTCTCCACGAGCGTGCCGCGCGAGTGGCCGGGCTTGAGGGAGGTTGTGGGGGGCGCGGGGGCGAAGTCGATGCAGGCCATGGCCTGCTCGACGTGGAGTTCGCGGCCGACGCGGCCCCAGTCAAAGACGCGGAAGGTGGTGTCGCTGGGGGTCTGCACCTCGGCGACGAGCACGCCGGCGCCCAGGGCGTGGCAGGTTCCGCTGGGGAGGTTATGGCACTCACCGACGACGGCGGGCTCGGAGATGAGGTCGCTGGCGACGGTGCCGTCTGCGATGTGGCGTTCGAAGGCTTCGCGAGTGACGCCGGGGCGGATGCCCTTGTAGATGACGGCGCCCGGGGCGGCGTCGAGGATGATCCAGCATTCGGTCTTGAGGTGAGCGCCGGGGTGGGAGGCGGCGTAGGCGGGGCTGGGGTGGACCTGGACGGAGAGGTTCTCGCGGGCGTCGAGGAATTTGATGAGGAGCGGGATGTTGCCCTGCGGGGTGAGCTTGAGAGAGCCGGTGAGGGCGGGGCCCCACAATTCGAGAGCTTCGTGGAGCGTTGTGCCGGCGAGGGGACCGGAGGCGATGATCGAGCGGGCGGCGGCGCCGCCGCCGCCGGAGGCGCTGGTGGCGGAGAGGTCTGCGAGTTCCCAGCTTTCGCCGATGTTCTTGCCTGGGGGAAGGGGTTTGCCCAGCGCGGCGAGGCGTGTGCCGCCCCAGACTTTTTCCATGAGGATGGGGGCGAGGACGAGGGGGCAGGGACCGACCGCGGCGGCGGAAGAAGTCGTCACGCGAAGAACACTCCGGCGATGGGCGGATGGGGGAGAGAGATGGGCTTGAGGCTGCGGCGGGAGGTGGAGGTCAGCGGATCATGCCGGTGAGCTTGCCCTCGAAGGCGATCTTGTCGCCGACGATGCCCTGGGCGGAGGTGGTGAAGCGGCGTTTGCCGATCTTGACCTCGTCGGAGAGGATGTAGAAGGTGTCGCCGGGCTTGACCATGTTGCGGAAGGAGACCTCTTCGATGCGGAGGAAGACCACCAGGCGCGGGCCGGAGGTGATGCGCGAGGTGAAGAGGTAGGCGGCGAACTGCGCGGCGGTTTCGACCATCAGCACGCCGGGGAACATGGGCTGGCCGGGGAAGTGCCCGGGGACCCAGAAATCGTCGTCTCGGATGATCTTGCGGGCGACGCCCTGGAGGCGCGTGGGGTGTTCCCACACGACGTGATCGACGAGGCTCATGGCCCCGCGATGGGGGATGAACTGCTCGAGCCGGTCCTTGCCGTGCATGTGGCCGTTGAGGTCGATCCCTGTGAGATCGAAGAGCGGCTCGCGCGAGGGATCACGCCCGGAGGGCGTGCCGGCCTGTTCCTGCTCGAGTGATTCGTGCTCACTCGCTCTTGGGAGCATTGCGAACCTCCAGGATCTTCTCGCGGACTTCCTGCGCCGCCTCCTTGATGTCCTGCATGACCTTGCGCACGCGCGTTCCGGCGGCCTGATTGCCGCCGAGGGCCTTGCGGTAGTCTTCCTTCACGTCGGCGAGCAGTTTCTCGATGTTCTCGAATGCGTCCACGGGAGTGTCTCCTGACCCGGCGAGGGTGATTGCCTCAAAGGTCGTGGCAAGAGTCTTGCCCCCCTGCGGGACGGGGGCAAGCCCCACAATCCCGAACAGGAGCCGATTTCTCGGCCGGCGGGGCTTTGGATTTCAGCGGGCGACCTGTGGGAGGGCCCGCTCCAGGTGTTCGAGGGCGGCTTTGAGGTACTTGGGGTGGCCTTCGTGCTCGAGGAAGGCGGGGACGCAGGCGGCCATGAGGGTTCGGCGGACCATGGCGAGGTCGGGGTACTGGTCGTCGACGGGCAGGCCACGTTCTCTGCGGAGGTGGGCGAGGAAGGAGACGGGCTTGACGCCGTGGAGGAGTTCGGGCTTGGCCCAGTGGAGGCGTTCGAGGTAGAGAGCGTCTTCCATCCAGTGGCCGGCGTGGACGAGGGCGAGGTCGATGAGCACGGCGCCGCGGCGGGGCACGCTGGCTCCCTGGTGGGGCTCGGCTCGGCGCAAGGCGTTGCCGGGGTGGAGGTCGCCGTGGCACCAGACCGAGACGTGGCGCTTGCCCCAGCGGGAGAGGAGGGAGCCCAGGTGCTTTTGGACTTTCTTGATGCCGTCGGTCCAGCGGTGCGCGTCGGCCATGCCGGCGTCGCGGGCGTTGTGGCGGGCTTTTTCGATGAGGCGTTCCCAGTTGTGGCCGGGGGGAGCGGCGTCGAGGGGGTGGACGCGGGTGGCGCACTCCTGGAAGTCGGCGACGGCGATGAGGAGGTCGCGGATGGAGGCTTCGTCGTGTTCGTGGGAGAGCGTTTGTCCGGCGAGGCGCTCGGTGACGAGCCAGGCGAGTTCGTAGTGGCCGACGTGGACTCCGGCGGCGAGGACGTGGGGCGTGGGGAGATCGGGGGGCTGAGGGATGGGGTCGGCGTCGGGGGGCCGCATGTCGGGGCCTGTGGGGAGGCCGGCGAGTCGGACGGTCCACTCGAGTTCCACGGGTCCGACGGGGAGTTTCACCAGGACGGGGACGGAGGTTCCGTCGGCGTGGGTCCAGGTTGAAAAGCCTGTGGCGGCGCCTGAATGCTGCCAGCCGTTGTGGAACCACTCGATGGGTCCCAGGCGTCCCTTGCAGTGTTCTCGCAGGGCGGGGCCGAGCGATGCGCCGAGAGATTCCGCGGCGTGGTGCGTGCTCGCGGAGCCTGGCCCTGGTGTCGATGGTGACGTCATCGGTCTTGGGCAAGATTACCGCGCCGCCGGGGCGATGGATAGGGGATGGGGAGAGGAAAACGCCCCCGCGGGTCCGAGAGTTTGCGTGGGAAGATGGGCAACATTCGGGGTGGTTGGCGGGGTCCGGCCTTCGGGCTGCTTTGACAGACCCACGCGTCCGATTCTTCCCCAAATCCCAACATCCTGGGTGACCGGAAACGATTAAGCTAGTCCCATGCCATCACACGCCGGAACGGACATGCATGCTGCCTCGCGCGGGCTGGATCGCCGCGACTTTCTTCGCTTCGGGGCGGGCGCTGCCGCGGGGGTCGCGGCCGTCACCGGCCTGACGCTGCCCACCTCGGGCCGCATCGTGCATCGACCCGGCCTCACGCCCGGCAGGGCCCGCAACCTGATTTTCATGGTCGCCGACGGGATGAGCTTCGGGACGCTCACCATTGCGGACACGATGTTCCGCGTGCACGAGGGGCGGGCGTCGACGTGGGCCTCGCTGTGGGAGCGTCCGGGCGTTTCTCGCACCATGCAGATGACGCAGTGCGCGGACGCCTTTGTGACGGATTCGGCCGCGGCGGCGGCGGGATGGGGGTGCGGGTTTGCGTGCAACACCGGGGTGCTGAACATCACCCCCGACGGCAAGCAGCATCTGCCGCTGCTGGTGCATGCGAAGCAGAATGGGCGGGCGACGGGCGTGGTGACCACTGCTCGCATCACGCACGCGACGCCCGCAGGATTTTGCGTGAACGTGCCGCACCGGGATTTGGAAGACGCGATCGCGATGCAGCAGCTGGAGCGGGGCATCGACCTGCTGCTGGGCGGGGGTGCGAAGCACTTTCCGCCGGACCTTCTGGCGAAGCACCCGGAGTGGAATGTGGTGCGGACCCGCGCGGAGCTGGCCGCGGCGCCGGGGAGCCGCCGGCTGCTGGGCGTTTTCGCCGATGCGCATGTCCCTCACGTGCTGGACCGGGGGCCGGATATTCCGTCGCTGGAAGAGATGGCGATGGCGGCGCTGACGCGCCTGGACACCGCGCCCGACGGATTTGCACTGCAGATCGAGGGCGGGCGCGTGGACCATGCGGCGCACGACAACGACGCGGCTTCGCTTGTGCACGAGCAGATGGAGTTTGACCGCACCCTCGCCGCCGTGCTGAAATGGATGGGGGATCGGGATGACACGCTGCTGATCGTCACCACCGACCACGGCAACGCGAACCCCGGGCTGACGCTGTATGGCAAGCGAGGGGAGCAGGGGCTGGAACGGCTGATGGGGGCGAAGCAGTCGTTTGAGTGGATCTTTTCGCGGATGCCGAAGGTCAAGAAGGATCCCGACGCGGTGAGCAAGATCGGGGAGCTGGTGGAGAAGGCGAGCGGGGTTACGCTGGACGCGGAGGCGATGGATCTGTTCGTGTCGGTGCTGAAGTCGGGGCGTGTGTCACCGTTCCGGGACGCGAACTCGGCGACGAGCGTGCTGGGGGGCGTGCTGGCTTCCACGTATGGCGTGGCGTTTGCGAGCCCGAATCACACGTCGGACATGGTGGAGCTGACGGCGCTGGGGCCGGGGAGCTCGCTGATGAAGCCCACGATGCGCAACCGAGACATCTGGGGCGTGATCGTCGAGGCGATGGGTTTTGCGCCGGGTCAGCCGCTGGAGGGCATGGAGCGGCTGATCCGCCTCAAGGGTGTGGACGGGGACTGAGCTGGGACGCGACCTCGTACGGTGCAACATGGACGCGTTCACGCGCGTCGCCGTATAACCGGAGCGTTTTCGTGCGAAGGCGGCGTGGTTACTCCACCGTGCCCAGGTATGCGGCGAGGACGTCGTTGGCGGCCTGGAGGTCCTTGAGGTCGATCATTTCGGTGACGGAGTGGATGTATCGCGTGCCGACGGTGATGCCGATGGCGCGGGCGCCGGCGGCGGCCTGCTGGGCGGCGGCGCCGTCCTGGCCGCCGGCGGCGAGGATGGTGCGCTGGTAGGGGATCTTGCGTTTCTTGGCGAGGGCTTCGATCTCGGCGACGAGGCGGTAGTCGGCGATGAAGGAGGAATCCTTGATGTGGAGCCCGAAGCCGCCGCCGTTGCGGGTGACCCATTCTTCCTCGGGCACGCCGGGGGTGTCGCAGGAGAGCGTTACATCGATGCCCAGGCCGATGTCGGGGATGACGGCGTGGCTGGCGGTCTTGGCGCCGCGAAGGCCGACTTCCTCCTGCACGGTGAAGGCGACGAAGATCTCGCAGGTGTGGCCCGCGGCGGAGGCGTCGAGCGCGCGGATGGATTCGATGCCCAGCCAGCAGGCGACGCGGTTGTCGAGGGCCTTGGAGACGAACTTCTGGCCGACCTGGATGGCGGGCTCGTTCATGACGACGTAGTCGCCGACCTTGATCTGGCGCTTGACGTCGTCGGCGGAGAGGCCGACGTCAACGAAGAACTCTTTCACTTCCGGGACGCGCTCGCGGTCCTTGGGGCTGGAGATGTGGATCGGGCGGCCGCCGGGGTTCATCACGCCGGGGAGGTCGCCATCGTCGGTGACGACGGTGACGCGGCGAGAGAAGAGGTTGCGGGTGTCGAAGCCGCCGGCGGGGTTCATCCAGAGGAAGCCGTTCTTGTCGATGCTGGTGACGTAGAAACCGATCTCGTCCATGTGGCAGAGGAGCATGACGCGGGTGGCGCGGCGGGTGGGGGTCTTCTTGCCCTTGGCCTTGCCGGCGCGGGGGCCGCGGCGGCAGATGAGGGAGCCCATGGCGTCGGTGATGATCTCGTCGAAGAGGGGCTGGCCGGAGGGGCCGGGGACGGCGAGTTCGGCTTCGATGAGGGCGCGGACGCGTTCTTCGCGGCCTGGGACGCCGGGCATTTCGCAGAGGCGCTTGAGGAGGTCGAGGTTGAGGGTGGAGGCGGATTTGGATGCGGCCGCTTTGGAACCCGCCGATTTGGAAGCCGATTTGCCCGAGGCCATGGTCATGCTCCACAGGAAAGAAGCCGCGTCCCAGCGATCGCGGGAAGGGGGATGATACCGGATTCACGCGGGAAAGGCGTGGTCGTGGGGGGTGTGCGGTCAGCGCGGAGCGTGATTCGGGCTGTCGATCAGGACGCGGCCTTCAAGGTGGGGGGGGCGGCGGCGAGTGGGGTGATGGAGGCGTGGGCTGATGGGGGCGCTGGTGTAGAGGGGCCGGCCGCCCCTCTACGACTCCCGGCTTAAGGCGGGGAGGCGGGAGCGGGATCGGGAGCCGAATCCGCGGGCACGGCTTGGTGCGGCATGTGTGCACGAAAGCGTGCTGGCGGAGCGATTCGTTCACCCCTCCGGGGTGAGAGTGGAATTGAGATTGCTTCCAGGGGTTGCGCTCGCAGGGCCTCGCTGACCCCTGGCTTCATTCGTGCGCCCCTGCGGGGCGAAGAGCGGGCGTGCGTGGGCCACTTGCCGGAGATTCTCCTTCACCCCGTCTTCACGAGCTCATGTGCGGATCCAATCGAACCCGCAGGCAAGGCACTGCTGCGCCCTGGGTGTACGGCAGAGCTTGCCGCACTTCGGGCACGTGTGCAATATTGCCTTCTCCGGGTGATCGCGGAGCACGCGATCGGCCGCGGCTCGCATCACGTGGGCAACGCCGTGCTCGTCGATTCGCCGCATGAGATCCGGGTGCGTAGCCTGCACCTCTGGCACACGAAAGAACTCGATCGCGCTCTTTCCATCTGGTTCGGACGACCACAGCTGCTTCAGGCGTCCGGTTCTGACACGCTGGGCAGCCAATTCTTCTTCCGTCAGCAAGTGCGAGAAATGCCGGTAGATGTATTGGGTAAGAGCATCCAGAGAGGAGTCTTGTGGAATCGGAAGTCGCGCCGGGGGAGATGGATCGTCTGAGCTCATGGAGGACGAGTTCAATAGAGGATCGTTCCGTCAGTGCGCCGTGCGATGCGCCGCCTGGCGAGCACGTCAGTATGAACATTTGTAACCCGGTGAGCAACAGCAAATCGAGCGGGCCAACGGCGGGATCCAGTGACCTCGCGGAGAATCAGGCCCGCTGCCGCGGGCCATGGCCCGGGCTCGTGATCAGGGTTCCCTCGGACATCTGGCACAAATGAAGACCCCCCGCTTGCGCGGGGGGCTCGTTGGGGGCTTGGATGTCGGGAAAGCGCCTTTACCGGACGACGTTCATGACGCTCTCGATGGCTTCGACGACCTGGCGGACCTGGAAGGGCTTCTTGAGGAAGTAATCGAAGCCCTGGGCCTTGAGGCCGTGGGCCTGGCCGTCGGTGAGCTTGCCGGACATGGCGACGATCTTGGTGTACTGGAGCTGCTCGCTCTTGCGGACGAAGTCGGCGACCTGGCGGCTGTCGCCCTCGCCGAGGTGGATGTCCATGAGCAGGACGTGGGGCTTGAAGGACTGGCAGGACATGCCGGCCTGGAAGCCGGTGGTGGCGACCTGGATCTCGTAGGAGGTCTGCTCGGTGAGGATGCGGGCGAGGGTCTCGACGATTTCCTTGTCGTCGTCGACCAGCAGCACGCGTGTGCGGCCGGAGGTGATCCCGTCGAGGGGGATGTTGTGCATCTTCATGAACTTGACGAGTTCATTGACGGGGATGCGGCGGTCGCGGGAGCCGGGGATGCGGTAGCCGGGGAGCTGGCCGGTGTCGAACCACTTGGAGACGGTCCGTGAGGCAACCTTACAGATCTTGGCTACTTCGCCGGTGGTCAGGACTTCTTTTTCGATCGGCATCGTCGCACCTCGAAGTGAACACAGGGGTGGGGCGTGCCAAGCACGCGGCAGTCGAGTTCTGCATCGTCTACCCCGCCCGCAACCTTCACGCTTGGGACAGCGTGCATGGAAAGTTCCCGTTCTAGGACGACCCGGGGCGTGTTATCCGAGCGTGAAAACGTCCGGATATGCCTATGCTGTGACCCCTGGTGGGGAACGCTCCCGACCCCGTGCTCTCTCCGAGGGCCCGATTGACAGGCCCGCCGCACTCCCGGTAGATTGGCTCCCGAGCCTTCATAAGGACGGCAAAGACGCGACGGGTTCTCTGGAGCGGGGTGTCGATTGCAGGTGTTTTCCCTGGCTTTGGGCTGGGATACGCTTGTGGCGGCCTTGGCGAGAGTCCCCCGGGTCGGTATCGCTTTCCACCCGTGACGAGCACGGCTGGAATACGTTTGGACGCGGACATAGACCCCGGAGGCGGGCTTGCGAGCCTTTTCCGGGCGATGAGCTGGTGAAATCTCTGGCCGAGCGTCTGCTTGGCGGTGTCAGGAGTTGACCGTGCGGAAGCTTGCAACCCTCGATCTGGTGCGGATGGTGGTCCTGGCGGCGGGAACGATCGCGGTCGTTCCCCCGGCGCTTGCTCAAAGCACGACCGATCCTGCCCAGCCGGCGGCAGGACAGCCCGCTGGACAGCCCGCCGAAGGCGCTCGCCGACAGGAACTGGCGCAGAGCGAGCAGATCTCTGACTTCCTGCACTTCGTGCTGATCGCGCGGTACGACGTGGCGCTGGGGATCGGGCAGGAGCTGATCCGGGCGAACATCGAGCCCCGAGCGTTTGCGGACCTGGTCGAGAAGAGCAAGGACGGGGTCGGCCGGTTCCAGGCGACGGTCGCCAAGGCGATGCGGGTTCCTGAGCTTGAGGCGACGGCGGGCGGGCTGCTGCGGCTGTACGAGCAGGGCAAGCTGAGCCGGGCCCGGGACCCCCAGCAGGTGGCGGAGGCGATCAAGCTGCTGGGCGGCGCGACGCGCCGGGGGCAGGACTTTGGTCGCCAGCGTCTGATGGCGGCGGGTGAGTATGCGATGCCGCAGCTGCTGCCGGCGCTGACGGACTCCCGCAACGCGGCGCTGCAGGCGCAGGTGAGCTCGCTGCTGGTGGACATGGGTCGCCAGTCGATCATGCCGCTGGTCACGGCGTTGCCGAAGCTCAACCCCCAGCAGCAGGAGCGTGTGATCAACACGCTCTCGCAGATTCCGTACCGCACGAGCCTGCCCTTCCTGCAGGATCTTCGTGACACGTCGTCCTCGGAGTCGGTGAAGCAGGCCGCGGCCCGCGCGGTGGCCGCGATCGAGGGGACGACCGGGGCGGCGACGACGACGCCGGACCTGTATGTGCAGCTCGCGGAGAACTATTACGACCGCAAGAGCGAGCTGACGAGCTTCCCCGGTGAGGACCAGCAGCTGATCTGGTCGTTTGATCCGGGCATCGGGCTGGTGATGACGCCCATTCTCAGCAGCGTGTATTACGACGCGATGGCGATGCGGATGACCGAGCGGGCGCTGCAGCTTCGCAGCGACAACCCGGATGCGGTGGCGTTGTGGGTCGCGTCGAACTTCTCGCGCGAGATCCGCCAGCCCAAGGGGTACGAGAACCCCGCGTATCCGGCGGATCGCCGGGAGGCGATGTACTACGCCGTTGCGGCGGGTCCCTCGTCGTCGCAGCGGGTGCTGGCGCGGGCGCTGGATGACCGGGACACGCAGCTGGCTCGCCGGGCGATTTCGTCCATCGAACGCACGGCGGGCGGCGCGGGCCTGTGGGCCGGTGAAGGCACCCGCCGTCCCCTGCTCGAAGCGCTGACCTACCCCAATCGCCGCGTGCAGTACGAGGCGGCCCTGGCCATCGCGGCCGCGCAGCCCGCCGAAGGCTTCCCGGGCTCTGATCGCGTGGTTCCGATTCTTGCGGGCGCGATCCGGGAGGCCTCGATGAAGGTCGCCGGCGTGATCGCCCCCGACACCGAAACCTACCAGCGCATCCGCCGCGTCCTGGAGACCGACGGGTACACCGTGCTGGCGGCGTCGAAGAACCTGGACGAGCTCGCCGGCCCCGTCGCCGAGTCGCCCTCGGTCGACGTGCTGGTCGTGGCGGCGTCGGACGTTTCGGGGATGCCCGAGGTGCTCCAGTCGATCCGTCTGACGCCCAAGCTCTCCGCGGCGCCCGTCATGGTGCTGACCAGCGCCGAGGGGTACGCCGATCTGCGTCGGCGTTATGACCGTGACACCACGATCGCCGTCCGTCAGTCCTCGCTTTCGGATTCGATGCTGGGCGCGGCGATGACCGAGCTGGTGCAGGCCGCGGCGGGCGGCCCGATCACGGGTGACGAGGCCAAGCTGTACTCGGCGCGGGCTCTGACGGCGCTGCGTGACCTGGCTGTTTCGGGCAACACGGCGTTGAGCGTGTCGGATTCGGCGAACTCGCTGATCGGGGTGCTCTCGGACACCAAGCTCGCCTCGTCGGGCTCGGTCAATCGCCTGGACCTGGCCGAGGTGCTCACGCGAGTCAACCAGCCCAAGGCGCAGGAAGCGATCATGGAGGCGGCGCTGACGGCGTCTGGCCCGGAGCGGATCGCGTTCCTTTCGAAGGTCGCCGACTCGGCGAAGCGTTTTGGCAACCAGCTCACCCGCGTGCAGGTCGATCGCGCGGTTGAACTGGCCCAGAGCAAGGACCGCGCCGAGGCGACGGCGGCGGCGGCGGTGCTGGGCGCGCTGAACCTTCCCAACGCCGATCTGACGGGGCTGATCCTCGGGGATGGCGGCAAGACGGCGGCGAGCAAGTAAGTCCGGAGCACTTGCGGTTTACGGTGGCGTTGTGACGGACCCTGCCGGGCGATGTGCCGGGTGGTTGGGGCGGCGCGTCATCATGGATTTGCGCCGCCTGGTGGCGGCTCTCCGCTCCGCGTGGCGTCCTTGCCCCTTGCCAGAATCGCAAAGGCTTTGCGCAGCCGTTCGAGGGCGCGCGTCCGCGCTTTTTCTGCCGCGTCATCGGAGACTTCCAGCCGCCGGGCGATCTCGGGGGTGGAGGCGCCGTCGGCGAGCCAGGTGACGATGTCGCGGTCTCGGGGGAGGAGCATGGCGAGGGCCCGGGTCGCCTGCACGAGCTGCTCGCGGCGGAAGGCGAACGTGGCGGGGCCGGTGCCGGTGTCGGCGAGCTCGGGGCGTTCGACGCGTCGTCCTTCGCCGCCGGTGAACGTCAGGCGGAGCACCTGGCCGGGGTTGCGCTTGTGGGCGAGCCAGTAGTCTTTGCGGCCGGCGAGGTAGCGCCGGGCGACGACGCGGATCCAGCCGATGAAGGCGTCGGCGCCCTCATAGCGGAAGCCGCCGGCGGCGCGGACGGCTTCCTGGGAGACGCCCTGCACGAGGTCTTCGATTGTTTCGAAGCGAAGCAGGACGATCCCCGCCTCCTTGCGCACGACGGCCTCGATGACCCCGCGGTGATCTCCCAGGAGCGTGGGGATGTCCGTGGGGGGTTCCATCAGGTGCCCTTCCCGCGCATGATCAGGCGGAAGCCGATGAACCCGGCGCTGCGTTCGGGCAGCGCCCCGTTGCCGCCGTAGACGCGGAAGAGCAGCGGATCCCCGCTCGCCCACGACCCGCCCGAGTGCATGTAGTGGGGGAGGTGATCCTGCCAGCGCGTGCGGGTCCATTCGGAGGCGCTGCCGGCGAGGTCGAAGACTCCCAGGGCCGACTCGTCCACCGGGTAGCTCATGACGTGCTCGGGCCACGGCTTGACGCGGCTGAAGCAGGAGCTGCACCACTTCGCGGAGAAGCGGTCCCCGAAGACGTAGTCGGTATGGCGTCCGCATCCGGAGGCGGCGACGACTTCGTCCTGCGTGGGGAGTTCGAACGTCCAGTCGCGCCCGGCGGCCCTTTCGCGTTGCGCACGCCAGGCCGCGTAGGCCGCGGCGTCGTTCCAGGAGACGTGCAGGGCGGGCCAGTCCCATTCCCAGCCTTCTGGCTTGAGGAACCGGCCTTGGGAGTCGCGCTGGCCGTTTGCCTCCTCGCCGTTGTAGGGGTAGCGGATGCGCTGCGGGCTGGCGTTCACTTCGCTGAGCGTCTGGGGATCGTTCAAGAACTCAAAGTACTCGCGGAGCGTCACCTCGTGCTCCATGACCCACCTCGGGGGGCGCAGGTTGGGCTCCAGACGGACAAATCCGGGCGGCGTGGTTCCGGCGGGCAGGAGCTGGATATCCAGGGCACGGGTCGAGCCCCGCTGCGCTCCGACGGCGAGGCGGACGCTTTCCATTCCCGGGGCGCGGGCGAGCACCACGTAGTCTCCCGGCTCAAGGTCGAGGGAGCCGGCCTGGCTTGGGTCGACGCGGGAGAGTTCGCCCGGGAGCAGCGGGGACGCGGTTGTTCGAAGTGAGAGCCCCGGGGGGAGCTCCATGTCGGTCAGCGTTCCCTTCGTCCATACGCGAGCACGGACGCCGCCCGCCTCGGCGAGCTCCTTCGCTTGGGCAAGTTCGATTCCCAGTTCCTGGAGTGAGGCGGCGCGGAGCGTCAGCGGCGGAGTTCCGGGGAGTGACAGCACATACTCATGCCCGCCCTGGGGCGCGGGCGCGGCGTCGAAGGTTCTGGCCCAGGTGACATCCTGCACATCCTTGCCGTCGATCGAGACGAGCCGGGCGCCCCGCCGTACATTGCCGGCGTCGCGTGACACGAAGACCGAGTCGCGCACGGGCTGTCCGCACACCTCGATGATGTGATCTTCGGGCTCGAGGCCCCCGGCATGGGCGGCGGATGATCCGGGCACGACGCGCAGGGCCCACGACCCCTGCGGCACCTGTTTCGGCCAGCCGCGCAGCGGGACGCAGACCAGCCGCCGCTCTCCGCCTTCGCGTTCATCGGAATCAAAGACCCGCCTGAACACGTCGAAGCTCACTCCCGGCGCGGCGCACTTCAGGCTCAGGTGCGTCTGGCCTCGAAGCTCGGCGGTCAGGAGACCACGCGGATCGTGCTGCATGACCAGGTCGCGGTAGAGCGGGAGTTCGATGAGGTCGGCGAGCTCGGCCTCGAGGTACCGCTGCAGGTAGGCCCGGGCGCGGAGCTCTTCGGCCTGGGCGGAGGACGCCCCGGCGCGCTCGGCCTGGCTTGCGAGGTCGAGCACGCGGTAGAACATGCCCTCGCGCTGGCGACGGGATGTCCGCACGGCGGTTTCGGCGGCGTCGACCTTGGCGTCTTCTTCCCGGGACATGAAGCGGGCGCCGCGCTGCTTGCTCACGATCTCGTAGTAGGCCTCCTGCTCCATGATGCTGGCGCGGCTGTGGGTGTAGGAATCGAGCAGGGAACGGGCTTCGCTCACGATCGCGTGGATCTGGCGTGCGTTCTCGCGCTGCTGCCGCACGGCGAGGCCGGCGGCGAGCATCAGGCCCAGGGCGAGCGCGGCGGCCCCGGTGGCGAGCGCCGCCGCGGCCGCTCGACGGCGGCGTGCCCAGCGCATCACGCGCTCGATCCGTCCGTGGGGGCGGGCGCTGATGGGTCGCAGCTCGAGGATCGCCAGGAGGTCGTCGGCGAGGGCCGCGGCGCTCTGGTATCGGCGGGCGGGGCTCTTGTCGATCGCCTTCATCACCACGGTGTCGACATCGCGCGGCACTCCGCGCCCGCAGCGGCGGGGCGGGGGCGGCTCGACCGTGAGGATGGAGTGCAGGGCCTGCTCCAGGGAGCGGCCGGCGAACGGCATGGTTCCGGTGACGCACTCGTAGAGCACGAGCCCGGCGGAGTAGACGTCGGTTCGACCGTCGATCTGTCCGCCGGAGGCGGCGACCTGCTCGGGCGCGGCGTAGAAGGGGGAGCCGATGAAGGTCTCGGTCAGCGTTCCGCCGGTCGAATCGAGGTCCCGGGCGACGCCGAAATCCAGGAGCAGGGCCCGGTCGTCGGGCGTGATGCGGATGTTGGAGGGCTTGACGTCCCGGTGGACGATGTTCTGCTGGTGCGCTGCGGCGAGGGCCTGAGCGATCTGGCAGCACCACCGCACGGCGCGGAGGACGGCGACGGGTTCCCCGCCCTGGGCGGCCTGGCGTAGGACTTCGTCGAGACCCACGCCCTCGACGTACTCCATGGCGATGTAGCGCGCCCCGCGATGTTCGCCCACGGCGATCACCGCGACGATGCTGGGATGGTTGAGTCGTGCGGCGGCGAGGGCCTCGCGTTCGAACCGCGCGGCCGCGGACTTGGACGATGAGATCTCCGGCCGCAGGAGCTTGACGGCGACCCGTCGGCGGAGGGAGATCTGCTCGGCGAGGAAGACCACGCCCATGCCGCCCTCGCCGAGGCGTTCGATCAGGCGGAAATCTCCCAGGACGTCGGACTTCTTGGGGGCCGGGCTTTGGTCCGCCGGCTCGTCATCGGTCGGCGCGTGGCCTGCTGGCCCGCCCTGGGTTCGTACGTGCCCGTCGTACACGGAGGCGAGGACGCGCTGGAGTACCTCGTCGACCACGCCACGGCGACGGAGAAACTCGTCGGGGGGCAACACCTTCCCGGCCATCGCCGCATCGAGGTATTCGTCATACAGATGTTCGACGGATGGGTCCACGGGTCTTCCGATGCATGCACAGACGCCCGCGAGCCCCGGCTCCGGCGCTTGTGCACAGAATACCGATGTGCGTGCTGGGCCGGAACCTCGCAATCCGTGGATTGCGCGTGGGGCGGCTTTCCCCACGGCCTTGCTAGGCCCGGCCGGCCTCCATGCCGGCGTTGATCGCTGTTACCGGCCCTGGCATGGCGTGCCCATGCGTCCGCCCGCGTCCGGGCACGGCGTCGAGCAAGGCTTGGGTGTAGGCCTCACGCGGGGATTTCAGCACCTGGGCGCAGGGTCCGGTTTCCACGATTGTTCCGGCCCGCATGACGGCGAGGCGCTGGCAGATATGGCTGACGACGGCGATGTCGTGGCTGATGAAGAGGTAGGAGAGGCCGCGTTCATCCTGGAGGTCTTGGAGGAGGTTGAGGATCTGCGCCTGCACCGAGACATCGAGGGCGCTGGTGGGTTCATCGCAGACGATCAGGGCGGGCTCGAGGGCGAGTGAGCGGGCGATGGTGATGCGCTGCTTCTGTCCGCCGGAAAATTCGTGCGGGAAGCGGTCCATGGCGGCGCCGGGGAGGCCGCAGCGGTCGAGCAGTTTCCGGACCCGGGCGGGGATCTCGGGCTCGGGACAGAGGTTGTGGACCCGCAGGGGCTCGGAGAGGACTTCGGAGATGCGCATGCGTGGGTTAAGGGAGCCGCCCGGGTCCTGAAAGATGATCTGCGCCCGTTGCCGCCACGCCCGCAGGCCCTTCTCACCCAGGGTCAGGACATCCACCCCGTCGTACCAGACGTTGCCCTGCACCTTCGCACCGCCTCCCAGCGGGATCAGCCGCAGCACGGCGCGGCCGACCGTGGTCTTTCCGCAGCCGGATTCACCCACCAGGCCGAGGGACTCGCCTCGCCGGATGGAGAAACTCACGCCGTCGACGGCCGTGACCCCAGATCCGGGACGCCGGAATAGACGACTCCGGCCGGGGAATTCGAGGCGGAGGCCCTCGACGGCGAGCAGGGGCGTGCCGGGGAGGGTGTTGGCGGCGAGGTCGGAGCCGGGCTCGGTCATTGGTCCCATGCTACCCGCCTCTGGGGGATTGAGGGGGCGTGGGCGGGCCAGCGTGGCCGGGCTTCGTGGCCCGAACGGGCCGGGCTGGCCCGCCGGCTCGCCTGCTCCCTCGCCGATGTTCTTTCCTGTTTCCCGGGCGGCGGAGGGGAGATGCCGGGAGCCTTCTGAGTGCCTATTCTTCCGCCCTTGACGGCGGCTGTTCCACCAAGCGGCATCCGTCAGGCGAACCGGCCCAGTCGGCTCACCCGAGCCGACTGAACCGGCCGAAGGGATTGGTCGATAGCGACCGGCGGGGACTTTCGGCGTAAAAGCCGGTGGGACCTGATGACGGTGTTCTGGGGCGGATAGCTCAATTGGTAGAGCACAGCATTGAAAATGCTGGGGTTCCCGGTTCAAGTCCGGGTCCGCCCATTTGAGACGGGTCACGCGAAGCGCGTGGCCCGTTTTTTTTTATTGGATGGGGGACATTGGTCGTGCCCTCGCAGGGCCGGGACTCTCGCGAGGATTGTGCGGGGGGAAGTCGGTGGGATATGCCGGGGGCCGCGTGACATCTGCTGAACGTCGTTGGGCATGGGGCCGCTGATATGTTTGAAATTGGATTTACGAACGATAAGCCGCGACGCTGGGAAATGACTGACCAGCAAAAGATGAGTTTTATCCGCATCGGCGATTTCATTGAGTCGACCGTCACTCCTCTCGATCTGTGGAGTGAGGACGAGTACATTCGCCATTGGCACGAGAGCCTTGTTCGCATCGTCGACAAAGGGTTTAAGTCCACGGCGCTGATTGTGTCGTTTGAGCTCCCTCCGTTTTCTGCGCAGCTGTTTTGGTGGGTGTTGTACCGCGAGGGGGACATCGTGTACGTTCAAAATAAGATGCTCAGATTCAATACACTGCGTACTCCCTTTGATCCATGCGATCCTTATCACTCTATTTCGCGGCGACGAACGAAGACTGCGAGTGGCTTGCGGGTCTCTGAATGGTCGTTGTCGATGAACGATCTGCAGCAATACAAAGTCAGGCGGTCGACGTAAGCGCGTCTGGCGATTCATCCTGCACCACGATGGCGAAGCCGCGATTTCGCGGTCCGTGCGCGCAGGATGGGCGAAGCGGGCGTTGACTCCGTCTGGCCACAAGAGCCTGTCTGGATGCCGGCCCGGTGTGGGATTGGCGTGTTGCCGGGAATGTCCTGTCGGCATGGATCACGCCTGCATCGAGTTCCCATATCTCGACTTCCCGCGGATACGCACGTCCCAGTTCCTGCTTCCACCTGCATCATCCGCTCCGAGTCTTCCACCTGCGCCGCTCAGCCGCGCCGTGGGTAACGCCTGTGCGACCGGTCGCTCGCCGGCCCTCTCTGATTCGCTGAAAGCCTTCGCGGCTCGCGTCGATTCATTTCCTCCAGCGGGCTGGCCGCGGGGCGAGTCCAGGGAGGGAGCATGAACATCTCGGGTTTCAATCCGGCGCTGATGGGGGAGTGGTACAGCTTTTCCGCCGCGAACGCTTCGGGGCCTGCGCCCATAGTCTCGCCTGCGGTGTTTTCGGGCGAGGGGGCGGCGGCTCGCGGTACGCCGATCTCCAGCGTGGTCATGCTTGCGGGGCTTGCCGTTCGCGGCCGGGCGAGCGTGCCGGCGCTGCCGGGTGCGCCCACGGCGGCCTCCACCTCCGCGGGAAATCCTGCGGCGTCTGCGCCGGCCCTGCGGATGCCCACGCTGACCGTGAGGCCTGCTGTGCGCCGCGCGGATCCTGCGGCGGCCGGAGGCGCCGCGGCGAGCACCGGGTCTTCATCGTCCAGCGCCGCGTCGAGTGTCTCTTCGTCGCAGGGCGCGGCGTCGGCTAAGTCTGATGCAAAGGCCGATGGCAAGTCCGACTCCAAGGCCGAGGCGGTGGTGAGCGAGGCTGCGAGCAAGCGATTGCGGGTGGAGCGTCAGCAGCGCGAGGCGGAGATTGCGGCGAGGGACGCTCGGGAGAATGCTCGCCTGGCGCGCACGACGATCACCACGCCCTCGCGGGCGAGCGTGAGCGGGGGGGATGCGGTCATTCCTTCCCCGCGGCCTCCAGAGCCGTCACCCACCGCGCCCGATTCGCCGGAGGGGGATGGATCTTCGGACAACGGCGTGCCGGGAGATGTGGTGGACCCTTCGGACCCATCGCCGCCGCAAGACCCTGAGATGATTGATGGGGACACGTCGGGCGAGACGTCCGGCGAGGATTCGGATGTTCCGGTGGACCCGCCGGAGGACTTTGTGCCGGCGCCCGATGATGGTGTGCCTTCGGACGACTTTGTGCCACCGCCCGACGACGGTGTCCCCGCGCCTGAAGAGGGGATTGGCGGGGATGACAGCGGGTTTGCGGGGGATGGTGGAGAGGTCGTTGTGCCTGGCGACTCCGGGGATGCGGGGGCTGCCGACGGGGCGGACGTGGAGCCCGATGGCGCGGCGACGGACGGGATGATCCCGCCGCCGATGGAAGATCCCGGCGTCGATCCGCAGGATTCCGCTGATGGCTCGCAGGGCGCGGGAGATGTGGACCCCGGGGACGGGTCGCAGGAGCCGCCGCCGTCGGATGTCGACGATCCCGAGGCTGTCATTCCGCCGCCGGAAGGGGACTCGGGGGATGAGGATCCATCCCCGCCTGAGGAGCCGTCGGTGGACATCTTTGCGTGAGGCGAGGCTGCGCTGCGTCGAAGGCAGGAGGGTGCGGGGCGGCTGAAGCTCGCACGCGCTTGCGGGTACCATCTTCGCGATGACCCCGACATACCGCCCCGACGAAGCCTTCGCCCTCGAGATGGATGCCGCCGACCCGCTCAGGGGGTTCCGCGCCGAGTTTGAGCTTCCGACGCGACGCGCCATTGCGGGATTGGCGGGGGGACCGGGCCTCGGCGGGTCCGGCGGGGCGGGGGATGAGGCGTGTGTGTATCTGTGCGGCAATTCGCTGGGGTGCATGCCGCGGCGGGCGCGGGAGCTTTTGAACCAGGAGCTTGATGACTGGTCGGCGATCGGCGTGGATGGGCACGAGCATGCGCGGCGGCCGTGGCTGCCGTACCACGAGCAGCTGAGGGGGCCGCTGGGGAGGCTGGTGGGGGCGGGGGATCGCGAGGTGGTCGCGATGAATTCGCTGACGGTCAACCTGCACCTGCTGATGATTTCGTTTTACCGGCCGACGCGGGAGCGGTTCAAGATCCTCATTGAGGATGCGGCGTTTCCGTCGGATTCGTATGCGGTGCAGTCGCAGGCTGATTTCCACGCCCACTCGGCGGGGTTTGATCCGGGCACGGCGATCATTCGGCTGCGGCCGCGCGAGGGGGAGCACACGCTGCGGACGGAGGATGTGCTCTCGGTGATCGACCGGGAGGCGGGGTCGATCGCGCTGGTGATGCTGGGGGCGGTGAATTACCTGACGGGGCAGTGGTTTGACATGCCGGAGATCACGCGATTCGCGAAGGCCCGCGGGTGCGTGGTGGGGTGGGATCTCGCCCACGCGGCGGGCAACGTGCCGGTGCGGCTGCACGACTGGGATATCGATTTCGCGGCGTGGTGCTCGTACAAGTATCTCAACGGCGGGCCGGGCGCCCTCGCGGGCGCGTTTGTGCACGAAAAGCACCACGCGGACGATGCGCTGCCGCGGCTGGCGGGGTGGTGGAGCAACGAGCCGGGGACGCGGTTCAAGATGGCGCCGCGGCTGGCGCCCACGCGATCGGCCGACGCGTGGAGCCTTTCCAACCCGCCGATTTTCTCGATGACGCCGCTGATCGCGTCACTGGAGCAGTTCGACCGCGCGGGCATCGGGGCCCTGCGGGCCAAGGCGATCACGCTGACGGGGTATTTGGAATGGTGGATCGACCGGATCAACCAGCAGAGGCCGGGGTCGCCGATGCGGATTGTGACGCCGCGCGATCCGGCGCAGCGGGGGTGCCACCTGTCGATCATCATGCCCGGGGACGCGAAGGGGACGATGCAGCGGCTCAAGCAGGCGGGGGTGGTGGGGGATTTCCGGGAGCCCAACGTGGTGCGGCTGGCGCCGGCACCGCTGTACAACTCGTTTACGGATGTGTACCGCGCGGGGACGCTGCTGCAGGGGCTGATCTGAGTTACAGGGCGGCGGCGAGGCGGCGGGCGAGGTCGTCGCGCTGGTCCGTGGTCAGGGAGCCGCGCAGGCGATCGGCGGGCCATCCCCAGACGGGGTTGCGCGGGTCGGGGTCGCTCGCGTGGCGGGGGATGACGTGCCAGTGGACGTGGGCGACCTGGTTGCCGAGGCATTCGTAATTGATGCGGAGGGGGCCGTACACGGCGCGGATCGCGGCGGCGACGCGGGAGACTTCGCTGAAGATTGCGGTTTGCGCGGCGGAGGGGAGATCCGCGAGGTGGTCGGCGTGATTCTTGAGGATCAGCACGCACCAGCCGGGGCAGCCCTGGTTTTCGGAGAGCACGACATGGGTGTGGTCGAGGGTCTTGACGTGGCCGGGGAAGCGGCCGGCGAGGATCTGCTGGGAACGCTCGCAGAGTGGGCACGCGGGCGCATGGGGCTGGCTGGACATGCTGCGAGAGTATGAGCGTGAGGGCGTGATTCAAAAAAATGAACCCCCCACCTGTCGAGGGACGGCGGGGGGTTCGCGCGGGGGAGTGAGAGAAAATTCCGAGGGTGCCGGGCGCACGGACATAACGCCCGGGACCCCCGAAGGGAGAGAGAGTGGCTTGTCGTACAAGCGCGGTGCGGAGTGCTTTGCTCACGCGCCCGCGCGGGGAGTCGTGTGGTCCTCGCGGGAAATCGTGTTTCCCGCGTTCGCCGCGGCTCAGGCCGCGGGCTTGCGTTCGCGGACCGAGGCGGAGACTTCGTCCATGCGGCGAAGGAACTGGCTGGCCTGCTCGATCTCGTAGAGCGTGAAGGGGGCGAGGCACGGGGGCTGGAGGGCGGTGCCCATGAGGTCGGCGGGGTAGGGTCGGGGCTGGCCGGTGTAGTCGGCGATTTCCTGAGAGGCGTGGAGGGCGGCGTCGACGGCGTCCATCAAGCGTCCGCTGTCGATCTCACCAAAGCTTTCCGAGTTCTCTCCGTGGCGTTCCATGTTCTCCACCTTTCACTACGTCCTTCGTGAGATGCCCGTTCGCGGTTTCAGATTCTCTCGTGCCTGAAGAATCGTCCGTGCGCTGAAGTCTCTCCCATATATGACGAAACGGGAGCGAAAGTGTTTCAATCACGGGGAAAGTTGCGGGAAAGACCCCATGCCTGGGCGATGGAAACGCCCTAGATCCACCGTGGTCTGCCAGTCTGGCATGGGTGAATGCCCCCCGCGCGGGCCGAGGTTATGAGGCAGTTTCCTGAGTGCTAATCTTGGTCGATGCGCATCATCGCCGGCGAGTTCAGGTCCAGGAAGCTTCTCTCTCCGCCCGACGCGGCCACGACGCGGCCAATCCCTGACCGCGTGAAGGAGTCGGTGTTCGCGCTGCTGCGCGGGCACATGGAGGGCGCGACGGTCTTCGACGCGTTCGCGGGGTCTGGGGCGTTCGGGCTCGAGGCGCTCAGCCGCGGGGCGGCGAGGTGCGTGTTCATCGAGAAAGACAAGGACGCGGCGGCGCTGCTGAAGCGCAACATCGAGACGCTGGGGGTTGAGGACCGCAGCGAGCTGGTGATCGGTGATGCGCTGGGGCCGGGGGCGCTGGCGCGGTGCCCGCGGCCGGCGACGATCGTGTTCATGGATCCTCCGTACCCCTTGGTGCGCGAGCTGATCGGGTGGAAGCGGATGCGGGTGCAGTTTGAGCGGCTGGTGTCGTGCCTGACCGACGACGGGTTTGGGATCTTCCGCACGCCCTGGCCGTTTGAGCAGGAGCTGCCGCCGGAGGCGACGCCCGAGAGCATCGCCGCGGCGGAAGCGGCGGCGGAGGAGGACGAGAAGAAGCGGAAGAAGCGGGGGCGGGATGGAAAGCCGGTCGGTAAGCGCGGCAAGGGGAGCGGAGGGCGCAGCGAGCGGGTGCGGACGGGCAAACTGCGCGATGATGAGGTGGAGATCTGGTCGATCGACCGCAACGCGGGGGAGTCGATTGAGAGCGTGACTGGGGACGACCTGGAGCGCGAGGACGACCTGGAGGCGGAGGCGGCAAAGGCGGCGGCGGAGAAGCCCAAGCCGGTGCTGGTGACGCCGGAGCTGTCGATCCCGGGGGCGGTGGGTCCGGAGACGCACCTGTACGGGACGATGGCGGTGCACTTCTATCAGAAGCTGCGTGGATGAGGACGGCCCGGGCGCCGGGGCGCGTCTGCACACGCGTGGCGCGAGCTGGTCCCGGGGAGCGGGCTACTTCGCGGGGGACGCGGCGGCTTCGAACTGCTTGATGGTCCTGACGACATCGGCGGCGGCGTCGTTGGGGACGGGGAACGAGAGGGTGTAGTGGGCCAGTTTCCACTCGCCGCCGGTTCGCACGCAGACGCCGGCGCCGCGGCAGCGGCCGTACTTGTCGTTGTCGAGCTTTTCGTCGAACCAAGCGACGTCCGTCGCGGGGTCGTACCAGTAGACGTGGCGATCGTGGGGGTGGTAGGTCCAGCCCTTGCCCTTGGAGAAGTAGGGGTGGGCGAAGTCCTTGAACTGCGGGCCGGTCCAGTACTCGGTATCGTCGGTGCCGATGAAGACGGCGTTTGAGGTCATGTGGCCGAAGTAGCGGGCTTCATCGGCCTTGCTTGCGGCGTCGTGCCAGTCGTTGAGCATCGCTTCGATCTGCGCGACCTCGTGGTGGATCATGGGAGGATCGGAGCGGCGATGCTGGTCGGACGTGCAGGCGCCCAAGGGGAGCGTGGAGAGGAGGGCGGCCATGGTGAGAGCGAGGGTGGGAGTGGGGGCGCGGTGCATGGGAAGTATCCTCCGGTGAGGAATCATACGAGAAATTAAGGGTGACTGGCAGGGTGCGGGACGTTGGGTATCGCGGCGCGAGGAACTTATGAACAAGACGAGGCTTGAAGCGTTCAGCGACGGGGTGGCGGCGATCATCATCACGATCATGGTGCTGGAACTGAAGGTACCGGCGCACGGGGAGAATCTGTCGGCGCTGAAGCCGCTGCTGCCGGTGATGCTGAGCTACGTGCTGAGCTTTGTGTACGTGGGGATCTACTGGAACAACCACCATCACCTGCTGCACACGGCCAAGCGGGTGACGGGGGGGATCATGTGGGCGAACCTGCACCTGTTGTTCTGGCTCTCGCTGATCCCGTTCGTGACGGGGTGGATGGGTGAGAACCACGTGGCGCCGGTGCCGACGGCGATGTACGGGGCGGTGCTGCTGGCGAGTGCTCTGGCGTTTGTGATCCTGCAGAAGGCGATCCGGCGGAGCCAGGGGCGCGAGTCGGTGCTGGGGCGGGCGATCGGGCGGGACCGCAAGGGGAAGATCTCGATGGTGTGCTACGCGGCGGCGATCCCACTGGCGTTTGTGAGCCCGTGGATTGCGTGCGTGCTGTACGTGCTGGTGGCGATGGTGTGGTTTGTTCCGGACCGGAGGATTGAGCGAGAGCTGCGGGAAGAGACGGAGAGACGGAGTTCCGCGGAGACGGAGTGAAGTACCCGGAAACGGGGGCATGAAAAACGCCCGTGGGGCCGGGCGTTTGTGGAGCGGTCGGAGGTTTGCGGATCACTTGGGGGCGACGGGCGTTACGGGCCTGGGTGCGTCGGGGAGGCCGCCGGGGGTTGAGTCGGAATCGGCGGCGGGGGCTGGGGCGGGGGCGAGGGTGTCGATGTTCATGACCTCGGTCTCGAGGATGATGGTGGAGTAGGGGGGGATGTTGCGGTACCCGGTGGCGCCGTAGGCGAGGTCCCAGGGGATGACCAGGCGCCGGATCTCACCCTTGGTGGCGCCCTCCATGCCGAGGCTGACGCCGTGAACGGCGCCGGCGGGATGGTTGTAGATGAGGGGCGTCGGGGGCTTGCGCTGGAGGGTGGAGTCGTACATCTGGCCGTTCAGAAACCAGCCGGTGTAGTGCATGGTGACGCGCTGGCCCTTGGTCGCCTTGAGCTCGCCCGAGCCGGGGTGCATGGTGATTACCACCAGTCCGTTGTCGCGGATGTCGGCGGTGTAGGGAGCAGGGGACTTCTTGAACGTGTAGGCGTCGTTCTCGCTTGAGCCCCACACAATCTTTCCGGCGGCGTCGTAGCCGCGGTCCTTGGTGGTGAGGGTTTCGGGGGTGAGGGTGAGCTCGCTGGTCATCTCGACGGCGCCCTGGACTCCCGTCGGGTAGGCGTAGGGGGTCTTGCCGGAGAAGCCGTCGGCGGAGGGGGACAGCTCGACGTCGAGGGTGGCGATGAGCTCGTTGGCGGCGAGGGTCGGGAGGTACTGGGGTGCGAGCCAGAGGCCGGTCATGGACGCGGCGTCGCGGGAGCGGAACTCGTAGGTGCGCAGGCGGGTTTTGCCCTTGTAGGGGTAGAGCTGGAAGATGGCCTGGCGGTAGGGGCGATGGGGAGCGTCTGCGCGGGCGCTCTCGATGTACAGGGTGCTCTCAAGGCCCTGGACGCGCAGGGGGGTGATGTGCATCCAGATATCGACGGGGGCGGCGGCAGCGCCCTTGCCGGCGGGAGCGGCGGGGGTGGTGGCTTTCCAGGAGCCCGTGAGCATGCCGGCGAGCTTTTCGATTTCGGGGG
>JBGAHA010000013.1:0-159356 GCA_044226385.1 Phycisphaerales bacterium
CGCACCAACACAACCCAGATGTCGCGGTCCACACTTGCCTCCTTCCTGAATCTCACTTCAGGACGCAAGTGTGGCCGCTTGAACAGGTTGGCGCAAGTTAGTCGGCGCTACGCGCGAAAAGCTCCGGAGTCACGGAGTCAGGAAGTCAGGAAGTTACGGAGTCATGGCGTGGGTGAAGATTGGGAGCGGTCGAGGAGGGTGCGGTCGAGGGCGGCGAGGGCTTCGCGGGTGTTCTGGATGTCCTTGTGGTCTTCGGGGTACATGCGGAGGTAGAGGGCCTCGGCGCGGTTGAGGGCGTCACGAGCTTCGGCTTCGCGTCCGGGGATGGCGGTGAGGATGGTGCCCAGGCGGTAGGTGAGCTTGGCGCGGAGGACCCAGTGGGCGGGTTCTTCGGCGGCGACGATGGGGAGGGCTTCGTTGATGGTCTGGAGGGCGAGGTGGTACTTGCCGTTGTCGCGCTGCTTTCCGGCGAGAATGTCGAGGGCGTAGACGGGGGTGAGGATGTCGTCCTTGACGGCGGCGCGATGGATGTTGATGGCCTGGCGGGCCATGTCCTCGGCCTGGTCGAGGCGAGCACTGGATTTGTCGAAGATGCACATGGCGCTGATGCCCAGGTCGACGGCGTAGTCGGCGGTGTTTTCGCGGCTGCGGGCGCGGTGGTGATCGAGGGCGTGCGTGGTGAAGCGGCTGGCTTCGCCGGCGCGGCGATTGCGGCTGGCCCAGACGGCTCGCCACGCGAGGGCGCGGGGGAGGTCGGTGGAGTTGACATCTCCGCGGAGGGCGGCGTCGGAGAGGTGCTCGAGGGGGAGACAGCGTTCGACATCGACGGGTCGCCAGATTTCGACGGCGGCGAAGCCCATGCGGCTGGCGATGCGGGCGGCCTGGTCGTGGCGGCGGCGTGACCAGCATTCGTGGCAGTAGGCGGCGAGGGGGGAGAGTTCCCAGCGGAGGTGTCGGCGGCTGCGGGCGGTTGGGAAGAGGGGCTTGGGACCGATGACCGCGTCGAGTCGCTGCTGGACGTACGCGGCGAGGAGGGAGTCGAAGGCGGCTTGGCGAGCGGGGTTGTTCGATGTGAACGTCTTGGAGCGACGGACGTGGAGTCGGTGGAGTGCACGCGGGGCGGCGCGGCGGAGGAGCGCGGGGGTGATGTCGGGGGACTGCTGGTTTTCGAGCTCGGAGGTTCGTGCGGTAAGGATGCCGAGGCTGATGAGGCGGTCCACGACGGCGGCTGGGTCGGGGGCGTGCTGGTCGGGGGCGTGGAGCTGGAAGTAGGACTGGACGAGGTCTTCGAGCCAGCCGGTGGGGACGGCGTCCTGCGGGAGGAGAGCGGCGAGGTCGATGGCGACGCGCTGGGGCTCGGGGAGGCGGGCGCGGAGGGCGTCGAGGACGGCGACGACGGACTTGGTTATGTCCTGGGTCTTCTCACGGACGGCGGGGAGCTGGTCGGGGAGCTGGACGGGGTCGGCGAGGGCGATGAACTGGGCGAGGAGGCTCCAGTTGTCGTCTTCGGTGATATGCATGAGCGCGCCGGCGGCGGCGACGGCGAGGGCCATGCCTTCGAGGTGGTCGTAGATTTTGCGGATGTGCTGCTCGTTGTCGGGGATCGCGGCGCTGGGACGGAACTTGGAGAGGATGCCGACGGCTTCGGTGAATTCCAGGCGTGTGACGGGGAGCATCTGAAGCTTTCCCAGGGATTCGGCGCGGGTGGTGGCGAGAACGCGGCAGTTGCCCGCGGGGATGAGGGCGGTGAAGGCAGGATCCCCCCACTGCTGCTCGTCGATCACGTTGTCGATGATGAGGAGTGATGTATCGAGCCTGGCGAGGGCCTGAGAGGCGAGGCGTGCGATGTCGTCGACTTCGAGCTGGTAGCCGTTGATGGAGGAGGGGTGGACGAGCTGGGCGAAGGCTTCGGCGGGAGACTGCTCGCCGACGGAGATGAAGTAGACGCCGCCGGGGTACAGGTGGTCGGGTCCGAGGGCGCCTTTGAGGGCCTGGCTTGCGTAGGCGACGGAGAGCATGGTCTTGCCGAGGCCGCCGTCGCCGCTGGCGCCGACGGGCTGAGAGATGGCGGAGTGTCGCTGGCCGGCGACGATGCGGGCGAGGGCCTCGAGGAGCTTGGGCCGGGGGACGTGGTGGGCGGGGAGCTCGGGCTTGAAGCGGGCGAGGGCGATCTGCTCGATGGGTGGGAGCGCGGCGCGGTCCGGCTGGGTGTCCTGCTTGAGATGGAAGAGGGCGTCGCGCACGCCGTGATCGAGCGTCTCGAGCACGTTCCAGAAGGTGTCGATGTTGAGGACGCGGATGTCGACGCCGGGATGGGCGGACTGGAGGTCGAGCACGGCGTGCGCGGAGAGCTTGCCGAGCAGGCCTTCGGGATGGTTGTGGAGGAAGGTCCATGCCTTGAGGGAGGCGCCGAGGAAGGCGTGGACCTTGGCGAAGTCGGCGCGGATCTTCTCGGCGGTTTCGGAGTCCTTCTGCTCGTCCATTCGGGAGGGCGCGTAGATCTGGTAGATGTGCTGCTGGTCGATGACGAAGTAATCGATGCCGGCGTCGCCGTTTGAGATGCGCACGCCCTGGCCCTTGCCGATGGGGTAGAGGTGGCGGAGGAGCCTGCCGCACCACTCCTGGAAGGCGTCCTTGAAGAGGCTGCGGAACTGGTCGCGGTACACAAGCTGGTGCGTGGTGAGCGATCCCATGCGTGCACATCCTCCCCGGGGACGCGGGCCGCGCGTGGTGAACTGGGCCGCGCGCGGCGGGCGCGAGGGTGCATCATCTTCCGGGAGGGCGGCGGCCGCAAGTGCGGCGTGATCAGGAGGCGCGTTTGCGGAGGTTGTCGGGGTGGCGGGCCATGGAGATGGCGGTGTCGTAGGTGATTTCGCCCTGCTGGTAGAGGTCCAGGAGGGTGGAATCGAGGGTGAACATGCCGTGGCGGCGGCCGGCCTGCATCTCGCTGTAGAGCTGGTGGGCGGAGTTCTCGCGGATGTGGTTGCGGACGGCCTGGGTGCCGATGAGGACTTCGCAGGCGAGGAGGAGGCCCTTGGTGGTCGCCATGGGGAGGAGTGACTGGGCGATGACGCCCTGGATGGCGTTGGCGAGCATGAAGCGGATCTCGCCCTGCTGTCCTTCGGGGAAGGCGGAGACGAGGCGCTGGACGACGTCGACGGCGCCGGGTGTGTGGAGGGTGGCGAGGACGAGGTGGCCGGTCTCGGCGGCCTGGAGGGCGGTGTAGATGGTTTCGCGGTCGCGCATCTCGCCGATGGCGATGACGTCGGGATCCTGGCGGAGGACGTGTCGGAGGGCGGAGGTGAAGTCCTTGATGTCGGCGAGCATTTCCTGCTGGACGACGATGGCGCGTTTGAAGGAGTGGACGAACTCGATGGGGTCTTCGATGGTGACGATCTTGCAGGCGCGTTCGGCGTTGATGAGATCGATCATGTAGTGGAGGGTGGTGGTCTTGCCGACGCCGGTGGGCCCGGTGAGGATGACCAGGCCGTTGGGCTTGCGGGCGAGGTCGTCGACGACGGCGGGGAGGCGGAGCTCGGCGCGGGTGCGGACGACGGGCTCGCTGAGGCGGATGCAGAGCTCGGGGTGTCCGTTGCGGCGGTAGACGGTGAGGCGTGAGCGGCCGATGTCGGGAGCGAAGACGGAGACGCACATCTGCCACTCGGTCTCGAGGCGTCGGCGCTGCTCGGGGTTGAGTGCTTCGTTGAGCATGGAGTGGATGTCGTCGGTGGTGATGGGCCTGCCGCGGCTGGCGACGATTTCGCCGCCGAGGCGGAACATGGGGGAGAGCCCGACGAGGAGGTGGGCGTCGCTGGCGCCGTGTTCGCGGGCGCTGAGCAGGACGGAGCGGAGATTCATCGTGAGAACCATCCCTTCATGCGTCGCCACGCGCGGGCGGCGACGGACTGGCTGAGGACTCGCTGGAGGGCCTGGCTGGCGGGGTTGCCGGCGGGGAGGAGCTCGAGTGAGCGGACGTAGCTTGTGGAGGCCTGGCTGGACCATCCCAGGCGGTCCTGGCAGTGGCCGAGGATGAGCCAGCAGTAGGCGTGGTCGGGGCTGAGCTTGAGGGCGGCCTGGGCGAATTCGAGGGCGGGGGCGGCGAAATTGTGGAAGAGGTAGATGCGGGCGATGTTGAGGCGATCGAACCAGTCGGCGCCGGGCTCGGTGAGAGACTTGTCGAAGCAGTCGCGGGCGCGGTCGGCACGATCCTGGAGCATGATTTCGCCGCGGGCCTGCCAGCGGGCGGGGGAGGAGCCGGGGCTCTTGAGGGCGTTGTCGCTTGCGGCGAGGGCGGCGGAGATGTCTCCCATGCGGAGGCAGGCGCGGCCCTTGGCGGCGAGGAGTTCGCCGTTGTTCTTGAAGAGCTCGAGGGCTTTGTCGCTCCAGAGGCGGGCTTCGGTGTGTTCGCCGAGCTCGACGAGCATCTGGACCTGTCCGACCCAGGCGGGGATGAGTGTGCGGTTGATTCCCAGGGCGCGGGTGAAGTGCTTGAGGGCGCCTTCGAAGCCGCCGGAGCGCCAGAGGGTGACGGCTTCCTGGTATTCGGCGTCGGCGGTGCGCAGGGGCGTGCCGACGGCGCGGGCGGCTTCGCTGGCCTGCTGCTGGGGGGGCTGGAACTCGAGGCGATGGAAACGTCCTGTCATAGGGAGTTCACCAGTCCGTGAAGACGCTGATGCGGGACCAGGGGCGGACGCGGAAGAAGACGCGGCCCTCGATGCGGCTGAGGGGGACGCGGGAGACACCGACGAGGAGCTTGGCGACGTTGGGGACTTGGCCGTGCCGGTACCAGTTGGCGAGGGAGGGGATGATCACGTATTCCTGGGTGGTGGCATGGACTTCAAAATCGGGGAATGCGGCGGCGTCGGCGAGGAGCGCGGTGGCGCTGGGGACTTCGACGCCGTTGACGAAGACGTGCCCTGCCTGGACGCGGACGTGGTCGCCGGGGAGGCCGACGATGCGTTCGATGCCCGCGCCGGCGGTGACGTAGGCACCGGGCACGGAGAGGGGGTCGATGCGGTAGTAGACGATGTCGCCGCGGTGGTAGGCATCGGGGTTGGTCCACTGGCCGGTGGAGACCAGGACGTCACCGGATTTCACGAGGGCGGAGCGGCGAATGGCGTCGACGGGAATGAGCATGAAGCACTGGCGGGAGAGGAGTGTGGCGGGGTAGTAGAGAGTTCCGACCAGGACGCACCAGGTGAGAAGTCCGGTGAAGGCGCGGAGGAGGAGTGAGGAGCCCTGCATGCAGGGGGCGAGGATGAGGGAGACGGCGAAGCAGTGGAGTCCGATGGCGGCGAGGGCGAAGAAGTAGCCCATGGCGCCACCGATGTTGAGGGCGGCCAGGAGCATGAGGATGAGCCAGGTGAAGGCGATGAGGCGTCCCATGAGGCGGTGGCCGGATCGGAACTGTCCGAGGCCGGGGACGATGGACCAGAGGAGGGCGCTGAGGCTGAGATGGGCGGGGATGAGGTTGCGGGCGGAGGAGGTGAAGTTGAGAAAGGCGGTGGAGAGGGAGAGGCGCGCGTGGTAGGAAGCCCTGGCGCCGGCGCGGAGGACGGCGCTGGAGCTGGCGCGGGGGGGCTCGATGGAGATATCGCCCAGGTCGAGCCTGCTCTGGCAGCGCACGCAGACGGGGAGGCCCGGCGTGTTCTGGAAGGTGCAGTTGGGGCACTCCATGGGTCAGCCCTTGGTGCGGCCGTGGACGTTTGCGTCGATGCGGACGACGCCGCCGGGGCCGTAGTACTCGGAGGTTTTCTCGCGGCTCTCCTCGCGGCCGACGATGTCGCGGAGCATGTCGGTGAGCTTCATGCATTCATCGCCGGAGGCGCCGGAGACTTTGACCTTGACCTGTCCGTCGGCGCCGATGGCGATCTGGAATTCGGGGGTTGCCATGGGTGGTGTGCTCCGGGTGGGTGAATTCAGCGGCCTGCGCGGACCTTGATCTGGATGGAGTGGTCCTTGGTGACGCTTTCCTCGGCGATGTCGTAGCCGCGGGTCTTGAGCTCGCTCACGAGCTTGTGGTAGGCGAACTGCTGGACGACGCGTCCGGCGACTTCCTGGCCGATCTGCTTGAGCTGTCCCTTGGTGTGTCCTTTTCCGCTGGCGCAGACGGAGACCTTGCCGCGGTCGTCGACGCCGAACTCGATGGTGACGCCGTCGCGGACGATGCGGAGCTTTTCGCCGCGGGAGAGGGTTTCGGCGATGACTTCGCTGTTGGGGACCTGGGTTTCGACGGAGTCGGCGCCGGCTTTGTGGGGGGTGCCTTCGGAGTTGAGGCCGACGACGGTGAATCCCAGGGCGCTGGCGGCGCCGGCGATGGAGGCGGCGATGGTGGGCCAGGAGGCGATGACGATGGGGGTGAGGACGCAGACGCTGCTCATGGGAGGCTCCTTTGGGGGCGCCAGGAGATCGGGGGTCGGGAGGGGTTTAGACCTCGAGCTTGCGGCGTGGGGCGGGGAGGGGGGCGTGGTCGGATTTGGAGGCGAAGCGGGCCCTGCCTTCGGCCCAGGAGCGGAGCGCGGAGATGCGTTCGCTCATGGTGCGTGAGAGGGGGACGGTTTCGCGGAGGCTTTTGAGGAAGTCTTCGGTCTGGAGTTCGCGGCCCGAGTAGAAGGCGTCGTAGAGGGCGCTGACCATGGCCTGCTCGATCTCGGCGCCGCTGAAGCCTTCGGCGGCGGCGGCGATGGCGGAGAGGTCGAAGGCTGCGGGGTCGCGTTTGCGCTTGGCGAGGTGGATGCGGGCGATCTCGGCGCGTTCGGGGGCGGTGGGGAGATCGACGAAGAAGATCTCGTCGAGGCGGCCTTTGCGGAGGAGTTCGGGGGGGAGCTGTGAGATGTCGTTGGCGGTGGCGAGGACGAAGACGGGGCGCTGCTTCTCGCTGAGCCAGGTGAGGAAGGTGCTGAGGACGCGTGCGGTGGTTCCGCCGTCGGTTCCGCCGGAGCTTTGGGAGCCGGAGAAGGCCTTATCGATTTCGTCGACCCAGAGGACGGCGGGAGAGACGCTCTCGGCGACGGCGATGGCGCGGCGCATGTTTTCTTCGGAAGATCCGACGAGGCTGGAGAACATGCGGCCCATGTCGAAGCGGAGGAGGGGCATTTTCCACTCGCGGGCGACGGCCTTGGCGCAGAGGCTTTTTCCGCAGCCCTGGACGCCGATGAGCAGGACGCCCTTGGGTTCTGGGAGGCCGAAGGCGCGGGCTTTTTCGGTGAGGGCGAGGGAGCGGCGGGAGAGCCAGTCTTTGAGTTCGCTCATTCCGCCGACGGAGCCGAGGTCTTCGGAGGAGTCGTAGTACTCGAGGAGTCCGCTCTTGCGGACGATCTGCTGCTTCTCGGCGAAGATGGTGGAGACGTCGCCGTCGGTGAGGCGGCCGTCGTTAACGAGGGTCTTGGCGAAGACGTTTTCCGCTTCCTGGAGGGTGAGCCCGCTGGCGGCGCGGACGAGCTGTTCGCGGCCCTTGTCATTGAGTGAGACCTTGATGGCGTCGTTGCCGGAGACTTCCTCGCAGATGCGGGAGAGGAGTCCGCCGATCTCGGGGGCGCCGGGGAGGGGGTAATCGAAGACGGTGACGTCTTTTTCGAGCTCGGGGGCGAGCTCGAGGGATGGGGCGCAGATGACGAGGGTCTTGTAACTGTCGCTGAGGGCGCGGGCGACTTCACGGAGCTTGCGGATGGGTCCGAGGTTGCAGGTGACGGCGGGGCGGAGGAAGGCGTGGAAATCCTGGAACATGTAGATGGCGGGTTCTTTGTGCTCCAGGACGGTGTTCAGGCCTTCGATGGGATCGGCCATGCCGCGCTGCTGGGACTGCTGGTTGGCGGCGCCGGCGCGGCGCATGCCGGTGGTGACGGACCAGAGGTAGAGCTGCTTGCCGCGCTTGGCGGCGATGCGGCCGAGGTGGGCTTCGACGCGTGCTTCTTCCCAGCTGACGACGTAGATAACGGGGTAGCGGGCGCGGATGAGGGTTTCGAGCTCGTCGCGGGGGGCGGGAGGGGAGGCGGGCTGGGAGGTGGATTGGGGCGCGGATGGGGTGGGGCGTAGGGCGCCGGGCTGAAGGGGCTTTGGCGTCATGTGGTGGGTTCCGGGCGGAAGAGGTGGGCGGCGAGGGCGCGGCGGGAGAGGTCGGGGTTGGCGGGGTCGAGGGAGAGGGCGACGGGGAGGAGGGGCGCGGTGATGTCGTGGAAGTAGACGCGGCCGTCGGGGCCGATGCGGATGGTGATGGTGAGTCCGTCGCCGGCGGGGTCGGAGCCGTCGGGGAGGTGCGGGGTGGATGGGCGGGGGGCGGAGCTCATGTGGCGGGGGAGATCAGGGAGCGTCGGTGGTGAGGCCGTGGGCGGCGGCGATGGACTGGGCGCGGTGGAGTTCCTCGGGAGTGAGGCAGCGGCCGAGGGGATCGCCGGAGGCGGCGGCTCGCCAGGCGGGGACGTAGCCGGTCATGAGGGTGACGGGGAGTCCGGGGAGGTTTTCGGAGATCCAGCGGACGACGGGCTCGAGGCAGCAGTCGAGGTGGCCGGGCATGACGAGGTGGCGGAGGATGATGTTGGCGCGGCCTTTGACGAGGAGGAGGTTGCGTGTGACGACCTCGACGTAGCGGTGGATGGAGGCGAGGCGGTGGGCGCAGGCGTCGTTGCCGAACTTGAAGTCGGCGATGTAGGTTTCGACGACGCCGTCGAGGAGGTCGATGACCTGGGGGGTCATGTACATGTTGGTGTTGAGTGCGAGGGGCAGGGGTTGCTCGGCGTGTGCGGCGATCTCCAGGAGGGCGTGGAGATGGAGGCTGGGCTCTCCGCCCAGGAGGTTGATGGTGCGGGCGCCTTGCGCGACCAGCTTGGCGAAGTCCGCGGCGGCCTGGAGTGCGTGGAGGCGTGTTCCGCCGTCGGGGCGGAAGCACTGCGGGGCCTGCACACAGAAGCGGCAGCGGAAGTTACATCCGCCCAGGTACACCATATAACTGGGGAGGAGCTGGATTTCTTCCGCGTAACTGACGTGTCGTTTGAAACACCAGGTTTCGTCCGCGAGTCCGCAGGGGGCGGGGTCTCCGGCGAGGCGATTGGCGTGGCAGCGGATTTCGCAGAGTTGGCAGGAGGAGAGCATTCCGCGGGCGATGGCGGCGCGGCGAAGGAGCTCGGCGCGGTCGGGCGTCGTGGAGGGGGAGGTCGGCACGTCATGAGTGTGTACCGGCGCGCGGGGCGGCGGGTTGCACCGAATGAAATGCGAATCGCGATGATTTTTGGGTGAGGCTCGGGGGATCAGTAGGCGATGTTGGCCCAGGGGCTTGTGGCGGTGGCGGCGACGCCGATGGGGCCGACGTCGTTGCCGCCGGAGATTCCGCCGAAGTTGTTGGCGCTGTTGCGGGAGGAGTTGCGGTGGATGGTGCTTCCACCGGTGGTGGTCTGGATGCCAAAGTCGGCGCCGATGAGGGAGTTGTCCTCGACGCGACAGGCGTCGCCAGTGAGGCGGATGTTCGCGCCGACCGAGGCGCCGCTCCCGTTGGAATCCAGGCGGCACTGGCGGATGGTTCCGCCGACGGCGCTCTCGATGCCGTCCCCGGTGTTGCCGCGGGCGGAGCAATTGTTCCAGATGTTGCCGAAGCGGGCGCTGAAACCGTCGCCGCCATTCTCGTCGGAGCGGCAGTTGGTGAAGGAATTGCTGTCGAGGAACGCGAAGCCCGCGGCTCCGACTGACTTGGAGGCGGAGCAGTCCTTAAGGGTGTTCCGGCTCTGGCCTGAGAACCCCCCCGCGCTGGCGGTGACGTTGACGTCGATCAGGGAGCAATCGCTGCCGACGGCGATTCCCCCGCCGAGGGCGGAAGAGAGTTTGACACCGTGGAGACGGGAGAAGTCGCCGACGGTGATGCCGCTCGAGGAGGCGGAGGTGACGGTCGTGTCGATGAGCGTGGCGCTGGCGGCGGTGCTGATCCCGATGACGCAGTTCGAGAGAGAGGTTTCCTGGATGATGCACTGATTGCCCGCCTGCACGCCGATGACGAACTTGTCGGTCTGGACACCGCGGAGGGTCAGCCGGTCCCCGCCGACGACACCGGAACCGGAACTGGTGCTGGCGCCAAAGAACCGTGAGTTGCGGACGGAGACATCGAGCTTGCCGGAGGCGGAGACTCCGACAATGACGCCCACGGCGGTGACCTGATCGATGGTGGACGTTGCGCCGCAGGTGATGGCGGCGGAGCCACCCTGGATCTGGCAGCGGCGGATGGTGGCGCGGTCGCCGACGGAGAGGATGTCGAAGGTGTTGCTGGTGGCGGTGGTGGAGAGATCTTCGATGACGGCGTCGGCGCCGACGGCGATGGCGGGTGCGGGCGCGGAGAGGTTCTGGAGCCGTCCATTGCGGATGGTGATGCGGCCGACGCCGCCGAAACCGACGATGGCCTGGTTGGCGCCGGGAGCGCCGACGATCGTGAAGCCGTTGAGGTCGATGGTGACGTCTGAGGTAGAGGTGGAAATGCCTGCCTTGCCGGACACGAGCTGGAGGTTCTGGGTGAGGTAGTAACTTCCGGCCTTGGTGATGATGAAGGTGCTGCTGGCGTCGCCGGGGGTGTTCGCGGCGTTGATGGCGGTGCGGGGCTCGACATCGGAGAGGGTCTTGTAGCTGGGAGTTACCGGACCAGCGGGTGGATCGAGCGGGCCGGCGCGGGAGATGAGGGCGGCGGCGAGGATGGAGGCGGCGAGGGCGAGGGGGAGGGTGAGGGTGAAGGTGAAGGGGCGCTGCTGCATAACGTAAATTCCTGGCGTTTGAGCCGCGTTTTCAATGCTTACGGGGTGGCGTGTCGCCGAGGGGGCGGGTGTACGAAGGGCACGTGCGGGGAAGAAGTTATCATGGGAACGGCTGCGGGCAAAGAGCAATACGGTGAAATGCCGCTGGAGCGGGGCGTGAGCTTCCGAGAACGCGGGAGCTTGCACGCGGAGCAACGGAAATGAAGACGAGGAGGGGCTGAGCGTGGAGAATCCGCTGGAGAGAGGGCGGGGACTGGTGACGCTGCGCGGGGTGGAGCGCGGGGATCTGGAAGCGCTGTACCTGATGCAATCGGACGCGGCGGCGAACGAGATGGCGGTGAGCAATCCGCGGGACCGGGGAGCGTTTGACGAGTTCTGGGACTCGGTGCTTGGGAACGGGACGATCACGGCGCGGGTCATCGTGGTGGATGGGCGCGTGGTCGGGCACATCTCATGCTTTGAGATGGAGGGTCGGGACACTGTTGGGTACTGGATCGAGCGGGAGAGCTGGGGGAGGGGGATCGGGACGCGGGCGCTGGAGCTCTTGCTCAACGAGGTGCGAAAGAGGCCGCTGCACGCGAGCACGGCGAAGGGGAACGCGGGATCGCGGCGGGTGCTGGAGAAGTGCGGGTTTGCGTTGACGGGGTACCGCTGGGCGCCGGCGACGGAGCGGTTTCCGGCGTGCGAGGAGGCGATGTTCGTGCTGGAGTGAGGTTACTTGGCGGTGGGGCTGGACTCCGGTGGGGGCGGGGGCGGGAAGAGCGTTCGCAGGGCCTGGAGGGCGGCGGGGTGGTAGATGGTGGCGTGGGTTTCGGCGGGGAATGGGATGTAGGTGTAGTGGAGCGTGGGTGAGGGGTGCGCGGAGAAGACGGCGGTGAGCTGCTGGGCATCGGCGAGGATGCCGGGCTCGCTGCTGGAGGCGATGAAGAGGCTTCTGGGAGGGGATGATGGGGACTGAAGGCGCTGGGGGGCGGACTTGATGAGGGACTTGTCGTTCCACCAGAGGCTTGGATCGATGGCGATGCAGGTGGAGAAGAGGTCGGGCTCGAGGAAGAAGGTTTCGACGGCGAAGAGGCCTGCGAGTGATTCGCCGATGATGGCGGATTCTTCGGTGGTGCGGTAGCGAGCGCGGACGGCGGGCATGAGCTCGTCCTTGATGAAGGCGCGGAAGGTTGCGGATCCGCCGACGACGGGGGCGATTTTTTTGTCTTCGGGGATGGTGGTGGGCCCGGTCATGTCGCGGCGACGGCTGGTGTTCTGGATGCCCACGAGGATGAAGGGTCGCATGCCAGCGTTGCTGGAGAGGACCTGGACGAGGCCGGCGAGGTGGAGGAAGTCTTCGCTCAAGCCGCCGTCGGGCATGTAGAGGACGGGGAGCGGCGTGGGGAAGGCTTCGCCGTAGTAGGTGGGGACGAAGACGTTGATGCGGCGCTGCTCACCCATGATGCGAGAGTCGATGGTGAAGGTCTCACCGATGCTGAGGGGCTGAGGGGAGGAGACGGAGAGGGCGGGGGCGGGGTGCGTGGACGGCGGAGGGGAGGAGACGCACCCGGCGAGGAGGAGCGTGGAGAGCGCGAGCGCGGGGGTGAGGGGTTGCATGGGGGGAGTATAAGTTGACGCGTGCGAGGGGTTGGCCCGGTGGGCGGCGACACGCCGCCGCGTATACCCCCCAGGGGGTATAATGATGTGCCGTTGAACGCGTGAGAATGAACGGCATGACGAGGGATGGGACTGACGGAGGTGTGTATGGCGGGCGGGACGCGAAGCCTGGGGGCACGAAAGGGCGCGATGTCGGGGCCGGCGTGCGCGTGCGGGCCTGCGGCGGGCGCGCGGGGGACGCTGGGCGCGCGCGGGGAGGGCCGCAAGGCGCTGGGGGTGGATGCGGGGATGAAGGCGGGGAACATCGTGCGGCTGCGGCGGGTGGAGGGGCAGGTGCGGGGGATCGCGCGGATGGTGGAGGAGGATCGGTACTGCGCGGACACGATCATCCAGATCGCGGCGGCGCAGGAATCGCTGCGGGCGGTGGCGAAGAACTTGCTCAAGAACCATCTGCGGCACTGCGCGAGGGCGGCGCTGGTGGCGGGAGAGGCGCAGGCGGAGGCGATGTGCGATGAATTGCTGGACGTGATGTCCAAGATTGCGAAGTAGCGATGGAACAGGGTCATTCGACGGGCTCGGTGAGAACTGCGGCTGTTGGCGTGGGAGGCGGGGAGGCAGAGCGGGTGGATCTGCCGCTGGAGGGGATGACGTGCGCTTCGTGCGCGGGGGCGATCGAGCGGAGTCTGAAGCGGGCGGCGGGCGTGTCGGATGTGAGCGTGAATTTCCTGACCAGGACGGCGACGGTGCGGTTTGACGGGGCGGTGACTTCGCCGGCGGGGCTGGTGGAGGTGATTCGGGGCGCGGGGTTTGAATCGCGGGTTCCGGAGGTCGTCCCCCCCACTGCTGCGCGGACGGAGGGCGTGGAAGGGACGGAAGGCGGGAGCGAAGCGACCCCGGCGAGCTTGCGGAGCGCGGAAGCATCGAACGACGGGCGAGAGGCGGGAGTGGAACGGGGGCTGGTGCGGAGGTTGGTAGTTGGCGCCGTGCTTTCGGTGCCGGTGCTGGTGATTGCGATGTCGCACGGGTCGATCGAGTGGCTGCGGGGACCGTGGACGAACTGGGTGCAGCTGGTGCTGGCGACGCCGGTGGTGTTGTGGTGCGGGCGGGCGTTCTACAGCCGGGCGTGGGCGGGGCTGCTGCGAGGCCGGGCAAATATGGATTCGCTGGTGGCGCTGGGGACGGGGGCGGCGTATGTGTATTCGGCGGTGGCGACGGTGTGGCCGGGCGCGGGGGGCGTGGCGGTTGGGGCGCAGGGGGCGCATGGAGGCGGGGCGCACGCCGGGGCGGCGGCGGTGTATTTCGAGGCGGCGGCGGTGATCATCGTGCTGGTGCTGGCGGGGAAGCTGATGGAGGCGCGGGCGACGGGGAGGACTGGGGAGGCGATTGCGCGGCTGGTGGGGATGCAGGCGAAGACGGCGCGGGTGGAGCGGGAGGGCGTAGAGCGCGATGTGGGAGTGGAAGAGGTTGCGGCGGGGGATGTGGTGATCGTTCGGCCGGGTGAGAAGGTTCCGGTGGACGGGCGGGTGGAGCGGGGTGAGACGACGATCGATGAATCGATGCTGACAGGTGAGAGCGCAGGGGTGGAGAAGCGGGCGGGGGACACGGTGTTTGCGGCGACGCTGAACGGGACGGGGGTGGTGCGGGTTCGGGCGACGCGGGTGGGAGAGGGGACGGCGATCCGGCAGATCGTGCGGATGGTGCGGGAGGCGCAGGGGAGCAAGGCGCCGATCGCGCGGCTGGCGGACGCGGTGGCGGGGTATTTCGTGCCGGCGGTGCTGGTGATCGCGGTTGTGAGCTTTGTGGTGTGGTATGTGGCGGGGCCGGTGGAGACGCGCGTGGGGATGGCGTTGACGAGCTTTGTGTCGGTGCTGATCATCGCGTGCCCGTGCGCGCTGGGGCTGGCGACGCCGACGGCGATCATGGTGGGCACGGGGCGTGGGGCGGAGCGCGGGATCTTGATCCGGGGCGGGGCGGCGCTGGAGATGGCGCACCGGGTGACGGGGATTCTGCTGGACAAAACGGGGACGCTGACGCGGGGGAAGCCGGCGTTGACGGTTGTGGCTGGGCGCGGGGGGATGGGTGAGGGGGATCTGCTGCGGCTGGCGGGGTCGGCGGAGCGGGGGAGCGAGCATGGGGTGGGGGCGGCGATCGTCGAGGGGCGAGGGCGCGGGGGATCGTGCTGACGGAGGCGAGCGGGTTTCGGGCGCGGGTGGGGTTTGGGGTGGAGGCGGTTGTGGAGGGGCGGGAAGTGCTTGTGGGGACGCGGGCGTTGATGGTCGAGAAGGGGATTGATGTCGCTGTGGCTGACGCGGAGGCGGCGGCGCTGGCGGCGGGTGGAAAGACGCCGGTGTATGTGGGGATTGAGGGGGCGTTGGCGGGAGTGCTGGGGGTGGCGGACACGGTGAAGCCTGGTTCGCGGGCGGCGGTGGCGGCGCTGCGGGGGATGGGGCTGCGGGTGGGGATGGTGACGGGGGATCACCGGCTTGTGGCGGAGGCGATCGGGAGGGAGGTGGGGATTGGTGAGGAGATGGTGTTCGCACCGGTGCTTCCGCAGGAGAAGGCGGCGTATGTGACGCGGTGGCAGGGGGAGGGGCTGGTGGTGGGGATGGTCGGGGATGGGATCAACGATGCGCCGGCGTTGGCGCAGGCGGATGTGGGGATGGCGATGGGTAACGGGACGGACGTGGCGATGGATGCGGCGGGGATCACGCTGGTGGGAGGCGATCTTGGGGCGGTGGCGGAGGCGATTGCACTTTCGCGGAGGACCATGCGGACGATCCGTCAGAACCTGTTCTGGGCGCTGGTGTACAACGTGGTGGGGATTCCGGTGGCGGCGGGTGTTTTGCAACCGTGGACTGGGTGGATGCTGAGCCCGATGATCGCCAGCGCGGCGATGGCGTTGAGCAGCGTGAGCGTGGTGGGGAACAGCCTGCGGCTGCGGCACGGCGGGGGGACATGGCGCGGGTGAAGGGGCGAGCGGGCGCGGGGGATTCCCGTTAGACTGGGGGACGCAGATTCGCACCCCCCTCTACGAGGAAATCCATGACTTCGACCCGTTCCCGCCGTGAGTTCATCCAGTACGTCACCGCCGCGGGCGTTGCGGCGCTCCATGTGCCGGCGCTGGGGAGACCGTTCAGGCCGGCGCGTGCGGAGACGAAGCTTCGCGTGCTCTCGATCGGCGTGATCGGGACGATCGGGGAGGCGGACCGCAAGACGATCGCCTCGCACCCCTTGGTGGAGATCGTGGGACTGTGCGACGTGGACGCGGGCTCGCTGGAGAAGGCGGGGGCGGAGCATCCCAAGGCGTTCCGGTGCGCGGACTACCGGGAGGCGTTCGACAAGTACGGGGACAAGTTTGACGCGGTAATTGTCTCGACGCCGGACCACTCGCACTGCGCGATCATGACGATGGCGCTGGCGAAGGGCAAGCACGTGTACGGGCAGAAGCCGCTGGTGCAGCAACTTGAGGAACTGGAGATCCTGGGGCGTGCGGCGAAGGCGAGGCCGAACCTGGTCACGCAGACGGGGGCGCAGCGGATCCAGAGCGAGCCGCGGCGCGCGGCGGTGGACATTCTCAAGGGCGGCGGGCTGGGGAAGGTGATCGAGGCGCACATCGCGTTCGGGGGCGGGGCGCTGGCGGGCGGGTTCTACTTTGCGGACGGGAAGCTGGGAGAGCCGATCCAGCCGCCGGCGGGTTTTGATTACAACCTGTGGCTGAACGGGGCCGCGGAAGAGCCGTGCAGGCCGAACATGGTGCAGCGGCAGTGGCGGAGCTGGTACCGATTCGGGGGCGGGCAGATCGCCGACTGGGTGGTGCATACGACCGACGTGTTGTTCTACGCGTTCCCGGAGCTGCAGAGCCCGACGCAGGTGTGCACGCGGACGCCGACGCGGGACATGTCGTTTTTCCACGCGGACAAGGTGCTTTCGACGCTGACATATCCGGTGAGCGGGAGCAAGTTTGCGAACTCGACGTGCAACTTCTACTTCTACGACAGCAACATGACGCCTGACCGGGGGCAGCTGGGGATCGGGGAAGGGAAGTGGCCCAGCGGGGTGCTGACGATCGTGGTGTGCGAGGGCGGGACGCTGGTGCTGGCGCCCGAGGGGCCGCTGGAGATCTGGCGCGAGGGGAAGATGACCGACGGGATGCAATGGCCCGGGCTGCCGAAGTATGAGTCGTTCAACCACTGGCACGCGTGGGTGGACAAGGCGCTGGGGAAGGACACGCCGCACCTGTGGGCGCCGTTTGCGACGGGCCTGCGGTGCACGGAGCCGGGGCTGCTCGCGGTGAAGGCGGCGAAGTTCCCTGGGCAGGTGCTGGACTGGGACCGCAAGGGGCTGCGGTTTACGAATCACGACGAGGCGAGCAAGACGATCGTGCGGCGCGAGTATCGCAAGGGGTTTGAGCCGACGCGGTTGTAATTCGGGCGGGCCGGGAAGGTGGCACGCCTGCATGCCCGCATGCGCAATGAAATGAAGCATCGCCGCCTGGCGCTCCCTTTGGGAGCGCCGGTATGGCATGCGGTGCTTTGTCATGGGTCTTCGCCCGCGGCGTGTGCGGGCTTGCAGGGCCTCGCTGTTACTTCCGGTGCCGGAGTGTCACGGGCGAGGGGCGGATTCCGCGGGAACAACTTCGAGAGGGCCGGGGGTGATGGTTTCCCATTCCTGCGGGGCGGCGAGGAGGGCACCGGCGGGATCTCTCGCGGTGAAGATGCGGTAGAGGGCGGGGAGAACGATGAGGGTGAGGAGTGTGCTGGAGAGAAGTCCGCCGATGACGACGGTGGCGAGGGGGCGCTGGACTTCGGCGCCGGTGCCGGCGGCGATGGCCATGGGGACGAAGCCCAGGGAGGCGACCAGCGCGGTCATGAGGACGGGGCGAAGGCGGACGAGGCAGCCCTTGAAGATCGCGGCGTCGCGTGGCATGCCTTCGCGGCGGAGCTGGTTGATGAACGAGACCATAACCAGGCCGTTGAGGACGGCGACGCCGGAGAGGGCGATGAATCCGACGGCGGCGGAGATCGAGAAGGGCATGTCGCGGAGCCAGAGGGCGACGATGCCGCCGGTAAGGCCCAGGGGGACAGCGGCGAAGACGAGCAGGGCGTACTTGACGCTTTTGAAGGTTCCAAAGAGCAGCAGGAAGATGAGCAGGAAACAGATGGGGACGACGACGGTGAGTCGCTGCTTGGCGGCGACGAGGTTTTCGTACTGACCGCCCCAGACGAGCCACTGTCCGGCGGGGAGCTTGATGGCGGCGACTTTCTGCTGCGCCTGGGTGACGAACGAGCCCAGGTCGCGGCCTCGCACGTTGGCCTGCACGACGATGCGGCGTTTGCCGTTCTCGCGGCTGACCTGGTTGACACCTTCGGAGATGTCGATGTTCGCGACAGCGCCCAGAGGGACGAAGCCCATCTCGCGCTGGCCCTGGAGGAGGCCTGCGCCGCCGTCGACGCCTTGGGCGTGAAGGAACTGGCCGGACTCGGAATCATCGCGGGGGAGCGGGATGGGGAGACGCTCGAGGAGATCGACCCTGTCGCGCAGAGCGTCGGGGAGGCGGACGATGAGGTCGAAGCGGCGGTCGCCTTCGAAGACCTGGCCGGCCTCGCGTCCGCCGACGGCGACGGCGATGACGTCCTGCACGTCGGAGATACTGAGGCCGTAACGGGCGAGGACGGCGCGGTCGGGCTCGATGGTCATGACGGGGAGACCTTCGGTCTGCTCAACCTTGGCGTCGGCGGCGCCGGGGATGGACTGGATAGCGGCGAGGACGGCGGCGGCGGTCTTTGCCATGGAGTCGAAGTCGTCTCCGTAGACCTTGACGGCGACGTCACCGCGGACGCCGGAGACGAGCTCGTTGAAGCGCATCTGGATGGGCTGGGTGAACTCGTAGTTGTTGCCGGGGACGGCGGCGACGGTGAGCTCAATGAGCTTGATGAGCTTGGCCTTATGTCCCTGGAGGGCAGGGCCGCCGTGGTCGTGGTGCTCGTGGGAGGCTTCGGCGTGCTGGTCGTGTGAGGCGAGGGCTTCCATCGCACGGGTTTTCTCGGCGATGAGGGTGTCGAGCTGAGATTCGCTGCGCCACTGGTCCTTGGGCTTGAAGATGATGAAGGTGTCGGAAACGTTGGGGGGCATGGGATCGGTCGCCATCTCGGCGGTGCCGGTCTTGGAGTAGACAAAGGCGACTTCGGGGATGCCGGAGACGGCGCGCTCGACGTCGTACTGCATGGACTGTGACTGGGTGATGCCCGTGGAGGGGATGCGCATGGCGTGCATCGCGAGGTCTTTTTCGTCGAGCGTCGGGACGAACTCCTGGCCCAGGCGGGTGAAGAGCAGGAGTGAAGCGAGGAAGGCGAGGACGGCCGCGCCGACGACGGGCCAGCGGAGGCGGACGGACCAGGTGAGCACGGGGGCGTACGCGGCCTTGGCCCAGCGGATGAGGAACATGTCGTGCTCGGTGACTTTTCCGGTGATGCAGACGGCGACCATGGCGGGGATGAAGGTGAGGGAGAGGATGAAGGCGGAGACGAGGGCGAAGATGACCGTGAGGGCCATGGGGTGGAACATCTTGCCTTCCACGCCGGAGAGGGCGAGGATGGGGAAGTAGACGGTGACGATGATCGCCTGTCCGAAGACGGAGGGCTGGATCATTTCACGGGCGGCGAGCATGACTTCGTGCAGGCGTTCCTGGAGGGTGAGGAGCCGGCCGCGGCGGTGCTGGGCTTCCCCGAGCCTGCGGAGGCAGTTTTCGACGATGATGACGGCGCCGTCGACGATGAGTCCGAAATCGATGGCGCCCAGGGACATCAGGTTTCCGCTGACTTTTCCCTGCACCATGCCGGCGGCGGTCATGAGCATCGCCAGCGGGATCGCCGAGGCGCAGATGAGGGCGGCTCGCCAGTTTCCCAGGAGCAGGAGGAGGACCACGATGACGAGGATGGCGCCTTCGAGCAGGTTCTTCTGGACGGTGGCGATGGTGGCGTCGACGAGCTTGGTGCGGTTGAGGACGGTCTTGGCGCGGATGCCGTCGGGGAGTGAGCGGGCGATCTCGGTCATTTTGGCGTCGACGGCGGCGGCGACGGTGCGGCTGTTGGCGCCCAGGAGCATGATGGCGGTGGCGACGACGACGTCTTCGCCGTTCTCGCTCGCGGAGCCGGTGCGGAGCTCGCGGCCCAGGCCGATGCCGCCGGGGGCGGCGATGTCGCGGATGTAGACGGGCACGCCGCTTGTGGCGCCGATGACGATGCTCTCGATCTCTTGGACGGACTGGATGCGGCCGGTGGCGCGGACGAGATAGGCCTCGCCCTTGTGCTCGACGTATCCGGCGCCGGTGGAGACGTTGTTCTTTTCGAGGGCCTCGATCACGTCGTGGAAGGTGAGGCCGTAGGAGACGAGCTTCATGGGGTCGGGCTGGACGTGGTACTGCTTGACGTACCCGCCGATGGCCTCGACGCCGGCGACGTCCTTCACGCCCTTGAGCTGGGGGCGGATGATCCAGTCCTGGACTTCGCGGAGGTAGGAGGCGAGTTCGAGGTCGGTGGAGAGGCGGCGGCCTTCGGGGGTGAGGTAGGTCCCGTCGGATTGCCAGCCGACGCGGCCGTCGGCGGGGGCGGCGCCCTTGCCGCGGGGATGCTCGTATTCGACGGTGTACATGTAGATTTCGCCAAGTCCGGTGGCGATGGGGCCCATGACGGGGTCGACGCCGGGGGGGAGCGATTCCTTGGCTTCGCCGAGGCGCTCGCTGACCTGCTGGCGGGCGAAGTAGATGTTGACGTCGTCCTCGAAGACGGCGGTGACCTGGGCGAAGCCGTTGCGGGAGAGTGAGCGTGTGGACTGGAGGCCGGGGATGCCGGCGAGGGCGTTTTCGATGGTGAAGGAGACTTGTTTTTCGACTTCGAAGGGTGAGAGACTGGGGGCGACGGCGTTGATCTGGACCTGGTTGTTGGTGATATCGGGGACGGCGTCGATGGGAAGTTTTTGAAGCTGGTGGACGCCGATCGCGGCGACGACGGCGGTGGCGATCAGGATGAGCCAGCGGTTCTTGATGGATGCATGGAGCAGGGCTTCGAGCATGGGGGCGTAACTCCGGGCGGGGAGAAGTGGAAGCGGCGCGTGGATGGAGGCGGCTCGACGGAGCGGCTGGGCCTAGTGCTCGTGGGCGGCGGAGCCCTTGCCGAGTTCGGCCTTGAGGATGAAGGTGCCGGAGATGACGATGGATTCGCCGGGCGTGAGGCCGGAGGTGATGGGGATGAGCGTGCCGACGCGTTTGCCGATGGTGACGGGGCGTGCGGCGAAGGTGTTGGGTTCGCTTGGAACGGGGACGAAGACGGCGGGTCCGCCCTCGATGGTCTGGATTGCCTCGTCGGGGACGGCGAGGATCTGGGTGATTGCGGAATCGTCGTGCAGGGCGAGGGAAAGTTCGGCCTGGGCGAACATCCCGGGCTTGAGGGGGAATGAGCTGGCGGACAGTTCGATGCGGACCTGCGCGGTGCGCGTGGTGGGATCGACGAGAGGGGCGATGAAGGCGACGGCGCCTTCGAAGCGCTGGGTGTCTTCGCCGATGCGGGAGCCGCTGGTGATCCAGGCCTTGGCGCCGGCGCGGAGGGCGATGAGCTGGGATTCGGGGACGTCGGCGAGGACCCAGAGGGTGCGGGTGTCGGCGAGGACGAGGAGTGAGTCGCGGTCGGGGCTGACGAGTTCGCCGAGGGTGATTTCGCGCTGGACGACCTGGCCCTGGATGGGGGCCTTGATGGCGTAGCGTGGGACGAGCTCGCCGCTGGAAGTGAGAGACTGGATTTCCTCGGGGCTCATGCCCATGAGGCGCAGGCGCTGCTGGGCGGAGAGGGCGGACGACTGGGCCGCGCTGACGGCCGCGGCGGCGGACTTGTATTCGAGTTCGCGGCGCTGGACTTCGGTGAGGGAGACGCCCTGGGACTGCTCGTAGAGACCCTTGGCGCGTTCCCATGCTGATTTGGCGAGTTCGGCGGCGGGGCCGGCGGCGTGTGCGGCGGCGCGTTTCTGGAGGAAATCGGCCTGGGCTTCTCCGAGTTCGGCGCTCTCGACGATCACGAGTTCCTGGCCGTGGGAGATGAAGTCGCCGAGCTTGACCTTGACCTCCACGGCGCGGCCGCGGAGGGGTGAGCCGACGTGGGCCATGGCTTCGGCATTGAAGGCGACGCGGGCGGGGGTGTTGACGGTGGGATGGAGCTGGTGGAGCTGGGCGGGGGCGAGGCGGATGTTGGCGCGTTCAATGGCGTCGGGGGTGAGGGTGACTTCGTCGGTGTGCGCCGCGGCTCCCCCACTGCTGTGCTCGTGGTCGTCGTGGTCGTCATGGGATTCGTGGGCGTGTGATGTGTTGCCGGGCGCGGGGGGTGTGGTGGCGGCGGGATGGTCATGATCGTGGTCATCGTCGTCGGCGTGCTGCTTGCAGCCGGTGAAGAGGGCGAGGGCGGTGAGGGTGATCGCCGCCGCTGACAGGAGTGAGAGGGGAGGGTGTGCGGAGGGTGTGATGCGGGGTGACGTGTGCATGCGTGTGTCTCGGTGTCGCGCTGGGGGGTGGCGCGGGGCGTTCAGGGATTGGTGGAGGGAGATGCGGCGACGATGGACGCGGCGACGCCGGGGCCGCCGACGGCGCGGCGGAGGCGGATGAGAGCCATGGCGGCCTGGTGTTCGACTTCGATGGAGCGGGCCTGGGCGAGGCGGAGGTCCTGCTCGGCGAGGAAGAGGGCGGTGACGTCGGTCTGGCCGGCGCGGTAGGCGTCTTCGGCGAGCTGGCGGCGCTGGCGCTGGAGGGGGATGAGTTCGTTGTGGATGCGGGCGAGGTTGAGGTTGGAGGCGGCGAGGGTCTGGAAGGCGACGCGGATCTCTTCGACGACTTTTCGCTTTTCGAGCGTGAGCTGGTGGCGTGCTTCCATCTGCTCGGCGGTGAGGCGAGCCCGGCGAGCGTCGCCGGTGTCGAAGATGGGGAGGGGTGTGGAGAGGGAGGGGCCGACGGTCCACGAGCCGTCGCGCTGGGCGTCGATGCCGGCGCTGACATCTTCCCAGGGGAGGAGGCGAGCGAGGGCCTGCTCGTCGCCGAGGGCTTTGAGATGCCAAGCGAGGGCCTGGATTTCGGGGCGGTGGCGGAGACCGGCGTCGATCCAGGCGGATTCGGGCTGGTTGGTGATCGGAGTGGATGTCCAGGGCTCAAGGGTCCAGGTGGCCTGTGAGCTGGGCTCGCCGATGAGGCGAGCGAGCCGCAGGCGTTCCTCGCGCTGCGTCAGACGCACGCCGTCGATTTCGACCAGCAGTTCCACGCGCTGGGCGCTGAGGGTGGAGACGTCGGCACGGGTTCCTTCACCGGCATGAAGGCGGGCTTGGGCGGTGGAGGCGAGTTGCTCGAGGAGGGTGAGCCGCTCGCTGAGGAGCGGGAGGAGGGAGGCGCTGGCCTGGGCGGCGAGGTAGCGTTCCTGGACTTCGCCGGCGACATCGAGCGCGACGGTGATGGCTTGCGCGGAGGCTTGGCGGAGGCGATGGTCGGCGGCGCTGGCCCGGCGGGGGGATTGAAGGGCCTGCACGAAGTTCTCGGCGAGTGAGGCTTCGATCTGTGGTTTTCCGGATCCCCAGCGGAGGACGAGGTTGAGGACAGGGTTGGGGAGCGTGCGGGCCTGGTCTGCATCGGCGAGGGCGATGCGGATGCGGGCCATGGCGGCCTGGAGCGCGGGGTCGGTGGTGACGGCTCGGCGGAGAGCGTCGGCGAGGGTGAGTGAATCGCCGGCGCGGGCTGGTTCATCGATGGGTCCGCCTTCGGCGTCGACTTCACGAAATTCGACAGGGGCGGGGAGCCCGATGGCGGCGGCGATGTCAGCGCCGTGATCGATCTGAGGGCGGGGTGTGGAATGGCAGCCCACGAGGAGAAGCGGGAGTGCGAGGGGGGCGGTGACGCGGAATGCGGCCCGGAGCCATGAGGGCGGTGTGAGGGCGGTGCGGCGCGGCGAGCATGGATGCATGGGAGATCCTGGCGTCTCCCGCGCGCTGGTGGCGCGGGCCGCGGGGCGCGTGATCACGTTGATCAGGGCCTCGCGGAGGACTTGTGATGGGATGGAGGGTGGCCGCGTTGACCGGAGGGGCGCGGAGAACCGCGCGGGTTTGGTGGTCACTCGACGGCGAGGGATGAATGGGTGACGCGGGGAGTGCTCGCGTCTTGGGGCGCGCGGCTTGAAGGCGCTGGGCATTGAAAGGCCAACGTCGCCGCGGTGCGCCAGAGGCTACACCAGCAGAATGACGGTGCGCAGGTGGTCGATCTCACCGGGTGGGCGAGGAATCGCCTCCGCCGGGCGGGAACGCGCGGGGAGGGTGACGCCTTCGACACTGACCTGCTGCGCGAGCACGGCGAGGAAGGCGCACCACTGAACGGCATCAAGGGTTACGGCGCGAGGGGCGAGCTTGGCGGCGCTGGCCGCTTCCCGGATGGGGGTGTCTTTGCAGGGGTGCGGGGCGTGCGGGGTCTTGGGGGAGCCGTCGTCGCAGGAGGACGAGTCGTGGGAGTCCTCGGCCTGCTGGCCGCAGCGGGTGATGCAGGAGCCGTCGAGGGTGCGGGCGCACGCGAGTTCGATGCGGACCTTGCCGCTTGCGTCTTCGCAGGCGACACCCATGGCGCCGACGACCACCTGCCAGAGCGCGATCGCGACGAGGCAGAGGAGGGCGGTGCATTTCTGGGCGGCGGGATGACGCACGGGAAGGAGTATATCGCCGGGTGCGTGGAAACGGTTCGCGCGGGTGACGCGATGACGTTCGTGGTGTCAACGTCAACGAGGGGTGCGGGCGGTTCTCGCGGCGTGCGGAGCGTGTGTCGGGTGTGTGTAGTGAGCCCGGGATCGCTGCTGGAACGCGAGGGGGGTTGTGACAGGGCGGGGGGTTTGAAGTGTGGTCGAGGGGCGTCGAGGTGGGTGCGGCGAGCGGCGGAGACGGGGACGCCTACCTGACGTTTTGCTTACAGGAACGACTTCGGGCGACAAAGTGGACTTTTTAATCCTGTTTCTGTCCTCGACGCTTGATTTGGGATGTGATTAAGCGATATCTATACTTAGATCTCTATATTTCGGGTGCCTCGTGCGTCGCGTCCCGAAATACACACCCCTTGGCAGGATGAAATCCATCATGCTTCCAAACACACACCGCACAGTTTCGCCGAATGGTCAAACCTGGAGCCCTCCCGCCGACGCGGGCTGCCGGGATCTGGCGGTGGCGGCGGGGATGGCGTTCCTGTTCCTGGCGCCGGCGCTGTCGCTGGCGGGTTGGCAGGTGTACGGGACGTGGCGGGAACGGGAGGAGTTGAGGGTGGCGGCGATCGAGCGGGAACAGGCGCACGAGCGGCTGGTTGCGGCGCCAGCGGGGGCGGCGCTGGAGCTGGCGGATGCGTTGAAGGGGCGCGACCTGTTCAACAGCACCTGCGTGGCGTGCCACGGGGCACAGGGGACGGGGATCGCGGGGCTGGGAAAGAACCTGGTGGAGAGCGACTTTGTGTCGCTGCAGAGCGACGAGCAGCTCCGGCGCTTCATCGTCATGGGCCGGCCCGATGCCAAGCCGATGCCGATGCCTCCGAAGGCGGGCCGGGAGGACCTGACAGAGGGTGATATCCGTCAGATCGTGGTGTACGTGCGGGGGCTGCAGGATCCTCGGCGCATGCCGGCGCTGCCGGCGGCGGTGGCGGCGGCGCCGTCGGACTCGCAGAAGAGCGAGGCGCTGCAGGCGGCGGGCGGGGACGCGGAGCTGGCGGGGTATATCGCGCACGGCAACACGCTGTTCCACACGACGTGCGTGGCGTGCCACGGCAAGGCGGGGGCTGGGATCGCCGGCAACGGCAAGATGCTGGCGAAGAACGAGTTCGTGAAGTCGCTCGACGACGACGCGCTGCTGGCGTTCATCAAGCAGGGGCGGTCGCCGAGCGACCCGAAGAACACGACGGGGATCCAGATGCCCCCCAAGGGCGGGAACCCGGCGATGTCGGACGACGACATTCTGGACGTGATCGCCTACCTGCGGACGCTGCAGGAGGGGACCCGTACGGCGAGCAGCAAGTAATCACATTCATCACCCTGTCGCCGAGGCGACGGGGCGGCACATCCAAAGGGAGACTGGTCATGCAGTTCACGCAACGTTCGCACCGCTCATCTCTTCTGCCGGCGCTGCTGGTGTGCGCCGGTTCTGTCGTCGCGTGCCTTTGCCCGGACGCGGGGGCGCAGCAGGAGGGGCGCCGCCGGCGCGGGGCGGCGCAGGAGGCCAAGCCGCTGGAGCTGACGGCGGAGCAGACGGCGCAGATCAACAAGGTGGCGACGGAGCGCAAGCTGAACCTGGACGACCTGCTGGCGGCGGCGAAGACGTACATGCCCAGCGGGCGGCACGATGACTACGTGCTGTTCTCGTCGGGCGGCCAGAGCGGGCAGGTGTTTGCGATCGGTGTGCCGAGCATGCGGCTGCTGCGGTCGATCTCGGTGTTCACGCCGGAATCGTGGCAGGGGTACGGGTTCTCGGGTGACGAGGACCGGGTGCAGGAATCGCTGAAGATCAACGGAAAGCTGGTGGCGTGGGGTGACACGCACCACCCGGCGCTCTCGGAGACGGCGGGGGACTACGACGGGCAGTTCCTGTTCATCGGTGACAAGGCCAACGCGCGGCTGGCGGTGATCGACCTGCGGGACTGGGAGACCAAGCAGATCGTGAAGAACCCGCTGACGATCAGCGACCACGGGGCGTCGTTCGTGACGCCGGACACGGACTACATCGTGGAGGGCGGGCAGTACGCGACGGTGCTGGGGTACGGGTACGCGCTGCCGGAGGACTACAAGAAGTCGTACCGGGGGATGGTGACGCTGTGGAAGTTCGACCGGGCCAAGGGCCGCATTGACGTGGAAAACTCGTTCGCGCTGGAGCTGCCGCCGTACTGGCAGGACCTGGCGGACGCGGGAAAGAAGGCGAGCGACGGGTTCATCTTCATCAACTCGTTCAACTCGGAGATGGCGACGGGTGGGATCGAGAACGGTTCCCCGCCGTTTGAGGCTGGGGCGAGCAAGCGGGACACGGACTACCTGCACATCATCGACTGGAAGAAGGCGCAGGCGGCGTTCAAGGCGGGGAAGGTGACGAAGATCAACGGGTTCCCGGTGATCATGCTGGGGACGAGCATTTCCGAGGACATCCTGCACTTTGCGCCCGAGCCCAAGAGCCCGCACGGCGTGGACGTGACGCCCAACGGGCAGTACATGGTGGTGGCGGGGAAGCTGGACCCGCACGTGACGGTGTACTCGATCGAGAAGGTGAAGGCGGCGATCGAGCAGAAGAAGTACTCCGGCAAGGACGAGTTCGGGGTGTCGATCCTGGACTTTGACGCGGTGATGGAGGCGCAGGTGGAGCTTGGCCTGGGGCCGCTGCACACGCAGTTCGACAACAAGGGGTACGCGTACACGTCGCTGTTCCTGGACTCGGCGGTGGCGCGGTGGACGCTGGGGGGTGAGTATGACAAGCTCAACCCCGAGCAGCCGTGGAAGCTGGTGCAGAAGACGCCGGTGCAGTACAACGTGGGGCACATCTGCGCGGCGGAGGGTGACACGGTCAGCCCCGACGGCAACTACCTGATCGCGATGTCGAAGTGGTCGGTGGACCGGTTCCTGCCGACGGGGCCGCTGCTCCCGCAGAACTTCCAGCTGCTGGACATCCTGCAGGCCGGGACGGCGATGCCGGTGATCTATGACAGCCCGATCGGCGTGGGGGAGCCCCACTACTGCCAGATGATCAAGGCCGACAAGCTCAAGACGTGGACGACGTACCCCGAGGTGGGCTGGAACCCGCACACGCAGCAGCTGGACCCCAATGCGCCGCAGAAGGGCCAGGAGGGCGTGACGCGGGAGGGCGACAAGGTCGTGGTGAAGATGACCGCGGTGCGGAGCCACTTCTACCCCGAGCACGTGCAGATCAACGAGGGGGACCACGTGACGTGGCGGATCACGTCGCTGGAGACCGCGCAGGACGCGACGCACGGTTTCTGCATCGGCGGGTACAACATCAACCTGTCCCTGGAGCCCGGGGAGTACGGGGAGTTCACGTTCGTCGCGGACAAGCCCGGGACGTACCCGTTCTACTGCACGGAGTTCTGCTCGGCGCTGCACCTTGAGATGATGGGCTACCTGCACATCAAGCCCAAGGGGAGCGGGGAGGGATCCCCCACCGCCGAGAAGCCCGGCCCGGCGGGGAGCGCGGCGGAGACGGCGACCGCGGCAAAGTAGTTTCACACAGCCCTCCTGCCCGCCACGGGTTTGCGCCCGGGGCGGGTATTGATCGAAACGCACTGGAGCTTCACATGGCCCGCATCCTCTCCGCCCTGATCGGCCCTCGCGTCCCTCTCGACGAGCTTGCGGCGCACCGGGTGCGTTACCTGACGCCGACGATGCTGTTCATGGCGGCGCGGGTGCTGCTGCTGGTCTCGATCTTCTTCCCGTACTGGCACATGGAGCTGGAGGCGCCGCAGTATCCCAACGGGCTGTACCTGACGGCGTACGTGAACCACCTGACGGGGGATGTGCACGAGATCGACGGGCTGAATCACTACATCGGGATGCGGCCGCTGGGGGAGGCGGCGGCGTTTGAGCGGACCGCGTCGGTGTGGATCATCCTGGGGATGTTCTTCCTGGTCGAGGGCGCGGCGGTAATCCACACGAAGTGGTCGGTGCTGCTGGCGCTGCCGGCGATCACGTTCCCGGCGGGATTCATCGCCGACTTGTACTACTGGATGCGCGACTTCGGGCTGCACCTGGACCCCTCGGCGCCGCTGTCATCGTCCGTCAAGCCCTTTGTGCCCACGGTGATCGGGGAGGGGGGCATCGGGCAGTTCAAGACATATGCGGAATTCGGGCTGGGGTACTGGTTCGCGGTGGCGTGCGTGGCGGTCACGCTGGTGGGGTTCTACTTCCATCGCCGGGCGTACCGCCCCCTGTGCCGATCCTCGAAGACATTCGCCGGGAGGGCGGCCGCGTGACTACTCGCACCACGCTCATCACAGGCCTCGCCTTGTGGGCCGGCGTATGTCTTGGGATGTGCCCAGGTTCGCTGGCGGGAACGGGGGCTGATGGCGCCGGAGGTTCTGGGCCTCACGGCGCCGAGATGCCGCTGCCGGCGGCGAGCGTGCGTGTCGCGGCTCCGCTGGGCGCGATCGGCAGGATGGTGCAGTCTGCGAAGGCGGGGGACGTGCTGACGGTTCCGGCGGGCGTGTACCGGGAACAGCTGGTGATCGACCGTGCGGTCACGCTGGTCGCGGAGGGGGAGGTCGTGATCGACGGGGGCGGGGATGGGGACATCGTGTCGATCACGGCGGCGGACGTGACGCTGCAGGGGTTTGTGGTTCGCAACACGGGCATCAGCCTTGACGAGGAGAACGCGGGGATCCGGGTGATGGCGCCGCGCGTGACGCTTGAGAACAACGTGCTGGAGGACATCCTGTTCGGGATCGACCTTCGGGAGGCGCCTGACAGCAGGATCATTGGGAACCGGATCGGGGGCAAGTCGCTGAACATCGCGCGGCGCGGGGACGGCCTGCGGCTGTGGCGATCGGACCGCTCGCTGGTGGAGGGGAACACCATCCACGACGGGCGTGACGCGATCGTGTGGTACTCGACGGGCGTGGTGGTTCGCGACAACCAGGCCTCGGAGTGCCGGTACGGCCTGCACCTGATGTTCAGCGACAACGTGCGGATCACGGGGAACGACTTCTCGCGCAACTCGGTGGGCATCTACCTGATGTACAGCACGGCGGTGGAGATTTCGGGGAACCGGCTGATCCGCAACCGCGGTCCCAGCGGGTACGGCATCGGGCTGAAGGAAGCGGACCGTTTCTCCGTGACGGGGAACCTGATCGTGGGGAACCGCTCGGGGGTGTATCTCGACGGGTCACCGTTCACGCACGACGTTCCGGGGGTCTTCGCGGGCAACACGGTCGCGTACAACGACGTGGGGTTCACGTTCCTGCCGTCGGCGAAGGGGAACGAGATCGTCGGCAACAACTTCGTGGACAACCTGGAGCAGGTGGCGGTGTCGGGTCGGGGCTCGCTGGTTGACAACGCGTTCTGGAAGGGAGACCGGGGGAACTTCTGGAGCGACTACACGGGGTACGACAAAGACGGGGACGGCGTGGGGGACTTTGTGCACGAGTCCAGCACGCTGTTTGAGAATCTGCTGGAGAAGGAGCCGTCGCTGCGGCTGTTTCAGTTCAGTCCGGCGCAGCAGGCGATCGAGTTCGTGGGGCGGGCGATCCCGGCGGTGAGGCCGGAGCCCAAGTTCACCGATGAGGTGCCCCTGATGCGACCGCTCTCGCTGGAGAGCGTGGAGGCGCGGCCGGCGGGGGAAGGGCTGATGATGGCCGCCGGGGGCGTGGTGCTGGTGGGCATCGCCGGGGGCATCGTTCGCGCGGGGCTCAGCGCTCCGCGGCCTGGGAACGCGGCGCTTCGACTGGCGCAGGGAACGGGAGGACATTCATGATCACGATTACCCATGTCACCAAGGGATTCGGGCGGATTCCGGCGGTGGATGATGCGAGCCTGCACCTGGAAGCGGGGGACAGCGTGGCGCTGTGGGGCGCGAACGGGGCTGGGAAGACCACGCTGATCCGATGCGTGCTGGGGCTGCTGGGGTTTGAGGGGTCGATCCTGGTGGGCGGGCATGATGTCGCGAGGATGGGGAAGCGGGCGCGGCTGCTGGTGGGGTACGTGCCGCAGGAGCTGGCGTTTCATGATGAGCTTGGCGTGGAGGAGGCGGTGGCGTACTTTGCGCGGCTCAAGGGCCTGGGGACCATGAACGCGGGGGCGGCGCTGGGGGCCGTGGGGCTTGATGGCCACGGACGCAAGCGCGTGCGGGAGCTTTCGGGGGGGATGAAGCAGCGTCTGGCGCTGGCGATCGCGCTGCTGGGAGACCCGCCGGTGCTGGTGCTGGACGAGGTGACGGCGAGCCTGGACGCGGTCGGGCGGGATGAGTTCGTGCACCTGCTGGAGAGCCTTTCAGGGGCGGGGCGCACGGTGCTGTTCGCGTCGCACAGAATCGAGGAGGTGGTGTCGCTGGCGCGGCGGGTGGCGGTGCTGGAGCGTGGACGGATCACCGAGGTGATGGGGCGCGAGGACTTTGTCGCCCGGCACGGGGCGGGGGCGGCGCTGCACCTGGTGATGGGGTCGTCGGTGCGGGACGCGGCGATGCGCTTGCTGGGGAGCTGGGGTTTCCGTCCGCACCTCAATGGGGTGGGGATCGTGGTGCCGGTGCAGCCGGACCAGAAGGCGATGCCGTTCCGGATTCTTGCCGATGCGCGGATCGTGGTGGACGACTTTGACATGGTGACGATGGCGCACGCCCAGGGGCTGGCGGGCGGCGCCGAGATGGGAGCTGGAGCATGACAACCTTCATCGTTCGTGCGACGTCGCCGGTTTCGGCGGGGCGGATCGATCGGTCGCCGCCATCCTGGATCGGCAACATCCTGACCATCGGGCGGAGGGAGCTTCGGGACGCGGTGCGCAGCCGGTGGTTTGTTCTGTACACGCTGGCGTTCGGCGTGCTGGGGCTGTCGGTGTCGTTCGTCTCCGCGGCGGGGACGGGGAGTTCGGGCCTGTCGGGATTCGGCAGGACGACGGCGGGGTTGATCAACCTGGTGCTGCTGGTGGTGCCGCTGATGGCCTTGACGGCGGGCGCGGGGTCGATCGCGTCGGACCGGGAGCGGGGGATGCTGTGTTACCTGTTCTCGCAGCCGGTGGCGAGGGTTGAGGTGCTGCTGGGAAAGTACCTGGGGCTGGCGGGATCGCTGCTTGCGTCGCTGACGCTGGGGCTTGGGGTGTGCGCATTGATTCTGGCGGCGAAGGGACTGCGGACGGGGCCGGGGAGCATCCTGTGGCTGGCTGGGCTGGCGTTCCTGCTGGCGCTGGGGATGCTGAGCCTGGGGATGCTGATTTCTTCGCTGGCCCGGCGAGCGACGGTGGCGGTGGGAACGGCGATCTTCGTGTGGCTGTCGCTGGTGTTTGTGACGGATCTGGCGCTGATGGCGGGGGCGATCGCGCTGCGGCTGCGGATCGAGGTGCTGTTCGGACTCTCGCTGATCAATCCGCTGCAGGTGTTCAAGATGTGGTCGCTTCACGCGGTGGACGCGAGCCTTGACGTGCTGGGTCCGGCGGGGCTGTACGCCGCGGAGGAATACGGCGGGGGGCTGCACGCGATCTTCGGGGCGTGCATGGCGGCGTGGATCGTGGTGCCGCTGGCGGCGGCATCGCTGGCTCTTTCACGGAGATCTCCGTTATGAACCGTTTCATGAATGCGGCGTGCGCGGCGGCGGGGCTGGTTGTGCTGGCGTGCTGCGAGAGTTCCCCGCTGACGGGTCCGCCCGTGCTGAAGCCAGGCCGGGACGAGTGCGCCGCGTGCGGGATGCTGGTGAGCGACCAGCGGTGCGCGGGGAGCCTGCTGGTGGAACGTGACGGCCGGCGGGAGCATTTGATCTACGACGACATCGGCTGCATGCTGGAGGCGGAGCGGGATGGAGCGTCACTGGGGCAGGTGATCGAGCGGCATGTGCGTGATTACTCGGGAGACGGATGGCTGGAGGCGGGCCGGGCGGCGTTCGTGCGGGCGGACCCCAAGGCGATGCCGACGCCGATGGGGTCGGGGATCGTGGCGTTCGCGGGCGTGGAGCTCGCGAAGACGGAGGCGGGGAAGCGCGGGGGCGTGGTGGTTGAGTTTGCGGGGCTTGCGGGGCGGGGCGGGGTGCGGCCGGGGGATGACTCCGCCGTTACGCAGCGCGCCGCGGAGTCTGGGCGGTAAACGTGCGAGGACGCCGCACGCTGTCGTGCGGGCGTGCCCGGGGTGCATCAAGGATCGGACTGGCATTGACGGTGGGCAGGATTATGAGTATTCCATTGGCGGCAACCACGACCCTCGCATGCGTGATCCGGGAGCATCCGGGAGCGCTGGGGATCTTTGATCGCCTGGGGATCGACTACTGCTGCCACGGGCACGAGACGGTCGAGCAGGGGTGCTCGCGGGCGAACATTTCGATGGAGGTGCTGCGGGAGGCGTTCCGGGCGCCGGAGAGCGGGCTGCCGCTGCACGCGAACTGGGCGGGTCTGTCGATGACGGAGCTGTGCGACGACATCGAGGCGACGCATCATGCGCTGGCGCGCAATGTCTTTGCGAGGCTGTCGGTGCTGCTGCCGCGGGTGCTGGCGGCGCACGCGGAGGCGCATCCGGACCTGGTGCTGGTGGACGAGGTGGTCAGCGGCCTGCGTGAGGAGATGATCGACCACATGGTGCGGGAGGAGCGGGTGCTCTTCCCCTGGCTGCGGAGGCTGGAGCGGCCGGGCTCAATCCACACTCGCCCGCCGTGGAGCGTCAAGCGACCGATCGACTGCATGATGCACGATCACGACTCGGTGGGAAATGCGCTGGAGCGGCTTCGCCGGCTGACCAACGGATTCACGGCGCCGGCGGGGACGTGCGGGTCGGTGGAGTCCTTGATGCGAACTCTGCGGGAGCTGGCGTCGGACACGCGGCTGCACATCCACAAGGAAAACAACATCCTGTTCCCGGCGGGAGTCCGTGCGGAGGCGCGGCGCGGGGCCGGAACTCCCGGGGACATCCCCGGGATGGCGGTGGTAGAATGAGGTTCCGGGCGTCCGTAATTGCACGGTCCCGGCGCTTGCACACCGTCCGCTCTGACTCTTGCTCGCGATGATGGCTCGCATCGGCAGCCCTGCGTCCCTGGAGGTCGTTGTCCCATGCTCTCTCAAACCGTGGAATACGCCCTGCGCGCGATGATCCACCTGGCTTCTCAGCCGGGTGACGCGGCGTGCAGCAGCGAATCGATCGCCGACCGCACGCAGGTGCCCAAGGGGTACCTTTCGAAGATCCTGCGGGACCTGGTGGTGGCGAACCTGGTGACCTCGCAGCGCGGGCCGAACGGCGGCTTTGCGCTGGCGCGTCCGGCGTCGGAGATTTCCATGTTCCACGTGATCGATGCGGTGGATCCGATCGCGCGGATCCGCAAGTGCCCGCTGAACAACCCGGCCCACATCCAGCTGTGCCCGATGCATCGCCGCCTGGACGATGCGGTGGGGATGATTGAGCAGGAGTTCAAGCGCACGTCGCTGTGCGAGGTGCTTGAGTCCAACATCACGCCGCCCGACGCGGCGCCCTGAGCTGGAGGCGCACGTCGCCAGAAGTGCTCGCGTGGCACGCTGGGTGACCCTCGGTGGCACTGTGATGGGTCCGGCGGCGATGCCGTGATGACCATCCTGCATTGATCTCTCGCAACATAACACGACGCATGCAGAGTGCAAAATATCGGCACGGCTGCGCGGGTGTATTGCGTGCGGTGCTCGATGCTGGCCCCTGGTGCTTGCCTGTGGTGAACCTGGGTGAGCCGCACCGGCAACCAGCGGAGACCCTTGGGAAAACGTGTGCGGCGCGTGGAGGTGTGATGAATCGCGCGGCGGAGGGCGAGGTCGCCCACGCCCGAATCACAGCTTCTCCATTTTCACGCGGGGCTCATGTATGAACTCGACAGGAAGGTCTCATCACACCATGACGGCGTGCTTTACGCTCCCAGGAGTTGGCCATGAAATTTGAGTCGATGCAGGACCTCTACGTCCATTCATTGAAAGACACACTGAACGCGGAACGCCAGCTCGTCAAGGCTCTTCCCAAGCTGGCGAAAGCCGCGGGGGAGGCGACGCTGAAGGAGGCTTTCGAATCTCACCTTGAGGAGACCAAGGGACATGCACAGCGTCTTGAACAGATTCTGACGGGGCTCGGGAAGTCCACGGGGCGTGTGAAGTGCAAGGCGATGGAAGGGATCGTGGCGGAGGCCGACGAGTTGATCGGCGTGGAGGCGGAGGCGGGGATCAAGGACGCGGCGATCATCGGCGGGGCTCAGAAGGCTGAGCATTATGAGATGTGCGCGTACGGCACGCTCTGTGCACTGGCCACGCAGCTGGGACGTGCGGACGACGTAGCGCTTCTTCAGCAGACGCTCGAAGAAGAGAGGGCGGCGGACGCGAAGCTGACGCAGATTGCCGAATCGGTCTCGAACCCGCAGGCCGCGGGTGAGTCGAGCGGGGAGGAGGGCGGGGAGAGCGGGGAACAGGGTGTGGAGGGGACCAGCAACCGGCAGATGACGAAGTCCGCTGGGGAACGCCGGACAGGGTTGTCCGGGGAGTCCAGCGCTGCGCAGAAAGGTACTGCGGGCGCGTCCAGCACCACCACTCCCGAAAGGAGCAGTTCGATGGCCAGGTACGACGATCGCTACGACGATAACGACCGCGGTTCCCGCGATCGAGGCGGAAACTCGCAGTCCCGTGATGAATATGGACAGTTCAGCGGTTCGCGCGGGGGCTCGGGCTCTCGCGAAAACGAGTACGAGCGCGGCGGACGCTCGGGCAGCCAGGGCGGGGACTACCGCTCGGGTCGCTCGGGTGAGGACGATCGCGGCGGATCGTACGAGAGCCGTGGCGGCGGCCGCGGTTCACAGGACCGGGACGAGTACGGGCAGTTCAGCGGGTCTCACTCGCGCGGGGGCTCCTCACGCGGGTATGACCAGGACGACGACGACCGGGGGAGCCGGTCGGGCAGCCGCTCCAGCGGCCGTTCCTACGGGGAAGAGTCGTACAACGACGATCGCGGCGGTTATGAAAGCCGCGGCGGCAACCGCTCGCAGGAGCGGGACGAGTCGGGCCAGTTCACCAGCTCGGGCCAGCGCGGAGGCTCTTCCCGCAGTGACGACGATGATGATGACGACCGGGGCGGCCGATCGGGCAGCCGCTCCAGCAGCCGCTCTTCCAGCTACAACGACGATGATGAAGATCGCGGGGGACGCAGCGGCTCGCAGGGCCGCGGCGGGAGCGGCTCGGGCCGGTCCCAGGAACGTGATGAGAATGGTCAGTTTTCCAGCTCCGGACGCGGCGGCTCGTCCCGGGGCGGGGACGACGACGATGATGACCGGGGCGGTCGCGGGAGCCGCGGCGGAAGCAGCTCGGGCCGGTCGCAGGAACGTGATGAGAACGGCCAGTTCTCCAGCTCGGGACGGGGCGGCTCGTCCCGGGGTGGAGATGACGATGACGATGACCGGGGCGGTCGCGGCGGAAGCGGCTCGAGCCGGGGTGGGTCCAGTGGTGGGCAGTCACGTGACGAATCGGGGCAGTTCACCAGTTCGGGCTCGCGCGGGAGCGGCCGGTCTTCGGACCGGGACGACGACCGCAGTGAGCGCTCGGGACGTTCGGGGAGCGGATCCTCGGGCGGCAGCCGCGGGGAGAGTTCCCGCTCGGGCGGCGGTCGATCGGAGGGTCGGTCCGGCGGCGGACGCGGCCACACCGATTCGGCGGGCCGGCACTATTCCGCTGAATCCTGGGAGCGTGCCCAGGAAGGCCGGATGCGGGGCGGGCAGCACTCGCACGGCGGCAGCAGCGGCGGCCGTTCTGGCCGGTAATTTGGGTTGAATCCTGAGATCGCTCTGAAGAGCCCGCGGTGAACAACCGCGGGCTCTTTGGCTTCGGGCAATCGGCATCGGGACGCGTGAGCGGAGAGAGGCCGGGGACGCTGTGCGATGGGACATGGGCGCGGAAAGGGTTGCGGGCAGAGCAAGCTGGGGCGTGCTGAGAAGGCGCATGAGCTTGCGAAGCGGGGATACGGATGATGATGCGAAGAAGAGTTACCGGGAGCGACGGCGCGTGTGACGCGGCGATCGATGGCCTGCGTGTGCGGCGCCGGGGGTACCGATCACGATCATGTATTCGCTGTTCAAAAAGGATGACCCCCGCTGCAGCGACTGGTGCTGGAGCGGGGGTCAGGGAGTTGCGGGGTGCTGATCGTGCGCGAGGGGCGGACGGGTTTGACTTGGCGGGATGTCGCGTGCGCCGCTGACGATGTGTGACAGCACTTGACTGGGCAGATCACCCGTGCGGCTTGATGACGACCTTGATGCAACCGTCCTTCTTATCGCGGAAGGTCTTGTACATCTCGGGGGCCTCGTCGAGACCGATGCGGTGGGTGATGATTGACGCGGGGGAGATCTTTCCGGCGGAGACCAGGTCGTAGAGGGGCTGCATGTAGCGGCGAACGTGGGTCTGGCCGGTCTTGATGGTCAGTCCCTTGTTCATCGCGGCTCCGAAGGGGACCTTGTCGAGCATGCCGATGTAGACGCCGGGGACGGAGACGGTGCCGGCCTTGCGGCAGCACATGATCGCCTCACGCAGGGCGTGGGCGCGATCAGTTCCCAGGTTGATGGCGGTCTTGATGTTGTCCACGACGGCGTCCAGCGTGCCCATGCCGTGGGCCTCGGCGCCGACGGCGTCGATGCAGCGGTCGGGGCCGCGTCCGGCGGTGAGTTCCTCGAGCCGCTCGGGGATCTTTCCCTCATCCATGTTGAGCGTTTCGGCCCCGCCGAGCCGCTGGGCCATTTCGAGGCGCTCGGGAACGCGATCAATGGCAATGACGCGGGCGGCGCCGAAGAGCCAGGCGGACTGGATGCAGAATTGACCGACGGGGCCGCACCCCCAGACGGCGACGGTGTCCCCGGGCTCGATCTGGCAGTTCTCGGCGGCCATATAGCCGGTGGGGAGGATGTCGGAAAGGAAGAGGACCTGCTCGTCGGGCAGGTCGGACTCGACTTTGAACGCGCCGACGTTGGCGTAGGGGACGCGAAGATATTCGGCCTGACCTCCGGGAAATCCGCCGGTCATGTGGGAGTAGCCAAAGGAAGCGCCGCCGGGGTGGCCCAGCGCTTTGCGGGAAATTTCCTTACCCTCGGGGGTGTTGGAGCGGTCGCAGGCGGCGAAGAGGGTTCGCTGGCAGAAGAAGCAGTCCCCGCAGGCGATATTGAACGGGATGACCACGCGATCGCCCTTGCGGAGGTTGGTGATCGCGCTGCCGACTTCTTCCACGATTCCCATGGGTTCGTGGCCGAGCACGTCGCCTTTCTCCATGGAGGGAACGAATCCGTCCACGAGGTGGAGGTCGGAGCCGCAGATTCCGGAGGCGGTGACGCGGATGATGGCGTCGGTGGGCGCCTGGATGACGGGGTCGGGCACGTTGTCGACGCGAACATCTCGGTTGCCGAACCAGCAGACTGCCTTCATGGGGATTCTCCGGGAACGTGCCGCTCTGGCTCGATCTGGATCCCCTTGGGAAGGCAATGTGAAAAGTTGTACACCTGCGCGCCGGGAGTGATTTCAACGGTTGATACATTGTTCGAGGACCACGCCCTGTCGCAGGGCGTCACCGGCGGCGGACGGCGGGAGATGCCGGTGGCTCCTGGATGCTCATTCCACTGTCGCCGATGAGCGGGCTGATGCCGGGGCCGGTTGGTCGGGTTGCGGACGGGAGCGGCGCTGCGCGGGATGGGTGAGCACGATCAACCGCACGAGAACACGTCGCGGGAACAAGCGTGCACTACGCCGCGGGCCGCACCTGTCGAGATCGGCGGCGCGGGCTTGGTCAGGGGCTCGGCGTGAGCGTGCGAGAGTCACCGGCGGCGGCGGCGAGATCCCAGCTCTTGTCACCGTACACGACGCGGCACGGCTGCCCCGAGCGCGAGTGGATCACCGCTTTGGTGAGTTTGCCGTCCGACCAGCTCATGTCGACCTCAAAGCCGCCGCGAGCACAGAGGCCCGAGACGGCGCCGGTGGACCAGGCGCTGGGGAGCGCGGGGAGCAGGTGTATCTGGCCCGCGTGGCTCTGCAGGAGCATTTCGCATACGCCGGCCGTGGCGCCGAAATTGCCATCGATCTGGAATGGGGGGTGGGAATCCAAGAGGTTGGGATAGACCCCGGCGCCTTTCTCCCCGTAAATCGTGCGGGTTTCGGTGACCACGTTCAGGAGGCTTCGCAGCATGGCGTAGGCGTGGTCGCCGTCCCAGAGCCGCGCCCAGAAGTTGATCTTCCACGCACGGCTCCAGCCGGTGCTCTTGTCTCCGCGGGCCTGCAGGGTGACGCGAGCGGCCTGCGCGAGTTCCGGCGTGGTCGAGCGGGTGATCTGTCGTCCCGGGTAGAGCGCGAAGAGGTGGGAGACGTGGCGATGGTCGTCCTTCGGATCGTCCTTGTCCTGTTCCCATTCCTGCAGTTGTCCCCAGGAACCGATCCGGGGCTTGAGCAACTTTTCTCGCAGGGCGGCGAGGTGGTCGCGGAACTGGGGATCATCGCCCAGCACGTCGGCGGCCTCGATGGTGTTGGTGAAGAGGTCGTACACGATTTCCTGGTCGTAGGTGACCCCCTCCTCTTCCGGGCCGTGCTCGGGGGACCAGCCGTCGGGTGTAACGAGCGTGCCGTCGGGCCGGCGCTTGAGATGATCATCCCAGAACTGGCAGACTTCCTTAAGGACGGGGTAGGCGGTCTGGCGGAGGAAGGCCTGGTCGCGGCCGAAGGCGAAATGCTCCCACAGGTGCCGGGCGTACCACGCGCTGCCGGGCGGGTTCCACTTCCAGAACGAGATACCGAAGGGATTGTTCATCGTCTGGACGGTCCAGCCCCGCACGGGGCCGTAGTGCCGCCGCGTGTTCTGGGCGCTGACCTCGCGGATGCTGGTCACATAGTCGATGAACGGCACATGACACTCTCGGAGGTTTGCGGGCTCGGCGGGCCAGTAGTTCATCTGGAGGTTGATGTTGGAGTGGTAATCTCCGGCCCACGCGGGCTCGTTGCTGTCGTTCCAGACACCCTGCAGGTTGGCGGGCAGGGAGCCCGGACGTGAGCAACTGATCAGGAGGTACCGTCCGAACTGGAAGAAGAGGGCTTCGAGGTCGGGGTCGGGGGCGACGCCTTGTGCGTAGGACTCAAGCCGGGCAAGGGTGGTCTTGGCGAGAAGGTCCGGGGCGGTACTGCCGACATCCAGGGAGACGCGGCGAAAGAGCGATTGGTAGTCCTTGAGGTGGCGGGAGAGCAGGGTCTCGAAGCGCTGCTGGGCTGCGGCGTGAACACGCCGGGTCACGTCCGCGTGCGGATGTTCGCCAAGCCACTGGCGGGTGTGATCCTGGACGAAGTTTGTTCCGGCGGCGAGAATCAACGTGACCGCATCGCAGCGATCAAAGGTAATGCTGGAGGGCGGAACGGGGACATTCCATGGGTTTGGGGCGGGTGCGGCGTCGCGGGCGGCGGTGACCGTGCCGCCGGTGTTGAGCACGAGCAACTGGGCTTCGTACTCCAGGCCGTTGGGGAGAGCGCCGACGGAGGTGATCAGGTTGCCATCGGCGAGGATGCGAGCGCCGTGCATGTCCGAGAGCTGGATGCGGCCTGAGCAGGCGCCGGGCATGCTTGCAGACAACTGGATCACGATGACCCGGTCGGGATGACTGGCGAGGGCCGTGCGCTCAAAGTGCACGCCGTTGTGCTGGTATGTCACCCGGTGCACGGCGCGATCGATGTCGAGTTCCTGGCGGTAGGCGGTTACCGCTGAGAAATCGTGACCAAGGTGGATGAGGACGTCACCGAAGGCCTGGTACGCGCCCAGGTACTGCCCCTCGTCATCGTCACGTTTACCCGCGGCGGGATCGGCGGGAAGGGTGCGTTCTCCCGTCCACAGGCTGATCTCGTTGAACTGCACGCGCTCGATCTGGGTCCCGCCGAAGAGCATGGCGCCCATCGGCCCGTTGCCGATGGGCAGCGCCTCGGTCATCCAGGCCTGGGCGGGGCGATCGGACCAGAGGCACATCCTTGCGGGCGTGACCTGGGCCCGCGCCACAGTGCACGCCAAGACGACCGATGCGAGGGCCGTGAGCGTGGCTCGCCAAAGGGCGTGCGGGGTGTATCGCCGCATGGTGAAATCGCCGGTGCAACCGCGGGATGTCGACATGCCGCAGTGTACGTGGAACCGCGCGGCCACGCAGGCCCCCACTCTCGGCGGACGATGACGAGGTGGGGAGACAGGTGCTGCGCCGCCCCCGACTGGAGCGCGTGGTCGCGGTGGCTTCGCGGGGGCGGAGCGCACGACGCGCGGCGACGCGAGTTCAGGGAATCGGATACACTCGAAACGTCCATCGATCCCTCTCCACACACCTGCGAGTGCTCCCATGATCGAACAGAAGCTGGTGGTCGGCCGTTACCTCGAACTCAACACGGGGGAACCCGCCGTGAGCACGCTGGCGAACGGCTTTCAGTCGTTGAACCGGGTGGTGCTGCACATCGAGGAATCGCACCGCGTCGCCGCGCCGCTGCCGCCCGCACCGAACTTTCCAGGACTGTCGACCACGCAGCAGATCAAGGTCGACCTCCAGCGCGCCGGGCAGGAGATCAAGAGCCAGCTTGACCGTCAGCGCGTAAGCGCCACGGGGCTGGGCGCGGTCGCCAAGACCCACCGCAACTTCCTGTGGCTGGAATGGATGCCGGGGGTCGTCAGCGAGGTCCAGCAGGGCGGCGTGGATGTGCTGACGGGCCCGATGTCGGGGTGCTGGATCGTGACGTACATGCGCGGAGGCCAGCGCTGCGTCGGCCACATCGGGACTTTTATGGATTCGACGACGGCGCAGTCGATCGCGGCGAGGAAGGCCTGGAACGACTTTGTGGCGACGGTGCCGCGTGACAGCTACTCCGGCTTCAATCCGTTCAACGACCCCTGGAAGGATGCGGTGCCGGCGGCGGAAAACGGGGAGGGCCTTCGCAAGACGTTCGCGCTGGTGACGGCGGCGGGGGGCTTCTACACGATCATCACCTATCCGCAGCTCAACAAGCCCAGCCGCATCCGGATCGCGGGGATTCAGCAGAACAAAGATTCGCTCCCCGGTGACGGGAGGGTTTGAGTTTCAGCACGCCAGGCGAAACCGGGGCCGCGTGGAGCGCCCTTGGGGCCGCGGGCGGCGCTGCAGAAGTTACTCCTTGATGTGCTTGCTGCGAGCGCGTATGCGTTCGGCAGACAACGAGGTTTGGCTCGCGATCTTCTTTTGATTGCGCCGGCACATCGCACGTATCCAGACGTTTAGCCAGCTTCTTTCGCGCCCGCGACGGCCTCGAGGCTGGGAGCGCCCGCTTGGAGGCCGGTGATGAGGCAGGCCAGGGCGGGTGCATCATGCATCCGTTGATCGCGTGTGATGCGCGGAGCGGATTTAGGCGCGTCCCTGGACGGGACTGGATGATTCACGTTTTTAGGCGAAATGCATCAGAACTCCAGGGTGTCGCGGGCGTGCCGATCAGCGCCTCACCCGCAGCCTCAGAAAGACTGTTCGCGGACCAGTCGGAGCTTCTCCTGCGGACCACCCATGCGCGCGGGTGTCCCGGCCCTGCGAGTATCGACAGCCCCTGATTTCTGTCTCGGTCAACTCACACATCGATTAACTCTTTAACATGAAGCGTACTTAATGTCAGACCGTCATGTAGTTTTTTCGATTGCCACCGCACGGACAGCTTTGTCCGGGGGTGACATCGCGAGTATGCTCCGCGTCGTCTTCGGATGCATCGCACTTGAATCGTTCGCTCCACGCCTGAGGGATCCATGCCTGCTCAATCATCGCCAACGCTTCTGGGCATCCTGCGCGGAAAGCACAACGAACTCCTTGAGCAGTGGCTCGCCCTCCTCTCAGGATCGTTTACCGCCCGCACGGATGTGATCCGTCCGGAGGAATTCAAGGCCGACGCCAAGCGGTTTCTTGAGCTCGTCACCAAAGCGGTTGAGGCCGACGGGCTGGAGATTTCCGGGGCGGGGTACGCCCCGGTCAAGGATCTGCTGAGCTCCCTCTCCGCGTCGCGCGCCAGGGCCGGGGTGACGCCGGCCGAGACGGCGATGTTCGTGTTCTCCCTCAAGCAGCCGCTCTTCGCGCTGCTCAACACGGCGCTGGCAAGCAATCCGCAGGCGCTGGCAAGCGAGAGCTGGGCGGTGAGCGAATTGCTGGACCGGCTGGGGCTGCAGACGGTCGAGGCCTTCCAGCAGACCCGTGAAGAGATCATCGCACGCCAGCAGCAGGAGCTGCTTGAGCTTTCCACCCCGGTGGTGCAGCTCTGGCAGGGTGTGCTCGCGTTGCCGCTGATCGGCACGCTCGACAGCGCCCGCACGCAGGTCGTCATGGAGAATCTGCTCCAGGAGATCGTGCGCACCGGGGCGGGGATCGCGATCATCGACATTACCGGCGTGCCCACGGTGGACACGCTGGTCGCCCAGCACCTGCTCAAGACCGTCGCCGCCGCGCGGCTGATGGGGGCCGACTGCATCATCAGCGGCATCCGCCCGCAGATCGCGCAGACGATCGTTCATCTGGGCGTTGATCTCCAGGACGTGATCACCAAGGCGAGCATCGCCGACGCCTTCGCGATCGCTTTGCAGCGCACGGGCCTGGCCATCGTTCGCCTCAACAAGCACAAGCCGGCGGAGGCTTGAGCCGTGGAACGCATCCCGATCCTCAAGCTCGCCAACTGCCTGCTGGTGACGATCCAGGTTGACATGCACGACCGCCTGGCGATCACGCTGCAGGACGACCTGACCCAGCGGGTCGTGCAGGAACGCGCCCAGGGCGTGCTGATCGACATCTCCGCGCTGGACGTGGTCGATTCGTTCATCGGCCGCATGCTCGACAACATCGCGGCGATGGCGCGGATGCTCGACGCGCACACCGTCGTGGTGGGGATGCGCCCCGCCGTGGCGATCACCCTGGTCGAGCTGGGCCTTTCCCTCAAGGGCGTGCGCACGGCGCTCAACGTCGATCGCGGGATGGAACTCATCCGCGCCTCCATTGCCGCCAGGGGGGATGCCGATGACATCCAGCCCGAATAGCAAGCTGCCCATCCGCTCCGGCGAGGACGTGGTGCGCGTTCGCCAGCTCGTCAGGGATGCGGCGATACGGATGGGCTTCAGCCTCATCGAGCAGACCAAGCTCGTCACGGCGGCGAGCGAGCTCGCCCGGAACACCCTCGAGCACGGCGGGGGAGGGACCGCGGCGGTCGAGGAGGTCTCCAGCGGCGTACGCAAGGGCCTGCGCCTGGTGTTCGAGGATTCGGGGCCGGGAATTCCCGACATTCAGCGGGCGCTCAGCGACGGGTTCACCACCGGCGGAGGCCTGGGGCTGGGACTGGGCGGCGCTAAGCGGCTCATGGGGGATATGGAGATCCAGTCCGCCGTCGGGACCGGAACTCGAATTCAAGCGACGAGGTGGAAGTGAGCTCGTCCCTCCACCTTGATGTGCACGATGCGAGCCATGTCGCGCACGCGCGGCGGGCCGTGCTCGCGCTTGCCGCCGAGGCCGGCCTGGGAGAGGATCGCCAAAGCGATCTTGCCATCATCATCACCGAGCTGGCGACCAATATCCTCAAGCACGCTCAGAAGGGGTCCGTGATCGCCCAGGTGGATGTGCGTGGCGGCATCGAACTGCTTTCCTGCGATGTGGGACCGGGCATGGCGAATCTGCAGAAGTGCCTCGCGGACGGATACTCCACGGCTGGCAGCGCCGGCACGGGGCTTGGGGCGGTGTCGAGGCTCTCCACCGAGTTTGACGCATACTCCGCGGCTGGCAAGGGAACGCTCATCTACGCCCGCGTGGCCAACGCTTCCTCCCCCACTCCACCGCCGGGGGACGAGTTTGGGTACTGCGGGATCTGTGTCCCGATTCGCGGGGAAACGGCGTGCGGGGACGCCTTCTGCGTCGTGCAGCGGGCTTCATGGTGCAGCGTGATCCTCGCCGATGGCCTGGGGCATGGGCCCGTCGCCGCGGAGGCATCGCAGGCGGCAACGTCGATCTTCTCCGCCTCGTCCGCCGGGAACCCCACCGATCTTGTGCAATCGATCCACCAGGGGCTTCGCAGCACGCGGGGCGCGGCGATCGCGGTGGCCCGCATCGATTCGGATCGCAACGTCGTGGAGTTCTGCGGGCTGGGCAACATTGTCGGGGCGATCCTGATGCCCGACGGCGTTCGCCGCATGGTCTCCCACAACGGCACGGCGGGGCAGGGGACGCCGCGCATCGGTTCGTTCACGTACCCGTGGGCCGCGGGCGCGTCGCTCATCATGCACAGCGACGGCATCCAGACGCGGTGGGACCTGGGCCTCTACCCCGGGCTGCAGGCCCGGAACACGGCGTTGATGGCCGGCGTGCTGTTCAGGGACTTTGCCCGCGGGCGCGACGATGCGACGGCGCTGGTCCTTCGCAGGGGGCGAGCATGAGCCAGTCCCTGATCTCCCTTCCGATTGAGTTTGAGCGGGACGTGGTCTCCGCGCGCCAGCGCGCCCGCCAGATCGCGGCGCTGGTGGGCTTTGAATCCCAGGACCAGACCCGCATCGCCACGGCGGTGTCGGAGATCGCGAGGAACGCGTTCACGTACGCGGGGGGCGGACGGGTGGAGTTCGTGCTCGAAGGCCGGACCAGCCCCCAGCTGCTTGTCATCCGCGTCGCCGACGCCGGCAAGGGCATTCCCAACCTCAAGGAGATCCTGGAGGGCAACTACCGGTCCAAGACCGGCATGGGCGTGGGCATTGTCGGCACCAAGCGGCTGATGGACTCGTTCGACATCCAGTCCTCACCGGCGGGAACGACTGTCTGGCTCCGCAAGCTCCTTCCCGCGCGATCGCCCGTGATCGCGGCGGAACAGCTGCGCAGAATCACTGCCGAACTCATCGCCCATCGGCCGGAGGATCCGCTTTCGGAGATCCGCCAGCAGAACCAGGAACTCCTGGGAACGCTTGAGGAACTCCGCCAGCGACAGAGTGAATTGCAGTCGCTCAACCGGGAACTCGAGGACACCAACCGCGGGGTGGTGGCGCTCTACGCCGAGCTGGAAGAGCGAGCCGACCAGCTTCGCCGCGTGGATGAAGTGAAGACGCGCTTCCTCTCCAACATGACGCACGAGTTCCGCACGCCCGTCAATTCCATCCTGGCGCTCACGGACCTGCTCACCGATCGCGCGGACGGGGAGCTCAACCCCGAGCAGGAAAAGCAGCTGGGTTTCATCCGCAAGGCCGCCCAAGATCTCTCCGAGCTCGTCAACGACCTGCTCGACCTTGCGAAGGTGGAGGCGGGAAAGCTGACGGTCCGCCCCGCCGCCTTCGAGGTCGGTGATCTCTTCGGCGCGCTTCGTGGAATGCTCAGGCCCCTGCTGGTGACCCAATCCGTCACCCTCGCCTTCGACGAACCTGAGGGCGTTCCCACCCTCGACACCGACGAGAGCAAGCTCTCACAGATTCTGCGCAACTTCATTTCCAACGCCCTGAAATTCACGGAGAGGGGCGAGGTCCGCGTCAGCGGAATGTACCTTCCCGAATCCGATGCGGTCCGGTTTGCCGTCGCCGACACGGGCATCGGGATCGCGCCCGCGGACATCCACCGCATCTTCGAAGAGTTCAGCCAGCTCGACAACCCGATCCAGCGACGCGTCAAGGGCACCGGCCTGGGACTCCCGCTCTCCAAGCGGCTGGCCGAACTGCTGGGCGGCTCGGTGGGCGTGACGAGCCAGCCCGGGTTTGGTTCGACGTTCACGGTCACCATCCCGCGGGCACACGCGGCGCAGATCAGCCCCGCCGAGATCGTTTCACAGCTTCCCCCCACTCTTGCCGGACTCATCCCGATCCTCGCGGTCGACGATCGGCCCGACGACCGGCTCATCTATGAGCGGCTACTGCGAGACTCCCGGTTCCAGCTCATCCCTGCGAACAACCTGCGTCAGGCCAAGGACTACCTGGTCTCCTCGAGCCCCAAGGCGATCCTCCTGGATGTGATGCTGGGAAACCAGGACGCGTGGAAGTTCCTCTCGGAGATCAAGGCCGATCCGGTGTGGGCCCGCATTCCCGTCATGATGGTGACGTCCATTGACGATCAGGCGAAGGCGTACTCCCTGGGAGCCGACGCGTATGGCCGCAAGCCCCTGGACCGCCACTGGCTGATCGCCGAACTGGAACGGCTTGTACACCGCCGGACGGCGCTCATCATCGACGATGACGAGGCCGCCCGCTACACGCTTCACCAGATGCTTCGCCGCGCCGGCTGGGAAGCGATCGAGGCGGAAGGTGGAGAGCCGGGCCTGGCGGTAGCGCAGTCAACTCCTGTTGGAGCCGTGTTTCTCGACCTCACCATGCCCGAGATGAGCGGCTACGAAGTCCTGGAGCGCCTGCGAGGCCTCCCGCTCCATCAGACGACCACCGTCTTCATCAGCAGTTCCGCCATCCTGACGGCCGAGCAGCAGGATCGTCTCCAGTCGCACCGCGTGCAGCTGCTCCCAAAGGGAATGCTGGGTCCCGCGGGGATCGCCGCCGCCCTGGACGGCGTTGAACGACGAGCAAGGCCTTTCGATCAGCATCCCACCCCCGCCCCCTAGGATCCGCACGTGGTCACCCCCACCACCACAATTCCCGGGACAACGCCCAGCACGATCCTTGTGGTGGACGATCACGACGCCGTCCGGTACACCCGGGCCAAGGTGATGCGCCGCGCGGGGTACGAAGTCCTCGAAGCCGCGAGCGGTCTGGCCGCCCTTGAGATGATCCGGCTTCATCGCCCCAGGCTGGTGATCCTCGACATCCATCTTCCCGACATGAACGGCTTTGAGGTTTGCGCACGGATCAAGGGTGATCCCGGCACGGCGCTCATTCCTGTTCTGCACGTCTCGGCGACGAAGGTGACGGCCCCTGATCAGGTCCGTGGACTCGACGGCGGCGCGGACGGCTACCTGGTGGAGCCCGTGGCTCCCGACGTGATGGTCGCCACCGTCCACGCGCTGCTCCGCATGAAAGACGCGGAGGAGCAGGCCCGGGAGAGTCGCCGGGTGCTCGACACGCTCGTGAAGAACCTCCCCGGCGCCGCGTACCAGTCCGTGGCGCTGGGCGGCAGGCTGACCTTTGTCAGCGAGCGGGCCAGGACGCTGACGGGGCTCTCCCAGGAAGAACTGCTTTCACGGCCGCTGGGCTGGTGGGACATGCTGCCGCCGGAGGATGCGGCCTCACTCGCCGAGAAGGTGGCCCGCGCTCACCAGAGCCTTGAGCCCGTGGAATTCACGTACCGCATCCTGGGCGCCGACGGAGTCGTTCGATGGATCTGGGACCGCGCGAGCCCGCTTCTCGAGCAGGGGCGGGCGCTGCTCTGGGAAGGGTTCGCCACCGACATCTCCGAGCTCAAGCGCGTCCAAGCCGAACGGGACGCGCTGCTGGAGAGCGAGCACGCCGCCCGCGCTCAAGCCGAGCGGGCGGGCCGCCTCAAGGACGACTTTCTCGCCACGCTGTCCCACGAGCTTCGCACCCCGCTGAACTCCATCCTTGGATGGGCCCAGATTCTCCGCCGGCAGCCTCGCGCCGAAGAATCCCTCACGCAGGGGCTCACGGTCATCGAGCGCAACGCCCGTTTGCAGGCCCAGCTCATCGGGGATCTGCTCGACATGAACAGGATCATGTCGGGGAAGATGCGTCTTGACGTGCAACAGGTAGATCTGTCCCTGATCATCGCCGCCGCGCTGGAATCCATCGGCCCCGCCGCCGCGGCGAAGGGAGTGACACTGGTTCGGGAGGTGGCGCCGATCATCGAGCCCATCCAGGGCGATTACGGGCGCCTCCAGCAGGTCATGTGGAACCTGCTCTCCAATGCCGTGAAGTTCACGCCGCGCGGCGGCGTCGTGAAGGTCACGCTCTCCCCGCGCGATACCTATGTCGAGGTCTCCGTCATCGATTCGGGGAAGGGGATCAAGCCCGAGTTCCTCCCGCACGTCTTCGAGCGATTCAGGCAGGCCGACAGCTCGACGGGACGTGAGCACGGCGGGCTCGGCCTTGGCCTGGCGATCGTGAAGCAGCTCGTGGAGCTTCACGGCGGGGTCGCGCACGCGGCAAGCCCGGGACTGGGGCACGGCTCCACCTTCGATATCCGTCTCCCGCGCACGCCGCGGCTGAACCTCGCGCCTTCCCCCTCGCGTGATGATCACGCCGATACCTTCGTTCGGGAGTCCGCCCACCCGGGGTATAGGGGGGATGATGTCCTGCAGGGGACGCGGGTTCTCGTGCTGGACGATGAACCCGACGCGCGAGAAATGGTCGTTCGGCTTCTGACCGATTGCGGCGCCGAGGTTGTTGCAGTCGGATCGGCGCACGCAGCGCTCGATGTGCTGGCGACGTCGACGTTTGACGTGATCCTCTCGGATATCGGTCTGCCCAGCGTGGACGGGTACGCGTTCATCAAGCTCGCCCACGAGCGAGGCATTTCCACGCCGGCCGCCGCCCTCACAGCCTTTGCCCGTCCTGACGACCGCGCCAGGGCCTTGAAAGCCGGGTACGTCACGCACCTCACCAAGCCCATCGAGCCCAACGAACTTGTGGCGGCGGTGGTCGCGCTGTCGGGTAAGTCGATGGGACGCGTCGATTGACGTGCTCGGCGTTTCGCGCAGATCGGGCACACCATCACGATGGCGCCAAGTCACGTTCGCACCCTGATCCGTGAAACGCTCGACCTCGCGGACCATGCATGTGCGAAACGGACAGTCGGGGACACACCAGAGTCCCAGGCGATGCTCTCGGCGGGCCGGTCCGATCGAAGAGATCGCCGAAGGGGGCTCGCGTCCCGACGGTCGGCTCCCACATCGCCCCTCACGTCACCGACCCCGGCGTGTGTGCCGGGGTCGGTGGAACAGGAGAGAGATGATCGCGTCGGAGGACGCAGCGTTGAACGTCAGAGTGAGGCGGCGGGGCGGCGACGGCGGCTCGCCAGCAGCCCGCCCAATCCTGCGAGGGCCGCGGCGCCGGGAGCAGGGGTCGAGTGGACGGTCATGCTCAAGTTGTCGTAGTTGACGATGTTCGAGTTGCCATGGTTGAAGCCGGCGATGAATGTCCGGAAGCCGTAGGAGAAAGACGCGCCGCCGGCGGAGAAATCGGGCGTGCCCGGGAGGCCATCGAGGCGAGTGAAATCCGAGGCCGTCAGGCCGGTGTCGGTCAGCGTCACCCAATTCCCGGTAAAGCCGGTCGGCTGCGTCGGGTTGGAGGCGTAATCGATCCCTCCCTGCTGGATCCCGATGCTGAGACCGTGACCGCCGGGGACCAACGATGAAGAGATCCACCTGGCATCGAGGGAAAAATCGATGGACGCCACGGCCCCATCGACGGCCGGGTTGTACTGGTTGCCCCCGACGTTGTGCTGGAAGCCGTTGAGCGCCCCTCCGGAAGTCGAGGCGGTCATCGTCACCTGGAGGGCCGCGCCGGGATTGCCGCCGGTAGCGTCCCGGGCCGAACTGGCCGAGCCGGGGCCGTACTGGATTGTCTCCCAGCTGGCCGCATTCCAGTTGAGGGAGGTGAAGGTCCGATCGGCCTTTGCCGCGCCCGCGAGGGCGGTCAGAACGAGGATGGCAATGGTGCTCGGGACGATGCGAGAAGCGGTGAACATGTCTGTCTCCTTGCTGCATGAGGCTGCGTGCGGCTCCCGTTCATCAACGCAATGCCCGGGGCCGCGTGGTACTTGAAAGAACGCGGGCCGGGGCAGGAGCGGTGTTCTTGTCCGCCCCGGCCCGCGTTCTCGTGGCGTCCGAATGACTCGTCCGCCGCCTCTGTCAACGCATCGCCGCCGGGCTGGGCGCAAGAGAGATGGAGATTTTTCTTGAGATGCATGGCACCGCGCCGCGGGCGGGGACGATGACCTCACGCCGGGCAAGGAGCTGGGTGGACCACGTCCGCCGCAAGGTGAGCGGGCGATGGGCGTTATTTGGACACGTCGCGGGCGGCGGCGAGCAGCGCGGTGGCTACTTCAGTCTCCGTCGCGTAGGCCAGCGACTCGTCCGCGAGGCGCATGGCCTGGGCGGCGTGCTCGGCGTGGTGCTCGCTCACGGCCGCTCGGACGAAGTTTGCATAGAACGCGGCACGGCGGGCGTGTCCCGCCGGGGCCAGCGTTTCCCGGTCTTGCCAGACCGCATCGAGCAGGCTCGTGCGGGTTTCCTGGCGTCCGGCCAGAGCACACTGGTTGACGGCCGAGTCCAGCACATCGGGGAGATTCTGGAACTCGTTGGCGTGGGCGAGCATCATGCGGGCCTTGATCGCCTGAAGGCACCACCGGTGCAGCTGCTCGGCGTGGCCCGGCCAGCGGGTGTAGAGCTGGCGCAGGCCGTTGATCCGCTGCTCGGTCATCCAGTCGAACTCCCGGACCGCCTCCGAGTTGATCTGGTACGCGGACTTGAGGTATTGCTCGGCTTCTTCAAACTGATCGTCGGAGCCCAGCAGGATGCCCATCATGTTGTACACGTCTGCCCGGACGGGATGGCCCGGGGGGTACAGCTTCTCGATCGCGAGAGGTATGCCCCGGGCGACGTCGATCGCCTCCTTGAGCTGGCCGTCGTTCTTCAGGGCGATCGCCAGGTTATTTCGGGCGGTGAGCGTGTTGCGGTGCTCCGGGCCGTACGTCTTCAGCGTGAAATCGAGCAGCTTTCGCCGGATCTGGATGGTGTCCTGCTTCGTCCCCGATACCTGCTCACAGGTCCCCAGCCAATTGAGCATGCCGCCCAGCGCCTCCCGCGCGCGGTCGGGCGCCTTCTCCGCCAGCGCCAGGCCCCCGCGGAGAATGCCGCGTGCCTCGTCGTACTGTTTGAGCGTGACGAGGGCTCCGCCGACATGGCACACGGCGATCAGACGCTGCGGGTCATCGGGGGCCAAGGCCCGATCGCAGCGTTCGAGCGCCTCCCGGGCGATCTTGAGCCACTCCTCGTCCTGGTGAAGCTGCTGGAGCACCGTCGCCAGCCCCGTGATCGCGTTGTTGGTCTGTACGTCGTCCCTGCCGCGCGTTTGCTCCAGCAGCGGGATCGCCGCCTCGTACTCGGCCTTGGCCTCGTCGAACCGGCCGATCTGCGCCAGCACGTTCCCAAGATCGGTCCGGATGTTCGCCTCAACCTCAGGATCGCTGCTGAACCGCTCGTGCAGGCCCTTGGAGGCTTCTTCCAACACGTCGAGCATCTTGACGTCGTAGCCCTTGCGGTCGGGGCTCGCGGCCATGAGCAGGCCGTCGATCATGTACCCCCGCACGGCGGTGCTCAGGCGGTCCTTGGCGTCCGCGAGCTTGCGGGCGGACTGCTCCCTGAAGAACATCCCGGTGCTGACGATCAGACCGACGACGAGCACCAGCAGGGCCGCGGCGGCGCCGGCGACCAGGCCTTTGTTGCGGCGAGCAAATTTGCCGAGCTGATAGACCGTGGATGGGGGCCTGGCGAGGATGGGCTGGTCCTGGAGGTATCTTCGCAGATCTTCGGCCAGGGCCGCCGCCGTCGGATAGCGCCTGTCGCGATCTCTTTCGATCGCCCGGAGCGTGATCGTCTGGAGGTCACGATCCATCCGCGTAGTCCCGGCTCGCTCCGCGAGGTTGAACGAGCCAGGCGGTTCGTCGCGAACGATGCGTGCCGCCTCGGCGAGGGACTTGCCGCGTACATCGTGCGGGAGCCGGCCTGTAAGCAGCTCGTACAGGATCACGCCGATCGCATAGACATCGGAGCGCGCGTCGATCGCGTGGGTAGCTCCCGAGAGCTGCTCGGGACTCATGTAGCCAATGGTGCCGATGACCAGCCCGGCCTCCGTGACAACCGTGTGCTGCGTATCGGGATCCATCAGCCTGGCGACGCCGAAGTCGAGGATCTTGGGTTGCAGACCGGAAAGCCATCCGCCCGCGGAAGATCCCGACACGGACACACTGCCCTCCGGATCGCTGGTGGTCAGGAGGATGTTCCCGGGTTTGAGGTCCCGGTGGATGATCCCCTTGGTGTGAGCGTGCTGGACGGCGTCGGCGATCCTGGCGGTGATCTCAACTCTCGCCCGCGTATCAAGGGCGAGCGATTCGACCGCGCGATCAAGCCGCTCTCCCCGGACGTATTCCATCGCAAAATAGGCCGCCTCACCCTCGGAGGTTCGCGCGGTGCCGGCCTCGTAGATCCGCGTGATTCCCGGGTGCTCAAGCCGCCCCAGCACCCGGATCTCCCGACCGAAGCGGGAGCGCAGCTGCGCCGAGAAAGTTCCCACCCGCACGATCTTGATCGCGACCTCGCGCTGAGGATTCACCTGCCTGGCGAGGTACACGATCCCCATCCCTCCCTCGCCGATGGTCCGGAGGATCTGGTACGGACCGATCATCTCGGGGATGTCCCTGCCGGCAGGCTGGGCGATGGTAATGCCCGCGATGGGTGATCCGTCGGCCGTTCCCGGGGATTGCCGGAGCGCCTCAAGAAGCTCCATCAAGGTTCTGCGGAGTTCGGGGTCGCCGGGCGTACGGGACTCGATAAACGCGGCACGCTCAGGGTCAGGCAGGAGACACGCCTGGCCGAACAGCTCACGCACACGCGCAAAGGCGCCCTGCGTCATTCCTCTGGCGGTAGGGCCAGGTTCGCTCACGACGCCAACTCGCGGTGCAGCCACGCGCGGATGAACTGCGAGTCAAGTTCGATCGTGCGCTCGGAGACCTCCGCGATCTGAGCGGCGGCGGCGACCGGCACCCCTGCGAGAAACCGCAACTCGAAGACCAGGCCCAGCCTCTCGTCCATCGCGGTCAACCGCGTGAGCGTCTCATCGAGCACGACCGGGTCGATCCCCCCGGCCTTCCCGCTCGGGGCGGCGGCGAGTTCCGCATCGTCCAGGACCACGGTCGCCTGTCCGCCGCCTCGAATCCCCGCCCGCTTTGACCTCGCGTGATCCGTGAGGAGATTCCGCATCGCCTTGGCGGCCGCGCGGATGAAGTGCCGGTGGTCGTTCCAGTGGCGTGGGCCGGGTCCCAGAAGCCGGATGCAGACTTCATTGACCAGCGCCGTGGGCTGAAGCGTGTGGTCGCTCGATTGACCCTGGAAGATGTTCCCCGCAACTGCGCGCAGCTCTGCGTAGGCCGTCGCAAGCAGTTCGGGGACCGCCGACGTATCCCCGGAATTGGCGCGGCTCAGCAGCTGCGTCACCTCGCCGGAATTGGCCGCATGCATCACGAATCCCTCCACCTCACCCCTTCCCCTCATCGCCCATTGCGCCCCGAGCAATGGACCGATCCCGCCGCCCAAACCGCACGGTCAACGACCGGGCGCAGTGTATCAAAAGCCGCCTACGCCCATGCAAGGCATCTCCGGCCTGGGCCCGCTTGTAGATTGCCCGGGGGAACCAACCGCGATCCCCCTTCGAAGCAGTCTGCTATGCAGAATGGAGCGGCGGGGAGCGTTGAGCCTCTTCCAAGCGAGAGGATGATGGCATAGAGCCGATCGCCCCGCGGGAAGCATCGTCACGTATGCAGCAGTTGCGAGCGACGACTGCGTGGTGAGCACGCGCCCCGGAGAGTGCGCCGTCACCCGGGGCACACGGCCCTGACTGGACCGGTGGCTCCGGGCGGTGTTCAGCATTTCGCTTCGGACGTCCGCACCAAACCACCCACCTGAGGGATACATCCGTGCCGCTGATCTTCCCACGAACCCGAGTACATCTCCATCGTGATCAGGGGATCTGGGGTCGGGAGCGGTCCGGGATGCTGGGCAGATTCTCGGTGTTTAGGGAGATCGGTCCCGGGAGCGCCAGATCCATGTGATCCCGCAGTCGGTTTGCGGGACCAGTCCGGGCGGGGCGTCATCGGCCTTCTTGGCCCCCGCGGCAAGGTAGAACGGTCCGGTGTTCGAACCCGAGGAGGCGGGCCACAGGTCCAGCCCGATGCCAAGGTCATCCTCGTCTTCGGGCTCGGGCTCGAAGATCTGCGGGGGTCCGAACATCGGCGAGGAAGCGGAGTGCCCGGTGGGAGCACAGGAATACAGCGCGACCCGACACCGCATCTTGGCGTTGGGGCCGATGACCTTGTGGAATATCGCGATGTGCTCGCCCCATGCCTGCATTGAGAGCCCGAACAGGCCGTCGCGGGTGCGAATCTCCGGCGTCAGGTCCTGGACGAAACTCCACGATCCGTCGGCGGACGTGGGCGGAGCGTAGACCATCGCTCTTCCCACCCACTGGCTTCCGTCGATGCGCCAGGTGGCGCCTGAAGCGACGAAGTGGACGTTCTCCGGGGAAGGCGCGAGCCCCAGGGGGATGAAACACGCCACCTGTGTGCCGAAGTTGTCGTGCTCGCGAGCATCGGGAGGAATGACGGTCTGGACGAGTTCCCAGTGGTCCGACCCTGGGCGGCGCTTGTAGATGTAGGCAGCGCCGGTTCCAGTCCCGCCGGCGGTGATGGCGTAGGCGGCGCCGATCACGATGAGCCCGCCCGAAGCGGCAACATCGCAGGAGACGGCCGGGATTTCGAGGAAGCGGAGTTCGGGCGGCCGGAGTGTCTGCAGATATGTGGCACCCGCGCGTGACACCCTATACACGTGGACGGGTCCCGTTCCCGCCGCCGCGGACGCGAGGCCATCGCGGCCCAGGTCGCGCGAGCGGAGCGTCGAGCCGATCGCCATGATGTCTCCGTCGACGGCGATGCAGCGGCCAAAGCCGTCCGCGGGGAAGGGAATGGGTGCGGTGATACGCTCGACCAGCGTCCAGCCGCCGACGTCTTTGCGGTACAGATAGGCTGCGCCGGCGGCGTCGGCGTCCCCGATCCGAACACCGGTCGCCGTCACCACGGCAAAGTCCGGCCCCATCGCGACGGCTTCCCCGAATCGTCCGGCGTCCTGGATGTCGGGAGGGGTGAGGGCGGCGTCCTGCCGCCACTCTGGCCCGCGCCGGACATAGACATAGGCGGCGCCGGCATCGGGGATCGTCCGGGAACCGTTGCTTGCGTCCCGGAAATGCGAGCCGATGACCAGGGCGTCGGCGAAGCCGCAGACGGAGTGACCGAACTCGTCGAACGCGGCGCCGCCGGGCGCTTCGATGCGGAAGGGCGGGTCCATGTGGGGTGTCCCGGCGGAAGGCAGGGCCACTTCATGGGAAGCGCGCGTTCGATCCCAGACAGTCCAGCCTGCCAGTGCGATGGCGAGCGCGGCGACGACGCATCCTCCGATACGAAGGAGGGCGCGCCCCTTGCGCGGGTGCCGGGTCGCCACATCGATCGTGCGGCCCGCGCGGAATGCGGCGAGGTCGCATGCGAGGGCGGAGGCGGTGGGGTATCGGGCGGCAGGATCCTGGGCCGTGGCGCGGGCGAGGATGGCGAGCAAATCCCGGTGGCACTCAGCGGTGTTCGCGCCGGGTCTGAGGGGAGGAAGATTCTGGCACGCTGGGTCCTGAGCGGCGTCGCGCGATTCGCCGCGGCCCGGTGCACGCCCGGTGAGGAGGTGGAGCAGTGTGAGACCCAGGGAATAGATGTCGCACCGAGCGTCGACCGGGGCGCCGAGGGAAGCCTGTTCCGGGGCGGCATAGGCCGGGGTTCCAAGAAACCCGGGCCCGACGGTGAGCGCCGGAGCGCCCTCGACCTTGGCGAGCCCGAAATCCGAGAGCAGCACGCTCCCGTCGGTCCTGAGAAGGATGTTCGACGGCTTGACGTCCCGGTGGATGATCCCCGAGCCGTGGACCGATTGCAGGGCGAGGGCAACGCTTTCCCCCACGCGTGCTACAAGATGGGAGAGGTCCGGATCCCGTACCGCCGCGCTTCCCAGCGCCGCGCGGAGAAGCTCGGTCGATGGGGGAGTCTGGTAAGCCCCGAGTTCGGTGAGCCCCCGGATCACCTGGAGCAAGGTGGAGCCCTCGATCCACTCCATGACGAAGGCAAGGGTCGTGCCGTTCTCTATGAAATCATGCACACGGACGATGCCGGGATGGCGCTGGCGGGCCACCGACAACACCTCCGCCTTGAAGCGGGATCGTGCGGAGAGCGACCCGCCGAAGTGTGGCGGGAGAAACTTGATGGCGACCGGGCGCCCGCCGAGCCGTTCCTGGCGGGCGAGGTATACGACGCCCATGGAGCCCCGGCCGATCTCCGAGAGCATCGTGTAGCCTTCGACGGTGGGCCACTCGTCCCCCGCGCCGCAGAGCAAACGGGCGAGTTCCGCGAGGCGCTCGCACTCTTGAACGAACTCGGCCGGGCCGCCGGCGAATTGTTCGAAGGGGATGGGCACGCCGCGTTCGACCGCCTCGACGGCGGCTTCGAAGAACGAGTCCAACGCCTGTGAGTCGTCCCCGTCCGCGGGAAGAGCGTCGCCGGGGATCCGGTGCATCCTTTAGACTCCTTTCTGCGCTAGTCAGGGGAAGCCGCTTGACCGGGGAGCCCCTCTTCCGCCGGAATTGCAGAAGAATGTCCACACCCGGTGCCCAGCGCGGCGATGAGCCGGGTCCGCAGCATCTCTGAGGCCTTGCGGAACGCGCGGCGAACGACCGAGACGGTGAGCCCCTGCCGCTCCGCGATCTGGGCGATGGGGATGCGGTCGATCAGCCGCTGCCGGAGGATGAGCCGCAGATCCTCGGGCAGCGACGCGATGACGGTTTGTATCGCCTGCGCCTGCTCCCGGTACCACGCGACGCGGCTGGGCGTGGTGGAGTGGTGGGGAGACTCCGCGAGGGCCTCGATCGATGCAGGGATCGCGCCGCCGCCTCGCTTGGCGGCGTTGAAGTGGTCGGCCGCGCCATGGATACGGTGCTCGATGATCCTCATGAGCCAATTGCGGAAGTCGACGAAATCACCCTCGAAGGTGGAGCGGAACCGCCACGCTTCGAGGAGCGCCTCCTGGAGCAGGTCGTCGGATGTCAGCTTGCCCTTGAGCGTGTGTCCCAGACGCTGATCAATGAACAACAGCAGGAGTGCCGGATTCGCGGCGGCGACGGCCCGCTCCCACTCCCGAGGGTCGCGTATCGGCTGGCGATGTGCGGAGAAACGCCCCTCCATCGAATAGCTGTCCTCCGTGTCCGATGGTACCCGGAATCGCCGCACACCGTGGAAATCACGGACCGGATCTGCACTTCTCTCGTGCCCCCTGGCTGCGATGCCCCCCCCCACCGCCCACCCGGAGTGATGGCCGCACGACAATTTGCACTGATCTTCCAAATGAGAGAGCCAATGTGCCGCCGAAATCTCCTGATCACAGCAGGAGGGTGCTTGCGGTCCGCGGGGGAGCTCGCCAGCCTCGCTCTCACCGCGCGCCCGAAGCAAACCACGGGCGCGTGGATGTTCGCTTTCTGTTCTTCCTGCAAAAAGGAACTCGAGATGGCCCGCTTCCACGTACGCACCCGCTTCGCGTCGTGCGCTTTCATCCTGTCCTTGGCGGGTCTTGCGGTCGTGCTCGCGGGCCCCCTTGATCCGCCCGCCGGTCCGGTCAAGTCGAGTTATAAGACGCTCTCGGAGGTTGAGCCGCGGACGGTGGTCAACGCCGTGAATACGCCGGGGAACGCGTCGAGTCTGTACGTGATCAGTTCTCCGGGGTCCTATTACCTTGACCGGGAACTGATCGGTCAGGGATCGAAGGCGGGGATCACGATTACGGCGGCGAACGTGACGGTGGACCTGCGGGGCTTCACGGTGCGCGGCGTCGCGGGCGCGACGACGGGGATCGTGGTGAGCGTGGCCGCGGGCGCTTCCCAGGTGGAACTCCGCAACGGCGTGCTGCGCGACTGGCCGCAGGCGGCAGTCCGCGGAACCACGGGGGACATCACCAGGACGAACCTGGTGTCGATGCGCGTGATCCACGCGGGGTCCTCTCCGGCGATCCAGAATCTCTCCGCGAGCTGGATCCGGGACTGCGATATTGAAGCCAGCACCAGCCCGGGGGGGGGCGTGTCCTGCGACACCACGCAGATCGACCGCTCACGGGTGTACGGCACCGTGGTCGCCTCGACAAGTTCGTCGCTGCACGACAGCACGTTCATCGCGCCCGCGGGCGCGACGGCCGTCAGCCTGACGGGCGGGGGCGTGAATATTGCCGCCAAGCTGGTCAACAACGACATCAATCTCTCGGGAGCCGGGACGGCGGTGCGGCTCTCCGGGAGCGGGCACATCGTGGAAGGCAACCGCATCACGGGGCCCGGCGGGCTGGCGGGCACGGTGGGGATCGTGGTGGCCCCGGGCTCGCAGGGGATGACGGTGCGCCGCAACCATGTGAAGGGGACGGCGGACAATTACCAGCTGCTCGCGGGCGGCGGCAACCAGTACGACCTGGTCCTGAGCGAACTGCCCGAGACAATCGATGTCCCCTCGCATGTCACGCTCGCCGGCGCATTGTCGATGCCCAGTGGTTCGACGGCGCACGGCGTGACGGTGAACGCGGACAATGTGACGATCGACCTTGCGGGACAGGTGCTGGACGGTGGGAACGCGGGGCAGGACGGCATCTTCGTGTCCGGCTTCCACACCGGCGTCGTGATCCGGGATGGCTCGATCCGCGACTGGGGAAGGAACGGCATTAATACTTCCGGCGCGACCAGCGCGTCGGTCGAGCGGGTCGTGGTGCGTCACTGCGCGTCCGACGGAATTCTGGTCGGCTCGCTTACCGCGGTGCGAGACTGTGAATCAACGGTCAACGGTGGCGCGGGATTCGTCGGGAACGTGTCCTGCCAGTTCTACCGCTGCACCGCCGCCAGCAACACGGGGCGTGGGTTCAGCGTCACGGGCCGCGGCCTGCTGGTCGAGTGCACCGCCTCCAGCAACCAGAGCGATGGTTTCTGGCTGAACTACCACTGCGAGGTCCAGCATTGCCAGGCCAACGGTTCCTTCCTTTACGGCTTTGTGGCGGCGGGGCCGATGAACAGGTTCGCCAACTGCAACGCGGCGGGCAACACGAGGTATGGCATCCGGGCCGTGGAAAAGACACACATCAGCGAGTGCACGCTCTACGACAACAACTGGGGCGGGGTGCATATCAGCAGTGGCGGGACGGTCGAGCGCTGCACCATCCAGTACTCCTTCAGCACCCCGACCTATGGCATTCTGATGGACGGGAACCTTGTCACGATCCGTGACAACACGATCACGGAGTACACGGCGATCAATTCCGCGGGCATCCGGATCGCCGGCGGCGGGCTGTGCAGGGTCGAGCATAACCACATCGGGAACTGCTGGCGGAGCCTGGACGTCACGTCGGGGGCGAACATGATCACGGGCAACTCGTCCGTGCTGGTGGGCGGCGGTGGGCACTACGCGATATCCGGTGGTAACTCGTTCGGGCCGATCGTGAACATCAGCAATGTCGGTGACATCTCCGCGGTCGGGAACTCGGGTCATCCGCAGGCGAACTTTGCGTATTGACGACCATGGCGGCTTGGCATCCGCGCGTGGCGCCACAAGGCCTACGCCGAGGTGATGGCGGACTGCTTGAAAGGCACGACTCCGGCCTCACTTCTTGGGCAAGTGGACTTGCCTTGCGTCATCCACTTCGACAGGTTCAAGAGCTACGACGGCCCGGAGGACATGCGGTGCATGAAGCGTCCAGGGGTCACCAAGAGTCCAATGGGTTCGCAGCTGGGCCATCCGCGGCAACCGCATCAGCGGCGTCGAGGCCTTCCGACGCGACGCCAAGGCCGGCACGGCGAGGTTTCCGAGGCGTGCATTCGTCGCACGTTCTGATTCCACCCCAAGGGGTGCGAGTTGCGCTACAACCACGGCCGGCAGCGGCATTCACGCTGCAACAATAGAAGAAGCGACCCCGCGCTACAGGGGTCGCTCCTTGCTTGTTGAAACCGTTGACAGCGGCGACGGAGCGTCAGCAGCCCGCCTCGAAGGCCTGCACGAACTCATCGAAATCGTCCGTGTCAACGAATCCGGTGCCGTCGAAATCCGCGTTCTCCGTTCCCATTTCAAAGGCTCGCACGAACGCATCGAAGTCGTCGGTATCGACCGACCCCGACCCGTCGAAGTCCGTCGAACCCCGGCAAACGTCAACTTCGAGCCAGGCGGAAGGCGCGCTGAGCAGGCCATCCCCGGGGGTGACCTCGCACCGGATCAGGTCTCCGGCGTGCACCAGGTCCGCCTGCAGGGCGTCGGCGTGGCCCGCGATGGTGACGCGGCGTTTCTCCACGCCGTTGACCGTCCACACATAGGTGTACCCCACGACGTCGTAATCCGGGTCCTCATTCACGAGGGATGGGTCGAGGCGGCAGAACAGTGCCTTTCCCGCATGCGGCGTCGCGGGGTCGAAACGCAGACCGTCGACCGCCGCGGGCGGGCGGTTGAACTCGGGGTCTCGGACCGGCTTGACTTCGACCGGCGCGCTGACTTCGAGCGTGCCGTTGACGTCCAGCTCCATCCGCCATGTCCCCGGGATCGCGCCGATATTCTCGATCGTCGGAGCGAAGTACCACAGGCTCCACCGGTAGAAGGGGTTGGCGCCGAACGTTCCGCTGCCGGACTTGTCCAAAACACCGTCGGGCCGGTAGTATCGCACGTCCCACGTGCTCGACGCCGGCAGGTTGTAGGCGATGAACCAGAACCAGTGGGATTGCTCCGCGAACGCGAGCTGCCCCGTGCGCGGGTAGGCAGCGGGCGGCCGGTAGTTCGTCACATCGATCTCGCTGAAGGCGAAATCAGCGATCCGGAACGTCTTGTCGATCTGGAGCTGGTCGACCCATCCGCTCTCACCCGCGCGGCAGTTTCCTGCGAAGGGCTCGTAGACCGTGCCGTCCAGGCCCGTCTCGAAGTGAAGGTGGGGTCCGGTGCTGCGGCCGCTGGAGCCCACCAGGCCCAGCTGCTCCCCTGCGGCGACCTGCTGCCCGGTCACCACCGCCACGCTCCCGGTCCGCATGTGCCAGTAATACGTGTAGTGCTTGCCGCCGTGCCATACGACCACGTAGTTGGCGGTGACATTGGGGCCGGTGGTGTTCATATCGGGCTCCCCGTCATGCGTGGCGGTCACGATGCCCGGAAGGGCGGCGAAGATCGGCACGCCCACGGCCTGTTCCGCGAACGAAAGGAGGCTGTCGTCGTGGCCCTGGTGGCTGTTGTACGTGTAGCTTCCGCACGCCCAATCCCGAATCGCCGAGAGCGGGTTGAGATCGACATAGTTCAGCAGGTACGCATCGCGGTACCAGTTGGCGCCGATGGGATAGAACTCGTAGCGCGCCGACAACGCTCGGCCGCCTTCAGGTCCGCTCGACCCTCCGGGATTCAGTCCGGGATGCGCCCTGTGAAACGCGGCGATCTCGGCCTCGACGGCGCGGCGTTCGGCGGGCGGAATGCAATTCCCATCATGCAGTTCGGCGGGCATCGCCGTCCCCATGAGCAGGACGGAATTTGTTGGCCGGGACGGGCCCGAGCCTGGGGGCGTTGCGAGGGACCCGTTTCCCTGAATGGATGTCAGCAACGCGGACGCGACCAGCAGTGCGGGACAGCTCATGCGAATCTCCCCGAAGCAAAAAGGTGAAGGACCAATTCCACGCCGACCTCGGCCTTGCAGGTGATGGCACGCTGCGCTGATGCTCGGCGTGAAGAGACGCTTGCTTCACCGTTCGCGTGAACGGCGGCAACACGCCAGGCGACGGGTCCCCTTGGAGAGCGCCAGAATTTGAAAAGAAATCCTGGATGGCGACGGTGAGATGTTCGACGTGTCCAACCTGGGAGCGGCTCATCGGAACCACACGGCATGCTCGCCGCGCATTGACCGCGAGCCCATTGCCAAGCACCCAAGGTCGCGTACCGCGCGTGACTCGTCAATCGTCATGCGCCGCATGAAACGGGCGCCACCACATCGTCATCTCTCGCGAATCGCTTTCTCGCGGGAATCGACCGCGGCCTGCGCTTCGTTCACAAGCGCCTCCGCCCAGCGGTCGGGATCCTCCGCCAGATGGGCCCGGGCCTGGTCCAGAAGGGCGTGCGCGTGCTCGCCAGAGTCGCTCTGTGCACCGGCGAGCGCCAATCCCGCCAGCGTCATCGCCGAGCGCGTGTTCCGGGACCTCTGAATCGCCGCGGCCTCTTCCAGCACCGCCCGCGCGGCCTCATTCTCGCCCCGGCGCAGGTGTGCGAGGCCTGCCGATGTAAGTACGAAGTCGTTGCGGGGTTCGCGCCCAAGTGCCCGGGCGGCCACTTTGGCGGCAAGGTCGTACTGCTCCGAAGGAAGTCCTGGGGAGCGACTGATCATCAGGGCGTACGTCGCAAAGGCGATGGCGTTGATCCCCTGCGAATCCGCCGCTTCCCGAAGATATTCCAGCACGCGCGCCCGGGGGGCATCCGCATGTCCCGTTTGCGCGGCGACATCGAACCACGTGCTGAGCGCGAACCTGGTATCCGTGTGGTCGTGTCCGAAATACAGGACGAGCCAGTCAAAGGCCTCCTCCGAAGCGTCCAGCGCCTGGCGTGTCTTGCCCTGCGCCAACAACGCCGTTGCAAGCGTCGCCCCGGCAGCGCCCTTGTTCATATCCCAGATCCGCCGACATTGCTCCGCACACTCGACCGCCTCTTCCAGATCACCGCAGTTGCGGGCCAGGATGGATCGCCAGCACAACGCCCACCCAAAACCCGACGGGTCACGCTCCGCGTAGCCGCGCAGGATCTCCTCCGCGAGGCAGATCAGCCGGTAGCGCTGGTCAAGCGGTCGGCCACCCAGCCCGGACCACCGCCACACCGACCGCGTGAGCCATTTCGCCAGCGCCCGGTCCCGGGGCGTTCCCGGGAGGGAGAGTTCCGCCCGAGCCGCCATGAACGCATCAACAAGTTCCTCGCCCCCTTCCGCGGGCTTCGCCCAGCCGGCCTCCAGCGCGGTCACAGCCCTGTACATCGACTCCTGATCCGTGCGCAGCATGCACAGAATGTCGGCGGTGGCGGGAGCAATGTCGATCTGGGCGACCGAGTCGGCGAGATGATCTCGCATTTCATCGTCGGCGGCAATGCGGCCGTGCTCCTGTTCAAGCAGTGCAAGGAGCGGCGACAACATCGTGCGGGCGGGTGTGCTCCCCGGCCCACACTGTTCCAGCGCCGCGCTTGCACCCCGCGCAAGCAACGCCTGACCTGACTGGATATCACCTTCAGTCACCAGCGCCGCGCCCGCAAGCCCTGCCGCGTACTGCACGAGCCAGTGCTCCGCGGGCAGCATCGACGCGAGAGACTCTTTCCATCCGAGGGCCGCTTCCCTCGCTCTGGAATATTGCTCGGCGCGGATGTAGAGGTCGATCAGGGCCTGGCGGATCAGGAATATGTTGGTATGCGTGGCAGGCCATGATTCCAGGGCGAGCGTTTCGAGTGTCCGAAGATACTCCGCCGCCGCTTCGAACTGGAGGGTCCTGCCGGATTGCAGCCGGCTGTCGGCAATGAAGTAGGCGTGAAAGAACAGCAGGGAGACCGCCTGCCACCGCAGCGGATCCTGCTGAGGGATCGTGGCGCGGATGGTGTCGACCGCGGCGTGGAACGCGGTGTCTCCTCCGGGCCGCTCGTACCGGGAGCCCCTGAACCCAAACACGTCGTTGAGCTGCCGCACCATCGACGCAAGGGCCGGGTCCCGCGCCGAGAGCATTGCCGCCGCCGTCCGGTGTGCGTCCGCCACGGTGACGTTTCCGACCGGGTCCATCCGCATCCAGTTCGAGAACGTCAGGAAGAACTCCAGTGCGAAACGATCCTCCGGGGCCATCTCGACGCTGCGGGAAAGCTCGCTGGCTCGCCGCAGCTGCATCTCGGCCAGTGGGTACTCGCCCAGCGCCGCATACGCCCTGCCGATGCGAGACCGCATCGCCAGTTCCTCGGCCGGCTGCCCGCTGAAGTACCTGCCGACCTCGGCGCCGGCGCGGTCGAGCATGTCCCGCGTCGTGGTCCGGGCGTCTCGCGTGATATTCGGGTCCGACGAACCGATCATCAGATCGGAGAACCGCAGCAGCGATTCGGCCCTCGCCGCCTGGCTCTGTGATCGCTCCAATGCCGCGGATTCTCGCTGGCGGGCCTGCTGGGCCGTTGCAAGGGCCGACATGGCCTCCTGCCGAGCGAGCTCTTTGGCGGCGCTCTCGTCTCTTGCCCGCAGAAAGCCGGCCGTGGCCGCGATGGTCCCCGCCGCCATCGTCAACACGATCGTCGCCGCCACTCCGGCGGCGGCACGGTGCCTCCTGATGAACTTGCTCGTGCGGTACACCGCCCCCGGCGGGCCGGCCTCCAGGGGTTCGCCGTTGAGGTGACGCAGAACATCCGCCGCGAGGGAGCCCGCCGAGCCGTACCGTCGCTCCCGGTCCTTCTCGAGGGCCTTCATCACAATAGAGTCAAGATCTCCGCGTAATTCTCGACGCAGGCGCTGGGGATCGGTCCCACGAAGGGTCGCCACCGTCAGCATGTCCCGACCCAGCGTGCTCACCCGCGTGCTGGGCTTGGGAGGATCGACCTCCCGAATGATCCGCTGCATCTCTCCCATCGCGGCCTCGCGCAGCATCCTCGGCCCGAAGGGCGGGCCACCGGTGAGCAGTTCGTAGAGCAGTATTCCCAGTGAATACACGTCGGCCCGTGTATCGATGTCCAGCCCGCTCATTTCCGCTTGCTCGGGGCTCATGTAGGCGGGCGTCCCGATCATCTGCCGCAGCTCGGTGTACACGGTCGAGTCCGTCAGACGGCCGCTGATGGCCTTGGCGATCCCGAAGTCGATGACCTTGGGGACGGGCCGGCCGTCGTGCAGCGTCACCATCACGTTGCTGGGCTTGATATCCCGGTGAATGATGCCCTTGGTGTGCGCGTGCTGCACAGCCTGACAGACCGGCACCAGCAGCTCCAGCCGCTGGGCGGCGCTCAGCCGCGCCTGGTCGCAGTACGTCGTGATCGGCACCCCTCGCACCAGCTCCATCACGAAATAGGGGAGCGATCCCTGGTCGACATCTGTTGTTCCCGCATCCAGCACCCTCGCGATATTGGGATGATCCATCATCGCCAGGGCCTGCCGCTCGGCTTCAAACCGGGCGATGACCTGACGCGTGTCCATCCCCGCCTTGATGAGCTTGACCGCGACGCGCCGCCGGATGGGGTGCGACTGTTCGGCGACGTACACCACGCCAAACCCGCCCTCCCCGATCAGCTCCATCAGCTTGTACGGGCCAAGGACCTTGCCGACGAGCGAGCCGGGTGATTGCTCGCCTCCCGCTGAAGCCGAGGCAGTGGGCGAACTGGAACCCACCTCCTGCGCATCCAGCGTCGGGCTTCCCAGGTACTCTCCCGCCCTTGTGTAGGCCTCCAGCAGCGACCGGACCTCCGCCGCCAGCGCCGAATCCCCAGCGCACGCGCGGTCGATGAACGCCTTCCGCTGATCCGCAGGCTGATCCATCGCCTCACAGAACAGTTTCCGCACTCGTCCGCCGTCAGGATTGCTCACCATCTCCTCCCCCCACCTTGCCCGATTGCTCCACGTGCCGGAACAGAAACGCGCGAGCGAATGACCAGATCCGGTCCACCTGTCGGGGCGAAATGCCCAGCGCTTCGGCGGTCTGTTCCCCCGTAAGCCCGGCGTAAAAGCGCAGCCGAACGACGGCGACGGCCTCGGGATCCTGCTCCTCCAGGCGACGCACGGCCTCATCGAGCGCCAGGATTTCGGATTCATCCGCCTCGCACGCCAGGTCGGCGATATCGAGCATGGTCAGCCGTGCGCGCGTCCCCTCCGCCGCACCCTGTGCAGTTCCGCCGCGCTTGAGACGGCCGCGGGACCGGGCGTGCTCCACCAGGAGCTGCTGCATCGCACGTGAGGCCGCGAAATAGAAATGTGCTCGCCCCTCGAAGCCGGGGGACGCGGCCCCCACCACGCGCGCGTACGCCTCGTGCACCAGCGCCGTCGCCTGCAGCGTGTGGTCGGCCCGCTCGGCCCTCATGGCGTTCTGGGCGGCCCTACGAAGCTGCTCGTACACCAGCGGAAGCAGGTCCGCCGCCGCGCGGCCGTCTCCCGACGACGCCCGTCGAAGAATCTCCGTCACATCCGGCTCGCTCATGCTGCACAGACTACCACGAACCGGTACGCGGTCTGGTGCGTGCGATTGGCCTTCAGGGCTTCGCGTCTTCTCCCGCTGGGCGTCGTGGTTCTCGCAGGACGGCATCCACGCCGCCGACGGGGGTGCTCGTTGATCTTGGGCGGCGGGTGCGGGCAAGGCCCGCGAAGACGCGGCTACGCGAGCCCAAATGGCACAGCGTTTCTCCAGCCGTGCGGGGCATCCGGGCTTGGCCAAGCCCTTGGCGGACATCGTGTTGCCGTTCGTACGCGAAATGCCACGGAAATCCTGGCGCTGAGCTCCCGGCCTTGTCGCCTGGAGGTTCATCACCGCCCCGGTGGCGGCCTGGAGAAATGCCATGAAGACCGTCCCAAGCACCCTGTCACAGTCCTTCGCCTCCCCGCGACCCTCCTGCCATCGGCGTGGGATTCTGGGCCTCGCACTGGCCATCGGGGTGGTAATTCCGCCCGCCGCGGCGCACGCACAACTGACCTATCTGCCTCCCAGCGATTGGTGGGCGAGCCAAATGATCGCCTCCAACCTCAGCAGGGACGGTTCAACGCTCGCGATCGGCGGTATCCATGACTACGGCAGCAGCGGTGGAGACGGTGGCGGGTGGGGGCCACTCGGAACAGCGCAGGTATGGCGTCCGGGAGAAGGCTACACGTCCAGCGGTCTGATCAGCGGCGTCAACTGGATTCAGGGCATCTCGGGAGATGGGGCCGTGGTGGTGGGACAGGCGTGGGGACGGTTCTGGTCCGCGCCCGTTGGCGGATACGTGTGGAACGACCGGACGGGCCAGACGTCGTGGCCCAGCTGGGATTCCTTCTCCCGGGTCCTGGCGGTGAGCAATGACGCGTCCGCGGTGCTGCTCGATGAGAATCAACACCTCTCCCTGGTCACCAGCGGCGGCTCGGAGTTGATCACGACCGGGTATGTCTTCCAGGCCGCGATCAGCGACGACCTCTCCACCGTGATTGCCGAAGCGACACTGACGGGCCAATGCTGGGTGCGAGGCCGGGGCGTCACGTCCCTTCCGATGCTCCCAGGAACCGTGTGGCAGGAGCCCAAGATCCTGCGCCCCGATGGCAAGGTCGCCTTCGGAGTGGCCTGGCTTCCGGAGGGCGCGGCGCTGGTGCGGTGGACGTTGAACGGTGATGGAGCCCACCAGGTGCAGGCGATCTACGGTCCCGTGAGCGCTTATGAGATGTCGGTCACGGGTACTTCCAACGATGGCTCAAGGGTGGTGATGAACATCGACGATCAGGCGTTCATCTGGACCGCCGCTCACGGAGCGCTCCCGCTTGCGACCCACCTCGCCGCCTGCGGCATCCCCGTGACGGGCCCGGCATTGTCGCACGTCTCCGGGATCAGCGGGGACGGCAAGATCTTCGCCGGTTACAGCGAGCTGAGGGAAGACGATGAGTATGACACTCCCTTCGGGTACATTTCGTGGTACGCCCGCACTCCATCCGCTCCCGCGGTGGTCGCCAATCCCGCCACCACGCGCGAGCGCTTGCCACGGTGAGCGAAACTCCGATCGGGGCAGCGTGGCGGCTTTCAAGGACTTTGCGTGAGATTTGCGGAGTACGAAACGGGCGTGCACGTCGGGCCGATCCATCTGCCCGGCGTGCACCGCATCCACCGGATTATCGGCACAACTTCACATCCGCCACACCCTGCGACACATGGACCAAGGCCGCTGCGGCGGCGCAAACGCGCGGCATTCAGGGGATTCCGTGGAGTCGGTGTCTCCACATCGAGTATGATCCTCGCGGTACCGGCCGACTACCCCGACCAGCGGCCCCCACTCACCATGGCAAGCCGAGGAGCTTTGTCATGTGTGTGCTTCCTACTTCGTGTGCGTTTCCTTCTCGCCTGCGTCCCTTGGGCTGCATCGCCTCACTGATTGGGCGTTGGGCGTCCGCGGTTGCGATTGCTGGCGTCACGTCCGCGGCCTCGGCCCAGTGGTCCGTGATCAACCTACACCCGGCGGGCGCGACAGATTCCAGCGCCAACGGTGCCAGCGGCGGGCAACAGGCAGGAACGGCGGTGGTGGGCGATTTCTACCACGCAGGTCTATGGAACGGCACGGCGCTCTCCTGGATTGATCTGCATCCAGCCGAGGCGACGGAGAGTTCGGAGGCACTCGCCGTCAGCGGCGGCCAACAGGTGGGCTACGCGTTCACCGCGTCGTATGAGGCAAGCCTCTGGAGCGGGACGGCTGCATCGCGCGTGAGCCTGCACCCCACGGGCGCAACCTTTTCGGTCGCAAGGGCGATCGACGGCAACCGACAGGGTGGGGTGGCCACCGTCGGCGGTTTGGACCACGCGAGCATCTGGAGTGGCACCGCCGCCTCGTGGGTGGACCTGAATCCAGCGGGTTCGAACGATTCCAACGTGAACGGCATCAGCGGATGGAACGGCGGTCAGCAAGTCGGCTACTCCCAGATCGGAGGACCGCCGCACGCCGGACTGTGGAGCGGCACTGCGGATTCGTGGGTGGACTTGAATCCAGTGGGCGCCAGCTTCTCGTTCGCGCTGGCGACGGCCCAGGGAGTCCATGTCGGCGCCGCCAGGTTCGAAGGCGTCCAGGAAGCTGGACTATGGAGCGAGACGGCAGCATCGTGGGTGAGCCTCCACCCCGCGGACTCAACGGGGTCTCAAGCGATCGCCGTCGGCGGCGGCTGGCAGGCGGGGTTCGCGGTGATCGGCGGGCTCCAACACGCCAGCCTTTGGAACGGGACAGCGGACTCGTGGATCGACCTCTCCGCCTTCCTCCCTATCGGGTTCACCGGCAGTTCGTCCACGGGCATCGCGAACGACGGCGTGAATCTTTACGTCACGGGTGTCGGCTTCAATAGCATGACCGGCCGCGAAGAAGCCCTGCTGTGGACCAGGCCCATCCCCGCTCCCGGCGCGGCGGGGCTGTTCGTCCTCCTCGGAGGTCGCAGTGCGATGCGTCGCCGCCGCTGATTCTGTGTTGGCGCGGCTCATGCAGACCCGGCGTCATCGGCGCCATCCACCAGGTCGATCCCGGGGTCGTGCAGTCCCGGCCGGACTCGCAGCTCGCCCAGAAGCCTCCGAGCGATCTGATCGGATGCCGTGGAATTCGCTGCGAGCTTGATCGAAACGCGCCGAACAGGCGGTGGACACTCCTTCGCTCCGAATTCCGACCCGAACGCGCCACACCCGACCCGAAGACCGGTGGGGTAAATGTCGATTGCCGCGCCCACCAAGTCCGGTTCGCCTTCAAACGGACGCGCAGTCGCGTGGGCCAACTTTCTGTCTCAGGCTGGGTGGAATCGGAGGGCGACATCCACGAATCGAGTCGATCGCACATCGCCGCCGCGGATCGGGGAGCGTCATGCAATCCTGCGAGAAGACCTGATAAGGGCCGTCAGGTACGAAGTGCATCGTCGCATAGGAGCCGCGAGGGACGATGGTCGTGCACCCGCTTGCAGATCCCCGCTTTCCGTCCCAAGACCGCCGCAGGCTCCCTTTATGGGCGGTAGTGACCGCCTGGGCGGACGTGGCGAAAAGGAGGGGTGCGCCCGCAGGTCGTGCCGTAGTTCCGCCTGCGCCGCCAACACCGGCCCGGCACCCAGGTCGAGGCCATGTTGTGCCCCCTCGTTGATCCGTAAGTGTCTGCATCAGAAACGTTTACGCGATCGTGTGGACGCTCCGCGAGTACCCTGGTTGGGGGGGATGGCAAGGGCGCGAGTGCAGGCTTCGGGCAGGAAGACGCCGGTTTTCAGCAAGCCGCCGATAACCGCTTCACCTCGCTCGGACCTTTGCAGAAGAATTGCCTTTGATTAGGATGTGCGTTTCGGACGGGAGCAAGAGCATGACGTGCTGGTCGCCTGGACAAATCCGATCGGTCGTTGCGGTCGGGGCAATACTCATTTCATTCCTGTCCTCATTTGCCCCCGCCCAATGCGGAAGCTGGGACACACGAATGAGCCCTCCGATGGGCGCGGTTGGTGATGTTCGTGCGATGAACTGGTGGGATGTCGATGGCCCGGGGCCTCTGCGACCTCACTTGGTAATCGCGGGCGACATCACCTCGGTGCGGGGCACTCCTGTCAATCGCATCGCAATCCAGAATGAGCTTGGAGACTGGGCACCGATAGGACTCGGGTTTGACAACACGGTCCGGGCCGTCACTTCCTGGGATCCCGATGGCTCGGGCCCGGCTTCTCCCACGCTCATCGCGGCGGGCGTGTTCTCCAAGTCGGGAGGCGTCACTGTCAACGGTATCGCCGGATGGGACGGCCTCGCATGGACCTCGCTCGCTGGCAGCATGAATGTGGGTGGAAGTGTGTATGCGATGACAACGTGGGACCCCGATGGTGATGGGCCCATGCACGATTGTCCTGTCGCGGGGGGCGCCTTCGACACGGCGGGGGGAATTGCGGCAGTCAACGTTGCCTGGTGGGACGGGGTTCGGTGGCACGCTCTTGGGGCTGGGACCGATGGGCTGGTCGTCGCGCTTACAACGTGGGATCCTGATGGCGAAGGTCCCCAAGCGCCCAGTTTGATTGCGGCGGGCGATTTCACCAGGGCCGATGGGAAGGCAATCGCCAGAGTTGCCCGGTGGGATGGAACGAGTTGGCAGCCCCTGGGATTGGGCTTTGACATTCTCGTTCGCGCTTTATGCTCGTGGGATGCGGACGGGTCTGGCCCCCAACCTCCCACCCTCATTGCAGGAGGTGAATTCTCGCGATCGGGAACTACATCCATCCGCCGTATCGCGCAGTGGAACGGCACAGCGTGGAGTCAGGTCGGGGGTGGAGCGACCAATCCGGTCTATTCAACCACAAGCTGGGATCCCGATGGTCCCGGCCCCACGTCGCCCGTTCTGGTCATGGCCGGGTATTCCTATTTGAGCGCGTCGATGGCATGCATCGGATGGTGGGATGGGACTGCATGGCACGACTTGGGTGGGGGACTCGGAGGGTTTTCGCCGCGGGCATACACCACCCTGGCAGATTACACCGGAGACTCGCCGGAGCTCATTGCTGGCGGGAGCTTCGATTCTGCCGACTCTCAAGGATGCCTCAACATCGCACGGTGGGCCCACAGCACCTGGTGGAATTTTGGCGCCTTTGGAGGCACGCCGCGGCAGAACATGCGCCTCACGAATGTCGCAACCTGGGATTCTGACGGCCCCGGCGGCGAGCCATCCAAGCTGATTGCGGTCGGCTACTTCGTGCTCGCGGGCGATACTGCCGCCCATGACATCGCGGCGTGGGACGGGATTTCGTGGAACGCACTGGGTAGCGGCATTTCGTCGGCCGCGATGCCGATGTGCGAATGGGATCCTGACGACGCAGGTCCAGCGCCCAACATGCTCGTAGTCTCGCGGGCTCCGCAGAGCATGCTCGGCAGTTCGATTGTCCTCTGGGACGGCCAGGAATGGAGTGCGCCCCAGCCGGGCGCCCCGAGCAACATCACGGACGTCCTTCCATGGGATCCCGACGGTGATGGTCCGCTGGGGTCAAATCTCGTGGTCATCGGCTCCTTCACTTCGATCGGGGGCGTTTCCGCCTATCACATGGCGATGTGGGACGGTGCGCAATGGAGCGGCTTCCCGACAAGCCAGACATTGACGTTTGACGATCTGGCGATATGGGATCCCGATGGTCCTGGACCCCTCCCTCGCCGACTCATCGCCATCGCGTCGGGATTACTCGATTTCGATCACCCGCAGTTCAAGGGCGTCGCGTGGTGGACCGGCAGCGCATGGGCAGCGATCGGTTCAACCTTTACATCCAATACCGGGCTCACCAACCTGATCTCGTGGGATCCCGATGGCAATGGTCCCTCGCCCTCCGCGTTGGCGTTGATTTACTCCATTTCAGGAACACAGCCGAAACAGGGGGTTGCGATCTGGCTCGGCATGGACTGGCAGTTCTCTGAGTTCGTAGAGGCCCCAAAGCGGCTGCTCATCGCGGATCCCGACCAGAGCGGCGTCGCCCCACCATCGCTCGTGGCGCTCAAGCAAGCTGCGGTTTGGTGGGATGGGCAACAGTGGAATCACTTGGCGTATTGTCCTTCGATCGACGATGGCACCATGTGGGATCCCGACGGTGAGGGTCCTCAATTCCCGCAGATCGTGGTTGGAGGATCGTTCACATCCATCAACGGAATGCCTGCTCGCGGCCTCATGACACTGGGAACACGCGAACCTCAGATCCGTTCGAGTCCAACAGACACCATGGGCGTGCCTGGATCGACGGCGGCGTTTGAAGTCATGGCGACAGAGTGCACCGGTTACCAGTGGCGTCGCGACGGTGTTCCCCTCACCGACGGACATGCATCTGAGGGATCGACCATTTCGGGTTCTGCGGGCTCGCTTCTGGTGATCTCTCGTGTGGGCGTCGCCGACGCGGCGACCTACGACTGCGTGCTCACCAATTCGTGCGGATCGGTCACGACCCATCCCGCCAGGCTGTCCATCTGCGCCAGCGACTTTGACGGCTCTGGGTTTGTGGACACCGAAGATTTTGACGCCTTCGTGCATGCCTTCGAAGCTGGCACCGACGACGCCGACTTCGACGGCTCCGGCTTCGTTGACACCGACGACTTCACGGCATTCGTGCTGGCGTTTGAGGCGGGGTGCTGAGATCCCCTCCGGCGGTCTGGGCCGGCTCCGCGGCACGCCCGGCCATTTTCTGCAACCAGGCGCATTCGTTGTGGTAGCATGTGCGAGCGATGCACGTTGGAACCGGCTGTGTGGCCGGTCTGGGGTGCCCAGCGCCGCGCGGGTATTCACTCCGCGCTCTGGCGAAGGATGTACCGTCCATGGCCCGACTTTTCGCGCCCGAGATCGTGCACGCATCCGTGCTGCTGGGCCTTGCCACTCCTGGATTCGCCCAGTGCGGGACGTGGGAGACGCCCTTTGGTAGCGGGAATGCAGTTAGCGCTTCTGCCACAGGCATCCCGCAATGCATTACGGCGTGGGATCCGGATGGCGCGGGCCCGATGGGGCCACGGTTCGTGGTCGGAGGGCAGTTCACCATTGCGGGCGGCGCAACCGTCAGCAAGATCGGCCTGTGGGACGGCACGACGTGGCGCGCGATGGGGGAAGGGTTGCGGCATGAAAGCTTCCCAGTTGCCAACGGGGTTGAAGTCGTCATGAGCTGGGATATGGATGGCCCAGGCCCCATGCCCCCCCAGCTGATGGCGGGAGGGGGCTTCACCCATTCGGGAAATGAGCCGATCAACTCGATCGCCCGTTGGGACGGCACGAGGTGGCATGCCCTGGGAACAGGCTTCGCACCCGGCGGGGGCACTGGGCAACCGCATGTCGCGTGCATGATCGTGTTTGATCCCGACGGTGACGGCCCGCAGGCAGAGAGCCTGATCGCCGGCGGGAGCTTTGTTCTGGCAGGTGAAACGGTTGTCAACAACATCGCGCGGTGGGATGGGACGCAATGGCGGCCCATGGGTTCTGGGCTTGCAGAGCTTTTTGGGACAGTGATGGCGCTGACAACGTGGGATCCCGATGGGGATGGTCCGCTTGTGCCGATCCTGGTTGCGGGGGGCAAATTCAATACCGCCGGCGGCGACCCGACATTGCCAAACGTGGCACGCTGGGACGGTTCGCAGTGGCTGCCCATGGGGGCAGGCTTGGGCGAACGTGTAGACGCCCTCACGTCCTGGGATCCGGATGGATCCGGCCCCGAACTTCCGCGGCTGGTCGCGACGGGCGACTTCAAGTCGTCGGGGGGTACACCGACGGCCTACATCGCTCAGTGGGATGGCAGCGCGTGGCAGCCGATCGGGGGGGGCCTCAGTGATAGGGGGTACGCGCTCACATCGTATGACAGCGACGGGGCGGGCCCCTTGCCCGCCGACCTGGTGGTGACCGGGAGATTCAAGACCGCCGGAACCGTGACCGTCAACAGCATCGCCCGCTGGGATGGCGCGCAGTGGCACGCCTTTGACGCCGGCACGCCACTTTCCAGCGATCCAGGTTCCGTCCTGGGCGTCGCATCGGCGAACATCTCGTCCGACCCATCGGCGCCCGCAACGCTGCTCATTGCCGGCTGGTTCGCCACGCACGGACCCGGCGGCGCGAACGCCGCGGGATACTGGGATGGGACGATGTGGCGCGGGTTCGGTTCGGGGCTCGATTCACAGGTCAATTCGGTCGTTGAATGGATCGATGATGGATCGGGGTCGGCACGGCGTTTTGTCGCTGGCGGGACCTTCAAATCCTTCGGGACCGACAACCAGCCCTTAACCGGCGTGGCCGCGTGGGATGGGTCGCGGTGGGAACAGATGGGCAGTGGGCTGGGAACATCGACCACGGGTGGTGTTTCGGCACTGCTCTACTGGGATGCCGCCGGCAATGGCGGCGCCCAACTCCACGCGTGCGGCAGCTTCACGAATTCCGGCGGGACGACCATCAACCGGATCGCGCGGTGGGATGGGCACGATTGGCGGGCCCTGGGGACGGGCCTCAACGCGACGGCCGTCAGCATGTGTTCTTGGGACCCCGATGGTGCGGGCCCGCTGGGGAGTCTGCTGGTGGTCGGGGGCGACTTCACCAGCGCCGGAGGAAACGCGGCTGCGCGCATCGCCGCGTGGAACGGATCCACCTGGACGCCGCTGGGCGCGGGGTTTGATAAGACCGTCAGTGCGATCACCTCCTGGGACCCCGATGGCGACGGGCCATTGACGCCGCTCCTGATTGCGGGAGGTTTGTTCACCAGGTCAGGAAGCACGGCGACGACGTGTTTGGCATGGTGGAACGGCACGTCGTGGCAGCCCTTCGCGGCAGTCCCTGCCGGCCCAGTCCTGAGCCTGCTTGCATGGGATCCCGATGAAGCCGGACCATCGAACGATCTGCTGGTCGTCGGTGGGCTGTTCAAAAGCGCCGGAAGTTCATCGACCAAGGCGATCGCAACCTGGAACGGTTCGGTGTGGCGGCCTCTGGGTGCAGGCTTCACCATGGACTCGAACTCGAACCCGCTGCATTTGACCCCGCAAGTTGCAACGCTCGCGGTGCTGGACACCGACGCCGATGGCCCTCTGGGCCGGCAGCTGATCGCCGGAGGTCTCTTCACGCGTACCGGGGCCACACCCATGAACGGGATCGCGCGCTGGGATGGTGCTGCGTGGAACGCGATGGGCGGCGGGGTGACCCACGGGACGGTGCTGTCGGTGTGCACAGCGCGCGCCATCGGATCGTCAGCCGATCTCATCATCGCCGGGATTGATGGGATCGAGGACCGCAGCGCGGGGAGCTTGGCGGTGTGGAGGACCAGCCCGCCGGAGTTCACAATTCAGCCCGCGGACTTGACGCTGGGAATGCGGTGCACGGGCGCCCTGACGGTCGATATCGCCGGGACCGCGAATATCGCGTGGCAGACGCAGAATGCACAGGATGCGTGGATCACGGTGAGCGACGGGATGCTGGTGGATGAACAGAACACCGCGCTGCTGGAGATCGCGGGCTCCGGAGGCGAGTCGATACTGATTAAGTCGACGCACGCCTTTGCCCAGCAGTCCGCCTACCGCACCTGGCGGTGCATCGCGATCAGTCCCTGCGGTGAAGAGACGACATCGGGAGCCGCCGCCCTCAGCACATGCCCGGCCGACTTTGATTGCACAGGCTTTTCCGATACCGACGACTTCACCGCGTTCGTCCTGGCCTTCGAACTCAGCGGCGATGACGCGGACTTCGATGGCTCGGGGTATGTCGATACCGACGACTTCACCGCGTTCGTGCTGGCGTTTGAGGCGGGGTGCTAAGCGAAGCTCGCTCTCACGTTGACCATGCGCTGACACTCCCCCGTTGCTTTGATGTGGCGCGAGCTCATCGTCGCAGGCAGAAGGTCTTTCGCAAGGTGCTTCCTCGCGCAACGTGAACAAATTTCAGAGCGCTGAAACCACGGAAGGTGATTCTTGGACTCCGCGCCTTCAGATTCTCCGTGATACACTCAGAGAGTTCAATCGCTCGATCATACGGGGAGGAAGCGTATGTGTTGTGTGTCTTGGCATCACAGTCGAAGCGGTACTGCGCTTGGCATCGCTGCGGCGTTTGTGGCGTGCCTGAGTGCTCGTACGCGTGCACAACACTACTCCCCATACCTCGCGGCCAAGATCAATACCCATCTGCTGACCAACGATGGTTCACGCCCTGCCCCCTACCCCGATACCTTCGCGCCTGTACCTGGCGGGCTTGTGTTCTCGGCGACGCGCGAGAATGTCGGGACAGAACTCTGGTTTACTGATGGCACGCCCGCGGGAACGAGACTCCTCAAAGACATCGAGTCGCCGTGCGGCGCTTCATCGCAGCCCCAGCAATTGATGGCACTTGGAACCGTGACGCTCTTCGCCGCGACAACGTCGCAGAGCGGCCGGGAACTCTGGCGTACGGACGGCACGGCCGCTGGAACGTATCAGGTGCTCGACCTCATGCCGGGTATCGCGTCGTCAAGCCCCAGCGGAACCGGGGTGTTCAAGGGGAACGCCTACTTTGGAACCCAGTCGATCAACGGGGCGCGATTCTGGAAATCCGATGGCACCCCCGAAGGCACGGTGCCTCTGGCCGCTGCGGTTCCCGCGGCCGTTCTGACTTCACGCAGTCATTGCGCCACGGCCACCCGCCTGTGGTTTACCGCGTCGGAGAATCATGGGACCGAACTCTGGGTCACTGACGGTTCCCCCGGCGGCACGTTCGAGGTGGCCGACCTCGCGGCGGGTACAGCCTCCTCTCTGCCGGAGGAGCTCGTCGATCTGGGGAACGGCGCCGTGATTTTTACCGCTACGACCGCGGCGACAGGTCGCGAGCTCTGGCGTTCCGACGGGTCCATCGCGGGAACATTTCTGCTCAAGGACTTTGCCCCCGGCGATGCCAGTTCATTCCCGACCACGTACGACGTCGTGATCAACAACATCGCCTACTTCACCGTGCGGACCGCCCAGTACGGTGAAGAGCTGTGGCGAACCGATGGCACGGCGGCGGGCACGTTCCTGGTTTCAGATATCGCGCCCGGGACAACAGGCTCGACACCAAGCCAGCTCACAGCCTGGCATGGGACATTGTATTTCAAGGCCAACGACAACACTCGCGGCGAATCGCTCTGGGTGAGCGATGGGACGTCGGCCGGGACCCGCCTTGCCGTGGATTTCAACACAAGCGCGCCGAGCGACCTGGAGATTCTCGGCTCGAGCTCCGGTGGCCTTTACGCCTTCGCAGACAACCAAGACCTCAGCAAGATCTATAGAACAAACGGGACACCCGAAGGTACCGTCGAACTCTTCGCGTTTTCCGACGACCAGTACAATCTGACCTGGTCCAGAGTCTTTGAAAACGTGCTGTACGCTCGGCTTAAGAATCTCCAGACGGACACCATCGCCATCGTACGAAGCAACGGCGATGCGGGCGGGACGAGCGTATTGACCACCCAGGACAACTCCTCCCGGCCGCTTGCTGGCATTTCCGGTGCCGGGCTCGTCCTCAGCCAAGACGATGGAATGCATGGCGAAGAGCCCTGCATAATCCCCACTACCGGAAACAGCTCGGTGCTCCTCGCCGACGTGAACGACGGTCCCGGAACATCGAATATCACGAGCCTGCGAGCGTTGGGCGATGCGGTGCTCTTCGCCGCCGATGACGACGAACATGGTATTGAACCCTGGGCCTACAGCCGCGCCACGGGCGCCGTCCTGCTGGGAGATTTCACGCCGGGGATCGAGGATTCCACGGTCGGCGGTTTTCTCCCCGCCGAGGGCAACGCGTTCATGGTCCTTCAGACTCGGCTCAGCGGAGCAGAACCCTGGATTACCGATGCGACGCCGGCGGGTACCCACCAGGTTACCGATCTCTCCCCCACCGCTGGTGACTCGTCGATCAGGGTGCTGTTTCCCGATGGCCCGTTGGCGACGGTCGCCTCGGGACGGCTGCTCTTCTCGTTTGCTTCATCCAAGGACCCCGCGATGAGCAACGAATTGATAAGCTGCGACGGCACCGCGGGCGGTACGTTCCCGATCATCATCGACCCGGCGCTCAACAAGGGGCCGTTTGTCAAGTTCTCTGCCGCCGTGATGAACAATACTGCCTACGTGGTGGCCGACGACGGCACCCATGGGTACGAGTTATGGCGAAGCAACGGCACGGTCGCCGGAACGGCGATGGTGATGGACATTCACGCCTCCGGGGCAGGTTTGGCCGGCACCACGCCGATCACGTGCGTGCAGAACTCACTCTTCTTTTCTGCCAACGACGGCGTTCATGGATTTGAACTCTGGACAAGCGACGGGACCCCACAAGGTACGCATCTGGTCCGGGACATACGGGCTGGCACGGCAACGACGCCGGTCACTGCCCTTGGAAGTCTGGGCAACCGCCTGCTTTTCTGGGGAGACGACGGCGTGCACGGCCGGGAACTGTGGATCAGCGATGGGACCGAACCTGGCACGTTCATGATCGTCGATCTCGCGCCGGGATCGGCATCCAGTACATTCGTCAGCAACGCCGCCAACGTGGGCTTGATATCTGTGTTCACCCTTGCAGACGCCCTCGGCGTTTGGCACCTGTGGGCGACGGACGGCACGGCCTCCGGAACTCGCCTGATCGCCGACGTGAGGCCCACCTTCCGGGGATTCTTCGTCGCTGGCAATCGCGTGTTCTTCGCCGGCACCGACAGCGAGCACGGAACCGAATTGTGGAGCTCCGACGGAACGCCGGAAGGAACCTCCATCGTCGCCGACCTGAATCCTGGTGCGTGTTCCGCCTTGAGGGACAAATACCTTGCCTTCGCCGGATCAACTCTTTATTTCGGCGCGACAACTCCAGGAGATGGCCACCAGCTCTGGGCCGTCAAAGTCTGCTTCGCCGACTTTGATGATTCAGGATTCGTGGATACGGACGATTACAGCGCGTTTGTACTGGCGTTCGAAGCTGGCACGGATGACGCGGACTTTGACGGCTCCGGCTTCGTGGACACCGACGACTTCACCGCGTTCGTGCTGGCGTTTGAGGCCGGTTGCTGACCCACAGAAGAATCACATGTTTCCTACCGGCCCGGCCCCTCGCCGGACAGTTTTCTTAGGCGGCACGGCTACGTCTCCACCAGAGACTCGTAGCCGAAGAGAACTGCCAGCTGGCTGCCGCCTTGTGGGAATCACCCCCCTCCTGGCAGTTCACCAATAACGATGCGGTTCCCAATTGGCCAGCCTTGGAACCCGTTGCTGCGATCCTCACGACCCGATAGACTTCTTCGTCGACCGACACTCGACGGCGTGGGGAAGGGGAGCAACCGTGAAAGTACGACGTTTGGCTGTTATTTTCGCCGCATGCTCCGTGGCGTGCGTTGCCGCAGTCCACGCACAGGACTTTGCACCCAGACTGGCCGCTGACATCAATACCAAGCCATGCACGACGGCCAGCTCCAATCCAGGAAGCACGCAAGGCCTCGATGCCGCGGAGCTCTTTCGCGGCGTCATATTCACAGCCCGCAGCCGCTCGGAGTCAACACAGCTCTGGATATCCGACGGCTCGGGCGCGGGTACATCCCAGGTTTCGTTCAAACCTGCTGACATGGGTAATTCGCATCCGGTGGCGCTCGGGCCGGACGCGGCCATCGTGTTCAACGGCAATCAGTTGTGGGGGACGGATGGCACGAGCGACCACACGGATGTCTATTACAGCTTTGTCGGCACCGGACCAAGCCCGCGAGGCGTTCTCCATGGTGTCGCATACTTTCAGAAACTCGTTTCGACAGGCAACGAACTCTGGCGAACAGACGGCACCTCCGACGGCACCTGGAAGGTAACGGCATTGCCGTCGAATACGTCGATCGTCGCGGAGACACCGAACAAACTCTATTTCACGGCGAGTACCTCCGCAGAGGGAAGTGAACTCTGGGTCACCGATGGCACCGCTGTTGGCACGATGCTCGTCAAGGACATTTATCCCGGCACACAATCGACCAGCATCCTGCTCTTGGGGATTCTGGGAGACTCCATTGTGTTTCGGGGACGAACTCCCACCGCGGGGAATGAACCGTGGTTTTCGGACGGCACTCCGGCCGGCACGATGATGCTCAAGGACATCAGCCCCGGCACATCCTCTTCGGGCATCTCGTTTGAGGGCGTAAGCACCGCGCAAGGCGTCTATTTTGCGGCCACCAACCCATCCAAGGTTGGCGACAATGCGATCTGGAAAACCAACGGAACAGTCGCGGGGACCACCATGGTGGCCCAGTCCTCTACCAACGAGCTGTGGAGCGACGTGCGTGCGTGGGCTGTCACCGGCAACAAAGTGGTATTTACGTCGCAGAAGAGCGGCGGTGTGCCATCGAAGAATCTCTTTGCGCTCGGCACGTCAACTGGGACCGTTGAGCAACTCACGTTCTTTACCGACACGTCACTGACGGTCAAAAACTCTTACGAATCCCCAGCATCCGCACTGATGAGCCTTACCCACGAGAGCGTGCTTTCGCTCTGGGCGACCAACGGCTCGGCGGCGGGCACGCGGTCATTAGGCGACATCTGGAGCGGGGCCATTTACTTTCTCGGGCAAACCGGCGGAATGACGCTGTTCCAGGCGGACGACGGCGTTCATGGTGAAGAACTCTGGGGGACCGATTCCACGCCCGAGGGTACATACCTGGTGAAAGACATTTACGACGGTGCGGGCGAATCTGTGCCGAAGTACGGGCTGGTCGGGGTTGCCGGCCACCTCTTCCTCGATGCCGACGACGGCGATCATGGTCGGGAGTTGTGGACGATCGATCCGGTCACGGGCCTCGCGGCGATCGTCAAGGATATTCAACCTGGGCCGCGAGATTCCGTCGGCGGTACGCTCGCGTGCACCGCAAGTACGGTGCTCTTCCCCGCAGCCCAAAGCGGTGCTTCGTTGGATCCCTGGGGCAGCGACGGTACGCTCACGGGCACCGTGAATCTACTCCACGAAGATTCCGGAGCCGTGTTTGCGCAGTGGGTGTCGCATCAATTCATGTGCCAGGATCACTTCGCTGCGTTCGTTTGCCACAACCTCTTTAGCGCGGAGACCTACGGAGATCTAGCACTTACGGACGGCACTCCGCAGGGCACAACGTTGATCGACATCGATCCCTCGAAAACCGACGAATTGAGCGTCATGGGTGTCACCGCTGCGCGGATCGGCCAGAGCCTGCTGTTCAAGGCCAACCACTCCATGTACGGATCTGAACCATGGATTAGCGATGGCACTCCGGGCGGCACTCGGCTGTTGCTGGACATCAATCCCGGCACCCCGGGATCCAATCCCGGCTCCTTCCTGAGTGATGGCAACCGCGCATTCTTCGCCGCGTCGTCACCTGCCACAGGCACGGAAGTTTTCGTGACCGATGGCACCGGAGCGGGGACCATTGTCTTCGCCGAAGCGGTGGTCGGGACGGGCGGATCCAGCTCAGTTCCACTGTGCGTGCTCCACGGAAGGCTCCTGTTTCTGGCAACGACACCTGCCAGTGGAAAGGAGTTGTGGATCTCTGATGGAACTCCGGCAGGGACGACAATGGTGAAGGAAATCGCCGCGGGCACTATCGGCATTTCAATGCTCCGCACCGACGAATTTGGTATTCAGGTGCTTGGCGATCGTGCCGTCCTTCTTTTGGATGACGGTGTTCACGGACGCGAGCCGTGGGTTACGGATGGTACTTCCGCCGGCACGTTTATCCTTGGCGACCTCAATCCGGGGGCGTCGGGGTCCAGTTCATACCTCTGGGGCCGAATCGGAACTTGGGTGTTCTTTGCGGCGTCCACACCGGACGTTGGCGGGGAGATGTGGGTCACCGACGGCACGATCACAGGCACGCGCCTCACGGGCGAGATTGTGCTCGGCGCCGGATACGCCAGTTTCCCCAGCGATGGCCTCAATCCCTTGGCGTGCGCGGTGGGAGGAACGTTGTACTTTGCAGCGTACCGGCCAGATGTCGGCGAAGAGCTGTTCATGATCCGCCCTTGCCGGGCGGATTTTGACAACTCCGGTTTCATCGACACCGACGACTTCGATGTATTCGTGCGGGCCTTTGAAGCAGGTACCGACAACGCGGATATGGACGGAAGCGGCTTTGTGGATACCGATGACTTTGATTTCTTCGTGCGTGCCTTCGAGGCGGGCTGCTGATCTTCGCCCACCCTGCAATCCACCGGCCCAACCCCTGTCGGTCCGTTTCTCGTTTGACGGCTTGGCTTGGTTCCATCCTACAAGTCGTTGCTCCACACTTTCGCGGGGAGCAGGGATGCAAAGCAATTCCGTTGGGGGGTGGAGTGTTATCGCGACGTACCCGCATGAGCACCGTCCCCTCGACCGCCTCGTACTCGTCATCGCCAACCTCGGCGGGGCCGGCGGGCTGCAATTTCCGGATGCCCGCGGCGATTGCTCGGCGAGTTGGCGAATCAGGACGGACTTGTCCTGGCCGCTCATCCATACCGCCCGGTCGGTCCGGCTGGTCCGCAGCCCCCCGGTACGCGTTGTCCGGGTGCGGGGACGCGGGGTGAGGCAGCTTGAGCTGGAATCGACGAAGCCAATCACGCGCAGAATGGCGGGAGAGGCGGTGGCGAAACGGCTATCTAGTTCTTGCCTTCGGTGGCGGCCGCCCATTCGAGCATCTGCTGCGCGTATTCATCGCTCGGGTCCCAGCGCAACGATTCTTCCGCGAGCAATTTCACCGCCGCGGCGTCGTTGCGCTTTGCGGCGTCGGCCGCCTCGTGGTCAAAGATCGACGCGATCGAGGGGGCGAGGGATGGCCTCAGGCTGGGATCGATGTCGATGGCCTGCTTGTAGGCTTGCAGGGCATCGTGGTGGCGGTCCATCTTCTGGTAGGCGATGCCGAGATTGAAAAGAACGATCTTGTCGCCGGGGGCATCCTTGGCCGCATCCTCGAGCAGGCGCACAGCGTCCTCGTATCGACCCTCTTTGAGGGCAATGGCCCCGCGCATCGATTTCGAGCTCATCCATGGGGAGAAGTTGATCCATGGGCGAGCGATGGTCGTCCCCGCGCCCACAAGCAGGATCAGGCTCGCGAGCGCGGCGTAGAACCGTGCCCGACGCCGTGGCTCGGCGACAATGCACTTGCCCAGCAGCCATCCGGCCAGCGCGCCAGCCCCATGTGCGAAGTTTCCCACGGGCATGACCTTGGTCACGGTCAGCACGATGCAGATTACAAACCAGGCGCCGAGGAGTTCGAGCGTCTGGCGCGACACCGTCCCCTCCAACGCGGGATACTTCCCCTGCGCCACCCACAGCAGCGTGCACAGTCCGTACACCACGCCGGAAAGACCCACTCCTCCCTCCCACATCGCGTACTCCGCCGCGCTGCTGATGACCGCGAGCAGGACGACCACCCCCAGTAGGCGAACGGAGCCCCACGCTCGCTCCAGGCGTGTGCCGAAATACCACCACCATGAGAGATTGAACACCAGATGCACCAAATTCACGTGCGGCAGGATCGAGCCTACAAGGGTCCACGGCTCCGTCAGTATCGATCCCGATGCGGGGAAGCAGCCGCCCAAGCTGTACCCAAACCACCAGCGTACGGACACTGCAATTGCCGCGAGCGCGACCAGCGAAGTGTGCGGGAATTGAGGCGCTTCTCGAAGCGCAGGCTTGATGGGCATCGCGGCAGTGTACCTCGAATCCAGACTCGGCGGCTCAAGGAGCGGGAGGTCGAGAGCTCGCGATCCGGGCCCCGACACGATCAGGGTCAGCTCTTCGCTGCGGGGCCAGACCATCCTGCCGGGCGGGAGCTCATTGACAGTGACCGACAGCGCCACGATCACCGGATTCGGATGATCCCTCCTCTACATCTCCGGTGATCTCAAATCCCCGGTCTTCGACTTTGTGTCGGGCGTCTCAATCCTCAGCGGGCTGGCAGTGATTGCGGGAGTAGGTTCCCCGCTTGCAATAGGTAGCTGGGGTGGCCTCGCCGGGCCGATTCATTTGGCGACTCGGCAATGCCTCCACAAGAGACTCGAAGCTGGTGGCACCGGCATCGGTCTATCCGCGCTGCGCTGTGATGGATTCCATCCTTGCCCTTGCTGGCGTGGAGCACTGTGTCACGACGAGGACAAGGGATCATCCTCACGCGATATTCTCGGCCGTTGTGGAACGCTGCGTCAAATCGGTATGATGATGTCGGAGGGCACTCAATGTTGATTCGCAACCTCTGGGCGATGGCAATTGGGCTGGCGGGGACTTCCCTGCCAGCATCTCAATCGATAGGGCAGTGCGATCCTCGGTGGCTGCCGGGGCCAGGGCTTCCGGGTGTTACCGGCGTTGTGCGCGCCGTGACAAGCTACGACTCTGATGGCCCAGGGCCATCAGACCCCGTGGTCATCGCGGGTGGTGATCTTCTCTTCTCAAACAACACGGCTGTTTCGCAGATTGTTGCCTGGGACAGTACATCCCGACATTGGGAACCACTGGGAACCGTCAGTGGCAGCAGTAGTCCGAGCGTTCGCGCCCTGGCGACACTCCTCAACGGTGACCTCATCGTCGCGGGGGACTTCACAATTCTTGACGGCGTCCCCAGAGGCCGCATTGCACGATGGGACGGCTCAGCTTGGCATTCCATGGGCGCGGGCTTTAGCAGCGTTGTTTATTCGCTCGTTGTTCTACCAAACGGTGATCTGATCGCTGGCGGCTCGCCCAGTATGACCAGCGACGGAACCTTGAGGGGCATCGCCCGCTGGGATGGCTCGGCATGGAAACCGCTCGGGAGTCAGATTGACGGCTGGGTCTATGCGCTTGAGGTCGCCGCCAACGGCGATCTGATTGCGGGTGGAGCCTTCCAGTCAAGCAATCCCAAGTACAATGGCGTTGCACGCTGGAATGGTTTGAACTGGTCGGCGGTCGGGAACGGCACGGGCGCTGCCAATACCGTCTTTTCGTTGGTACGGATGCCCAACGGCGACTTGGTGGCGGGCGGCGATTTCATGTCTGTGGACGGGGTCGCCGCCAGTCACATGGCTCGCTGGGATGGGTCGGGCTGGTCGGCGCTCGGCGCGGGCGTTGACGACCGTGTGAATGCGCTGGCCGTGCTGGCCGACGGGGACCTGATCGTGGGTGGTGCCTTTGAAACCGCCGGTGGAGCCCCTGCCGATCGTCTCGCCCACTGGAGCCTGCAGCAGTGGATGCCGATGGGAACCGGCGTGCGGGGCTCAGCGGTGCATGCTCTGCATCTTGTCGATTCGGATCATCTGGTTGTCGGAGGACTGTTCTCGTCGATCGACGGCACCAGCACCAACAACGTTGCATCGTGGAACACTAGTGCATGGTCCACTCTTGGAGACGCAGACGGATTCAACGCCAGTGTCACCTGCACGTCGCCGCTGCCGACGGGCGGCCTGGTGGTCGGCGGTACCTTTTCACACGTCGCCAATATGCCGGTCAACCAAGTTGCTTGCTGGGATGGTGTCGCGTGGTCCCCGCTCGGCGCTGGAGTACAAGAGGCTGGCGCGGTGTCGGCGCTGTGCATCACTAACGGCGGCGACATCATTGCGGCGGGCACGTTCATGGAGGCGGGAAACATCCCCGCCAATCGCATCGCACGGTGGGACGGCACCCAATGGGGGCCACTCGCGGCAGGACTCAATGAACGGGTGTTTGCACTTTCGGCCGGGATGGATGGCGCCATCGTCGCCGGAGGTGACTTCACGCTCGCGGGGGGAGTTCCCGCGGAGCATGTGGCATCCTGGGACGGACACGCATGGTCGCCCTTGGGCGCGGGTGTGAATGCCCGGGTCTATGCGACAGCCTTTCTGGCCAATGGTGATCTGGTGGCCGCGGGCGACTTCACAAGTGCGGGCGGCGCTGCTGCGAGCCGCATCGCAAGGTGGGACGGGGCTGCGTGGTATCCGCTGGATGGGGGACTGAATGCCTCCGTCCGTGCGCTCGCTGTGCTTCCGAACGGCGATCTGGTGGCTGGCGGATCGTTCACCACTGCGGGCGGCTTGCCTGCCAATCGCGTCGCCCGGTGGGACCATACCTCTTGGACGCCGGTGGGTGACGGGTTCAACGGCACGGTTCGCTCGCTTGCGGTTCTCGGGAACGGCGAGCTGATCGCCGGGGGCAGCTTTGTTTCCTCCGATGGACGAGCGATACACCGCATCAGCCGGTGGGATGGTGCCGACTGGCAGCCGCTCGGACTTGGGGCAAGCGGCTCCGTTGTTGAAAGCGTGTGCTCCCTTCCCTCGGGCGAGATCGTCGCTGGCGGCGAATTCTCCGCCATGGGAGGCGGCTCGGCCCGTCTGGCCCGTTGGACCACGACAGGCATGCCCTGGATAGCTCATCAACCAGAGCCCGTCGTGATCACTTGTCGCGGCACCGCGACGCTCACCCTTGCGGTGGCAACGGGCTATGTCGATGTCGCCTACCGGTGGCGGCATGATGGCCAGCCGCTATCTGACGAACCCGGGCATTTCAGCGGCACGACCGGGCCGGAACTCACGTTGATGGCCTCCTCGTCCGGCGATTCCGGCACTTACGACTGCGTTGTCTCCAATGCCTGCGGCTCCGTTGTAAGTACGACCTCCTTAGTTACTTCATGCCGCGCCGACTTTGACTGCTCCGCCTTTGTTGACACGGACGACTTCACCGCGTTTGTCCTGGCCTTCGAGGCGGGCACAGATGACGCAGACGTTGACGGCTCCGGCTTCGTAGACACGGACGATTTCACTGCGTTCGTGCTGGCGTTTGAGGCGGGGTGCTAGATCCGCGACGCTCGAACGACGCATCTGGACGTGGGCGGTGATCGGGATGGCACTCACACCTTTGGCGCTCTTTGCTGCCCTCTTTTCGGGGGGCGCGGGTCATGGCCGCTACACAGCGGCTCGCGATCTGTTTCCCCTGCCCATGCTGCTTACCAGGATGACTGAGTCCATCTCAGTGCTGAATATTCTGCTCGCCATTGTGCAGTTGCCGTCGTATGGCGCAGCGATCGGCATGATCGACACCCAACGGCCATGGACATGCCTCCCCGTCTTAGGAGCTTCCATTCTGCACATCGCCTGTATGCTCGCATGCTTCGATGGTGCAATCCCCAACTTCTCATGATGGACGCATCGTTGCGCTCCGTTCCCTCCTACAACTCGCAGCCGGTGTTCCCCTTGCATTACGGTTGCCAAGAACAATAAAGGCTGGCGATTACGCGCTTTGGAAGCAACGTGCGACCGCGGACGACTAAGCTCCGTTGATCAGGCGGAACGGCTCGCAGAGCAGACGATTCTACGCCATTGTTGACCAACTGTGATTCCAATTCTGTCATGGCGGCTCGATCTCCGTCAACCAGAGCTTCTGCTCGCGTTTCGATTAGTCACATGCACTCAACGGCATTGCACGGCTCCGGAATGAGCACAGCCTACTACGCCGCAGAGGGAATGAACCCCAAGGTGACGGGGTCTTCCTCAATGGCGAAGTTCAAGTGATAGATCCGCGGCCGCCGCACGAAGTCTCCGAGAGTGCACGGCTCCTCGTGCACTGACGGCCGGACAAAGGCACAAGCTGAGGGCGTCGATGAAGACGTTGCTGGTATTCGCAGGTCTCGCAGGGGCGATGGTGCTGCTCGCCGGCGTTGCGATCGGCCTGCTGGTAAGCATCTCCACGGGGCGTGCGAGCGCGATCCTGATCGCGGTGTTCTCGATCGACTCGGTGGCGGTGCTCGTGATCGCCGGGCACCTGCTGGTGCGAAAGGAACGGCCACGAACCGGGCCCGAGTGAAGCCGGGGGCGAGTCGGCGGGGCCGCCACGGTCAGTATCGCCAGAGCCCGTCGTCCATTCCGCAGTAGTAGACATGGCCGAGGCTGTTGACGCAGAGGGACTCGCCCCGGACGTTGCTCGATTCGGTGAGTTTCGTCGAAACAAAGGCGCTACCGCCCCACGAGCATTTCCAGAGGTTGCGGCGTGCATCGGTGTAATAGGCCGTGCCGCGATCGCCGAGCACGAGCGGACTCGCGATGTTGGCGGTCTCGTTCCAGTGCTCGGTGGTCCACTGCGCTCCGTTCCACCACGTGGAGCTCACGCGACCGGAGCTGTCGGCGTAAACGACGCTCATGGACGTGTTGATGACGGGGTCGCCGCCGAGAACCTCCGAATGGATCATCGTTGTCGTCCACTGTCCTGTTTCGCCGCTGCAGACCGATCGGTGCAGCGCTCCGTCCCGTCCGCGGAAGAAGAGCGATCTTTCCCCGGTATTGAAGTTGTCGAACACCGGGTCGCCTCCAGGCGTGTCCGTCACCTCGGTGAGCTTCCATCCACGCACCGTGACCGGCGATGTCAGGACCGCGGCGAACTCCCAGACATAGATGCGGCCGTTCGATGCTCGGAAGTAGATCGCAACTTCCTTCGGATCAGCGCCGGGATCACGCGTATCGAGCGAGACGCGGCCCTGGGGCCGCGTATCGGTGGTAAGCGGCGTGATCGCGGGCGACCAGGTCCCGTCGGAGCCAAGGGTCAGCGTGGCAAGACCCGCGCCGCGGCTGCCGACGAGGCGGCGCCGCTTGGCGTCGTAGACAGGGTTTGACAGCGAACCGGAGTAGACAAGGGTCGGGGTCCACGTCGGCGCCGAGCAGAGATACACGCCCGCGCCGCCTCCGGCGTTGTAGATCACGGTCTGACCATCGACGAGAACCAGCTCGGTCCTGATACCCCCTGCCAGGCCGAGCCGTGTGCTCTTGCGCATCGGGCCGGTCTGCTCGGTGGATCCGCGCCGCAACTCCCGGGCGAACAGAGAAAACCCCACCGCCGCGCCCACCACCGTGACGAGCACAAGCAGGCCCGCGATGACCGGAATGCGGTGCCTCACCGCCAGTTTGCCGAGCACATACAACAGACTGTCGCGGCGAGCGGAGATCGGCCTGCCGGCAAGGTAGTCGTTGATGTCCGCCGCGAGCGCGGAGGCGGTCGCGTACCGGCGCGCCGGATCCTTTGCAAGACACTTGAGCACGATCGTCTGCACGTCCATGTCCATGCGCGGCACGTACCGCGTGGGCGGCGTCGGATCGGTCTCGATCGCGTGTCTCGCCACTTCGTGGAGCGGTCCGTCGCACGGATAAGGGTGCTTGCCCGTCAGCGATCGGTACAGGAGGAGCCCGAGCGCGTACACGTCGGTTCGGGCATTGAGCGCGCCCGGATCACGGGACAACTGCTCGGGCGAGCAGAAGGCCGGCGTGCCTACAAAATCCCGCGTCGCCGTAACGTCGTAGCTCGCGTCGGCGGGTCGAGCAAGGCCAAAGTCGAGGATGCGCGGATTGCCAGTTCCATCGACAAGGATGTTGGAGGGCTTGAGGTCGCGATGGATGACGCCGTACGCATGTGCATGGCCCACCCCCGCGCAAATCAGCGAGAACAGCCTCATGATCGCGTCCACGCGCCGCGGCACAGGCGCGCCCGTCCGCGCGGCACTGCCGCCCGCCGCTGGACCGGCCTCCTCTCCATGCATCTCGATTGCCCGATCAAGGGGCAGGCCCTCAACCAACTCCATCGCCACGTAGCGGCGTCCGTCCGTTGCCTGGCCGGATTCGAAGATGGAGACAAGATTCGGGTGCCGGAACCGAGCCGCAATCTCAATCTCGCGGTCGAAACGCTGCCGCTGACGTTCGCTCGCGAATGACCCCGTGATGAGCATCTTGATGGCGGCGGGTCGCTTCGTTTCCACTTGCACGGCTCGGTAGACGACGCCCTGTCCGCCCTGGCTGAGCTCCCCGGTGAGCGTATATCCCTCGATGTTCGGCATCGATCCATCGCGCGGGCGCCCGTGCCCCGCGGTGGGAGCGGCGTCTGCCGTGACCGCAACTCGTGGCGGGGCATCCCACGCCTTGGCAAGATTTCCTGCCACGCCGAGGAGAAATCGGTTGTTGTCGTGGATTTCGGCGATCAGGTCGCGGCATGCTGCGCACCCCGCCACATGACCTTCGATGGACGAATCGGCCGCCTTGCCGGCGGCGTGCGCTTCAAGCTGGCGAACGGATGGGCATCCGGCCACGTCAGCCATCCTCATCGAACGCCCGCGTGATCTCCTGTATAATCTCGCGTAAGCGTTTGGTGAGCCTGTTCTTCACGACGTACACCGTTTCGACTTCGACCCCGCACTGCGACGCGACCTCTTCCGCCGGCACGTCGCGGATGGTGTACAGCTCGAAGACGCGCATAGTGTGCTCTTCCATGCGCGGAGACTGCCGGAGAATTTCGAGAGCCAGAGCGAGGACGACGGCCTGACGCTCTGCCTGCCAGATCCGGGTCAGATCGGCTTCATCTGGGATGCTGGCCTGAATCCCTGCCAGCGCGGTGTCGCCCGCGGCGTGCCGCACATGGGCTCGGCGATGATTCTCAAAGACCCGATTCTGCACCACGGCGATGAGCCAGGAACTGAGCTTGCCTTTCTGGCGGTCATAGCGGCCGTCCCGGATCGCGGCCGCGAAGTCCACCATGGCCTGCTGAGCGGCATCCGCAGCGTCTTCAGCCGAAGCGCCCAGGCGGTGCGCGAACGCGATGAGTAGTGACCGGTAACGCCGCTCGAACGTCGACCATGCGCTCGCGTTCGCGGGGTCGCGTAAGTCTTCTACGAACTGCGTGGATGTCCGGGTCCGCACGAGTCCCCCGCGCTGCAGGCCTAACTGGTCGCCGATATGGACGGAGTATATCGGAAAGGCTTGGTCATTGCTCGTAACAGCCTCTCCGGCGGGGATTGCATAAAAAAAAAAGAGGGCCGGAGCCCTCCTCTTCACGAGAACCGCCTGCGGCTGGTTTGCTCAGTATCTCCAGAGGCAGTTGTCCATGCCGCGGTAGTACACCTGCCCCAGGTTGTTGACGGCAAGCGAATTCAATCGAACATTGCCAATGGTGGTGAGCTGGGTCGAGACGAACGAGCTCCCGCCCCAGGCGCACTTCCAGAGGTTGTTGCCGGCGTCAGTGTAGTACACCGCACCCTGGTCGGTGCCGATAGCCAACCGGCTTGCCACGTTGGAAGTCGGGTTCCACTGCGCCGCGCTCCACGCCACGCCATTCCACCACGTCGATGCCACGCGGTGGGAGCTATTGCAGTAGACCACGCTCATGCTCGTGTTCACAACCGGGTCGCTCACGACCGGATCCGACGGGAGCGTGAACGTCGTCCACTGTTGTGTGTTGGTGTTGTAGACCGATCGGCGCAGCGTGTTGTCGGACGCGCGGAAGAACAGCGAGCGCTCGTTCATGTTGAAGTTGTCAAAGACCGGATCGCCTCCAGGCGTGTTCGTCACCTCATTGAGTTTCCACGCGAAAATGGATACTGGGACTGACAGCACCTGCACGAACTCCCGCACGTAGATGTGCCCGTTCCACGCCCGGAAGTAGATGGGCGCCTTCCTCGGATCAGACCCGGGATCGCGCATATCGATCGAGACCCGTCCTTGGGGGTGCGTGGGACCCGAGATAGGGATGCTTGTCCAAGTCCACCCGGTGACGGTCTGCGTCAGTATTCCCAGCGCCGCGCCGCGCGTCCCGACCAGGCGCTTTCGCTTGGGGTCGTAGACCGCTTCCCTGAGGTCCTGTCCGTAGGGTGCGATTTTGCTAGAATTCCATGCCAAGCCTGCCGTCAGCCACTCTCCCTCCTTGTTGACCGGGCCGTAGTGGAAGACGGTCTGATGGTCCATGAGCGTCACTCCGCCGCCGACATTACCGAGGTTGTTCAACTTGCTCTGTCCGAACGCCGTCGATGCGATCCCCAGGAGGAGGACGGCGGATGCGAAGGTTCGCGCAAGCATCTTCTTCATGGCTGTTCCTTTCAGGCGGTGGTTGAGCCGCTCAAAAGGAACATTGCACGCCCGCGACCCTTCTAACAGTGCCCTAGATCTTTTTTTTGAGTTACGTCCGCATTTGCTCACAGGTCGCATCACCCCACGTTCGCAGAGGGGTACTTGAAGTCCACGGGGAACGGGTCCGCCGCTCCATGTGTCCATTCAAACCGAGATCGCGAGAGCAAAAACGCCCTTAACACATCGCGTGGAAATAGGCGGATTTGCGGCCGCTGGGGATGGGTGGAGAATCGCCCTCTGCGAACGAAAACGGCCCCGCCAGAAGGCAGGGCCGCCGTGAACTCCCCGAGAGGAACCGTTTCGAACGCGCTCGCGCGAGAGTGGGTGGAGATGGAATTGTTAACCAGGATCACAAGTGCTTGTCGAAGCAGTATTTGTGCATGGCGATAGAGCGCAGCAGGTTATGGCCGCAACGCCCCGAGAGTGAAACCTCTGGGCGGAAGAAGAACACGTAAGAAGATCGGCGGCGCTCTCAAGCTGTTAACCGGAGGTGGGTACATGGAACTGACGCTTTCTGGTTAACGGCGAGCGAGAGGGATCCGGCATCGATGAGGTCGCAGGTTTCGGCAATAGCGCGGGCACGCTTTGGTAGCAACGTGCGACCGCGGAGCCTCCTTGACATGCGTTCCTGGTGCCCGTCCTCAAGCCTTACAGCGATCTGGTACTCAAAGGCCGGTAGCCAGACGCACGATGTTCACCGTCTTCTCGGATTGATCGGCTGGCACCAGAATGGAAAGGTGATCTCCGGCGTGAAGAATTAGGGTCGCTACCGGAAGGATCTCCCGACCACCGCGTTCGACTGCCACCACCAGACATCCGGTTGGGAGACCGCACGCACAAATCGCCACGCCGTCCAGTCGAGACCCACGCTGCACGCCAACATAAATGGCACGCGGGGTGGATCCGCCATGCGAGCTAGCGTTCGGATGACCCGCGCGACACAGATCTGCTTCGAGCAGTGACTCATAAATGGGCCGGTCGCGAAGTGCGTCCGCCGTGAGGTCCGCGACGAGACAGGTCACACCAAGCGCCAGGAGTTGCTCGTAGTTACCCGTCATCTCAATGATAAGGACTATTCCAGTCAGAGGCGCCCTCACGGAACCAGCAAAACACGCTGCCATACCGAGGATGGCGAATGCAGTGGTATGGGGTTGAAGCGATGGAACGAGCCGCGCAAGCCCTTCGCCAATGATGGCACCGACAACGGATCCCAGGAGTAACATGGGGGCAAAAATGCCGCCGGGTGCACCCGAGGCATAGGACAGCAGGGTGAGCACGAATTTTGCCACAAGCAGGAGCAGTAAAAAGTCGAAGCCCAAACCCAAACGACCGCTGAGCAACCGCTCCGCCGTCAGGTGGCCACCTCCTACCGCTTCTGGCAGCCACCATGCGGCCAAACCACAGAACGCACACGCGACTCCTGGAAACAGCCAGCGTGGCGCGAGTCGGGTCCTGATCGCTTTGGCAGACGCGGTCAACAGCGATCGGTTGAGAACGACGCCGAGCCCGCCCCCTGCTATTCCGATGAACGCTGCCGCGGGGAGCGCAGCGAGTGGGATAGCCGAATAGCCACTGATCGCAAATGACGGCAGTTGACCTCCAAGAGCGCGAGCCACGATGTCGGCCGAGAGGGCGGCTACAAGCGCACCTGCGAATGTGCGGGCGGACAGCTCCCTATGAAGCTCCTCAATGACAAAGAGAAATCCTGCCAACGGGGCATTGAATGCTGCGGCAAGGCCGGCTCCGGCTCCACAAGAGAGCAGCTGCGGCACGGCACGCGAAGGCACCCCAAGCAGTTCTGCAACAGCCTGGCCGATGGCGGCGCCCATCTGAACCGTCGGTCCCTCTCTTCCAAGCGAGAGTCCTGCCCCAATCCCGATTGCTCCCCCAAGGAACTTGACCGGAAGCAGTGATTTCCATCGCATTGCGCGAACGTGGAGCAGCACCCCCTTGAGGTGAGGGATTCCGCTGCCGGATGAATCCGGCGAGATTCGCATAACCAGCCAACCGACGAGGCAGCCCAAAGTCAAGCCGATGATCGGAAGAACCGCCCACGCCCAGTAGCCCGCGTGCGGAAGCGTGCGAAGCCAGTCGATGAGGGCTGCGCGCGAGCGTTCTGATTCTGCAAGCGACCATTTGAAGCCAACCGCGACAAGACCAGCTATGACTCCCACGAACGCTGCCCGAATGAGGTGCCGACCCTTCGTGTCTCGCGCGTGGCCAATCGGCCTTGTGTTCCCAGGGGCGTGGCCATCCGCCCGGCCTTGTTCAGGCTGCTGAGTGTTCAATGGAGTCGCTTTGTCTCCCGAAGTGCTCAAGGCCAATCCTATCGAGTTCGATGGCCCCTCGCGACTAGGACTTGTTCACCGTCAGGGCTGAGACAATGAGGAAGCCCGCGTAGGATGCGAGGAGCAGCCCACCTTCGAGTCGTGAGATCGTTTTTCCAAAGGTTCGGCTCATCGGTATGAGGGCGAGCGAGAGGATCGCCATGTACGTGATTGGCAACGTGAGTGATCCATCTACGCCAGGCGGCGCTACCAGTCCGACGATGCCAAAGATCGCCCCGGCGTTGAAGAGACATGAGCCGATGGCATTGCCGATCGCCAGGTCGGTCTGGCCTTTGCGGACCGCCATAACGCCCGTAACCATCTCGGGAAGCGTGGTGCCGATCGACACAATGGTGACACCGACGATCGCCGCAGGCAGGCCCAGCGCGATCGCCATTCCAGACGCTCCGTCGCTGGCGAGAGAACCGCCGCACGAAAGCAGTGCTAAGCCCCCGATGAAGCACGATCCGATCATGAGCCAGCCCATCGGAGTTTTTTCGCGAGTGGGGTCATCCCCCAGCGCGTTCGCGGCGGCGGGGGATGCAGCTTTGTCGCTCTGACGGAGCGCAGCCATAATCGTCCACATGCTGTAAGCGCCGAAAACACCGAGCATCGCGCCTGCCTCCCATGTGGCAAAGCCGCCCCAAAGCCCGAGCCCGGCCATGAATAAGAGGATCATGGCATTCAGCCATATCTCGACCTTGATGAGCCTCTCCTGCACCACCAGCGGCTTCAAGAGGGCACAGACTCCCAACACCAGCCCCATGTTGCAGATGTTCGCGCCGACAACGTTTCCGAGGGCAAGGTCGCCCCGGCCCTTGTACGCCGAGATGAGGTTCAGGGCCAGTTCGGGCGCACTGGTTCCCCACGCGACGAGTGTCAGTCCCACGACGAGCGGTGAGACCCTTAGCCGCTTGGCAGTATCGACCGATGCTGACACGAGCAGCCTGCCACCGACAAGGAGCAGAACAAGACCGCCAATAAACTGCGCGACGAGAATGAACATAGGCTGAACAGTGCGGCTGTGGAAGGGTTACGGCAATGCCGGCGTGAGCGTACGGGGAACAACATAGAGCATCTGAGTTGGGAACGCGAACTCGATGCCCCGCTCCTTGAATTCCCTGGCGATGGACAGGTGCACCGCCTGCTGAACGTCCATATGGGTGTTGTAGTCGGGCGAATTGATGTAGTACACCGTTTCAAAGTCCAGGGAGGAGGAGCCGAAGCGGTGAAGGTGGCAGCGGTCAAATCGCACGGTATCATGTCCCTCTACCACACGACGGACCATGTCACCGATGGCTTGAAGTGTGTCCACGGGCGTCCCGTAGACCACGCTAAATCCGAACACAACCCGCCGCTCGGACATCCGCTTGTAGTTGCGGATCCGGCTCGACAGCAGGTCAGCATTCCCAAAGACCAGCTGTTCTCCAGAGAGGCTGCGAACCCGGGTGGTCTTGAGACCCACGTGCTCGACGGTTCCCATTTCACTGCCGACGACGATGAAGTCGCCCACGATGAAGGGCTTGTCCAAGGCGATCGTGAGGGACGCGAAGAGATCACCCAGGATGTTCTGCATGGCAAGAGCCACGGCGATGCCACCGATGCCCAGCCCGGCGATGAGGCTCGTCACGTCGACGCCGGTGTTCTGCAGGGCCGCGAGCAGGATGATCGCATAGGCTACCAGCAGGACGAGCCAGCGCAGGCCGACGATGGTTCCCACGGCATCCTGCGGACCGTTCCGTTCCGACTTTGTCCAGCGCAGCAGCGTCCAATCGACCAGCACCGGCACAAGTCGAATAATCTGGAACGTGAGCACCGCGATAAGCACGAACTTGGCGGAACTGACAACCCGCTGGTCGGTGGCAAGGGAGAGCGTCGCGCAGCCGAGGGCGATGAACCACGTGGTCGGACGCATCCATCGCGCATTGAGCGACCCGACGAGCCCTCTCCAGGATCGAGCGGACGGATCGGCGATCGGGCAGCGACGCCGGACGATCTCCCGAAGCACCGGGATACCGGCCGCGACAAGGCAACACTCGACGGCGGCGAGAATCCAGTTCGAGAGCGGGATGCCAAGAACAAGCCGGTCCATTCGAAGTTCCTCTGGCGAATGCTGTTGCTCCGCGAGCGACACCTGGCGGCGGCGACAGGTTGAGACCAGTTCGGATGGGTACTCACCCGGCGGAAGGTTTTGCGGCTTCGCGTTCGTGCACCCGACCCTTTGAGTGGGCCAGTGCGGTGAGGAAATCCGCGGCCCAGCGGTAAATGTTGAACTCCTCCACCCGAAGCCGCATCCGCGTCATGCGCTGGCGCCGCTCCTTGGCTTCCATCACGACTGCTTGATGAATGGCCTGGGCAAACTCCTCGGTGTCGTAAGGATTGATGATCAGTGCCTCGGGCAGGTCCCGGGCGGCGCCGGCGAACTCTGAAAGGACGAGCACTCCCTCCTGCGTTTCGCTCTCGTGCCCGTCGTGACGGGCCTCCGGATCACTCTCGGCCTTGGCCGCGACGTATTCCTTCGCGACGAGGTTCATGCCGTCGTGGAGCGAGCTCACGATGCACACCCCGGCCATCCTGAGAAAGGCGTATACCGTGGGGGCCTCGTGATGATCCACGAGAAAGTGAATCGGCTTCCAGCCTTCCTTGCCCGCGTCCTTGAATCTCCAGTTGATCGCGTCGGCCATCGCTTCCAATTCGGTGACAAGGTCTCGGTAGCGAGGGATATGGACGCGGCTGGGAGCGCCGAGCTGGACAAAGGTGAACTTGCCACGTTGCTCGGGGTGCTTCTCGAAGAGCCGCTCGATGGCGCGAAACCGTTCGGCGATGCCCTTGGTGTAGTCGATTCTGTCAACCCCCACGCCGACCACACAACCTTCCAGCTGGTGCTGGTGCCGGAGTGTCGCGATCTGGTGCGCAAGCTTTTCGCCAGTCGCGACGTTCCGCTCGGACCATTGCTGCACGCTGATCGGGAACGGGCGGACCAGGGACGTGTGACCTTTGATCTCCGCGGAGAATCGATCCCAGTCAAGTTTGGCCTCGACCATGCGGTCCACGGTGTCCAGGAAATTGTTGCAATGCTGCTGAAGGTGGAAACCCAACAGATCGGCACCGAGCATGCCGTGGAGGAGTTCGACGCGGTAGGGGCAGATGCGGAAGGCTTCCGCGTTCGGCCAGGGAATGTGCCAGAAGAGCCCCACGCGTATGTCGGGACGTTTGGCCTTGAGCATGCTGGGCACCAGCGCGAGCTGGTAGTCCTGCACCATCACGACAGCCTTTTCATTGCCGACTTCCTCAAGGACGGCATCGGCGAATCGCTGGTTGGCGCGAACATACTGCTCCCAGTCGTTCGACCTAAAACTCGGACGCTCGTGGGTCAGGTGGCACAAAGGCCAGAGTCCCTCGTTGGAGAAGCCGTAGTAATACCCCTGCTCCTCCTCTTTCGTGATCCAGACGCGCTTGAGGGTGTAACGCGAATCGTCGGGCGGAACAGGGATGCAGCCCGCCGCATCGGCGGTCTGCCTGTCGGCATCTCCCGCCCCATGGGCAACCCACAGCCCGCCGGTGGCGCGAAGCACCGGATCCAAGCCCGTCACAAGGCCGCTGGCCGGACGCACGAGGAGGGGCACGCCATCCCGCAACTGGTGCATATAGGGTTCACGGTTGCTCACCACAACGAGTGACTCCCCGGAGAGTGCGTCGACCGCATGCGCCCGGAGCCGGTCGCGCGTCCAGGCTTTGTCGGAACGGACGATTTCCTGGGCGTCCTCGCGCTCTTTGCTGCGAGCTGCCCGGAATGAAGCCGCAAGATGGACCGTCTCATCGGCCAGCCTGCTCACGGGCAGCCCACGGGGGGGCAATTCAGGGGAGCTTCCAAACCGCAGTCGCCTCATCCACTCGGCGAGCTTGTGCAACGGCCGTTCAAACACCGCCCACGCCAGACCCGTGGTGATGCAGAACATCCCCAGCCCGATCCCACCGGACCACAGCATTCCGCGCAGGATACCTCGCGTCAATCTGTCTTCGAGGTAGAGCGCATCGTGGAGAACTACGACGGCGCCCTTAAGGTCCCCGTTCTCGTCGGCGAGAGGCTGGACGAGAACGTGCGTACTGCCGCCGCCGTCGCGGTGCAGGTCATTGACTTCCGTCTTCGATGCCAACCCGCGTTGGACCGCGTCTTCCACCGAGTGAGCAATCTCGGCCACCCCCTCGCCGCTCACGAGCAACCTGCCGTCCGGCCGATAGAGCGCGAGCCCGAAAAGTCTCAGATGACCATCGAAGCTGTCGCCGATCAGCATCGCCGCCCGGTCGTCCGAAGCCTCGAGGGCGCGCCGAGCCGCCGGCGTTACACGGTGGCCAAGAAGCTGCGCACGGCGTGTCAGATCATCGAGCCCCTGCTGGCGCTCCCCATTGACCTGGAACCAGAAGATCAGGCCGGTCGTGAGGCACGAGAGCGCGGCGATGAGCAGTCCGAATCGGAGCGACTTGGATCTGAGCCGTGGTTTTGCCGTGGTCATGTGCCACCTCCGCCTTCGAGCCACGCACGGCGCACAGTCGCAATCGCAGTCAAGAGAGCACCGACCTGCTCCACGTTCGCGACGCGATAGGGAGCGTGGGTCGGCCCGTTCCCAACGTGGACGCCCGCGTCTCGATCTCCAAGGACTTTGAACACATCCTCATCGGTAAGATCGTCACCCAGGAACAGCACGCCCGAGGCGCAGGTTTTTCCCTTGAGTCGCAGCACGGCCTCCCCCTTGTTGGCCGGCACGACCATAAACTCGATGACTTCGCTTCCGCGGCGTACAAGCACGCCTGGAAGACTTCCGAAGGTCGCCACGGCGGCGGCGACGGCGATCTCCGCCAGCCGGCGGTCCGCCCCGCGAAAGTGCAGGGCGATACCCGCGGGCTTCACTTCACAGCGAAGGCCCCGCCTTTCAGACACCAGAGAGGTCGCCGCAGCCGCGAGCTGCCCAAGCAGCGATCGCTGCTCGGCGTTCAGCACGACGCCGGGCGACGACCATTCTGCTCCGTGAGACCCGATCTTGATCTCCGGACCACCCTTGCCAAGAAACTCGTTCAGGGACAGCAACGATCGCCCGGACACCACCGCGATGGTCGTATGTGCCATCCCGCCGAGGCAGCGCAGGCTGTCCAGCACCCGCGCGGCGGGCAGCGCCCGCGCCGGATTGACGACCAGTTCCGCCAGGGTGCCATCGTAATCACATCCGACGAGAAGATGGGATGTTCGAGCAACCGCGTCGAGGCCCCGTGGAAGACTGTGCCACGGCAATGGACCGTGCCCAGTGCTCTCTGTCGACACTGCCGCGGCGGCTTGACTGGGTTCACCCAGCTGCGGGGCGACCGATCGCAGGGTGCCGTGATCCGACACATCGGTCGGCTCTGGGAACGCGCCAGCACAGGCGGCTTGGGCGGGGGGCGGGCTTTCGGGCCGCCGTTCCTCGCTGGCTGCGAGGGGCGACTTGCAGAAACTCATGCAAAAGCGTGAGCGAGACACCCAGCCAAGACCAATAGAGTAAACCTTGGCTGACCCAAGACTGGAGCGATCCTGTCCGTTCCGTATACTCCGTGATGGCCCGTCCGCTGAATCACAATCATCTGTACTACTTCTGGGTAGTAGGCAGACACCGGAATCTCACGCGTGCCGCCCAGGAACTGGGTCTCGCCCAGCCGACCGTGAGCGCCCAGGTCCGAGCCTTGGAGTCGCAGCTCAACGCCGCGTTGCTGGTCCGACGCGGACGGCACATCGAGCTGACCGAGGCGGGTCAGATCGTGTTCCGTCACGCGGACGAGATGTTCGAGCTTTCCTCCGAAATCCCCGATGCCCTCGCGGGGAGGCACACCGGACAGCCGCGCGTGCTCCATGTCGGCACGTCGGACTTCGTGCCCAAGCCGATCATTCGGAAGATCCTCGAGCCACTTCTCAAGGAGGATTCCGACGTACGGCTCGTGTGCCGCGAATGGCGCATCGATGAGTTGCTCTCAGAGCTCGGACTCTTTCACCTCGATCTTGTGATCGCGGACAGGGTTCACCCTGACAGTTCCAAGGTCCGCGCGATCAGCCATCCTGTGCTCGAATCCCCTATCGCCATCTACGCACGTCCGGGTCTTGCCAAGCAGCTTCGGCGGGGCTTCCCCAAGTCCCTCCATGGCACACCCCTCTATCTGCCGGTGCGAAACGCCATGCTGCGGATGTCGCTGGATCGCTGGTTTGAGGCCAACAAGATCGAGCCCGTGGTCCTCTCGGAATTCGAGGATCGGGAGCTCCTCAAGGCCTTCGGGAGCGGAGGCCTTGCCGCGTTTCCAGGCACAACCTTGATCGAGAGCGAGGTGCGTTCCCAGTTTGGAGTCGAGCGCGTGGGCTGGGTTCGCGGCGTCAGAGAGGTGTACTACGCGATCGCCGTTCAACGGCGCGTGATGCATCCGGTGGTTCAGCGTCTCTTCACGCAGGTGACCAGAAGTTTGCGCGCTCAGAGCGTCGATGCAAGCTCGTCTACCCGACTTCGAACGCACGGCAGGGCCCGGATCTGAATCAACGCTGCCTCGCGTGATCAGCATGGCCGAATTCGTTTCCAGGGACACGAGATCCCGCAGGCGGCACCCGGAGGAGCTCCGCCCGTGGGAGCCCGGCCGCGCAAGAGACCGGGCGTACAGTGTGGTGTCAACGCTCCAGCAGGGTGTCGAGCACGGACGGTCATCCACCGGCACCGCCGTACAAGGTCTGTCGAAAGATTCGAGGGAGCGTGGACCCGCGATCAGTTTTCATGAAGGAGCGGTGCATGAGCCGGATACGCAAGCGTCGACGACTCGGGACCGGGCTGCTCGGATTGGGTGCGCCTCCGGCGGGGACGCCGGGCACGGCTTTGGGCGCCGGCCCCGGGCGACGCACCACCAAATCGCGAGCCGGCGCCGGACGGCTGGGGCGGGCCATGCGCGCGTTAGCAGCCGACAAGAAGCACGCTCCACCTCGGGGCGGCAAGACGATCAAGGCAAAGTCCAGCAAGAAAAAGGTGGATACCCGGGCAACGGCAACCAACGGCCGGTCAGGGCGGGCCACAGTCAAACGCGCGAGGGGGCGATCCAAGGCTTCGGCAGCACTTTCGGGCCAGCGTCCAGCGAAGAAACGCGGCACGCGTGCAAAGCAGGGCGTGCGAGCGGGCAAGCCAAAGATATCTAAGAAGTGACGCCGCCTCTTCGGTGCGTTCCAGAATGAGAGGCTCGTGTGCGGAACTCGCCCAACGGACAGCACGCGTATTTCTGGTTCGCTTGGATCCTGTGCATGATGCTGTTCAATGCTGTCCCGGCGGCGGCAGTGCATGTCCAGCCCGGGTCCAATGGCCAGTCCTCTGCACCGCCGGCCCCGGTAGCGAATGAACTGTCGCCCGTCGCGGCCCGCGTGGAGGTTGAGCCGGAAGCTCGCGATGAGCAGATCCGGGAGCGGCTTGGGCGCATTCTCGTCGCAACCGGATGGTTTACCGAACCCAACATCCGTGTGGAAGAGGGCGTTGTGTTCCTCCGCGGCAGCGCGGGGTCGGCGGAACTCAAGAAGTGGGCGGGCGACCTGGCGCGGAACACGCAGGGCGTCGCCGCTGTCGCCAACCAGATGGACGTGAAGGATTCCTCCGCCTGGGACTTCAGCAGCGCACGAGCTGGGCTTTCCGATCTCTGGCGCGATGTGCTGCGCGCCTTGCCCCTGCTTATGTTGGGCGTCGTGATCCTCGTGCTGACCGCCCTTGTGGCCTGGGCGACCACGCGCAGCGTTCGGAGCCTGCTCGCGCGCCGCATCAATTCTCGCTTGCTGCGCGGCTTGTTCGCCCGGGGCGCAGGGGTGCTGGTCATGCTGATCGGCCTCTACATCGTTCTGCGCATTTCCGGCCTCACACAGCTGGCGCTCACCATCGTGGGCGGCACGGGCCTTATCGGACTTGCGGTGGGCATCGCATTCCGAGATATCACCGAAAACTATCTGGCCAGCATCTTTCTGAGCATCCAACGCCCCTTCCAGACCGGGGATCTCGTTGAAATTGCTGAGGTCACGGGATACGTGCGTCAGCTCAACGTCCGCACCACCGTTCTCATGACGCTCGATGGCACCCTCTCTCAGTTGCCCAACGCCAAGGTGTACAAGAGCGTCATCCGCAACTTCACGACCAATCCCAATCGCCGGGAGGACTTCGTCGTCGGCATCGGCTACGACGACCGCATCGATGAGGCCCAGGAAGTCGCTCGCCGGGTGCTCGTGGAACATCCCGCCGTCCTCAACGACCCCGAGCCATGGGTGCTCGCAGAGGAACTCGGTAAGGCGACCGTGAACCTGCGGGTCTACTTCTGGCTCAACGGTCAGGAGCACAGCTGGCTCAAGGTCCGCTCATCCGTCATCCGGCTGGTAAAACGGGCCTTTCAAGATCATGGCATCTCGATGCCGGATGAAGCCCGCGAAGTCATCTTCCCTCAGGGAATCCCCGTCACAATGGTCGCCGACACCACGACGGAGATCAAGCCACGGGCGGTCACGCCGCCACCTTCCCCCGGAGCGCACGCCCCGGAGATCGTCGCGACCCGCGCCGAGGGCGGACTCTCGAGCGAGGCGGACACTCTCGACGAGCAAGCCCGCCAAGCCCAACCGCGGGATCAGAAGGAGAATCTCCTTCGCGGCGAGAAGGATGCATCGGCCGCGTCCTGACGTGGGACTGCTGATGCACGTCCGGGAGGGCGAACCGGGGTCGTCTATTGCCGCGACTCGACCGGGGAGAGCGAGCGGACCATGCGTTCCGCCCTGGCCTGAAGCGGCTCCCGGTCGTGCACGCTGGGAACAGTTCTCTGTACAGTCTCGTCCAGCGCCCGAGCCTGCCGCCACAGAACTTGGCGTCGAGATGAACTCAGGGTCAGCTCCTCAAGCAGTTCGATTGTCGCGAGCAATCGGGCGAGCACCGCACCGTTTCCGGCCGCGCTCTGACGGATCTGATCGAGCGACAACTCCACCAATCCGGAGAACGTCGTCCCGCGCGTAATGACGCGGAGTTCCCCTCCGTCGTAACGCCACGGCGATTCGATCCTGCGGTTGCTGAGTCGGGCCAGGATTGCGGTGAGGTAGTCCAGCGACATGACGGCCGTGGTGGTGTCGTTGATTCCCGGGGAGAGGGCCTTGAGGGCCACATCAACAATCTGCCGGATGCCATACGCAGCGTCCTGATCCGTGGTGCGCTGCTGATTGATCGTATAGACCGCCTTGATTCGTTCGCTGATCTCTGAACTCGGTGTCTTCGCCGTAAGAATGCTGACGATCGGCATCCCCTCGATCACGAAGTCGCCGATCGGACTTTCCATGCGGATGACCGCCTCGCACTCGCGTGCGAGAGCCAGCAACGCTTCCCCGTCGATATGCTGGATGTAGCCGGTGCGAGCCGCGGGCATCGCTGTCCACGTACGCTCCGGCCCCGTGATTGCCGCGCTCAGGTCCGCCTCGCTCGCGCCTTCCTCTCCCACGCCCTTGGGAAATAGATGGTCGACGCGCCCGATTGTTTCCGCGGCGATCCGCGCGAGGATATGCGACGCCTGGATCAGCGTCGCGATGTGGTGGATGAAGTAGATGAAGAACCCGATGCCGACAAACGCGAGCAGAACGCCGCCCATGACCGCCAGCGATGGGACAAACTCCGTCGTCTCCCCTTCGCGGATCGTCCGCAGCACAACGAGGCAGTACGCGAAGATTCCGACAAACACCCCAAGCACCGTCTGGTTCGTCCGGTCGGTCATGAAGTTGCGGAGCACCCTCGACGTGTATTGGCTGGAGGCCAGCGAGAGCGCGACGAGCGTAATCGAGAAGACAACCCCCGCCACGGTGATCATCGAACCCGCGACCGTCGCGAGCATGCCACGGGAACCGGCCGCTCCGGCTCCGAACAGTCGCGGCCACGACTCGAAAAACCCCCGGTCGATTCTCACATCAATTTCGATCATGGCGACGGCAAGCCCTACGGCCATCACGACGATCGCGCCCGGGACGAACCAGAGGCTCGCCCGCAATTCCTGCCAGAGGTTGAGAAGTCGTGTCATGCCATCCTGTTTCACGCGGCCAAGTTTAACTGCGACGGAGACTCACAGTATCCGGCCTGAGGGCGGTAAAGGGAACTGTGACGTGAATGGGAAAATCAGACGCAACCCACGCCCACTGGGTCGCCGCCGGGCTCAGCGACCACGTACCCCTCGTGGTGGATTTCAACCTGGAAGGGGAGTGCGGTCCCAGGCCGTAGGCACAGGAGGGTCGAGTTTGTGGCAACAACGAAGCCGGACAATCACTGCCAACGGCCCGATTCCGCGTCTGTTGCTGTTCCGTTACCCCGAGCAAACAGACGGGATCACCTGAGCGGAGAGCCAGAGCAGGCGCGTTGCGCGCTGAAGAAGCCAAAGCGCGGCCGAGCGTCACGCAAGCGATGCGACTGAGCAGGCACAGGCCTTGCCGCGAAGGCAAAAGAAGCGCGGCAGTCGCCGCATGCCGGCGGTGCGAGAACTGGGCAACGGCCGAACCTACTGCCCGGAGCTCCCCTGGGCGGACGAGACCGTCCCATTCCCGTACAATGTCCCCGTGGCCCCTCCAGAGTTGTCCGCTATCGGGTTGCGCGTGTGCTCCACCCCGGACAAGTGTTCGCGAGCTGAAGGCGTTCGAGAAGATGGCTCGTTCAGACCTACTCATCTCGCTGGTGAAAAGCGGCCGTCAGAGCCCGGATCCGCGGTTCCGAAGCACCGTCGAGGCGCTTATTGCGGAAGAGCGCTCCAAGCATCACTCGGTGCTCGCGGATGAGTTGTCGGCGGCGTTGCTCAACGGCGTCAACGGACAGCATTATCCCCATCCCGCGCCCTCCGCCACCGTAGTCGGCGATCTCCTCTATGAGGTGGGGTCTGAAAGATCGTTGGCGGACTTGGTACTTCCCAAGCTGGTTCGCGAGGAGTGCCAACGGCTCATCGAAGAGCACCAGCGGGCCGAGCTCCTTCGGTCTTATGGGCTCAACCCGCGTCACCGCGTCCTTCTCGTTGGCCCTCCGGGCAATGGCAAGACCAGCGTGGCCCAAGGGCTGGCCCATGACCTGATGATCCCGCTCTTAACGGTCCGGTACGAGGGGTTGATTGGGAGCTATCTCGGGGAAACAGCCGCTCGACTCCGGAAGGTGTTCGATTACGCCCGGCAGCGGCCCTGTGTGCTCTTTCTCGACGAGTTCGACACCGTAGGCAAGGAGCGCGGCGACGTTCACGAAACCGGCGAAATCAAGCGGGTGGTAAGCACGCTCCTGCTGCAAATGGATCAGCTGCCATCGCACGTCGTGATCGTGACCGCCACGAACCACGCCGAACTTCTGGACCGTGCGGTGTGGCGGCGTTTCGAGCTCCGCCTCCGTCTCCCTCCTCCGACCCCGGCCCAAATTGACGAGTTCGTCGGTCGGCTCTTCGCGGGGTTCCGCCTCAACGGCACCTTCAAGCCCACAGGGCTGACTCAAGCCCTGAAGGGCGCCACATATTCTGAAATCGAGGATCTATTCCTTGATGTGTCACGCCGTGCTGTGCTGGCAAGTCCTGAGCCTGACCTGCCTCGGATTGTGCGTGAACGCGTTGCCGCGTGGAAGCAGCGCGTGAAGGCGGCTCCGGCGAAGTCTCGCCGCGGTTGATTCGGAGTCGCCTCGATGGCGGATAAGCCCATTCTCATCTTCCCGGCCGCCACTGTCGCTGCGCGCGCCAAGCTGCCGCAGAGTTTCGGTCCCCCGGGTCCTCGGCCGAGCCAAGCCGAGCAGAAGAGACGACTCGCCGGCCGCTTCCAGGCGATGACCAATCAGTTCGGCACGGTTCAGGGCGACATCGGTGGCGTGGACCCCGAGCAGGTCGTCGTCTTTGAGACGGTGGGATCGGTCGGTGACTTTCAAAAGGTGGTCAAGAAGATACCGGGGATGGAATGGCTCGGGGATTTCGACGCGGACATCGTGGACCCCGATCCCGGATTCCTCGCCGACGGCACGGAACCCGCCCAGCTTACCGGCCGGCTGTTCGTGCTGATGAGCAACCGGACGGCGTACGCGGAGCTGCTCCGGCTCTGGAACGCATGGACGAGGGCCCGGGACGAGAAACTGCCCCGCGGATTCGGCGCGCTGGCGGAGGTCTTCAAGCACCTCCAGGAAGTGCGGCCGTGGGGCCCGCGGGACCGAGTGGACGCAACGGGCATTGTGGCATGGTGGCAGAAAGGGTTGGCGTCAAACGAGCCGACGATGCGTTTCGAGGCCGAGCTTTGGTGCCGGCGCGATGCGGCTGCTCGCGCTTCGGCGTACGCCCATGTCCAGACCGTTGTGACCGAGGCGGGCGGCCAGTGCATTACGCAGGCGACCATCACCGAGATCGACTACCACGGCGTGCTGATTGAGTTGCCAGCAGCCGCCGTCCGCGCGGCGGTGGACGCGATCGCAAGTGGAACGGACACCAAGCTGCTGCGGCTGACGGACGTGAAGTACTTCGCCCCGATGGGAGAGGCCGCGGTGAGCCGGGCTCCCGACGGCGCGGCGGTTACGGCCGCAGCCAAGCCAAGGCCGAACGGCGAGCCCGTCGCCGCGCTATTGGATGGAGCGCCGCTCGCGAACCACGTGGTGCTTCAGGACCGCCTGGTGATCGATGATCCGGACGGCTTGAGTGGGCAATACCAGCCCGCGGAGCATCGTCACGGGACCGCAATGGCGTCCCTGATCGTGCACGGTGAGCTTGATGCGGCAGAGGCCGCCCTGGCTTCGCGGCTGTACGTCCGACCCGTGATGCTGCCGGGCCGGCCGGATGCGAACGGTAAGCGTTGGGAGGTTTTCCCGCCCAATCAGCTCCCGGTTGATGTGGTCCACCGGGCTGTAAAGCGGATCGCTGAGGGTGACGCCGGACAGGGACCGCAAGGCCCGAGAGTTCGGGTGGTGAATCTGAGCGTCGGTGACGCGGCACAGCTCTTCGACAGGCAGCTGTCGCCTTGGGCTCGACTCCTGGATTGGCTGGCCTGGAAGTACCAGGTGCTGTTCATCGTGGCGGCCGGCAACCACCTTGGGGACTTCTCTTTGCCGGTCCCGCCTGCGAGTATCGCCGCAATGTTGGACGATGACGTGCGGGCATTGACGCTACGGGCGATGGCCCATCAGAAGGTGCAGCGGCGGCTGCTGGCGCCCGCGGAGTCCGTCAATGCGCTCACGGTCGGCGCACTGCACGGACAAATCGCAGCGAACGGCACGGTCGGGCGTTTGGTGGACTTGCTGCGAGGGGCTCCGCTGCCAAGCCCGGTGAGCCCCGTGGCCAGCGGCTTTCGGCGGGCGATCAAGCCGGAAATCCTCGTGCCTGGCGGGCGGGTCCACTACGACCCCAAGCTGGCCATCGGCGGGGCGACAACAGCGGAGTTTTCGATCACGCCGATCGCCAATCAGCCGGGGCAACAGGTGGCGGCCCCCGGCGGGACCGCCGTGCCCCCCAGCCACGCCGTGCGCATCTCCGGCACGAGCAACGCAGCGGCGCTCACCACGCGGAGGGCGATCCAGTTCATCGAACGCATCGAACAGCTCCGCCGCGAGGTCGGGGGCGATGTCCTCGCTGACGCCCGGACGGCGGTCGTGCTCAAGGCCATGCTCGTGCATGGTGCCTCCTGGAACGGAATCGAAGAGCTATTCGATACCGTCTTCGACGGCCCGGACAATGGCGCCGAGCGGTGGTGGCGAATCAAGCGTGCGTGCGCTCACTTCCTCGGGTACGGCGCTGTCGACTTCGACCGCGGCACGGTCTGCACGGACCAGCGTGTCATCGTGCTCGGATGCGGTGAGCTCAAGGCCGGTGACGGCCACCTTTACAAAGTCCCGTTGCCGCCGGCCTTGAACGCCCGCAAGATCGGCCGCCGACTCACGATCACTCTTGCGTGGCTGACGCCTACCAACCCTCGGCACCGGAACTACTGCGGAGCGAATCTCTGGTTCGACTCCCCGAGCACCCAGTTGCAAGTGAAGCGGTCGGAAGCCAATGACAAAATGGTCAAGCAAGGGACCGTTCAGCACGAGGTGCTGGAGGGCGACGCCGCCGTCCCCATCACGGACGGCGACACGATCCCGGTGCAAGTCAACTGCCGCTCCGATGCCGGCGTTTCGCTCTCGGGGCCCGTGCCATACGGCTTAATGGTTTCGCTTGAGACTGCCGAGCCGTTGGGCGTGAGCGTCTACGACCAGGTCAAAGTTGCCCTGGATCGCCTCAGGGCTCCGGTCGCGGTGCGTGCAGGAAGCGGTGGTACTCCTCGTACGCGGTAGAAATTGACGGTGCCTGTTTCCCGCGGGAGCCCATGTTCGTCCGCGAGCTACCACACCCTCCCCCTCATCGCCTCAATCACCGCCATCGGCTGCAAATGATCGAGATACCTGATCGTTGTCAAAATCGACCGATGCCCAAGCTGCCGGGAGATGATCCCGATGTCCACCCCTTCCGACCGGAGCTGGGCCGCGTGCGTGTGCCGTAACCCGTGTGCATGCACACGCTTGCAGATCCTTGCCTTCCGCCCCAGGACGGGGAGCAGCCTCCGGATGTAGGCCGTCGTAATCGCCCTGCCCGACGTGGTACAGAGGAGGGGAGCGCCGGCCGGTACCGCCAGGATCGCCCGTAGATCCGCCCAGGCCCCCACCACCGCCCCGGCCCCGGGGTCGAGGCCCACCACCCGGTCCCGCCCGCCCTTGGCGAACCGGACGCGGACGGTGCCCGCCCGGAGATCCACGTCGCGGGGGCAGATCGAAAGGGCCTCGGATATCCGTAATCCCGCGCGGTACATCAAGACCAAGAGCGCCCGGTGCCTGAGCCCCACCGGGCCGTCCCCGCAGGCGGCCATCAGCGCCCGCACCTCCTCGTCGGTCAGCACCTCGGCGGGGCGGCGGGTCTTGGGCTTGGGTCGGCGTGGCCGCGGTGCCTGTTCCCGTGCGTACACGGGGGTTGACGGTTCCAGATCGGCGGGGCGGGCGTGGACGGGTGTGGCGGTCGAGGCCATGTCGTGCTCCTTTCGTCGATTCGTAAGTCGCCGCATCAGCGGCGTTTACGCGACCCACTCGTAGCTCGACAGTTACCTTGGTCGACCGCAAATGGCAAGGACGCCCGTGCGAGCCTTTCCTCTCGGATTTCACCTACCATTTTCAACCGCGACCAGTATCAAACTGATGCCATTTCCGATCCTTGAGTTAGCCATGAAGGTTACTGCTCCACACAGGCCAAGTCGGCTGCGCCCAGACAGTGGTCCTCCTCTAACAGTTCAGCAAGGCTGACTTCCCGTTGAAACGTCCGGAGTTCTTACGTGACCAAGTACTACCCTCGATCACACGCGGTCGGGCAAGAAGGAGCAGACTTTGTCGCGACAGTCGTCCGATCAATGGGCTTCAAGTGGATAATTCGCCCTGGCGATTCAGATAGCGGCATCGATGGTGAGGTGGAACTGCGCAATCCACAGTCCGGCGAAGTGAGTGGGCTGTGTCTCGCAGTTCAGATAAAGTCAACCGATGCAGATTTGGGATCCTCCTCCGGAGTGGAGTACCGCTGCAGCGCCGCAGATCTCAATTACTGGCTATCCTCTTTTACTCCCGTGCTGCTCATATTGGTGAGCATCCGGGAGCAGAAGGCCTGGTTCGTCAATATCCACGACTACCTCAAGCGGCATTCTTCGCATACTTCTGGAAGAACAATCCACTTTGACCGGATTCAGGATCGCTTTGATGCCTCAGCGTGGGAAAAGCTCGCAACCATCGCCACAATGGCGGTACGGCGCTTGGACATAACACACTCTCCGCCCGAGTTCATTTCTGCCTCGACGTTAGCTCGCTTTTACACAGCTCTATCTACAGCACTTTCAGATGTGGCTTTGGAGCAACGCGTTGGCGAACTTCCTTTGTTTATGGATGCGGACGCCGTTGTCTTAGGAGTCAAGCCAATCTCCCAGGCAACCTACCATTCTTATAGGCGCCCAGCCGATATGGGCTCGTTCTGCGAAACCTTGTGGCGGCTCGGCTACTTAGGCAGCACCCCTGTACTTTCACCACATCTGGTTGAACTCAGCAACGTATTCAAAACATTGCCGTCCACACAAGGTGCATATCATCGGTCCGCCGCGCGCGAGATGCTGCTTACGTTGCAAGATGCATTGCACGCACCCGGCGATCGGGTGCATCATTTCATGGAGGCCCTACGCACAGCACCCCTTGACTTGGTGTCGTTAGCCGCCACTCTGGCTTTCCCACTACGTGATCGCATGCGGCAAGCCGGGAGTGTGCTGGATCTGAATCGTCCGATGGACGACATGTCGTCCATTGTGAACTCGCCCAATTTTGTCCGCGTAGCCCGCCACATCGAGTCGCTTCGTGCTCGGTCAGCTCCGTTCAGGTTCTTAGATCAATTGATAACTCGCCAAAGTGTGACGCGCAATTCGATGACTGATGCAGCGTCACTAATGCTACTTGCCAATTATCTAGAAGAGTACCACCGTGGCACGCGCTCGGCACCACCATTGTTCTATTCTCGGACAACATCTGTGCAAGATACAATGCATAATCGAGAGTTTATAAACATGTTTGCATTATCCGATACACTGCGTCGCGATGGTACGCCGTTAGATGGCCGACCACATACCATTAGCCGTTCACCTGAGTACTTGCTATGCCGCGCAACATTCCGATCGCTTAGACGCCCTAGTGCCCGGATGATTAACAATGCTCTTCACGAGAAAACCTCGCTGGAATTCTCCGATCTAAAGGAGTGCGTAGGTGAATTGCGCATGGTGATAGAGCGTTTGGGCCGCCCGCCATACACCGATAAGACTATGTTTGAGTGGGAAAGAGTAATCAGAGACAAATGGAGTCTTGTTGGAGTAATTGAATACCTGAACTCAATCGCTCGCACAGAGACTCTTTGGCTTGACGATTCTGGCATGCTGCTCGACGTTCTTGGCACGGCCGCGAGTGTGCGAGGCATCAAAGGGTTCGTTGACAGCAACCGAGCTGCCATGGATCATTGGCTTCAAACGTCATCGGGTGATGCAATCAGTCGGTTTCAATCGATTGCCGATCGACTATGAGCAGTTGCCTAGCTCGGGCGTCAGCAAATCCCGTGTCAGGGTGTCTCTATTTGCTGCAGGCTCGTTCACACCTACGTCTCGTAGCTCAATGAGTACCTCGGGTGGGGCGGGGATGGCAAGGCGGTTCAAATCCTCTCACCCCGACTTTTCAAGAGAGCAAGCCCTGCGACGAGCACGTCGAAGGGCTTGCTCGTTGGATTGCAGGGGTTTGCGCGCCGCTGGAATAGTTCAATCAAGCCACGACAAACTAGCTTTTTGGGCCTTACTCCTGAGAGGATTTGAACTTTTCCCAATGCCGCGAGTCGCTTAGTTGATGCCGCGGCATGGACGTTTGTTCCCAACATGGTCATCAGCCGTCACCGCTCAGCGGCTTCCACGCTCTTGGGAGTCCGCAGACCGATCAAACTGCCAGAGAATCTGCCTCGGGGCCGAGTGGTGCCTCACCGTCGCGATGGGCCCGGCCGGCCTTGGCGATCCGCAAAATCTCTCCGGTCGGTAGCTTGACGTCCCAGATCTAAGTGGGCATCGCGGGAACGTTCACGTTGACGGCCGCCTCAACGCGCACCGGTACCTGACAAATCACGGTTGAGTCTAACGCCGTGACAAGTGTGTAGTTGCCGCTTGAAACGCGTGTTTCGAGTGCAGGGCGAGCGTATTGGGTGTAGACACCTGCACACGGATGAAGACGATCAGTACATGCACAGACCGCGTGAGCGGCCGAATGCCCCTCAGCCGCTACCAAAAGGGCTGTGACTTCCGCGTCAGTAAAGGATGGCATATCGCCGGCGAGGACAAAGATCGGCCCCAACCAATAGGCGAGGGCGGAAAGGATGCCGCCCATGGGGCCAACGCCGGGATGCAGATCCGGAATAACTCCGTCCGCTAGCTGCTCGATGGCGGGATCGCACGCCCCCACCAACTTCACCCGACGGCCGAATACTTCGCGCAGGGTATCGATTGGATACTGGACGAGGACTCGCCCGTCGCTTCCCCAAGGTTCGCGGAGCTTGTCACGGCCGAAACGCCGGCTCTTGCCGCCGACGAGGACGATCGGTTGAATGGTCGCGAGGAATCCAGGCGAAACGACCGGACGCTCAGTCGTCATGGCGAACAACCTTTCCGCTCACCGGTGCGGCGTCTACCCGCCCATCGTCCTGCACCTCCCCGCGCAGCGTCTCGATGGCGTGCGGCAGGATGTCGAGGAGTGCTTCGAGGTTCTCAGTGCTTCCTTTGAGAGAACCGGGCAAGGTCAGGATCAGCGTCCTACCGATCGTGCCCGCAACCCCGCGCGACAGGAAGGTTCTCGGCGTCTTTGGCATGCAACGCAGCCGGGCGAGCTCCATGAGCCCGGGGTGCTCGCGCTCGATGACGCTCCGAGCGGCCTCAGGCGTCACGTCGCGAGGCGCGAGACCGGTGCCGCCGGTGCTCAGAATGAGGTCGATGCCGCGTTCGAGGCTGGCCCATCTGACAAAGCACGCGGCGAGCTGGTCTTGCTCGTCGGGCAGGCACCGCGTTTCGACCACTTCCGCGCCAAGTCGCATGCGGAGCATTTCGACGAGCGCCGGCCCGGACGTGTCTGTAGCTGTGCCGCGCGAGCATCGATCGCTCACGGTCAATACAGCGGCGCGGATGGGTCGGCCGGCTTCGCTCATCGCCCCTCCTCACGAGGCAGCGCGGTGTAGTTCCCGTGACGACCGCCGTGCTTCTCGGTGACGCGGATCCCTTCGATGACCATCGCCTTGTCGATCGCCTTACCCATGTCGATTACCGTCAGGCAGGCAACTGCTACTGCGGTCAGCGCTTCCATCTCGACGCCGGTGCGGGCCTGAGTCCGAACAGTGGCGGTGACCCTGACGCGGCCGGACTCGAGTACAGCATCCACGTTAACTGCTTCGAGCGGCAGCGTGTGGCACAGTGGGACGAGTTCGTCGGTGCGCTTGGCGGCGAGGATCCCGGCGAGCCGAGCGACATCGAGCACGGAGCCCTTCTCGATCGAGTTCTCTCGGATGGCACGCTCAAGGTCCGGGGAGATCCGCACGAACCCCTCGGCGGTCGCGGTCCTTGCGGTCACGAGCTTGCCTCCGACATCCACCATCCGAGCGGCTCCGTCCGCGCCGACGTGCGAAAGACTGTCCGAAGTGGTTCCCGGTGTTCTGTCGTTCATGGCAGGCTCATTTCCCCAGCATTCATCGTTGACCGGCTAGTACGCCCTCGCCGGCCAAGCGTAATAGGGCAGGATCGCGCTCGGTGGGCCCGGGGGTACTTCCACAAAGCCGTCGCTCATGCCCGCCGCGACAATGTCACCCGAGCCGCGCCCATCGATCAGCTCGGCCTGAGGAAGTCCGTCGGCATTCACAACCAAGCGGACCAAGCGGTGCCACCACAGATCGAGTGTGTGTCCGTCGGGATTTCGGACCTCCATGAGCCGGGGAAGGCACTGCGGCGGGGTTCGTTTCGCTCCGGCACAGGCGGCAAGGACGGGGAGCACGATCCGTACACAGGTGACAAGAGCAGACACCGGGTTCCCGGGGAGTCCAAAGATGGGAACTGCCTTTGCGGCTAGCGGCGCCGGTCCTCGCAGAATGGCACCGAGCATCGGTTTGCCCGGCCGCTGGGGGAGACCGTGAAACACCATCTCGGCTCCCATTTGTTCGACCGCGGCCCGCACGGCGTCACGGTGCCCCATCGAGACGCCGCCGGTGAGGACCACCGCGTCGGCGTCTTGGCACGCATGCTCCAACGCCCCGCCCAGATCCTCATCGTCACGAATGTGTGACACGCTCGTGACCTCCGCCCAGGCGCGCGACGCCAGGATTGCCTTCACGGCCGGGCCATTGCTGTTGCGGATCTGGAAGGTTGACGGCGTGTGATGCGGTTCGACGAGTTCATCACCCGTGGTGATGACGGCGATGCGGAGGCGGGCGAAGACCGCCGGTCGTGCAATCCCAACCGCTGCGATTGTCGCTAGCCCTGAGGCGGTAATGACTTCGCCCGCGTGCAAGACGACCGTTCCCACTGGCGCGTTCTCGCCTCGGCAACGGATGTGGTCTCCCCGCCTGACGCGGGCAACCGCTACCGGCGTCACCGAAATGGAAGTGACCCCTGCCGGCCGTTCTGCCGCGTGTTCAAGGACATCCTCCCGCCGGACAACGGCGTCAGCTCCAGGGGGGATAGGTGCGCCGGTCGCGATCCGCACGGCGATGGGCCGACGATCACCGTCGAACGACGGCGGCGGCTCGCCAATGCGAGACTCGCCCACAACCGGCAGGGTGATCGTTTGCGCGGCCTCGTTCGAGCCTGCCCGTGAGAGAATGGCCAAGTGAGCGGCGCAGACCGCATATCCGTCCATCGCCGAGTAGTCGAAGGCCGGGCTGTCCCGGTCGGCGCGGATGTCTTCGGCAAGGATGCGGCCCGCGGCCTCGTTCAACCCCACACCCTCGCTCGATCGAACCGAGGATGACGGGCGGGCGCGTGCGACCAGGGCCGCGACAGCAGCCCCAGGCGAGTCGAACGCAAATGCCTGACCTCGAAAGCCCATGCACGCTCCCGGCGTCGCCGCCACCGCCAAACCATACACTCCCACGATGGAAGTCGCAGTGCTCCTTTTCGGTGCCGCCGCCACGCGCGAGAAATCGGACCGCGTCACCGTGATCGTGGGCGTCGAACCGACCGTTCAGGACGTCTTAAGGGCCCTCCACGAGCAGCATCCCGACCTTCGCTTCGCCTTGCCGTCCGCAGATACCGGTCGCCTCGCCGTGAACCAGTCCTTCGCCAAAGGAGAACATCCCATCAGAGCGGGCGACGAGGTTGCCCTCGTCACGCTCGTGGGAGGCGGATGAGGATGACCCCGACACCACCCAGCATCGTCGCTCGGATTGTTGACGGACCCCTGATCCCGAAGGTCGAACACGCTGCGCTTCTGGGCGAGGGCTGGATTCCCGCTCGTGACGTTGCTGGCCCGCTCGCACCCGGCGTGGTTGGCGCCTTGCTTCGCTTTGAGGGGATCGTGCGCCGAGGCGAGCCTAGCGAGGCCCACGGCGGCGACGAACGCGAACTGCTGGCGCTGGACTACCAGACCTACGACCCGATGGCCGAGCGTGAGATTCGCGCGCTGGCCCGCCAAGTTACCGAAGAGCATCGCCTCTCGTCGCTCGTGACGCTGCACAGCCGCGGGCGCGTGGCCGTGGGCGAGGTGTCGTTCGTGTTGATCGTGGAGAGCCCGCATCGGGCCGAGGCGATCGCGGCGATGTCTGCGTTCATCGACCGGCTCAAGCAGGACGTGCCGATCTGGAAAAAGCCGGTCTGGCGGTAGCGGATCACGAGACCACCAGCTTCGCTCCCGCGATGAGCAGGACGACCGCAAGCAGGACATTGAGGGTGCGAGGTGTCGCCCGCCGGCTGCCCAATGTCGCCCCGGTGATGCCTCCGGCGCCCGCGCAGGCCGCCAGCAACCACAGCGAGGCGGGCGGGGTCCAGCCACGGCTCGCGAGGCCCCCAAGGCCCGCGATCGAGTTCACAAGGATAAAGAGCGACGACGTCGCGGCTGTGCGCTTGGGGTCGGCCCAGCCCATGAGCAGAATCACGGGGCTCAGGAAGATGCCCCCGCCGGTGCCAGTCAGCCCCGCAAGGAAGCCGAGCCCTGAGCCAACGGCCAAGGCCACCGGCATAGAAGGGGGCCGCGGATCACGCGCCTTAGAGGGTCGCCATGCAACGAACGCCATGCGCGCGGCTGTGAGCACAAGCACGATGCCGATGGCGACCTTGAGCGCGTGCTGCGGGAGATCGACGAGGCCGCCCAAGTAGGCAGCGGGGATGGAGGCAATGGCAAATGGCCAGAAGAGCCCCCATGAGAAGTGCCCGGCACGTGCGAACTGCGTAAACGCGATGGCCGCCACCAGGACGTTGATCGAGAGTGCGGTCGGTCGCATGACCGCGGCTTCGACCCCAACGAGGGCCATGACGGCGAGGTATCCCGATGCGCCGGCGTGACCGACCGAGGCGTAGAGCGCGCCCACGATGAGGAACAACACGGCGAGGATGGCAAGGGTGTCCGCCGGCATCGGTGGCCTTTGAGAGTGACACTAACCGCCGATGGCCGACATCGGCCGGTCGGGTTGGACAAAGCCCGATGATGTGATCCCGTGACCGGGCTGCTTGGTCCAGGTCGCGTCGATCAGGAAGTCGGCGAGTTCCTCGTCGGTCGCACCCGCCCGCAGCGGCGAACGCAGATCCCATTCGGTGGTGCTGAACAGGCAGGGCCTGACCTTGCCGTCGGCCGTGATCCGCAGGCGGCTGCACGCCCCGCAGAAGGGGTTGCTGACGGGCGCGATGAACCCGACGCGCGCCGGCGAATCCCCATCGAGGTCCGCGAAACGGAACGTTCGGGCCGTGCTGGATGGGTCGTCGTCGTCGCACGCGATGAGCGGGAAGACCCCCTCGATGGCCGCGCGCGTCTCGGCGGCAGAGACCCACTTGGAGGAATCCCAGGCGTGAGCTGAGTCAAGGGGCATGTACTCGATGAACCGCATCTCTACGCCGAAGGTGCGGGCGAGTGCCGCGAGTTCGACGGCCTCGTCCTCGTTGAAGCCTCGGATAAGCACGGCGTTCAGCTTGACCGGCGTGAGGTCCTCGTCCAGAGCCATCTGCACACCTTCGAGCACCTGGGCGGGCGACGACGATGATCGCGTCAGGCAGGCGAACCGATCGGGTCGGAGCGAATCAATGCTGACGGTCAGACGCGCCAGGCCCGCGTCCTTCCATGCACGCAGCGAGTCGCGGCTCAGCAGGGACGCGTTGGTGATCAGGGCAATCTCGACGGCCGTCGCAGAAGCAAGGCCAGCGATGATGTCGGTCAGGCGGGGATGCAGCGTTGGCTCGCCCCCAGTGAGACGGACCTTTCGCACGCCGAGCGATTCTGCGATCGTGGCGGCGCGGACGGTCTCGTCCACGGTCAGCAGCGATTCCTGCGCCGCGAATCGGACATCCGGCTCCATGCAGTAGACACAGCGGAAGTTGCAGCGGTCCGTGATGCTGATCCGCAGGTCGCGGATCGTCCGGCCGTGGGAATCGACCATCCGACGGCCGGCACGCACGTGCTGGGGAGCAGGGACGGGCGTTCCTGCACAATCTGAAAGCGGGAGCGATTGGCCGACGAACTGCGGGAGAGCAATCCCGCCACCCGCCCCGACGGGCCGGGACACGGAGACGGTTCTGCTGTCCTGCATAGGGGTCTGCACGCGCTTCGCTCCGATCTCCGTTAGACACCCCGCTCAATCTGCTGGGTGGCCCAGCTCCACGCGGCGACCGTTCGTGGGAAACCCACGGTGTTCATGCCCAGCAGGATCGCCTGCTCGACTTCGGCGGCCGTCGCCCCGTGCTGCATCGCTCGGCGTACATGGCTCCGCAGGGCCGATTCCAAGCCCGCGCCGACACAGATGCCGATCTTGACGAGCGCCAGCGTCTTGGCATCCAGAGGTCCTGCTTCCTCTACCGCCTTGGCGATGCTCTCGTGCGCCCGCCCGAGGGCGGGGAACCTCTTCACGAACTCCTTGTACGTGCCGGGAACCTTGCTCGGGGTTGAGTTGTCCTGGTCTGTGTCGCTGCGTTCCGCCACAAAGCCTCCTGTCCATGAGAGCCCAGCGATCACGGGTTCTGAGGTTTCGGCGCGAGGGACACCTGCAACAGGAACACCGCCCGTGATTTGGCGCGTACGTCGTGCCGAACGCCGGGAGCCATGACGACCAACATGCCCGCTCGCAAGGGATAGTCCACACCCCCGGCCGTGACATCCAGATCCCCCTCGATCGCCTGCACTGTCACGATGCCGCTGGTGGCATGCTCGGCGAGACTTGCACCAGGGTCCAGCACGAAGAGCGCCACGGTTCTGCCCGAGTTCTTGAAAAGCGTCTTTTGCCGATGGCCGTGCTGCTTGGGCGTCGGCTCATCCTCAAGCGCCGCGGCCTCGGCGTGCAGGTCAAACGCGAGGTGTTCCGGCGCGAATCGCTCCGACGGAGCCGTGCGTGGTCGTTCATCGGTCATGGTTCTGCCTCACTTCGCCCGATCCCCGGTCCAGCATCGCGGTCATCCACAGCCAGCTTGTGCCTCGCCCGGGAGCCTGGCCGCTGCGCTTCAATGATGGCAGCCTCGGACGCCAAGGCGGCTAGCGCCTCGGGATCGTCGCGCTGCACGGCCTCGAAGAACTCCCTTTCCTCCCAGCGGATGTGGTCGTGCAGCCGGATGCCGATCTGGCGCACGAGTGCCGCGTCGCTCGCCGCCGTCTCCGGTTCGCGTTCGCACCGCTCCGCCAAACCCCTCAGGGTGGCGTGCTCGTCGAGCAACTGGTCCCGCAGCGCCGAAGAACGCACCAGCGGGAGCAGCAGCCGCTCTTCATCATCGAAGTGCGCCCGGATCTCGGAACGCCACGCGTCCACGAACTCGGCGATCGCGCGCACGCGATCCTTTCGCTCGAGGTCCGCGGCCTGCTGCAGACTCCGAGCCTGAATCAGCCCGGCCATGTGCTCCCGCGACAAGGGCTGGAGCGTCGCGTGACGCTTCAGCGGCGGGGTTAGAGGGGGAAGTTGCTCGGAGCCGTCGTGCACCATCGAGTGATAGTATTCAACATGTGCGCCTCGCTGAACATTCTCGGCCGCACCCCCGACCACGGCTTCGACGAGCCCCTCGGGTTGCTCACGGATTGCCACCGCCGGATCGAGAAGTTCCTCGAACTGCTCCAACGGGCGGTGCGAGAGCACGCCAGGGCCCCGCTCGATACCCCCACGGCGGAGGCGATCCGCAACGCCCAGCGGTATTTCGCCAAGGCCGCGCCCAAGCACACCGCGGACGAGGAGGAGTCGCTGTTCCCGCGGCTCAGGGCCGCGGCTGCGACGCAGGGGAAAGACTGCAAGGCGATCGCGCGGCTCGAGGGCGACCACGAGCAGGCGGACCGGCTCCACGCACAGGTGGATGGCCTGCTCGAGGTGTGGCTGCGTGATGGTTCCTTGCCAGCCGAGCGGTTCACCGAGCTCGGCTCGGTCCTCGCGACTCTCCGGGAGCTGTACCGCGAGCACATCCACGTCGAGGAAGCCGAGGTGTTCCCGTTGGCGGGTTCGCTGCTCTCGCCGTCCGACCTTTCGGCGGTGGGGTCGGAGATGCGGGCGAGGCGCGGGTTGCCGGCGCAAGAGTAAACGAAGAGAGCTCGGGTACTTCCTGGCAGGAGCCGCTCTATCGCGCTGCGCATCTCCCGTTCCGGGTCTCCCGGGTAGTCGGCGATGTCCAAAAAGGCATCGGCCCCCAACATCCGGCAGGTCAGAGCGGCCGCTTCCAAGGATGTCTGCGAGCGGAGAATGTGCGGCCGGACCCGGGCGCAGACAAAGGGAATCGATCGCCACTCGGGCGCGGCCTTGACCACGCGCAGCAGTTCAAACATCTTCGACTCGTCGAAGACGACTGTGCAAACGATCAGGTCGACTCGCCCGTCCGCAAGAAACCCCACCGTCTGGGAGATCGTCTCGGCGCAAACCAAATCATGGCCGGCGAGCACCCTTTCCAGGACCGCCCGGGGCTCGGGGGACGCTGCTACGACGATCTTGGCCATGCGACAATTTCATCCGGTTCCCGCTCGCATCGTGCGGTGGCGCAGAGCGTTTGGCGCGAGATTATGTGCGGGTCATCTGCGCGACACCTGTGACGAGGCGGTGCAGCAACCCGATCAACGCCAATGTCCAGGCTCCCGCCGCGATGTAGAAGAACGCCGACGCCACCGGGCTGAGGTATGGGAGGTCGATCGCTCCCGCCATGCGGGCTGTGGCGACCGAGTACATGCCCAACGGGAACACGGCGCCCCAGTACAAGGGGTCGTAGCGCAGCGGGAACTTCTTCACCACGTGCCGCCAGATCCCCAGGATGATGAGCATCGGTATCCACCAGGTGGCCGTGGCCCAGAACAGCAGCGTCGCGCCCTTGATGAACGGGATTAAGTCCCGGATGAGGAGGCTTTCCTTGCCCGCGAGCAAGAGCGTTGCGCCCGCGAGGGTTGAGATCGCCATCGCGCCCATGTTGATCCAGTACGGCGGAGCAAGGTCCGATGGCTTGAAGGGGAAGAACGTGTACCGGTAGAAGATCAGCGAGATGATCCAGACGTAGAGCATGGCTCCGCCCAGCCACATGGTCAGGGCAACGAACAGCAGACCTTCACTTCCCCCGCTCACCCCCGCCAATTGAGCAGCCAGCACCGAGACGGACTGCGTGGCCACGATCGAAACCAGCCAGCCCCCATTGAGCCCATCGGCCAAGGCGGGCTTGGTCGCCTTGACGGTCAGGGTGGTGAAAATGGTGTACGTCAATAGAACCCAGAGCGCGGCGCCGGCGATCCAGAGCGCCCACGCAAAGCTCGCTGCGTCCTGAATCAAGAGAGCCTGCGATCCCAGCACGCACGCGCCCGGGACCGCGGTGAAGAACCCGACGCTTCGGTTGTGGTCCTTCATGTCCGCGATAACGCGGGCACGGTGCCGGACGATGCGGACAAATGTCAGGCCCCACAAGGCCGCGAAGAAGACAAGGTTCAGCCAGAACAGGCCTCGGGCGATCGCAGTCAACCCTTGGACCCACGCCGCCAACGACACGATGCCCGTCGCCATGACCAACGCGAAGTACGCGGGATGCAGACCCGCGGCGGCGCGGTCGATGATCGTTCGGCCCGGTCCACCGATCGCTCCGGGCGCGCCGCTCGGTGGCGCTTGGACGACCGAACTGCGATCGTCGCTCATCGCGGCCTCTCAAGAAGGTAGAGGTAGCGGAGCAGACCAAGGTTGAGAAGGAGGCAGACGAGGCTGGCCCCGAGTGCGGGCCATGCCACCGCGTGGTCGCCGCCCAGGTACGCGTTCATCGTCGCGGTCAGAAGCCAGAGCTGCATCAGCCCGATGATCAGAACGATGCTCAGGATCCCGGAGACGATGCCCGTGCGGGTCTCACGGGTGATGCGGCCCCGCGCGGTCCCGGGTGCCGGAGGCGGCGAAGGTGGGGTCGGGGGGCCCTGCGAGAGCATCTGGTTCATACCGTCCTCTCCTCCACGCCGGTCGCGTAGATCGTACCGTCGCGCACTTCGAGCACGATCCGCGCCAACGGTCGTCGTGGTGGTCCCGCGAGCGGGCGCCCGGTGGCCAGGTCGAACGATCCGTGATGGCAGGGGCAGAGCAGCCGCCCGGAGCTGACATCGGGTGTGACGGCGCACGAGAGGTGCGAGCACTTGTTGCTGTAGGCCAGGAACTCGTCCTCGCCGGCTCGCACCAGGAGGCACGTGTCGTGCTCATCGGGGTAGGCGAAGACGGCTGCTTGGCCGACCGCGATCTCATCGACGCGGGCGATAGGCCGGGGCCCGGGACCGGTGTGCTTGCCTCCGAGCGTCTTGAGCGCAATCCACGCCTGGCCGGCGACGAAGGAACCGCTGATCAGGACCATGAACTTGGTAAAGTCCCGACGCGCGACGTAGTTGTCTTGAGCGGTGTCAATAGGAAAGTCCTTGCGCCACTTCGGCTGCTCGTCGGGCGGGCGGCCGTCGGGGGTAAGGACGCGGAGTTGGGTGTGTTTGTCCTGGGCCATACTGAACTCCGAGGCGGATACGCGGGAACGGCCGGTCAACGCGAGCCATTGAGCACGCCGAGAGAGATCGAGCGCGGGGGCGGGTCGGGATCAAGCGCGGCGGTGACGTCCAGATGCTCGGGGCGCTGGCCCGCCACGCTCCGCGGCCCCATCATCTTGACCTTGGTGGTGATCGTCTGGTTGCCGAACTGGAAGCGGTCGATCGGCGCCGACTGCGGGCGCGCCGCCTCGATCTCTTCACGCGTGCCGAAAAACAGCGCCTGGCTCGGGCACACGCTGGCGCACATGGGCTTGAGCCCGACCGACGAGCGGTCGTAGCACATGTCGCACTTCATCATCAACTCGAACTCGACCTTCATCTTGGGCACGCCGAAGGGGCATGCCAGCACGCAGTTGTTGCAGGCGATGCACCGCGGCTTGCGGGCCGACTGCACCACGCCGTCAGGGGTCCGCTTGATGGCGTCGGCGGGGCAGACCTCGGCGCAGGTCGGCGAGTCGCAGTGCATGCAGATCACCGGGATCGTCTGGGTTGAGTGCGCCCGGTCCACCGTTTCCAGGTGGATCATCGAGTGGCCCTTGTGGGTGTCGCACTCGGTGCACGCCTGCACGCACGCCTGGCAGCCGATGCAGCGGGCGGGGTCGATGTAGAAGTTGAGGTGGCCGGGAACGCTCATACTGGCTCCGATCGTCTTATCCCTGCTGCGGCTCCAAACGCCCCGCCCACTCCGGCGGCCCGTCGGCCTTGCGGATGCGGGCCGCACACACCTTGTACTCGGGGATCTTGGAAATCGGGTCCTGGGCCGAGATCGTGAGCTGGTTGGCGCTCTTACGGCCCGGCCAGTGGTAGGGAATGAAGATCGTGTCGGGGCGGATCGTCGTCACGACCATCGCCTGCAGCGTGCAGTCGCCGCGGCGGGATTCGGCCGTCACCCAGTCGCCGTCCTTGATCCCCATCGTCTCGGCCAGGCGCGGATGCATCTCGATCCGGGGCTCGGGATATTGGTCTACCAGCGGGCCGATGCGGCGGGTCTGTGTGCCCGAGAGGAACTGACTGACCACTCGCCCCGTGGTGAGCATCAGCGGGTACTCAACGTCCACATCCTCAGCGGGTGGTGTGTACGGGGCGACGTTGAAGCGGGCCTTGCCATCGGGGAAGTAGAACGGGCCGACGCCCTTAGCGACCACGTTCCACGAACCGGGCTCGAACAGCCGCGGCGTGCCGGAGTGGTCGATTGGCTTGCCGTCGGGCGACTCGCTGTAGCACGGCCAGCAGACGCCGTACTGCTTCTCGATCTTCTCGTAGGTGATCCCCGAGTAATCGGCGATGCTCCCCCTGGTGGCGGTGCGGAGTTCGTCGAAGATCGCGCGTGGCTCGGTGAACGTGAAGCCCTTGGGCCGGTCCAGCGCCGCGGCGATGTCCTGAACGATCCGCCAGTCCTGCCGGGCGTCGCCGGGGCAGTCCACCGCCTTATTGATCTTGATGACCTTTCCCTCGATCTGCGTAACGACGCCCTCGTCCTCTTCCTGCAGCGAGCCGGGCAGCACGATGTCCGCATGGCGGGCGGTCTCGTTCATGAAGAAGTCGATAGCGACGTAGAACTCGAGCTTGCCCAGGGTGCGGGCGATGAAGTTGTTGTCCGGCAGCGAGACGATGGGGTTGAAGCAGAGCGAGATCAGGCCCTTGATCTCGCCCGCGTCGATCTTGCGGAACATCTCGTAGCAATCCACGCCCGGCCCCGGGAGGTCGGGCTCGGCGATGCCCCAGATCTTGGCGATATGAGCGCGGTCCACGGGGTTGGAGATGTCGCGCCAGCCAGGGAGCTGGTCGCACTTTTGCCCGTGCTCGCGTCCGCCCTGGCCGTTGGCCTGACCGGTGATAGTGCCGTACCCGCACCCCTCGCGTCCGATGCGCCCGGAAGCCAGCACCATGTTGATCGAGCCCAGCACGTTCTGCACCCCGTGCGAATGGTGCTCGATCCCGCGCGCGTGCATGAGGAAGCTGGACTTGGCCGTCCCCCACCATTCCGCCGCCTGGCGGATGAGGCGCTCGGGGATGCCGGTGACCTCAGCGGTCTTCGCCGGCGTCCAGTCGCGCACGTGCTCGGCGACCTTGTCGAAGCCGACGGTGAACTGCTCGATAAATGGCCTGTCGACCCACCCCTTCTCGATCATCAGGTGGAGCACGCCATTGAAGAGGGCGATGTCGCGCCCCGGCTTCACGGGCAGGAACAGGTCGCAGGTGCGGGCCAGCGGCGTGATGCGAGGGTCCACGACGATGATCCGCGCGCCGTTCTCGCGAGCCTGCCAGACGTACTCGGTCGTAATCGGGGCGCACTCGGCGACGTTGGCCCCGCTGATCCAGATCAGCTCGGCCTTGGGTATGTCGCTCCACGGGTTCGCGGCCCGGTCGATGCCAAACGCCTTCTTGTTCCCAGCGCCGGCGCTCACCATGCACAGCCGGCCGTTGTAGTCGATGTAGGGAGTCTTGAGGCACACCCGGGCGAACTTGCCCATGAGGTAGGCCTTCTCGACCGTGAGGCTCGCGCCGCTCAGGACGCCCATCGCCGAGTTGCCGTAGGTCTTCTGGATGCGGCCGATCTCGGAGGCGACGCGCGTGATCGCCTCCTGGTAGCCCATCGGGCTGAAGCCCTCGGGGACAGAGGCGTCCCGCTTGAAGGCCGTAAGCAGCCGGTCGGGGTGAGCGCCTTGGAGATATCGCTTGACACCCTTCGGGCAGAGCATGCCGCGGTTGAAGGGGAAGTCGTACCACGGCTCGAAGCCGGTGACGACGTTGTCCTTGACTTTGAGCTGGATGCCGCACTGCTGGCCGCAGAAGCAGCAGTGCGTCTTCACGAGGCGGTCCGGTTCGGCGTCGGTGGCAAGGCGCACGGGGCTCGAGCGATTCAGGTGCGGCCCGAATCGGTCCAGGATCGGCAGAAGGTTTGAAGGGGGGTTGGACATGAGAATCCCTCTGGCCGGTCAAGCTCGTTCGGTCGTCGTCGCCGGAGCCGACGCGGCCTCCATCATCGCCGCAACATCCACGATGCCGGGGCGGTCGGTCACCTCACGGCCCCGCCCGGCCTGCCACAAGCGGCCTTGCGCCAGGGCCATGCTGAGGCGGCGGCAGCGCGGGCAGATGTATTGGTAGTGGCCGCCCGGGTCTCCCCTCACCCCCGGCATCTCGTAGGAGTACCCCAGCTCGCGTTCGACTCGAATGAGGTCTTCAACGTGCATCTTCGAGGCAAACGGCTGGGCGCAGCTCCGGCATACCGCCTGCTCGCCGGTTCTGCCGGCGTCCTTGTAGAAGGCCACGCCCAACTGCGCCGGCCGCTGGAAGATGTGGAAGAACTTGCCGAACGGCAGCCACAGGAGCGTGAAGATCACGGTCGCCGCGTGGATGATCGCCAGGAAGTCGTAGGCGTACCCCTTCATCCATGTGTAGCTCGCCGTCAGCATGAGCCCAGTGATGCTGACCGCGAACAGCAGGATGAGCGGCAGGAAGTCCTCGCCGAACTGCTGCACCGCCTCGGCCCCGCGATCGCGCATGCGCCGGCGCATCGCGATCATCACCCCCGCGATCACCAGGAACGATGCCCACACCAGGCCGTGGAAGATCAACCCTCCCAGAATGCTCTCGATCCGGAAGCTGAACGTCGGGAACCCGAAGACGTACACGCGGTAGCGCTCGAAGTCGTCAATAGGCGTCTGGAAATGGATCCACCCGAACACCAGCGGGAACGTGATGGCCGCCGCCAGCAGGCAACCCCACATGATGAGCCAGTGGGCCGCCCAGCGCGACCGGCTGCGGCGGAAGATGAAGTTGTTCAGCGCGAACACCCCGACGACGCGCTTGGGCCACGCCGCGAGGTTGCTCAGCAGGCGGTCGCGGGAGAAGAAGACCTGCCAGCCCCGGCGCCAGTAGACTGCCGTCGGCGGGCGCTGCAGCCACATCGAATAGCGGTAGGTGATCGCGAAGACAGCAAACAGCGTGGCGAAGGTGTATCCGACCAGCGCCGCGTCAAAGTGGGCCAGGTTGCGGGAGCCGATGGCGATCAGGGCCGCGACCAAAAGCGTGGCGACTACCCCTCGCGTGCCGGCCCGAACTGTCTCTCGATTCAAGGATGGCATCGTCACCTCGCATCCTGATTGGCCCCAAGCCGACATCCATGAATGTGGGAGTGTAAGCCGGACGGTGCGGACGCGCGCTGCACCCGCTCGGAAGTTGTGCGGGACGCCTCGAGGGAGGCGGCGATAGCCCGGCTCCGCCCGTCAGCCGACGAGGTCGATACGCCGCCAGTGATAGCGGCACCTTCGGCCGCCATCACGCCCAACCGACCGTGCGGTACACTCGGACGACCGGCGGCTCCTGGAGCAGGCCGCGCCATTCCGCCAGCAGGGCCTTCATCTGCTCGTCCTCGGCGACGCGGCGCTGGTCGACTTCAAAAGTGGATTCATCCGCGTACTCAACGCGCTCGATGTACCGGTCGGGCCGTTGATCGTCTCGGAGCAGCGTGACCCGGATGCCGCCTGGGTGCTCGTAGAAGGGGACCGCTCGGCGCAGGAACGCCAAGAGGTCAGCGAGCCGCGGCTCCGGGACGACGACTTCGAGGTCCAGCACGACACGGACGGGACTGTCCATAACCGTGAGGATAGGAAACCGTTCTTAGAGCAATGATGACCCGAGCGGGCAGGCGAGCGAGACGGCCAGCTTGCTGTTCAACTTCCTTGCGGTGCCCACTTCATGGAGCGGAAGACGCGGCCCCTCTCCCGCTACAGGCCTCACCTCTACCCCCACCGAGCAGCGTCTGTCAGGCCGGCAATGTCGATAGACGGTCAGTCGCCGTGACGTGCAACGTCGGTGCCTGTCGGCCTTGTCGGTACTCGCTCAATCCCGTTGAACCGCGTTTCCGCTAAGCAAACGGCATATCCGTGGTTCCCAAACCCTAACGCCCTCCAAGAAAAGTTCTATTGGTGTACTGTCACCCCGACTTCGAATGCTCGATGGCCTCGGCAAACGCCGGGGCCATCGGTGCTTACGGAGGGCCGTGGTCGAAGGTGTGCCCGGCGACGGCGGCGCTGTGACGAGCTTCGATGAATCGAGCGCCGGTGGAACTCTTGCGTGGTGTATCGCCGTACCTACCGTCAACCAGCGTGATCGATGAAGCGCCCCAACCTGATGCCGGAACGTCGCCCGAGGCGGCGCATTCGTCCGCGTCTGGCGGGGCGTCGCCGGGGGCCCCGGTTGAACGGTGGTTGGCCGACCACGGCGATGTGCTGTGGCGTTATGCGCTGGGACGGGTGCGCTCGCGCCAGGTTGCTGAGGAGGTCGTGCAGGAGACGGTGCTGGCGGCGATGCAGGCGCACCGGTCGTTCGCGGGCGGCTCGTCCGAACGCACGTGGCTGCTGGGGATCGCCGCCCACAAGATTGCCGATCACTTTCGCGAGGCGCGCCGGCGTGCAGGAGATTCCGGTCCCGGGAGCGCCCGGCCGCGCCATGACGACAAGGCCGACTTCCACGCGATGTTTACCGCCAACGGCATGTGGGCCAGGCCGCCGGGCGCGTGGGGAGTGAACGCGGACGACACGACCGAAAACGCCGAGATGCTGGCCGCGCTGCGACAGTGCATCGACGCGCTGCCGCCCTCACAGGCGGAGGCGGTCTGGCTGCGTGACCTCTTGAACATCCCGGGGAGCGAGGTCTGCAAAGCGATGGGCATTTCCCCGACCAATCTGTGGTCGCGGATGCACCGGGCACGAGCGGCGCTGCGGGCGTGCGTGGAGAGGTCGATGGGCATGGGCAAGGAGGACACGCGATGATCGGCTTCCTGCGCGATGTCATGCGAGTGCTTAGGATGCCCTGCCGCGAGCACACCGTGCTCTTCAGCAAGCAACTCGACGAGCCATTGTCCTCCGGCATCGCGGCGGGCCTTCGCATCCACATCCTGTACTGCGCCGGGTGCAGGAAGTTCCGCGCCCAGATCGGGCGCTTGCGGGAACTCGCGGGCAGCATCGGGCAGGAGCTTGGTTCCGGCGAAGCGATGCCCCAGGCCGTACGCGACCGCGTGCGGCGACGCGCCGCGCAGCAATCCAGGAAAATCTAGAACCTCGTGCAAGGCGCGGGCATCAACCGCGACTCATTGGCGAGAGAGCCAAGGTGTCGGGCAGGCATCGTCGCGGGCGCGTCCGCCGCTCGCGGGCTGGGCTCCTTCGTCGTGGGCCATTGCTGTTCCATCCGTGCGCGCGAGTGTTCGCGTGTCGCCGTCTCTCTCACTTCGTTCCGGAGGTTCTATGAAGAGTTCCAAGATCGCCGTCGTCTCTCTCCTCGCCGTGATCGGCGCGGCGGGCCTCGCCCACGCCCAGCCCGTGCAGTTGCGCGTCACCGTCCAGAATCTCGCGCCCGCCAGCAGCGTGTCGTTCGCGCCGCTGCGCGTGGGCTTCAACAACGGGACGTACGACGCCTTCAACAACGGGATGACCGCCAGCCCGGCGATCATCTCGATCGCCGAGGGCGGCAGCGGATCGGCCTGGTTCCCCGCCTTCGCCGCTGCGGACCCGACCGCAACCCTCGGCACGGTCGTCGGCATGCCCGCCGGGCCGCTGCTCCCCGGCGCGACGGCGTTCACCGACTTCACGGTCGATCCCTCGATCAACCGCTTCTTCACGTTCGGCTCGATGGTGGTGCCGAGCAACGATCACTTCATCGGCAACGACAACCCCATGCAGTACATGCTGTTCAACGCGGCGGGGCAGTTGAATATCTCCACCATTTCCCAGTTCGGCCGGGACGTGTGGGACGCGGGCTCCGAGGTGACCGATCCGCTCAACGCCGCCTTCCTGGTCGGCGGGAACAACGACCTGCGCACGCCGGAGAATGGTGTCGTCAACTTCAACTTCACCCAGTTGGACGCATTCAACGGCCTGACCACCGCTGCCGGGTACACCTTCAACCGGCAGTTCACGGCCGACACCGAAATCTATCGCATCTCCTTCGAGGTCATCCCCGCGCCTGGCGCGGCGGCTGCGCTGGGCCTCGGCGGCCTGATGAGCCTTCGTCGGCGCCGGTGACATACCGCGTCGGTGAGTGTCGGCTTTGCCGGTGGTCACTCAATCCCCCGAAACCGCGTTTGCGCTCAGCAAACGGCACATCCGTGGCTCCCAAACCCTAACGCCCGCCAAGAAAAGTTCTATTGGTGTGCTGTCACCCCGATTCAGCAGACCTGATGGCTCCGGCAAGTGCTGGGGCCATCGGTGTTTATAGACGAGTTGAATCTTGTCCTGTCATCCCACCTCCGTCGGGTCGGGTTTGAACCGCGCCCCGCATTCGCCCGCGATGCTCACTCTTTCTAAGCGTTTGCTCTTGGCGTATTCCACGTCGCACACACGGGCTGGTCGATTCGGTTGGTGCTGGCAGAGACGACTACGCCGTGAACAACCGCACCGTCCGCATCCGCCGCGCCAACCCCGCCAATCTGTCCTCGCGGGAGATCGAAGTGGGGATCGACGGCGGAGAATGGATCAAGGAATACGAACTTGACCGCGATCCGGGACCCGCCGACTTTGTGTACGCCGTGGAAGTAGGCTGCCACGTCTGGGGGCCGGGGCGGCGGGGCGAGCGGGCCGGTTGCACCAACTCCATGGTTCACGAAATCTGGGACGCCATGCGGGACATCGCGGGCTGCTGAACGACCGCACGCTCCTGGCCACGCATACGCCCGGGCCCACCCGGGGCGTTCTCATTGGCATCGGCGCCTGCAAGGACAACCCCTGTGGTCCCCTCCGGAGTTACCTACATCCCGTGCACAATCTGACGAATCCTCGCGGGACACCGCCAGATCGCCTTGCTGTTCTCCGCGCCTGACCGCTTCATGTGCACCACCGCGACGCCCCCCACGAATGGGTACGGCGGGACGCGAGAACAACCCCCACGAGGGAGCATGGCAATGAAGCAGAACGATGTGAAGGTCGGCGGCACGTACACGATGAAGATCGGGGCGAACACGTTCGCGGTGCGGATCACGGACGAGAAGTGGAAGGGCGACAAGCTGGACGGGTGGGTGGGGGTGAACCTCAGCACCAACCGCAGCGTGCGGATCAAGACGGCGGCGGCGCTCAAGCCCGTCACGGATACCCCCGCAGAAACGCCCGACGCGGGCACGGGGGACGCCCGGGCGACGGATACCCCCGACGCCCCCACCTCGGGCGCGGCCCCCCAGACGCCAACCACGGGCGAACGCGGGGGGAAGGACAAGAAGGGCAAGAAGCACGCCAGCGGGATCACGGTGGTTGGGGATGACGCCCAGGACCACGAACAGCCCTCGCCGAAGGAAGAGGCCAACACCGCCAACGTCGCGGCGGCGGTCGCGGGGAAGAAGGGGAAGACGCCGAAGGCCCCGAAGGAACCCAAGCCCAGGAAGGTCAGCGCCCTCGACGCCGCGGCACAGGTCCTGGCGGCTGCGAGGAAGCCGATGAACGCCAAGGAGATGATCGCGGAGATGGCGGCGAAGGGGCTGTGGACCAGCCCGGGGGGCAAGACGCCCGAGGCCACGCTTTACGCCGCGATCATCCGCGAGATCAGCGCCAAGGGCGCGGAAGCCAGGTTCAGGAAGACCGAACGCGGGATGTTCGAGAGCACCGGGAAGGGGGCCTGACCGTGGCTGACGAGAGCAACATGGTCGAGCCCGAAGACGCCTGCCCGGTCTGCGGCCAGCGCGACGCGGATGAACTGGTCTGGCTCGATGACGAGCGGGTCCAGTGCCAGTCCTGCGGGAAGGAGTACCGGCCCCCCGCCGTTGGCGCGTGACCCGATCCCCTGACATCCCGAGGTCACCCCACCCCGTTCATGCGGGGTGTTTCAACTGGCGAGACCAGTTCCTTGTTCGAACCGATGGATTAGACTGCTCGCTATGAACGTCCTCGCCTGCCTCCATTGTCGCCAACCGGTTCAACTTTCTCCGGATGAAAGACGATTACTTCTGCTACGGAATCCTCAATTCTTCATGCCCAATGCGCGCTTCCACGCCGTCTTACCCTGCCTGCATTGCGGACAGACTTCAACAGTGCCCGTCGCCGCGCCAGAACAACCGTCCCACTACCCATGCGTTGATTGCGATGCCCCCATCTCTCAAGAGAGAATCGACGCGCTGGGACCAGTGGGGCTGTGCACCGGGTGCCGACTGCGCCAAGATGGCCCTGACCAAGCTCTCAAAGGGGGGCTCTGCATGCGTTGCGGTGCGAAGCTCGCCATCCCTGAACTGGTACATCCGGGCGGTTCAATTTGGGACTACGGCAAAATGCCGGAGCCAGATCCAGCTTTGACCATCCCGCAAGCGCGTTGTTCTCGATTTGGGAATGGGTGCGACTGGGTTCATCGAAGAATTGATGACCGACCGCTTCCAGAATTGGCGGACAGGGGCGCAACATAGCAAACTCAAGGGATTCCCCGCCTACGGAATACCCGACGGAACGACTCAACTGCGGCGTTCGGGGGTCTCAGTAAGTGAAGTTGGCGTTGGGGTCGGTGGAGCCGAGCGTGCCGCCCCCGCTATTACCGCTAATCGTCGCGGAGGTCTTGTTGGTAACGACGATTGGGGCGACGGAGTTATTGGCGACGATCGACCAGTTGATGGTATTGCCGCTGCACGTGTTACGAACGATGATGTTGCCCGTCGTCACCACCTTCACCCCGACATCGGCTCGGGTGCAGTTGTTCCCTTCGATGCGGCTGTCGTTGCCCGAGACAAAGATTCCTGCGCCCTCGCCGCCTTGGCCGTTGGCATCGCACACGCAGCCGCGGACGATGCATCCTGACGAGATATAGATGCCGTACACATTGTTGTTGTTGGCAACGCAGTCCGTGACAAGGCAGCCGAAGTCGGCGAGAATCCCGTATTGATTGCCGTAGGCCATACAGGACACCACGCTTCCATCGACGGCGGAGATCCCCGATTGCGCGTTCGCGTGAGCCTTGCAGCCGCTCAGTTTTGTGCTCGCGGTCGAGAACCCAAGATTTTGATTGAATTCAGCAACGCAATCGGTCATTGTTCCGCCGCTGCCGGTGAACCCGTTGAGCCGGTTCCCGTAGGCCGAACAACCCGTCATCGCAGCACCGCTCACGGAAAAGCCGTCGCCATCATTCTCGGATGCGGAACATCCCGTCATGGATGACCCGACGCTCGCGTAGATGCCATGACCGGAGTTTGCGCGTGCCACGCAGAAGGAAAGCGTGCATCCCCTTCCCACGACGATTCCGCTTCCGCCATTCTCCGAGGCACTGCAGTGATCGAGCGTGACGCCGTATCCGGCGCGGATACCGACACCGCTGGTCGATGTAACGTCCACATTTTCCAGAGTGCCCCCCAGGGTCTGCGTGCCGCCGGTGGAGGGCACGATATCGATGCCGTCGCCGAGGCACGTGCCGATGTGACCGTTGCGGATGGAGATGTTGATGCGACCACTGGTGCTCAGGCGGATTACAGGCAGGGTGGCCAGACTGGTAAGTGTGTAGCCGTTGAGATCAATGGTCACGTTGCTGACGGCGATTTCAATCGCACTCTTCCCGGCCCCGGCGGTGAAACTACCCGTGAGGTAGTACGAACCGGGCGAGGTGATCCTGTAAACGCTGTCGGCGTCACCCGGGGTGTTGGTCGCGTTGATCGCAGTGCGAGGTTCGACCTCGGCGAGCGTCTTGTAGGTCGGCGCAACAGGGCCGGCGGGAGGATCGAGGGGGCCCGCGCGTGAGATCAACGCTCCCGCGAGCGCCGAAATGGTGATCGCCAACGTGAGGGTGAGCGTGCGATTGAACATGTCGGATGCTCCGGGTGGTCTCGCAAGCGGCGCGAACCGGAGTAGACGCACCGGATTCGGCAGCCAGACTGACAACAGAAAACTATCAGACGGTGGCCCCGCTGCAAACCCAATCTTGCATGGATATGCCCGATCTGGCCCAACGCCCCCTGCCCCGAATGCGGTCACGCCGCCCCCGCTCCTACAAACTGAGGCTTGGGCATCTCCACGATGTGCACGTTGATCCGCACGCGCTCACGCCCGCAGGATGGGCACCGCTGGCCTTCGTCCCCTTCCACGGTCCCCGCCATCTCGTGGTAGACCACCACCAGCGGCTTCCCGCACCGGCAGGGCGACGTGTCATCGCCGAACACGCGAAGGGCGGAACGCTCTAGGCGTGCAAGGGAAGCACGAACGCTCACGCGGCACCTCGGGTGCCCGGTCCACCGCCGCCCGGGATCTTCGCCACGTTCGCCCACGGCGCGGCGGAGGGGCTCGGGACGCCCGTAGACCCCACCGCGCTCCCCGCCCGCCACGGGCCAACGTCGGCGATCTTCGCCACCCCCGGCTCGCACGAGCACAGCATCGTCGTGCCCACTATCAACCACCACAGAGAATGCAGCAGCACGCGGTGGCGAACCAGCCGCATACCCGCGTTCGACGCCATCATCGCCATGCTCACCCCGCCGCTCCTGCAGGCTCGGGCCTGCTGTTGAGGATGATCTTCCTCAGGCATCGGACGAGCCCGCAACCACGGCAGGGACGCGGCTCACGGTCGGGCACGCCGTCGCGTACGAGGATGGTGTCGAACGACCCGCCCCCGCCGCAGACGGGGCAGGGACCGCGAGCACGCAAGCGACGCTCGATGGACCGGAGTTGACCATGGACGTTCATCTCACACCCCCCGCCACCGCCGGCTCATCCAACTCCAGGATAATCTTGATCCCCCCGGCGCACTTCCCGCACCCCGGGCACCCGCGCGGCTCCACCACCTGATGCTCGTCGTCCACCAGCACGAACTCGGAGCTGCCCAGCCCCCCGCAGAACGCGCAGGCGACGTTGATGCCCAGCCGCCGCTCGATCAACCGAAGCCGTCCCATGGAACGCACGGTTCACCCCCTTGCTTCACGCCCGATTGTCGACGGGCCGGCGAGTTCCGCTCAACCCACCGCCACCGTTCAACTGGGCCTCGATCGACGCAATCCGCTCCTGCATGTCGTCTAGCTCGATGCTGTCGCGGCTGAACTTGAGGATGGCGGTGGCGGCCGACACCCGCGCCGAGTGCGGTGCCGTCTCGTCCACCGTGATCTTGGTCAATGCCTGGATGGCCACGGGCACGTACCGCTGGGTGGCGGCGATGGCCTGGTTGAACGCCTGGCGACGAGCTTTGCGGTAGGCAGCGCCAAACACCGGCTCGTCAAGCCATCGGTGGATGGTCTTCTCGGCCACGCCAACCACCGCCGCAGCCTTCTTGAAGGTCGGCTCGGTGAGCAGCGCGACGATCGCCTGCTCCTGATTAGGCTCGAGGTTGGTATCCGCCCCTGAGGACATCTAGGGACACCTCCGAAAGGGTGATCGCCGGGGATTCACGCCCCGCTCGCGGACTCCAGAACCGCCTTCTTCCCCGTAAACCCCTCCCACCGCTGCACGATCACATCGCAGTACAGGGGGTCCAGTTCCATCAGGAACGCCCGGCGTCCACCACCGGCTGCTTCGGCACCCATCATGGTCGAGCCCGAGCCACCGAACAGGTCGAGGATGTTCTCCCCCGGCTGAGACGAGTACTCGATGGCGCGCTTGGCGAGTTCGACGGGCTTCTCGGTGAGGTGGACCATGCTCTGCGGGTTCACCTTCTTCACGTCCCACACATCGGGAATGTTGTTGGGGCCGAAGAAGCGGTGGGCGGCCCCTTCCTTCCAGCCATAAAACGCCCATTCATGGTTGCCCATGTAATCTTTTCTCGTGAGAACGGGATGCCCCTTCACCCAGATGATCGCCTGGCTGAAGTACAGACCGTGCCGCTTGAGTACGGGTGGATAATTCACGAGATTGCCGTAACCACCCCAACAATAAAAGCCACCGCCGGGGATCAGCACTCGCGCGATGTTCCCGAACCACGCATCGAGCAGACGGTCGAACTCGTCGTCACTCACGAAGTCGTTGGCGAGGGGGCGGTCCTTGGCGCGCAGGCGCTTGGTGGTGGGCTTGGCCTTCTCGGGGTAGCGGTTGAGGTCGGCCGACTGCTGATCGTGCTGGTCGCGGTCCTTGGCGGACTTCCCCGCCTGCTGGAAGGAGGACAGCCCCGCGGCGATGGCGTTGTTCGAGCGGGGTTCAACCTTGACGTTGTAAGGCGGATCGGTGTTTGTTAAGTGTATTACATTGCCATCGAGCAAGCGATCGAGGTCTGCGGGAAGCGACGAATCCCCACACATCAACCTGTGCTGCCCGAGCACCCACACATCACCGGGCTTGGTCTTCGCTTCTTCCGGCGGCAGCGGCACGTCGTCGATGTCGGTCTCGCCTCCCCACGAGGGCGGATTGAGGTGCCCCGCAAGCTCGGCGTCGTCGAAGCCCAGCAGGGAGAGGTCTACGCTCAGCGCCTTCAGTTCCGCCAGCTCGGTAGCCAGCAGATCCGAATCCCACTCCGCGATCGACGCGACCTGATTGTCCGCGATTCGGTACGCGCGGGCCTGCTCAGGTGTTAGCTCAGCGGCGATGTGCACCGGGACCTCGCGCATGCCCAGGCTCTGCGCTGCCTTCCATCGCGTGTGACCGACCACGATCACGCCCTCGCCGTCAACGACGATGGGTTGGCGGAAGCCGAACTCGCGGATGCTCTTGGCGACGGCTTCGACGGCGCCGTCGTTGCGGCGGGGGTTTTGGTCGTAGGGCTTGATCTCGTTCAGCGACTTCATCTGGATCTGCATGGTGTTCCTGAGAATGTGGCGCGTCGGGAGCGCGAGCGCCGTGGTGCTGGTGCAGGTGGTGACGGCCAGGAGGAAGAGGAGGGCCAGAAGCAGGGCGGGGAGGTCCGGCGGTTCATTCAATTTGGGACCTTCCTTCATTCCCGCCGTGTGCGCCGCGCCCCCTCTAGACTGGCCAATCCTGCCCGTTGGCCAATGAAGGAAGCCCTGGAAAATGAAGGAAGAGAATCGCAGGTAGACTCTGTAAATACAGAGAGATATAGAAGAGAGAGAAGACATACTTCCTACTTCAACTCCACCTGTGCGCACGGACCCCCCGGACCCGGTGGGGAACTGGCGCTGAAGGATGAAGTAAGGCCTGCTAGATGCGTACATACGTGACCTTGGTCCTCCCCTTGGTCTTGATGTTCTTGACCGCGATCTGCTCCGACGCCTCAAGGAACTCGATGACCTCGTCGAGTTCCCTGGCGCTCATGCTCTGGACCTTGCGGAGCAGCATGCCCCTGTCGAGGCGGCCGCCCCCCTCGTCGATTGCGCGCAGGACACGCTTGCACTTGGCCTGGAATGGGGACTCTGAGACCCAGCGGTGGGCGAGGTAGAGCAGCCTCAGCACGAGGTGCCGGACCACATCGCAGGCCCAACGGGCGGCGGCGGCGCTGATCCTGGGGTTCTGGTGGTTTTCCGAGCAGGCGTAGACCAGCGCGAGCTTGCGGGCGTTCTCTTCCGCCCTGGCCCACAGGGCGGCGTCCTCTTCGGGGCAGTCCGCGGCGGGCTCGATCTCGGCCGCGAAGGCGTCGAAGACATCCTCGGCGTCCGCTTCGGTGATGACGATGATGGGATCGGGGTTCTGGCCCGCGAGGTTGCCGCCGGGCTTGAAGTCACGCCAGTAGATGGCGATGTCGATGACGGATTGGGGGAGCTGCGGTCGGGTTCGGCGCCGGTGGCGCGGCGCGAGGGCCTGACCCTCGAAAACGAAGATGCGGCCTAGAAGTCCGTCGATGAGATTGTCTGGTGTCATCGCGCCCATGAAGTGCTTGGGCACGGTGGTTCCCAGCAGGTTGAGGCACGGCTGGTTGATGCTCTTGCGGTTGGATAGGTCGGCATACGCCTTGCCGAGGTAGGTTGTGTTCGCGGACGAGTAGAGGCGGATGAGCTGGGTGGTGATGGCGTAGAGGTGGGGCGACCTGGTGCAGTCCGCCGCGGTCTTGAGGAACCGCCCGAACTCGTCGTGCTGGAGGATGCACGCCGGAGAAGCCTCGACCGCCGCGGTTAGGCCCGCGTCGCTGGCGAGGTCCTCGCAGGGCTCCAGGTGAGCCTGCCCGGACTTGATGAGGATCTCGCGGTTGAGCTTGCGTGCGTGGTCTTTGCCCGCGCCCGACCTGGCCACACAGACCGCGTAGATGTTGGTGCGGTTGTCGAGCTCGTCCCGCACCTTGCGGCCTGCGAGCACCCCCTGCAGGACGATCGCGCCGGCCAGCGCCAAGATCGGCTGGGGGCGGAGGGCGGTGGAGAGATTGTGCTCCATCACTTGCCCGATGAATCCGGGGACGTGCAGGAGGTGCTGGGGGAACGGGCCGGGGTCGATCGGGCCAGAGGCTCCACCGGCGGCGTCCGCTTCTTCTCCGCCCTCGTCGGCAGCAGTGTCAACGACCTCGCCAGCATCGCTCGGAACCCCCGGCAGGGACGATGGCTTCTGGGAACGCGAAGGCGGCGCTGCATCCCGCAGCCACCCGTACGGGAGCATGTGCTCCTTCGTCGCGGCGTCGTTGACCTTGTGGCCGATCTCCTTCTCCGACCACGGCGGCTGGCAGCGCGGGTTGTACTCGTTCATCAGGAGGTCAAAGGCAACGTCGGGCTCGAGCCCAAACCCGTGGACCATGCAGGTCGCCGCCGCGTACGTGCGGTCGTGACCGCCGCAGCCCGAGACGGCGGCCTCCATCTTCGCCAGGTATCCCTTGGCGCGGCGGAAGACTCTCTGGTCATCGCGGGGCGTCGGAACGCGCGGCCCGGTGGCCACCGTTTGGCCCAGGTTCGCCCGGGTCGCGGCCTTGGCGGGAACGCCGTCGGGGTACCGCTTCGCCACCACCGCCTCGTAGATCGCGCCCACGGCCGCGGCGAGCTGCGCCCCATCCACTTCAGGCGGCTGGCCTTCCAGCATGTCGTACCGCTCGCCCGTCTCGGGGTGAATGCTCGGCCCCACGAGGGTCTGGCCTCCCGTGGACCGGATCTCGACGATCATCTCGCCGGTGACCGGATCCTTGAACATCTCGCTGGAGAGGCCAGAGGCGCTGTACCAGCGGTGGGAGCGCGGCGTCGAAGCCCTGCCCGTCGTCACCGCCGTAGGCGGAAGAATCGGGTCCGCCAACTCCAAGGCTTCGGGACAATCGAGATCCACATCCACAATCCCGCCGCTGGGCTCGCCCAGCAGGATGCCGATGTTGCCCTCTCCCCCGAAGCGTGTCTCGAACTCTTCCAGCCGGATGAGTTCGGTGTTCCAGCCCGTATAGCGCGGGCCCTTCTCGCCCGCGGAGACGGGGACGGGCTGCAAGCCCTGCATCATGTACTGGATCGCTGCGTTGAACCTCGAGGGAACCACGGGATCAGAGCCCTCGTTGATTGCTTCGGTGGGGGCGTCGCTCATGCCGACACCCCCGCTTCTACGGATTGCACGACCGTGCCGACGATGCGTGCGAACCTCTCCCCGTGCCGCCGCTCGATCGTGATCGACGCCGTGGGTCGCAGGAGCTGGCGCTGGGCGGTACCCACCGCGACGCTCACCTGCCGGGGAACGGCCAGCTTGGTCCTGGCCCGCCACCACTTGACCGCGCGGATGCGAGGGACGCCATCGTGCTCGAAGCACAGCCACTCACTCTCGGTGGTTCCGTCGTCCAAAACGTAATCCACCCGCATCGTGGGGGTCGCGTTCCAGTTCCCGCCCTTGCGGTGGATGGAGAATTTCTCGCCCACCACCGCGTGCGTCGTCCGCGTAGGAGGCGGGGTAAGGATCGCCGCCGTGGTCGCCTTGGTTTCGTGGGGCGTCCGCTCCAGCGGCGGGAACTGGTGCCCGCATCCCGGGCAGAACAGGGTCGAGATGCCCACTACTTCGTCGCACTCGGGGCAGGTCTTGGTGGGGGCCACGCCCTTGCGCTTCTTGCGGGCCTTGACCGTGATGGCATCGACCGGCCCGTGGCGCTCGATGTTGCCGCCAAAATCCAGCACGAGACAGTCGGCCTTCGAGGGATCGGGACGGAAGCCGCGACCGCACATTTGATAAAAAAGGCCCGGGCTCTTCGTGGGCCGCAGCAGCGCCACCGCGTCGATGTTCGGAGCATCGAAACCGGTTGTGAAGCACCCCACGTTGGCCAGGTACTTGAGCGAGCCGTCCTTGATGGCGGCGGTGATGCGATCGCGTTCGCCCTTGGGCGTCTGACCCGTGACAAACGCGCAGTCGATGCCGTGACGCTCCTTGAGAACCCGGACGATGCTCCTGCCGTGACCGATGCCGGTGGCGAAGATCAGGACCGAGTGCCGATCCTTGGTGTGGGCGACCAGCTCGTCGCACGCCCCCTCCACCAGCGTGGGCACGTCCATCAGCTTCTCGGCCTCGCCGGCGACGAACTCGCCACCGCTGACCTTCAAGTTCTTCGTGTCGGGGGTGTGCTTGCCCTGCTTGCTCCGCAGCCTGCAGAGGTACCCCTCCTCAATGAGGGGCTGGATCGGGGCCTCGTAACAGACGCGGTTGAACAGAAAATGCGGCCCGCAGATCGTGCCGCCCTTCAGCCTGTACGGCGTCGCCGTCAGCCCGACGATCCGGACGGCGGGATTGATGATCTTGGCGTCCCGCAGGAACGTGCGGTACATGCCGTCGTCGCGGTGCGGAACGAGGTGGCATTCATCGACGATGATGAGCCCGATCGGGCCGAGCTCGCAGGCGAGCTTATAGATCGACTGGATGCCCGCGATCGTCACGGGCTTGTCGAGCTGGCGGTGCCCGAGGCCCGCCGAGTACATGCCGACTTCCAAGTCCGGGGCCATGATCGCCAGCTTCTCCTGCGCCTGCGTCAGCAGCTCGCGGACATGGGCGACGATCAGGACGCGGCCGCGCTCTTGGCGGACGTAGTCACGAGAGAGACCAGCGATCACCGGCGTCTTGCCCGACCCGGTGGGGAGAACGATCACAGGATTGTCGTCGCAAGTTGCCAGCGACTCGTGCGTGCCTGCGATGGCTTCAAGTTGGTACGTTCGGAGAATCATGCGGTGGATGGGTTCCTTAGGTGAGGGGGGATGGATCAGTGGGGACCATGGTTCATGTCGGCCTTGAACACGCCGGTGATGACGTTCACGATCCGGCCGTCGGGCTTGCGCTCGCAGTTGATCTCGATGCTCAGGGGACGGTCGTGCAGTTCCGCCGAGTCCTTCGGCTGGGGAACGCCTGCGGCCTCGCAGACCGCCGCCAGGTCCTTCTTGGCGATGCGGGCGGTGACGGGGTTGATGTGCTGGATGCAGTACCGCGCGAACGCGACATGCCCGGCGTACGGCCCTCCGCTCACCTCGAAGGCGAGCTGGAGGTACTTGCCGGTGCCGGCGCGGATGTCCTTCAACTCCGAATCGATGATGACGGCGGGGTACCGGCCGGGGGGAACGGCCTGGACGTGCTGAGATGAGTCAAGGGGAAAGGCGGATAGGGCGGTGGACATGGGGATCTCCGGAGCGGTTGAACGGGGACGAACAGCGATCTCCTCTATTCCCTATCTCTGCGCGCCGGACCCCAATTGGCGAAGCGATCGAAAAAATCTTCGCCGAATCGCTTTCCCGCCCTTCGCAGCAGCGTGCGGACTTCGGAACGATCCAGGTCTAGGGATCGGGCGATCTGGCTCGCCTTGATGTGGGCGGCGAGGGAGATCACTTCCTGTTCTTCCCCCGAAGCCCCTTCCAATACCACGCGCACGGCGGCGTGCAGGTCGTCACCATCGCCCGATCGCTCGCTGGCCGGATCGACGGGCTCGACCTCCAGTTCTTCCAGGGACTTCATCCGCTGCCGACGGGCCTTAGGGCCAAACTCGCGCCTTTTGATTTCTTTCAAAGCGTCCGCGATGACTTTGCCGAAGAAGGTCTCGATGGAGCCACGCTCGCTATCGAAGCCACGGATCGCCCCGCTCACGCTCTCTTTGAGCTCGGCGGCGATGTCGTCCTCGTCCATGTGCTTGAGCGCGGGGCCGATCTTTGCAAATCGCGCGGTGCGGTCGCACGCGGGCATCGCAAATTTGAGAATCCGCTCGATGGGTACGGGCATTCGTTCGTCCTTGCGGGGCCAGTAGATAACTGCAGCAGCCCGTTGGCTGAAGCGCGGTCCCCTCCCAAGATCCACCCACAGTCGATACCGATTTACCTGCCAACATCCCCGGCGGACGAACTTCCGCGGCTCCGTGGAACCGCCACGCTCCTTGTAAGATTCGGAGCAGCGATGGTTCGGAATGTGACCACTCGCAGGTTCAGCGTGCCGAGCGCTTCATACGGCCAATGTATCTGCCTTCAACACGCAGGCGTCTTGCCTGCATCCTCGCGCGGTATCGTCATCCGTGACGAATCTGCCCCCGCGATACTCTCATCCTACCCGCATTTCCACCTCACCATGTCCATCCCGCAACATTTTGGTTCAACCTTCATTTTGGACTGCGTTTCTGCCCTGTTTTGTGCGCAGTGGACAGGTTTTCACGGTGAATTTGTGCACTTCTCCCAAGTTTCACGCTGGATCCGCCAGTCCGCGGACTTTGCCACGACTCGAAGGTGATGTTCGGCGACGGCGTCGCGACCGTTACGGGTCGATGGAAGATGCAGCACGGACTCGATGATGTCTGGGGCAAGGTTCATCAGGTTCATGATCTGGCTCAGACGAGCCCGTGTAACGTGACCAAGGCGGGCCAGCTCCGCATAGTCCTTCACCACCCCGCTCCGAACAAGCTGGTCCATCTTGATCGCCAACGCCATGAGCTTGCTTACCCGGGGTGTTCGCCCCACCGGCACGCTATTGATCGCCGGGGTTACTCCTGATTGCAACCGTTTGCTTCCTTTGTACCCCGTTGCAAACTCCACCTTGAAGGACAGCGTCGTCCCCCCGACTTCTTGTTGCCTGTCAGTTGTCTGGTTCATGCAGCGTCTCCATGCATGTGCGTGCCGCTGTGTGCATCCCGTAGACTCAACGAGACCGTGCCCGCCTCCGCGTCAAACGTCACGCGGGTCAGGACCAACCGCATTACCGAGGACTTCTCGGCCGGGGTAAGGCTCTCCCACATGCCGTCGAATGATGCCATCCCTGACTCCACCCGTTCGCGACTCATCGCCGTGGACGCGAGGGATGCCAACTCCCGCGACAATCGCTCGGCCTTGTCGTCGCAGGCTAGCAGTTGCTCCTGGAGCGCCGCATTCGCCGTCGAATCCTCCCCCGCCGCCAGCCGCTGGCCCAGCCAAGCCCGCTCACGCAGCACGGTCCGCATCTCGAGTTCGAGATCGAGGCGTCGGCGATCAGCGTCTCCGCGAAGCTCATCCATCACCAGCCCCACCAGCTCCCGGTCCAGTCCGATATGCCGGATCTGACTGGTGACGAATGCCTCGATCTGCTCCGCGGGCACCGGCCCGAACTTGCAGGTCTCGCGGGGCTTGCCAGTCTTGGGCGACGCGCAGGTGTAGTACCGGTACACCGTGGTCTTGTTCTTGATGGCGTAGGTATGGCCCATCTCCGCGCCGCAGCACCCACAGAAGAGCAGTCCCTTGAGCAGTGCCCCGTACCTGTTCCGGATGAAGGAACCCCCACTGGAGGCGTTGGTACGGCGAACCTGCTGGGCACGGTCCCACAGGTCGCGGTCCACGATTGCCTGGTGCTCCCCGTCGAAGGTCTCGTCCTTGTGGGTGACCAGCCCGATGTAGATGGGATTAGTGATGAGCTTGTTGAGGGCGTTCTTGTCGAAGGTGCGGCCGCCTTGGCTCACGCCGGCGGCGGTTTTCCATCGCTTGGTGGTCCAACCCCTCGCCTCGAGTTCCTTGGCGGTCTGCTCCAGGCTCTGCACGCGGATGTAGATGCTGAAGATCTCCCGGACCCGTATGGCCTCCTCCTCGTTCACCGTCAGCTTGCATTTGGACAGGTCGTATCCCAGCACGGGCCGTCCGCCTGACCACATCCCCTTCCTGCGCGCGGCGGCGATCTTGTCCCTGGTCCGTTCCGACGCCAACTCACGCTCGAACTGAGCGAACGACAAGAGCACGTGCAGCATGAGCCTGCCCATCGAGGTCGATGTGTTCAGGCTCTGCGTCACCGCCACCAGCGCCACCTTGTGCTTCTCGAAGACCTCCATGATCTTGCCGAAGTCGCGGATGCTGCGGGTCAGCCGGTCGAGCTTATGGATGATGACGGCGTCCACCCCGCCCGCCTCGATGTCCGCCAGCAAGCGAATGAGCCCCGGCCTTTCCATGGTCCCGCCGGAGATTCCACCGTCGTCGTACCGGTCGGGAATGCACACCCACCCCTGCCCAACCTGGCTGGCGATGTACGCCTCCGCGCTCTCGCGCTGGGCGTCGAGGCTGTTGAACTGCTGGTCCAGCCCTTCGTCCGAGGACTTGCGGGTGTAGATGGCGCACCGCAGCACGGGACTGGGTGATGCAGCCAAGGTACGGGAAAGCCTGGACGTGGTGCTCATGTCGCGGACTCCGGCGTGGCACCCTTGCTAGCCCTTCGCGCGGCCGTGATTCCGAAGAAGACGTTCCCGTTCCAGTGGGATCCCGTCACCGCCTTGGCGACGGCGGACAGCGACCTATAGAACGTTCCCTCGTACTCGAAGCCGTCCTCGAGCACTTTTACGGCGAGCCTCCGGTCCTTGTACCTGCGGGTGATGATGGCGCCGGTCATGGGCGCGGCGGCCTTGGCCTTGCCGCGCGAGACAGGCGTGAACGCCGCGCGGGCGACCTGCGCCCCCCGCGGGTCGGCCAGCGTCGCCAGCGTTGCCGGGCCGCTGCCCGCAGGCCATCGCACGCGAAGGTCTGCGTCGCTGGCAATCTCCATAGCCCGCTTGAGCGCCCGCTCCGACAGCCCGCCCTCCGCGTTGGCCTGCATCCGCCAACTGATCCGCTTGATCAGGAAGTCCTTGTTCCCCGACCGCGTCTGCTCTCCAAACTCCGCGGAGTACCGCTCCCGAAGCTCTGGCACGGTCATCTTCATCATCCGCCGCACCTCTGCGGCAACATCGATCGTCACGATTCACCTCCGCTGGATGGGTCAGGCCCGGCCAAACCCGAGCCCGACGGGACGGAGGACTCACTGTCGGCATGCACCGCAGTGTCAAGGTGAGAGCGCGAGAGTTCTTGATGCGGGCCGCCGGGAGCAGCGGCTGGGAGGGTGGCGGAAGCGGCGTATCTCGCCAGCCCGGTGGCCAACACCGACGCGAGGCGGTGGCGATGGTCGATCGACAGGGACGAAAGCAGAACCGATGGGGGCAGTGAGACCAAGGTCGTGACTCCGTTCACGCCGGGACCGCACCGCGCGATCCCCTCACTGTCAAAACTCTGCGCGCCGAGTTCGAAATGGCGAAGGATGCAGAGAAAAAGCCGCGTTCAATTCAAACCGTTCTCGCCGGGGGGCGTGGCAAGACCCGAGCTGTTAACAAGCCGCAGCGTCAAACGGAGAGCGCGGGGTTTGAGAGCGGAAAGAGAGCGCCACGAGAGAGGCGGTACAGGGGACGGGTCGGCCGCTCCATCTGTCCATTCAAACCGAGAGCGCGAGAGCGAAAACGCCCTCAAAACGTCGCGTAGAAATAGGGGGATTTGCGGTGGTCCGGGAAGGGCGGGAAACGCCCACCGTCAACGAAAACGGCCCCGCCAGAAGGCAGGGCCGCCGTGAACTCCCTGTACAAGACCGTTTCGGAGGGTTGGCGGACCACTCTCGGGGTGGCCCGATAGGTGTGCGATCGATACGGGGCGTTAACGGGGATCGGCGGAAACCGCGTTTTCAGGGCCGCCAGCGGGGTACAAATACTCCAGCCCCGTCCATTGGCGTCGCGGGGTGACCCCCGCGCGGTCCGCCGGGACGATATGGGCGACGCCCGCGTTCTGCCGCCGCGCCGGCCGGTTGCGGGCAGGCAGAGGATTCTCACGCCGACGAGCGGCTGAGACCGGATCTCGACATCGGGGTGGGTCTAATTGCCGGGTGTGCCGGGGCCGAGTCTCAAAGTCGCACGTTTTCCCTCCCCTGCCCCCCCCCCGGAGCCCCGACGATCGAGGGATGCCGAACCTCGTGCGTCGCCTGTTTGATGTCCTTGCCAGATCTTCTCGGGCCGAGCGTCTGATCCGTCTGGCCAAACCCCTTGGCTCGGCATTCAAGTTACCGGTTTCGATCGTCAGTCCGCAGACATACCCTCGGTGGACCCGGGATGCCGGCAAACGCCGGCCCAGTTAGAAGACCGAGCGGCCACGAGTTCTCCAAGTTGGTCCGTTGGCGCCGCGCAAGAGTTGCGAGAAGGGTCAGATCCGTCTCGGCGTACGATTCGCTGAAGCGGCGATGAGAACCGAATCCCACCAATCTGACCTCCCTGAGCATGAGCTCGTGGCAGTTACCGAGCTTGGCGAACGAGTGAAGGAGCTGCAGTGCCTCTACAAGGTCGCGGCGGTCTTCGCCGAGAGGCGGGGGTCGTTGCATGAGTGCCTGACTCGCGTCGTTTCGGTGCTCCCTGCGGCCTGTCGGTTCCCTGATCGGGCCTGGGCGAATATCCGGTTGGATGGAGTCGAAGTCACGACGACCACCGAGCGGCCCAGGTTCAGTGCCGCGCGCATCCGCGCACCGCTTCGCGTCGCTGACAAGGAGCGCGGCGAGGTGTTGCTCGCCTACTTGAGCGCGCCGGGTATCCCGGGCGGTCCCGACGCCGGGGATGCGGGAAAGGCGGAGCTATTCCTCGCGGAAGAACGGTCGTTGCTCGACGCCGTTTCACGCCAGATCGGCGTGTTTGTGGCGAGCGTCGAGGCCGAGCAGCGCCGCGTCGACATGGAAGCGAGCCTGCGACACGCCGATCGGCTCGCGACGATCGGCCAGCTCGCCGCGGGGGTCGCGCACGAGCTCAACGAGCCGCTCGGGAACGTGCTGGGATTCGCGCAGCTGGCTCTCAAGGCCGCCGATGTGCCGGTGCAGGTCCGCACCGATCTGGGGCGGATCGCGGAAGCGACGCTCCGCGGGCGTGAGATCATCCGCAAGCTGCTGGTGTTCGCTCGCCAGGCGCCGGCCTCCAAGCAGCCGACGGCGATCAACACGGTCGTTGAGGAGGCCATGTTCCTGCTCGAGGCCGGGTGCGAGAACCCGAGTGTCCGCTTCGTGCGCGAGTTGGGGGCGGGGTTGCCGAGTATCGCGGCCGACCCAGTGCAGGTCCGCCAAGTGGTGACCAACCTGGTCATCAACGCGATGCAGGCGATCTCCGGGGCGGGCACGATTACGGTGCGCACCGCCGTCGTGGACGGTGCCGTTGTTCTCAGCGTCGCGGACACCGGCTCGGGCATGACGCCGGAGGTTCTTCGCCGCGTGTTCGACCCGTTCTTCACCACGAAGGATGTGGGACTGGGGACGGGGCTGGGACTGGCGGTCGTGCAGGGCATCGTCGCCGGGCACGGCGGGAGCATCGAGGTGGAGTCGGAGCCCGCGCGCGGGAGCGTCTTCCGCGTGCGGCTGGCCGTCCACGCGGCGGAATCCGCTCGAATACGCTGAATGGACGTGATGATCGACGCCGCCCGCATCCTCATCGTTGACGATTCACCAGCGACCCGCGAGGTGCTGCAGCGCAACCTGTGCGCCGAGGGGCATGAGGTGGTTTCGGCCGCGAACGTCGCGGCAGCGATGGCGATCCTGAGCCAGGGGCCGGTCGACCTGGTCATCACCGACCTGCGGATGCCCGGCGCCGACGGCATGGAGCTTGTCCGCCACATCCGCGACCACCACCGAGGCACCGGCGTCATCATGGTCACCGGGTTCGCGACCGTCGGCGGCGCGGTCTGCGCGATGCGGGAGGGCGTGGACGACTACCTGCCCAAGCCCTTCTCCGATGAGGAACTGCGGCACGCTGTCGCCGCCGCGCTCGACAAGGTGCGCCAACGGCGGGAGATCGAGGCACCGGGACCGGTCGAGGCCCCCGACGGCCTCATCGGCGCTTCCGCCGCGATGCAGCGCGTGTATCGCCTCATCGCCCGGGCCGCGAGCGCGAGCGTCCCCGTGCTCATCACCGGCGAGAGCGGGACGGGCAAGGAACTGGTGGCGCGGGCGATCCACTACCGCGGCCCGCGCGCCTCCGCGCCTTTCCTCGCGGTCAACTGCGCCGCGATCCCCGAGACGCTCATCGAGAGCGAACTGTTCGGGCACGCGAAGGGTTCGTTCACGGGCGCCACCGCGGCGCGGCAGGGCTTCTTTGTCGCCGCCGACGGCGGGACGCTCTTTCTCGACGAGGTCGCCGAACTCTCGCCGATCGCGCAGGCCAAACTCCTGCGCGTGCTGCAAGAGCAAACGGTGCAGGCGGTTGGGTCGGACCAGCCCCGCACCGTCGATGTCCGCGTGATCGCCGCGACCAACAAGGATCTTGAGGGTCTTGCCCGCGAGGGAGGGGGGCGGGAAGGGGGGGGAAAGTTCCGCGAGGACCTGTTCTTCCGGCTGCACGTGCTGCCGATCGAGGTGCCGCCGTTGCGCGAGCGCGAGGGTGATGTGGTGCCGCTGCTCCGGCACTTCCTGGCGGCCGCGGCGGAGCAGAGTTCAACGCCCGTGCCCCACGTCACGGACGGCGCTGTGGAGGCGCTGCGGCGCTATTCCTGGCCCGGCAACGTGCGCGAACTGCAGAACCTCACCCAGCGGCTGGTGATCTTCGCGGATGCGGGGGTGATCGACACGGTGGACCTGCCGACGGTGATACGGTATGTCGCTCAGGCGCCGGACACACAGAGCGAACCGCCGGGCTGGGGGCACCGCACGCTCCGCGAGGTCGAACTGGCCCACATCCGCGCGGTGCTCGAGAGCGTGGGCGGGAACAAGACCAGGGCAGCGGCGATCCTCGGCATTGACCGCAAGTCGCTGCGGGAGAAACTCAACGCGGCGGAATCGGCTCGGGCGCATCGGGGCGATGGGCAGTCCGGCGCGGACGTTTGACCGGCGCCCGCCGCGCCCCCCCCCCCCCGCGCTCCGCGCGGCAGGCCGGGCTCATGCCGGCAGCGTCAGTACCGCCCACACGCACGCGGCCTCCACGCCGAAGCGGGCATCCACGAGGTCGCGGATCTTCGCGGGCCGCCACCAGCGCAGGGCGATCGTCCCCGCGGCCGAGGCAATCGCCCAGGCCGCGCGGCCCGCGAAGGGTCCGACGGGCCAGAGCAGGAGCGAGGCCGCGAGCGCGAGGCGCAGCCACATAGCGATGTCCCATGCCCGCGCACCGCCGAAGCGCGCCGGCAGCGTCCGCGTGCCGTGGGCGCGGTCGGAATCCTCATCGTCGATGTCGCAGAGCACCGCATCGGCGTAGATGCGGAGCGTGAGGTACGCGAAGGCCAGCGCGAGCAGGAGCGGCGGGCGCGGGAGGCGCGAGAAGACATCCGAGATTGACGCCGCGTCGTACCCGCCGGTGCCGACGCCATCCCGCCGCGCCGCCGCTATGCAGACGATCAGCACCGCGAAGCCCGCGATCCCCGCGCCGACAAACAGGTTCTTGACGACGAAGCGGTCCTTCACGCGCGCCCCCCCACCCGCCGTGCGGGGCCGCCCCGCGTAGAGCAGCACGCCCGCGATAGTGGCAAACGTCCCCGCCGCGGCGATGGGGTGGGTGGGATGGATCATCCACCCGCTCACGAGCGACACGACGCCCGCGCCCGCCATGAGCAGCCGGGCGGCGCGGCGGTGGGTGAACAGGAACGCGAAGCGGTCGGGGTGGGCCTGGCGGTCGGCGGGGTCCAGCCACGCATCGCGGAGTTTCACGCGGTCGAGCAGGTACGCGAGCAGGGCCGTGCTCCAGGCATAGAGCAGGACAACCGGCGTGAGCGCGCCCTGCGTGCCCGTGAGTTGCGCTGCGCACACTACCGCGGCCGCGACGTACACGGCGGCGAACAAGGCGAGGTGTGCGAGCGGTTGGATCATGCGCATGTCCACCAGGCGGCGCCCGACCCGCCGCTGGAGAGCCACGCAAGCGGCGCTCGCGCGGGCGGCCCTCCGCCGACCAAGCGTACGTCCCGCGCGGGGTGAAACACCCCGCCGGTTCGTTCCTCTCCGCGCCGCTAGGGCCATCAACCGCGTTCCCGGCGCGCCGCACGCGGAACGGAGTTGGCACGCGGGTTGCCATACCCCCGGTGTCCTCTCAACCCGGAGAAGCATCACCATGTCCAGCGCCACCATCGCCGCCCCGTCCAAGCCCCAGCAGTCCGTGCCCGCCACGAACGGCTCCACGCCGGCGCACAACGCCGAACACCCCAAACTCTTCCAGCGCGTGCGCGAGCAGATGGACCGCGCCGCCGAGGCCGCGGGCCTGGCCCCGGAGGTCCGGAAGATCCTGTCGTCGCCCGCGTGCGAGGTGGCCGTGAACTTCCCGGTGAAGATGGACGACGGGCGGGTCGAGATGTTCTCCGGGTATCGCGTGCAGCACAACAACGTGCTGGGGCCGTTCAAGGGCGGCATCCGGTATCACCCGGACGTGAGCCTTGACGAGGTGCGCGCGCTCGCGGCCTGGATGACGATCAAGTGCGCCCTGGTGGACATCCCCTTCGGCGGGGGCAAGGGCGGCGTCCAGGTCGATCCCGCGACGCTCAGCCGGCGCGAGGTCGAGCGGATGACGCGGCGGTTCGTCTACGCGCTGGGCGCGAACATCGGCCCGGGGTACGATGTGCCCGCGCCGGATGTCAACACCGACGCCCGAACGATGGCGTGGATCGTCGATACATACGCCGCCACGCTGCCGCCGCAGGAGCGTTACCGCGCTCTGGCGGTGGTCACCGGCAAGCCGGTCAGCGCGGGCGGGTCTGTGGGGCGCGAGAAGGCGACCGGGCAGGGCGTGGTCGATCTCATCGGGATGTGGGCGGTGGACCGCCACTGCAAACTCACCGACCTCTCGTACACGGTGCAGGGCTTCGGCAAGGTTGGCTCGTGGGCGGCCCGCATCCTGAAGGACAAGGGCGCGAAGTTGATGGCCGCGCAGGATGTGACCGGGGCGATCAGGGCTCCCACCGCCGCCGGGCTGGACGCCGATGCGCTCGCCGAGCATGTCAAGAAGAAGGGCGGCGTCGCGGGCTTCCCCGGCGCGGAGACGATCTCGCTCGAAGCGTTCTTCGGCGTCAAGGCGGATGTGTTCATCCCCGCCGCGCTGGAGAACCAGGTGACGGGCCAGTCGGCGCGGCAACTGAACGTGCGGCTGGTCGCCGAGGGGGCGAACGGCCCGACGACGCCCGAGGGCGACGCCGTCCTTCGCGAGCGCGGCATCGACGTGCTGCCGGATGTGCTGTGCAACGCGGGCGGCGTGATCGTGTCGTACTTCGAGTGGCTCCAGAACCGCGGCGGCGCGGCGTGGAACGCGGCGGAGGTGGACCAGCGGTTGCGGGAGATCCTGGAGCACGCGTACGCCCGCGTGAAGGGAATGGTCGCTGAGAAGTCGCTGGACTGGCGCACCGCCGCGTACGCCGTGGCGCTGCGGCGGATCGAGCAGGTGTACGCCGAGCGCGGCATTTTCCCGTAAGCGTTGATGAACCCGACCTTGAACACTCCCTCCGAGCACCAAGAGCACCCCATGAACAACCGCACCATCCACGTTACGCACCAGGACATGGAGCGCCTGCGAGCCCTGATCGTGTCCTCCGGCGACCCCACCATCGGCGATGACCGCGACCGACCGTACCTAACCACGCTCGCGGCCGAACTCGACCGCGCGGTCGTCGTCGGCCCCGACGAGGTGCCGCCCGACGTGGTCACGATGAACTCGCGCATCCGCCTGCGGGACGGGCGGCGGACGTGGACCATGACGCTGGTCTTCCCCGAGAAGGCCGACCCGGAAGAGGACCGCATCTCCGTGCTCGCACCCCTGGGCGCGGCGATCCTGGGGTGCCGCGTGGGACAGCCCGTGACCTTCCGCGTCCCCGGCGGCGCGGAGCGCTCGTGCGACATCCTGAGCGTGCTCTACCAGCCGGAGGCGGCGGGCGACCTGCACCTGTAGCGGCTCGCGGCGGTGTTTGAACCCGTTTCATCTTTCGCGTGCCGCGCACGCAAGGAGTGCCCCATGACCACCCAACCGATCGTCAACTCCCTGGACTTCGCCCGGCTTCAGCCGCTGCTCACGGGCGCATTTATGGACGCTGCGGTGCTGCGTCTCCGCGCGTTCCTCGACCAAGCCCGGAAGGTCGCGCCGCGCCGGGTGCCGCCCGATGTGGTCACGATGAACACGCGGGTGCTGGTGCGCCACCCCGGCGATGAAGAACCCGAAACGTACGAACTAACCTACCCGGATTCTGAGTCTGGCGGGCTGTCCGTTCTCTCGCCGCTCGGGGCGGCGCTGCTGGGCGCTCGCGAAGGCGCCAGCGTCGAGTGCGCGGGCGGGCGTGTGTCGCGGCGCGTGACCGTCGAGCGGATCGAGTACCAGCCCGAACGTGAGCATCACTTCGATCGGTGAACCCAGATCATCCCCATGAGGAGGCATCACATGCCCCCGAGAGCCGTCGACCTGCCCATCCACATCAAGCCCGGCAACCTCCAGACTAGCGCCGCGATCGAGGCGTGGGTTCGCCGCAAGCTCGTCGGCGTGTTCCGGCGTTACGGAGCCAAGATGACAGCCATCGAGGTCCACTTCGAGGATGTCAACGGGACCAAGCACGGCGACAACGATGCCCGCTGCGTGATGGAAGCCCGCGTCAACGGCCGCGAACCCGTCGCGGTCAGAGCCCGCGCCGATGATCTTTATGCCGCCATCGACGCCGCGGCCCGGAAGCTCGATGCGGCCATCCGCAGAGTCGTCGAGCGCATCGATACACAGGCGCGTCGGCGATTTCGGCAGCACCGGGCGGGGGATGTTGGTCGCCGGCGATCCCCGGCGAAAGACGCGTAAGCCGCGGAGTCCGTGCGTCCGCTGTATACGCCTGACCTTGGAGCGAATCAGATGAGCAATCTCAAGTCGATCCTCGTCGCCGTGGACTTCTCGCCCTGTTCCATCGCGGCATTCAGAGTGGCGGCGCGTTTCGCGGAGTGCAACCGTGCCTCATTGCGCGCCGTGCATGCCGTGGCACTCCCGTCCTATGTACCGGCGCCGCACCCGCTATTCCCGTTTCCGCTACCCACTCAGGCGGACTTTGTCGCGGATGCGACGACCGCGTGGGCTGTGTTCGCGGCAGCCGCGCCAACGCGCACCGATGTGAAGTGCGACATTGAGGTGGGCACTCCCCGCGAGATCATTCTCCAGGCTGCCGCCCGCGCGGGCGCGGACCTGCTCGTGCTCGGATCGCACAGCGTGCTCGATGCGCACAAGGGCATTGGTCCCACCGCCACATCGTGCATGCAGCGAGCAAGAATGAACGTGTTGCTGGTCCGAGAGAACCACGCCGGTCCGTTCAGGAGCGTGGTGGCCTGCCTCGATTTCACCGACACCTCCAAACTTGCGTTGCAGCAGGCGATCAGGGTCGCCGCGCAGGACGGCGCGGCGCTACACGTTCTACATGTGTACGACGACCCCTGGTACGGCCTTGGCCCGCCGGCGGGCGTCAAGGCGCACATGCCCGATTTCAAGGCGCAGCTCAATCGGGGCGTCGAGGACCGCGTGCGAGAGTTCTGCGCACCCTTCTCGCACGAGCTCAACGCGCTGAAGGCCGGGTTCCACTGCCTTGAGTCCGAGTGGCGGGGCGGCGGGTACGGCCACGCGATCGTCCGGTTCGTCAAGGAACAGGGATGCGACCTGGCGATCCTAGGGACGCGCGATCGGTGGAACATCCGGGATATGGTCTTCGGTTCAACGGCCGAGCGGGTGGTGCGCGGGGCGCCGTGCTCCATCCTCGCCGTCAAACCCGATCTCACCGCTTGACGGTGGCGATAGAGACAACAACCCAATACTCAATCGGAGCGTTCCATGACAGCAACGATGAAGGCCTTTGTGATGCACGGGATCGGCGAAGTGGGGATCATCGACAAGCCCATCCCGCGGCCCAGCCCGAACGACGCGATCCTTCGCACGACCGCCGCGCTGATCTGCACGTCGGACACCCACACGGTCGCCGGCGCGATCGGGCCGCGCACGGACCTGACCCTCGGTCACGAGGCGGTGGGCGTCATCCACGAACTGGGCCAGGCGGTGGCCGCGACGGGGATGTTCAGGATCGGCCAGCGCGTCGCGGTCAACGCCATCACGCCGTGCTACGCCTGCGACAACTGCCAGCGCGGCTATTCGTCGCAATGCGGCGGGATGCTCGGCGGGTGGAAATTCGCCAACACCAAGGACGGGAGCATGGCGGAGTACTTCCACGTGAACGACGCGATCGCCAACCTCGCGCCGATCCCCGACGGTCTGAGCGACGAGCAGGCTGCGTACTGCTGCGACATGCTCTCGACGGGCTTCGTGGCCGCGGAGTTCGGGAACATCCCCATCGGCGGGAGCGTCGCGGTCTTCGGCGTCGGGCCCATCGGGATGATGGCGATCGTCGGGGCGCGGCTGCGCGGGGCGGGCCTGGTCATCGGGGTGGAGAGCAGGCCGGATCGCACGTCGATGGCCCGGAAGTTTGGGGCCGACCTGGTCGTTGACTTCACGAAGGAGGACCCGGTCGAAGCGATCCGCAAGGCCACCGGCGGCGCGGGCGTGGACACCGCGATCGAGGCGCTGGGATCGCCCACGACGTTCGCGGCGTGCGTCAGCGCGACGCGGCCGGGCGGGACGATCTCCAACATCGGGTATCACGGTGACGGTGACACCGTGCCCATACCGCGACTGGACTGGGGCGTGGGCATGAGCGACAAGACCATCCGCACGGCCCTGTGCCCCGGCGGCTCGGAGCGCATGGGCCGCCTGATGCGGCTGATCCGCAACGGGCGTGTTGACCCGCTCGCGATGACCACGCACCGCTTCAAGTTCGCGGACATCAAGTGTGCATTCACGATGATGCAGACCAAGGAAGACGGCATGATCAAGCCGCTCATCACGTTCGGGTGAGCGTGAACGCGCGTAGCGAACGCAGTCGTGCGCGTGTTCACGCGCGAGGGGACGACTCGGTGAACGGAGTGAATCACGGTCATGGCTTGGGACATCATCCTCGGCTGCTTCATCATTGTCCTCGCTCGCATCGGGGATGTCTCGCTGGGGACGATCCGCACCGTGGCGGTCGTCAGCGGGCACCGCGGGCTGGCGTGGCTCTTCGGGCTGCTGGAAGTGACGATCTGGGTCTTCGCCGTGTCGGCGGTGATCGCCCACATCCGCGCCGAGCCGACCTACGGCCTGGCCTTCGCGCTGGGGGCCGCCACGGGCAACTATGTCGGCGTCACGCTCCAGCGGTGGCTCCCCTTCGGCGAGCAGGTGGTGCGGGTCTTCACCCGCGAGGGCGCGGCCCTGTTCGAGCGACTCCGCGCCGACGGCTACGGCGTGACCAAGTTCCAGGGGGAGGGCCGGGACGGCGCGGTCACGATGCTGTTCGTACAGGTGGGGCGCGCCAAGACGCGGCACGTCGTGCGCGCCGCTCGCGAGATCGACCCACGGTGCTTCTACACCATCGACGACATCCGCGTTGCCAATGGCGTCGGTTCGCCTACATAGGTCACAGACATCGAGAGTGTGGCAATAGACACGAGTCGACAGCGGCGAGAAGCCGGCGGAACCGAGCGGAAACCACCGTCGGCGAATCTCGGCACCTGGGCAGTCCATACTCTTCCCGATATGCGCATGACCCGGCCACTGACGTTCGCCGTCATTCTGGCATTGTTTCAGTTCGCAGCGCCTGCCGCCGCTATCTCGGGCGCTCACTCTGACGACTCGGACGCCGTCGTGCGCCTCGACCTCGACGGCGATGCGGCGCGGCAGACGGTGGTGGACAAGGAATCGGGCGTCTACCTCGGCCACGTCTCGACGCTGCTGCTCGAGGACGGCAAGACGATCCTCGCCGCGTACCCCAAGGGACACGGCAAGGGCCCGATCGTGCTCAAGCGCAGCGAGGACGGCGGCAAGACCTGGTCGCCGCGCCTCCCCGTGCCCGACTCGTGGGCCACGAGTATGGAGACGCCGACGCTCTTCCGCGTGGACAAGACCGAACGCGGCGAGTCGCTGATCCTCTTCTCCGGCTTGTACCCCATCCGCGCAGCGCGTTCGGCGGATGGCGGGCGGACGTGGACGGAGCTCGCGCCCATCGGCGACTTCGGCGGGATCGTGGCGATGGGCGGCTTAGCCGACCTCGGCGACGGCAAGTTCGCGGCCTTCTTCCACGATGATGGGCGGTTCTTCGCGCCGAAAGGCAAGGCGACCGGCACGTTCACGCTCTACCAGACCGACACGGCGGATGCGGGGTCCACGTGGCCCGCGCCGCGGGCGATCTGGAGCGGGTCGGATGTCCACCTGTGCGAGCCGGGGGTGGTGGCGTCTCCCGACGACCACACCTTCGCCCTGCTCCTGCGTGAGAACCGCCGGGTGAAGAACGCGCACGTCATGTTCAGCACGGACAAGGCCGCAACGTGGTCCGCGCCGGTCGAACTGCCCGCGCATCTCACGGGCGATCGCCACATTGCCGCGTATGCGAAGGACGGTAGGCTGGTCGTGACCTTCCGCTGCATGGCCAAGGACGATCCGTGGAAGGGCGATTGGGTCGCGTGGGTGGGAACGTGGGAGGAGATCGCGCGGCTGGCGCCCGAAGCCCCGGCGCTGATGCCCGGTGAGACGGCGGCGAAGCGACCGGGCAAACACGGCAACCGCCGCTCGTACATGTTCCGCCTCAAGGACAACCTGACGTCGTGGGACTGCGGATACCCCGGCCTCGAGTCGCTCGAGGGCGGCACGCTCGTGGCGACGACCTACGGCACGTGGACCGCCGATGAGAAGCCCTCGATCCTGAGCGTGCGGTTCACGCTCGCGGAACTGGATGCGCTGGCGATGGAGAACCCGGCACTCTCCGCGCCGATCAAGGAGCCGCTCCTGCCGGGGCGCGAGATTCACGTCGCTCCTCGGCCCGTCGTTCACGGCGACGATTCGGGCGAAGGTTCGGCCCTGCGCCCCTTCGCCACCATCGAGCGGGCGCGAGACGAGGTCCGCGCGGTTCGGAAGGCCGGAGCACTGCCCGCCGGGGGCATCGCCGTCACGCTCCACGCCGGGGTGTACGAACTCGCGGGCACGCTCGCGCTCTCCGCCGAGGACTCGTGCGCGGAGGGCGCACCGATGGTCTACCGTGCTGCGCCGGGCGAGGACGTCCGCATCTCCGGCGGCAGACGCATCTCCGGCTGGAAGGCCGTCACCGACCCCGCCGTGCTGACCCGCCTCGATCCAGCCGCGCGGGGGCACATCGTGCAGGCCGACCTCAAGGCCCACGGCATCACCGACTTCGGCCAGATGGGCGGCGGGTTCGGTCTTTCGGGCGGTCCGGGGTTGGAACTCTTCTTCCGCGACCAGCCGCAGACGATCTCGCGCTACCCCAACGAGGGCTTCATCACCATCGCCGATGTCCACGGCCCGACGAAGATCGAGCGCAAGAACGCGAAGGCGTGCGTCGAGGGTGACATTTCGTACGACCCCGGGACCGCCGACCGCGTGGCGCGGTGGAAGGATGAGAAGGAGCCGTGGGCGCTGGGCTACTGGCTGCACGACTGGGCCGAGCAGCGGCAGCGGATCGCGTCGATCGACCCCGCGACCAAACGCATGACGCTCGCGCAGCCGTACCACCACTACGGCTACCGCCGGGGCGGGTGGTTCTACGGCTTCAACCTGCTGTGCGAGATCGACCGCCCCGGCGAGTGGTACCTCGACCGTGAGACGGGCATCATCTACTTCTGGCCGCCTGATACTGACACGAAGCCGATCCAGGACGGCGAGGCCACCGTCTCCATCCTCGACACGCTCGTCACGCTCAATGGCGCGAAGCACGTCACCTTCCAGGGCTTCACCTTCGAGGCCGTACGCGGCACCGCGATCCGCATCGACAACGCCGACGGCAACCGCGTCGAGGACTGCACGCTCCGCAACATCGGCTCGTGGGCCGTGAGCATCAGCGGCGAGCAGAGCGGCGTCTACAACTGCGAGGTCACCGGCACCGGCGACGGCGGCATCCGCCTCTCCGGCGGCGATCGCAGGATGCTCACCCCCGCACACCTCGTCGCCGAGAACAACCACATCCACCACTGGAGCCGCTGGAACCGCATGAACCGCCACGGGATCGCGCTCTCGGGCGTGGGCAACCGGGCCGCGAACAACCTGCTGCACGACTCGCCCCACACCGCGATCCACTTCAGCGGCAACGACCACCTCATCGAACTCAACGAGATCCACCGCGTCTGCACCGAGTCCAACGATGCCGGGGCGATCTACGCCGGGCGCGACTGGACCATGCGCGGCAACGTCATCCGCCACAACTACCTCCACCACCTCAGCGGCTTTGCGGGCGGGCGGGAGAAGGGGTGCATCGGCATCTACCTCGACGACATGTTCAGCGGCGTCACGATCACGGGCAACGTCTTCTACGACGTGACGAACGCCGCGTACATCGGAGGCGGGATGGACAACCGCATCGAGAACAACCTCTTCATCGACTGCAAGCCCGCCGTCCACGTCGATGCCCGCGGCCTGGGCTGGGCCCACAAGTGGCCGGGCGAATGGCTCCGCGAGATCAAGGCGAAGGGGACGCTCTCGGGCGTGCGGTTCGACCAGCCGCCGTACAGCGAGCGGTACCCCGAGTTGGCGACGCTCCTCACGCGCACGCCCGCCCCGCCCGCGCCGACGGGCAACATCATCGCGCGGAACATCCAGTTCTGTGGGACGTGGGACGACATCGAGAAGCCCGCCGCGCCGTTGGTGACGCTGGAGGGCAACCTGCTGGGCGTCGATCCGCTCTTCATCGATGCGGCGTGGGCGAGGACGGGCACATCGGCGGGCAGGTTCCGGCTGCGCGATGACTCGCCCGCGTTCAAGGTGGGATCGATGGGCGGGGTTGGATTCGAGCGCATCCCCGTGGAGAGGATCGGGCGGGTCACGCGCAGCGCCGAGCGACCCAAATAAGGAACCACCATCATGGCCGAGCAGCCGCACCCGCACGCCCCCAACCCCGCTCCCACTCCGCAACAACTCGCCGCCCAGCGCCGCGAACTGACGCCCGACGCGACCACCGCGTTCCTGGCCTTCTCGGGCAAGGTCTTCGCCCCGGGCGCGCTGGACGCCAAGGCCAAGCAGATCATCGCCGTGGCGGTGGCTCACGTCACCCAGTGCCAGCAGTGCATCCGGTCGCACACCAGGTCCGCCCTGCGTGCCGGCGCGACGGCGCAGGAGTTGATGGAGGCGGCGTGGGTCGCGGCCGAGATGCGCGCCGGCGGAGCCTACGCGCACTCGAACGTGATGCTCGCCGCGATCAACGAGGAGCAGAGTACACAAGGCGATCAGGAGGGCCGATCATGAGCACGGCGCGTGACCAAGTCAGACTCAAGCGCGTGTACGACGACCCGGAACCGGGCGACGGCTTCCGTGTGCTGGTGGACCGGCTCTGGCCCCGCGGCCTGACCAAGTCCGCCGCGCGGGTGGACCTGTGGATGAAGGAGGTCGCCCCCTCGACGGACCTGCGACGCTGGTACCACGCGGACCTGACACGCTGGGCCGAGTTCCGCAGACGCTATAGGGCCGAGCTGGCCGACCGCGCTAGCCCGGCCCACGTTGCGCTCGGCGAACTCCGCGCACTGGTGCTCGCGCACGCCCCCTCACCCACGCGCGGCGGGAAGGGCAGAGCCGGGAAGCAGGGCGTCACGCTCGTCTACGGCGCCAAGAACGCCGAGCAGAACCACGCCCTCGTGCTGCGCGAGGTGCTGATAAGCCGATCGGCATCGCGCGGTTGATGAAGGCCCCGCATGACCCGTCAGGCTCCGTAGCAAGCGCTCCGCCCGCGGCCGTCGTGGCCTGTTCAATAGCCATCGAGCGCGATCTCCACAACTCCAATCGGCACCCCGATCAAAGCCGTGCCGGCGGGGGAGCCCCACAGATGCTCAGATCGGCCTCACCGTTCGGGTTGAACCACCGCAGGTCTCTGTCTCCGCGTTCGTGCTCCAGATTGGTAGGCATGCCGGAGCGCGTGACGGATCTAATGTTCCCCAACCGTCCGCATCCTCGTCCGTGATACCGGCGGTGTCGTCCTTGTTCTTGATCCGCCGCGAGTCGCCGCAGAGAAATACGATCAAGGGGTTCGCGCACACGATCACAGGAATGTCGGGGTAGGCAAGGCTCAAGGGGACGAGCGCCTGGTCTCGCGCGCTCTACGACTGGGCAGGTGTCGGATTGCCGTCGGCATCCTGCCGATGAGCAGCAAGTACGGCGGCGCGGATTCAACAACTCGAAACTGCAATCGCCGTGGTTACGGGCCGCCCTGCGTCCGCGCGACGCCATCCGGGATCCTGCACCGGCGGGCCTGGCCGAGGCCGCAGCGAATCACGGTTTGCCCGCGACCGAGGCCCCTTCCAGCTTCACGGCCATCGGGAAGAGGATGCTGTTCTCCTTGTGCACGTGCGCGTGCGTGTCGGCTTCGAGCTCCGCCAGCCCCCCGAGCATCGCCACATAGGTATTGCACGCGCCCGGCGGCGGCGTGAAGCCACCGGTTAGCGCACGCATCTTCGCGAGCGCATCGCCGGAGTGCTCGTGCTCGATCATCATCATCCGCACCGGGTTCTCGATGCCCCTTCGGGTAGGCGCCCCCCCGCACCCGCACCCACCCCCAC
>JBGAHA010000014.1:0-148159 GCA_044226385.1 Phycisphaerales bacterium
GGTTGGGGCGGAGACAGGCTGGCCGGAGGGGGGAACGCCGGGGCGAGGCGGCTGGGGCCTGGAGCCGGGCTTGGCGGCTGGGGCGATGGTGTGGGGCTTGGGCGGGGCGGGTGCGGCGGGCTGGAGGGCGGGGGAGGCGAGGGCAAGGGAGCCGGCGGCGAGCACGAGGATGGAGAGTGCGGCGGGGCGGGAGGGGTTCATGGGGATCCTTGTGATGTTCAGGGCCGGAGCGGCGGGCCATGTGTGGGCGGGCCATTCTCTGGGGCGCGTGCGGCGACGGCGCCTGCCCGGCCTGCGGGAGGTCACGCGAGATCGCGGAGACGGACCCATCACGGGCGCTTGCCCGGAGGGAGCGAGGCCGCGTGAGGGGAGGCGTGGGATGGTGCGGGGCTCAGGCCAGGTCGGGGAAGAGCTTGACGGTGGCGGCGATGAGGTCCTTGACGTGGCTGATGGACTCGTCCATGAACTTCTTCTCGTCGGCGTTCATGTTGAAGGTGAGGATGCGCTCGACGCCCTTGGAGCCCAGGACGCAGGGGACGCCGACGAAGAGTCCCTTGCCGCCGTTGGCGTTCTTGACGCCGAACTCGTTCTCGCACCATGCGGCGCAGGGGATGACGCGCTTCTTGTCCCGGACGATGGCCTCGACCATCTCGATGGTGCCCGAGGCGGGGGCGTAGAAGGCGCTGGTGCCCATGAGCTTGACGATCTCTCCGCCGCCGACCTTGGCGCGGTCGACGCAGGCCTGAATCTTGTCGGCGGAGAGGAGGTCGGAGACGGGGATGCCGTTGACGCTGGTGAGGCGGGGGAGGGGGACCATGTCGTCCCCGTGGCCGCCCAGGAGGAGGCCCTGGATGTCCTCGACGCTGACGCCCAGTTCCATGGCGAGGAAGGTCTTGTAGCGGGCGACGTCGAGGGCGCCGGCCTGTCCCAGGACGCGGTGGGCGGGGAAGCCGGTGGTCTTCCAGGCGACGTAGACCATGGCGTCGAGGGGGTTGGAGACGACGATGATGATGGAGTTAGGGGCGTACTTCTTGACCTGCTCGGAGACGTTCTTGACGATGCCGGCGTTGACCTGGACGAGGTCGTCGCGGGACATGCCGGGCTTGCGGGGGAGCCCGGCGGTGATGACGACGACGTCGGAATCGGCGATATCGGCGTAGTCGAAGGTGCCGGTGATGCGCGAGTCGAAGTTCTCGATGGGCCCGCAGCAGGAGAGGTCCAGGGCCTTGCCCTTGGGCATGTGCAGCTCGGGCTTGTCCTTGATCTGGATGTCGAGCAGGACGATGTCGCCCAGTTCCTTGGAGGCGGCCCAGTGTGCACAGGTGCCGCCGATGTTGCCCGCTCCGATGATGCTGATCTTGGCCCGACGCATGGTGAGAATCCTTGCTTGCGGTGTGCTGGAAGTTGAGGGAGGGATGCTAGGCGGAGGAGGGGAAAAGGGGAAAAAGGCAAATGGGGCAAAGGGGCAGAAGCGGCAAATGTTGGGGGGGAGGAGAGGGGTGGAAAATGGGACAGCGGCACGGCGCGCAAAGGGCCAAAGAGCCACAGGGCCAAAGGGCCAAAGGGGAAGCGGGGGCGTGGCGTAGTTAGTGGAGGGGTTGGCTGGTGCCCATGCCGGGGCCGTAGATGAGGGCGTTGGCGAAGAGGCGTTTGGTGGCGGGGGTGGCGCTGCGGAAGGTGGGGGAGTTGGCGAACATGATGAGCTGGCCAGCGCCGATGGGTTCGCGGGTGAGGTACGCGGAATGGGCGATGCGGTCGGCGGCCTCGGGCCAGAGCAGGCCGCTCATGCGGAGGCGAAGCTCGTAGCCAGGAGGGGCGACGGTCCAGCCGGGCTTGGGTTCTTTCTTTTCGTCCTTGTCGGACTTTTCGTCCTTGGCGCTCTTGTCGGTGTCGTTGTGGTCGGTGTTTTTCGTTTCGCCGAGGTTGGCGCCGGTGTTCTGCTTGGTGGAGTCGGGGCGAGGGCCGTCGGTGGGGAGCTTGGCGTGCTGGGGCTCGTCCTTGGACTTGGGCTCGGGCGCTGTGTTGTCGGGAGACGCGGCGGGCTGAGTTTTGGAGTTCTTGTCGGAGGGCGATGCGTCCTGGGGCTTGGTATTGGCCTTGGCGTCTGGCTTGGTTTCGGCTTTGGTTTCGGCTTTGGGTTCGGCGGGGACGAGCGCGCCCATGAGCACCGGGGCGTTCATGCCGGAGGAGGGGATGAGGACGGTGTTGCCGGCGTAGATGACGGGGAGGGTTTCAGAGGCGCCGGCGGTGAGGTAGCTTCGGTCGTCGGTGCGGGCGGCGAGGACGGCGCCCTGGGGCATGAACATGAACCGCCAGGCGTCGCGGCGCTTGGCCTCGTCTTCGCTGGGCGAATCCCCGTCGATGGCCCAGGGATATTCGATCTTGTCGGGGACGGTCTGGGACCAGGCGATGTCGGGGTCGGCGGACCAGGTCTTGCCGAGCCAGTCGCGGATGATGGAGACGCGATAGTCGTCGCGCTTGGTGAGCACGTCGGTGAGGAGGCGGGTGGAGCCGATGCCGATTTTGTCGGCGGTGAATGCCTGGCAGGAAGAACCGATGGAGATCAGTGTTCCGCCAGCTTCGGTCCAGGCCTTGAGGCTGTCGATCATTTTGGAGGCGACATCGGCGCCGCCGTCGGGGATGACGATGACGTTGTAGCGGCGCAGGTCGGCGGCGGTGACGCCTTCGGCGTTGAGGTAGGAGGCGCGGATGCCGAGTTCCTGGTCGATGAGGTGCCAGATTTCGCCGGCGGTGTAGGGGTTGAAGGGGTCGCGGGTCATGACGGCGATGCGCGGGGGGCTGAGCAGGACCAGGTGGGCGCTGCCCAGGTCAGGGTTGTCGCCGGGGCTGAGGCCGGTGGTGACGGAGCTGACTGAGGCGCCCAGGCCGGCGGCGGTTTCGATCAGCGTGGCCTTGAGGTCGCCCTGGAAGGCGGGGTTGTCCTTGAGGAAGACGAAGGCGCTGCCGCGCGGGATGGAGTTCATCGCGAGGGTGGTGGGCTTGTCGAGGATGCGGACGTTGATGCCGCGTTCGAGGAGGTGGGCGGTGACGGCGACGGAGCGGTCGTCGGCGCCGTTGATGAAGTAGGCGATCTTGGAGTCGTCGGGGATGCGGGGCGGTGAGCGCCAGTCCTTGAAATCGGCGGGTGGTGAGCCGGCTGGGAGGGGGGCGTCGAGTTCCCAGATGGGGATGCCGGCGAGCATGGCGAGGTTCCAGCCGGTGATGTCGTAGAGCTTGCTCTGGCCCATGCGGAGGAGTTCGCGGCGTTCGTCGGTGAGGAACTCGCTGGGCATGCGTGGGTCGAGGTCGAACATGGCGCGGACGAGGCCGGCGAGGGGCTGGGCGGCGGGGATGAGCCAGGTGCCCTTGGCGAAGTACATGTCGGTGACGGGCTTGCCGAGCCAGTCTTTGCCGGAGGCGTTGAAATCGGCGCCGGCGGCGTAGATCTCGATGCCCTGGAGCTTGAGGGAATCGACGAAGGCGAGGAAGCGGGAGGGGTTGTTGGAAGGGCCGGCGAGGGCGAAGAGTTTGCGGCCCTGGGGACCGTCGGGGGCGAGGTTGGCGCGGCGATCGGCGAGGTAGCCCTTGAGGACATCGGCGCGGTTCTTCTGGAGGGTGTCGAGGTTGGCAAGGGAGCTGACGAGCTGCTTGTGGACGGATTCCCGGTAGGCCTCGATGGTGCCGTCGTAGCGGCGAACGCCGTCGGAGAGGATGCGGGCCTGCTCGTAGAGATTGTCGACCATGCCTCGGGTGGCGGCCCAGGAGCCGGAGTAGCCGGGGTACCAGCCCTCGTTCCACTCGCCGGTGTAGTAGCGCCAGCCGTGGGAATCGAAGGCCTTGGCCTGGTCGCCCGCGAAGCGGGCTTCCCAGTCGCGCACGTGCTTGGAGAGGCTGGGGTTGACGGGCTCGCGGGGGGGCATGAAGAGGAAGGTGTCCTGGGGGTCCTGCTCGTGGCTCTCCATGAAGTAGTGGGGGTTCCACTGGTTGATGGCGGTGATGCGGCCGCGGGTTTCGGGCTGAGTGGCGAAGATCCAGTCGCGGTTCATGTCGAAGAGGTAGTGGTTCATGCGGCCCGAGGGCCATGCTTCGGCGTGGATGATGGACTGGTCGTCGACGCTGGGGGCGTTGGTGCGGTTCTGGTTGATGAGGGTGATGCAGCGGTCGCGGCCGTCGGGGTTCATGAGGGGATCGATGAGGACGACGACGTTGCTGAGCGTGGGCTTGAGGGCATCGTCGGTGCAGGAGGCCAGGTGCCAGGCGAAGGCGAGGGCGGCGTCGGTGCCGGACATTTCATCCCCGTGGATGACTTAGGCCATCCATGCGATGGCGGGCATGGAGGCGGCGAGGGCGTCGGCGTCGGGGGCGCTGCGTGGGTCGGCGAGCTTGGCGGAGTTTGCCTTGATGGCGTCGAGGTTCTGGATATTGGCCTCGGAGGAGATCGCCATGTAGTAGAGGGTGCGGCCCTCGTGGGTCTTGCCGTACTCAAAGAGCTTGCAGCGGGGGCTCTTGGCGGCGAGGGCTTTGAAGACGGCCTCGACCTGGGCGTGCATGACGGGCTTGTCGCCGAGTCGGAAGCCCAGGACGGAATCGGGTGTGGGGATGGTGGGATCGTGCTGGACGCCGGGGAAGAAGTCGGCGTCGTACTTGAGGCCCGGGGTGGGGAGGGGGGACGGTGGTGGAGTGGGGGCGGCGGAGCGGGGAGGTTTGGGCGATGGCGAAGGAAGGCAGTGCGCATCCGGCGGCAAGCGTGATGGCGAGGAGGGTGCGGTTCATGGTGGGAAGCATAACGGAGGGGGGAGGGAAATGGGGCAAAGGGGCAAATGGGGCGGAGGCGGCAAATGTGGGGAGGGGGGGTGGGGATAAATTTGCACAGCGGCACAGCGGCACAGCGGCACATCGAGCACGGGGGCAAAGGGGCGAAGGGGCCATAGTGCTACACGGCCACCTGAAGTCGGACAGGGCGAAGTTCAGGGCGTACTCAAGCCGCATACATTCTGCGGTCGAATGTTCGGGGGGCGAGACTGGGAGAGTGTGAATGTTGGCGAAGACACTTGCGGCGCAGATGACGCTCGCCGATTCGGCGGTCATGTCGATGGACGGGCTGTTCACCACTGAAAACGCGGTGGCGCTGGGGACGCTCACGGCGATGGAGACGGTGCTGGGGATCGACAACGTGGTGTTCCTGGCGATCCTGGCGACGCGGTTGCCGGCGGAGCAGCGGGAGAAGGCCAGGGTGATCGGGCTGACGCTCGCGGTGATCGCGCGGGTGGTGCTGCTGCTGGGCATCTCGTGGGTGATGAGCCTGCAGACCGAGCTGTTCAAGGTGCTGGAGCACGGGGTGACGGGCAAGAACCTTGTGCTGATCGTGGGCGGCGGATTTTTGATCTACAAGGCGACCAAGGAGATCCACCACAAGGTGGAGGGGGCCGGTGAGACGGAGATCGCGCCCAAGAAGGTGTCGTTCGCGGGGGTGATCTTCCAGATCCTGATCATGGACCTGGTGTTCTCCCTGGACTCGGTGATCACGGCGGTGGGGATGTCGCGCAGCGTGCCGGTGATGATCGCCGCGGTGATCATCTCGATCGGGATCATGATCGCGTTCAGCGGGTACATCGTGCGGTTCATCGACAAGCACCCGACCATCAAGGTGCTGGCGCTGTCGTTCCTGCTTCTGATCGGGGTGATGCTCGTCGCGGACGGGCTTGGGCACCACATCCCCAAGGGGTACATCTATTTTGCGATGGCGTTCTCTCTGGGTGTGGAGATGATCAACCTGCGCTTCCGGAGCAAGCTGGCCAAGCGTCCGGCGGTGGACGCCGGTGGGCAGTGAGAGGGATCGGGAGTTTCACGGGATCTACTGTGAGTCGGGAAAGAGTTTTCTGGAGGCGAGAGCATGTCGACCGAGCAGGTACAGGCGTTCATGCGTGATCAGAGGATCGACGCGTGGCTGGTGTTTGATTTCCGGAACAACAACGCGGTGCTCGGGCGGATCCTGGGGGGAACGTGGCATCTGACCAGGCGCGTGTTCTGGCTGCTGCCGGCGAAGGGTGAGCCGACGCTGCTGTGCCACACGATCGACGAGGCGACGTTCAAGAAGCTGGGGCGTGCGTACACGACGTATGGGACGTGGCAGGAGATGCACGCGAAGGTCGCGGCGCTGGTGGCGCCGCATCGGCGGGTGGCGATGGAATATTCCCCGGGCGGCGCGCTGCCGACGGCGGGAATCGTGGACGCCGGGACGATCGAGTTCATCCGGGCGCAGGGCGCGGAGGTGGTGAGCTCGGCGGATCTGGTGCAGCTGTACGCGGCGGCGTGGCTGGAGGCGGGGGTGGCCTCGCACACGCTGGCGATCGGTCACTGCGACCGGATCATGCAGGAGGCGTTCGCGTTCCTGGGTGAGCGGCTGAAGGCGGCGGGATCGGCGACGGAGCACGAGGTGCAGCGGTTCATCCGCGGGCGGTACGAGCAGTGCGGGATCGTGACCGACTCGGGGCCGATCGTCGCGGTGAACGGCAATGGGGCGGATTGCCACTACGAGCCCGATGAGAAGCTGTTCTCGGTGATCCGGCCGGGGGACTGGGTGCTGATCGATCACTGGGCGAAGGCGCCGGGCGAGAACACGGTGTACGGGGACATCACGTGGACGGGGTACTGCGGGGCGAAGGTTCCCGAGAAGCACCTGAAGGTGTTCAACGCGGTCGTGGGGGCACGTGACGCGGCGGTCGCGGCGGCGCAGCGGGGGTGGGAGCGGGCCAAGCAGGGCGGGAAGCCGGTGGAGGGGTGGGAACTAGACGACGCGGCGAGGAAGGTGATCATCGACGCGGGGTTCGGCGCGCAGATCAAGCACCGGACGGGGCATTCGCTGAGCCCGGGAACGAAGGGGGCGCACGGGATCGGGATGAACCTGGACAACATGGAGACGCACGACACGCGCCGGATGATGCCGGGGACGGGATTCACCATCGAGCCGGGGATCTATCTCGATGGTGAATTCGGGGTCCGCAGCGAGGTGAACGTGTACGTGGACCCGGTGAAGGGACCCGTGGTGACGGGGACGGCGCAGCGCGAGCCGGTGCTGATCGGGTGATGGGGGCCCAAGGGGAATGCTGAAGTATCACCCAGCGCCTGACGACGAGCGGGAGCGGGGTCGCGGCCAGCCTGCGCGCCGGGTTCGATGGTTCACGCTCCTCGTTGGGAGTGTGCTGCTCGCGGGCTTTGTGGCGCCGGGGGTGGCGGCGCTGGCGGGATTCTCAAGGCAGGGCCTGGTGCTGACGTTCCTCGCGGGGGCGCTGGTCTGCATCTTGGTGGGAGCGCTTTCGCAGATGGGGTGGTGGGGGGAGCGGGCGGATCGAGGGAAGGTGCGGTGCAAGCTGTGCGGGCTGGAAGTGGGTAAGGGTGAGACGGAAGGGCCGATCGGCGCGGCGTTTCGGCGGTGCCCGGAGTGTGGGCAGCGGCAGGGGTGACGGGCAGGGGTGATGCTGGGCGGTTGGCGAGGCGGGGGAGTTCATGTGGAGCCAACTTGGGGAGGGCACGGGGGAAAGCGCGGGGCAGTATCATGGCGGCGTGCTGGTTTCCTTCGCCATTCCTGCGCACAACGAAGAGCGGCTCATCGGGTCGACCGTCGCGGCGATTCACCGGGCGGCGGAGGAACTGGGGATTGAGCATGAAGTGATCGTGGCCAGCGACGCGTCGACGGACGGGACGGCGGACGCGGCGCGGAGGGCGGGGGCGAGGGTGGTGGAGGTTGGGTGCCGGCAGATTTCGGGGGCGAGGAATGCGGCGGCGCGGGCGGGGCGCGGTGATGTATTGGTGTTCGTTGATGCGGACACACGCGTGACGTCCGCGGCCGTGAGGGAGGCGCTCGCCGCGATCGGCGCGGGGGCGGCGGGCGGCGGGGGACCGATCCGATTCGACGGGGAGATTCCGCGGTGGGCGCGGATGGTGCTGCCCGTGCTGAATTTCAAGTTCCGGTTGTTGCGTCTGACGGGCGGGTGCTTTCTGTTCTGCACGCGTGGGGCGTTTGAGGCGGCGGGGGGATGGGATGAGGGGATGTACGCGGCGGAAGAGATCGAGATGGCCGGGCGGCTGAAGAAGCAGGGCCGGTTTGTGATTGTGCGGAGCCCGGTGATCACGTCGGGGCGGAAACTGCGAGCGTACAGCGGATGGGAGATTTTCAAGATCATGGGGCGGCTCGCAGCGTCGGGGCGGGGGGCGATGCGCGACCGCAGCCGGCTGGGGATCTGGTACGGGCCTCGGAGGGAGGATCCGGCGGATGCGGGAGATGGATCGCGGCGGCCGGGAGACGGGTGAGCGTGCGGGGAGGAGCGGTCGATACGATGGCTCCGGCAATGGAACTGACACCACTCAAGTACTTCCGCGCGATCGCGGCGGCGGGGCACATGACGCGGGCGGCGAGGGCGCTGGGGATCACGCAGCCGGCGCTGTCGGCGGTGGTGAAGAAGCTCGAGCTGGAGGTTGGGGCGGAGTTGCTTCACCGGACGGGGCGCGGGGTGGAGCCGACGGAGGCGGGGCGTGTGCTGCTGCAGCACGCGGAGGAGGCGATTCGGGCGGCGGAGTCGGGCGTGAAGGCGGTGCGGGAGTTGATGGGGCTGGAGCGGGGGTCGATCCGGGTGGGGGGCGGGGCGACGGCGACGACGTACATCCTGCCGCCGGTGGTTTCGGTGGTGCGGAAGAAGCATCCGGGTCTGCGATTTTTCGTGAGGGAGGCGGGGTCGGCGCAGGTGGCGCAGGCGGTGGCGAGCGGGGAGCTGGATCTAGGGATCATCACCCTGCCGGCGCCCAAGCACATGGCGGGTGATCTGGCGGTGACGCCGCTGGTGCAGGATGAGCTGCGGTTGATCACGCCGGCGGGTCATGCGCTGCGCCAGCGGGCAGCGCAGGCGGGGCGGCGGGCGGCGGCGTTTTCGTGGAGCGACCTGACGGGGGAGCCTTTCGTGGCGTTTGAGGCGGGGACGGCGGTGCGGGCGATCATCGACGATGCGGCGAGGGCGGCGGGCGTGACGCTGAACGTGGTAATGGAGCTGCGGTCGATCGAGTCGATCAAGCGGATGGTGGCGGCGGGGATTGGGGTGGGCCTGGTGTCGCGGTTTGCGCTGGGGGAGGGCGAGGGGCTGGTGGGGCGTGAGCAGGCGCTGCGGCGGCAGCTGGCGATCGTGCGGCGGAGCGATCGGTCGGCGGGGGCGGCGACGGTGCAGTTTGAGCGGGCGCTGGCGGGCTGGGCAGCGGGGAAATGAGGCCCGCGGGCGGGCGATCGAGCGGACACCGGATTCATAAATACAAGTGATTGAGATCGTTATTACGATCGATTCGATTCATGCCGATCGAAGGCTACGGTTGTGCGTTGGACTGGCGTCGATGCACGGTTCTGGCCGGGCATCCGGGCGCGAGTCCGCACGACGCAAAGGGAGTGTTCATCGATGGCTCGCAACCCGTTCAATTCCCGCAGTTCCCTCAAGACCGCGCACGGCACGTACACGTATTTCGCGCTGGACGCGCTGACGAAAGCGGGGATCGGCCATGTTTCGAAGCTGCCGTACTCGATCCGGGTGCTGCTGGAGGCGATGCTGCGGAACGTGGACGGTTTCATCGTGACGCAGGACGATGTGGCGGGGCTGGCGAACTGGAACGCCAAGAGCGTGGTGAAGGAAGAGCTTCCGTTCATGCCGGGGCGGGTGGTGCTGCAGGATTTCACGGGCGTGCCGTGCGTGGTGGACCTGGCGGCGATGCGGGAGGCGATGAAGCGGCTGGGCGGTGATGCGAACCTGATCAACCCGCTGGTGAAGTGCGACCTGGTGATCGATCACTCGGTGCAGGTGGACGCGTTCGGGAGCCGGGCGGCGTTGACGATCAACGCGGCGCGGGAGTTTGAGCGCAACACTGAGCGGTACGAGTTCCTCAAGTGGGGGCAGCAGTCGCTGACCAACTTCAGCTGCGTGCCGCCGGCGACGGGGATCGTGCACCAGGTGAATCTTGAGTACCTCGCCCCGGGCGTGCTGACCAAGGCGGACACGGAGACGGGTGAGACGGTCGCGTACCCGGATTCGTGCGTGGGGACCGACTCGCACACGACGATGATCAACGGCCTGGGCGTGGTGGGCTGGGGCGTGGGCGGGATCGAGGCCGAGGCGGTGATGCTGGGCCAGCCGATCTACATGCTGACGCCCGAGGTGATCGGGTTCCGGCTCAAGGGCAAACTGCCCGAGGGAACGACGGCGACGGACCTGGTGCTGACGGTGACGGAGATCCTGCGGGCCAAAGGCGTGGTGGACAAGTTCGTGGAGTTCTGCGGGGAGGGCCTTGCGGCGCTTTCGGTGCCGGACCGGGCGACGATCGCCAACATGGCGCCCGAGTACGGGGCGACGGTGGGTTTCTTCCCGGTAGACAAGGCGACGATCGACTTCCTGCGGTTCACGGGGCGCGATGAATCGACCGTGGCGCTGGTGGAGGCGTACTCCAAGGCCAACGGGCTGTTCTGGGAGCCGGGCTCGCCCGAGCCGGAGTACACGGACCTGCTCGAGCTTGATCTCTCGACGATCCAGCCCTCGCTGGCGGGCCCCAAGCGCCCGCAGGACCGCGTGCAGCTCTCGCAGATGAAGAGCACGTGGCTGAAGGAGCTCGCCGACTCGTTCGGCAAGCCGACCAACGCGGAGATCACTAACCAGGACCGCTGGGCGGACGAGGGTGGTGAATCGGCGAGCGCTTCGACGCCAGCGGTGAACGCCGCGGTGTCGGGTCATGTCGCCGCGCAGACCACGGCGCCCAGCTCCGGCGGGCTGGCGGGCTCGGGCGGCACGGCGGTGAAGGAGCACGCGGGCGTGCGGGTGGAGTGCGAGGGCAAGCGGTTCCGGATGTACCACGGTGACGTGGTGATCGCGGCGATCACGAGCTGCACGAACACGAGCAACCCGGACGTGCTGATCGCGGCGGGCCTGGTGGCCCGCAAGGCGCGGGCGCTGGGCCTGGGCCGGCGTCCGTGGGTGAAGACGAGCCTGGCGCCGGGGTCAAAGGTGGTGACAGCCTACCTGGACAAGGCGGGTTTGTCGGAGGATCTGGACGCTCTGGGGTTCAACACGGTGGGGTACGGGTGCACGACGTGCATCGGCAACTCCGGTCCGCTGCCCGCGGAGATCGAGGCGGCGATCAAGCAGGGTGATCTGATCGCGGCGAGCGTGCTGTCGGGCAATCGCAACTTTGAGGGTCGCGTGCACCCGGCGGTGAAGGCGAACTACCTGGCGAGCCCGCCGCTCTGCGTGGCGTACGCGATCGCCGGGACGGTGAACTTTGACCCGATGACCGAGCCGCTCGCCCAGGACAAGGACGGCAAGCCGGTGTTCCTGAAGGACATCTGGCCGACGCTGCTGGAGGTGCAGCAGGTCAAGGCGCAGTGCATCACGCCGGGGCAGTTCCGCAAGGAGTACGGGAACGTCTTCAACGGCAACGAGACGTGGAACAAGGTGCCGGTCTCCAAGAGCGAGCTGTACGCGTGGAACGCCAAGAGCAGCTACATCCACCGCCCGCCGTTCTTCGAGACGACGACGGCGGCGCCGCTGCCGATCCGGCCGATCCGCGGGGCGCGGGTGCTGGCGTACGTGGGTGATTCGATCACCACGGACCACATCTCTCCGGCGGGGGACATCGCGGAGAATTCTCCGGCGGGTGAGTACCTCAAGGGGCTGGGGATTCCCAAGTCGGAGTTCAACAGCTACGGGACGCGGCGCGGCAACGACCTGGTGATGCTGCGGGGCACGTATGCGAACGTGCGCGTGAAGAACAAGCTCGCGACCGACCCGGGCACGGGGAAGATCAAGGAAGGCGGCTGGACGCGCGACTTCTCCAAGAAGGGCGGGTCGAAGATCGACTGGATCTTCAACGCAGCGATGAACTACCAGGCCGAGGGCACGCCGCTGGTGGTGCTCGCCGGCAAGGACTACGGGATGGGTTCGAGCCGTGACTGGGCGGCGAAGGGCACGCTGCTCTTGGGCGTGCGGGCGGTGATCTCCCAGAGCTTTGAGCGCATTCACCGCTCGAACCTGGTGGGAATGGGCGTGCTGCCCTTGTGCTTCCTGGACGGCCAGAGCGCCGGGACGCTGGGGCTGAGCGGGGAGGAGTCGTTCGATATCCACCTTCCGGTGTCGGCGGAAGGGCTTGTGGAGCCGCGGTGCGACGTGAAGGTGACGGCGACGCGGCCCGACGGCAAGGCGATCGAGTTCGTGACGCGGTGCCGCATCGACACGCCGGTGGAGGCGGAGTATTACCGCAACGGCGGCGTGCTCCAGACCGTGCTTCGCAGGCTTCTCAACGAGAGCCGCAAGACCGTCGGGGTGTGAGGCCCCACGGACTGGGTTTGAATGAGCGACGAACGTGAGCGCCGGCCCGTCGAGCCCCCGTGGGGGAGCGGCGGGCCGGCGTTCTTTACGCGTGCGGGGGAATTCCCCGGCCGGTGCGGGGAGGAAAAGGAGCGTCGTGCGGCGGAACGGGGCGGGGGCGGCCCTGATACACTGGCGGGTTGGCTGCGTGAGCGCGTGGGGCAAGACAAGGTTTTCCGGGGTTTCATGGAAGGCCGTCGATGAGTTCTCCGTCACTTGAGCAGGCGATCACGCGGGTGATTCGCCGATTTCTCGACCGGCACGCCGACCTGGCGCCGAGCATCGCGGTGATCGCCGACTTTGTGGCGGCGGCGGCGAGGGCGCACGGAGCTGGGACGGTGAACGATGCCACGACGGGAGACGCGGCGGCGGGGGGGCAGGTTCCGGCGGCGCCGGGGGCAAACGTCTCATTACCGGCCATCTCAGCATCAGCGCCCGCGGGGGGGAGTCCTTCTGCGACGGCGGGAGCGTCGGCGCCGGGCAGGCCGCTGTCGTCAGGGTTCGTGCCGCTGAAGCTCGCCGACAATTCGATCACCCATGTGCGGGTGCAGGGAACGGGAGAGGACATCGCCGCGGCGCGGTTCTCGGCCGAACCGGCACGGCCGGCGGAAGAGGATGATGTGCGGCGGTTCCGGCCTCCGGACCTGGAGTTGATCCGGACGCGGTGCCTGCTCAAGGCCGAGGGGTGCCGGGCGGCGATCGATCGCCGGGCGGCGACGGGGACGGCGACGGAGCAGGAGCAGGTGCGGCGGATCGGGGCGCTGATCACGCAGGGCAAGCAGCTGGACAACTGCTACCTGTGGATGGTGAACCGCGCCAAGCCGCAGGCGGACGACCAGACGCTGCAGATGATCGCGGCGACGTATGAGAACCTTGCGAGCGCGGCGCAGTGCTGCGAGCGTGTGCCGGCGGAATCGCGAGCGGACCGGCGGACGCGGGTGCTGCTGCTGCTTGCCGAAGCGCAGTCGGCGCTGCGGGTGGCGCTGACGCACACGTGGCTGAGCATGCCCGACAAGGACCAGGACGACGCGTTCCGGTACCTGGACAACTCGACGACCTACGAGCAGGTGTTCATCGCGCGGCACATGAAGCTGAGCGACCCGGCGGACCCGGCGGCGTGGCAGGACCTTCGGGAGCGGATCGCGGCGTTCACGAAAGAGCTGGACCAGGACGAGGAGTTGTCGAAGGCGACTCGCGCGACGGTGAACCGCGTGCGGCACCACGCCAAGGCGATCGCGGCCGACCCGGGAGCGGATCATTCGCACGACTGGGGGAAGATCGACGCGGCGCTGGTGGCGCTCTCCGCGGCGGGGCGTGGGCGGGACCCGGAGGTGATGAACCTGCTGCGTCCGGTGGCGGGGATAGCGCCGCGCGGGGAGCAGTATCCCGCGCTGGAGCGGGTGCTGGGGGCGATGGCGCCCGAGGCCGAGGTGGTGGACGAGGAAGGCGCGGCGGACCGGTATTCGGCGGATGTGGCGAGGGTGCGCGGGATGCTGCGCGGCTCGCGGGTGGTGATCATCGGCGGAGAGCGGCGAGAGGACGCGGTGGTGCGGATCCGGGAAGCGTTCGAGCTTTCGGAGCTGGAGTGGGTGATGCTCCCCGAGCACGGGAGCACCGCGCCGGCGGAAGCGCCGATCCGGCGAACGGATACGCGGCTGGTGCTGCTCTTGATCCGCCTGGCCGGACACCTGCACACCGAAGAGGTCTCGCTGTACTGCGAGCGGCACGGCAAGCCGCTAATCCGGCTTCCGGCGGGGTACAACCCCGAGCGGATCGCGGCGGAGATCCTGCAGCAGGCGAGCGGGAAGCTCGCGGCGCAGGCGGGCTGAGACGCGAGAGTGCTGTGGATTATGGAGCCTGCGCGAGGTCGGTGATGACCGCTCGCAGGCCTTCGACCACGCGCGCCATGGACTCGTAGTCGAGCTTTTCCGGCGTGTCGCTGGCCTTGTGGTAGTCGGTGGAGCGGTAGGGCGCGGTGTCGGTAATCATCAGGGCCGGATACCCCTGCTTCCAGAACGACCAGTGATCGCTGGAGCCGACGCGGGGGATGAGCGTGGGGAGGGCGGCGCCTTCGGCGGGGAAGGAGGTCGTGGCCCGGAACGTGCCGACGCAGCGCTTGACGAGGTCCTCGGCGGACGACATGCCGACGAAGGCGATGAAGTTGCCGATATCGGGATAGGCCAGGTCCACGAGGGGCGGGTAGCTCTGGGAGCCGGGCTCCTGGCTGTAGCGGCCGATGGTCTCGATGCTGAGCATGGCGATGATGGAGTGGTTCAGGCGGCGTGCCTGGCGTGCGAAGACGAGGCTGCCCATCTGCTCGGTCCAGAAGTACGGCGGCTCCTCGCAGGTGAAGAAGGCAAAGCGGATGGTGCGGTCGGGGTGCTCCCCGGCCATGTCGCGCGCGAGCTGGAGGACGGCTGCGACGCCGCTGGCGTTGTCGTTGGCGCCGGGTGAGGCGACGGTGTGGAAGTTGTTGACGCTGTCGTAGTGGGCCCCGACGAGGATGACTTCATCGGGGCGAAGCAGCCCTGGCAGATCGACCCAGAGGTTGGAGACTTCGTGGTGCTGGTTGGCGAGGGCGGGGTCGATGGGCGTGGAGTGCGGTGTGACGGCCGTGTAGGTCTGCCAGTGGACTTGGTAACCGGCGCGGGCGAGGGAGGCGGCGAGGTAGTTTTCGGCGGCCTTGAGCTGGGCGGGATGGGCGAGGTTTCGTTCGCCGATGATGCCGGCGAGCTGGTGAACGTCCTCGCGGAGTCTCTGGGAGAGGGATTGCTGGGCAGGAGTGAGGAGCGGGAGTTCGCCTTCGAAATTGTCGCCGGGCATGAGGACCGCGCACGCGCCGAGGCTGGCGAGGAGCGGGAGCAGGAGGCATGCGCTCACCGCGCGGGAGGGCGGGAATGAATTGGGGAGGCGAGACGTGGTGGCGTGTGGAATCACAAAGGCCTCCGTGTTAGTGATCGCTAAGATACCGTGGTGGGCGGCGGCGTGCAAGAGAAATTGGGGGAGGGCGTACGATGGGAGTTCCATGGCGAGACGAGCGTTAGCGAGGTCCCGCGAGCTGTTGTCCGGCGGCGTGCCTCGCCGCCGCGCTGGAGCGATCGATGTCGGTGCGCTGGTCGGGCAGCTCATGGGTGGGGCGAGCACCGAGCCGCTGCTGCTGGTGGGGGATGCGACGCGGGTGCTGCGAACCTTTCCGGCGGCGTGCGTGGACTGCGTGGTGACCAGCCCGCCGTACTGGGGGAAGCGGGAGTACGCGGGCGGGGGGCTGGGGCAGGAAAAGACGTCGGGCGAGTATGTGGAGGCGCTGCTGGAGGTGTTCGCCGAGGTTCGGCGGGTGCTGAAGCCGACGGGGTCGGTGTGGCTGAACATCGGGGACGGGTATCAGCACAAGAACCTGATCGGGCTGCCGTGGAGGGTGGCGCTGGGAATGACCGACCGGCAGGGGTGGGTGCTGCGCAACAGCGTGGTGTGGCACAAGGTCAAGGGCGGGCCGGACAACGCGCTGGACAAGCTGCGCAACGTGCACGAGCCGGTGTTTCACTTCGTGAAGGAAGCCCATGGGTATTTCTACGACGTGGATGCGATCCGGCGAACGCCGCGCAAGGCCAGGGTGGTGGGAGGGGCGGTGGTGTCGGCGACGGGGGTGAGCGGGGTGCGGTATCGGCGTCAGATCGAGCTTTCGACGGCCCTGAGCGCGGCGGAGAAGGCGGCGGCAAGCGCGGCCCTGGAAGGGATGCTCGCCTGCGCGCGCGGGGGGACGCTGGAGGACTTCCGCATGGTGATCCGTGGTCAGCAGCGGACGACGCATTCGGACGCGGGGAGCGTCTCGGGGCGGGCGAAGGAGCTGGAAAAGGCGGGTTTTTATTTTCTGAAGTACCACCCCGGTGGGAGCAAGCCGGGGGATGTGTGGGACATCATTCCCGAGGACACGCAGAGGCGCGGGGGGCACTTTGCGCCGTTCCCGGAGGATCTGTGCAAGCTGCCGATCCTGGCGACGTGCCCGGCGGGGGGCGTGGTGCTGGACCCGTTCTGCGGGACGGGGACGGTGAGCGTGGTGGCGCAGGGGCTGGGAAGGAAGTCGATCGGGATCGACGTTTCGCGGGCGTATGTGGAGGGGGCCAGGGCGCGGTGCGAGCGGGCGCGGGGCGTCCACGCGGGGACCGGAACAACGCGGGGCGTGAAAATGGGCGAGGTGTGAAGCACCGGTGGGGGAGGAGGCGGGGTGAGGTGGGCTACATTGTGCAGCCATGCCCGCCGTGAACGATGTGCTCGAAGTCCTGCGAACCTACTGGGGCTTTGATGCGCTGCGCCCGATGCAGGCCGAATCGATCGAGGCGACCCTCGCCGGGCGTGATTCGCTGACGGTGCTGCCGACGGGTGGGGGAAAGTCGCTCTGCTACCAGCTCCCGCCGCTGGTCTCGGGGAGCCTGACGCTGGTGGTCTCTCCGCTGATCGCGCTGATGCGCGACCAGGTGATGGGGCTGACGATGGCGGGGGTTCCCGCCGCGGCGGCGCACAGCAACCTGACGCCGGAAGAGAACGCGGAGCTGCGCGAGATGGCGCGGTCGGGGCGCATGCGGCTGCTGCTGGTGGCGCCCGAGCGGCTCTTGATGCCGGATTTCCTGGCGTTCTGCGTGAAGCTGAACGTGGGGGCGATCGCCATCGATGAGGCGCACTGCATCAGCCAGTGGGGGCACGATTTCCGCCCGGAGTATCGGCGGCTTGCGGAGCTGCGGGAGGTGTTCCCCAACGTGCCGATAGGGGCGTACACGGCGACGGCGACGCCGCTGGTGCGGGAGGACATCTGCCGTCAGATGCGTCTGCGCGACCCGGTGGTGATGGTGGGGAACTTTGACCGGCCGAACCTGACGTACCGGGTGCTGCCCCGGGTGAAGCTGTCGGACCAGATTGCGCAGGCGCTGCAGCGGCACGACCAGCGGGCGGCGATCGTGTACTGCATGACGCGCAAGGACACGGAGGAGGCGGCCGACTCGCTCAAGGCGCGGGGGATCGATGCGCGGGCGTACCACGCGGGGATGGACGCGAAGAAGCGGTCGCGGGTAAGCGACGATTTCCGCGCCGAGCGGCTGAACGTGGTGTGCGCGACGGTGGCGTTCGGGATGGGGATCGACCGTGGGGACGTGCGGTGCGTGGTGCACGCGGCGATGCCGCGGTCGATCGAGCACTACCAGCAGGAGACGGGCCGGGCGGGGCGTGACGGGCTGCCGGCGGAGTGCGTGCTGTTCCATTCGGCGGCGGACATCGTGCGGTGGAAGCAGATCATGGAGCGGGGCGCGGCGGATTCGGGGGCGTCCCCGGAGCACGTGCGGACGCAGTTTGACCTCTTGGACCAGATCCACCGGTTCATCGGGGGGGCGAGGTGCCGGCACCGGGCGCTGGTGGAGTATTTCGGGCAGTCGTACACGGACGCCGCGTGCGGGGCGTGCGATTTCTGCCTGGGTGAGCTGCACGAGGTCGCGGATTCGCACGACACGGCGAGGAAGGTGATCTCGTGCGTGGCAAGGTGCGGGCAGCGGTTTGGTGCGGGGCATATTGCCGATGTCTTGATCGGTTCGCGGGTGCAGCGGGTGATTTCGGCGGGCCACGATTCCCTGAGCACGTTCGGGCTGCTCTCGAGCCACACGCGCGACCAGGTGGTGAGCTTCATCAACCAGCTCATTGACGCGGGGCACCTCAACCGGACAGTTGACCAGTTCCCGGTGATCCACCTGACGCCGACGTCGATCGATGTGCTGAAGAACAAGGTGACGGCGATGCTGGTGGAGCCGCAGGTGCACCAGGAAGCGCCGGCGAGCCGCGGGCGCAAGGGGATGGCGCGTCCGGAGCCTCTGAGCGCCGAGGAGAGCAAGCTGTTTGACCACCTGCGGGCCTGGCGCCGGACGCTGGCGCAGGATCGCTCGGTGCCGCCGTACATCATTCTGGGGGACACGGCGCTGGAGGAGCTGGCGCGGGTGCGGCCCTCGACCAAGGCGGCGCTGATGACGGTGAAGGGGATCGGGCAGCGCAAGGCGGAGGATTTCGGGCACGACCTGATCGAGACGATCCGGGCGTACTGCGAGCAGTCGGAGATGGGCCGGGACGCGGCGGCGGGTTCGCGCTCCCCGGCGCGGGGGATGGCGGCGGCGGCCGTGAAGGAGAACGCCTCGCCGCGTCGCTCGGCGGGGTCGGCGGCCGCGGCGGTGAGCTTTCGAGCCGGGGGCACGGTCGAGGAAGTCATGGCGGCGACCGGGCGCACGCGGAGCACCGTGGTCGGCTATCTCGCCGAGTTCCTCGCCGACGAAAAGCCGACCTCAATCTCCAACTGGGTGGACGATGCAACCTACCAGCGGGTGGTGGAGGCAAGGGAAGAGACCGGGCCAGGGCCGATCAAGCCGGTGTACGAGCACCTGGGGCAGGAAGTGCCCTACGAGGTGATCCGCCTGGTGCTCGCCCACCGCGGTGATTTGCAGCCCGGCTGAGCGCGGCGTACGCGGCTATTCCTCGAGCACCAGGCCGTCGTGGGCGAGGTTGATTCCCTCGGGAAGTTCCTGGTTGGTCTGGGCGTGGGGGAGATCGTGGGACATATGAACGAAGTAGGTCTGCGCGGCGCCGACGTTCTCGGCGATGGTGGTCGCCTCGTCGAGTGAGAGGTGGGTGGAGTGCTTGCGGTGGCGCAGGGCGTCGAGGACAAAGGTCTTGAGGCCCTTGAAGTGTTTCCAAGTTTCGGGCGGGAAGCCCGAGACGTCGGTGCAGTAGGCCAGGGGCAGGAGGGAGGAGCCCGCGGAAGGGGCGAGCCCCGCGATGGCGGGAGAGGCGGGGGCGTAGTCGAAGCGGTAGCCCAGGATGGGGAGCTTGCCGTGGATGACGCGGATCGGGGTGACGCGGAGGCCGAAGAGGTCGAAGGACTTTTCGGGCTCGATGGTGTGGGGGATGAGGGAGGCGACGAAGCTGTCGTTGACATTTTTGTCCCGGTCGAAGATGTGGGTGAAGACGCGGCGCAGGTCGGCCATGGTCTTCTGCTCGGCGTAGATGGAGATGGGGGTCTTCTGGACCGCGTTGAAGCGTCGGACCTCGTCGAGGCCGAAAGTGTGATCCACGTGGTTGTGAGTAAAGAGGATCGCGTCGCAGCGGCGCAGGCGCTGGCGCAGGGCCTGGAAGCGCAGGTCGGGGCCGGTGTCGATGAGGATCATGCGATCCTGGCCGGAGGCGTCGGTGAATTCGAAGGCGGCGCTGGTGCGGGTGCGCTGGTCGCGCGGGTCGGAGCTGGTGCAGACGGGGCAGTCGCAGCCGATGGCGGGGACGCCCGCGGAGGTTCCGGTTCCCAGGAAGACAAATCGCATCGGGGTACCGTAGTTCGGCGGCGCGGGGGCGGTGAGGAACGGGCCGGGCAAGGTAAAGGGCCGGCCCCGCGGCGGTGAGCACGCCGCGAGGGAGGCCCGGGGGACTAACATGCCCTTCCCCACGCGCGGGGGTCCGCGCCGGGGAATGCTCAGGAGCCTGCACAGTGACCGACCATGCCGCGACGATCGATCCCGAAGCCAGACTCACGCAGTTGGGGCACACGCTGCCCGTCGCTCCCAAGCCCGTCGCGGCGTACATCCCGACGCGGCGCACGGGGAATCTCATTTTCGTGTCGGGGCAGGTCCCCGTGGTGCCCGGGGCCGATGGCAAGCCGCAGGTAATCTTCAAGGGTGCGGTGCCGGGGGAAGTAACGATCGAGCAGGCCCAGCAGTGCGCGCGGCAGTGCGTGCTCAACGGCCTGGCCGCGCTGAAGGCGGCGATCGGGAACCTCAAGGCCGTGAAGCAGGTTGTTCGCGTGGGAGTGTTCGTGTGCAGCCAGCCGGGGTTCTATGAGCAGCCCAAGGTCGCCAACGCGGCGAGCGAACTGCTGATGGAGATCTTCGGGCCCGCCGGTCAGCACGCGAGGGCGGCGGTGGGTTCGGTGGCGTTGCCGCTGGGCTCTCCTGTTGAGATCGAGTTCATTGTTGAGATCGACCCCGGCGCCGGGAATTGAGAGCGCCAAGCGACGTGCGTGCCTCACCGTCCTCCGCAGCATTGCGCCCGACCATGAACACCCGCGCGCCCGGTGACAGCGTCCCGCCGCCGGTCCCCGCGGACCGGATCCTGATCGTGCGGCCCAGCGCGCTGGGGGATGTATGCCGCACGGTGCCGGTGCTCGCCAGCCTGCGCGCGGCGTATCCCTCGGCGAGGATTGATTGGCTGGTGCAGGACGGCTTTGCGCCGGCGATCGAGCATCATCCGGCGCTGACGGGCGTGGTGCCGTTCCCGCGGAAGCATTTCGGGGAGCTGGTCAAACGCATGAAGCTGCGGCCGGTGCTGGACTGGCTGGGCACGCTGCGGCGGACGAAGTACGACCTGGTGATCGATTGCCAGGGGCTGGCGAGGTCGGGGCTGTTCACGTGGGGAACGCGGGCCCCGCGGCGCGTGGGGTACGGCAACGCGCCCGAGGGGGCGTGGCTGGGGTACACGATCCGGCCGAAGGTTGACATCGAGACGCACGCCGTGGATCGCATGCTGAGCCTGGTCAGCGCCGCGGGCGTGACGCCGGTGCGCGACATGCGGCTGTACACGGCGAGGGCGGATTTGGCGGCGGTCGAGACGGACCCTGACCTTCGCGGGGCGGACGGGAAACTGTCGCGATACCTGCTGGTCGCTCCCACGAGCCGGTGGCCCGGGAAGCGGTGGGGGCAGGGACGGTTTGCCGATGCGATCCGGGCCTTGCTCGCCGCCGGCGTGGAGAAGGTCGTGCTGGTGGGTGCGAAGGCCGAGCGGGCGCAGTGCGAGCAGCTCACGCGGCTGGCGGCGTCGGAACCTCGCGTCATCGACCGGATCGGGGGGACGAGCGTGGGCGGGCTGATGGCGCTGGTGGAACGGTCGAGCGTGGTGCTGTGCAACGACTCGGCGGTGCTGCATATGGCGGTGGGATTTGATCGCCCGATCGTCGCGCTGTACGGGCCGACGCTGGTGCGGCGGGTGGGGCCGTATGGACGCTCGGCGGATGTGCTTCAGCACGTGCGGCAGGGGGACCGGACCGACCACAAGGACCTGGCGGCGGGGACGCAGCTGATGGACCGGATCACGGTCCGAGAAGTGCTCGCGGCGGTGCTGGAGCGTTATTCGCGTGCCGGCACGAGGGGTTGATTCCCCCGGGACCGGGACTTATCAGACAGCGGGGCGGTACAGACGGCGCGGTGGCTTGCCGACGTGCGCACGGGGATCAATCCGGCGCGGGCGGGGGTCGATGGATCTTGCGGTCGATTTCATCACCGGAGAATCCACGTGCCCGCAAGCCGATCCCGTACAGACCGTTGGCGTGACTGTCTCCACCAGGTGTACGAGCGCGGCGGGAGCATCGAGCTCTCCCTGGACCGTCCGGGCTCCAGGCCCGGGTCGGAAGAGCCCCGGGGCGCCGACCTGGTGTGGCGGGTGCGGCTGCTGAGCGTGGACGAGGACGAGGTGACGGTGGAAGCGCCCAATACGCTGGGCAAGTCGCTGAAGCTGGATCCGGGGACGCCGCTGGTAGCGGCGATGGCGATCGGCCAGAACCGCTGGATGTTCCAGACGAGCGTGGTGGACATCGACACGATGTGCCTGGGCCGCGGGGCGGTGGAGCAGACGGTGCTGCGCCTGGCGATGCCCGAGCACGTGGAGCGGTGCTCGAGGCGCTCGTTCTACCGCATGTCGACGGCGGAGCTGCGGCTGCCGGTGGTGGAGTGCTGGCCGCTGCGGGATCCCGCGACGGCGATCGCGCCGGAGATCGCCAACCGGGCGCTGATCCTTGATCTTCAGAACCAGGACATCACCGGGATCCGCGTGAACGAGCGGCTCGCCCAGCCGGTGATGCTGCCGGACGTGGGCCCGAGTTTCAAGGCGCAGCTCTTGAACATCGGCGGGGGCGGCGCGGGGCTGCTCGTGGACCGCTCCGACGCCGCGGGGCTGGACTGCGTGCGCTCGCTGTGGCTGCGGATCGACCTGTGCCCGCACATCGCCGCGCCGCTGGCGATGACGGCCCGGTGCGTGCACACCCACATCGACAGCAGCCAGAACACGTATGCGGGTCTGGCGTTTGACTTCGGGTTCAACCCCGCGCACCGGGACTTTGTGGTCTCACAGATCACGCGGTACGTGGAGGAACTGACCAAGCGCACTCCGCCGCCCGCGGAGGCGTGAACCGGCATCTCAGTGAATACTGAACTCGGCGACGCTCCATGCGTCGCCGTGTTTCATTGGGGCACATCGATCAGCAGCCGGCCTCAAAGGCGTCCACGAAGGCGTCGAAGTCCTCGATGTCCACGAAGCCCGAGTGGTCGAAGTCGGCGTCGTCGCCGCCCAGCTCAAAGGCCTGCACGAAGGCGTCGTAGTCCTCGATATCGACGAAGCCCGACTGGTCAAAGTCGGCGGGGCGGAAGGTCTCGAAATACGCGGAGAAGGGGGAGGAATTGACCGAGCCGGCGGTGTTGCTCGCCGTCACGCCCCAGTAATACTCCGAGCAGGTCACCAGGGTGCTCGCCGGCACGTTTACCGAGGTGCCCGCGGTGCTGGTGGTCCAGATGGGAGAAGAGAGCGAGGGGTCGGCCGAGACCTTGACGGTGTAGGAGGTCGCGCCCGTGGAGGAGGTCCAGCTGAGCGTGGGGGTGAGGCTCGCGCCCAGCGTGCCGTCGGCGGGGGCGGTGAGGGAGAAAGCGCCGGGGGGCTGCACGGCGGCGGGGACGATCATGTCCACGATGACGGGGCGGTGGTCGGCGGCGAAGCTGGAGACCAGGGAGGGGCTGCCGGTGTAGCCGATGCACTCGGGGGGGAAGGTGTTGGAGCCGATGGAGGCGGAGTTGAAGATGAAGGCGCGGCGGGGCGTGGCGATGGAGTCCTGCCACATGAGGTAGTCGAGCTTGCTGGAGGACTGGGTGTTGCGGCTGTTGGTGAAGGGATCCCGCGCGTCGTCGTAGGTGCTGTCGGTGCGGTCGCGGTCGGTGCCGTCGGTCCCGCCGAGGGTCTGGGCGGCGGTCATCCAGCGGACCGGGCCGTCGCGGCCGTTGGTGTTCTCGTCCTCGTTGCAGTCCCCGCCCCAGATGGCGAAGGTATTGGAATTGAGGATGGAGGTCGCGCCGGCGTCGAAGATCTTGTTGCGCGGGTCGGGGGTGGAGGTGCCGCCGCCGTTGAAGAAGTAGTCGATGTAGTACGCGATGTTCTTGCCGGCGTCGAGGCGTTCCTGCAGGTCGGCGGCGGCGCCGCCGGACTTGAGGTGGATGGTGCCCATGACGATGTTGCCGGCGTAGTTCGCGTCGGGGAGGTTGATCTCGGCCCACATCATGCCGCGGATGCCGCCCGTGCCGCCGGGGGCGTAGAGGTCGGCGTCCATCGCGAAGTTGGAGATCGTCGCCTGGCCGTCCCCGTTGAGGTCCTGGAAGGGCCAGCGGGAGATGATGATGTTGCGGTTGAAGTTGTCGGTCGCGGTGCTGACAAAGACGTTGTTGAGGTCGTAGGACGGGTCGTACTTCTTGACCCAGGAGGTGATGGGCGTGTTGCCCTTGAAGGAGTCGACGCCGCCGTCGAAGAGGTAGCCGACGACTGTGGTGAGCTGGGAGACGGAGTCGACGCCGCTGCCGGTGCCTTCTCCGGCGTTGTCACCGCATTCCTGGAGGACGAGGATGTCGGGCTTGAGGGTGGCGATGATGCGGGCGAGGGCGGACCAGTCGTTGAGATCCTCGACCTTGTTGTTGGTGCGGCAGATGCCGTCCTGGATGTTCCAGGTCATGATGCGCACGTCGGTGGGGTTGCTCTTGCCCCACTGGCCTGCGGCGGGGTTCCACTGGGCGGAGGCGTTGCCGGCGAGGAGGGTGAGGGCGAGCACGAGGGGACATGCAACGGCGGTACGCATCTCACAGGCTCCTTGCGTGGATGCCGGGCCGGAGGGGCGCGGCTCGCGCGGGCGAACGGAATGCAGCGGGGGCGTGGGGTGGGGGAAGGCGCAAAAACGAGCAGATATCGTACAGGGAGGTGGTGTGCGGGGCGAGCGCGGCGGGGCAAAGGGTGGGGTTTGGGAGGCGAGATTGGCGGGCAACGGGGCGGGTTTGGCAAGATGGGAGGTTGGCGCGGGGTCTGTGGGCGGGGGAGGGGTGAGGTTGTCAGGGAAGGGCGGGGCGGATTGCCAAGAGGGGGTTTGGCGCGTACATTTCCCTTCCCACCGGAGATCCTCTCCGGGGGACCACTTGGGAGCGTGCCGGAGTGGACAATCGGGGCAGACTGTAAATCTGCTGGCTTACGCCTTCGGGGGTTCGAATCCCTCCGCTCCCACTTCAAACGAGAACCGACCCCGCCGTGATTGGCGGGGTCGGTTGCGTTTTGGGGGGAGAGGGCATCAGGCACTGGGCATCGGGCACTCGGGAGGGCACGAGCGGCGTGGGGCGGTCGGAGGCGCGTTGGGGGGCGCATGAAAAAGGGGCGCCGTGAGGCGCCCCTGGGTGGAGTGAGGGTTACTGCGGGACCTGGACTGCGGCTTAGCAGCCGGCCTCGAAGGCGTTGACGAAGGCGTCGAAGTCTTCGATATCGACAAAGCCCGAGCCGTCGAAGTCGGCGTTGTCACCGCCGGCCTCGAAGGCCGTGACGAAGGCGCTGTAGTCTTCGATGTCCACGAAGCCGGAGTTGTCGAAGTCGGCGGGGCAGCTGCCGCAGCTGGTGACCAGCAGGAGCTTGACGGCGTCCACGCCGGCCTCCACCACCGAGCCCGAGTTGAGGTCGGAGGCGTTGAAGCGGACCTTCATGGTGCTGGTGAGCGCCACCTTGGAGGAGAGCTTGAAGCTGCGGGTGTACCAGCCGCCGGAAGATTCGACCGCGGGGCCGACGGTCTCGAGATTGACCCAGGTCGAGCCGTTGTTGTTGGAGACCTCAACGACGAACAGGTCGTTGTTGGGATCGGCGCCGGTGCCCGAGCCCGTGTTGTCGTACCAGCGGGCGTAGGAGAGGATCGCCTCGACCGCGCCGGCGGCGTTCATGGCGGGGCTGGTGAGGATCACCGAGCCGCCGTCCACGTCGGTGTCACCCGAGCCGTTCTGGGTGACGTAGCAGGAACCCGAGCCGTCGAAATCGGTCGCCGGATCGCCGCGAACGCCGCCGCCGTTGGGCACGCCGCGCTGCCAGCCGCCGGAGGTCGCCCCGACGACGCTGGCGGTCCAGCCCTGGTTGGTCTGGAAGTTGTCGTTGAACGCGGTGGAGGTCGCGGCGGCGGAGATCGCCGTGTAGTACGCGGACGGGGCCGACGTGGGGTCGGAGGCCGTGGCGTTGGTGGTGGTCTTGGCCGTCACGTAGTAGCGGACGATGCTGCCGCAGGACGTGGCGGGGAACTGGGCCTGGTAGACGTTCGCCGAGGCCTGGGTCATGGGGTAGGCGACATAGGTGCCGTCGTTCTCGGCGTCGACCATCAGCACGCCGGTGTTCTGCTGGGGCGTGCCGGAGAGGGCGCCGACCTGGACATTGAACTCGACGTTGCCGAAGGGGCTGATGAGCGTCGGGCGGCCGGTGGGGTAGGTGAAGGAGAGCAGGGAGAGCGGGGGTGCATCGAGGTTGTGCTCCCCGAAGCCCTGGGCGATCTCGCCGTAGTGGGGCGTGCCGTCACCGATGTTGGCGTTGTTGTCGTCGAGGGTCAGCACGTCGATGGTGATCTGGGGGTTGATCGCCGTGTCACCCCCGCCGTGCAGCAGCACGCTGTTGATCGCCAGGGACGAGATGATCGAGCGGTAGGTGCCGGAATTGGTGATCGCCAGCTCGTTGCGGGTCTCCCAGAACGCGCCCGAGAGAAGCTGGCCGCAGGTGTGGATCTCGTCGGAGCAGGGATACTGCAGCGTGTTGCTCGCCGTGCGGATGCCGGCGTTGCAGTTGTTCTGGAAGCCGTAGCCCAGGATCGGCTCGTCGGAGATCATGACGCCCATGAGGTCGCCGAAGCCCTCACCGTATGCGTCCTGGCCCGAGCCGGCGGTGTTGACGATGTGGTGGCCGTACTCGTGCCACACGACGTCGCCGTAGGCGGTGTTGGCGCAGCCGCCGCCGGCGTTGTAGAAGTTGATCGAGGAGCCGTCATAGAAGGCGTTGCAGGTGCCCGAGACGCCGGTGTTCACGCGGAACTCGGCCTGCGTGGGGATCGTGGGGAAGGTCGGGCAGTAGGTCAGGAGGTAATCCCGGACGATGTTGGAGTTGATGTACGCGTTGGCCTCGGCGCGGCGGAGCGCGTCGGTGTTGGCCGCGTTGAAGACGAAGTTGGCCGGGCCGGGGGGCGTGACCGAGGCGCTCAGGCCGGGAGCGTCGGACGAGGGGTTGAAGACGCGGAACCAGCGGCCGCGCATGCCGGCGGCGACGGTCACGGCGGTGTTGCCGGCGTTGGGGATGGTGAAGTTGCCGGCGGCGTCGGTGTAGGCGACGGTGGCGCCGATGGTGACGCGGGAGTAGGGGAAGGCGGTGGAGACTTCGGTGGCGCAGGAATCAGCCTTCTTGCCGGGGGTGACCATGCCCGAGACGTTGCCGGAGACGTCGACGTCGTGGATCTGGTTCTCGCTGTGCAGGATGGCGCCGGTGCGGGCGTCGGCGAGGATGAGCTCGCGCTGGTAGCCGGGCTCCCACGCTTCCCCGGCGGTGACGATCATCTTGACGGCGAGGGCGGGGGCGACGGTGGTCTCACCGATGCCGGCCCAGATGACCAGCTCGGGGGTGCCCCAATCGGTGATGCCGGCGACCTTCTGGTTCGCGGCGGCGAAGGCGGCCTCGAGGTTGGGGTTGGCGGCGACGACCGGGTCGACGCGGAAGCGGCCGAGTTCCCGGGCGCTGGAGCGTGCGAGGACGACGGGGAAGTCGGTCTCGTTGCGGACGACGAGCTTGATCTCCCCGCGGTAGACGGGGATGCCGTCGACCTGCTGGAGGAAGCTGTGGAGCTGGAACTTCATGGCGCCGGTGTCGGGGTCGGGCATGAAGGGCCGGACGGCGAGGTTGTCGGCGGCGAGTGAGCCGGGGGTGAGCTGATCGCGCGACACGCCCAGCGCCGCGAGCCCGCTCCGGAGGAAGTTCTCAACGCTGGCCTGGGCGGTGGCGCCGCGGGCGAAGGCGTTGCCGTAGATGGAGGTGACCTGTGAGCCGGACCAGTAGACGGCCGAGCCGGGGTGAGCGTCCAGGAACTTCTGGACGGCCGCGGCGACCTGGGGGGTCACCTTGGCGGTGGGGGCCGAGCCGGGCTGGGCGTCGGCGGCGACGGCCATTCCGGCCGACAGGACAATCGCCGCGACGGCGGCATACGCAGACATCTTCATCACGCAACTCCTCTCGAAGCGTCCCCCGCGAGTTCCAACGTGTGGGAAGGGACGGGTCCAAGACCCGGAGAATCCGCCCAAGCTATCAGGACCACGCTCGGCGAGTCAAGACCAAACCCCGGGGACGACGGGGCCTGGAAGGCCTGGGAGGGTGGGCACGGGGGATGAGAGAGCCGGCCGGGGTGTTTTTGCTCCCGCCCGCTCCCGCGGCGCATTACCATGAACTCGCCCATGTCATCGGCATCCCGACATCACCGCATCGAGGAGCTGTTCCTGGCTGCCTCCGACCTGGACACGGCGGCGAGGGAGCCCTTTTTGACGCGCCAGTGCGAGGGTGATCCGGCGCTGCGCAAGGAAGTGGAATCCCTGCTGTCCCATGCAGTTGAGGACGATTTCCTGGATTCGCGCGACTCCCCGGGCAAGCAGCTCTTGACCCGCATCGGCGTGGACATGGCGGCGACGGAGGAGGCGGTGCTTCCCGCCGGGACGCGGATCAACAGCTACACGGTTCGCGGGGTTATCGGGTCGGGGGGCATGGGGGTTGTGTACGTCGGGGAGCAGGAAATGCCCCGGCGGACGGTGGCGATCAAGCTGGTGCGGGGCGGTTCTCGGTCGGACCGGGTTCTTCGGCGATTTGAGTACGAGGCGGAGGTTCTGGGGCGTCTGGCCAACCCGGGCATAGCGCAGATATATGAAGCTGGGCGGTGGCAGACGCCCGAGGGATCCCGGCCGTTCATCGCGATGGAGTTCATCCGCGGCCTGCCGCTGACGCAGCACAGCCAGCGGCAGAACCTTTCGGTGCGGCAGCGCATCGACCTGATGGCCAAGGTGTGCGACGCGGTGCAGCACGCGCACCGCTGCGGCGTGATCCACCGGGATCTCAAGCCGGCGAACATCCTGGTGGGGGACGACGGGCAGCCCAAGATCCTGGATTTCGGCGTGGCGCGCGCGCTGGACGGTGATCACCGCTTCACGACCGTGCAGACGGGGGTGGGCCAGATCATCGGGACGCTGCCGTACATGTCTCCCGAGCAGGTCGCCGGCGACGCGGCGGCGGTGGACACGCGGACCGACGTGTACGCGCTGGGCGTGCTCCTGTACGAACTGCTGACCGGGCGGCTGCCGCACGATCTCAAGAGCCGGCCGATCGCCGAGGCGGCGCGGATCATCCGGGACGACCCGCCCGCGAAGCTGAGCACGCTGGACCGGACGCTGCGCGGGGATATCGAAACGATTGTGTTCAAGTGCCTGGAGAAGGACCGGGCGAGGCGGTACCAGTCGGCGGCGGAGCTCGCCGACGACCTGCGGCGCTTCCTCGCGGGTGACCCGATCCTCGCCAAGCACGATTCGGCGCTGTACATCCTGCGCAAGCAGTTCAAGCGGTATCGCCACGCCGTGGCGGCGGGCATCGCGTTCATCCTGGCACTGATGGTCTTCTCAACGTACGCGCTGTACCAGCGGCAGAAGGCGCTCAACGCGCTCTCCCAGGAGGGCATCGCCCGGCAGACCGCCGACGAGCAGCGGACCATCGCGGTGCACGAGCGCGAGCGGGCCGAGGGGCAGACGCTGGTGGCGACGCGCGAGCGCGACCGCGCCGACGCGAAGGCCGAGGAGCTGCGCCGCAACCTGTACGTGGGGGCGATCGCCTTCGCGCAGGCTTCGTACTCCAACGCGGACGTCCAGCGGATGAAAAGCGTGCTGGCGGCCTGCCCTCCGGACCTGCGGGGGTGGGAATGGCATTACCTCAAGCGGCTGTCGGATTCGAGCCAGACGACGATCGACATCGGCTGGGCGGGGATCGGGTCGTGGGCGTTCGCGCCCGACGCCTCGTCCGCGGCGGCGTGGGTGTCGGGGGAGAAGACGCTGCTGATGGTCGATGCCAGGACGGGGCGAGAGCTGTTCTGCATGGACCTGGAGGGATACACCAGCGGGGCGGCGATCTCCGAAGACGGGCGCACCCTCGCGGTGAGCAACCTGCAGCCGCGTTCCCTGAAGTGGGTGGCGGTGCCGAGCGGTGAGGTGTACGCGACCAACACGTTTGATTCCGACGTCTTCCCGGTGGCGTTCGGGGCGGGGGGGACGCGCCTGCTCTGCCTGACCAGCGGCGGGCGGATCGACGGGTGGACGGTGCTGGACTCGGCGACGGGCTCGGTGGTGACGCGGCTGAAGGTGCCGTCGCTGGTGAACGTCGCGTTCTCCCTCGACGGCACGCGGGTGGTGGGAAGCGATTTCGGCGGCAACATGATGGTGTGGGACGGCCTGAGCGGGGAGCAGCTGGCCAGGTGGCCCGCGCACAACAAGACGGTGCTGCAGACGGTCATCACGCCCGACAACCAGACGATCGTGACGGCCAGCGCGGACAAGTCGATCAAGGTGTGGGACGCGGCGGGGACCCTGATCAATTCCATCCACGCGCACGACAACAAGGTGTGGTCGGTCTCGGTGAGCCCCGACGGTCGGCAGGTCGCCTCGGTGGGCACCGACCTGTTCGTGCGGGTCAGCGATATTTTCTCCGGCGAGCTTGTGCGCTCATACGTGGGGCACGAGAACACGATCATCCGCGTGCAGTTCACACCCGACGGCTCCCACATCCTCTCCGCCGCGCGCGACGGCACGCTGCGGCGGTGGGGGTCGGAAGAGGTCGCCTCCCGCCGCGTCAAGATCGCCCCGGGCGTCATCAACGGCGTGCTGGCGCCCGACGGCGGCTCCCTGTACATCGGTGACCGTTCAGGGCTGGTGCACCGGTGGTCACCCGTCGGCTCCGCGGGCCCGCCGACCTGGTCGGGCAAGCTCATCAACGACCAGATCGGGTTCGTCTCGATCTCCCCCGATTCCTCACGGCTCGCGGTCGTCGGCGTTTCCGATCCGCGCGTGCGGATCGTGGACACATCCCGCATGCAGGTCGTCGCGACCGTCGACCCGCTCTCCAAGCCGGCGACGTGCGTCATGTTCTCTCCCGATTCGACCCTCGTGGGGCTCTGCTCCACCTCGGGAGAGGTCGCCGTCGCCGACGCGCGCACCGGGGCGATCCTCTACAAGTTCATCGCCCACCCGCAGGGCACGTCGAAGATGAACTGGCACCCCGACGGCAGCAAGCTCATCACCGGCGGATGGATCGATTGCAGCATCCGCGTGTGGGATGTCTCCGGACCGCTCGCGGCGATCGCCAAGGGCGCGTCGGGGACGTCGGTCGCCGCCCAGCCCCCCTCCCCCGCGCCCCCGCTGGTCGGCGTGTATTCCGGTCCGACCAGCTACGCATGGTCGGTGGAATTCACGCCCGACGGGCGTTCGGTCGTCTCCGCGTGCGAGGACGGCAACGTCTACGTGTGGAAGGTCAAGGAGGGCGGGCGCCCGCGGATCATCTCGGGGCACAAGGGGGCGGTGTACAGCGCTCACTTCACCGCCGACGGCAAACGCATGGTCACCGGCGGGTGGGACAACAACGTGCGGGTGTGGGATTTCGAGACCGGGCAGGAATATCTGGTGCTGCGTGGGCATACCTACGCGATCTGGCTCGCGACGTTCTCCCCAGATGAAAAATCCATCATCACGGTGGGAAATGACGGGGATATGCGGTGGTGGGAGACCGCGCCGCCGTCGGTCGCCGAGCCGCTGTACGAGTGATCTCGAGCAAAGAGTGCAAAGGATGACGTGGTACGCTTTGCTGTGTGCCGACACGCGCCGTCGCGCGCGATCGACAATACACTTTCCGTTCTGAAATTGGATCGGTCGGCCGAGTTGCGGCGCGGGTTCAATGCGCCGACGTTCCTGCGGAGGTGCTCCGTACCGGGCGTCGCGGATCACGCGGGGGCGTTGCCGTCGCCAGGGCGGCACCGCCGTCAGGAGCCGACATGCGAGCGATCAATTCTGCCGGCGTGACGGGGAGAAACCCTGGGGCGCGTGCGCCACGTGCCCGGGGGCCGAGATGACCAGCGAGAACGCGGACATGAAGCGGAGTGACGCGTCGCAGGCCCGCGCGCGGGATCGCCACGCGCTCGAATCCCACGCGATGCTGCGCACGATGTTCGAGCAGGGGACGCAGTTCGCCGGGACGCTCTCCCTCGACGGCCGCGTGACGGAGGTGAACCGGTTGGCGCTGGATGGGTGCGGGTTCCGGCGCGAGGATGTCGTGGGCAAGTACTTCTGGGAGTGCGGCTGGTGGAACCGCTCTCCGGAGATCATGGAGAAGGTGCGCCGGGCGACGCTCTCCGCCGCGGAGGGGACGCTGTTCCGGGATGAATCGGTGTATTTCCTCGCCGACGGCACGGCGAGGTTCGTGGACCTGACGATCGCTCCCGTCATCGGGGACGACGGGCGGGTGCTGTTCATTGCTCCGACGGGGCGGGACATCACCGACCAGAAGGTCGCCGAGCAGGCCCTGCGCGAGAGCCGCCAGCAGGTGGCGAGGATGAACGAGGAGCTGCGCGTCCGGCTGGAAGAACTCCAGACGCTGCTGAAGGTGCTGCCCGTGGGCGTGTTTGTCTCTCTGGACCCGCGGTGCGAGCGGATTACGACCAACGCGACGGGGGCGGCGATGCTGGGCATTCCCGACGGCGCACACGCGGCGCCGCTGCCGTCCACGGGAGAACTGCCGCCGTTCCGGGTCTTCCGCGGGGGCGTGGAGCTTCCCATCGCCGAGCGGCCGATGGAGCGCACGGTGCGCACAGGCCTGGCGGTGCAGGGGGAAGAGATCGACGTGGTGATGCCCGGCCGCACGCGGACGGGGCTGGTGTACACCGCGCCGCTGTTCAATGACGTCGGCGGGATCCGCGGCTGCCTGGGCGCGATGGTGGACATCACCGAGCGCAAGCTTGCCGAAAAGGCGCTGGAGGAGAGCCGGGAGAAGATCGAGCGCCAGCGGCGCCTGTACGAATCGGTGCTGAACAACACGCCCGACCTTGCGTACATCTTCGACCTCAACCACCGGTTCATCTACGCCAACGACGTGCTGCTGAAGATGTGGGGCAAGACGTGGAACGAGGCGATCGGGAAGAACTGCCTGGAGCTGGGTTACGAGCCCTGGCACGCGGCGATGCACGACCGTGAGATCGACACGGTGGTCTCCACGCGCCAGCCGATCCGCGGGGAGGTGCCGTTCCACGGCACGTTCGGGCTGCGGCACTACGACTACATCATGGTCCCGGTGATCGGCGCCGACGGACGGGTGGAGGCGGTGGCGGGGACCACGCGCGACGTCACGGACCGCAAGGTCTCCGACGAGGAGCGAGAGTCGCTGCTCGCCAGCGAGCGGTCGGCGCGGGCCGAGGCCGAGCGGGCGGGCAGGCTCAAGGAAGAATTTCTGGCGACACTCTCCCACGAGCTGCGCACCCCGCTGAGCGCGATCCTGGGATGGATCCAGATCCTGCGCAAGAAGACTCCATCGGCGGAATCGCTCGAGCAGGGGCTCGCGGTGATCGACCGCAACGCGCGCCTGCAGGCGCAGCTGATCGCCGACCTGCTCGACATGAGCCGGATCATCTCGGGCAAGATGCGCATGGACGTGCAGCGCGTCGAACTGCCCCTGGTGATCGAGGCGGCCCTGGAGGCGATCCGCCCGGCGGCGGAGGCCAAGGAAGTCCGCGTGCAGTGCGTGCTGGACCCCATCACCGACACGGTGCACGGGGACCCCACGCGGCTCCAGCAGGTGGTTTGGAACCTGCTCTCCAACGCCGTGAAGTTCACGCCCCGCGGCGGCCGCGTGCAGGTGGTGCTCGCCCGCGTGAATTCTCACGTGGAACTCTCGGTGAGTGACACGGGCAAGGGGATCAAGCCCGAGTTCCTGCCCTACGTCTTTGAGCGGTTCCGCCAGGCCGACAGCTCCGCCGCGCGCGAGCACGGGGGCCTGGGGCTGGGGCTTGCAATCGTCAAGCAGCTCACGGAGCTGCACGGCGGCACGGTGCGCGTGAGCAGCGCCGGGGAGGGCCAGGGCGCGACGTTCGTGGTGCACCTGCCCCTGGCGGTCATGCAGCCGGCACGGGGGGGAACTCCCGATCCGCGCGTGCACCCGCAGGCCGAGCCGCTGCGGCCGGTGCTGCACGATTCCCCGAGCCTCAAGGGCCTGCGCGTGCTGGTGGTGGACGACGAGTTCGACGCGCGTGACCTGGTGCGCCGGGTGCTGGAGGAATGCGACGCGGAGGTGATCCTCGCCGCCTCGGTGGACGAGGGACTCGCGGCGGTGTCGAGCGAGCGACCCAGCGTGATTCTCTCGGATATCGGCATGCCCGAGCGCGACGGGTACGAGTTCATGCGCACGCTTCGGCAGAGCGGGGTGCGCGTGCCGGCGGCGGCGCTGACGGCGTTCGCACGCTCGGAAGACCGCACCCGGGCGCTGCACGCGGGGTACCAGTCGCACATCGCCAAGCCCGTGGAGCCCGCGGAACTGCTGGCGACGGTCGCGGCGCTGGCCCGCATGATCCAGGGAGAGCGGCACTGACGTGAGGGCGCGGGCCTGCCGAGCGTGCATCGACGCCAAGCCACGCTGAAGCGTGCTTAGGACGTCTTCCCGTCTTTACACGCCGACTTCGTCGGCGACGCTCTCGAATGTCTCCCCGGCTTCGGCGCCGGTCGATTCACCCTTGCCGGCGAGGACGTCAACGGTGGGGGCGGTGGGGAGCGGCTTGCCCTTGGAGTCGGTCAGGGCCTTGCCTTCCATGGTGCGGATGACGGGGACGGGGTTGGCCTTCTCGTGCTCGAAGAGGGCCTTCTCCAGCGCCTCACGCTTCTTGTCGTCCAGGTCGGTCCACTTCCCCCGGCCGCGGCACTTGGGGAAGCGCGAGCAGCCCAGCCAGGGGCCGCGCACGCCGCCGCGCAGGTTCATCGGGGCTTCGCAGGTGGGGCAGGGCAGCTCGGTCACCAGCGGGGGAGCGCTGGGGGCGACGACGTGGCCCTTCTTGTCGATGTTCAAGATGCCCGAGCAGGGGCTGGTCTTGTCCCCGTAGCGGGCGCAGCCCAGGAAGGGCCCGAACTTGCCGGTGCGCCGGGTCATCGCGCCGCCGCAGCGGGGGCAGGCGACGTCCACGGTGTCGGCGGCGGGGCGTGGCTTGCCGTCCCGGTCCACGGGGCTCGCGTAGCTGCACGTGGGGTACAGGGAGCAGGAGAGGAACCGCCCGTTCTTGCCGAAGCGGTAGACCAGCGGGGACTTGCCGCGGCCTTCCTTCTCGCAGGTCGGACAGGTGTACTCCTTCGGGGCGGGGACCGTCTCGGCCTTGGCGTGGGTGAGGGTCTCCAGCGCGTGGGCGAGGCTCTTCTTGAAGGGTCCGTAGAACTTGCGGAGCATGTCGACCCAGTCGAGGTGCTCTTCCTCGACCTTGTCGAGCTGGGCTTCCATGTCCCGGGTGTAGCCGACGTCCATGATCTCGGGGAAGGCCTCGATGAGCTTGTCGGTGACCACTTCCCCCAGGTCGGTGGCGAAAAAGCGGCGTTCGACCTGCTCGACGTAGTTGCGTTCCTGGATGACGCCGATGATGGAGGCGTAGGTGGAGGGCCGGCCGATCCCTTCGCTCTCGAGCATCTTGATGAGAGAGGCTTCGCTGTATCGCGGAGGCGGCGAGGTGAACTTCTGGGAGACTTCCACGCCAAAGGGTGACATCGGCTGGCGTTCCTTGAGCGCCGGGAGCGTCTGCTCCTCGGCGGCCGAGGGGATGCCGGCGACCTTGTAGAAGCCGTCGAAGACCAGCGTGCGGCCCGTGGCCTTGAAGGTCAGTTCTCCGATCTTCGACCCGTCGGCGCGGACGCCGCCGCGACCGCCCTTGATGAGCACGGTCGTCGCGTCCCACTGGGCGGCGACCATCTGGCAGGCGATGAACCGGTCCCAGATGAGCTGGTAGAGCCGGAACTGGTCCGGTGTGAGGGCGTTCTTGACGCGCGACGGGGGATGGTTCACGCTCGTCGGGCGGATCGCCTCGTGGGCTTCCTGCGCGGCCTTGTTGGACGAGGAGAAGAAGTTGGGCTTCTCCGGGAGATACTTGGGTCCGAAGGTGCTCTCGATGTAGCCGCGGGCCATCTCCAGCGCTTCACGGGAGAGGTGCGTCGAGTCGGTACGCATGTAGGTGATCAGGCCGACGGGGCCTTCCCCGGGGATCTCGACACCTTCATAGAGCTGCTGCGCGGCCCGCATCGTGCGCTGGGCGCCGAAGCCCAGGCGGTTGGAGGCGGCCTGCTGGAGCGTGGAGGTGATGAAAGGTCCGCCCGGACGCACGCTGGTGCGCTTGGTCTCGATCGAGTCGATGCGGTAGGGGACCGTGGGATCGATGGTGCCCGAGACGGTTCGCTGCCAGCGGGCAGGGCCGCGGCCGCTGGGATCCTCCGTCACGTACCCCTTCACGCCGGAGAGGCCCGCGGCGTGGGCGAGGGCCGAGATCTCCATCGTGCGGTCGCTGGTGAGCGGGGAATCGAAACGGGTGTCGGGCCCCTTGGCGTCGGGAAGCTTGCCGGGGGTGATGATCTCAAAGCGTTCCCCGCCGACCTCGTAGAGCTCGGCGCGGATGCCGCCGTGCTCGAACATCCAGCCGTTCTGGGCCTTGAGGGAGGGGGGGTGGCCCTTCTCGTCCTTGGAGGCGAGGAACTTGGACCACTGGGGGGCGAGGCGCTGCGCGTCGGCGGGGGTGAGGGCGAAGTCGGCGAGGACCTGCCAGGTTTCGTCGGGGACGAAGGCGCGGATCTCCCGTTCCCGTTCAACGACCAGGCGAACGGCGACGCTCTGGACGCGGCCGGCGGAGAGACCGCGTGCGACTTTCTTCCACAGGAGCGGCGAAACCTGGTAGCCGACGATGCGATCCACGATGCGGCGGGCCTGCTGGGCGTTGACGCGGTCCTCGTCGATGGCGTGGGGATTCTGGAAGGCCTTCTCGATCTCTCCCTTGGTGATCGCGGGGAAGATCACGCGCTTGGCGAGCTTGGACTCGATCCCCAGCTCCTGCGCGAGGTGCCAAGCGATGGCTTCTCCCTCACGGTCCAAGTCGGTGGCGAACCAGATGTTGCCCCCGGTGGACTGGGCGTCCTTCGCGGCGCGCTTGAGGTCGGAAACGACCTTCTCCTTGCCGGGCAGCACTTCGTAGGTGGGCTTGAAATCGTGCTCGAGGTCCACGCCGGGGACGGGGGACTTGACGGCCTTGACCTTCCCCTTGCCCTTGGCCTTCGCGGCGAGCTTCTCTTCGGCGGTGAGCTTGCGTTCCTTGCTGGGCAGGTCCCGGACATGGCCGACGCTGGCCATGACCACGTACTTGCCGCCGAGGTACTTGTTGATCGTCTTGGCCTTCGCGGGTGATTCGACGATCACCAGGTCCTTGCCCTTGGCCGAGCCCGCGGCGTACGCGAAGGAGCGGAAGCCTTTGCCGGACTTACCGGGCTTGGCGTCCCTGGAGGAGCCGGGGCGGGAGGTTGGCGAGGGTGATGTGCTCTTGGCCATAAGGATGGGGAAGAATCAGGGGGTTTCTCTGGCTGCCGAAGGGGGGCTCAAGGTTCCCGGCCCTTTCTCCGCCGGCGAGAGGAAAGGGAGAAGGGCGACGGGTGTCAAGTGAGACTATATATAGATGCCCGAAAAAAGAGGGCTGCACGTCGGTGCAAGAATTTTCCTTGTCTTCAACTTGTAGGGGACATTCCCGTCTCGTATAGTCGATAGGATGTGGTAGAGTCCACGTGCACACACGAGGGTTTGAAGGCCCTCGTGCGGTGGTCGTCAGACATTTCATTTGCCCCCGGAAGGGCGGCGAGTGTGCTTCGGTACCTCGCCGCCTATTTTTTTCGTTCTGGTTTCAGTGATTTCTGAAAGTACGATTGATTGCGGGGGCCGGGTGATCCATACTTGGAGCGGTGATGACCCAGCCGTCCGACACGCCCTCCGCCCGCGACAGCAAGTCTCTCCTGGAGGCCCAGGACCGGTTCGTCGCCTCCTGGGGTCAGATGGGCAGCGTGTGGGGAATCAGCCGGACGATGGCCGAGGTGCACGCCCTCCTGTTCATCACCGACGAGCCCATGTGTACCGACGACGTGATGGACCGGCTGCAGATCAGCCGGGGGAACGCGTCGATGTCCCTGCGGGCGCTGGTGGACTGGGGGATCGTGGTCCGCTCCCACAAGCGGGGGGACCGCAAGGAGTATTTCCGGGCGGAGCAGGACGTGTGGGCGATGGCGCGGGCGATCGTGCGCGAGCGGCTCAAGCGCGAGGTGGACCCGCTGCTGGCGAACCTGTACGAGATCCGGGATATGACCCAGCGGCCCGCGAAGGGTCGCAAGGGCGCGGCGACGGCGGCGCCGAGCGATGAAATCGAGGCGCACCAGCGGCGGCTGGACGCGCTGGTGGAGCTGATGCTGACGCTTCAGCGGGTGAGCCAGGCGTTTGTCGGGCCGGCGGGGCGCGGATTGCAGGTCGCGGCGTCGATCCTGAGCTCACCGCTCATCACGGGCTCTCGCGGACGCTCTCGGGAGGCCGCGGCGGAAGGCCCGGCGGGCGATCGGTCCATCTCGGGGGAGCTTGGATCATGACGGTCGTGCGGCGAACCAATCCGGACGTGGGGGCGTCGCTGTGCCTGGGGGGGGAGCAGGCGCGTGAGCGCGGCGACCAGGGCGCGGTGCGAACCATCGAAGCCCGGTGGCTGGTCTCCCGGCAGGCGGTGTCGGCCAAGCGGCCGGAGCTGCGGATCGCGGGTGAATCGTCGGAGATCACGCTCGCCTGGCGGGTGATGATCCGCGGCGCGGGGGCTTCGGCGGAACTGGTGGAGGCGCGGGCGGTGCTCCGCGGCGATAGCCCGGGGAGCGACGTCGTGCTGGTCAAGCTGGACCAGGGCGAGGGAGCGTTCTGCATCCGCCTCGCCGACGATCCGGGGGGCGGGATCACCAGCATCGACCTGCTTCGCGGCACGGTGGTGCTGCTTTCGCTCTCCGTGCGGATGCACGGGGAGGGGGAGAATGGGGCACGGTCGGAGGTGACCTACGCCCGGACGTGGCTGCTCTCGACGGCGGCGGCGCCGGCCCTGGGGGTCGGGGGCGGGCGATACGAGTTCGACGGCGGGGAGCTGTGCGAGGGCGGGCCTGGGTGAGGTTCTGCGGAGCCTCGGCGGGAGGTCCTACCTTCCGGCCATGCGCATCTTGCTGACCAACGACGACGGCATCACGGCCCCCGGGATCATCGCGCTCCACAAGGCGCTCGCCGATGGCGGCGGGAGGTTCGGCGGCCCGCTCCTGGACAACCGTGACACCACCACGCGGTCCCCGCGGTCGGTGATCTACACGGTGGCGCCGATGACGGTGCAGTCGGCGACGAGCCATGGCGTGACGTTCCACACGCCGCTGATGACCAAGGACACGCAGGTCACGCCGGAGATGCGGGGGATGGCAGTGGACGGGCGCCCGGCCGACTGCGTGAAGGTGGCGATCTCGTCACTGTGGCCCGACAAATTCGGCGTGGGATCCCGGCCCGACATCCTGATCTCCGGGATGAACGCGGGGGCGAACTGCGGCGTGAACGTGATCTATTCGGGAACGGTCGCGGCGGCGATCGAGGCGGCGTTCCTGGGCGTGCCGTCGATCGCGGTGAGCCTGCTGCTGGGCAAGGGCACGCCGTTGTTCGATGTCGCCGCGGGGTATGCACGCAAGACGATCGAGATGCTGATCAAGCACCGCCTGCCGCGTCCGCACGAGTGCCTGAGCATCAACATCCCGCTGACGGAGGCTGATGGGCCGATGCCGCCGGTGCGGGTGTGCCCGATGAATACGCACGGGCTGGTGGATTCGTACGAGCGGCGGCTGAGCCCGTCGGGTGAACCGTACTACTGGGCGACGGGGTATGGGCTGAACTTCCACGCGACCGAGCCGCAGTCTGACGTGGACCTGCTCAAGAGCGGGCACATCACCGTGACGCCGCTGAAATACGACCTGACGCGGCACGAGGACCTGGAGCGCTGGCGCAGCGCGGTGGCGGACGCCGGCGCCTGAGCGTCCATCGGCGGGGTGAGCGCCCACTCAGGCGGCGGCGTGGCGGGGAGCGAAGTTCATCCGCCGGATCTTGCTCAGAAGGTGGATGTACGCGCCGATGAGCGCCAGGTACAGGCCGCCGGCGATCCAGAGCATGGTCTTGGGTCCGATCATGGGGGCGTGAGGAGCAGACGGGTGGGCGGGCTCGTTTGCGGCGAGGACGCGGCCGCCGGCGAGGACCTTTCCGTCGGGCGTGATTTCGAGCAGGTCACGTTGTCCGTCGGCGCTCTTGATGACCAGCCCGCCGGCGGCGATGCGCACGGTGGTGCGGGGCGCGGGGGCGGTGGTATCGACGAAGAGCTCGCCCTGGTCTCCCTGGGCGGTGGGATTGAAGATCACGCCCGAGCCGGGGCCGGTGGTCTTGAGGCGCACGGCGCCGCGGCGGAAGTCGGTGACGGCCAGGTCGAGCCCCGCGCCGGCCTGGGGCTGGTTGAGGCAAACGAACGTGCCGTCGGCGCTGAGGCCCTTGTTGGAGATGATCCCGTACTTCCAGACGCCGCGGCGATCGGCCTGGGGCTTGTCCGCGTCAGTCTCGCTGCAGCGAATCTCGATCGCGGCGGTGTTCCGTTCCCCGAAACCGACGATCTGGAGCCCGACTTTGGAGAGGCCATGCCCGACCTTGGGTGAGACGGAGCCCTCGGGGAGCCCGCCGTTGAGAACGTCGATCTCCAGGCCGATGAGGGAAGCGTCGAAGTCCTTGGGAGAGAAGGTCGCCACGCCTTCGGGCGTGTATTCCTTGGGGGTGCTGGGCCAGGAGCGGGCGCTCAGGAAGCCGCCCCACACGCGAGCGCCGGGGGTGAGCGCGGCGGAATCTCCCCAGAAGGCGACGCCGTTGATCTTGTCGGAGAAGTTGCGGACCTCGCTCAGCAGGCTCTGGTAGTGGTTGTGGGTATTGGCGTAGTCCTGCGAGTTCACATCCCCGGCGGAGATGGGCGGGACGAGCTTGCCCTGCCAGTTCTCGACGGGCGTGTTGTCCGTGATCACGTCGCTGATGATGATGTTGTTGCCCAGGCCGGTCTTGAGGCCGGCGTACTGCATCCACGTTCCCTCGATGCGCGGGTGGTTGCCGCGGATCAAGTGCAGGGCGTTGTTGTACCGCATGTCGACGATGCGGACGCCGTCGGCGGCGCGGGCGGGCAGCGGGCCGGCGGGAAGGGAGCGGTCCAGGACCAGCACGCCGCTGTTGGCGCGGTTGAGCCGGGCCAGCACCTGTGGAAGCTCACCCGCGCGGGCGGCGGTGATGTACTCCACCGGCCCGGGCGCAGGGGCCTCAACAGGCGGCGCCGCCGTGCCCGGCTGGGCAAGAACCGAAGCGCACCACGCCACCAGGACTGCGAGCATCGTCGCCATAACCGCTCCCGCGGGAAGAACCGCATTGAAAGGGTCTCCTCAGCGCCGAAGCGGACTGGCCGGGAACGCTGTGCTCAGCGCTTCACCGAACCCAGTTTCAGCACGGAGACCAAACTAGAGTAGCTGTCGGTCCACAGCGGATCCCCCGGGACTGTTTCCAGTCGTTTCCACCGGGCGAGATCGTCGATGATCGGGCGCAGGTGCTTGGATTCTCTCGCGAACAAGACCCAGGTGCTGGAGAGCCTGCCCTGGGTCTTGCTGACGGGGTCGATCGCGTTGTCTTCCTGGATAATCGCGGTAAGGCCAAGCTCCGCGGCGCAGCGCGCCAGCACGGGGCGCAGGTCCACGTGCAGGTTGGTGATGTGCGCGGCGATGATCCCGCCGGGCTTGAGCTTCTGCAGGTAGATCTTGAAAGCCTCGATGGTGAGCAGGTGCGCGGGGACCGAGTCGGAGCTGAAGGCGTCGAGGATAAGGACGTCGAACTCTCCGTCCGCACGCTTCTGGATGGAGAGCCGCCCGTCTCCCAGCACGGTGGAGACGCGGTTGCCGGCGTTGGAAAGGAACGTGAACAGTGTCGGATCGCTCGCGACGCGGATCACGACGTTGTCGATCTCAAAGAACGTGAAGGACGCGCCCGGGAGGGCGTAGGCGGCGATGCTGCCCACCCCCAGGCCGACGATGCCGACTTTTTGGATGCGTTCGGGCTGTTCGAGGCCCAGCGTGCTGAACATCTGCCCCAGCGGGCCGGCGGGGTGAAAGTACGAGGAGGGAACGCGCTCCCACTTGGTCGCCTCCCCCGGGGTATCCCGGTTCTGCAGGCCGTGCCACGTGGAGCCGTGCATGAGGACCCGCTGCTTGCCGTCGATGTTCTCCTTCACGCGATGGACGCCGTAGAAGGAGCGTTCCTGGAAGAGGACACGTTCCGAAGCGTAATCGGGGACCATCTTCGCCGCGGCGAAGATGACGGCCAGGGAGAGGGCGAAGGCGAAGATCCGGGGAACGGCCAGGAGTGCGACCATCAGGGGCGCGCCGACGCGGAGGGTCAGGCCCATGGTGTCGGTCGCGCCCGGCGCGAGGGAAGAGTTCTTCTGGACGATCACGCCGGTGACGACCAGGCCGACGACCAGCAGGAAGGCCGCGATGGAGAGCGGGGCGCCCAAGGGGTTGCGCCGGCGCACCGATGCACGGTGTGAGGCTGACAGGCCTGCGGCGGCGGGCCGGAGCATGCAGGCGGCGACGATGGCGATGGGGTACTCGAGGATCTCGGTGAAGATGGAGGGTGACACCAGCGCGTTGAAGAGGCCGCCGACCATGCCGCCGACGGACATCCAGAGGAAGTAGCCGGTGAGGTGCTCGGGGCCGGGGCGGTCGTCGGCGAGCTTCTTGTGGCACATCCAGGCGGCGAAGAAGAAGGTGGCGACGTGCAGGAGCACGAGCGGGATGATGGGCTTGCGGAGGTAGAGGCCGGTGACGAGACAAACACCCAGCGCGCCGACGGCGGTGATGTACCCCAGGGTGCGCGCGCCGACGAACTGCCGCTTGGCGAAGACGATGACGAACGTGACGAGGTAGAGCGCCAGCGGGATGACCCACAAGAGGGGCATCGCCGCGACGTCGGTGGAGATGTGCTGGGTGGCGCCCAGCAGCAGGGACGAAGGAACGGCGGCGAGCAGCACCCAGCGGGCCTTGCGGCCGGCGGTGATGGGCGCTTCGTGGTTCACCGTGCCGGGGGCGGCGCCGGTGGAAGGAGTGACCGCGCGGGCCCACAGCACCGCCGCGCACGCCATCGCCAGCCCGCCAAAGCCCAGGAAGCCCCACGACCAGTAACGTTCCTGCTCGCGCAGCCCCAGCATCGGCTCGATGAGAAAGGGATACGAGAGGAGCCCGATGAAGCTTCCCGCATTGCTCGCCGCATAAAGGAAATACGGATCGGCCGCTTGCGAGTGGCCCGTGCGAGAGAACCAGCGCTGCAGGAGCGGTCCCGTGGTGGCGAGCACGAAGAAGGGCAGCCCGACCGAGAGCGTGAGGAGGCGGATGAGGTAGAAGGAGAGCTCGAGTTCCGCGCCGCGGCCGGAAGCGGCGGGCGGAAGTGGAGCCGCCGCGGGGATACCGATGGGAAGGGCGAGGAAGATCGCCGCGCCGATCACCAGCAGGTGGATGACCGGCTGGGCGCGGACATTGACGCGGCTGAGCAGGTGGGAGTATCCGTACCCGGCGAGGAGCGCGGCCTGGAAGAAGAGCATGGAGGTGGTCCAGACGGCGGGGGTGCCGCCCAGCAGGGGAAGGACCTGCTTGGCCGCCATCGGCTGGACGAGGAAAAGCAGCGCCGCGGAAAGAAAGATCGCGGCGGAATAGACGATCAACATGCCGGACTCCCGTGGCTTCCCCGCTCGAGGGGGCCGGGATTCTATGGGATTTGCCGCGTGGCGAACACGCTCCCAGATTCTCTCCCCGGAATTTTCACACGGCGCCCCGGGCCCTGAGGAACCACTCGCACACCTCGCGGACGGCGCCGTTGCCGCCGGGTCGGGAGGTGATGACCGCGGCGGCGGCGAGGGCCTGGGGGAACGCGTCGGCGACGGCGATGGGGAGCCCCACGGCCTTCATGCACTCGACGTCGTTGAGATCGTTGCCGACGTAGGCGATGGCGGAGAGGGGGACGGAGCGTTCGGTGGAGATGCGGCGAAGCTCGGTGAGCTTGTCGTCGATGCCCTGCAGGCACTCGATCTTGACCTTGCGGCAGCGGGCGGCGACGACCGGATTGGCCTCTTTGGAGAGGACCATCATCGCCATGCCGTTCTTGCGGAGCATCTCCAGGCCCAGGCCGTCGGAGCGGTTGCACAGCACGCCCTCGGTCCCGTCCTGCATGACCAGGACCTGGTTGTTGGACCAGACGCCGTCGAAATCGAAGACCAGGAGCTGGATGCGGGCGAGGTCGACGGGTGCGGGGTTGCTCGCCAAGGGCGAGACGCCGGTGATCTCATGGGCGGGGACGGTGGCGACGCCCGATTCCCCGGCGAGATGAACTGCGGTGCTGGCAGGTGAGATTGCGAGGGACGTGGGATCGGTGATCGCGTGGGCTCGCGGGCCCTGGGCGATGGTGAACGGGAAGAACGGGCGGGCGTGAAGCAACTGGCGGATGCGCAGGACCAGCTCCCGGGTGCCTTCGGGCGGGTGCGAGGAACGTGAGGGCATCGGCGGGGTGGTCATGGCCGGATCGTACTGCCGCGGCGCGGGCGCGGCGGGAGATTCCGAACATGGGAGCGGCGGCGGAACGGATCAGAAGGCGCGGATCAGAAGTTGAAGAGCGTCTCAAGCACGCGGGGGATCCAGCCCTTGGTCGCGGTGTCCTTGACCTGGCCTTCCTGCTTGGAGGAGATGGAAAGGTCGGCGAGCTGGGTGGAGAGGACGGTGTTGGTCAGCGTGATGTCTTCCTTGCGGCACGAGCCCGAGAGGATGATCGTCTGCTTCTCTTCACCGGCCTCGACCAGCTTGCGGGCCTCGAGCACGAGCACGCCGTTGGGCTTGACGTCGATGACCTTCGCCTGGATACGGGCGGAGAACTTGTCGGTGCGCTCGAAGGTGCCGTCCCCCTTGAACTTGTTCTTGCTGGAAGCGTCGAGCTCGACGACCGGATCGCTGTTGCCGGTGCCCAGCTCTCCGTCGATGAGCTTCTTGAGGCTAGGGAACTTGTTCAGGGCGGCCTTGAAGTCGTAGTCCTTCTTGGTGTCCAGGGATTGCTCGGACTTCTGCTTGCTGGTCTCGTCGATGATGATCGTGATCAGGTCGTTGATCTGGATCTGGCGGGGCGGGGGCGCCTCGGTGTAGGTCAGGCTGGTCTCGCGCAGCGGGGCCTGCACGTCGGGCTTGCCGCTGGGCGTGAGGGGCACCTCGCTCTGGCGCTGGAAGAGGCTCTGGGCCTGCGCGCGGGAGGGGATGGAGGCGAGGAGAATGACGGTGGCGGCGCCGGCGAGGCGGGGGAGATGGCGGGTGTTCATCGGTTGCTTCCGCCGGCCCCGCGCTGCTCCGCAGCGGTGGGCGCGGCCTTGGAGTTCGTGGCGGCGGGGCGCTCCGCGCTGATCCGCTTGTTGGCCAGGACGGTGTAGCGGTCCACGCGCTGGGCCTGGGTCAGGTCCGAGCGCTTGTTGATGCGGATCCCGCCGACCTGCACGCCGGTGGTGGCGGCGTCGGGGCCGGCGGCGTCGGGGGCGGCGGCATCGGGGGCGGATAGACCGCTGGAATCGGCGAGGGGGCGAGTGTTTGCGTCTGAAGTGGTGAAGGCCCCGTCGTCCTGTGACGCGGCCGCGGGGACCGTGGACGCGGCAGTGGCCGCGGACGAGCCGTCCAGCAGCATCACGGCGCGGCCGACGCCGCTCATGCGGGCGCGGGCCGTCGCCTTGCCGGCGAGGGCCTGGAGGGTCACCGTTTCTCCGTCCCGGGCGCTCTGTGTGGAACGCATGGTGCGGCGCAGCACGATGGAGCCGGAGAGGCAGTCGACGTTGACCAGGTCGCCCTTGCGGACCACGACGGCGGGCTCGACGTCCTGGGAGACGATCATCTGGCCGGGACGGATCTTGCTCTTGGTCACCGTACCGATCGCCTGCTGCGGATCGGCGGGCTGCTCGGTCGCGGGGATCCAGCGGGACTCGATCGCGGTGTTGTCGCGAGAGAGCGTCTGGCCGCGGGAGAGGGGCTCGTGGGAGACCAGCACGTCCCGGCGGACCTGCACGCGGGCGCGGATGGTGCCGTCGGCGAGGATGCGTTCGCCCTCGTAGATGCGCACGGAGAGGGCCATGCGATCCGACTTTCCGATGGGCTGGATCTCCACGACGCGGCCGGCGGTGGGGATGTCCAGGAGCTTGGCATCCTGCTCGGCGAATTCGACCCGCACGTCCTGCACGGGCACTTCCAGGAACTGCGCGATGCGGCCGGCGGCGAGCACGCGGACCAGGGGGCCCGCGGCGGGATCTGCGGGTGCCGGGGCGGGCGCGGGGGCGGCGGGGGCCGCGGCCTGAGGAACGACCCAGGCGACGTCACAGGAGGAGCCGCGAAGCACCAGGCGGCCCCAGTGAACGTCGTGCTGCTTCTGGAGCAGTTCGCGGACGTCCTCGATGGTGACTTTCTTCCAGCGCGACGGGGGGGCGGGGGCGTTTTTCGCGTCGGGCGTGCTTTGATCGACTCCGGCGTCATCGCGGGCGTCATCCGCCTGGTCCGACGTTTCGAGTGACAGCTGGGACCAGCGCTGGGCGTCGGGACCCGTGAGATCGGCGACGGCGTCGAGGATGAGGGGCTTGCCGGGGGCGAGGCGGGCGGTGGGACGCAGCTCGATCACGCCCTGGGCGCTCGCGGCCGCGCCCACGCCGGCGAGAACGCACAGGCCTGCGGCGAATCGGGCAACGAGTTGGTTCAGGGCGCGGTTCACGTGAAAGACAAGCCTCCAGGTCGGCGGAGCTATCAGGCGCGGAGCTGGGAAACGGTGCGGAGCACTTCGTCCGAGGCGCGGATCGTCTGGCTGTTCATGTCAAACGCCCGCTGCGTGCGGATCAGCTCGATGAGCTCCTTGGTCGGATCGACGTTGGAGCCTTCGAGGAAGCCCTGCAGCAGCTTGCCGCGGTTCTCCGTCGCCGGCTCCCCCGACTGGGGCGTGCCCGACGCGGCGGTCTCGATCCACAGGTTCTCCCCGACGGTGGCGAGGCCGCTGGGGTTGATGAACGTCGCGATCTCGATCTGGCCGACTTCCTGCGGGGCGATGTCCCCGGGCTGGAGGACCTCGACCTTTCCGCTGGCGGAAATGGAGATCTTTTCGGCGTCCGCGGGGATCTGGATGGCGGGGGAAAGGCGTCGGCCCTGGTCGTTGGCCATGACCAGCTCCCCGTCGGAGTTGAGCGTGAAGTTGCCGGCTCGGGTGTACGCCGTTCCGCCGCCCAGCTCGGTCTCGGTGGTGACCTTGAAGAAGCCGTCCCCTTCGATCATCACGTCCAGCGTGCGGCCGGTGATCTGGGCGCCGCCCTGGTCGAAGTTCTGCTGCGTCGCCGCGACCTTCACGCCCAGGCCGACGTACAGGCCGGTGGGGCGCTGGTCCCCGTTGGCGTTCTCGGTGCCGGCCTGCGCGCGTTCCTGGTAGAGCAGGTCCTGGAAGTTGGCGCGGCTCTGCTTGAAGCCGGGCGTGTTTACGTTCGCCAGGTTGTTCGCCGTGACGTCGAGCTGGGTGTTGAGGGCCGAGAGCCCGGTCGCCGCCGACTGAAGTGCGAGGATCGCCATACGAAAGCCCTTCTTAGTTCATGCTGCCGAACTGCGAAATCGCACGATCGTTCATGCGGTCCTGGTACGTGATCATGTTGAGGTTCGCCGTCGACGCCCGCGCGGCTTCCTGCATGTCCAGCATCGCGCGGATCGGATCGACCGCGGAGCCTTCCTTGGCTCCCTGGAGCATCGTGCCCTTGGCGTGCGTGGCGCTGGCCATCGCGTCGGCGGTCGCCTGGAACAGGTTGTCCCCGACCTTGTGCAGCGCGGTCCGGTCGGGGACGTCGATCATGTTGATCTGCGCCACCTCCACGCCGCCCTGGGAGATCTTGCCGTCGGAGGAAATGGTGATCTTGCCCGAGCCGGTGAGGTCGATGGGCCGGTTCTGCACGTCCATGACCGGCATGCCGGAGGAGGCAAGGACCAGCCGGCCGCTGCTGTTGAGGGTCATCCGCCCGTCGCGGGTGAGTCGCATGCGGTCGGTGCTGCCGGACGTCTGGGCCCGGACGACGAAGAAGCCGTCGCCCTTGATGGCCAGGTCGAGCGGGTTGCCGGTCATCTCGATCGGCCCCTGCTCGAATTTCGTTTGGGTGGGGCTCAACTGCACGCCGCCGCCGAGCCGCTCGAGCAGGTCGTTGGATGGCATGAAGGACAGGCCATCCTCCTGCCGCACCGCGTCGCGCTGTCGGGCGTGGGGGATGTCGGGCTTGAAGCCCGAGGTGTTCACGTTGGCAAGGTTGTTCGCCAGGACGTCCTGGCGGTACATCGCCGTCAGTGCGCCCGAGGCGGAGATTTGCATTCCGTAGTTCATGCGGCTGGTGGGACCATCCACAAGCCGCGTGCCACACTGTTGCGGGCCCCCCCGTCTTGTTCTACAGAGGGCAGAATGCCGGGTGAATCATGAAGCTCGGTGAGGGCGGGATCGAGCGCAAATTCTGCGCGGGCTCGTGCCCGCTCAGTTCGCCGAGCAACTTCCGCGCGACTTGCCGCAGGGGCAGCAGCCTCCGGCCATGGGGAGCGAGCCGCCGCCGGTGGAGGGGCCCGCACCGCCGGTCGCGAAGGTGGAGTGCTTGCGGGTGAAGACGCGGCCCCGGCCCTGGGGGTCATCCACCGGGGCGTCGGCCTGACTCATGGGCCGGATGAGCTCGATGACGGTCTGGTCCTGCTCGCAGATGTACTCGTAGATCGGCATGGATGGCTCCGGTGACGGTCGCCCGTGATCCTATTCGAGGATCCAGGGGAATGGAGGGAGGTCACGGCGAACAAAGACCGATCATCCGCGTCTTCTGGGCCCGAAGCTCCTACGCTTGCCGCCCTCGCTTCCGCTTGAATGTGCCGCGGGGATCACGTGGAGCCCATCGCATGCTCGGCCGAGTGTTCAAAGCCTACGACGTTCGCGGTACCTACCCCGATCCCCTCAACGAGAACCTCGCCTGGCAGATCGGATTCGGCTGCTCCAAGTATCTGCTGCACGATGCGCAGGTCGCCGGGGAAACGTCCCCGATGATGCACAACATCGTCGTCGGGCGCGACATGCGTTCCAGCAGTCCCTCGCTCTCCAAGTCGCTTATTCAGGGGATCACCGACCACGGGGGCAACGTCATCGACCTGGGGCTGGTCGATACCTCGATGATCTACTTCGCCATCAACCACCTGGACTGCGCGGGGGGCGTGATGGTGACGGCGAGCCACAACCCGCCGCAGTACAACGGCTTCAAGGTTTCCAAGCGCAAGGCCAAGCCGGTGGGAGAATCGACGGGGCTCGCGGACATCCGCAAGCACGCGGCGATGGTGGACAAGCTCACGCTGGTGCCGGGCAAGGGGCGGATCGAGCAGCGCGACCTGTGGCCGGCGTACGTGAAGCACGTGCGGTCCTTCCTTGACCTGGGCTCGACCAAGCTGAAGATCGTGATCGACGCGAGCAACGGCATGGCCGGGACGATGGTGCCGCGGGTCTTCGGCGCGGCGCTGGGCAAGGCCTCGGGCATCGCCGCGGTGCCCAACCTCACCATCGTCGAACTGAACTTCGACAACACCAAGAACCAGTTCGCCCACGAGCCCAACCCGCTGGTCGCGGCGAACCTGCGGCAGCTCCAGGGCGCGGTGGTCGCCGAGAAGGCGGATCTGGGTGTGTGCTTCGATGGTGACGCCGACCGCTGCGTGATCGTGGACGAGATGGGCAACATCGTGGGGTGCGACCACCTGACGGCGCTGGTGGCGAAGTACATGCTCGCCAAGAGCCCGGGCGCGGCTGTGATGTACGACCTGCGCTCCACCAAGGCGGTAGAGGAGGAAGTGAAGGCGGCGGGCGGAAAGCCCGTGCGCGGCCGCGTGGGCCATGTGTTCATGAAGGCGGGTATGTCGGAGCACAAGGCCGTCTTCGGCGGAGAGCTCTCGGGCCACTTCTACTTCCGTGACAACTTCAACGCCGACTCGGGCGCGATCGCGATGGCGGTGGTGCTCTCCCTGCTCGCGAGGAGCGGCAAGAAGATGAGCCAGCTGATCCAGCCGATCGCGCGGTACCCGCAGTCGGGAGAGATCAACTTCACGATCGAGGACAAGGACGCGGCAATCGCCGAGCTGCGCAAGACCTTCGCCGGCCACGGCACGACCGACGACCTGGACGGGATCACGATCGACTGCTTCACCAAGGACGGGTGGTGGCTGAACGTCCGCAAGAGCAACACCGAGCCCCTGCTGCGGCTGAACGCGGAGGCGAAGGATCGCAGGACGCTGGAAGCGCTGCTGGCGCGGGTGTCGCCCATGCTGGGGCGGAAGGTGGATCACTGAACGGCCGCGGGAATTGCGGATCGTCGTGGAGCGCCTGATCAGTACGTGAAATTCGCGTTGGGATCGGTCGAGCCCGGGGCGAGGCCGCCGGTGTTGCCGTTGACCGCGGGTGCCTGGGTCGCCTGGACGACCAGGATGGTGTTGGTGACGGCGACCTTCCAGTTGAGGGTGTTGCCCGAGCAGACGTTGCGGGTGATGAAGTTGCCGCCGTTGTCCACTTCGATGCCGCGGTCGTTGGCGGTGCAGTTGTTGCCCTCGATGTGGTTGTCGTTGGAGAGGGCGTGGATGCCCGCGCCGCTGCCGGGGTCCAGGCCGTTGATCGTGCACATGTTGTTGCGGGCGATGGAACTGCTGAAAAGGCGGATGCCGTCGCTGTGGTTCGCGTAGGCGGTGCAGTCGGTGATGATGGTGGCAAGGCTGAGGTTGAAGCCGTGCAGCGTGTTCTGGCGCGAGCCGCAGGCGGTGATGGTCGACGAATCACCAACTTCGAAGCCCGACGCGCCGTTGAAATAGGCGTTGCAGTTGACGATGCTCGCCCCCGAGCCGGTGCGGAAGCCCACGCCGGCGTTGCTGGCGGAGGAAAGATCCCGCAGGCGCGTGTTGGTCGCGTTGTTGAGATCGATGCCGTCGAGCGGCCAGTCGCGCAGGGAGCCGTTGAAGATGCTGATGTTGGACTGCACGGTGGCGACGCGGATGCCGTCGAGCGCGCCGGGCACGCCGGCGACGTCGAATCCGCAGAGGTCAACGGTGACCCCGGGCGCGTCGATCTCGATCCCCTGCTTACCGCTGACGCCCGTGATATTGCCGGTGAGGTAATAGCTCCCTGGCTTGGTGATCTTGAAGAGGCTGTCGGCGTCCCCGGGCGTGTTGAGGCTGTTGATCGCGAGGCGCGGTTCGACGTCGCCGAGGCTCTTGTAGGTGCTCCCCACGGGCCCCGCGGGCGGGTCGAGCGGGCCGGCGAGGGTGAGCCCGGCGGAGATGACCAGTGCGGCGGCGCACAGCGTGGAGACGACGATGGTGGGACGGTTCATGGCAAGGACCTCCGTGCGGGAGCGTGGGGCTTCGCACGATGGTCCATGCGCCGCGGAGGTGGCGCGTGGCCAGTCTTTGCAAGGGAATCTTGGTCATGGCCGGGGAACCGTGCGCGGGGTCCGGTCGTTTCACCGATGTGAAGATGGAGAAAGCACGAGCTCAGGCGACGAATTGGGCCCAATCTCCCGATTCGGCCGCCGCCTTGAGGTGCTGCTGATGGGCGTGGATCAGGCGGCGCATGTAGCCGCGCACAAACATGATGTCGGCGAGGCGTCCGAGCGGCCCCAGGGGAGAACGGAAGGTCAGGGTGTCGGTGAGTCGCGTGGTGCTCGGGCCGGTGGCCTCGAAGCGGTTTTCATGGTGAAGTGAGGCGAACGCGCCGCGCACCATCTCGTCGACGAATCGGTGGGGCGGCTCGAACGCGGTGATCCTGCTGGTGAGCCGCTGGCGAACACCCATGTGCCGCGCTTCCCAGGTGACGTGTTCGTCAAGTTCGATCAGGCCTGTGGTGCGGCCTTCAACGGCTCGCTCCCCGAAGGCCCGCATCGAGTGCATATGAAAATCGATCGACCGGGCGAGGTCGAAGCATCGCCGGAGCGGGGCGGCGATCTCGATGTGCAGGACGATCGTGGTCATCGGGGCTCGCCCACGCGCAGAATTCAAGGTTGCTGGTTCGAACCGCGAGGATCATCCCACCGGGAACGGATTGCGTTCCTTGAAACCCGCCTGGTGCCAGTAGGGGTAGGTCTTGGGCACGTTGCTCGCCGCGTCCAGCGCCTTGACCTGATCGACCGTGAGCGTCCAGCCGACGGCGCCGAGGTTCTGGCGGAGCTGTTCCTCGGTGCGGGCGCCGATGACGACGGTGGCGACGGTGGGGCGGGTCAGCAGCCAGTTGAGGGCGACCTGCGGGATGGACTTGCCGGTCTCCTTGGCGACGGCGTCGAGCGCGTCGACGACCTTGTAGAGATATTCGGTGTCGACTTGCGGGCCGGCGTCGATGGCTTTCTGGCTGTTGAGCCGGGAGGTTTCGGGCATGGGCTGTCCGCGGCGAATCTTGCCGGTGAGGCGGCCCCAACCCAAGGGGCTCCACACCACGGTGCCGACGCCCAGGTCCAGGCCCGCGGGCATGAGTTCCCACTCGAATTCCCGGCCGACCAGGGAGTAGTACGCCTGGTGGGCGACGTAGCGGCTCCAGCCGTGGCGTTCGCTGACGGCGATGGACTTGGCCAGGTGCCAGCCAGAGAAGTTGGAGCATCCGATGTAGCGGATCTTGCCGGCCTTGACGAGGTCGTCGAGCGCGGCGAGGGTTTCTTCCATGGGGGTGATCGCATCGAAGGCGTGGAGCTGGTAGAGATCGATGTGGTCGGTCCCCAGTCGGCGCAGGCTGCCCTCGACGGCGGCAAAGAGGTGATGGCGGGATGAGCCGACCTCGTTGGGCCCGGGGCCGGAGCGGAAGGTGCCCTTGGTGGAGATGAGCACGCGGTCCCGGCGGCCCTTGATCGCCTGCCCCAGGATCTCTTCCGCGACGCCCGCGGAGTAGATGTCGGCGGAATCGAACATGGTCAGCCCGGCTTCCAGGCAGATGTCGACCATGCGGGTCGCCTCGGCGACGTCGGTGCTACCCCAGGCCTTGAAGAGCTCACTCTTGCCCGCGCCGCCGCCGAAGGTGCCGGTACCGAAACTCAGCACGGGGACCATGAAACCGGAGCGGCCCAGGGGACGGGACGGAACGAGTGGCGTGGAAGTCATGCCCAAGCGTACTCGCGTCCGCTCCGCGGCGTGCTCTAGGCCTTCAGCGTTTGATACGAGTTCCGCCGGCCTTGTCCGTTTCCAGCGTCATGATCGCGCGGGCCGCGGAGGCGGGATCGGGCGGGCGATTGTCGGTCGCGCCGGGCCGGGCGTACCAGAAGGTGACCGCCGAATATCCCAGGTGGTTGTGAGGCTCGCGGATGTCGGTTCCGAAGGACGATTCCATGTCGAAGCGCAGGCGAGCGGCAAAGGGGATCGCGTCGAGGCTCCGGGTGCGGGTGACGATGTTGTACCCCTGCGTGGTGCCGTCGAGGCCGCCGACGCGGACGTTGGAGAGGAAGGGGTGGCTGAATTCGTCCTTGCGCGTGGGGATTTCTCCGCCCGCCCAGCCGTAGTAGTCCTCGGTGCCGGTGCCAAAGTGCGTGGGGAAGCCCTTCTCCCACGCGCTGTCCACGTAGATCTTCTCGTCGCCCTCACCCCACCACGTGTTTTTCTGCGGGTTGAGGATCGTCCACGCGTCCCCGACATAGACGCCTCGGCCCGTGATGTCCACGTAGTTCCAGTCCTGGAACGGAGTGCCGGGGACGACGTCATCGGCCCGCCACGTCGCGTGGAAGTGCATCGAGGCGTCATCCCACGTCCACGGAGATGTTGAAATCGAGAGTTCCGCTTCCACCGGCTCAGCGCCCACGTTGAGCAGCGAGATCGAACCCTCGCGGGCGTACGGCATGACCCAGCGGCAGGTCATGACACCCTCGGGCGACACGGTTCGCTGCCAGGTGGAGAAGGGGTGAAGCGAATCGGCGGAGCAGAAGAAGTCTCCGACGGGGCACCAGATGCAGGCTTCCCCGTCCATGTCGACCACCAGCACGGTGGTTCGCAGCGCGGCCGGTGAAGCCGACGCGCTGGGGAGGCGGATGGAGAATTGTCGAACAGCGCCTGGTCCCGCGGGAAGTTCGAGCCGCTTCCCCGAGCCCGCGGCGATGCTCCCCTGGATGTTGGTGACGTGCACATCGGCGGAGGCGTTCCCGTCATCGTGCGCCGTCAGGGCTTTGCCCGCGGCGTCGATCGCGGGCGTTGCTCGGGCGAGCACGGCGGTAGAGAGAGATTCCACCGGCGTCTCCGCGGGATACGCGCGGTAGTTGATGATGTAGTAGAAGGGCGGGCGGGTCATCGTGACCTTGCACGCGGCGGCGAAGGGGATCGGGAGATAGAGATCCCCTGCGCGGGCGGTGAAGCTCGCCAGCGGGGAGGGGATCGACCCTTTCCCGTGACCAGCGAGATGAGCGATTCATTGATGACGGGCGTGGAAGAGCCGTCGAGGTAGATGCGCACGTCCGGGCCCGTGTGGTTGTTCAGGTCGTAGTAGAAGAACGGCGTCCAGATACGGGTGAGGCAGCCGGGGCCCTGGTGCTCCATCAGCACCCACTCCCGTCGCCCGTCGATAACTTCCTCGCGGATGAACCCCGTGCCGTCCCCATCGGCAAACCAGCCGGGGGCGTCCCGGCGCGTGGATTCCCGGTTGTAGCTGGAGGCCTGGAGCGATTCGTACAACGGCGATGGGAAACGGCAGAGGCGGTCGCGGTCGGTCATCTCGGCGAGGAGACTCTCCAAGGAGATGGAGGCCGCCGATGCAGGAGGCGGGGGCGCGGTCTGGGCACTGGCGGGGGAGACCGCGGGCAGCGCGGCGAGCAGGGCGGCGTGGCACAGCAGGTTTCGGCGGAGGCGTGGGAGAAGGGTGTTCACCCGCGCATGGTACAGGGAGTGTGGGGGTGTGCGCCCGCGGGCGTTCGAGCCGGTTTGTCGAGAAGACGGGCAAAACCCGCGGCTTAGAAACCGGGGAAGGCCCCGCCGTACCATCGCCCCATGACTCCCGCCACCGCATCGCGTTCCAAGGCCGCCTCCACGAAGTCCGCCGCGAAGCGCTCACCCGCCGCGGCCTCAAAAACAAAGGGGTCGCTGGCAAAGCCCGCGACGGGATCTTCTGGACGGTCCACCGGACGGCCAGGGGGAAGGCCATCGTCCGCGGCCGGGGCGGCGAAGCCTTCGAAGTCGCCCATGAACGCCGCCGCGGGCAAGGCGCTGGTTCCGCCCACCGTCACCATCTCGTACGCCGACCGCCTGGTCAAGCTCCAGGGCGTGCTCTCCGGCAAAGACCTCTCCCACATGCTCATCACCGATCCGCGGGATGTGGGTTATCTCACGGGGTTCCTCGGCGGGGACAGCTACCTGCTTGTGAGTGCCGACGCGGGCGTGAAGCCCATCATCATCAGTGATTTTCGCTACCAGGAAGAGCTCTCGCACTTTGAGAAGTCGGCGAGGATCGTGATCCGCAAGACGACCATGCTGCCCTGCGTCGCCGAGACGTTCAAGGACGAGGGAGTTCGCCGCTGCGGGGTGCAGGGTGACCACATGACCCTCGCCCAGCGCGATGCGCTGGCGGAGCAGCTTGAGAAGATCGGAATCCCCTCCGCGGATGACTCTCTGGTGACGACGCGCGAAGTCCTGCTGACGCTGCGGAGAGTGAAGGACGCGGGAGAGGTCGAACTGATCCGCCATGCCGTCAGGATCCAGCAGCAGTCCCTGATGGTCGTGCTGCCGACGATCCGCCCGGGCCAGACGGAGCTTGAGATCGCCGCCCGTCTCGAGGGGGAGATGAAGAGCCGGGGATCGGTCGAGCCGGCGTTCACGTCGATCGTCGCGGCGCAGGCGAACGGGTCGCTGCCGCACTACGCCCCGGGCTTTGTGAAGACCGTGAAGAATCAGCCGCTGCTGATCGACTGGGGCGCGATGTGGCAGGGCTACCGCAGCGACATGACGCGGACGTTCAACCTGGGCAAGTGGTCCCCGAAGATGCGGGAGATCTACCAGATCGTGCTCGACGCGCACGTGCTTTCCGCCGACGCCCTCAAGGCCGGCCGCACCACGGCGGAGATCGACAAGATCGCCCGGGACCACATCACCAAGCACGGGTACGGGGAGCACTTCGGCCACGGCCTGGGCCACGGCATCGGGATCAATATCCACGAGGAGCCCCGCCTCACCCAGCAGACGGCGCCCGTGGCGCTGGAGGCCGGCAACGTGCTGACGATCGAGCCGGGCATCTATCTCCCGGGCGTGGGCGGGGTGCGCATCGAGAACGACTACCTGATCACCGAGTCGGGGTGCCAGTGCCTGTGCAGGCTGCCGATGAACCTTGAATGGTCTACGTTGGGGTAATGTCCGTGGTTTCCTGTCGGCTCGTGAAGAACCGGCGCGGCTGTGATACGCTTGGGCCTTCCCCCGGGACTGGCCCGGTTTCCGACTCTGGTTCGGGTGATCCCACATGATTGATACAACCAAGCTCAAAGAACTGGTCAAGCTGATGGTCGAGAACGATCTCACCGAGCTGGACCTTCAGGACGAGAAAGAGACCGTCACCCTCAAGCGCGGGCATAACGGGGTTCCGGTGGTGCACCAGGCCCCCGCCTACGCCGCGCCCCAGGCCGCCGGGCCGGCCCCCGCGGCAAGCGCCGCCGCCCCCGCGAAGACCCCCGACCCCACGGCGGGGCAGGTGATGATCGAATCCCCGATGGTGGGGACCTTCTATTCGGCCCCCAACCCCGACGCGGCCCCCTTCGTGAAGATCGGGCAGAACGTGACGGCCGACACGGTGGTGTGCCTGATCGAGGCGATGAAGGTCTTCAACGAAATCAAGGCCGAAAAGTCCGGCGTGATCGAGCAGATCATGGTGAAGACGGGCCAGGCGGTGGAATTCGGCCAGAAATTGTTCGCGGTGAGGCCTTCCTAAGAAGTCACGGAGTCAAGGAGTCAGAAAGTCACGGAGTGGGGGCAAAAGGCGCTTTATGACCAGGTCGTGGGGGAGGCCAGGGTGTGAAAACGTTCCGGGATATCATCGCGTGGCAGCGTGGGATGCAGCTGGCGTCGATGGTGTACCGGTACACGGATGGTTTGCCGGACGGTGAACGGTACGGGCTGGTGTCCCAGATGCGGCGTGCGGCGATCGGGATTCCGTGCAACATCGCCGAGGGATTCGGTCGGGAATCGAAGCTCGATTTTCTCAGGTTCCTTCGGACCGCTCGCGGGTCGCTCTTTGAACTTCAGACACAGGTAGAACTCGCCCAGGTTCTTGGAATGGTCGATCGGAACCCGGAACTCGAGGCGATGACATCAGAAACCGATCGAGTTCTTCAAGGATTTATTCGCGGGCTCGAGGACAGCCAGCCACGTTGAGACCGCCAAGCCCCCGAGCCTTGGCTCCGTGACTCGTGACTTCGTGACTCCGTGACTGACACCCATGTTCAAACGCGTCCTCATTGCCAATCGCGGCGAAATCGCCCTTCGGATCATGCGAGCCTGCCGGGAGCTGGGCGTCGAGAGTGTCTGCGTCTATTCCACCGCGGATAAGGACGCCGCCTATCTCCGCCTCGCCGACCGCGCCATCTGCATCGGACCAGCGCCGGCGAAGGAGAGTTATCTCAACATCTCCCGCATCATCGCCGCCGCCGAGGTCGCCGACGTGGACGCGATCCATCCCGGCTACGGGTTCCTCTCCGAACGCCCCGACTTCTCCCAGGCCTGCCGTGACTGCGGCATCGAGTTCATCGGACCCTCCCCCGAGGCGATGGGAAAGCTGGGGGACAAGGTCGAGTGCAAGCGCACGGCGAGGGAGAACGGCGTGCCCGTCTTCCCGGGCTCCGACGGGGCGATCGAGGAGGAGGAAGAGGCCGTCAAGGTCGCCGCGAAGATCGGCTACCCCGTGATCATCAAGGCCTCCGCCGGCGGCGGCGGGCGCGGCATGAAGGTCTGCCACAACGAGCTGGCCCTGCGCTCCAACCTCCGCATCGCCAGCCAGGAGGCCCAGGCCGCTTTCGGCAACGGCGCGGTCTTCATCGAGAAGTACCTCGAGTTCGCCCGCCACATCGAGATCCAGTGCCTGGGGGACAAGCACGGCAACGCCGTGCACCTCTACGAGCGAGACTGCTCCCTCCAGCGACGGCACCAGAAGGTGATCGAGGAGGCTCCCAGCCCCAACATCGACCGCAAGAAGCTGGAGAAGGTCGCCGAATCGGCGGCGAAGATGGTGCGATCGGCCAAGTACTCGGGCGCGGCGACGTGCGAGTTCCTGATGGACGACAAGGGCGACTTCTACATGCTGGAGGTCAACACCCGCGTCCAGGTCGAGCACCCCGTCACCGAGCTGATCACCGGCGTGGACATCGTGAAGATGTCGATCCTCGTCGCCGCGGGCGAGAAGATCAGCTTCAAGCAGTCGGACGTCAAGATCCACGGCCACGCGATCGAGTGCCGCATCAACGCCGAGGACCCCGCCCACGGCTTCCGCCCCAGCGCCGGCAAGATCACGACCTACGAGACCCCCGGCGGCCCCGGCGTGCGGCTCGACAGCCATGTTGTGCCCGGCTACGTGGTGCCGCCCAACTACGACAGCATGATCGGCAAGCTGATCGTGCACGCCGACAACCGCGAAGAAGCCCTGACCCGCATGTCCCGGGCCCTGCGCGAGTTCAAGATCGAGCCGATCAAGACGACCATCCCGCTTCACATGCGGCTGGTGGACGACGCGGCCTTCCGCAAGGGCGGGGTGGATATCAAGTACCTGGAGCGGCTGCTGAAGTAGGCGTGCGGCGGCGTGGCGCGACGGCCGATCCGCGATGGCGTGTGCGCGCTTAAGGCACAGCGCAGGGCGAGCGGCCATGCACGAACCGATCTTTTCTCCGTTCAGGCCCGCTTCCGGCGACTTTCTGCGTCGCTATCTCGCCGCTTCGATCTCGGAGACCGACCTGCGGTTTCTCGCGGAAGCGGATCATGGCCGAGATGCGGACGCGATCTACCACGAATTTCGCCTCAATCTCGCCGAGGGTGGATGTGCCTACGCCGGCGACGGCAATATGTATGAATGCTGCACGCTGATGCTCCACGATGGCACCCCTCCGCTGTGCATGCTGTTTGCCGTCTGGTGGCTCGGGACATACTGCTCCGGGCCTGACTCGATTGTCCTGATCGACAATCTCTCGTATCACGTGGAGCGGAACATCTGGTTTGCTGGCTTTGAAGTCCTGCTCCAGCGTCTCCGCCTGGTGTGCAAGGACCTCGGCCCGCGCGCCGCGCACGCCGCAGTTCCGTTCTTGTCGTTTCTGCACACCCGCGATCCATCTCCAAACGATGACCTTTACCGTCGCGTGGCGCGTTCGCTGGCGGTCATCGAATCACGCTCACAGTGACCTCGCCGCCGCTACTTCATCGCAATCACGTTCAGGCTGATCGACTTGCCATCAAACGTGGTCGTCGTGCAGTCCTTGAACATGTCAAAAGCCTCCACGCGGCGGAACGATTTGAAACCCGCCTCGGTCAGGAACACGCCCAGGATGTCGAACGTCAGGCCCACCTTGTGGTAGTCAAAGGCGTCGGTCTGGCCGCCGAAAATCATGCGGGTGACATGGAACTTCGCCCGCACGTCGTACTTGGCGTCGAGCATGAACCTGCAGAGCTGCTCGAGGTCGGGCACGCCGATGCGGATGATCCCGCCGGGCTTGAGCACGCGGCAGGCTTCCTTGAGCGCCTTGCGAAGCTCTGTGTGGTAGTTGAGATGCTCGTACACGTGGGACGCGTACATCTCGCTCACCGAGTTGTCGGCGAACTGAGAGAGATCGACCACGTCCCCGACGAAATCGACCTCGGGGCGCTTCTGGATGTCGAGGATCTTCCAACCCGCCCGGGCCTCGGTGCCGCCGAGGTTCAGGCGCAGGGGTTCGGTGGAGGCGGAAGTCGTGCTCATGGGGCACAAGCGTATTGCAAGTGGTGTCAGGGCGTCCGGGCCCCCGGGGCGTGCCATGAACTGAGGCGGGATGGGCGTGCGATCAGACCGCGGGCCCGTCGAAGGGGCCGGCAGGCTGGCCGGGCGTGCCCGAATGGTGCGTCGTCGCCGCGGTGACGGCCGCGTCGTCCACGATCGGGGCGAGCTGCAGGTCCAGGGCGTGCAGGAACACCGGCTGCTTGGAAGGGCTGATGCGGCGAAGGAACGAGCGGACCGCGCGGGTGAAGGCGCCGGCGGCCTGGTCGGCGGGGGCGTGCACCAGTTCGGGGTCGAAGCGCACGGGCGGGGACATCGCGGCCGAGCCTTCCCCGGCCCGCTGGATCGCCGCGTCGTGCACCTTGCGCTCGAGGTTGATCACGTAGTCCAGCGCGTAGGCCTGCTGGGCGGCGCGAGAGGCGGCCAGGCCCAGCGTGTCGCGCCAGTCTTCGTCAACAAGCAGCTGGCCGATCGCGTGGGCGAAGCTCGCCGCATCGCACGTCACCCGCAGCCCGGTCGCGCCGATCTGCACGACCTCGGCGAGGCCGGGGGAGTCGGCGACGACCACGGCCGCGCCCGTCGCCATCGCCTCGATGACGGTCTTGGGGTGGCCTTCGAGTTCCGAGGCCTGGGCGTAGACGGCGCAGCGCGACATCCGCCGGATCACTTCCCCGTGGCTGAGCCGCCGGTGCCACTCCACGGGCGCGCCGATCCGCGTCGCCAGCTCGCGGAGCGAGCGTTCCTCGGGGCCCTCCCCGATGATTTCCAGAACGACATGCTCGTTGCCGCCGGCCTTGATCGACGCCGCGGCCTCGATCAGCACGTCCACCCGCTTGCGCTGCACGAGCTGCCCGGCGTAGAGGATGCGGTTGGCGTCACGCTGGCTCGCCGGCACCGGGTCGGGGTTGGCCAGGACGTAGTTGGGCACCAGGTGCAGGCGGCGAGAATCGACCGAGTACCGCCACGCAAGGTCTTCGAGCATCCGCTGCGTGGTGCCGACGATGACGTCGGCGGCGCGGCAGAGTTCTCCCTCGGTCGCCGCCGCGTCGGCGGCCTGCGTCGAGTCGGTGCCGTGCTCGCTGGCAACGAACCGCGACCAGAGATATCCACCGCGTCCGATGAGGGCGGTGCGGTATCCCTTGGCGCGAAGATGATGCGTGATGCGGACCGCCGCGTCTCCACCCTGCATCTGGTTGGTCTTGACGACCACGCTCTTGACGTTGCCCAGGCGCTGGGAGAGGAGCTCAGGGATCCGGCCCGCGTAGGCGACGGGATCTTCCCGGGAGACGTTGCAGAGGATCTCGGGGGCGGGCCCGCCGGGGAATTCGGTGAACTGGGCCCAGCGGGCGGCGATGGTGAGATCGTCGGGTCCGCCGTAGGTTACAAGGATGATGCGTGAGTACTCGGCCCGGAGACGCTCGTAGAGCGACCATTCCCTGGGCAGCAGGCCTGAATTGACCCAATCCAGCAGGGAGACCCCTGAGGTAAACACGAGTACGAGTACGTCGGCTCGGGGCTGGTTCATTGTCCTGGAGTTGATTCCAAAGGAACTGGAAGCTCGCTCATTATCGGCGCGGACCCTGCGCCCATTGATTGAAACTTTTCACAAATGGCCTCGTGGTGGGCCTGGCGCTATAGCCGCGGTGATTGTGTTCAGTGTTTGTAAGGATTAGAATCAAGATTGGCGCCTGGAGCAGTGCGCCCACTCGCCGCCGATCAGGCCTGGAATTCCATCATCACCAGCGTCACGTCGTCGGTGACGGGCTGCTGGTCGGTGAATCGGCGTAGATCCTGGACGATCATTTCGATGAGCTTGTTCCGCTGTACGCCCGCGGAGGCCGCGGCGCTGCGGACGCGGGCCTGGCCGTACTGCGGGCCGGGCGCGCCGGCTTCGGTAAGACCGTCGGTGTGGATGAGCAGGGCGTCTCCGGGGGCGAAGGCAACGGTGGTGGGGGTCCACTGGCCGGGATCGAAGTCTCCCATCACCGGCGGGCCGACGGATTCCAGGAGCGTGGCGCCCGCGGCGGAGAGCAGGATGCCCGAGGGATGTCCCGCGCAGATGTACGTGAGAGTTCTGGCGGCGGGATCGGCAACGGCGGCAAAGAGCGCGACGAAGTATTCCGCCGGGTTGAGCCACACCATCAGCTGGCGAAGCCGTTCGACGACATCGGCGGGGTGGCGGTCGGGAGCGGAGCGGAAGGCGGACTTGACGATCGGGGTGAGCATCGCCGGGGCGACGCCGTGGCCCATGACGTCGGCGCAGAGCACCGCGACGCGTCCTTCGGCGCCGGTGGCGCAGTAGTCGTAGAAGTCTCCGCACAGCTCGCTGCACCCGCGACAGTGGGCGCGGAGCTGGTAGCGGCCCAGCACCGCCTCGGTGGGTGGGAGCATCTGGCGCTGCAGCTCCGAGGCGCCGCGGAGTTCCTTGGCGACGCGGCGAACGTTGCGGTCGGACTCGAGCTTGAGCTCCCCGAGCATGACCTCGTGGTCCCGGGCCTGCTGGCGTTTCTCTTCGATGAGGCGATCAACGGCGGCGTTGATCTCGTCGGCGTCGACGCTTTTTTCCAGGAACATCGCGTTGAGGCCCATGGCGCGGACGAAGCTGTCGCGCTGGCGAAAGCCCGTGAGCAGGATGACCGAGAGCCCGGGGACGCGGTTGAGGAGCTTCTGGGCGAGGGCGAATCCGTCGTCGCCGGGCATGTGGATGTCGCAGACGGCGACGTCGGGGAGGAACCCCGCGGAGATCTTCTCCAGGGCCTCCACGGCGGCGGGCGCGGCCTGGACGTCGTACTTGGAGCCCAGCACGCGCAGGAGCATGCGGCGGTACGGCTCTTCGTCGTCCACCACGAGGATGCGAGGCTTTCGCTCGGTGATCGAGTCCACGGGGTCTCCACGAGGGCGGGGCGGGATCTACAGGGAGGCGGCGGGGGAAGAAGTGGAAGGGGGAGGATTCTTGACCGGATGCAGGGGGAACGTCACCGTCACGCTCGCCCCGCCGCCGGGGGCGTCAGAGATCACGATGGAACCCTTGGCCTCCCACACGATGGAACGGCAGATCGCCAGCCCCAGACCGTTGCCGGTGGGCTTGGTGGTGAAGAAGGGTTCAAAGACGCGCGAGCGATCGGCCTCGGGGATCCCGGGGCCCGAGTCGTCCACGCGGATGCGAACTTCCTGTGCATCGTGCTCGGCGCGGACGCGCAGCGTGCCCCCCTGGGGCATCGCGTCACGGGCGTTGGTGATCAGGTTGAGCAGCACCTGCGCCAGGTCGATCGGGGAGATGGGGATGGGGGGCAGGTCGTCGGCCAGTTCCCGGGTGACGCGGACGCGGGTGCGCTCGAGGTTGGGGGCCAGGACCATGAGCACTTCATCGACGACTTGTGCGACGCGGGCGATGGTGTCGGGGGCGACGGCGCGCTTGGCGAAGCGAAGCATCTGGTCGAAGATCTGGCGGCTGAGCCGGATGGATCGCTCGACCTGCTCGAGATCTTCCCCATGGGTCTTGGGGTCGTGCTTGCCTTCGGCGAGTTCTCGGCGAACGACCTGCACGAGCGGCAGGGCCGCGCCCAGGGCGTTGGAGACGTCGTGAGCGACGCCGCGGGCGAGCTCGGCGATGGCGTTCTGGCGTTCGGTGCGCACCAGGGCGGCGTCGCGGGACTGCGTTTTGACGGCCGCCTTGATCTGCGGGATGAACTGGCCCAGCAGGTCGGCCTCGTAGGGCCCGAAGGCGGCGGGTCGAGATGAAACGACCCGCAGGATGCACAGCGCGTTATCACCCAGATCGACCGCGGCCGTCAGCGCCTCGGCCTCGGGGGCATCGATCGGGGAGGTCAGCGCGTCCTGGTCCATCGCGTCCAGCACGGGCGTTCCGCGGGCCCAGGGAGGGCGGGGAAGACTGTGCCAGTGCCCCCCACTGCGGCGATACACCCACGCGCCGCCCGAGAGCACCACGTGCCCCTCGGTGAGTGGGAAGACGCGTGAGAGCGGGATCCTCGCCCCGATGCGTGTGCTCTTGCCGATGCTGTCCCAGGCGATCTGCTCGGCGATGAGGACCAGGTCGTGGCCCGTGCGGTCGGCGAGGAAGATGGAGGCGGAGTGGTCGTAGTGGGTGAGGGCGCGAACGCCGTCGAGGATGTGGTAGAAAAGGTCGTGCGGCCGGGCGCGGTCCCGGATCTTGCGGTCGATGCGGGCGCGGACCTCGCGCTCCCGTTCCCGATCGATGCGCTCCACCACGCGGTCCAGAAGCGCCGCGACGCGGGTGAGGATGCGGCGATCCACCCAGTCCCGCTGCCGGGGCACGCGGAGGATGATGGCGCCCCAGAGCCTTCCTCGCCGGCGGATGCGGGCGGCGAGGAGGTCGGGGGAATCGGGGAGCTTCCCGCCCATCGCGAACTGTGCGGCGGCGCGAAGGTCCCAGCGCGAGTCGGGCGTCTGGACCTTGGGCTCGGCGGCCTCTCGCCCTGGAGAGAGCAGCGCGACGCAGCACGCGGTGGCGCCAAAGTGCTGCGCGGCCGCGGCGGCGGTGCGGGCCAGGGCGCGGTCGATCTCCCGCACCTCGACCAGCTTTTCGTTGATGTTCCACAGCAGCCGCAGCATCTCGAGCTGGTGCTCGTCGGTCATGGCGCGGGAGCCATCGTCGCCGGGAGAGGTTGGATCAAGCTCTGCGGACATGAATGTCGCGTGACTTTCGGCAGGGAGGCGGCGGATTGCGGTGTCCGGTGGGCAGTATACCTCCCCCGCCTGCTGGCGAGGGTTTGCCATAGGGGTGTATGCTCTGGCACCTGATCCCGAGGAGATCCACGCATGACGCGCCGCCATCCCCGCTTCACGGGCCTCGTCTCTCTCACCGCCATGGTGCTCACCGCGCATGCTGGCGTTGCCGCGCCCGAGCCGCAGAGCACGGACCATTCCCAGCCCGCCCATGTCCCCGCCCCTGAGAAGGCCCAGAAGCGCCGCGCCCAGGAACTGATTTCCAAGGCCGTTGCGTACCTCAAGACCAAGCAGGACGCCGCGACCGGCGGATGGAAGACCCAGGGCCCCGGCCCCGTGTTCCCCGCCGTGACCGGGCTGGTCGTCGCCGGCATGATGATGGAGCCCGGCGCCTCGGCGCAGGACCAGACCATCGCCAGCGCCGCGAACTTCATCCTCAAGTCCCAGAAGCCCGACGGCGGGATCTACGACGCCGCGCTGCCCAGCTACAACACGTCGATCTGCGTCACCGCCCTGGCGCGCCTCAACACGCCCGAATCCAAGGCCGCCGCCGCGCGTGCGGTCGAATTCCTCAAGCAGCTGCAGTTCAGCGATGTCGTTCCGGTCAATTCCGGCATCCCCGACGGGCCCACGCCCGTCGGCAAAGACCACGCGTTCTACGGCGGCGTGGGGTACGGTCGCCACGGCCGGCCCGATCTCTCCAACCTCGCCTGGATGCTCGACGCGATGCACGAGGCGGGCGTGGAAGGTTCCGACCAGTCCTTCCAGCGGGCGATGACCTTCCTCCAGCGCACGCAGATGCTCAACAAGACGCCCGACGGCAAGGTCGTCAACGACATGCCCTACGCCGCGGGCTCTCGCCAGGGCGGGTTCATCTATTCCACCAGCGTCAATAAGGATCAGGTCGGCCAGGGCCAGAGCATGCCCACCAGCACCATCGAGGAAACCCTCGACGACGGCACGAGGGTCAGCCGGCTTCGCTGCTACGGGTCGATGACCTACTCCGGGTTCAAGAGCTACCTCTACGCCGATCTCCCCCGGGACGACGCCCGCGTGCAGGCGGCGATGGGATGGATCCGTGACAACTACTCCGCCGAGATCAACCCCGGGATGGGCAAGGAAGGCCTGTACTACTACTACGTGGTGATGGCCAAGGCCCTCGCCGCATGGGGGGAGCCCGAACTGATGGTGCGGGCGGGTGAACTTTCGACCGACGGCGTGCCCTCCAAGGCCGGGGACGTCTTCAAGCCCGTGCGATGGGCCGACGACCTGGTCGAGAACCTCGCCGCACTCCAGCAGCCCGACGGTTCCTTCAGGAGCGTGCACGAACGCTGGATGGAGAACGACCCGGTGCTGATCACCGCCTACGCGGTGCTGGCGCTCGAGTACGCCCAGAAGTATCAGTAACGTTTTCGCGAGCTCACAGCAGCTTCAGCCGGCGAAGGTCGTTTACCGGGTCGTCGAACGAGCAGCTCCCGAAGGAGAGCGCAAAGCTCTCCCTCGCCAGCGCCACGTCCGTGACATTTACCAGGAACTCGCGCCATCCCAGCAATTCTTCGCTGAAGCGGAAGCTCTCGGGATCCTCCTCCTGAAGCACGCGGAGGGTGAGATCCTTGTCGGGACGCAGGCTGCGGATCAGCGCGGCGGCGACGAACAGGTTGACAAAGCCGTGCATCACGCACGAGGCGCTCGCCGGCTCATACGTGAGCGGGTGGCTGCCCCGCACGGGGTGGTGAAGCCCCGCCGTCGCCTTGAAGGGGACGTCCACCACCGCGCAGGCGTGGAGAAAATCGGCGATCTCACCGGGCGTGGGGAAGGCGTTGCCGACGACGCCGCCGGTGCGGATCTTGGCGCCCGCGCTGTTGCCGGCGAGGGCGGCGACGAAGCCGCGGCAATCGCTGCTGACCGGGAACTCAAAGAACGGAAAGACGTCCTCGGGAAGCTCGTCGATGACCGTGTCGATCTGGGAGGCGCTGGTGACTTTGACCTCCACCATGTCAGCGCGGGCGAGGCCGGAGTCCTCACGGCTGTGGTGCTGGTTGAACTCGTCGAGCTGGCGCAGATCCGTCTCCAGCCGCTCGAGGGAGGTTGTGTCGAGCAGGACGCTCACGGGCCAGGGCTCGGAAGTGTCGGCGTGCTCACGGTACCCGCTGGTCGCGAAGGTACCGGGCATGAGCGGCGCGGCGGCGCGGGAGAATTCTTCCAGGCGATTCGCGGGACAGACGAACCGCCCGAGCATCCACTCGTGCTCCCCGGCACGGGCGCGGGCATAGGCCTCCACCGCGGCCTGCATGTCGAGTGATGCCGGCGGATAGAGCCCGGCGTAGTCCACCATGTCGGTCAGCAGCGTTCGGAGCGATCGAGTCATGCGGACCCTTTACAGATTGCCGTGCACACCCGGGAGGCCCTTCCATTGGCGGGGCGTCACTTGCTCAGCGTAGCAACCAGTCTCCACACTTCATGCGGCTGGAGTGACCTCGCGGTTCGCTGATTGAAGTCCCAGACCAGGCGATCAAACGCGGGGGTGTAGGGAAGCTGGTCTCGCTGGCCGGTGGAACCCACGGCGGCTTCCACAAGCTGGATGAGCAGCTGTTCATCTTCGGCGACCACCGCCGGCTTGGAGGCCGCCGCACGACCGAGCTTGGGCAGCCGCCCCGCCTTGCGCACGTTGTGCAGCTTGTGAAAAATCTCTCGCGGCGTCATGGCCGGGAAGTGGGGCATGATCGCCGCGCAGATCCCGTCAAACTCCGGCGTGTACGGCAGGTCGTCGAGCGTCCTCCCCCCGGAGCGGTACGCGTCGGTCAGCCGGCGCTCCAGCGAGATTTCCCCCGGACCCTCGCGCGTCGCCTGGGGAGATGCGGGAGCCTCCGCCGGAGCCGAAGATCCCGCAACGTCCGCGGCCCCGAACAGCGTCCCCTCCGCCAGCGCCTTTACGGGGGCAGGCACGCTCGCCCGCCGCTGCACCGCCGCCTCCGGCAATCGATCTCCCGATTGCAGCGACTCCTCGAAGAGCTCCGCGGCCTCCGGCGGCGCGAGGGATGGATCGAGGAACAGGTCCGCGGCTCGCTCAAACATCGCGTGCCGCCGCGCGCTGCGCAGCCCGCCGTCAAAGTGCCCGAACGGCACGATGAACCGCCACTTGAGCCCCGGATCGGTCCCCAGCGCGTTATACACCGCCGCCGCCGAGGGCGCGGGGACCACTTCATCACGCTCGGCGAGCTTGCACAGCGTCGGGATCGTCACCTCGCCCGCGTGCACCACCGCGTCGCACAGCCGCAGCGCGTCGTGGAACTTGCCCGCCTCCTGCTGGTGGTGCGTGAGCAGCTCGCGCACCTGGTACCCCACGCTCACGGGGCTGCGCTCGGTGCTCTGCCCCGGCGAGCGACCTCGCCTCGCCGCGGGATCACCACGCAGGTCCAGCCGCCAAGGCCAGTCCCCCAGGCTGGGGAGTTCCAGCACGAGGCGATCGATGCGCGTCAGCTTGCGCCCGCGGGCGGCGGCGATCACCGCGAGGCCGGCGCCCAGCGACTCGCCGTGCAGGAACATGGGCACGCCAGTGCCCATCCATCGTGACAGCGCTCGCAGCGCCAGCACCACGTCACCCACCGCCTGCGGCGCGATCCACGTCGCCAGCTGCACCGAGGCCGCCGCGTCCTCGGACATCGCAAGCTCCGCCAGGCCGTGGCCGATCCAGCCACCGGGCGTGTCGATCAGCACCCCGGTTTCCTTTGCCGATCCCGGAAAACCGCGCACGCGGATCGCCAGGCATGCGACGCCGGTCCGGGAAAGATGCTCCCACCGCTCGCGCTCACCGGCGAGGGGGCCCACGCTCGAGTATCCGTGCACCGACACCAGCCCGGCCTTGATCGGCACGCCCGCGGGCGGCGTCACGAGAAACCCGCGGATCCCCACGTGCCGGGAGCCCTCGAACCGGTGCGTCGCCGTCGGGTCGGTCACATCGGTTGCGGATTCCCCGATCTCCGTCAGGGCCGGGGACACGCCCGAGAGCGACTTCTCCCACGCGCTCCAGAACGCCGCGTGCCGCCACGACGGCGTGCGGTCCCCCACATGGGAGAGCGTCGCCACCGCGGAGAGCTCGAAATCGTCGGGGAGTTGCATGGCGAGACGTGCGGTCCGAACGTGAAGAGCCCGGTTATTCCTTCCAGTCTTTGGAGAACGGCATGCCGTTCCACTGGGCGATCCAGATCTGGCTGCTGGGACGCTCCTCTCCTTCTACCTTGGGACCGCGCTGGCTGGTCCACATCATCATCGATCCGTCGGGGCTGAAGGTGGGCAGCACATCGGCGCCCGCGGCGTAGGTGATCCGGCGTCGCCGAAGCTCCGCGGTCTTGCCCTCCGCCACCTTGGAGCGCTCAAACTCAACGGCGAAGACCTCGTAGTTGCTGTGCCCCACCTCGCTCGTGCCGTAGACCAGGAACTTGCCCGACGGGTGCCAGAAGGGGGCCCAATTGACCGAGCCGTTCGCCGTGACCTGGTACTCGTGGGTGATCCCCACGGGCGCGGCGACCCCGTCGGGCCCGGTCTCAAATTTCAGGTCGGCGACGTAGAGCTGGAGCAGGTCGTTCTGCTGGCGATCGCTGCGGTAGCAGATCGACTTGCCGTCGGGAGAGAAGAACGGCCCGCCGTCGTAACCCTTGGCGACCACGATCGCGCGGTGCTGGCGGGTCTTGGTGTCGTAGACGTAGATGTCCGCGTCGGCGCGGCCGTCGGGCGTTGTCTTCGCGGGGTCCACGTTCGCGTACAGGATGAACCGGCCCGACGAATCGAACGAGCACTCGGCGTCGTAGCCATCTCTGTGGAAGACCGGCGCGGGGACGTAATCGGTCCCGCACTGGGACTGCTGGGCCTGGCCCAGGGAAAGGACGATGGGCCGCACGGTCTGGCTGACGATCTCCATCTCCGCTGGGAAGGCCCAGCGATAACGGTTGGTCCCCACCTGGAATCCCGCCTTGTCGTGAGCTTCAGGCGCGCCGATTGTCGAGCCGTAGATCACGCGGGCGGGATCGGTCGGATGGAACCACCCGCACGTGTTCGCCGCGCCCGCGGGGCTGATCATGAACGGTTCCTGCATCCCCGTCACATGTCCCTGACCATCGCGGATCAGCTTGGCGACGTACATCGCGTAGTTGGGCGCGGGCGGTTCCGAAGCGTTCTCCGGAACGGGGATCCCCTGGAAGATGATCCACGAGGCGTCGGCGTTGAAATACTGCTCACCGGCCTTCATGAACTTCTGGCGAGAGGTGATCTGCACGTACCCGCTCAGGAGCGGCGCTTCGGCCGATCTCCAGTCCGCCATCCCCGCGTCGCCCGGAGGCGTGCTTGCGGGGGAGGCGGGCTGCGGCGCCGAAGCTGCGGACCCGCTGGAAGCCTTGGAATCGTTGTGACACCCGCCCAGGAAGGCCGCCAGTGAGAGGCACAGGCCCGCCGAGAGAAGGAGGCGAAGGGGGTTGACGTTCATTGCGCGATTGTTGGCGAGGTGGCAGGGCCGCGCACGCGGGGAGGCTTGTATCCCTTCATGAACCCGATGTGCCCTCGGCAAATTCGCGAGAGCGGGGTCGGCAAGCAAAGACTCGCGGGCACCGATCAAAACACTGACAATGTGCGAATCCGGGCGTTCTCGGAGCGCTCGAAGGGTCAGCGCATGGATTTCTGCAACCTTTGAAACGGTGGCAAGTAGACTCAGGTGAGCATGGACCGTGCGGAGGAACAACGGCTTGTCCGCAAGGCCGCCGGCGGAAGCCAGGCGGCGATCGAGTCGCTTGTGCGCGCGCATCAGGCGTCCCTGTTCGGGTTTGTGGTCCGGATGACCGGTCGTCCGGAAGTTGCCGAAGACGTGGTCCAGGAGTCGTTTGTGCGGGTCATCCTCAACATCCACCGCTTCGACAGCCGCTTCCGGTTCTCGACGTGGCTGTTCACGATCGCCCGCCGGCTCTACCTCAATGCCGCCCAGAAGTCCGCCCCCGGCTTCGACACCGACGCCGTCGAACGCGGGATCTCCCGCGGCGATTCCCCCTCCGGCCGCCTGGACGACCACGATGCCGCCGACGAACGCCGGGACTACCTCGCCCGCGGCTTGGCAGTTCTTTCCCCCGAGCAGCGTGAGGTCGTCCTGCTCTTCCATCAGCACGAGTGGCCCATCAAGACCATCGCCGACCACATGCAGATCCCCGAGGGCACCGTCAAGAGCCACTTGCACCGGGCCAGGCGGGCCCTCAAGGATGCTCTGGAATCGCTCGCCCCGCGTGATCCCGCGGGCGGCGCCCTCGCCGGCGTTCCCGGCCTTGCCCCCGCGCCACGGGGTCCGCACAGTTCCGATCCCGCGACTCGCCCCTCACACCAGGAACGATCATCCCCGGCCGCCGGTCCCACCGGGATCCGCGCCACCGGCGTCCTGACACACGACCCACTTGCGCGTGACCTCCGGCCGACGCTGGCGGCACGTCTTGTCCGCACGGAGGTGCGATCATGAGTATGTCCGGTTCCAACAACACCCAGCCAGGCCGAGACCCCTCGGCCGCGCGGTCGCGCATCGGCGATCCGACCGACGCACTGATGGACGCGATGCTCGACGGAGAGCTCGACGCCCAGGGCCGTGAAGACCTCGCCCGGCGCCTGCGGGCCGATCCTCGCCGCGCCGCCGAGTTTGCATCCCTCCAGTCCACCGTCGCGATGCTCCGCGCCGCGGAGCATGCGCCCCAGCGCGTTCCGGACTTTGCACGCAGCGTCGTTCGAGAGGTCTCCTTCCGGGAATCTCTTGCCGACCCGCTACTGAACGGTTCGCGCGGCCGCTCGGGGTCGTGGGCGCTCCCCACCGCCCTGGCGGCGGGGATGGCCCTCGCCGCCACCGTGGGCCTGCTGCTGCTGCGGGCCCCCGCGGCGACTCCTCCGTCGCAGGCTCCCCGGTCCACCATCGCGGTCGCGCCCGCGACGGAGAAACTCCCCACGCCCCGACGCACCGCGCACGTTCCCCCACCGCGTTCCACCGCCCTGCCCATGGGGCCCTCCGACCGTCACGAGATCGCCGGCAAGTGGGGCACCGAGCTCGACAGCACGTCACCCTCCGAGACCGGCGTCCTGCCTTCGGGCCGAGAGCTGGCGCACGTGGGCGACGAGCAGAACGATCCCGCCGCCGTCGCGGGCCGCTTGATCTCCGTTCGCGTCGGTCCCGCCTGGTCGCTGTGGTGGATCCCCGGGGACTCCGCGGACCAGAAGACGCCCGGTTCCGAACCCTGGCGACTGCTCAGCCGCCTCGCGACTCCGACGAACGCCTCGGTCGTCAAGCCTGAGGGCATCGACAAGTCCAAGTAGGCGAGGGCAGGGGAGCGCATCCCGGCATGTGCCGCGGGCACATGCTGCATCAATGAACAACACGTGTTCCGGGGGCGGGGGGCTTTGAAGGTGGCCCCCCGTTCAGTTTTTGAAGCGTGCCGTGTGCGGAAAGCCGCGGGGCTTCGAACCGGCCCGGCGTCAACTGGTCTCTCGGCGCACAAGGCTGGTCGAGAGCCGGACCGTCGCCGGTGACGCCGCGGGATCGGCGATCCGCCGGGCCAGCAGTTCCAGCGCGCTGACACCGATCTGGGCCAGCGGCATGTGCACGGTGGAGAGGCGTGGGCGCGTCAGCGTCGCCAGTCGCGTGTCATCGAACCCCACGACGCGCAGGTCCGCGGGGATGGAGAGCCCCAGCTCCTGAGCGGCGAGCATGATGCCCCAGGCGATCTCGTCGTTGCCGGCAAGCACGCCCGCGCCCTGCAGTTCACCGGCCGCGTGCGCTTCGTGGGCCCACTGGCGCCCCCACTCCAGTGAATAGTCTCCGAAGCGGACCTGCGAGGCCGCGAGCGTCGCGCCGCGGCGCGCGAGCGTGTCGGCGAAGGCCTTGGAGCGATGGGTGGTATCGAAGTTGGTCGCCGGTCCACCGACAAATCGGATGCGGCCCGGGGGCGTGGATTCCAGCAGATGCTCGGTCGCCTCGCGCGCTCCCGTCGTGTTGTCCACCAGCACGGTGTCGACTTCCACGCCGCTGGTCTCAAGGTCCACAACGACCACGGGGATCGGCATCGATCGCACGCACTCCAGGGCGCGGCGATTGGGCTCGGTGATCATCACCGCCATGCCGTCCAGCAGGCTCAGCGGGAGGGAGGCGAGAAGGTCATCCCCTTCTCCCGTCGGGTCGCTCGCCCCTTCCGCGGAGGCGGTGGAGAAGGTGGAGACCAGGAGGTGGTAGCCGGCCTTGCGTGCCGCGCCGTCGGCGGCGCGGAGGATGGACGAATAAAACTCACCGTGCAGGTCGGGGACGGCCAGGCCCACCAGCTTGCTGCGGCGGGTCATCAGGCCCTGGGCGAAACGGTTGGGTCGGAAACCAAGCTGCTCGATCGCGGCCTTGACGCGCGCCGCGGTCTCGTGCGCGACGAGCTGGTGGCCGTTGATGACGCGGCTGACCGTGGCGATGGACACACGCGCAGCATCGGCGACGTCTTGAATGGAGGCCGGCCCTCCAGACTTGCGGGCGGTGGTCGATGCGGTCGTGTGCTCTCCGGGCATCCGGCGGTAGGATAACATACTTCCTCCCCTTTGATGGATTCGGCCCGTCCACTTGCAGGACCTACGCGATGCGAAAGCCCCAGAATGATAGCGCTTTCATCGGTGCATTCGCCCTCGTGATGTCGCTGGGAAGCTGCGCCGCGCAGCCCCCGAGTGAACACCGGGACACCGCAACTCCTTCGACGATTACAGCCTCCGCCGCGCCTCGAGCCGCGGCGCGCCCCCCCTACGCATGGTCCGAAAACGACGCCGAGTTCCTCCAGGACATCCAGCGCGGCGCGTTCAATTTTTTCTGGAATGAAGCCCATCCCACGACCGGCCTGGTCCCCGACCGCACCGGCGTTACCTTCGCCAGCACCGCCGGCGTCGGCTTCGGCCTCGCGGCGATCCCCATCGCCGTCGAGCGCGGGTGGATCACCCGCGAGCAGGGGCATGATCGCGCCAAGCTCGTGCTGAGCTCCCTCGCCGCCGCCCCTGACAATCGCCACGAAGGCGTCTTCTTCCACTTCCTTGAGGCCAGTACCGCCCAGCCTCAGCGCGACGGCTACGAGGTCACCGCGAGCACCATCGATTCATCCCTGCTCATCTGCGGCATGATCGTCGCCTCGTCGTACTTCGGCGAAGACATCGCCGCCCTCGCCGATCCGATGATCGAGGGGAGCAACTGGTCGGCGTACCTCGCCCGCAACCCCAAGGAAGCCCACTATCGCGGGTTCATCTCCCTGGGATGGAAAGCCAAGGACCCGCACCGGCCGCGCGGGGACGGTTCGTACCTGCCCTTCTACTGGGCCGACTGCGGGGATGAGCAGCGCCTGGTCACCTTCCTCGCCGTCGGCAGCGCCGACGCATCGAAAGCCGTCGATCCCGCCACGTATTACAAGCTCCGTCGCCGCATGGGAGAGTACGGGGACGGCGAGTTTGCGTGGTTCCCGTGGTCGGGCGCGCTCTTCACCAGCTTCTTCGCCCACTGCTGGATCGACTACGCCAGCCTGGGAGCCGACGACCCCGCCGCCCACGGCGCCGACCACCGTCCCCCGATCGACTGGTGGGAAAATGCTCGCCGCACCGCCCTCATGCACCGCCGCAAGGCCGTGGAGAATCCCAGGAAGATCTCCGGCCTGGGAGAGAACGCCTGGGGACTGAGCGCCTGCGATGGGGAGACTGGGTATCTCGTCCCGGGCCTCTACCCGCGATCGGTCGCGGTAGAGGGATTCGTCCCCGAGCGTGATTTTGCGACCTATCAACCCAAGGATGACTGGGCCGACGGCACCATCGCCCCCTACACGGCGGGTTCGTCGATCATGTTCCTCCCGCAGGAGGCGATGGCCGCGATGCGGCATTACCGCTCCTTGACGACCGCCAAGGGCGAACCCCTGCTGTGGGCCGATCCCGCGAAGGGCGGCTACGGATTCTTCGATTCCTACAACCCCGCGTCTGGATGGCGTGCCCCCGGGTGCGTGGCGATCGATCAGGGTCCGTTGATCCTGGCGATCGAGAACGCGCGGACGGGGATGATCTGGAACCTCTTCCGCAAGCACCCGTACATACAACGATCGATGCAGCGGTTGGGGCTGGACCGATAACGCGCCGCCTCGTGGCGGTGGAATACCGTGTGCAGGCTTGACACGGGTGCTGTATTCGTGGACAATGAAAACGCTTTCAGCGTGGACCGGGCACGGTGGTCCGTTTGCCCGCCGCGGCCTCACCCACGCTTCCGGGACGCGCCCTTTCCCGCCCCCTTCTGTTCAGGACGGGCTTCCAAGGACGGATCTGCACGCATGACACACGAGACGTTCGCCAACCAGTTCGGACACTTCGCAGATGGCGGACGCAGTTACGTCATCACCGATCCCGGCACGCCCATGCCGTGGATCAACGTCATCTCCAACGGTCGCTACGGCCTGGTCATCAGCCAGAACGGGGGCGGCTTCTCCTGGCTCGACAACAGCCAGCTCAACGTCCTGACGCGATGGGAAATGGACCTGGCGCGGGATCGCCACGGCAAGTTCCTCTACCTCGCCGACCGCGACGAGGGCACGGTCTGGTCCCTCGCCCCGACCCCCTGCGTGCCCAAGTACCAGTCGTATCGCTGCGAGCACCGCGCCGGCTCGACCACCTTTGATACCGAGTTCTCCGGCATCCGCGCTTCCTGGACGGTCGCCGCCGCCTCCGAGGCCCCCGTCGAGCTCTGGCTGGTCCGCCTCACCAACAGCTCCGGCCGCCGCCGCAAGCTGCGCATGTCCTCGTTCATGGAATGGTGCTGCGGCGTCGCCCCCGACGCCAAGCGCGAGTTTCACCGCCTCTTCTTCACGTGCGAGCACGATCCCGCCCTCCGCGCCGTCATCGCCACCAAGAACATGTGGGACGTACCCGCCAAGACCGAACGCGAGCACTGGAACAAGCCCTGGCCCTACGTCGCCGCCCACTCCGTCGGCGGCATCGATTTCGAATCCACCCTGACCATCTGCGACAAGTCGCGATTCCTCGGCAGGTACGGGGACATCGCCTCTCCCGAGGCGATGAAGGTCGGCGCGACCCGCACCGGCCCCTTCGGCCGCTTCGGGGACGCCAGCGCGGCGGTGGGGGGGGATTTCACCATCGAGCCCGGCCAGACGCTCAGCGCCTACTTCCTCATCGGCATCGGGGAGACGCGTGGGGAAGTCTCCGAATCACTCGCCAAATTTTCGTCTGTCCCCGCGGTCGCGGCGGAGATCCAGAAGGCCGAGAAGGCCTGGGTCGACCGGCTCTCTCCCACGCAGGTGGAATCGTCGCGCGGGGACGTGGACCTCATGTGCAACCACTGGCTGCCGTATCAGGCGATCAGCGGACGGCTGTGGGGGCGCACGGGCTATTACCAGCAGTCGGGCGCGTTCGGCTTCCGCGACCAGCTCCAGGACAGCATGGTCTGGCTGAACCTTGACCCCGCCAAGTCCCGCGAGCAGATTCTGCTGCACGCCCGGCACCAGTTCGCCGACGGCAGCGTGTATCACTGGTGGCACCCGCTGACCGAGACGGGGCTGCGCACGATGTGCAGCGACGACTATCTGTGGCTTCCGTTCATCACGTGCCAGTATCTCAAGGAAACGGGTGACTACTCGATCCTGTCGGCGAGCGAGCCGTTCGTGGACCAGCCGGCGGCGACGGCGCTGCTGGACCACTGCGAGCGTTCGATCGCCCGGGCGTTCTCGCGCATGAGCCCGCGCGGCATCCCGCTGATCGGCTCGTGCGACTGGAACGACGGCCTTTCCTCAATGGGCATCGACGGGCGCGGTGAATCGGTGTGGCTGGGATGGTTCCTGTGCACGATCCTCGCCGACATGGAGCGGCTGTACGATCGCCTGGGGATCGACGCGAAGGTGCAGGAGTGCGCCGTGCGCCGCAAGACGCTGCTGACCGCGCTCAACACGCACGCGTGGGACGGCGCCTGGTTCCGCTACGGCACCAAGGACGACGGCCAGTGGGTCGGCTCTTCCCAGAGCAGCGAAGGCAAGATCCACCTCAACGCGCAGACGTGGGCGATCCTCAGCGAGGGCGCTTCTTCCGATCGCTCGGCGCAGGCCTGGGCCTCGGTCAAGAGCAACCTGCTGACCGAGTACGGCCCGCTGCTGCTCGCCCCCGCGTATACGGTGCCCGACCCGACGATCGGCTACATCACCCGCTACGCCCCGGGCGCGCGGGAGAACGGCGGCGTGTACATGCACGCCGCGACATGGGCCCTGGCCGCCGCGTGCAAGATGAACGACGCCGCCTCCGCGGAGCGGATCTGGAACTCGGTCTCCCCGCCGGTTCGCGGGGCGAAGGCCGAGTCGTACTTCGCCGAGCCCTTCGTCGTTCCCGGCAACGTGGACGGCCCGCTCTCGGACCTTCCCGGCCGCGCGGGGTGGACGTGGTACACGGGTTCGGCGCAGTGGCTGCGGCGGATCATGCTCGAGTGGGTGCTGGGCGTGCGGCCGACGTGGGAGGGGCTCTCGATCACGCCGTGCGCGTTCTCGTCCCTGGGCCAGGTTCGGCTCAAGCGGCTCTACCGCGGGTGCGAGGTCAATGTCCGGTTCGATGCGACCAACTGCAGGCCCGGCCACCCGGCAAACGTGACCGTGGACGGGACCAGAGTGGAAGGCGGGGTCATTGCGTCCAAGATGCTCGAAGGCCGATCGAGCGTCGAGGTTGAGGTATCATGGCCCGCCGAGCGGGTCGTGGTGAAGAACGCGGCCGAAGTCCCCACCGGGAGAACGCCATGACGAAGGCACCAGTCCTCCAGTCGACGACCCGTCCCACGCGTTCCATCGCCCCCGCCGACCGGGCGTTCACGCTGATCGAGCTGCTGGTGGTCATCGCGATCATCGCGCTGCTCATCAGCATCCTGTTGCCGTCGCTCTCCAAGGCCCGTGACGCGGCGCGTGACGTGATCTGCATGAACAACGAGCGGCAGATCGGGATGGCGATCCAGATGAAGATGGACAGCCAGAAGGACGCCCGCTTCCTCAATGTCATCAAGGATCCCACCAAGCCCAACATCAAGCATCGCTACCTGATGTGCGTGCAGCTCAAGGAAGAGATGGGCAGCGGGGCCCTGAACACGTACATCTGTCCCGCCGCCAAGGGGCCTAACAGCGTGCGCGACCCCTACGTCCGCGCCAAGATGGAGTCCGGCGGCGTCTACCAGATCGGCGGGGACACCGCACTCACCAAGAACGACGACGGCATGGTCTACACCACCGAGTACTGGGTGAACGACTCCCCGGTCGAGAAGTATTCAAAGAGCAACCGTCAGCACGGCGTCGCCGGGCAGTCCATCCGCCTCATCGAGCACCCCGACGAGGTCGTCTGGCTCGCCGACGCCGTCGACTGGATTCCCCGCCACGGCGGAAAGTCCAGCATCCCCAACTCCACCACCGCCAAGTACACCGACAACCTCGCCGGCAAGAGCAACCTGCTCTTCGGAGATCTCTCCATCCGCAAGATGGGCATCTACGACTACTGGTTCACTGAGTCCACCGACAAGTACGGCGCCCCCGGACCCTTCTACAACTGGGGCCACTACTACCCCGACATGTTCGGCTCGTAAGCCCTGCCCAGACCCGATCGGGTCACGTCCAGCTCCGCTCCGCCGGCCACGCCGTTCGATGATCCACGGGAGATGACCCGAATGCTCGAGAAAGTCCGCACCTTCGTCAACGAGCGACCCTGGCTGGGCTGGGTCGTCGCCGGCCTGGTCCTGGTCGGGAGCTACTTCGTCTACCGCTCTCTCTCGGGCGCGGGCAATCCCTACAGCGTGGACCGGCTCAGCGAGATGGTCACGCTCAAGTGCTCCGAGACCGGCTTTGAATGGCAGATGACCCGCGGTGAAATGGAACTCGAGCTCCGCCAGCGCGCGGGCATGATCAAGCCCGGGGATGGCCTGCGAAACCCCCAGACCGGCAAGTTCACCGGCTTCCCCTTCAACAAGTCCGAGTGGGAATCAACCCTCGATCGCCTCAACGGCGAGCGGCAGGAAGTCATGGATCGCCGCAAGGGCGCCAAGCCGGCCTCCTCCTCCGCGCCCGCCCGCACCGCTCCACCCGCCGATAAGGCCCGCTGACTCCATCGCCCTCCACGCCATTGCGCCGCAGCCGCTTTCGCCACGCACCATGGTCAATGCCTCCACCGCCATGAAGTGGACCCGGCGAGGCGCTCTGGGCGCCCTCGCCGCCGGCGGCGCGGGCCTGGTGCTCTTCGGCCCCAGGCGAGCACAGGACGCGCCTTCCGACCGCACCATCATCGACTACTGGGAAAAATGGACGCAGGCCGAAGGCCGCGCCATGCAGCGCGTCGTCGACCAGTTCAACCAGTCACAGTCACGCATCTTCGTCCGCTACTTCGCCATCAGCGACATCGACCGCAAGGCCTCCATCGCCATCGCCGGCGGCTCGCCCCCCGACATCGTGGGCCTGTGGAACTTCAACGTCCCCGCCTATTCCATGTCCGGCGCGATCATGCCCCTGGACGAGCTCTTCACCTCCGGCGCGCTGAACAGGGATGACTACGCCCCGGCCGTGCGGCGGCTCATGTCCCACAACGGCCAGACCTGGGCGCTGGTCAATACCTGCGGCACCGTCGGCCTTTACTACAACCGCGCGCTGTTCAAAGAGGCCGGCCTCGACCCGGCCCGCCCTCCGCGCACCATCTCCGAGCTCGACGAGATGTCCGCGCGGCTCACCATCACAGAGCCCTCGGGCCGGATCCAGCGAGCCGGCCTTCTGCACACCGAGCCGGGGTGGTGGACGTGGTTCTGGGGCTACTACTTCGGCGCTTCCCTCTACGACGCCGCGGCCGACCGCGCCACCGCGAAAAACCCTATCAATATCGATGCCTACACCTGGGTCACCAGCTACCCGCGCCGGTACGGCGCCAAGAACATGGTCGCCCTCCAGGCTGGCCTGGGAAACTACTCCTCCGCCCAGAACGCCTTCCTCTCCGGACGCGTCGCCATGGTCCTGCAAGGCCCCTGGCTCGCCAACGTCATCAAGCAGTATGCCCCCGACCTGGACTACGCCGTCGCGCCCCCGCCCGTCGCCGATTCCATCTACGACCCCGCCCAGCCCATCGCCCTGGTCGACAGCGATGTGCTCATGATCCCACGCGGCTGCCCGCACCCGCGCGAGGCCATGGAATTCCTCGCCTACACCCAGCGACCCGACGTCGTGGAATTCCTCAGCACCGTCCACTGCAAGAACTCGCCCCTGCTCCGCGCCTCTCCCGAGTTCCTCTCCAACCACCCCAACCGCTACGTCGCCGTGCACGGGGAACTCGCCGCGAGCCCGCGAGCGTTCATCTTCCCCCGCACCCCCGAGATCGCCATGTTCCGGGACGAAATGGAGGCCGGCTTCCATCGCATGTGGAGGCTCGAAGACACGCCCGCCTCCGTGCTCACAAACGTGGACACCCGCGTCCAGCAATCCATGGACACGTCCCGTGATCGCCGCCGTCGCCGGCATCCCTCCCCCGCGGAGACCGGCGCATGAGCACGCCCGGTGCTTCCACGCCCGCCCGCGCCTCCGCCGGAGTCGCCGCCGCGTCGAGTCTGTCCGCGGAATCCCGTCGGGCCGTCCCACCACGTGAGGTCATCGGTCGGCAGATTTCCTCGATCAAGGGCATGCTGTGGGTCGCGCCGTGGGTGCTGGGATTCATGGCGTTCCTTGCCGTGCCCGTGGCGATGAGCCTGTACTACAGCCTCACCGACTACACACTTCTCGAGCCCCCGCTGTTCACCGGGCTCGACAACTACCGCCGCATGATGGAGGACGGCATCTTCTGGAAGGCCGTCGGCAACACCGCCCTCTACGCGGGGATGTCCATCCCCCTGTGCACCCTCGCGGCCCTCGTGATCGCGTCATTGCTCAACCGACCCGTCGCGGGCGTGTCCTTCTACCGCGCCGCCGTCTTCCTGCCCACGCTCGTCCCCGCCGTCGCCTCGGCGATGGTCTGGCTCTGGCTCTACAACGGTGACCTTGGACTGATCAATTCCGTCCTGCGCCCGATCCTGGCCCCCTTCGGCATGACGCCCCCCAACTGGATCGGCATGCGAGGCAGCGGGGACAAGTTCTGGGCGATGCCCGCGCTGGTCTTCATGAGCGTCTGGAGCGTGGGACAGTCGGTGATCATCTACCTCGCCGCCATGCGCGATGTGCCTGCCTCCCTCTACGAGGCCGCCGCGCTGGACGGCATGGGCGCGATGTCCCGTTTCCGGCACGTCACGCTGCCGGCGATCTCTCCGGTGATCCTGTTCAACGTCATCACGTCGATCATCAACTCCACGCAGGTCTTCGGAGCGCCGTACATCATGACGCAGGGCGGCCCCGACCGCGCGACCTACGTCTACTCGATGTACCTCTACGACCACGCGTTCGTGTACATGAACATGGGCTACGCCAGCGCGATGGCGTGGGTGCAGCTGGTCGTCATCGTCGGGCTGACGGTCCTCACGCTGCTGCTCTCCAGGTCCCTGATCCACTACCGGGCCGCATGAGCAGTTCTTCCCCCCTCCATCCCCGTCCGGGCCGCCGCGGCCGCTTCTGGAAGGGTGTCGGCACGCACCTGCTGCTGGGGGTGATCAGCATCTCCTTCGCCCTCCCGCTGATCTGGATGGCGGCGACGTCCCTCAAGCCCGAGCAGCAGGCCGCGGACGGGCGGATGAACCTGCTCCCCACGCCGGCCTCGGAGACGCTGAAATTTGCGTCCGAGAACTACAAGGCCGTGCTCTCGGATCCCACGGTGAACTTTCCGCTCTACATGCGCAACACGATCATCGTCGCGACGCTGAGCATGGTGGGGATGGTCTTCTCCAGCGCGGTGGTCGCCTACGGGCTTTCGCGTGTCAAGTGGCGAGGCCGCGGCCCGGTGCTGGCGCTGGTGCTGGGGACGATGATGATCCCATTTCCGGTCATCATGGTGCCGCAGTACCTTATCTTTAAGGAACTGGGCTGGATCGGGTCCCTCAAGCCGCTGTGGATCCCGGCCTGGTGCGGCGGGGCGTTCAGCGTGTTCCTGCTGCGCCAGTTCTTCATGACCATCCCCAAGGAGCTCGACGAGGCCGCGGCCGTGGATGGATGTTCATCGTGGGGAACGTTCTGGCGGGTCATCCTTCCCGTCTCCAAGCCCGCCCTCGCCGTGGTGGCGCTGCTGCACTTTGTCTTCTCGTGGAATGATTTTCTCGGACCTTTAATCTTCGTGAACCACCGTGATCAGTTCACCCTTGCGCTGGGTCTACAGCTCTACCAGAGCCAGGCGGGCAACACGTCGTGGAGCCTGCTGATGGCGGCGAGCACCATGGTGGTGGCGCCCGTCGTGATCGTCTTCCTCGCGGCGCAGCGGTTCTTTGTCGAGGGCGTCGCCTCGCAAGGGTTGAAGGAATGACGGGTCCGTGGGGTATTGCCTGACAGGGCGTTGTGTGGGTTGCCCGCCTTCTGGGCGGAACGGTGCATGGAATTCTGGAAAGAAGGTCGTGTATGGATTGACACGGGCCCGCGCATTTGGTCCAATGTAAGCGCTTTCTTGCTCGCTTTCACAGTGTCTCGCCGCCGCGATCCAAACCACGTGTCATACTGGCCTTGCGTCGCGGCACACCGCAGTTGAGATTCGTTCAGGAGAAGATCACCATGAAGTACGCCCTCACCGCCACCGCCCTGCTTGCCTCTCTTGCCGCCCCGGCCATGGCGCAGCTCCCGTACAACGGCAGCTTTGAGGATTACGACGCCTTCCTCTTCCAGCCCATCGGATGGAAGGATTTCACCAACGCCGGAGAGCTCTACCGCCGCATCGGCGACGGGCAGGGCCCCATCCTGGTCCGCACCGGTGAAGCCTCCATCGAGCTCGCCAGCGGCAACAACTTCGCCGGCTTCACCACCGACGCCATCGATCCCAACACCGGTGATTACAACAACCCCCCGCTCGAATTCATCGAGACCCCCGCGGGCGGCCTCGCCGGCGGCGACGTCGTGATCTCCGGCTGGTACGCGATCCCCGCCGATCAGCCCCTGATCGGGGCCAAGTCCTGCATCAAGGCCGAGTTCCGCCGTCCGAATAACTCGATCTCCAACGCCTTCGAGAACCTCGTGATCTCCGGCACCACCAACGGTCAGTTCCAGTACTTCGAGATGGTCATCACGCGTGACCAGATCAAGGAATCCTGGATGCTCAATCCCCCGGCGCCCTGGAAGGTCTCCTTGCTGCCGATGCGGTTTGGCAGCTTTGCGGCGACCGGGACGATCTTCTGGGACGACATCGAGCTGTTCCAGTACTGCATCGCCGACTTCGACAAGTCCCGCTTCGTCGATACCGACGACTTCGACGCCTTCGTCCGCGCCTTCGAGGCCGGTGATCCTGCCGCCGACGTCGACGGCAGCGGCTTCACCGATACCGACGATTACGATTTCTTTGTCGCCCGCTACGAAGCCGGCTGCTGAGCCGCTCACGGGACTTCGTGGCGTTCACGTCCGGGAGAACCGGGCGTAGTGTCGCTCGGGCGCTCACGGCCCGGCGTCACGCGGCGCAGGGTCCCGCGGGTGCGTTTCGTGAAGGATCCATTCGTGACCACTGGAACCTTTGACCGCTGGTGTACGAATCGATCCATGGTGTAAGCATGAAAGCGCTTGCAAGATGGGCGCTTCTGTTCGCGGAACATTCGGACACCGACCGCGTCAGCGGCGGGGCCGAGCGGTGTGGGGTTCTGGGTAATTTGGTTCGCGAGTCGTGGTTCTGGATCATCGGACTGGAGCCGCCGGGCTCCCGTCCCGTCTCGTGGGGTTCTGCGGGTGTGGAGAGTTGTTTCCGAGTCACAGGTCGCCCGTTCGGGTCGACCGCAGCTGGAGGTACGAGAGATGAAGGTCATGCGTGCAGGTCTTGCTGTCCTTGCCCTCGCCGGTACGGCGATGATGGCATCCGCCCGTCCCGTCGACGGCGCCACCGTCCACATGCGTCTGTTCAACGACGACTCGGACTCCAACGCCACGTTCGTCAACAACTACCCCTCGAGCATCTCGATCAGCGACCAGAACGTCAACGGTGACGGCGTGGGCGGCGAGTTCGCCAACCGCCACAACTTCCGCCTGACCAACGGCGGCGTCGAGACCTTCTCCAACGCCACCGCCTTCTCCTTCTCCTCCGACGTCAAGATCGACGGCCCCGGCTTCGCCGAGGGCGGCCTGAACATCTCCCCCTGGTGGTCCCAGCAGATCGACGGCAACTTCATGCTCAACACGGGCAACCACGAAGTCGCCATCTTCGGCGGTCGTCTGCCCTTCTACAGCTTCACGGCCAACCACGGCGTGAAGTACTTCGCCGGCGAGACCGTCCGCTGCGGCGTCACCTACAACCCCAACGGCCTCTCCTCCGGCAGCCCCGGCACCATCGAGTACACCTACACCAACGGCTCGGGCACCTACTCCAGCGGCCTGATCGCCTTTGATCAGGGCAACCCCGCCGAAGATCCGCCCCACGGCCTCTGGGGCCTGCTCAACGACTACACCGTCGGTGGGTACTACATGCCCTACATCGATTCCTTCGCGGCCGATCCCTCCAGCGCCATCACCTTCAGCAACATGACCTACGTCCCCGCGCCGGCCTCCGCCGCGCTGCTGGGCGTGGTCGGCGTCTTCGCCGGCCGTCGTCGCCGCTGATCCATCGGGCCCGGTCCGAAAGTCCACTCTCACAACAGGCCCGCCCCGCAAGGCGGGCCTGTTGCTTTTCAGGGTTCCTCGCGAGGATACTCACGACATGACCACCACCCCCGCCGCGCGGGCGTCCTCCGTTCCCCACGCAATAGCGTCCTTCCTCCTCGCGGCGGTAAGTCTCCTCGCATCCATCCCCGCGCCCGCGCGAGCACAGAATCAGCCGGTCTTTCGAGACGTGGGAGACTCGGCACGGGGTTGGACGACCTTCGCCGCCGAAGGCGTTGACATCTCCATGTCCGTCGAGCCCGACGGAGGGGACGGAAAGCCGGCGATCCGGCTGGAGTACAACTTCCGCCTCGGCTCGGGGTACGCGGGCATCCGCCGCGCCGTGGGAACGCCGCTCCCGGCCAATTACCAGCTCACATTCGATCTCAAATCCGACCTCCCCGAGAACAACCTCGAGACCAAGCTCGTGAGCCCCGACGGTCTGGACGTGTGGTGGGTCAACCGGCGTGCGATGCAGTTCCCGCGAGAGTGGACCACGCTCACCAGCCGCGCCCGGCACTTTGAATTCGCCTGGGGACCCTCCGCGGGTGCGCCCCTGAAGAACCTGGGCACGGTGGAGATCGTCATCGCCTCCGCCGAAGGCGGCAAGGGCACGCTCTGGCTCCGCAACATCGAGATGCGGGAACTCCCCCCGCGCCGGGCGTCAACGTCGCCCGACATCACGTTCACAACCTCCTCCGCGCAGCGCGAGCTCAATCGCGCCGTCGCGCTGCACGACGATCCGCAGGCCCTGCCAACGTTCGGGCCCTGGATGCCAGGACCCGGCGACGCCGTGCCCGAGATCCGCGTGCACCTGGTGCATCCTCCCGAGATCGGCGGGCTGCGGCTCGACTGGACGCCGCAGCACCACCCGGCCTCGGTCGATATCGAGACTTCGATCGACGGCGCATCATGGACGCCCCTGCGGACGATTCCCGGGACCAGCGCGTCCACGCAGTGGGTGCGGCTGGGAGAGCTTGAAGTCCCGTGGCTTCGGCTGAAGATTCGCGGCGCCGGAGAGTCGGGCGCGGCGGGGCTTGAGCGCCTCTCCCTCATCCCCGTCGAGGCGGGCGCCACGCCCACCGCGTTTTACTCTCACGTCGCCGCCCGTTCTCCGCGAGGACGCTTTCCGCGCGGGTTCATCGGGGAGCAGTCGTACTGGACCATCATCGGCGTGCCCGACGGAATGGACGAAGCGCTTGTGAGCGAGGACGGCGCGGTCGAGATCGGCCGCAAGGGCTTCAGCCTCGAACCGATGGTCCGGGTGGGTGATCGCCTCGTCACGTGGGACACGGGCCGCACGTCCCAATCACTTGAACGGGGTTACCTGCCAATCCCCACGATTTCCCGCTACACGTCCGACTTGAAGCTCGACATCACCGCCATGGCCGACGGGGATGCCGGGCGGAGCGAGGTCGCGGTCCGCTACCGGATCACCAACACCTCCGACGCGCGCGTGGACGGGACGCTGCAGATCGCGCTGCGGCCGTTCCAGGTCAATCCGCCGACGCAGTGGCTGAACCTCCCGGGCGGAGCGGCGAGCGTTCGCACGCTGCGCTGGCAGGGCTCGACGGTGTGGGTGAACGAATCCGAGCGCACGCCCCGGACCGTGACCTTCGCCCCGGGCTGGTCGTCGCGGCGCGTGTCGACAGGTGACGCTGGGGAGTGCGCGGCGACGGACGGTGGCTGGCCGCTTCCCGATGGTGAACTGCTGACCGACGTCCAGAGCGCGGCCTCGGCCTTGATCGAGTACGGCTTTTCCCTGCTCCCGGGCGAATCGAAGGAGTGGTGGGTAAGCGCCCCGCTGGACGGCGATGAGTCCGCGGGGGCGACAGCGTCGACACCTGTCCAGGATGGCTCCGCACGCCTGGAGCGGTGCGCCCAGACCTGGGCCCAGCGGCTAGGCGCCGTAAAGATCCATCTGCCCGCGGCTCAGCAGCGCGTCGCCGACACCGCTCTCTCCACCCTCGCCTACATCCTCATCAACAAGGACGGTCCCGGCATTCAGCCCGGCTCCCGCAGCTATGAACGCTCGTGGATCCGGGATGGCTCCCTCACCTCCGCGGCGATGCTCGCCTTCGGTGAAACCGATGAAGTGCGACGCTTCATCGAGTGGTTCGCCCCACGCCAGTTTGAGAGCGGCGCCGTCCCTTGCGTCGTGGATCGCCGCGGCCCAGACCCGGTCCCCGAGCACGACAGCCACGGCCAGCTCATCTGGCTCATCTGGAATTACTACCAGTTCACGGGTGATCTGGAATTCCTTCGCGCCCAGTTCCCGCACATCCGCCGCGCCGCCGAGCACATCCAGTCCCTGCGAGCCCAGCGCCTGACGGATCGCTGGCAGGCCTCCGCGCCGCCCCTCGCCGAGCCCGGCAAGCCGCCCGTTCCGGCGAGCGCCTTCCGCGGCCTGGTCCCCGCCTCCATCAGCCACGAGGGGTATTCCTCCAAGCCCATGCACTCATACTGGGACGATGTCTTCTGCCTGCGAGGCTTGCACGACGCCGCCTCCGCCGCTGCCGCGGTCGGGGAAGATTCCCTTGCGAAGACTTTTGCCGGCTGGGCGAGCGACTACGCCCAGAGCCTCGACGCCTCCGCCCTCGCCGCAGCCAAGGCCCACGGCATCTCCTACATGCCCGGCTGCGTGGAACTGGGTGATTTCGACCCTACCTCGACCACCGTCGCTCTCTGGCCATGCGACATCGTCTCACCCGCGCTTGCCCCCCTGGTCGCCCAGACCTTTGAACGCAACTGGGCGTCGTTCCTCCAGCGGAGAGACCAGGCGCCCGCGCAGTGGAAGGATTACACCCCCTACGAACTCCGCCAGGTGGGCTCCTATGTCCTCTTGGGAGAGCCCCAGAAGGCGGCGGAGGTCCTGGATTTTCATATGAATTACCGCCGGCCGGGGGCCTGGAACCAGTGGGCCGAGGTCGTCCGCCCCGACGCCCGCACGCCCGGATTCATCGGGGACATGCCCCATACCTGGTGCGGATCGGACTTCCTCAACTCCCTGCGGACCATGTTCTGCTACGACCGCGCCGCGGACGGCGCCCGCGTCGTTCTTGCCGGGATTTCCCGGGCCTGGATCGATACCGGTGAACCGATCGGGGTCGAGAATCTTCGCGTCCCCGGCGGGCTTCTCACCGCTTCCGTGCAGCGAGTCGGCAACCGGATCGTGATCACGGTGGAAGGCACATTTCCCGTTCCGCCGGGGGGCGTCCGCGTTCCCCTGCCCCAGGGATGCTCCGATCGGGGCGTGATGATCGATCAAAAACCCGCTTCCGCGGCTTTGGGAGAGGTACGCTTGGTCCGCCTCCCGGCGACGATCGAACTGGTGTGCGACGGCGAGACGGGGGCACCGCGGTGACGCGGCGAAGGATCTGACCATGCAATTCCCGTCCGATTTCCTGTGGGGTGTCGCGTCCAGCGCGTACCAGATCGAAGGCGCCGCCGAGCAGGACGGCCGCGGCCCCTCGGTCTGGGACACCTTCTGCCGCACGCCCGGCGCGGTCCGCGACGGCCATGTCGGGGACGTCGCCTGCGATCACTACAACCGCTTCCTCGAAGACGTGAAGATCATGTCCGACATGGGCGTGAAGGCCTACCGCTTCAGCGTGTCGTGGTCGCGCGTCATGCCGCGCGGCGAAGGCGCCGTGAACGAGAAGGGCCTGGCGTTTTACAGCCGGCTCGTCGACGCCCTGCTCAAGGCCGGCATCGAGCCCTGGCTCACGCTCTTCCACTGGGATCTGCCCCAGGCGCTCCAGGACAAGGGCGGCTGGCTGAACCCCCAGATGCCCGAGTGGTTCGCCCAGTACGCGACGGTCGTCACCAAGGCCCTCTCGGACCGGGTCTCTCACTGGATGACCATCAATGAGCCGCAGATCTTCATCGGCCACGGCTATGGGGACGGCACGCACGCCCCCGGCGTGAAGCTCTCCATCTCCGACCGCCTCCTCGCCTCTCATCACGTGCTTCTCGCGCACGGCCGCGGCGTCATCGCCATCCGTGAAGCGGCCCGCCGGCCCGTCAAGGTCGGCTGGGCGGTGTGCTCCCGCGCGGACCATCCGGCGAGTGACCAGCCCCAGGACATCGAGGCCGCCCGCGCCGTGTTCAACTCCGTCACCAAGCCCGACTCGTGGAGCAACACGTTCTGGGCGGATCCGGTGTGCCTGGGGCAGTACCCTGAGGATGCGCTGCGGCTCTTTGGCTCGGCGATGCCGCCCACGCCGGCTGCGGAGATGAAACTGATCTCCCAGCCCATCGATTTCTACGGCGTGAACATCTACAGCGGGGACATCTGGCGGCGGGGCGCCTCGGGCCAGCCCGAACTGGTTCGCCAGCCCCCCGGCCACGCGCAGACCGCCTTCGGCTGGCCGGTCACGCCGCGCTGCATGGAATGGGCGGTGCGATTCCTGCACGAGCGTTACAAGCTGCCGGTGTACCTCACCGAGAACGGCCTCGCGTGCATCGACTGGGTGGATACCTCCGGCCGCGTGCAGGATCCCCAGCGCATCGACTTCACCCGCCGCTACGTCGATTCCCTCTCCAAGGCCGCGGCCGAAGGCTCGTGCAAGGGCTATTTCCACTGGTCGCTGCTCGACAACTTCGAGTGGGCGGAGGGGTACCGCATGCGATTCGGGCTGGTGCACGTCGATTTCCAGACGCAGGTGCGCACGCCCAAGTCGTCGGCCAGGTGGTATGCCGGGGTGATCAAGAGCGGGCGCACCGACCATGATGCAGTGGACACCTGAAGTTCCATCTGCGCGGGCCGTGCGGGCGGCGCAGAGGCGGATCATTTGTCTCAAGGCAATTGGGTAGTCATCCCGGTGGCGTCACCGCGGGGTGTGTGGTCGAATGCACTGTCGCTCCGGCGGGCCGCAGGTCCCCCCGGGCGCGGCGGCGATGCAACCAAACCCTCAAAACCGAGCCTTGGACATCGCCCGAGAGGCGCTCGCCGTCCCCGAGTCGGCGCGGGACGCCTTCCTGCGCACCCGCTGCGGCGGCAACGACGATCTGCTCCGCGCCAGCCGCCTCGCCGTGGGCACGATGCTCTCGGCGACGCTCCCGCCCGCGCCGGGAACGAACGGTGAACGCGGGCACGACACCTCCCCGGGCCCCCACGCCGACGCGGAGGACGCGGAAGAGGTGCACGACACCGACGCCCACAGCGCGCCCACCATCTTCGGCGTTGCGTCCACGTCCGTGGATCTCTTCGAATCCGGCGTCAACGACGCGATCCCCCAGGCCGTCCTCGCCGCGGCGGGCATGCCCGACCGCATCGGCAGCTACCGCGTCATGGGCGTGCTGGGAGAGGGCGGGATGGGCATGGTCTGCCTCGCCGAACAGGAACGCCCGCGGCGGACGGTGGCGCTCAAGGTCGTGCGCACCGGCATGATGAGCGCGGCGATGCTCAAGCGCTTCGAGCTTGAGTCCCAGGTTCTCGGCAGGCTCCAGCACCCCGGCATCGCCCAGGTCTTCGAGGCCGGCGTCGCCAAGGTGGGCCCGCAGAACACGCCCACGCCGTTCTTCGCGATGGAGTACGTGCGCGGCCAGCCCCTCACCGATCATGCCCGCCAGCACGCGACCTCGGTCCGCGGCCGCATGGAGCTGATGGCCCGCATCTGCGACGCGGTGCAGCACGCGCATTCGCGCGGCGTCATCCACCGGGATCTCAAGCCCGGCAACGTGCTGGTCACGGCCGACGGTCAGCCCAAGGTGCTGGATTTCGGCATCGCCCGCGCCACCGATTCGGACATCAAGGCGACGTTGCAGACCGACGTCGGCCAGCTCGTGGGAACCCTGCCCTACATGAGCCCCGAGCAGGTCGCCGGGGACGCCGCCGCGCTCGACACCCGCTCGGACGTCTACACGCTGGGCGTGATCCTCTACGAGCTCCTCGCCGGGCGGCTGCCGCTCGACCTGTCGGGCCGGACCATCGTCGAAGCGGCACGGAAGATCGCCCAGGACGACCCCGCGCACCTGGGAGACATCGAACCGTCCCTGCGCGGAGACGTTTCGACCATCGTCGCCAAGGCGATGGAGAAGGACCGCCAGCGCCGCTACCAGACCGCCTCAGAGCTTGCCGCGGATATCCAGCGATACCTCCGGGATGAACCCATCTCCGCCCGCCCGCCCACCACGATGTATCAGCTGCGCAAGTTCACCGCGCGGCACCGCGGGCTGGTGGTGGGGGCCTCGTCGGCCGTCGTTCTGCTCATCCTGGGCGTGGTGGGAACTTCCATCGGCATGGCTCGCGCTATCGAGCAGCGCCGCGTTGCCGAGACCCAGCGTCTCCGCGCCGACGACGAGGCCAAGTCTGCCGAAGCGCTCAACGACTTCATCGTCAACCGCATGCTCGCCGCCGCGACACCCGAAGAGGCCCAGGGCCGCCAGATCACCGTCAGCGAGGTCGTCGGCAACGCCGCCGGAGAGATCGACGCCGCCTTCGCCGACCGCCCCGTCGTCAAGGCCAAGCTCTACGACGCCGTGGGCAAGACTTACGCCTCCCTGGGAGAGTATGACAAGGCCGAGAAGTACATGTCGGGCGCGGTCGACATGCGCCGCGCCAAGGCCCCCGATTCCGCGGAACTCGCCGCCGCCGTGCACGCCCTGGGAAGTCTCCGCTTCCGCCAGGCGCGCTGGGCCGAGGCCCAGGCGCTCTTCGATGAAGCCATCACGCTCTTCGCCGGCACCGGCAAGAACGACCTGGAACTCATCGAAGCACGTTCCTCCGCCGCCGCCTGCCTGCGAAACCTCGGCAAGCTCGACGAAGCCCAGCGCCAGCAGCGTCTCGCCATCGACGACGCGACGGCTCGCCTGGGGCCCGACAACGCCACCACGCTCTCGGCGATCACGAATCTCGCCATCGTTCTTCACGACGGCGGCCACGTCGCCGAGGCCGAGAAGCTCTACCGCCAGGTCTTGAACGCCCGCAAGCGCGTCCTGGGGATGAACCACCCATCCACGCTCCTGGCCCTGGGAAATCTCTCCACCGCCCTCTACGACCTTGGGGACATCGCCGGCGCCGAGCAGGTTCTCGCCGAGTCACTCGAGATCCGCAAGAAAGTCAGCGGCCCCGACCATCCCGAAACCATCCTCGACATGTCCAACCTCGCCGTCATGCGAGAGAAGCTCGGACGCGTCGCCGAGGCCGAAACGCTCATCCGTGAAACCCTCGAGATCGCCCAGCGCAAGCTCGGACCTGAGAACGAGTCGGTCGCCGTGCTCATGTCCAACCTCGCCAGCAACCTCGCCAAGCAGGGCAAGGTCCAGGAGTGCGAAACGCTCTTCCAGAAGTCCGTCCAGATCCTCGTGAAAGTCGACGGCGCCGACCACGCCGAGACCATCCAGACCGAGCTGGGATACGCCCGCTGGCTCATCGAACGCGGACGCGTCGAAGAGGCCGCGCCCATGCTCGCCCGCGTGCACGCCACCTCCAGCACCAAGTTCGGGGATGAATACCCCTCGACCGTCGGCGCCGCCGCATCCCTGGCCCTGCTGAAAGAAAAAATGGGCCTGTACGACGAAGCGCTCCCGCTCGCCGAGAAGGCCCTCGCCGGCCGCACCAAGCTCATCGGTCCCGATCACCCATCCACGGTCGAATCACGGGATCTGGTCGCGCGCCTCAAGGCTCGCCTCGCGCCGACGAACTAACTCCCCGGCGGGCTGTACTCCACGCACGCCACCGTTGCATCGTCCTCCAGCGTTCCGTTCCCGCTGTGGCGAACGACCTGCTCGAGGATTTCCTGCACCAGCTGGGAGGTCGAGGACTGCGGAGCCATCAGCGGCCGCAGGCTCTGCACCCCAAACTGCACGCCCCCCGCGTTGCGCTGCTCGATCACCCCGTCGGTATAGAGCAGCACACGGTCCCCGGGCATCATGCGGAACGTCACCGACCGGTACGTCGCCACCGTCGAAACCCCGATGGGGATCGACCCGCCCATGGTGGGGGGCTGCCCCTCTCCGCCCGCCTTGGGCAGGTGCAGCCAGTGCCCGTGCCCCGCGTCGACATATTCCACCGTGCCGTCGGCGCTGAACACGCCGACCCATAGTGAGACGAACCGTCCACCCAGCGCCTTGGTCGCCAGGTACGTGTTCACCGCCGCCAGCGCCGCCGCCGGGTCGCACAGTGTCAGCAGCTGCGCGTTCAGGTGCGCCTGCGTCGAGGCCATCAGCATCGCCGAGCCCACTCCGTGCCCCGCGACATCTCCGATCGCCACCGCGACCCGGCCGTCGGGGAGCGCCACCACGTCGAACAGGTCCCCGGCGACGTAGGCGCCGGGGCGCATCCGCATGCCGTAGGCGAGGAATTCGTGGCGGGAATCGGCGTCGGGCAGGATGAACTGCTGGGCCTCGTGCGCCGCAGAAAGCTCGGCCGCCAGCGACTGCTGTCGGCGCTCAAGCTCCGCCCGCACGATGTTGGCGAAGGAAAGCCCCAGGGACGTCGCCAGCGCCTCGCAGAACCCCGCGGCGTCGGGATCGACCGGGGCCTCATGGTCCCTCGCGTCGAGGTACAGGAACCCGGCAATCGTGTCACCCACGTGAATCGGGGCGCACAGGGCCGAGTGGATGTTCATGCCGGCGAGCGAGTGGCTGGTGACGCGCGACTGCGGGGCGAGCATCGCCGTCTTTCCTGCTTCCGCCGCGGCGATCAGGGACCGGCTGAACGAGAGCGACGGCCGCTCCTGCGGATCCAGCCGGCGCGAGGCGATGATCTCGACCTCCGAAGTCCCAGGCCGCCGCAGGATCGCCGCGTGGGCGTACCCGCTGCCGTCGAGGGCGTATTCCAGCGCGATCTCCGCCGCCTGCTCCACGCTCGTCGCGGCGTCCAGGCGGGCGATGCACTCGGTCAGCGCCCGCAGCCGCCGACCGGCGTGCGGAGAGACCGAGGCGAGGGTCTGCACATGGAAGGATGTCGTCGCGTCGTCCTTGAGCGCGATCGTGCTCAGCCCCGGGGACGAGGCTTCGCTCTGCACCGTCAGCCGCAGCATGAACGGACCGATCTGGATCAGGTCCCCCGGCGTGAGCGGCGTCGCCTGGTTCGCATCCACCCGCAGGCTGTTGAGGTGCGTCCCGTGCGTGCTGCCCAGGTCGGTCAGGAACACGCCCGCCGACCGCATCACCACCGACGCGTGCCGGCGAGAGACGGTCTCGCTCAGCAGCACCACGTCGGAATCCGCCGCCCGCCCGATGGTGGTGGGGCGATCCTGGCGCAGGAGGAAGGGCCGGCGATACAGGTCACCGATGAACTCCAGCGCCAGCGGCCCGAGGTTGGATTGGCCCGTGGACAACAGGCAATCGTAGAAGTCACGGAGTCACGGAGTCAGAAAGTCACGAAGTGCCCGGACCAGCAAAAGGGCCCCGGTCAATCGACCGGGGCCTCTGTCCTCTGCCTTCTGCCTTTCACCAGTGCCCAGTGCCTGATGCCCAGTGCCTTCCCTCCCTCAACACCCTGCCTCGAAGGCCCGCACAAAGGCGTCGAAGTCGTCGGTATCGACAAAGCCGCTCTTGTCGAAGTCTGCCGCGGCGTCCCCCAGTTCGAAGGACGAGATGAAGAGGTCGAAGTCGTCGGAATCGACGAAGCCTGAGGTGTCCAGGTCCGTGGGGCAGGCGCCCGGGCAGCCCCACGACCCGCAGAAGAGCGGCACGCGAGTGACCTGGGAGAGGGCGATCCCTCCGGCCGCCCCCGCATCGGTCACGAACCACTGCAGGTAGATGACCTGACCGCTGTTGAACTTGGTCGGGCTCAGTTCCCAGTGGAAGGTGCCAAACCCCGTCCCCGCGTTGCCGGTGCTGGTGGTGATCTCACCCACGAACTCGGTCGGAGTGATCCGGCCGTTGACAGGCGCGGAGGTGGAGTAGGCCAGGCGTGCGAGGGCGCCGCCCGTCGCCCGGGTGATCCCGACGCGGAAATCGGCGGTGCCGAGCATGGGAGGCATATCGGCGAGGAGGCCGGGGATGAAACCGCCCGTGCCCGCGACGCCGCCGTTGACGTTGGTGGAGCGGTTATTGGGACGCTCGGAGGCGAGCGTGGGGCGATCGAAGGGGAAGGTCTGATCCCGAACGCGGACGTCCAGCAGCCCGTTGCGGAGGAAATCTTCCAGGGCGGGCGCCACTTGCGGCGGCACGTTGACCTGGCCCATGAGCGGGTCCTGGTTCTCGGGGAACTGCGGCGCCGCGCCCGGGGCCTTGGCGTAGAAGCGGATGACCTCGGTGAGACTGGGGAGCTGGCCCGTGTGCATGAAGGAGGTCTTGAGGCCGGTGTTGCGGAGGCCGGCGACCTTGAACTTGCCGCGGTCGTTGTTGTTGCCGGTGATCTCGGCGAGGCCGCGGTCTTCGGCCGGGGGGCGGAGCCCGACGTTGCGGAACCCGTTGCCGGTGAACAGCGGGGGAACGTGGCACTGGTTGCAGTTGCTGGCCTGGAAGGCCTGCCAGCCGTCGCGCTGGCCCCGCGTGAGTGCGTTGGTGTCGCCGGCGATGAACCGGTCCCAGGGGGTCTGATCGGCGATCAATGTGCGCTCAAAGGTGGCGATCGCCATGGCGATGCGGGCGGGCGTGATCGCGGTATCCCCGAAGGCGCGGCGGAAGAGCTCGGGGTAGCCGGGGCTGTCGCTCAGCACGGCGGCGATGTCCGAGGTGTAATTGGTCGCCAAGTCCATCGGATGGACATGGGAGAGCTTCTGGCTGATCTGGGTCCAGTCGGTGTTATCGTGGGCCATCTCCGAACCGCTGACGGGCGGGTTGACCGACTGGCTCTCCAACGCGCCGCCGGAGGCGATGACGACCTCCCCGGTCAACGGATCCTTGAACTGACCCGACGCGCGGCCGTCCCAGAAGAGCTGCGGGGCGTACGCGGCGTTGATGGGGCTGTTGGCGGTGCGGTCGGTGACCTGGGGCTGGAAGCCGAAGACCTCGTCGCGCAGGTAGTTCATCACCGCGTCGGAGCGAAACACGCCGGGGGAGGCCCGCTTGTCATCTCCGTTGCCGGGGATGCCGTCGGGGCCGGGGTTGCCGCCCTGGCGTGGATCGGTCCCGCCGCGACCGGTGATGTGGCACGTGGCGCAGGCCATGGTGTTGGTCGCTGAGAGCTGCTCGTCGTAGAAGAGGATCTTGCCCAGGACGCGTTTCTCTTCCGTGGGAGGGTTCTCGGCGGGGTGGGGGACGGGCGGGAGAGCGCCCAGGGCCGAGCCGGCCAGACCCAGCACCACGGCGGCGCGCACCGCGGCGTGAAGCCGGCGAGCGCGGTTATCGGAGCAGGATCCGAGTCCGGAAGGGGCGGGAAGGCGTGCTGGCATGGGTCATCTCTCCGCGTGGGTGGGTGTGCAGCGTGTGGGCCGGCCGGCAGGCGGGCCCAGCGGGGAGGCGGGTTCGTGGTCACGTCCGGATTGGCCGAACGCGGACGCCTGCCCTCTCTGCTCGCAGGTGATTGGTTGCGGAGGGAAGGCGGGGGACACAATTCCGCCGATTGTTCTTCCGGGATGGACGAGTTGGCACTTTGGTGTCCCCCCGGCGGCGCGGGCGGGCAACAACTCATGGGAGAATCCTCGCGTGACACTGCATGGCGGCCCTTCGGGCAAAGAAGTCTTCGAGATCCTGGTGAGGGAGCACGCCGACATGCTCGCCGCCTACACGCGCAGCCTGCTGTGGTCTCCGGGCGCTGCGGACGATCTCTTCCAGGAAACCATGCTCACGGCGTGGAAGCAGCTGGGGCAGTACGACCGCACCAGGCCCTTTGGACCGTGGCTGCGGGGCATCGCACGCAACCTGAGCCTCGAGCACGAGCGCAAGAACCGCGCCCGGCCCGTCGCCACCGACGGGGCGGTGCTGGACGCGCTCGACCAGCGGTACGACCGCCTTGCGGCGCCGGGGGATTCGTTCCGTGAACGGGCCGATCGGCTGCTTCAGTGCATCCCACGGCTTCCGGAGGCGATGCGAGAGGTCATCGAGATGATGTATTCCCGCGGGCTGATGCTGCGGCAGATCGCCGAGTCGCTGGGGACCAACGAAGAACTGGTGAAGAAGCGCGTGCAGCGGGCCCGGCAGATGCTGGCACAGTGCGTGCTTTCGGGGGAGGGTGGATGATGGATCAGCCGCGATCAAACGTTGAATCGGATGCATCCGGTCCCGGGGGGCCGGCCGACGACCTCTTTGCGCACGGGCTGCTGCACGTGGTGCACGAGACGGGGCCGGAAGCACGTGAGCGGCGGGTGCAGCGCGTGATGGAAGGGCTCGCCGTGCCCGCGGCGCGGGTGCGGGCCGACCGGCGGCGACGCCGGTTCTCGCGCTTCATGGGCGCCGGGTCGCTCCTTGCCGGGCTGGCCGCGGCGATCGTCTTCCTGGCTTCACCCGTGACCACGCCGACGTATGCCTCGATTGAGGACTCGATCACGGCGATGCGGGCCCCGGGAGATCGCCGCTACCAGATCAGCGCGGTCTTCGGGACCGGTGACCTTGCGCCCGCAAGCCCGCACGCCTTTGTGGATACCAGCTTTCCGGACCTCATGCTGCTGCGGCTGCACCGGCCCGATGGCCAGGAGGTCATCGCGGGGCGTGACCAGACGGGCGAGTGGGCGATCACGCCCGAGGGGACGATTGACCGGGAGAATCCTCGCCGCGCCTGGCCGGGGTGGGCGAACCAGGACGGGGAGTCGATGTTCGCCGACTCGATCGACCGCTGGCTCGAGGCCGCGGCGCAGGCGTATTCGATGAGCAAGCCCGAGCGCGTGAAGCTGCCGGGCACGGCGGCAGGAGAATTCGATCACGTGGTGGGGATCCGCAAGCCCACCCCGGGTCCCCTTGCCCAGCGGCTGCGCAGCGCCGATCGCATCGAAGTGTGGATGGACCCGGTGAGCAAGGTGGTGGAGCGGATGGAACTGAGCTGGCGTCCGCCACCCATGGAGATGCCGGGGGGGCCGGGGATGCGCCCGGGCGGTGGACCTGGCTTGGGCGACCGGCCGCGCGACGGGCTGGGAGAAGGTCCGGGCCCACGCCGTGGCAGGCCGCCGCGCCCGCCGGAAGGTGAAGATCGCCCTCCCCATCCGCAGGATGGCCCTCCGCCGCCTGGAGAGGCCCGTGAGGATGGACCGCGCGGGGAGAGAGCCGGTGACGAAGGTCCTCCGCCGCGGCGAGCAGGTCCCGTGGGGCTTGAGAATTCGGAAGAGCGCGGGCATGTCGACGGCGAGCCGCCTCGCGATCCGCTGGAAGAGGGAGCGGACGCCCGCGGGCCTCGGCCGCCGCGGCAAGGCGCGGGACCGGGTACGAATGATCGTCCGGGGGATGGGCGTGGCGCACGGCCGGGGCCGGGCGGTCCGCCGCGGAGGCCGCCGCTGCGCCGGCTGGTGATTGAGCGTGTGGATTCGCCGGCGTTTGAGAATGGGTGGTTCACGCCCGAAGGGCACGTGAAGGACGCGGCTGGGATCAGCACGCCCAAGTGATTTGTGAAACGTGCTGGTTCGCAGCACATCGGTGTCGCGGAGCGCCGCGAGGCGGGTTAGGCGGGACCGATCGCGCCGGGCGCGAGGGCTTCGCGCAGCAGGGCGGGGTATCGCCGGACGACATCGTGCGGGCCCTTGATGGTGATGCAGCCGACGCGGCGACCGTCGCGGGTGGGGAGCGCGAGGCTGCCGACGGCGAGGAAGCCGTGGGGATGGCCGCGCTGGGCGAAGGGAGCGCCGAAGACCTTGGCGTCCTTGAGCATGGTGAGGGCGATGGAACCGAAGGCGGCGGGGGTGTTGTCCAGCGCGTGGCGCAGCAGCGTGCGGGCGATGGGTGCGGGGAGCAGGGCAAGGGTGTCCAGGGTGGTGCAGGAGGGACTCTGGCGAGTCCGGGTCGCCTCCAAGCGGGCATTGAAGCCCGTGACGAAGTCTCGGAGGCCCTGGGGACGGGAGAAGTAGTCCGCGGGACGAACGACGACGACGCCCACGCCGCGCTGGTACGTACCCGACGCTTCCACCTCGACCGTCGTGCCCGCGTGCAGCTGGGCGAAGGCGGGGTGACGGGCCAGGTTCCACAGGATCGCCGCTCCCACGGTCATGGGCGCTGGCAGGCCGGCGTTGGCGGACTTTCGCCACGCCAGGAGCGGGGCAAAATCGATAAAGCACTGGGCCTGGTGGACGTCCGCGCGCGGGCGAGCAATGGCGTGTGATTCGAACTCTTCGGGGGCGGGGAAGTGGGGGGGATCGACGACGCCCCAGTCCTTCTCAAGCCGGGTGAGCATTTCCTGGACCGGCACGCCGTCAGCGCCGACATGGTTGACACGCACCCAGAGGTCGGCGAAGCCGCGGGGACTGATGCGAACGACAAGATTGAGGAGCGGCTGGTCGGGCGGCTGCGGTGCATGGGGCGCAGGCTCGAGGGGCCCAGGGTTCGTCCAGTGTTCCGGTGAAACAAAGCGGGCGGGCCCATCGACCCAAGGCTGGAAGTCAAGGGTATAGCTGGGCCCTGTGTGCGGGAGGGCGTCATGCTCGATGCCGCGGCGGACGATGCGGATGTGGAGTGCGGCTTCCCGCGTCAGGAACTCGTGCAGCTTGGCGGCGCACCGGTGCTGCCCTTCATCTCCGGCGGCATCGAGCCCGAGTCCAAAGGCGGAGAGTTCAAAGGTGGAGCGGGGCTCGGCGAGGACGAGGCCGGCGGCTCGCCGCCACCCGTCCCGGGGTGTGGCTACCCCGCAGGCACGGGCGAGGCGGGCGAAGGGCAGGAGCCCGGCTCCCGCAAGCAACTGGATGGACTCGGTGAGGGATGGCATGGGGAAACGGGAAACTCGCGAAACGGCAGAGAGTTTATCCGGCGATGGCTCCTTGGTTCCGGCAGGCAGAAAAAGCCCGTGGACGCACGGGGAAACTCGCCGGCTGGTCGAAACTATATATAATCGTGTGGCGAAAAGTATGGCTGAGATCTCGTGCCTGTTTGTTCGTGCGATTAGCGCGGAGTACCGTGAGTCGATTGCAATACGCTTGAGCAACGCGTCGCGGATCTGTACGCTGTGGTTGTTTCATTTCTGGAGGGATCACATGAAGAATCGCGCGGTGCTGCTGGGCGTGCTGATCGGTGGCGTGGGAGTCGGTTCGGTCGCGGTGCTTGCGGGGGATTTGAACCCTCCCTCGGGCCCGATCACCTCCACGATGCATTCTCTGGAGGACGTCTACCAGGCGACGCGGGCGGGGGGCGGGTGCGAACCGTGCCTGTGGGAGCACAAAGTGATCCCGCTGATGAACAATCAATACCAGGTTGTGATGACCGGGAGCGGATTTCTGCACTCGGTGTTCCTGAACCACCGGGATGTGGTTGAATTCTGGGACACAACCAACATTGACGACCGCACGCAGGCGAACTATCTCGGCTCGATTCTGAACACCGCGGAGAACGCGATGAGCAAGGGATTTGACATCGACCTGCCGTACACCAAGGCGCTGGTGGTGATCAGCAACTCGCAGCAGAACCGGCCGATCGTGTTCAAGTACCGGCCCAACTGAGCTTGGCGGCAGGGCAGCGGTCGGCGGGAGCGGCCGGGGGAGCTCAGGCGGCGCTGGCGCGGGAAGACCCGGTCCAGCGGGCGCAGAGCCTCAGGAGCTCGGCGCGGTCTATGGGCTTGGTGGCGAAGTCATTGCAGCCGGCGGCGAGACAGCGCTCACGGTCGCTGCTCATCGCGTGGGCGGTAAGGGCGATGACGGGCGTGGGATCTCCTCGTTCCCGGAGTCGCCGCGTCGCCTCGTAGCCGTCCATGACGGGCATCTGCATGTCCATGAGGATCAGGGAGTATGGCCGACCGGCCACGACGGCCGCCTCGTGCTGCGCCAGGGCGGCGAGGCCGTTGCCTGCGACATCAACCTGCGCGCCGGCCTTGGAGAGGTGGAAGGAGATCAGCCGCTGGTTGTCGGGCCCATCCTCCACCAGGAGGATGCGGGAGGGGTGGAGGGAGACGGGTTGTGCGGCGTCCTCGGCAAGGTCGGGGACAATCTGCGTCGCCCGGGGTGCGGCGGAGAGGATCGGCACACCCTGCAGGGAGCCGGTGGGAAGGGTGAGGGTGAAGACGCTGCCGCGTCCCCACGCGCTGGAGACGGTGAGGCTGCCGCCGAGGATCTCGGCGAGGCGGCGCGAGATCGTGAGGCCCAGGCCTGTGCCGCCGAAGCGGCGGGTGGTGGAGGAGTCGGCCTGATGGAAGGCGTTGAAGAGGTTTTCGAGCTGGTCGGGGGTGATGCCGATGCCGGTGTCGGAGACTTCGACGCAGACGGCTGAGCCGGGCCCGGCAAGGTCGATCCCGCGGACGCGGATGTGGATGCCGCCGCACTCGGTGAACTTGATCGCATTGCCGACCAGGTTCATGAGGATCTGGCGGACACGCAGCGCATCGGAGCGGATGGTCTGGGGGACGGGGAAGAGGTATTCAAAGTCGAGGGTGATGCCCTTGCCGGCGGCGCGGACGCGCATCGTCCCGGTGATCTCGGCGACCATCTGGCAGAGCGGGCACTGCGCCGACTCCACGGTCATTTTGCCGGCCTCGATCTTGGAGAGGTCGAGGATGTCGTTGACGATGCAGAGCAGGTGCTCCCCGTTTCGGCGGATGGTGCGGACGTGCTCGGCGCGAACGGCGTCGCTCTGTCCGCCGTCCTGGAGGAGTTCGGCGAAGCCCAGGATCGCGTTCATGGGCGTGCGGATCTCGTGGGACATGTTGGCAAGGAACTCGGACTTGGCGCGGGAGGCGGCCTCGGCACGGACGGAGGCCTCGCGGAGCTCTTCGGAGGAGATCGCCATCGCGCGCTCGACGATGTAGCGGTCCTGGTCGGCCTGGGTGTACGTCGCCGAGACGCGCTGCAGCAGCAGCTCCCAGCCGGCCTGGGGAGGTGACTCGGCGCCCAGCCCGAGCTTCTTGAGCTGGCGCATCAGCACGGGATGGAGCGGCTGGTCGTTCACGTGCCGACGACTTCCGAGATCGTCGTGATGGTCATGGTCTGGTTGTGGAGGTCGCAGTTGCCCGAGCCGGTGGGGGCGATCTCTCCGTAGGAATAGAAGCCGACAACCGATGAGCCGGGCGGAAGCTGGTCGCACACGGCCTCGATCTCTTCCTCGGCGCGTTCTCCCAGCACGAGGCGGCGGCCGATGCAGCTGACGGCGATGGCAAGCTGGGGCGTGGCATCCAGCGCGGGGGTGCACTCGAGCGCGGCGGTCCCGGCGCCGCAGATGAGCCGGTCAAAGTTGGCGCGCATGAGCTGGGCGGTGGCGCCCTGCGGCACGTCCCCGGCGAAGGTGAGCGACTGGGCGTCTTCGTCCACCGAGAGGATGGTGCGGACCAGGGGCGGGGCGCCGGCGGTGCGGAGGGCCAGGGGGAAGAGCAGGGCGGTGGCGGGGAGGCCGTCGGCACGGTTTCCCAGGTATTTCTTGTAGAGGGCGAGGGCGGGCTGATGATCGAGCTCCAGCAGCACGTTCCCGCTGGATCGGGTGACCACGCGCTCGGGGCCGAAGGGATCCCAGCCGCCCTTGGAGCCGTGGCCCAGTCGGACGGCGGGGCCGTAGAGGCCCACGGCGACGACGAATTTCTCGGTGGGCTGATGGTTGCGGAGCACCCAAGTGCTCTTGAACGCCGCGCCGTCACCGGCGAGTCCGCCGGTGATGAGCACGGAGGGATCGAGCCCGTCGGTAAGTCCCTTGACCAGTTCGGTGCCGTTGACGTGGAGCCCGTCGGAATACACCAGCACGCCGGTGAGGTCGGGCGCGGAGAGCTGCGCGGCGAGGATTTCACCGCAGCGGCGTGAGTCTTCGGGCCCGCGGACGGGGGCGGAGGCGGAGCGCAGGTGAGAGACGCCAAAGCGGAAGATGGCGACGCTCATGCCGTCGTCGAGGAGGCTCTGTCCGTGGATTTCTCCGCTGGTGGAGCAGCCCAGGACGTGGCTGGTGGGGAAGGCGGCGGCGAGGTCGGTGAAGGCGTGGTCTGATGGGCTGAGGCGTGAGGATCCAAAGGCGAGCACGAGGGTGGAGGGGCCGTCGAGCGCGGCTGGGAGCGGCGCGGTCCATCCCGTGTCCATCTGATACCTGCGAAGGCAGAAGGGCGTGCCGGTCATGGTGGGCATGGGCGTGTCCTGTGAGCGCGGGTGGGGCGGGGCGGATGAAAGAGTTCTTCCCACGCTTCGGATGAAGCGGCATCCCACTTCACACGCAGAGAAGAGGGGTGGGGTTATCCGTCCCTTGGACCCAAGAAAGAGGGCAATCCTCGTCGGCGCGGCCCCGGGGCAGCACGCACTACATAGGGTGTTCACACTGCGGGGTGAGTGCCGGGGAGGGTGCGCGGGTGGCGGGCTGGGGAGTTCGTCGCGGTTGCGCCGAGCGGGACGAGAAGGGTCAGGAAGACGCGAAGGCGGGAGGACCAGCCGGGAGGGGAGGCGCATTTCATACGTCGATCACGCCTGGTTCATCCGGCCGTGCCACGGGCGTCCATGTTCAAGCCCGCACGCCGCACTCGCCGCGGCCGAACCAGCGTCATCGAGATGGGGATTCTTGCCGTGCAGATTGCGCTGCTGGCGGGCACGCTGTGGAAGACCGCCAAGCGGCTGCGCCGCACCGTGGGCTGGTACAACGCGATCAGGGGTGAGGGCGCGGCGAGCGGGCGGCGGAACGTGGTGGTGGTGCCGCGGGCGCGTCGGGCCCGGTAGTCCCTGCTCTTTGCCCATCGCGGCGCTACCAGATATTGCCGGCGCCGGGAGTGTACGAGCTTCCAACCACCGAATTGGCGATGATGGTCTCGCACTTGATCGTGCCCTGCGCGGTGGTGATTGCGCCTTGCAGGGTCGTGGCGCTCGCATCTACGACAAGGCTCGCGGCCACTAGGCTGAACTCGCCCGAGGTCGTGACGGAAATCCGTGCATCCGCGCTGATGGTCAGGCCCTGGGGAGCCAGCGTGAGGGCGGCGCCGGGTGATCGCAGCGTGAGGGAGGAGGCCGCGGAGAGTTCGATGTCGCCCGCGGGGCTGACGTGGATGACGCTGAGGAGCGCATTCAACTGTGATTGAAGCTTGGCGACCCGCCGGGAAAGCAGTTGAACTCTTCGCCGATCACTCTGCACGCTCATGGCGGCTCCTTGGTGTGTTCCGGGCCAGGCGGTGCATGCTATGGAGCGTGGGGAACAGTGTGCGGGATGGCCGCGCCTCAATTCGGAGTGGGGCTGGCGATGGAATTGGCGATGGGGCCGTGAGGGAGTGAGGTTTGCATGCCTCTGGATCTCAGCAAAAAACAACCCCGCCGAGGGCGGGGTTGTTCGTGACGAGCACGTGGTGCAGCGCAGGGAAGTTGTTTGGGTTTGAGCAGTGAGGGAGGTCGATTGTCGCCCGTCAGGCTTGGAATCGTCTTCCCAGTTCGCGGTACCCGTTATTCAACTCAGGAAAAGTCGCTTGCAGAGTGCTCGTCGAAGGTCGTGTGTTTTTGTTCGTTCGTTTGGATTGTTGCTGCTTCCGATCAACTGGTGGGCCCGCGCGCAGGGCCTGGAATGAATCCTTGATGAATCCGTGTTTATCGTGCTCGCGTGCGGTTGGGAGCATGGTGGTGGAGGAACACGGTGAAGGCTCGCTCATTCCGCGGGGGGATGGTGCCGGGGGCGGGACCGCGCGGGGAAGATGAGATACTGTGCCCGCGTCCATGGCCGGTCGCGGCGTCGCGCACCGCTGTGTGATCCGGTAGATCGACCATGCGCAAGCCCGCCAGCTCCGACAACACCTCCGCGACCTCCGGGTTTGTTCGCGTGCGCGGGGCGAGGGAGCACAACCTCAAGAACGTCGATGTGGACATCCCGCGCGATGCGATCGTGGTCTTCACGGGCGTATCGGGGTCGGGAAAGTCGTCCCTGGCGTTCGGCACGCTGTATGCCGAGGCGCAGCGGAGGTATCTTGAATCGGTGGCCCCGTATGCGCGGCGGCTTTTTCACCAGACGGATATCCCGCAGGTTGACGAGATCTCGGGCCTGCCGCCGGCGGTGGCGCTGCAGCAGCAGCGGGGCTCCCCGACGACGCGGTCGTCGGTGGGGAGCGTGACCACGCTTTCGAACCTGCTGCGGATGCTCTATTCCCGCGCGGGAGACTATCCCAAGGGCCAGGGGATCCTGTACGCGGAGTCGTTCTCTCCGAACACGCCCGAGGGCGCGTGCCCGCGGTGCCACGGGCTGGGACGCATCTACGAGGTGACCGAACGTTCCCTGGTTCCCGATGACTCCAAGAGCATCCGGGAGCGGGCGATCGCCGCGTGGCCACCGGCGTGGCACGGGCAGAACCTGCGGGACATCGTGACCACGATGGGGTACGACATTGATCTTCCGTGGAAGGACCTGCCCAAGAAGGATCGTGACTGGCTGCTGTACACCGACGAGCAGCCGACGGTGCCGGTGTACGCGGGGTTTTCGCGGGAAGAGGTGAGGGCCGCGATCAAGCGCAAGGAGCCGCCGAGTTACCAGGGGACGTTCACGGGGGCGAGGAAGTATGTGCTGGAGACGTTCGCCAAGACCGAGAGCGCCTCGATGAAGAAGCGGGTGGCACGCTACATGGTGAGCGCGCGGTGCCCGGTGTGCGAGGGCAAGCGCCTGCGGCGCGAGGCGCTGGGCGTGAAGGTGGCGGGGATGGACATTGCGGAGATGTCCCAGGTGCCGCTGCGAAGGCTGATGGAGGTGCTGGGGCCGCTTGCCGAAGCGTCGATGGGGAACGCCCAGTCCAGGCGGGAGCATCCCGAGCGTGTGGAGGTGATGCAGCGGATCACGGCGGACATGCGGGCGCGACTTGGGGTGATCCTGGAACTGGGTCTTGGGTATCTCTCCCTGGACCGCAGCACGCCGACGCTCTCTCCGGGGGAGCTGCAGCGGCTGCGGCTGGCGACGCAGGTGCGCTCAAACCTGTTCGGGGTGGTGTATGTGCTGGACGAGCCGTCGGCGGGGCTGCATCCGGCGGATACCGAGGCGCTGCTCACGGCGCTGGAGCGGCTGAAGGCCTCGGGGAATTCGCTGTTTGTGGTGGAGCACGAACTGGACGTGATCCGGCGAGCGGACTGGATCGTGGATGTCGGGCCGGCGGCGGGGCAGCACGGGGGCCGGGTGCTGTACAGCGGGCCGCTGGAAGGGCTGCGAGCGGTGGACGATTCGCGGACGCGCGAGTTTGTGTTCGGCACGTTCACCATGCCCGAGAGAGCGCTGCGCACGCCGACAGGGTGGTTGCGGCTGGAGGGAGTGACCCGCAATAACTTGCGCGGGGTGGATGTGGAGATCCCGCTGGGTGTGCTGACCAGTGTGACGGGAGTGTCGGGGTCGGGGAAATCCACGCTGGTGGGGCAGGTGCTGGTGGGGCTGGTGGGTGAGCACCTGGGGCACGAGACCGCCGAGCCCGAGGAGGAAGAAGGGGAAGCGCTGGAACGCCCGGAGCTTGGGGCCGTGGAAGGCAGGATTACCGCGGGGCTGGAGGGCATCCAGCGACTGGTGCGGGTGGACCAGAAGCCGATCGGGCGAACACCCAGGTCCAACCTCGCCACGTACACAGGCTTGTTCGATCACGTTCGGCGCCTCTTCGCGGAGACAAAGGAAGCCAAGGCTCGGCGATACGAGGCGGGGCGATTCTCGTTCAACGTCACCAAGGGCCGGTGCGAGAACTGTCAGGGGGAAGGGTTTGTGTTTGTGGAGCTCTTGTTCATGCCGGGGGTGTACTCACCCTGCCCGGTGTGCGGCGGGAGCCGGTACAACCAGAAGACGCTGGAGATTCGGTTACGCGGCAAGAACATCGCGGAGGTGCTGGCGCTCACGGTGGACGACGCGGCGGCGTTCTTTGCGGAGGAGCCGACGCTCAAGCGCTTCCTCGATGTGATCCAGCAGGTGGGGCTGGGGTATCTGAGGCTGGGGCAGCCGGCGACGGAGCTTTCGGGCGGGGAAGCGCAGCGGATCAAGCTGGCGACGGAGCTTCAGCGGACCGGGCGCGGCGGGGCGCTCTATGTGCTTGATGAGCCGACCACGGGGCTGCACCCGTCGGACGTGGAGCGGCTGGTGGCGCAGCTGGAGATCCTGGTGGACGCGGGGAATACGGTGGTGGTGGTGGAGCACGACATGCGAGTCATTGCCGGGAGCGACTGGGTGATCGACATGGGCCCGGGGGCGGGGGATGAGGGCGGGAAGATCGTCCGAGCGGGTACGCCGGCGGAACTGGTGATGCACTCCAAGGGGAGCGCGACTGGGAAGTACCTGGCGAGGTTCATGGTGTCGGCGGGCGGGGGGCGCACGCGGCGGGAAGGTTGACCCGAAGAGCGGCTCGCGAACGCGCGGGAAACGTAGCGTTACACCGAGGCTTTCGCGCGGCGCCTGGGCGTGTAGTCGCTGGTCTGCACCGCATGGTCGGCGTCGATGCGGACGACGCGGAAGCGCACGCGGCCCTCTTCCACGGCGCGGGCGATCGCTCGCTGGTAGGTGCTCAGGTCGGATCGCCCATGCTTGATGTCCAGGAGGACGACCTCGAGCTCATCGAGATCTCCATCGCCGTGGCGGGCCTCGCAGAGGCCGTTGAAGACCACATAGTCGATCGGGTCCCCGAGGAACTTGGAGTCGGCGGGGGCGTACTCAAACCCGGGCAGGAGGGGGGCGAGCTGCTCGGCAATCTGGCCTCGCAGCGTGCTGGCGCTCTGCCGAACGCTCTGGGCGCGCGCGAGCTCGATGTCGGTGTGTCGACGCAGGGCGGAGCGGATGAGCACCACGGCCAGGATGATCAGACCGCAGGCAAGGCCCAGGCCGAACGCCTCCAACGGGTTCATGGGATCGCATCTCCGGGAGGAAGCCCACACGGGGCGGCTTCGCGGGCGCGAAGCGTCGCCCGCGGCGGCGGCCCTTGGGTGGTATCGGTCGATCGGCACGCCGGGCGACAGTGAAGGGATCCACTCTTGGAATGAGGCGTGGCCAGAGATGCCGCGCAGGGCTCTGAGCGGTGGGCGAAATGCTCAGGAGCGGTCCGGGGTGCCTGCCGAGGCGGGCGCCAGGGAGATTCCGGGCGCAGGGAGGGCGATTGACGCCCCGCCGCACTCGGGACAGGGCGTGGCGGGGGCGATCCCGGCGAGGTCGTATCCGCATCGGGGGCAACGATGGGTGCGGGCGGCGTGCTCGCGCCGGCGGGCGAGGCGGTGAAGATGCCATGCGGCGGCGGTGGGAACCGCGGAGAGGGCGGCGGGAATCCAGAGGGGCAGGGTGAGATAGAAGATGTGGCACAGCGGCGCGCCGGGGATGGCGGAGAGGAACCTGGAGTGCTGGTACCGCGGCATCCACTGCATCGGAGCGTCGGGCGGAAGCTTCCAGAAGTACCAGCCGTTCATGGTCGAGGTGGACGAGGTAGGCCCCATCTCGATGGTGGCCCGCAGGCAGCCGCACTGGACGACTACTTCTTCAAGGGTGCCGTTGTGCCATTCCAGGCACCACCAGGCGCTCCCGATCCAGCAGGCGACGAGCAGCCCGGTCAGGGCCGAACTGATCCACCGCAGCGCGGTGCGGATGCAGGGTCGCGGTCGCATGCAGAAATCGTACTCCCGGGGCGGGCAGCGCTTCTGCGGCACTTGCGAGGGGTGCCCGCGCGATCAGCTTGAAAGGGGTTTTTCACGGGGCGCCGTCGCGGGAGGAGATCGGCGTTGTCGCGGCTACCTGCTGGAGCACTTCGCGGACCTTGAGGGCGAGGGTGCCGGGCGTGTAGGGCTTCTGGAGGAAGTGGATTCCCTCGTCGAGCATGCCGTGGTGAACGACGACGTTGTCGGTGTAGCCGGAGGTGTAGAGCACGCCGATGCCGGGGCGGAGGCGGACGGCTTCCTGAGCGATCTGCTTGCCGCTCATGCCGGGCATGATGACATCGGTGAGCAGGAGGTGAATCCGCCCGGGGCGGGAGCGGAGCAGTTCCAGCGCCTGCTCGGCGGTGGGGGCGTCCAGGACGTCGTAGCCGCGCTCGCGGAGGGAGGCGACGGCAAGCTCGCGCACCAGCGGTTCGTCTTCCACCACGAGCACAACCTCCCCGCCGGTGGAGCGGGAGGGCGCGACGGCAGATCCAGACGCGGGCTGCAGGTCGGCGGAGCGCTCGCGCGGAACATAGATCTTGAAGCTGGTGCCCTTGCCCAGCTCGCTGTAGACCCAGATGTGCCCCTTGTGCTGCTTGACCAGGCCCATGACGGTCGCCAGGCCCAGGCCGGTGCCGGTGCCGCGCTGCTTGGTGGTGTAGAAGGGCTCGAAGATGCGGGGGAGCTGGTTGGGGGGGATACCCGAGCCCGTGTCGGAGATGGCGAGCAGTACATGCTCTCCGGGGGAGACCTCGGGATGACTGCGGGCGTACTCGTCGTCGAGGACGACGTTGCGGGTCTCGATGGTGATGTGTCCGCCCGAAGGCATGGCGTCGCGGGCGTTGATGGCGAGGTTGACGATGACCTGCTCGAACTGCCCGGGGTCGACGCGCACCTTCCAGAGGTCGGGTTCGGGAACGATGCGAAGGGAGATGTTCTCGCTGAGCAAGGGGCGCAGGAGAACGGCGGCGTCGCGTGCGATCTCGTCGAGGGAGCAGACGCGGGGCTCGATCACCTGCCGGCGAGCGAAGGCGAGCAACTGGCTGGTCATCTTTGCGGCGCTGTGCCCGGCGAGTTCGATGCGGTCGAGGTGGTCGGCGAGGCGCGGGAGGTCTCGTTCGATGCGGGCCATGGCGGCAAAGCCCAGGATCGCGGTGAGCCAGTTGTTGAGGTCGTGGGCGACGCCGCCGGCGAGGCGTCCGATCGATTCCATTTTCTGGGCCTGGAGGAGCTCGCCTTCCATGCGCTTGCGGTCGGAGATATCGATGATGAGTCCGATGGCGGTATGAGCGCCTTCCCCGCTGGGGACCATGTCGGAGCGGTCCAGGACGTGGGCGTAGTCTCCATCGTCCCGGCGGAGGCGGTATTCGAGGGTGAAAGCGCCGCGCGATGCGATGGATCGGCGAAGCTCCTCGTCGAAGTGGGGGAGATCGTCGGGGTGGATGCGGGCCTTCCAGCCGCTGAGGTTCTCGATCGCCTCGCAGGGTATTTTCAGAACATCTTCGCACGCGCCTTCCCAGCGGATGGACTCGCTGACGGGGTCGCGTTCGTAGGCGACCAGGCGAGCGGCGCGGATCGCGGCTTCAAAGCGTGATCTCCACGCCTGCGCCTCGGCCCGGGCGTGTCGCTGCTCGGTGACATCCTGGGCGGTCCCGAAGGAGCGGTAGATGCGGCCGGCGGCGTCGGTTTCGGCGGTGAGATGGGCGACGATGTGGCGGATTTCGCCGTTGACGCGGATGCGGTATTCGAGCATGCGTGGGCGGGCGTCGGTCTCGACCTCCTTGTGCTGGCGAAGGATGTCCCCGACGTCGTCGGGGTGCATGCAGTTGAAGATGGTTTCGATGGGGACGAATTCCTGGGGCTCGAGTCCAAAGAGGCGGAAGAACTCGGCGGAGCCAGAGACGGTGCCGGCGATGCGGTCGTTCGCCCAGTACCCGACGTGGGCGATGCGCTCGGCGAGCTCAAGCCTCATTTCGCTCCCGCGCAGGGCCTGCTCGACGGCGTCGCGCTTGCGGTTTTCACGGCGGACCAGGGTGCTTCCCAGGACCATGCCGGCGAGGGAGATCAGCAGGACGGCGAGCATTGCCACCTGGAAGACGATGGCGCCGCGGTCGGCCTCCCTGGTGGAGAGGTCGTAGCGGGCGAGGAGGCGATCACGCAGGCCGCTGACATCGAGGATGAGTCCGTCGAAGATGTGTTCTGCGGTGGAGAGCCACGCCGATACGCCTCCGGGCACGGCGGTGCTTTGCAGCGCGTTGTCGAGGGACGTGATGCGGCTCCTCAGCGGGTCGATGAGTCCTGCGAGCTCCGGGTAGGTTGCCTGGCCGCGCTCTAGCCGCAAGAGTTCCTCTTCGACGGCCCCGGAAAGGTCCACGCGCGCTGCTTCACCGTTCACCCCGGCGACGACGCCGCGGTGGTAGACGGCCTGGATGTGCTCGCGCAGATTCCGGATCTGGATGAGCATTTCAAAGGTCTGGCTGCGCGCCGTCACCCGCTGCTGCTGGATCTCCCACGCGGCGGCGGCGCCGATCGCCGAGACGCACAGCAGCACGAGCAGCGCTCGAAACACGGTCGCCGCGCTCAGCCGCCGGGATTGGGGAGACGCGCTGGAAGAGTGAGTAGCCAAGAATTCATCTTACCGGGAAAAGTTCCTCCAAATGCGTGTTCCGGGGGCTTTTGAGTGCTGGGATCCCGGTGATGGTGGTGCGGAAAGCGGTGGTTGTAATGTGTTGCTGTGCAAGGAGATAGCGCGGACGTGTCCCGGCCGCGCGGCGTGCCGAGGGGATCGCAAACCCCGTGTGTGCACGAGGAGACATGCAACGAAAAGTAAACCCCTGCGCCGCCTGCCGGGGATTCTCCGGCACGTGCTCGGTGGAGGTCCGGCGGCGGCGGTTCGCCGCACCGTGTGGGTAGGTTGAGCATGGAGTGACAGACGTCGCTCTGGCCATCATGAAGAGCGCGGGTCGCATTCATATTCGGGATCCGGGAGGCGATTGAGCGGTGTGAAAAGGTCCACGGGAATAGGTTTGGAAATCGTGCAAGGCGTGGTAGCCTTGGCGGCGAGGGCGGGCAGCGGAGATTGACCTATGCAGCGTTGTGCGTTTGCCTCGGGAGCCTGCCTCGCGTGCGTGCTCGTGCCCCTGTTTGCCAGCGCGGCGCCGCCGCTCTTCCACCAGAAGGTCGCCAGCGCGGGGCCGCTGCTGTGGTACCGGTTCGATGAACCTTCGGGCAACTCCATCAACTATGGCAGCCTGGGCACCGGCTATAACGCGGTGTACGTCGGGAGCGTGACGCGCGGCGTGGAATCGCCCGGCGGCGATGTGGGGATCGGGCTCTCCAGCGCGGGATACCTGGAGTCGCTGGGAACTTCCGCGCTGACGGGCAACCCGACGTTCTCCATCGAGACGGTGGTGAACCTTGCCGAACCTGGGAACGCCTCGCTGTGGGGGCCGTTCTTGCACTGGGGTGACGCGTCGGGCAGTCGCACGGGGCGCGAGGTGTATTTCGGCATCCAGAACGCCAACAACCACCGCATCTACGCGGGCTTTTATAACGCGGGGGTCTGCGAGCAGGGGCGCACGGTGGGGAATACCTGGATCCACGTTGTGTGGACGCGCCAGGGGGGCAACGACAGCGAGACGGGATCGATCGTGTATATCAACGGCCGGGTGGTTGACATCCAGCGCGATCCCAATCTCACGCCGGGGTACCTTGCGGCGTCGGCGATCAATGTGACGGGGACGCGCTTCCGCATCAACGCCGGGCGGGATTTTCCTGGAGCGCGTTTCTTCACCGGGGCGATGGACGAGCTCGCCCTGTACAACCGGGTGCTCTCTCCGGCCGAGATCCGGGAGCGGGCGGCGCTGATCTCATGCCCCGCGGACTTCGACAACAGCGGCTTTGTGGACACGGATGATTTCACGGCCTTTGTGGTCGCGTTTGAGGCCGGGACCGACAACGCGGACTTCGATGGCAGCGGGTTCGTGGACACCGACGACTACGACGCGTTCGTAGGGGCGTTCGAGGCCGGCTGCTGAACATGGCGGATGGACCGGACTGCAGCAATAGAGCGCGGATCCGGAGGCGAGGCATCCCAGCGCCGCACTGTTTGCTGGGGGTTCGGTAGTCCTTGCCCTCCATAACGGACACGTCAATGATGAATTGCGGAGACTGTCCGCGTGCATGCGGGGCCGCAGGTCTCCGCCAGGAGAGACATCATGAAACGCTTGGTCGCACTCATCGCCGCCGCCGGCCTTGCCAGCGTTGCCGCGGGCCGTCCCGCACCGGGACTTTCGATCGAGTTTGCGTTCGATCCCGATCAGGTGGGATGGTTCAGCGACGTGAACGTCATGCCCGGCGACGTCGTGCTTGTTCGCGTCATCATGAGCATCCCCGATTCGTATTACGGCGTCGCAGGGTCTCGGTACAACATCGTCTCGAACAACGTCGATGGCTGGGACGTCGCGGGCAATGACTCGGTGGACCTTTCCGCCGCGAAGGGATCGGCGACGGATGGTCGGCGGGCGGGCTTTGATTTTGGCACGCAGACCCAGCAGGTGTTCGAGTCCGCCGGCAGCCTGCGCATCGATGCGAACAACGATATCAACAACAGCGCAAACCTGGGGATCAGCACCGCGCAGAATTCTCCCGGCACTCTGGGAACACTTTTCCACACCGAGAAGGTTGTGGAAGTCTACCGCTTCGCGGTGCACACCTCCGCAGCACATGCGTACAGCGACCAGCTGATCCTGCGCATTGCCGATGGAGGCTTGAACGGCTCTCCAACCCAGATCACAAGCTTCCGGGTGTATGAAACCGCCTCGTCCAGCCAGCCGATCCAGATCCCTGGTGCGGTTGGTGACACCAGTGTGATCCGCTTTGTTCCCGCACCGGCCGCACTTGCGGTGTTTGGAGCCGCGGGCCTTGGGGCCGGGAGGCGAAAGCGCTGAGCAGGTGTGTGGGTGCGCGCGGGGCGTGAATTCCCGGCTCGCGGGGGTCCTCCGCTACGATGGCGATCATGAGCCTGATCGCCATCATCCTTGCGTGCCTGCTGTGCCAACAGCAGCCAGACGTGTCGCCTGCGCCCGCGGCTCCTGACGCCCGCATCACGGTGGCGTGTTATTACTTTGGCAACTACCACCCCGGGGATCGGCGAAACGCGGAGCACAAGGGGCCGGCGTGGTCTGAGTGGGAACTGGTAAAGACCGCCAAGCCGCGGTTCCCCGGGCACCATCAGCCCAATGTGCCCCTGTGGGGTTACACCGACGAATCCGATCCGAAGGTGATGGAGCAGAAGATCGACGCCGCGGCCGATCACGGCATCGACGCGTTCATCTTCGACTGGTATTCGTACGACGATGGTCCGTTCCTCGAGCGGCCCATCGACAACGGCTTCCTCAAGGCCACCAACAACCATCGGCTCAAGTTCGCGTTCATGTGGGCGAACCACGACTGGCTGGAACTTCATCCCTACACCAAGGGAACGCCGCAGCCGCTGCTGTACGCCGGGCGCGTGTCCCCCGAGAGCTTTGAGAGGATCGGGGATCACCTGATCAAGGATTACTTCTCGCACCCGTCGTATTGGAAGATCGATGGTAAGCCGTACTTTTCGGTGTACGACCTAACGAAGCTGCTGGAGAGCTTTGGATCGGTGCAGGCGACGCGCGCCGCGCTCGATACTTTCAGGGAAAAGGCCAAGGCCGCGGGACTTGCCGGGCTTCACCTGAACGCCGTCGCATGGGGACAGCCGATCCTTCCGGGTGAGCGAGCTCCGGCGGATTCGGCGGCGGTGGTGCGGGACCTGGGGTTTGATTCAGTCACGTCGTATGTGTGGATCCACCACGTGAACCTGCCGACGCAGCAGACCGACTACGCCCTCGCCCGGGACGAGTACTTCGGATACTGGGAGCGCGCGGCGCAGCGGTTCGCGGTGCCATACTTCCCCAACGTAACGATGGGGTGGGATCCCTGCCCTCGCTGCGATCAGCGTGACACGTTCGATAACTCGGGTTATCCCTTCACGAACACCATCAGTGGCAATACGCCCCAGCGATTCCGCGAAGCTCTGGAAATGACCAGGCGGCGAATGCTTGCGAGCCCGGCCGGCCCGCGCATCCTCAACATCAACTGCTGGAACGAGTGGACGGAGGGGAGCTATCTCGAGCCCGACACGGTGAACGGGATGGGATACCTGGAAGCGGTGAGGGATGTGTTTGCTCCCAAGCCCGTGAGGCCCTGAGAGGGGGACACGGCGCTGGTGGTATGAACCGCGGCCCAGATCGCCGGAGCACCGGGGAGCAAGATTGTCTTTGTTCCTCGGTGTGCGCGTGCTCGCTTGTCACGGCCCCGCCCCACGGCGAGTCCACAGGGCTTACTGCGAGGGAGAGGGATCCAGCCGGATCGAGGGCAACACGTTCACTGGCGCCGATCGGGGCATCAACGTGCGGTCCCCGGGGACGAAACGTCGAACGCGAAGGGTCGGCGTGGTTACTTGGCTCGTGAAACGGATTTCATCTCCCGCATGCAGAGAGACGCGTCGCCGTCGGCGTGTCGCTCCATCCACATGCAGGGGTTCTCAGTCATGGCCAAGAAAGTGCCCGCCAAGGGTCAGGGATCATCGTCCGCTCGGGGTCGGGTCCCCTCTGACAACTCCTCGCACCTGGGTGAGGGTGGTGAACTGCACCAGACGGCCCAGCGTGACGGCGAAGTGCTGACGACCAACCAGGGGATCCCTGTCTCGGACAATCAGAACCAGCTCAAGGCCGGCCCTCGAGGGCCGGTGCTGCTGGAGGACTTTGCGCTTCGGGAGAAGATCTTCCACTTCGACCACGAGCGGATTCCCGAGCGGGTCGTGCACGCCCGTGGCACGGCGGCACACGGATTCTTCGAGCCATACGAATCGCTTGCCAAGCTCACGCGGGCCGATCTGTTCCAGCGCAAGGGGGAGCGGACGCCCGTGTTCGTGAGGTTCTCCACCGTCGCCGGGGGCGCCGGGTCGGTGGATACGCCACGGGACGTGCGCGGCTTTGCCGTCAAGTTCTATACCAAAGAAGGAAACTGGGACCTGGTGGGTAACAACATCCCGGTGTTTTTCATCCAGGACGCGATCAAGTTTCCCGACCTCATCCACGCGGTGAAAATGGAATCCGACCGGGGGTATCCGCAGGCCGCCAGCGCGCACGACACCTTCTGGGACTTCATCTCGCTGATGCCCGAATCGACGCACATGGTCATGTGGGCGATGTCGGATCGCACGATCCCTCGATCCCTTCGGATGATCGAGGGATTCGGAATCCACACCTACCGGCTCGTGAACGCCCGTGGTGAATCGACGTTCGTCAAGTTCCACTGGAAGCCCAAGCTGGGCGTGCAGTCCACGCTCTGGGACGAGGCGGTGAAGATCGCCGGGGCGGACCCCGATTACCACCGCCGCGACATGTTCGAGAGCATCCAGCAGGGCGCGTTCCCGGAATGGGAGCTGGGCATGCAGCTCTTCGACCAGGAATTCGCCGACTCCTTCGAATTCGACGTGCTCGATCCCACCAAGATCATCCCGGAGGAGATCCTGCCCGTTCGCCTCGTCGGCAGGCTGGTGCTTGACCGCATGCCCGACAACTTCTTCGCCGAGACCGAGCAGGTCGCCTACTGCCCCGCGAACATCGTGCCCGGGATCGATTTCTCCAACGACCCGCTGCTGCAGGGCCGGCTGTTCAGCTATCTCGACACGCAGCTCAAGCGGCTGGGCGGCCCCAACTTCCACCAGATCCCCATCAACCAGCCCAAGCAGTGTCCCTTCGCCAACTTCCAGCGCGACGGCCACATGCAGACCGCCCCCTTCACGGGGCGAGCAAACTATGAGCCCAACAGCCTCGGAGATGTCGGGGAGGTGGCCGGGCCGCGGGAAGTCGGCCGCGCCGGCTTTGCGAGTTTCCCCGAAGCGATTGGGGGTGACAAGAGTCGCATCCGCCCGGAGAGCTTTGCCGACCACTACAGCCAGGCGAGGCTGTTCTTCAGGTCTTTGCACGAGGTGGAGCAGAACCACCTGGTTGCGGCGCTGGTCTTCGAGCTTTCCAAGGTCACACTGGTCCACGTCCGATCGAGGATGATGAGCAACCTGCGAAACGTGGATGAAAGCCTCGCCGCGCGGGTGGCCGATGGACTTGGCATGGAGCTGCCGAAGCCGAGCACGCCGGCGGTGGTCCCCGTCGATCTCGCGCTCTCCCCCGCGGTGCGGATCGTGGGCCGCATGAAACAGACGCTGGAAGGGCGAGCGGTCGGCATCCTCATTGACGATGGCTCGGATGCGAAGGCGTTGCAGGCCCTCAAGGCGGCGATCAAGGCCGCGGGCGCGACGCCCGTGGTTATTGCTCCGAAGATTGGCGGCGCCACGCTCAGCGACGGGAGCCACGCGCCCGCCGATGCGCAGCTTGCCGGCTGCCCGTCGGTGCTGCTCGACGCCGTGGCGCTGGTGCTCAACGGGACATCGGCGGAGCGGCTGTCGAAGGATGGCGCCGCGGTCCAGTTCGTCATGGACGCCTTCGCGCACCTCAAGGCGATCGGGCACTCGGATGAAGCTCGCCCGTTGCTCGAGAAAGCGGGAGTGATTCCCGATGCGGGTGTGGTGGGGCTGTCGGGCAAGGCGTTCGTGCGGGCGGCGAGCACGCGGTACTTTGACCGGGAGCCGAAGGTGCGGATCGTCCACTGATGGTTGATGGGTGGGTCGATGCTGATTGCCGTGATCGTCGAGGGATCATCCAGCGAAGAGTGGGATGACGCACCACGACGTCGGCTCCGCGGCATTTCACGTGGAGGCTGAGGGCGGCGTGAGCGCGGGCGACGATCGTTCCGACGAACCTGGGGCGCCGCATTCGGGGCATGGCACTCCATCGCCAAGACCTGCGCGGGGGTAGCGGCAATGCACGCATTCGCCGCGCGATGCGCGGCGACGGCGCGCGAGCGGGCCCGTTACCACGGCAAACATCAGCGATGGACCCCAACCCAGCCACAGGGGCGCATAGGTTTCGCGCCATCGCAGCATGCCCGAAATCGAATATTCGTCCGTCGCGGGCAGCCAGCGGCGGGGTGAGCCATTCAGCCAGTGCGCGTGGCTCGTCGGGGTGAATCCTCGGCCCGTGCGGATCCAGAGGCAGCCAGACCGCAGTTCAACGCGCCAGTCGCCGGGAGGGGTGGTGAACAACCAGACGGATCCGAGGCTCGTGACCAGGTCGGCGAGCAGGAAGACGCTCGCGACCAAGACGGCGCCGCGACGTGCAAAGGAGGTTGGCGATCGATTGCCTCGACGCACGCGCATGCTCATGCCGATCGAATGCGGGGGACGCAGGCCCAGGGAACCATGGACGACAGGCTGTAGAACCGTTGTAGGTGCCGAAGGCATCGTCAAGAGGCGAGGTTCTTCGCGGCGTTCCGCTGTCCACAACTCGCGATGGACCGGGCGAATCCCTCTGGTGCTGAAATTCGGGGGGCGAGAGGGGGAGACGAGGCCGGGCGTGGGGATTTCACAGCGGATCGCGTCCTCGGGTCCGCCTTTGACGGGGAGACTGTGACGGTGGGGGGACAGAGAGAGCCCCCCCTCAAGATTGTCTTTTCTCAGTCGCCGCTCTGTGATAGCTTTTTGGCAATTCAGGCCGCGTGAACCCGTCGCGCACGGAGTTCGGCGACGGGTCGCGGCACGGGCCCTTGAGGGAGAGCGCGTGTATGTTCAAGCGTCCATTGAGCGTTGCCGTGGCGATCTGCGTGTCCGCCTGCGCCGGAGCATGGCTTTCTCACGCGGGTCCGCTCGACCCGCCCGCGGGTCCGGTCGCTTCGTCGTTCAAGACCCTGGGGGAGGTGGAACCGCGCCTCGCGGTCAATTCCGCCAACACGCCAGGAGATGTGACCAGCCTTTTCAAGATCACCAAGCCCGGGTCGTACTACCTCACCGGCAACATCACCGGCGTCGCCGGCAAGCACGGCATCGCCATTGTCAGCAGCGGAGTGACGCTCGATCTCAACGGCTTTGACTTGGTCGGAACCCCGGGGATGGGATCCTTCGACGGCATCACCGTCTCCGTGGACAACCTCGTGAATATCACGGTCGTGAATGGGTCGGTCCGCAACTGGGGGGACGAGGGTGTCGACCTGTTCTCGTTCTTCGCGGCCGATTGCCGCGTGGAGGGCGTCGTCTCCAGCGGAAACTCGGGCAGCGGCATCTCCACCGGCGCCAGCAGCACCGTGGCGCGATGCTCTTCGAGCCTCAACGGCGGCCAGGGCATTGCCATTGGGACGGGGAGCGTCGTGACGGGGTGCGCCGTCTCCAACAACACCGCCGGCGGCATCAGCGCCAGTTCGGGATCCCGGGTCGTGGGCTGCTCGGCGCAGCAGAACTTCGGGAACGGCATTACCGCCGGCAATGGCTGCACGGTCCTGGATTCCAACGCCCGCAGCAACACCTTCGACGGCATTCTCTGCACCAACAACTGCCTGGTGATCCAGTGCGACTGCTCCTTCAACGGGACCGGTGGAGATGGCGCCGGCATTCACGCCAACGGGAGTGATAACCGAATCGAACGCAATATGTGCACCAGCGCCGACCGCGGCATCGACGTGGACGCGGCGGGGAACCTCGTCATCAAGAACAGCTGCTCGGGCAACACGCTCAACTGGGACGTCGCCGCCGGAAACGTGATCCTCGTCGTGAACGCCACCGCCGCGGGCGCGTTCAGCGGCAACGCCGGCGGCGCCGCTCCCGGCTCCACCGACCCCAACGCAAACTTCACGTACTGAAGGCTCTGGGGCATGACGGGGAGCGACTCACCGACGAGATGTGGGAGCGCATGATCCCGGCGAACTCGATGGAGCGTCGGCCGATGAAGCGGTGTGCGCGATCACGAGGCTGTGATGGTGTCGCGGCGCCTCCTCACAGCTTCGGGGTTGGCCGCCGACGACGGAGATGGCGAGACGCCGAAGAGCTATCCGCCGCATGACTCCCGGCCGGGGAATGCAGGCCGTCCCCAGAACGAGCCTCGCCCAATAACACGCGTGGGTGCGGAACTCTCCTGGGTTGCGTTCCGTCCCGCATGGGGTAGGTTTGAGTGACCGATCCCACACGCCCCCGAGAAGCCCGGCATCGCGGCCTTTGAGCCAGGTGCCGGGCGATTTTCTTGGATGGCACGTGGGCATCAGCGATTGAGTCGTCACCGGGACTGCATCGGCTTACCCGGAAGACAACGGCCGACAATGCCGTGAAGGCTCACCGCAGCTCATCGGGGAGCCGTTTCACCACGCCGGCGGCGGGTCGGAATGAAGAGTGAGGCGGCGAGAATGGTGGCTCCCACTCCTGGCGTGGGGATGGTTGCGACGAACGCGCGATACTCCCCGTTGCGCGTCGCGATGCCGGCAACGGTCAGACCGTCGTCCGAAACGCCCGTCGCCCGGATCAGCGTCCAGTCGTCGGGAACGGACGGGTACAACAAAGACCTCAAGTACACCGTGCCTGTGGCTTTTGACCAGTAGAACGCCTGGCCTGGAATGTCAGTTTCCGGCAGCAGTTCGCCGACGATCACGCTGCCGTCACCGGAGATGCCCGTGGCTCGTGATCGTTCCCACCCCGAAAGCAGGGGGAGCGCTTCAGCGCCGGTGTCGAGTGTCCAGCGGAAGGCGCGGCGGCGTTCCTCGAGGAATCCGTGCCCGGCGATGACTTCCCCATCGTCGGACATTCCGCCAAGGTCAAACTGTGACCACCCGCTGGTGGGCAGGATTCCCCGAAAGCCGTTGGTGGCGTCCCAGCGGAAGAGGCCGTTGCCCGCATCTCCGGCGATGATGGAGCCGTCGTCGGAGACAGCATTCGCCGGGCCGGGATTGAAGATGGGCATGAACCCGACGGGAGCGGATACTCCGTCCCAGTACACAGCTCGAAACGCCCCGGCGGAGCCGGAGAGCGCGTAGCCAACCGTGAAGCGACCGTCGCCGGAAACGGCGAACGCCTCGCGCTGAACCCACGGTGAGTTCGGGAAGGTAGGAAGAATCTGGCTGCCCGCGATGCTGCTCCAGCGAAACGCCTCGGGAGTGGTGCTCGATCCCGTTGAGGTGCTGAAACCGCAGGCGATCACGGAGCCATCATCGGAAACTGCGCTGGCGATCGCCGTCTTGCCGCCGTTGGGAAGCGGCAGCCGCTTGATGCCTCCTGCGGCGGTCCAGCGGAACGCGGAGCTTGCGGCGTAGGGGGAAGTGCCTTTCTGCGAGCCGCCGATGACCGTGAGTCCGTCGCCCGAGAGTCCGGTGCTGATGGTGCGGTCGCTTCCCGGCAGGTGCGGAAGCAGCGTGAACGACTGCTGAGCGAATGCGACCCCGCCGGCCGACCCGGCGACAATCATGCTCCGCGCGAGCATCGACATGGAACACTTCATGATGGGCTCCCCGGACACTCGATGCTGGGCTGTTCGTCGGGAACCAGCGCGGGGTTGCATCCTGCCAGAATGTTCGGCGACGGAATCGCATGAAAAGTGCCCGGGGCGGCATCATCGTGATCCATGAAGCGACGTCAGCAGCCTGCCTCAAAGGCCAGCACAAACGCCGTGAAATCGTCGGTGTCAACGAAGCCCGAGCCGTCAAAGTCGGCGGCCTCGACGCCGAGTTCAAAGTCCGTCACGAACGAAGTGAAGTCGTCGGTATCGACGAACCCCGAGCCGTCGTAGTCTGAAGGGGCGAGCACGGTGATTTCGGCGGGGTCGGTCGGATAGGTGCCGCAGGAGCGCGGGGATCGCGGGGACCTGGTCTTCGAGCATGTAAGCATGGGACATCAGCAGAACAACCGGCAGGCGCTGCAGCCGCGGGGATTTCTGGGGATCCACGAAGTCCGTGAGGTCGAGAAGCTGCTGCGGTCAACATTGCGGCTGGATACCTGAGCGGCGAGTCGCCGCATCGTTGGACACTTGCTCCGCCTGGGTTGTTTGGCCGGGATGGCTTGTGAGCGCGTGTGCTGCGTACGCAACGTGACCCTCGTCCGTTGGCATCGATAACCTGCGGACAGCGATGCTCCTATCAGTCCGGGGTGTGGTACCAAACCCCACTCGGCGGCGTTGGACGCTCCCGTCGACGGTGCATTTGCTATTCTTTCGCGATGTTCGCCTGGGTCCTTGTGCTGGCCATCATCGCGATTCTTGTCAGGCTGTGCATCGTGATCGCAGAGACGGTGCGGGGGCCATTGGCAGCGCGCCCGCGCTGCGCGGGGTGTGGATACGAAGTTGGTGTTGATCCCGATCGAGTCACGCGGTGCTCGGAATGCGGGCAAGAGTACCGGCGAGTCGGAATTCTGCACGGCGAGAGAGATCGACCGAATGCTCCCGAGCCAGCGTCGCTCGCGTGGCGGCTGGCGGCGCAGATGACGGTCGCGGCGCTGGTCGTGTATTTTACGGTGAACTTTGTGTGGTGGCCGTACCCGGGAGTGCGCGCTCGGGGGCAGTCCACCTACCTGCCGATGCCCGTGCCCGAGTACCGCCAGGGCGGCGTGCTTTCCGTGGAGAAGAAAGGGCCCGGGAGGCAGGTGCGGACCGAGTCGAATATCTGCGCGGTGCAGGGCGGAGCGGTCTTTGAAGGTGTGTTGAAGGTCTGGGTGAGCGGCCCGTCCGGGCGCGAACCGTTCGCCCAGATCGACGCCGCGTCGGGCGTGGTGCTGGACGCGGATCCGCTCGCCGGTGTGACGGTCGGCAGTATTCTCACCTCGCAGGGAATGCGATCGATGTACGGCGCGGCCGGGCTGGACACCAACGCAAGCCCGGAACTGGCGGAAGAGGCCGACGCGATGTTTACGGTGGTGCAGAAGGAGTGGAGTGCGCCTCTCGAAGGAGGTGGCGGCGGCGTCCAAGTCCGCGGCGTCACCGTCATGGGGCGGCGGGACGGGGGCATGCTCTGCGATCCGATTGGTCCGTTGCTCGTGATCGGTCCGCTGTGTCTCCGCGTGTGGACCGTGTATGTTCCGCTGGTGATCATGCTGTATATGTGGCTCCTGGCGATCGCGCGTCGCCGGCGGAACGCCGCGGAGCTCGTTGCCGCCGCTGAGCAGCGAGGAAGCGTGAGTGTCGTCTGAGCGGCCGTGCCAGCCCGGCGTTCTTGAGAGAAATGCGAAGGGAGGCGCGCGTCCCGCGGGCGTCGCAGCTATGGCTGATCGCCCACGTCGTGGAGGTGCCTTACCTCCGTTCGTGAGAGCAAGCGGCGGTGTGGCCGGACTCAGGGTGGCGGGGGTGGTGGAAGGCAGTGGGGGCGGTGCGAATTGAATAGATAGATACACTTCCGCGATGAATCCCAGCGCCCTCGCGGTCATCGCACATCGCGCCCTCGGTCGCGCGCCCGGTCCGAGCCCGTGGTGCGAGGGCTGGGCTTCCGCGGGAGAGTTGGATTGGCGCAGGTCGTCGATCAAGCATTCCGGCGTGATCCATGGCTACGCCGCCGGTAACCGAAGACTGTTCGAGCTGCCTTCTCACACGTGGCAACTTGGCGCGGCACCGGGTGAGATCAGCCTGCTCACCCAACGGGCATGCACTGTTGAGGTCAAGACCTATCGCTTCGATCGTGGAACGCGGGAACTCCCGGCGAACGAGTCCACGGACCAGGAGCGCGAGCCAACAGCCGTCCGAACAACGGCGACCGTCGCGGACGCGGTGAGCCTCCAGATTGGGGACCAGCACGAAGAACTCCAGACAGCCGTGCGGGAAACGCCCAGTCTTCCGGAGGAACTCGCATTCCCGGTCTCTCTCCTTGGCATTGCAACCCGGTCGTCCCCCGCATGCTCCTTGTGCGTCTGGCGTCCGCGAGAAGGCCGTCTCCGTGTAATCCCGCTTGCGTGGTTTAACGCGGGTTCGATCGACATCCAGTACGTGGGCATCACGCGATGCGCCCGCGATGCTGAGACGGGCCTCATCCTCGGCGAGGGAGTGCGGATCGAGCGGTTTGTGGTTGACGATCGGGGCGTGCGTTGTTAGACCACACTTGCTCCGAGTGAGCGACCGTTCATCGGGCAACTTGCCGACTGGCAATTCCTCCCCGTGACGGTCGGCTATGCGGATGATCCTTCGGGCTGAATGCCAGCCGACGCCAGTCCCGCGGCGAGGGCATCCTCTTCCATCTTCTTCGCCATGCGATTGAGCCGCCGCCGGCGCGAAATGATGAAGTAAATCCCAAAGCCGTATATCAGAAGCAAGCCGACGAAAGCCATCAGGAGCACTGGGACTGTATCAAATCCCGAAGATCCAGCGGCAGCGGAGTTCGACGGGAACGGTACCGTCGCGGTGAAGCTCACGGGCGTCAGGCTGAACAACACACTTGGGTTCACTGCGGCCATGCCGATGATGTTCGCAAGCTCGACCAGCTCTCCCTTCTGCGCCTGCAGGGTCGGGTCAAGACCTGCCGACTTGAACCACGGTTCGAGATCGGCGGCGGTGAGCGTGCCGGCGGTGGTCGTCGTCGCGCCGCTGCCGTCGGTGATCGTCAGGCCGCCCGCGGCGTGATGGATGGTCACTTTGTGCGAAGATCCATCCTTGAGCTTCAAGGTGAGATCCAGCGGGGCGACGCTCCCGTTCATGCGGGTCTCGAGTGTGATGCTGGTGTAGGCGCCAGACAGCGGCGTGAGCGTGTTTGTCCAGTTGGCGGAAGCACTGTTCGTCGCCATCATCGGTGACCACATCATGCTCGCCACCAGGCCCAGGACAAAGATCGAAACGCCCAGCATGAGCATCGTCCACGCCATGAGAGCGGCCCAGAGACCTCCGCGACGCCGCAGCTCCATCGCCGGCGTGATGATCCCGGTCGCGCGGAGATCGGTGCCACATTCCGGACATCGGAACGTCGACAGGCCCCCGACGTGATAGTGGCATCGCTCGCACGCCGGCGCGGCACTGGACTTGCGAGGGCGAGTCGTCGCGATCACGATCTGGCGAATGCAGAGGGCGCCGACCAGCACAAAGACCAATGGCCATATACCGAACACCGCAAATCCGAAGAACCCCATGATCCCTCCCGTGACCTCCAAAGGCCTCACGCCGACGTCCAGCCTCTCCCGTGCCAGACGGCCGCTTGATCCGGCAAGCACGGACGCCCTAATTTACATGAATGAGGAGCTTCTCGCGCGACGCGGGCGCACCGCGTTGAACAGGCTTCAGCGGCAAATTAGAGTGAGCGCCCTCGCGCACGGCATTGCGGGAGAATGTGGGGACCACCATCCGCCCGACTCCGCCAAGCGGGCGAGAGAGCCTGCCGGGCCGCTTCGCGTGGTCAATGCCGTGCTCCCACCGTCAACATCCCGCCTCAAACGCCAGCACGAACCCTGTGAAGTCGTCGGTATCGACGAAGCCAGAGTGATCGAAGTCGGCGGCGTCGGTGCCGGACTCGAAGGCCACGACGAAGGCCGTGAAATCGTCGGTGTCCACAAAACCCGATTCGTCGAAGTCGGCGGAGCACCCGGGATTCAGCACCCACGTCTCGCCGCTGTCGCCTCCAAAGATATTTGTGCCGCCGAACAGAAGAATCTCAGAACTACCTCGATCGAGTGCGATCGCTGTCTTGAGGCGGGCCAAGGGGCCCGTCGTCGATTCGTTGTGCCAGTTCACGCCGTTCCAGACCCATGTTTGATCGCTTGCCCCATCGGTTGTGAGTCCGCCGAACACAATCGTCTTCCGCGTCGCATCATCAAATGCCATTCGGTGGAAATACCGGGCGGAAGGGCTGATATCAGGGAAGCGCTGCGTCCACGCTGCGCCATCCCATTCCCACGTTTCATCAGTTGATCGAGAGGCGGCGGCAACAAAGCCGCCAAAGAGCACCGTGACGTGCCTGGCCGAGTCGTAGGCCATGGCACTCCCCTGCCTTGGGGATGGTCCAAGGGTCGATCGCAGGCTCCAGTCGGCGCCGTTCCACTCCCAGGTTTCTCCGTTATAGATATGGTGAGTATCCCGTCCGCCGAATAACACCGTGACGTGGCGAACGCTGTCGTAGGCCATCGCGTGATATGCACGCGCCGATGGACCGGGAACGTTGAACTGGGTCCACGTCGAGCCATCCCACTCCCACGTTTCGGCATTCGCCATGCTGGCATCGCGGCCACCGAACAGCACGACCACGTCCCGGTCGGTATCGCTGACCATGCCATGGGAATACCGCGGTGAAGGACCGGCGGTAGGCAACCGGCTCCACGCTCCTGCGTTCCACTTCCACGAATCCGTTACCGGCTGAGAGTCGGCAGTGCTGTACCCTCCGAACAGCAGCATTGAACCCGTTCCTGTGTGGAAAGCCAGCTCATGATCGACCCGTGGCGTCGGCCCCGTCCCGGTGGCCGCCCAGTGAGATCCATCCCATGTCCACGAGTCGCCGTAGACCTTGCTCGTGCTGTTGTTGTCCAGGCCGCCAAATAGCACGCACGCGGCCCGAGAGGGGTGGTAGGTCATCCCCGCATATGACCTGACGATCGGACCCTCTCCCCCGCCCGCATCTGCCAGGTGCCAGCCCGAAGCGCCCCACTCCCAGGTGTCGCCATTGGAGGTGCTGCCGTTCAGGCCCCCGAACAGCACGCCGACACCCCGCGCCGTGTCGAACGCCGATGCCGCGCCCTCTCGCGGGGAGGGGCCAGTTCCCTGCCACTTCACCCACTGCGCGCCGTTCCATTCCCATGTCTCTCCGTTCACCGCTCCCGAACTGTTCCGGCCGCCAAACAGGATGGTCACGTGCCGGAGCGGGTCGTAGAACATCGCCTGTCCGCGAGCCGCCAAGGGGCCACTGGCCGCGCGCATGGTCCAGGCCACACCGTCCCATTCCCAGGTGTCGTTGAAGTAGGTTGTCGACGTAGAACCGCCAAAGAGCACCACCACCCCTCTCTGGCTGTCGTACGCCATCGCTTGCCCCCGTCTGGCCGAGGGACCGCCGCCACTGCTGCGCTGGCTCCACTGCGTCCCGTCCCACTCCCACGTATCCTGAAAGAACTGCGACCCACCATTGAATCCGCCGAAGAGCACAGCGACGTGCCGGAGGGAGTCGTACGCGAGCGAGTGGTTCCTGCGGCCGGATGGACCGGTCGTGCCCCGCTGACGCCACGCTACCCCGTTCCAGCCCCAGGTATCTGAGGCGAGGCCACTGTTGGTCGCGGCGCCGCCAAACAGCACGCTCTCATCTCTTGCTTCGTCGTAGACAATGGAGGATGCGAACCGTGCCGAGGGCGGAGGTCCCCCCACGAGGGTCCAGCGTGTTTGCCGGCCTATCGCCGGGCCGCAGATGACCAAAAGTGACAGGAACGCCAGTGTCGCGCAGGTTTGCCTGCACGACGGGATGTTCCATCCCGCCGCGGAAAAGATGCGTTGGAAAAGCATGGTCAACACCCCGCCTCAAACGCCAGCACGAACGCCGTGAAGTCGTCGGTGTCGACGAACCCCGAGGCGTCGATGTCCGCATCGTCGGTCCCTTCCTCAAACGCAAGAACGAAGGCTGTGAAGTCGTCGGTGTCCACAAACCGGCTGCAATCAATGTCGGCGAGGCACACCTCGAGCACGGCGGACTCTGTGGTGCGGGTTCCGCAGGGATTGGTGATCGCGCAGGTGTAGCTGCCCGCGTCGCGAGCCTGCGCGTTGTCGATGACGAGCGTCCCCCTCTGAGCGGATGGATTCGTCGACGCGTCGATCGGCTCGCCATCTTTGAGCCACTGGTAGTCGAAGGGTCCCGCGGTCGAGAGGGCCAGGGAGAACGTCGCCGCCCCCTTGCAGACCGCAGTATCCACAGGCTGCTGCGTGATCTCGAAGTCGGGCCCGCCCCCGCAGGGAGTTACGGTCAGACCTGTGATCAATGCTCCCGCCTGATATGGGGGGAGGATGTGGCCGTTCAGATCGGCGACCGCGCGGACACGCCGGGTATCGATGTCGAACTTCCACACCTTGTTGGGTCCAAAGGTCTCCGTGAACACGAAGCTTGAACCTCCCAACGGCGTCAACGATGTAGGCCCATCGGCGACGTAGGGATCGGAGCCGGGTCCAAAGTCCCTGGTCACTCGGGTGGATCCGGCATACGCCGCGCCGCCCATGAGGGTGCGGTCTCCAGTCGCGAGATCGACCTCGACGATTCCGCCGACATACGTGTCGTCGGCGGTACCAGCGACGAAGAGCCTGCCACCGACGAAGCACATCCCCCGGTGTCCGAGCTTGAAAACCGGCCCAGTTCCCCGGGGCGGCACGGCCGACGGGCTGGCCGATCGGACACCCCCCGTCGCGGTGTAGCGATAGGGTGTGTCCGGCGTGAGCGTGGTGATCAACGAGCGGTTGCCCGTGACGAGATCGACCCGGTACACGATCGCGCCCGGGAGCGGGGCGCCGACCGGCCCGAACTCTACCACGGCGACGGTGCTTGCGTCCAGCCGCGTGATCGATCTGGGGCGATGCATGACCACGCCGTCGCCCCGAGCGATGCCGCTGATCAAGACCGTCTGGCCTGTCGCGATCGTGTACTGGAGAATCTTCCCGTCCCCGGTGGATGCCGCGGTGAAATCATCGGCGATCGCGAGGAACGAATCCGAATCGATCGCAAGCATGTCGCCCTCCCCCGTCCACGGCGCGCCGCCCGTGCCAGGGAGAAGGGTCCGGTTGCCGGTGACGAGGTCGATGCTGTATCGCCCCTGCCTGGTGGACGCGGCGGCGATCAGGCGATTGGGACCCAAGGCGAGTAACGCAAGATGAGGGCCGCTGAGTTCGGTGCCCGAGCCCCGAAGCGGCAGGCCCGAGACGCTCATGTCGCGTCCGGAGATATGGCGCATGTGTCCGGTAGGCAGGACGGGTCCGATGACGGCCCCGACCGCCCGTGACCCGATCACGATCTCCCCGGGCGAGAGTGACTGAGCGGACGCACGCCCCACCAGCGTGAGAAAAAGTCCAGCGGTGAGCGTGAGAGAGCGTGATTGCATGGGAACCCCCAAGTTGCGATTGAGGATACCCGCTCGTGGTGGCGTGATGCAACGGAGATCGTCCACCCATTTCAAAGACCGTCCGGTCATGCCGCAGGCCCCAGACACGTTTCAGGCGACCACGCGATGGCGCAAGCGATTCTCCTGCTGAGGTTTATGGAGCATCCACGCGACCACGAAATGGCCTCACCGGTGGTCCCCGCTCTCACCTACGTTTCGGCCTGCGGACTTCAATCGCCTCGCGGCCCGGCAAATCAAAGAATGTGGTCATATCGTGACGCCGGACCCATCGGGACCGCCGCAAAGAGATCGCCGCATCCGCCGTGTCCGCGTGACCGAAGCCGGATCAACACAAACGGCCCGGCGAGGGCTGGGCCGCGGTCATCGTGCGGTTGAACGTGTGCTCAGCAGCCCGCCTCAAAGGCCAGCACGAACGCGGAAAAGTCATCGGTGTCGATGAAGCCTGAGCCGTCGGCGTCCGCCGCGGGTTCGCCGGCCGCAAACGCGTGGACGAACGCATCAAAGTCATCGGTATCGATGAACCCCGAGTCATCGTGGTCGGCCGTGCAGCGGGGCGTCAGCGCCAGGATCTGGTCCGCGGGGATCGGGCCCGTGAAGATGTCGGTGCGGGAGGCGAGGGTGCCTCGCCGCGGCCAGAGGATCTCGATGCGATCGATCGTGTCCGAATCCCCGAGCCCGAAATGGGCACGAAGATCTTCGGTGGAACTCGAGCTGCTTCCCGATGAGATCTCCCGGATCTGGGTGCGGCCGCCGGCGGAAAGGGTGATGAACGCGCCGATCGCATCCCGATTGATCCGCTCGCCGTCCCCGGTGAGCGAGAGCGTGATCCAGTGGTTGCCCCCCTCCTGCGGGGCCGGGGAGCGGTTCTCATAGATGCTGACGAACTTGTTAGGATTGAGGGTGATGATGTCGGGTTGACCATCGTTGTTGTAATCGACCTGCACGGCATACTGGGCGGCGGTGAGCGAGCCGTTGAGGGCGGGGGAAATGTCGGTAAAGGTCCCATCCCCGTTGTTGTGGAAGAGCTTGTCGTAGTTGGCGTTGGGCAGGCTGCCCGCCTGGTAGTTGTCGAGCCAGCCGTCGTTGTCGGCGTCGATCCACGCGACGCCCCAGCCGAAGATGGAGGTCATGGGGGTGATGTGCGTGTACTGACCCCCATCGTTGCGAAAATAGGTGCCGTGGGCGGCGTCGGTGATGGCGATGTCCAGGTCCAGGTCGCCATCAAAGTCGCCCATCGCGATGCCCATGGGGGACGGGCCCAGGAGGTCGAAGTTGCGTGCGAGCGCGATGTCGGTGAAGGTGCGGTGGCCGGAGCCGTCGTCATCGTTGCGGAAGATGACCGGGTGCAGACCGGCGGTGGGGATGATGCAATCAGGATCCCCATCCCGGTCGATGTCGGTCCACGTGGCGGTGTAGGTGACGCCGAAGGGGTCGGTGACGGGGAGGATATTCGTCACATCGGCAAAGGTGCCATCGTGCTGGTTGTGCAGGAGGCGGTAGAGGCGCCCGAAGCCGGAGCCGCCCGTGATGAAGATGTCGAGCCACCCATCGAGGTCGTAATCGACCATCGTGCAGGCGTCTGGCTGGTCGCCGAACCAGCGGACGCCGGAGGGAACGCTGACATCGGTGAAGTGGCCGCCCCCGTCATTGCGATACAGCTGCGCGGCCGCGCCCGTGGAGAAATCGACGCCGATGTACAGGACGTCGGGGTCCCCGTCATTGTCGTAGTCCCCGGTAACGACGCCGAAGCCGGTATAGAACGCCCGACCGGGGACGTCGTCGAGGCCCGACCCGGCGGTGGTCTCGGTGAACGTGCGTCCCTCGGCGGGGTTTGGGATATTGCGGAAGAGACGGTTGGGCTGGCCTTGCAGAGTTTCAAAGACCAGGTCCATGTACCCGTCGGAGTCATAGTCGAGCACCGCCATGCCCCCGCGCATGGTCCCCAGGATGATCTCACCCGACGCGCCGCGATCGGTGAAGGTCGTGCCGGCGAGGGTGACCTGAGCGCCGGAAACCGAAGACGTGAAGGCGACGACCGACGCGGTCAGGCAGGACGCCATGGAGCTATGGACAAGCATGTGGATTCTCCGCGAGCAGTTGAGAGGCTCGCAGCAATCCGATGCCATAGTCCGGCCTCGGTTACCGAAATCTCGGCATGCGGCGGAAATGCACTTCTTGCCTAAACCAGCGTCACTCGGGGGCGATCAACACCCCGCCTCAAACGCCAGAACGAACGCGGTGAAGTCGTCGGTGTCGACGAAGCCCGAGTGGTCGATGTCGGCGGCTTCAGCGCCCGCCTCAAAGTCGCTGATGAACGCGGTGAAGTCATCGGTATCGACGAAGGTTGAGCCGTCGTAGTCCGCGGGAGCATAGACGAGCGTGACAAGTCCAGGCTCGTAGCGGATTCCCAGCGCGCCGACGGGCATCTGCGGGGCGTCGATGTTCGCGAACCGGCCGTTGATGACTCCGCCGCTGATGATCACATGCGAGCCGCACGGCATCATGGCGTACCCATCGACAAACCGTACCCGGAGCGTGCCGCCGAGGTTCATGGTGCGGGTACTGACGAGCTGATCGTGCTGGAGGGGTGCGTCACCGACGATCTCGATCTCCACAACTCCCGTGGGCTGCTGGGAAAGGTTATTGATCGTAAGTGTGCCGATGGGAAGGCCGGGGCGGATGGTTCCGTGGTTGAGAAACCGTGAGGTCGTTGTCCCGGTGATGATGCCCGAGCCGACGATCTCGTGCGCGGCCCCGTGCGTCATGGAACTCCCGCTGTTGAGATAGAGGCGAGACCTCGCCGCCTCCAGGCGGATGCTGCCCGTTCCGGCGAGCGTGGAACTGGCGGTGCACTCGATGTCGGTGTACCCCGCCCCGACAGGCGGGGCGAGCCTGATGAGGCCGTTGTTGGTCACGCCCCCGGCGAGGACCTGGAGCGTGGTATCCCCGGTCGTCAGCGTGCCCTCCACGGTCAGTTCGCACTCAAGGGTTGTCCCGTCGAGCTTGCCGACTTTGCCCGGGCGCAGGACAATGTCGCCGCCTTCCGATCGCAGGGTCCCGCCTCTGATGGTCGAGATCTCGATGCGGCCGGGTCCGGCGATCAGTTCACCCGCAGCGCCCTGGGTGATGCTGAAGCCGGTGAGCTGGCTCCCCTCCCCGACAATCACACGTCCGACATTGCCCGGGGCCGCGAACCCCATGGAGTTCACAATCCCGCCATGGTCAATACGCACCACGCCGGAGTTGACGAGTGACGTAGCGCCCAGGCTGCCGCCGTTGGTGACGTGGATCAGGCCTTGGTTTTCGGTCGACCCCAGGCTGAGCTGCCGGGTCGGGTCATCGGCGATGATTCTCCCCTGGTTGACGACCTTGCCCGCGGAATTGAGCCCGACAGAGCCTGAACCCCGGATCGTGTGGTCGGGTCCGTGGGTGAGTGTGCCCTTGGTGACTTTGATCCAGGCGAAGCCGCGCATCGCAAGCTCCCCCGTGCCGCCCAGCAGCGTGGTCTCCTCCGCGACAACGCTGAGCGTGCCGCACGCTTCCCTCGCGTCAAGGTTGATCACGCCATTGTTAAACATGCCGCCCGAGAACAGCTGCAGCTCGGCGTTCTCCGGGTAGATGCGGTAGAGCTCGAATTCCCAGTCCCCGTTCACCGTAACGCCGGCGCCCATCCTCGCCACGGCGTTTGGGGCCAGGACCATTCGGCCGCCGCCGGAGACATCGGCCAGCCCGCCGAAGATGCTCGAGCCAGCGATCGAGACAGCGGACCCGCGAGCATCAACACGCCCGGTCGGCGATTGGCTGAGCGTGCCGCAGGTAAACGTTGCGCCCGGCTCGATGGTGATGAGTCCTGCGTTCCCGACGGACCCCGAGCTTTCGTATCGCAGCGTGGCGCCGGGCACGGCCCGGATGGCGCCGTAATTGGTCAGCCCATGGAGAATCAGGGTTCCACCCGGCACGTCCGCGGCGATGGAGCCCCGACTCTCCGCCAGATAGACACTGCCCGCCCCATGCACGGAAGCCAGCGGGGAGCTCAGCGTGCAGTTCCGCCCCATCGCCGACTGTGGACCAGTCAGGATGAACTCCCCCGCGCCGTCGATCGTCGACGGAGCCGTTGCCTCAAATGTAGTGCCGCCGGGGCTCGCGCTGCCCCACAGCGTCATGATCCCATTCATCACATAGGGGCCGCCAGTAAGGATGACACGGCCGGAAGCCGTCGCATCCGGTGCGCCCACCTCCCAGCGGCCGGCCATTACGACATTTGAAAGTGCCGCGGTCGACCGAACCCGGATCACGCCGTCCCCCGCGCTGTCGATCGTGCCGCCCGTCACGGGATCAGACGTGCTGACGTTTGCAAACTGCACGACCCCGCCGGCTGCTCGGACCACGCCCGTAGGGCCCTGGTTCAGCTGGGAGAGTTCCACCACGCCGCCGGGAACCGCCTCGATCATGCCGGCCGCATTGTTGCTCTTTGAGCCGAGGCTGGGGACGAGCTTGACCGTGGAGCCGCTCTGGGCCTGGATAAGGCCCTGGTTGACCGCGCGGCTCAGCTGCAGAATGCCGCCGTTCACGGCCTGCATCTGGCCGGTGTTGTTCGACCATCCAATGTCGAGCGTTTGACCGGTGATGTCGGCGAGCACCAGGCCCTTGTTGTAGAGGATCCCCGCTTGCGGGATGACGCCTGTCCCGCGAATGGTGTGGCTCGCCTCGTTGGTGAGCGAGGAAAGAGTCGAAACCGTGAGGCAGGCTTCAGACTGTTCGGCGAGGATGAGTTGGCCTGCGCCCCGCAGAAAGGCACTCTTGGAAAAGAACAGGATGTTCTTTCCCGTTCCGGCGCCCGCGTCCAGGACAATCGTTCCCTCGTTGACGAGGTCACTCTGAACGATGAAGTTGCGATCGGCGGCGCCCGCCTGGCCGCTGACAATGAGCTTCGCCGCGGGGTTGGTCAGCGAGAGCGAGCGAACGGTGGTCGTGCCGAGGTCGAAGGTGACGGTGTACGACCCGACCAGGCCCAGCACCGCGTTCTCGGACGATGTGTTGGGGACGTTCGTCGGCGTCCAGTTGCTGCTGACACTCCACGAGCCATCGACGGGGGCAACCCACCGAATCGTAGTCTGCGCGGATGCAATCGGCGCGATCATCGCAATCCCGGCCATCCACGACCCACGCGCAGCGAGGCGCAACGCTGGATTCTCGCGACGAGCCATGTTTCCTCCCCTCCCTCCCGCACTACGCGAGCAAAGCGCGACGCAAGTGTACAGCAAGCCGCACCGCAGTGCGATGCCATTTGCCATAGCCGCTGCTCACGCGGATTGTCTACGGCAGCCTCTTCCATGACCTCGCTCGCCCACCGAGCGAAGTGGTGAGCGCAGCGATCAACTGAACGCTCCCCGCTTCAATACGCAAAGTTGGCCCAGGCGCTGGAGCTGGTGAACCCGGCGCCGGGGTTGGTGAGAATGACGCCGTAGTCGGCGCCGCCGGTGAACCCGTAGTTGGCGACGGCGTTGCCGCGGGCGCGGTTGCGGACGGAGAGGTTGTCGGACGCGTTGACACGAAGGCCGGTGTCCCCGTTGTAGCTCAGCAGATTCCCGTCGATCGAATTGCCGACGCCGCTGAAGAGGTTGATGCCGAAGCGTCCGTTCTCGTGGAACGTGGACCGTTCAACGATGTTTGCGTTTCCATCCATATACAGGCCGTCGGTGGTGTTGCCCGCGGAGGTGCACTCGACCAGCGAGTTGGCCTCGACCATGCTGAACCCGTAGGCGTTGGTGCGGGCGATGCAGCGGGTAAGCCTTGAGCGCGCGGTGGCGAAGAATCCGATGCCGCCGTTTTCGTACGCAGTACAGTCGGACAGCACGCACGAATCCTGGATATTGAACCCGTGGCTGCTGTTCTCCCGGGAGCTGCACCGCTCCAGGACGGACTCTCGCTGCAGGAAAAAGCCGGTCCCGGAGGCCCAGGCGTTGCAGTCGCTGAGGGTGCAACCTCGACCCACGTCGAATCCGCGCGATCCGCCGCGGGATGAACAGCGTGTGAGAGAAGAGGTCGAGAACACCGTGAAACCGGTCGTATTGCTCACCGACGTGCAGTCGGTTACGACGGCGGTAAGGCCGATGCGAAAACCGGTGGTGCTGGCCGAGACACACAGGTTTTCGAGCCGGGAACCGTTCGTTTCTTGGGCGTCGATGCCGGTCGCAAAGTTGTAGACGCTTCCGTTGCGTATCGCGATGCCGTGGTCGGCGTTGGCGCGGATGCCGATGGACGCCCCGTTCACGCCCTGAATGGTAAAGCCGTTGAGATCGAGAGTGACCCGCGAGCTGGCGATGTAAATGCTCGTCTTCCCCGATTGGCCCGTGATGTTGTCGGTCAGGTAGTAGGATCCCGGCTGGGAGATCCGGTACTGGTTGGTCGCGTCCCCCGGAGCGCTCGCCTGCGACAGCGCGATCCGCGGCTCGACTTCCTGCAGCGTCTTGTACGTGGGCGCGACCGGACCCGCGGGCGGATCCAGCGGCCCCGCAGTCAACATCGCGGTAGACACCACCAGGCCGACAGTGGCAATGATCGTGCAAAGCAGCGCAGTGGATTTCATAGTCTCTCTCCGGCTCCAAAAGGGGTGGGATTGGACCTATTTCGTGTATCTGGCGTGTGGGTCCATACATGCTAGGGCGCCGGCGGCGCCACTCTCGCACGCCGCCGAGCCGCCCGAACAGCGGGCGCGAGGGTGTTGGCTCAGAGAAGTCAAAACTCGTCCCTCAAGTCCGACCGCACGCTGCGTTGGTGGAATCAGGTCCAAAACGCGGTTCTGCACGCGATCTGAGCGACTGATCCTTCGATCCGACCCGATCGTGAGCCGACCGAAGAGGACGAGCATTTCGTGACCGGGCCAGACCTAGCAGACTCCGATCCACGCCGATGACACCCACGCCACCACCAGCAGGCCGGTGATCGCCAGCCCGCCCCATTTCACGGTCTTGCGGATGCGGCTTTGGGGACGAATGGCAGTACGCTACTGAATCGTCAACTGCTTTCCATCCGCGCCGGCGTCCACGGGGACGATGGGCGGGCGGGGATGGTCGGGGAGGACGGCTATCGGCCCGTGCTCGGTGTCAGGGTGACGGCGGACAGCGCGAGCGGGTTTCTTGGACACGACCTGCAAACTGAATTCCACGCCCGCGAGCACGGGTCGTGGATGCTCGCCCCTGCAGCGGGCAGATGGCAGATGGCAGAGGCGCGGCGAGCTGGCGCCTACGGCATGCACCCGAAGACCTGTATCCGCTTGTTGTAGAACTCCGCAACGTGCAGTCGATCAAGGTTGTCGATTGCTACCGCCACGGGGAAGTAAAACTGGCCGGCCCCAGTGCCGCGGGCGCCGATCGTCTGGAGCAGCTGGAAGGTCTGCCCGCTGGGTTTGAACATCGCAACTTGATCGTGACTGCTGTCGGCGATGTACAAACGACCGACGTGATCGAACGCGACACCGTTTGGAGTTAAGAAGGAGTAATTCAGGATCGATACGAAGACTCCGGAGGGGCTGAATATCTGAACCCGGTTGTTGTCACGATCGGCGACGACGATCCTGTTGGTGCCCGGCTCGATCCCGATGGCGCGGACCCCTCTAAATTGCCCGGGCGCGATGCCGGTCGATCCGAACTTGAACTTGAACATCCCGGCCTTGTCGAATACCTGCACGCGGTTATTGCCCAGGTCGGCGATGTAGATGTCCCCGTTGGGGCCTATCGCAATCCCGTGAGGCAAGTTGAACTGTCCGTTCCCCGAGCCCAGCGCCCCAAACTTGAACAGGAAGGATCCTGAACTGGAGAACACCTGCACGCGTGAATTGCCCGTATCCGGAACGTAGACATTCCCTGAAGAATCCAGCGCCACCCCATGCGGTCGGTTGAACTTCCCGTTCGTCGAGCCGGCCCCGCCGAAGCTGAAGGCGAACTTGCCGGTGCGGTCAAACACCTGCACCAGATTGCTGTTGTAATCCATCGCGAAGATCTTCCCCGCGTTATCCACCGCCAGGCCAAGCGGGAGCATCGCCGTAGGGTTCGCGATCACGAGGGTCGGCGGCAAGGCGTACTTCGCCCATCGCAGCGTTGGCTCGGTGTTGAGTGCGTACGCCAGCAAGTACGTACCCGGGCTCAGCTCGATCGCCTCGGCGCGCGACGTGACGCCGACGCCCGCCGCGCCGATCGCTATGAGCGTCCCCGGCTGGGACGCGGTCGTGTTTCCCTCTAGCAGTCCGTCGGTGGTCAGCCGCTTCATCCGCAGCGCCACTTGCTGCGAAGCCGTCGCACTATCCGCATAAGTCACCAACCGTGAGCACGGGCTGGCCACCACGCACGCGCCCCCCTGAATCGTGTTGGGGAACCCCGACGGGTCGGAGGCAATCTCAAGTCCGCCGATCATTCCAGTGATATCGACCCGGTCCAGCACGACTCCCGCCGGAGTGACGCGTTCTCCGTACACGTCCGCAGTGACGCAGTTGGTGATCCGCTCATCCTGGTGCGCGACAAGAAAGTAGGAGCCGTCGTACGCGCTGCGGCTTCCCTCCTGGCAGGAGAACGCGCGCGTCGTCGGGAACGGTGCCCCGATCACGACGCCCGATGCCGGATCGATGAAGGCGCCGAAGATGTCGATGCCCTCACCCGGAGTATGGGCCCTGTCGCGCTCGTCATCCCATGTGACGAAGAACTCACCGGCGCCGAACGACACCGATGCGTTCTTCTTCAGCCCTTCTGCGTCGGACCCCATCGCCAGCACAACGCCGCCGGGCGGGTCAAGGAGGGCTCCCGTCGAGGCCGTCACCCGCATCGTGTTGATCCCGCCGTAGATAGAGTCGGTGGTCGTCCGGAAGGCCACCAGGAACGTGTCTACGCCGTCGGAAGCCGGCATCCGCTGGTTGTGCTGCACAGCCGGTAGGCTCGAGATCACGATCGGTGTGGGGTCGAGCACCACCCCGGTCGTGCTGACACGGGTCGCAAAGACGTCCGTCGTGTTGCCGTCGTGGCTGCCGTTGCCCCAGACGACCAGGAATTTCGTTCCGCACGCCGCGACCCGCGGATCTCCCTCGTTCGTTCCCGGCGTCCCGGCGATCTTGAACCCGCTTGCGGATCCGATGACCCCGCCCGTGAGATCGATCAGCACGCCGTACACATCATGATCTCCGGTGCTGTTGTCGGACCACACCGCGAGCGAGATCCCGTTGACCGCGCGGGCGATTTGAACTCCGCCTTGTCCCAGCATTGTCGCGCTGGCGTGACCCAATTTCACGCGTGGGCCAAACACCACCTGCGAGCGGCTCTCCACAGCGGCCGTTCCCAGCAACGCCATCGCAGCGATCATTCCAAGCCTGCGAACTCCGCCCTTTGTAGTCCAGCGAGTCATTACGGCCGTGGGACGTACCTTGTTATCGAAATTCATGATGATCCCCCTTCGAGCGTTTGCCGGCACTACTCCCAAGAGTCGATGCCCTCGGAGAGCCTCGCCATCGGGTCCCCGGACTATTCCACCCTCACCCACCGCGTGAGTGAGGCAACCATGAGTCTACTGCGAGCAAGCGGATCTGGTGCAAGAAATCCCGATCATGGCCCAGCGCGGCAAGAACCGCGGCAGCGTACCGCCTTCGGCCCTCGATATTCCTGCATCGGGGGATCTGCTCAGTTCAGCTTGCCTTTGGTCCTCGTAACTCCGAAACGTGGGTGGACGGGAACTGCCTCCTTGCGGAGCATCGAGAGGCCTGTTTTAACGAATGGGACAGAGCAGGCGATGTTTTTGACACACGCGGCGAGCTGGAAACTCTTGTCCAATGTGGCAACCTTGTTCTTTCACGTGTACGTAGTTTGATAGGCCGGCTGGGTGTGATGCACGTAGACGTGGCTGAGCTGCGCCAATTCATCAAGAGCTGGGATACACAGGGAAACGCTTGAACTTCAGCAACAGAAGTCGTTCGTCATCTATTTACGTAGTGCAGCTTGAGACGGCGCTGGCAGCGGCGATGCGACGGCGAAGCCGCCATCCGGGGGGACGATGCGCCCACCTATATGGATACTTGAAGCACCTGCGTGATTGGCGACAGGCACCGCCGCATGGGCGCCCTCCGCAATTCCCGCCTGAGCTCGCGGAGGCGCCGGTTCGCCCTTCGAAGCTCCCGCATCGCCTTGAAGGCGATGTGGTGAACCCCACCCGCACCGCCAGCAACTGCATCATGGCGGCGGTGCACCCAGCCACATGCTCACGCCGATGGGCACCCCCAAGGTCGTCGCCATAAGCCGCGCCATGACCCAGACCGAGAGCGGCTCGGGGATAGTGATCTTCTCAATCTTCATGTTCGCCCGCTTTGCGTTCGGCGCGTTCGCCTTCGCCGGCTGACTCTTCAACCTCCACCCCGCGTTCTTCCGCCACGCTCGCCCACGTCCCCCCGTCCCCAGCAGCACCCCCTCGCGCCCGGCCCGGCACATACCTACAAGATTGGACTTGCAGCAGCGCCACTGTCTGATAGTTTCCTGTTGTCTCTCAGGCTGTCGAATCCGGTGCGTCTACTCCGGTTCGGGTCGTTTGCGAGACCAACCGGAGCACCCGCCATGTTCAATCGCACGCTCGCGCTCACCTTGGCGATCACCATTTCGGCGCTCGCGGGAGCGTTGATCTCACGCGCGGGCCCCCTCGATCCACCTGCCGGTCCCGTGACACCCACGTACAAGACGTTGACAGAGGTCGAGCCGCGGGTGGCAATCAATGCCGCGAACACGCCGGGGAACAGCACCTGTATCTTCCGAATCACGCAGCCGGGGTCGTACTACGTCACGGGCAATATTACTGGCGTCTCGGGCAAGAACGGGCTGGAGATCGGCGCTTCCAACGTCACCGTTGACCTCAACGGATACGCGGTGACGGGAGTTCCCGGGTCGGATACGCGGTGACGGGAGTTCCCGGGTCGGGAAGCGGTGTGACCGGCGCGGGCCAGCAGGTCGCCGTCCGAAACGGGATTGTCAAGGGATGGGGCCAGACGGGGATCCACCTGGGTTCATTCCTTCGGTCGTCGTGCCAGGGAGTGCAGGCGATCGGCAACGGGGAGCGGGGGATTGTGTCAGGAACCAGCGGTCTGATCCAGGATTGCATCGCGCACTCGAACGCCATCGGCATTGACGCGACCATGAGCACGATTGTGCGGTCCTGCGTCGTCGAGTCCAACACGATCGTCGGCATCCAAGGCTCGCAATTGATCATCGAGAACTGCTACGTCACCGCGAACGCCATGGGTATTTCCGCCGGAAGTTTCAGCCAGATCAATCGCTGTGTGGTCCTCTCCAGTGCCGGTGACGGGATCAAGGCGATCCAGCACTGCCGGATCACGGAGAACATGTGCAGCCGAAACGGGATCGCCAACGGGGCGAACATCCATATCACCGGCAGTTTCAACCGCGTCGAGTCCAACACGCTGAACGGGAGTAACCGTGGGCTCGACGTTGATAGCATCGAGAACTTCCTGGTACGAAACATCGCCGCCGACAACACAACGAACTACAGCATCGCGGCGGGCAACTTTGGAGAGTACCTGCAGGCGGCGGCGAGCCCGCAGGTGAACGGAACCGTGGGCGGAAGGCCTCTGGGCTCGATGGACCCGTGGGTGAACTTTACGTACTGAGCGCAGAATGTTCTTCATCGGTGATTCGTAGTGCGAACGTGTTCGCCCCGGTGTTTATCGTGTACGTGCCGTCGACCGTCACATCGCTCTACCTCATCGCCATGCTCCGCCATCCGCCCGAAGGTGGGTTGTTCCCGCGTCCCGCCGTTCCCATTCGTGGAGGGCGTTGCGGTCGGGCGCGAACCGGTCAGGCGCGGGGAACTGCAAGGCGATCTGGCGATGTCGGGAGAGGAGTCGTCAGATTGTGGACACGAGGTAGGTGACCCCGGCGGGGACCACAGGAGATGGCCCGGCATTGGCGCCAATGCCGCCAAAGGCGGGGATCCCCAGGTGCACGGGTTGTGGAAGGAATTTTGTCGGAATCCTTGTTTCCAGGTGCCAGATTCGGTCGCCCGCATGCATATCTGCACGACGGGATGGGCCTCGACGAGACGGTTGGACCGCTATTTCCGCCTCCATCAGAAGACATCCCCCTCAGTTTGCCCGGGCAGAAGCCCCCGCTGATGCCCGGGACCGCACGACACACAGGCAACGCGAGAGGCCATCGCTGGTGCGATGGTGCTTGGTTCATCACACTCGAACAAGGAGATCTGGTCATGGCACGCAGCAGCATCATCGGTTCGGTCGCGATTCTCACGGTTCTTGCGGCAGGGGCAGCACCTTCCTCCGCACGGCCCATCACCAACGGCAGTTTCGAGACGGGCCTCGCGTACCCGTCGGGTCCGAATATCTTCTCGCCCGGAACGCCCGCCCCGTGGGTCGCCACCAGTTTCACACCCGACCTCTACGACAACACGTCGGTCGATGGGTGGGGCATCGGCGGGATTCCTGCCTATGACAACATGTTCAAGGGCATGGTGGCGTGCGACGGGCACCGCTTCATCGGGTTCGCCGCGTCCACCGAGTTCGGCGGCATCAATGAGGCGTTCGAGCAGACCACCGCGCCGCTCATCCCGGGGAACCAGTACACGATCTCCGCGTGCATCGCGGCCGATGACCTGGGCAAGGCGATCCCGTACGGCGGTCCGTACTACGGGCGCGGCGAAGTGAACGTGCTGCTGGACGGCAACTTCATCGGGAAGCTGACGCAGAACACCGCGTCTTTGACCTGGGAGTCACGCTCGTTTACGTTCATCGCTCCGGCCTCGTCAACGGCAACCTTCGAGTTCGTGGCCCAGCTCGATCCCTTCTCGCCTGCGCCGTCGAGCTACATCGGGCTTGACGACATTCGAATCACGCCAACCCCTGGCACGCTCGGACTTCTTAGCCTCGCCGGGCTCGCGGCTGGCCGGCGGCGGTCCCGGTAAGGTTCCCAACTCCGGCAACCGAAACTCCGCGGCTAAACTCCGGGCCGATTCATCCCTGCAAGGGAATCACCGCATTCGACTTCTATCGGGATACGAAGCCGGACCGCCAACGAGAGCGCCCCGGATAGGCTGGAGCGTGGGAGAGGGCGTTCCCGTGCGGCGAACGCCTTCCAGATGCCGCCCACGCTCAAGCGCTTACTGGGAGCGGCACGCGCCATCAGAAGATTCGTTCTCCGCAGATGCAGGTTCGACCAATGCACGGGACGCGGCGCGGTCTCATGGCACGGCGACTCTCCTGGGGCGCCCTCGCTCGCGCCAGGCGCAGACCTGCATTCTCGCAGCGCATGAAGTTCCCGCCTACGAGAAGTTGGAGGGATCGAAGCCCACGAGTGACTGAACTGTCCCGTGCGAACCGTCCAACGGTCGGCCGCTGACATGCTACAGCATCCGCGCCCGCTCCCACGAACGCCGATCGGCGGCGATGTCGAATCGCCGACCGCATTCCGGGCACAAGCCCGTATCCCCCATTCCGCTGAGGTCGTATACGCAGCCCACGCATGCACGCCCCGATGCGGCTCGGACCGCTCGTTTCATCCGGTCCATTCGCCGCCTTGAGTACCAGATCGCCCCGAATGTGGTCGTCACAACCGCGAGCGGGATCTCGGCCAGGGCCCACAGCGGCGAGATCCAAGGGGCCACGCGCCGCAGCAGGAACGGGGCCGCGACCGCGCTCAGGACGGTGCACGCGAACACCGCGGCGACCCATACCTCGTACCGTCGCAAGGCGGGCGGGAGCGGGGCGGCTGGCTTGGTGGCTTTGAAAGTCACAGGGCAATGGTACCGAGCGCGCGTCGCTCGACCCGCGATCGCAGAGCGTGGGTCCGAGAGATTGTGAACCTGCACCTCTCCCTGCCAAATCGGAGGGCGTCGTCGAGCGACCGATCTCTCGCGGCGTAGCCATGCCGCAACATGAAAAGGCCCGGCGAGGGCCGGGCCGCGGCGCACAGAGTCGCACTTGCTGGGGAACTCAGCAGCCGGTCTCGAACGCGTGGATGAAGGCATCGAAGTCGTCGGTATCGACGAAGCCAGAACCGTCGAAATCAGCAGGGCATGCAGGCACCGCTGGCCGAAACTCGAACGCGCCGATGTCAACGACGGGCGCTGCACCCGAGCCGGTGTCGATTGTTGCGGGGTCGTCGCTGCGGCGCGGCGCGAGGGTGAGATCGACGGGCAGCGGCTCGTTTGTGATCCCGTCGCCGTCGAGGTCCTGGGTGTCAAGCGGGAGCGTTCCGCTTGACCCCGAATCGATGCACGGTGAATCGAGACGGATCCGGTAGTCATCGTCGGGCGTGCCTTGGATGCGGTCCGGTCCTGCAGGAAGAATGAACCGTGGATTCCCTGCGATATTGCCCGAACCGCCGAACGAACCATCAAGCCCATGGACACAGGAGTAGTTCAAGGAAACCCCACCGGAAAGAGCGGCGAGCTGCCCCGCCTGTGTCTGTCCCGAAGCGCCGGAGTTGAAGTAGAGAATCGAGTTTGACACATCGAGAGAACCCCACAGGAGAACAACGCCGCCGCCCCAGGGCGATGCCGGAGCGGTGTTCGATGCAATCGTACAGTTGGTAATTGACGATTCCCCGTTCATCAGGATGATCGCCCCGCTGCCGTTCAGGCTCTCATTTGAGGCCACGAGGCAGTTCACCATCCGCAGCGTGCTCCCGGTGATCGCTCCGCCCGAGCCGCCATCGGCGCGGTTCGAGAGGAATCGGGAGTTGATGACCAAAGCGGAATCGGCCCGGATCGCGCCGCCCCCGCCGGAGGAGTCGAAATCGGCAGTGTTCGACTGGAAGAGGCACCCCTCCACGGTCAGTTCTCCCGAAACCACGGATACAGCGCCGCCCCCAAACGAGCCGCCGATGCAGGTATTGAACTGGAAGCGGCAATCCTTCAGCGTCACGGGACCGGAAGCGAAGATGGCGCCGCCGCCCGAAGACCCGGTGCTTCTGTTGTGGAGGAATGTGCATCCTTCGAAAACGCATCCCGCGGCATACGCCGCGCCACCGCCCGCGGCGGACCCGGAGCATTGGTTGACCTGCAGGATGCAGTTTCGGACGATTGAGCCGCCGCCGGTGGCGATGATCGCGCCACCGTTTTTCTCGTACAGCCCGGTACCGTTGGCGTTGCCGTACGCGATATTGAAACCGTCGAGCACGCACGCGGACTGTTGCATGTCGACGACGTTGAAGGAGTTTTCGGAGGTGTTGGTGAAGAAGCCGTCGTTGCGGTTGAGATCTCCGCTGAGAAGTGTGTCCTCGAAGAACCCGGCACGGTCCGCGAGTGTAGCTTCATTGCCACGGAAACCACCGTACACGGGCACGCCGCCCTTGAGCACGAAGGACAGGGAGCGGTTTCCGTTCGCCGGTGCGGGCTCGTAGCGTCCCACCGCGACCCAGATCTGGTCGCCCGACGAGGAAGCGGCGAGGGCCGATTCAAGCCGCTGATACGCCGTCGACCAGGACAACCCGTTACCGCCGGGGAGTGCGTCGTCATTGACGTAACGGATTGTGGCCGCCGCAGGTGCGGAGGCGAGCAGCAACGTGATGACAACGCTCAGCGCGGGGGTAATGGCGAGTCTTCGGGTGAGTGCTGGCACTTGAAAAGCTCCTTGGATCATGCCCGGTGGGCGGTGTGGTTTGGAAGCGGGGCGCGGCATCGCGAAGCGAGGCGGATGCACGGTCTGGGTCCTTTTCACTCGGACTGCCGTGCGGATCACTTGGAGACGACGCTGTCGGATGAGTCCTTCTGGACCGTTTCACGGGAAGCCTCTGCCGCGTTCGCCGGGATGAAGATCAGGTCGCTCCCGCCGTAACGAGCAAGGACGAGATCGGTACTGCCGTCCACGATCGATACATCGACGAGGTCGGACCCGAGGCCGGGATCGAGGGTGTCCGAACCCATCCCACCAACCAGCGTGTCCGCGCCCGTGCCGCCAACCAGGCGGTCGTTGCCCTTGCCACCGGCGAGCGACACCGGAACGGTTGACAACGAAAAATCGGCGATGTCATCACCCTGACCGAGGTTGACAGTCACGGGGGCCTTCAGCCGCTCGCCGGAGGTCTTCACCTCGATCCACACGCTGTCGTTGCCGCCGAGGAGGGTCAGATCAAAGGCGGGGAGAGGCTTGTTCTGATCCCACAGATCGGTGTTGTTGGAGTCCCGAACGCTGACCCACTTGCCCGAACCCGCCGCCATGTACTCAACGCGCAGCGTGTGCTGCTTGCCCTTGTTGCTCTTGACCTGCTCGTAGGCGACCACAAACCTGACGCTGTCGGGGCCTTCGGTGCCGGTGATGTTGACGGTCTGAGCTGATGCAACTGTCGCGAGGGATGCTGCCAGCGAAAGGTGGATGATTGCCGCTGATCTGTTCATGAGATGACTCCGAGTATTGGCTGGTCCAACCCGCGCGAGGCCAGAATGGTCCTCGTTTCGGGGCGGGGGAAGGCGGTTCGCCAATCCCGCATCCAGAAACGAATGGGACGCCCGTCGGCGACACGAAATCACTGTGTTCCCTGCGCGGACCACCAGTTGCGTGCCGCCTGGAGTCAGGTCTTCGCGAACCCTTGTTGACTATGGCTGCAGCTGCGGCGTGAGCCGGGCGGCCCACGCGCCCTGGTCGGCGAGGCGTCCAGAGGCGCCATAGAGGTTCGCCAGAGCGCGCACAACCCGCTGGACTCTGCCGTGACCAGGCTCGAATTCGATCCTCAAGATCTCAAACGCCCGCAGGAGGGTTCGCTCGGCGCCCTCCAAATCACCCAGCGCCAACTGGTTTTCTCCCAGGCTGGTCAGGAGTGTGGTCTGGTACGGATGGTCTGGCCGGGTCGTGCTCGCTGCCGAGATGGCTCCCTCGAAGGCGGCGCGTGCGTCGTCAGCGTGTTTCTGACGGCTGTGCACGATGCCCATGAGGTACCACGCCGCGGCGGTACGCAGGTGCTTCTCACCCAGGCCCACCCGGCAGTCGCGGAGCACGCCCTCGAAAAGCGATTGCGCCGTAGCGAAGTCCTTTCTGTCCATGACCAGCGCCGCGTAGTCGCTGCGGGCTTGGAGCGTGTCGGGATGCATCGGCCATCGTCGCGACTGAAGCGCTGGGAGGATTTGCTCGTACAGCCGCTCGGCGGCGTCGCGTTGGCCCGCCATGCTCTTGGCTTGGGCCAGGTCCGCGCATGCGGCCAGGACGGCGGGGTGTGTTTCGTTGCCGAAGTAGAGCTTGGTAGCCTCGACACGAATGCGTGCCGCGTCCACAACCGGTCCTGCCTCCCCGCCGAGCAGGCGTTCAGTCTCCACGCGCCGGTACTCCACCTGTGTGCGATCCAGGTCGCTGGCCTGAGAAGCGGTTGCCAAGGCAGCGCTGCTCGATCTGAGGAGCGGGAGCGCCTCCCGGAAGCGCCCGTCCATGCGCAGGGCCCATGCCAGGTCCGCGGTCGCCAGCGCCCGAGAAACTTCCGAGGCCCCGTGAATTGCGGCCGCGTGCGTGAGGAGCGTTTCTGCCTGTGCAAACTCGCTTCGGACCACGTGCACCAGTGCGAGCGAGCGAGCCGCTTCCACCCGCTGGGTTTCGAATCCCGGAGACCTGTCGAAGATCACCGACGCTTGCCTGAGGAGGTCGATCGCGTGCGAGTGGTCCCCGATCTCCCCAAGCGCAGAACCGCGTTCGAGCAGCACCTCCGCCCACGCGGTATCGCTGACGTCGACCGATCGGGTAGGCATCAAAATGCGCCGGAACAGCGCCTGGCTGGTCTGGACACGGGATTCGCCTCGGTCCATGCCCTCCTCAACGATGTCGCACAGCTCGCCCGGGGCGATCTCCCGGAGTTCGTTGCGCCAGCGCCTTTCGTTTGCCAGCCGCTCCTGACGCGCGGTCGCGAGGGAGTTCAGGAGCTGCCGCTCCTTCGAAAGCTGCCAGCCCAGACCGAGGCAACCGATGAGCAGGAATGCGATGACGACCGCAAGCACCCGCTTGCGCGATACCCACTTCATCAACGGATAAAGAAGGGCACGGTGCTCAAGGGCGACGACAGGATATCCCGTGCGGTAGCGTTTAAGGTCGTCCTTGAGTTCGGCGATGCTCTGATACCTACGTTCCGGGTCGGGCGACGACGCCTTCCGAAGGATTGCGGACAGGTCTGCGTCCAGCGCGCACTCCCCCGGGAAAAGATAAAGCATGCCGATCCGACCGAGGCTGTGGATGTCCCACCGAGGGAGCGAAGGAGCGGCGGGATCTCGCTGCTCTGGCGGGGCGCAAGACTCGTTCCCGCGCCTCGCCGTGAGTTCGCTCCGGTGCTTGATATGGTTGGCGATCCCGAAATCCAGGATGTGCGGGACACCCGCGGCGTCAACGAGGATGTTGTTCGCCGACAGATCACCGTGCACGACGCCGTCGCGGTGCGCCGCGTCGATCGCGTCGCAGATCTTCGCGAACAGCCATAGCTTGTCGTCCCTGATCGCCGATCGTCCATACTCCTCGATGGTGATACCGCGGATGAGAGGCATCACAAAGTATGGGACGTTGCTGGCTTCGCCCACGCAGGCTCGTGAAACGCTCTGCAGCGGCTTGACGATGCACGGGTGGCGGAGCGTGCGGAGCTTTTCAAGTTCCTCGTTGAACGCCGCCACCGCCCGGTCGGAGAGCCGATCCGGCCGGATTGTCTTGAGTGCCAGGTCGGTCTCCCCGAGCGGATGAGCGACGCGGTAGACCGCGCTGGTCTCGGTCCAACCCAGGCAGCACACGACGCGGTACGAGTCTATGAAATCAGGGATCTGCGGCTGGGTGGGCGAGCCGAGCGAATCCGCTGTCGTTGCCTGCAGGTCCCCCACGGCTTCACAGATCAGGCTGGCGGGGACCAATTGGCGATCATCGAGCGCATGCATCGTTCGGGCGAGTTCGAGAGCCAGCACGTCGCCGGAACAAATGTCCCGTAGAGCCTGCTCGCGCGAGGCCCGTGGTGCTTCCACCGCCTGGTGAAAGGCTCGCAGCGCTCTGCGAAGGACCATGATCATGCCTGCAGCCGCCTGTGGTACGCGGTTACCAGGCGTGAGAAGTCGGCCGTACGCCTCTGGACTGTCCGGGTTGAAACTCCCCGTTCGAGGGCCGCGTCCGCGCTCGACGAAACATGCGAGAGACGAAGCAATTGGAATCCATCGGGGTCGGCGGCGGCTGCCATCAGGATCGCGCGACGCAGGCATTCCCGGTCAATCCTTGCCTCGATGTCGTCCCGCTGATCGGCCGCGTGCTCCATGCTCCCCGCGACGCCATCGGCGCGGGTTTGATCTTGAAACGCGCGGCTGCGTGCGATATCGCGGCACTTGTTGTCGATGGACTTTTTCACATAGTCTCGAAGCGCCGAGCCGCTGCAAAAGCCGGACAGGAGCGACGGCTGCAGGAGCCGCGTGCAGACATGCTGCAGCAGATCCGCACCTTCCCAGAACTGACGCACGAACCGGGCGCGCATGGCCGCATACGGGCTCAGATCGCGGTAAAGGCGGTCAAATACAATCGCCTGCGCCTTTGCATCCCCTTCCGACGCGGGCCGAAGATTCATCGTGACGGTGCCCATGCTCCCTCCCAAGCAGTCCTTCCACACCTAAACGAACGGCTTTGGCGTCGGCGACAGGTATTTTCAGAATTCGAGTCCCGGAGTACGAATCAGGCCAAGGTAACCGTTGGTCGACCTCTGTCGCAAGAGAATGTGGCGTCAAACCGTCTCGGGCGGGCTGAATGCCCGTTCGTTCGCAGGATTCTTAATACAAGAGCGTCCCAAGCGCCCCGGCGCGTCGAGTGTGCGCATCGGTCATCGCGCGTTTGAGGTGGCCAGCGCGCCCAAGTTTGAGTACTTCTTGAGCGACGACCTGATCGCGTAAGCGCCTCTGAGTTCGCGACTTACGGATCGACGAAGCGGGTATGACATGGCCTCGACCCCGTACCCGCCCACGCCCGCCCCGCCCATCCGGAACCGGCACCCCCCCCCGTGTACGCACGAGAACAGGCCCCGGGGGCATGCCACGCTGAGCCCAAGAGCCGCCGCCCCTCCGCAGGCACATCGATCCCACCCTGCAGGTTGTGAGCGGCTGGCTCTGCCTCCGAAGGGGATCGAGGAGGACCGATTCGGCAGCGATTCCGCCGCGTGCTCGAGGTGCACACCGCCGGGGTGACCAATCGAAGAATATCGCGGAGGGGTGTCACGCGCCCGTGCCTTCTCAAGATGGGGATGATGGCGAACCTGCTGGTAACGCGCGTAATGCGCTCCCGGTGTATTGCACACCGGGCGAGGTTAGCCCCATGCACGCCCCACCCCACGCCGTCGCCCAGTGGATGGGCCACGGAATCCAGGTCTCGGCCCAGCATTACCTGCAGGTCCCCGCCGAACTGTTCCAGAAGGTGACAGGCATCACGACCCGCAGCACGCTGCACAATGCGCTGCAGCATGGCGCTGCACACAACTGCACACCGCTGCAAAAGTCCAAGCGACTGAAAATCGCCGGTTGAACCCCCCGGAACGTAACCGTCGCCCGTGCCGAACCTTGCGTTGATATGCAGCGCCGTGCAGGAATCCGCACCCAATGGCCCCACCCGGATTC
>JBGAHA010000015.1:0-141040 GCA_044226385.1 Phycisphaerales bacterium
CTCAACGGACTCCCCGCCTGGGCCCGGGGCCTCCGCCGCGTACGCCTTTGGATCGACGCCAAGCTCGCCATCTATCACGCGCGTCTCATCGCTCGCAACGCGATTCACGCCGCCTAAACGAGAAAAGTTCCTCCGTGACTTCCCCCTCAATCCAACCGCTGCAGGCGGGCGTATTCCAGCACCAGGGTCTTGGTGCCCACGGTCTTGAACTCGATGGTGGCCCGGGCGTTCATGCCGCCGGCGACGTGGCGGATGCGGCCCACGCCGAACTGCGGGTGGCGGACCAGGCAACCGGCGGGAAACTTGCCGCCGCTGCCGATTGCGTTACCGGACTCGTCCTCTTCCACCACGTGGCGCTCGGCGCGTTCCTCTCCATCCCACCCGGTGCCCTGGAGGCCCGAATCGACTTGAGACTGGTCGCTGAACAGGCAGTGCTGCGGCGCAATCTCCGAGACAAACCGGCTGGGGATCGTCCGCTCGGGCATGCCGCGGATCGTCCGGTACTTCGCCGTCGTCATGTGCAGGTGCTGCATCGCCCGCGTGATGCCGACGAAGCACAGCCGACGCTCTTCCTCCATCTCGCGTTCGGATTGCAGCGCCCGGGAGTGGGGCAGCATCCCCTCTTCCAGCCCGATGATCGCCACCGCGGGAAATTCGAGCCCCTTGGCGGCGTGCAGCGTCAGCAGCGTCACCGCGCCCTGGGAGGGGTCGATCTGGTCGGCGTCGGCGACGAGGGAGACCGATTCGAGGTACGACCGCAGCATCGCCAGCAGCGGTGGGACGCTCGAGGGCGCGTCGGGCGTGGTGGGGGCGTCCATCGCCGGATCGGAATCGGGCTGATATTCAAGCTCGAAGTCGCGCGCCGAGGAGACCAGCTCGGCGAGGTTGTCCAGCCGCTCCATGTCGGCCTCGTTCTTGCCGGCGGCGGCCTGGGCCTTGTACATGGCTTCCAGCCCCGATTCCCGGATGACGCGCTCGACGAGCTCGGCGAGGGAGCCGGAGAGCTGGGATCCCAGGAAGGTTCCCCCGCCGGTCCATCCGTCGAGCATCTCGACGAAGCGGGCGCAGGCGGCGATGGCGCGGGCGGTGACGCCGGCGGCGAGGTCGGGGTGTCGGACGATCTCGAGCATGGGCACGCCGCGCTGCTGGGCGGCGTCCTCGAGTTTTTCGAGGGTCGAAGCGCCCAGCCCGCGGGTGGGGACGTTGATGATGCGGCCCAGGGAGACGCTGTCGGCGGCGTTGGCGACGACGCGGAGATAGGCCAGGGCGTTGCGGACTTCCTCGCGTTCGTAGAACGCCGTGCCGCGGGCGATGATGTAGGGGATCCCCGAGGCCCGCAGGGTGTCTTCGATCACGCGGGAGAGTGCGTTGGTGCGGTACAGCACGGCCATCTCGCGCCAGGCAATGCCGGGGCGGGGCGTGTCGGCGTCGTAGTCCCCGTCGTGGAGGCGTTTGAACCAGTCGGCGATGATGGAGGATTCGTGATGCTCGTCCCGGGTGAGCGTCACGTTCACGCGTTCCCCGCCGTCGCGGGAGGTGAACAGGTCCTTGTGCTTGCGCAGCTCGTTGTGGCGGATGAGTGAATCGGCGACGGCGAGGATGGGGGAGGTGGAGCGGAAATTCTCCCCCAGCGTGATGACGCGGGCCTTGGGGTAGTGCTCCTCGAACTCCAGGATGTTGGTGATGTCGGCGCCGCGCCAGCCGTAGATCGCCTGGTCGGGGTCCCCGACGACGAAGATGTTGGGGCCGCTGCCGTCGGTGGGGATGCCGCCGCTGTCCTCGGTGCCGCCGGCGAGCATGGAGGCGATGACGAACTGGGCGTGGTTGGTGTCCTGGTATTCGTCGATGAGCAGGTACTTCCAGCGGCGCTGGCAGTCCTCCCGGACCTGGGCGTTGTTCTTGAGCATCTTCGCCGTGATGACCAGGAGGTCGTCGAAATCGACCGCGCCGGCGGTGCGAATCGCCTTGTCGTAGGCGGTGAAGATCTTGGCGATGGTCTTGGCGTAGAAGTCCCCCGCGCGGGCGGCAAAGGCTTCCGCGTCCAGGAGCTGGTTCTTCGCGGTCGAGATCGCCCCCAGCACCGAGCGGGCGGGCCAGTTGCTGGTGCTGAGCTGGAGTGCCTCGATGGTCTTCTTGACGAGGGAGACCTGGTCGGAGGAGTCGTAGATCGTGAAATCGGGGTTGAGGCCCGCCTGGTCGGCGTAGCGGCGGAGGAGTCGGGCGCACAGGGAGTGGAAGGTGGTCACGGTGAGGCCGCGCGCCGCGCCCTCGTGCAGGCCCAGCACCTCGGCGGTGAGGCGCATGACGCGCTCTCGCATCTCACCCGCGGCCTTGTTGGTGAAGGTCAGGGCCATGATCGACCACGGCGGCACGCCGCAGGCGACCAGGAAGGCGATGCGGCGGGTAATGACGCGGGTCTTGCCCGAGCCGGCGGCGGCGAGGACCAATATGGGACCTTCGGTCGCCTGCACGGCCTGTGCCTGGGGGGCGGTAAGGCCGTCGAGAAGCTTGGGGACGGGGTCTTCGCGCTCCGGCGGCGCGGGTTCGTCGGGCGGCGTGAGGGCGCCTTCGAACACGTCATCTTCGCCGGAGAATGGGCTCTGCCGAGACATCGGGGGAGGGTAGGAAGAGAAAAACGGCAAATGGGCAAATGGGGCAGAGGCCAAATGGGGCAAATAGGGCACAGGGGGCAAAGACGGCAAATTGTGGGGAGGAAAGTGGGGTGACGATCCGCCGCTGTGCCGCTGTGCTCCGGCTCCCCTCGAGTGCCTGATGCCAAGTCCCCAGTGCCTTCTCCGTTTGCCGCCTTTGCCCCATTTGCCCTCTTTGCCCCATTTTTCCCGCTCTTCCTCCCTATACTTCTCCGTGTTCGTAGACCAAGCCATCATCACCGTCCAGGCCGGAAAAGGCGGGGACGGATGCGTTGCATTCCGGCGTGAAAAGGGCGAGCCCAAGGGCGGTCCCAAGGGCGGCGACGGCGGCAAGGGCGCCGACGTCGTGCTCGAGGCCGAGGACGGGATGCACACGCTGTACGACTTCCGCGGCGTGCCGCTGCTGGAGGCCCCCGACGGCGGGCCCGGCCGCGCCAAGCAGTGCAGCGGGGCCGATGCGCCCGACCTGGTGCTGCGCCTGCCCCCTGGCACGCTGGTCTACAACGACGAATCCGGCTCCCTGCTCACCGACCTCAAGCCCGGCGACCGTGTGATCATCGCCAAGGGTGGCAAGGGCGGCTGGGGCAACGAGCATTTCAAGTCGTCCACCAACCAGACGCCTCGCCGCGCGTCTCCCGGGCTGCCCGGACAGACCCTGCGGCTGCGGTTCGAGCTCAAGCTCATCGCCGACGTCGGCTTCGTCGGCCTGCCCAACGCGGGCAAGAGCACGCTCCTCGCCGCGCTCACCAAGGCAACGCCCAAGATCGCCGATTACCCCTTCACCACGCTCTCTCCCCAGCTTGGCATCTGCGAGCTGGATCCGGGCCGGCGCATCGTGATGGCGGACATCCCCGGGCTGATCGAGGGCGCTTCCCAGGGCGCTGGGCTGGGGCTGGATTTCCTGCGGCACATCGAGCGGACGCGGGTGCTGGTGCACCTGCTGGATGCCTCCCCGCTCGACGGCACGACGCCCGCGCAGAACTACCGCACGGTGCGGCACGAGCTGACGAACTATTCCGACGCCCTGAGCGCCAAGCCCGAGCTGATTGTGCTCAACAAGATCGACCTCTTGATGCCCGAGGAGCTGGAGGAGGCGATCAAGAGCCTGGCCAGCGAGCTGGACGTGAATCCTCGCCTGGGCGTGCTGGCGATCTCGGGGGCGGCGAACACGAACCTGCGGCCGCTGCTGGAGAAGCTGTGGTCGCTGCTGCACCCGGCGGGTGGTGGGATTGATTTCTGGAAGCCGGTGGCGGACGGGGCGAAGGCGTAGTTTCCCGCGAAATCCGCTTGGTACATCTCGCGCAAGGACGAGCCGCATGGGCGAGGACGCGTGGCGCGAAGTCATTGTGCAGTGCGAGGGCTTCTCGGGCTCCGTGTCCGTGGGCCCCTATTCCAGTGCCTTTGACGACGGATCGATAACGCCCATTCAAAGCTCGCTGCTGGACGACCGCGAAGGCGGGCGAGCGGTCGATGTCCGCATCGATATGGGATCAGAATCCTGCGGGTCGAGCGCGGCGCCCGGCAGGCCGATTCGCTGCACCCTTGTCGCCCGTATCGTCGAGCCTCGCGTCATCATCAACGGGCCCGCGCAGATACTCGTGCTCGTGTCGTGTACGGAAATCATCACGGCTTCTTTGGGAACGGGCGAGGAACTGCGACGGGACTTCATGATGTGTCCATGCGTTGATTCACGCATCGCCCATGGAAAAGTCCAGGTGCTCTTTGAAACCGATCTCGCGGTCGTGGACGCGCAGGGTGAGATCAGGCGGGTGTCGATGGGCGATGCCGCGACGGCGCTTCGGGTCACGGCGCACGGCCTTGAAGTTGAATTGTGGGATGGCACGGTTCGAGATGTGACGGTCATGGGGAACGGCGAGTGACGTTGATCGCTGCCGCGCTCGATGTTCAGACCGTCACTCCTGCCGCACCTTCACCGTCACCGTGTAATTCCCCGTCATCCCGAAGTGGTTCCGCAGCACCACATCGCTCGCCGCCGCCAGCTCCATGAAGCTCGCGTCGGGGAGGTTGAACAGGCCGGGCTCGGGGCTTGTGACGATCGCGGCGAGGGAACCCAGGCCCTCGGCCTCCAGCAGCTTCGCCAGTTCCGGCTCTTCGTGCAGGAAGTTGAGCCTGGTGCCCGAGATTTCGAGGGTGATCGGGGTGCCGCTGGGGCCGGTGGTCTTGACGACGACCCAGCCGTTGCCGCCGTGATCTCGGATCCACTCCAGGGCGGCGATCATTCCCGACATGGCGGTGTTGTAGAGCTTCGATGGCGCTTCGGCGGCGAAGCTCCCGCGAGGGCCGGCGTTACCGGAGTTCTTGAACCAGTTGAAGATGCCCATGGCGGGGGAAAGTGTAACCCCATGACGCTGGGCATGTTCGCCGTGCCTTCACTCGGGTCGCCGCCGGGAGTTCACATGCTGTGTGACGCCGCGTGAGGGCGAAGCAGGGCGAGCCATTCCAGGTTGCCGGTGGTCTTGGTGCCGCCGCGAAGCGGAGACTGCGTAAGGCCCTCGACGCTGACGCCCATGGCGGGGAGCTGGGCGACGACATGCTCCATGACGCGCTGGGAGAGGTCGTCGGGAAGCACACCGCCCGCCCTCGCCGCCTCGGCCGCGTGAGGCGTGTACTTGGCTTCGTAGTGAGGTTTGATGAGGGTGATGATGCAGGGCGAGGGGTTAGAGAGAGGATCGGGAGCCGGCGCTGCGGTCGCACTGACTTCCGCAGGGCCGGAAGCCAGTGGCACGGGGGAGTTGGGATTTGCAGAGGACTTGAGCCAGCCCAGGGCGATGGGGAGAAGGGCTTTCTGCGGGGTCCAGCCCAGGTCGATTACCACGATGTCCACGGGCTGCGCGGGTCTGGTATGCAGGGCGTTGCTGCGTTCCATGACGACGACCCGCGGGTCTTTGCGGAGTTTCCAGGCGAGTTCGCCGTAGGCGGTGTCCACCGCGAAGACCTTTGCGGCGCCTGCCTGAAGGAGGCAATCCGTAAACCCGCCCGTGCTGCATCCCAGGTCGGCGCCGGTGAGGCCGGTGACGTCGATGCGGAACTCGGCGAGGGCGTGGGCGAGCTTCTGCCCGCCGCGGCTGACGTATGGAGCGGGTGCCTGGGTCATTCGGGGGAGTCTAATGCAGAAGACGGAAGAGAACGCAGAGAGCACCGAGAACGCGGAGTTCACGGAGTGAAAGACTTTTGGAGTGGGTGTCAACCAGGTCGCGCGGTCTTTCCACTCCAAGTCTTCTCTGTGTTTTCTTCTCTGAGCCCTCCGAGACCTCTGCGTTCACATTCCCTCTTCGCTCAGGGCTGAGCGGTGGGGATTCCGACGACGGCGATGCCCATGTCGTCGGCGAGGTCGAGGACTTTCTGCTTCTCGAGCATGATGACATCCCCGGCGGCGAGGGCGAGGCATCCTCCGCCGTTGGCGGCGATGTTCTCGATGGTCTTGGTGCCGATGGTGGGGACGTCGGAGCGGCGATCGTGTCCGGCGCGGGCGCCCTTGCAGAGGGTCCAGCCCTTGGCGCGGCAGATCTGCCCGACGCGTTCGATCATGCGGTCGGTGCCTTCGACGGCCTCGACGGCGATGACGTCGCGTTCCCGGACGGCCAGGGCCTGCCCGATGTCGAGCCGGAGGATCTGGGAGAGCATGGGCCAGACGAATTCCACGTCCTGCATCTGCTCGGTGTGGGGACGGCGGCGGGTCATGACGCCCGGCGTCGCCAGTTCATCGGGGATGGGGGCCGTGGAATCCAGCAGGGCGACGCCGCAGCGGTCGAGCTCCTCGGCGATCGCCGAGAGCACGGCATGGGAGCGGCGGTCCTGCCGCAGGTGCTTGTACCAGGCGACGATCGTGCGCAGGTCGGGGATGTTGCGGATGATGCGGAACGGGTCGTGCATCATCTTGGCCTTGTCGACCCGGCCCACCATGATCGCGTGGCGGACGCCCATCCCGTTCAGAATCCGACCCCAGGTGCCGACCTTGAGCAGGCCGACTTCCCGGAAGGATGAACACAGCATGGGAAGTTCGGCTTCGTACTGGCGGAAGAGCCCCAGTGCGTGCACCGGATGCCCCGCGTCGCGCAGCCCGCGGGCGACCAGAACCGGCAACTGCCCACCGCCCGCAATGAGCCCGACGGGCGTCGGGGGAGGCGGGGGATCGGGGAGTATCGTCAGTGCGGCCGCTGTCATACCTGCGTATCGAATGAATCGAGGGTTCTCCGGCGTTGTATCGACGCCGGGCCGACTTGCTGATCTGAAAATCCCGGGCCGACCTGGGGCGCCCGAAATCATGCGGCGGCGAGCAACCCCGCGACTTGCCACCTCAAGACGACGTTCGCAGTATATCCCGGCAACGCCCGGCGTGGAATCGAGGTCGTGCTTTGTTCGGCACGGAGCAAGTCGTTCCCGCTGCGTCGCCCAGCCGATAGAACAGGCCGGATGAACGAGCGTCCTTCCCACCCCGGGCCCGCAAGCGTTCCAGGCGTTCCGTCGCCCGGTTCGCGGCTGGACATCACCGACACTACGTATGCGGGGGGCGCGCGTTCGGATGGGCGAGGGGCTGGGGGTGCGGCGGGTTTGTCGCGGCCGTTCCTGCAGGTGTTCTTCCGCTGCTCGAACCAGTATCTGCGGGTCAACCGCAATGCGGACGGCTCGGGATACAAGGCGACGTGCCCGACGTGCGGCAAACGCCTCAACTTTGTGGTGGGCCCCGGGGGTACCAGCGAGCGGTTCTTTGAAGTCAGCTGCTGAGCCCGCCAGGTGACCGTCCGGGCCGAGGAGCCGCGCTGCAAACCCTTGCCCGAGCATCTCTATAGTGGTTCCATGCTCGCACCCGGCGCCTCGGCATACTCCATCGCACGACCCACGGGCACCTGCGCCGCGACCGGCAGGCCCATCGCCGTCGGGGAACGCTTCATGGCCGCGGTCGTGGAATGTGAGGGTGAGGCCGACCTTCGCCGCATCGATTTCTCCAAGGAAGCCTGGGACGGGGGCGCTCGCCCCACGGTCGGCCGCCTCTTCGCCGCCTGGTCCTCGGTCCTCGCCGAGCCCAACGCCAAGAAGAAGGCCCTGCTCAGCGATGATGAACTGCTGGACATCTTCGATCAACTCGCCCCGGCGACCGACCGGCGGCAACTGGTCTTCCGCTACCTCCTCGCCCTGGCCTTGCTGCGGCGACGCATGCTCCGGTATGAAGGCGCCAAGGGACAGACGATGCTCGTAAAGCGTCGGGGCCCGGCGGAGACGCAGGTGCTCGAGGTGCAGGACCCGGGCATGGATGAGGCCGCGGTGAGCGAGGCGATGGAAGAGCTCTCCAAGATCATTCCGCTCGACGAGCCGGCGCCGGGGGCCCGGGCGTGATGCGGCGTGTTCACCGGGGCGTGAGCATCCAGCATCCGCGTGGCGCTGCGGCCCTGGCCGCGTGCCTCGCCCTGCTTGCCGTCTTCCTGCAAGGCTGCGCGGGGCAGAACAAGGCGGATGATCGCCCGATCGTCCATTCCGAACCCCCGCCCACGGCCCAGCAGGTGTGCGAGCTGTACAACCCGTCGGTTGCCGCCCTTGATCGCCTCTGGGCGAGGACGGAACTTCGGATCCAGGGCGTGGACCGGGACGGCAACGACATTGACGAGACGGCGGAGGGGTATCTTCAGTTCATCCGCCCCGGACAGGTCTTCCTGAGCGTGAAGAAGGTGGGGGAGACCTACTTCTGCCTGGGTTCGAACGCGAGCACGTACTGGTGGATGGACCTACGCAAGCCCCGCACGGCGCTGATGGGGTCGATCGAGAAGGCGACGCCGGCGGCGGCGGCGAAGTTTGGAGTTCCGGTGCATCCGCTGGACCTGATCGACCTTCTGGGCGTGCTGCCGCTGGATCCCAAGGACGCGACGACGGCGTGGTCCGACGACGGTGAGTTCGTCGTCATGACGATGCGGGGGCGTTGGGGGGACAAGGAACTGTACTTTGCGTCCGACCTCTCCCGGCTTTCGGCGGTGCGTCTGCTGGATGCGGCGGGGGAGGTTGCCTGCGAGTCAACGATCGAGGCGAGCGAGGCCGTGAAGTTCCGTGAGGATCCCAGCCGCAGGGCGCAGGCGCCGGTGCGGATCACGCTGCTGATTCCCGCGGCGCAGATGCAGGTGACGGTGCGGCTGCACGATCCCGAGAACCAGGGCGCGGCGATGAAGGAGGCTTCCTTCAATCCCCAGACGCTTCTGCGCGCGTACAACATCGAGGCGGGGAACGTCCGGTCGGTGGATGGTCCAGCCCCGTCTCCCGCCGCCGTGCCCGCCACTTCATCCACCCCTTCACCAGCTCCCGCCGCGGCAGAAGGTCCCGGCTCATCATGAAGTCATCGTCCATTCGACTCTGGTCGGCGCTCTGTGTGAGCATGGCCGCGGCGCTGCTCGCCGCGGGCGCGGCGTGGGCACAGTCCGGCTCGCCCAAGGCTGAGGCGCCCCCCGCGGCGTCGGTTTCTTCTTCCCCCGCCCCCGCTCCGAAGAACACCTCGCCGCAGGCCCTGCTGAAGAACATCATCATCCCCGGCGCTGGGGGCATCCGCTCGGAGAACCACCACGGCGCTTCGCACGGGTGGATGATCGTTCAATCCACCACCCAGTGGGCCTTGATCCACGTGCCGTCGCGCGTGGATGGGGATATCTCGGCCCCCGGTGTGCTCGCCGCATCGGGCGGCAGCGTGCGGCTGGTCTCAAGCTTTGTAAACCCGCCCGCCGCCCTCGCCGCCTCCGACGACACGGTTTACATGGTCTTTGAAACCAGCGACCGCGCCGGCCGCGTGACGCGGCGCGATGTGAGGAGCGTCACGGCGGTTCGGTCAGGCCTGGGTTCGCTGTGGCGTTTTGAGCCCGACGGAGATCTGGCGACGCTTCCCAACCTTCCGCCCGACGGCGTGCTGCTGGGCGTCGCGTGCGTGGAAGGACAGCTCACGGCGATCATCGATGATTCGAGCGAGGCGAATCCCACCGCGCCGCGGGCGGGCGTGCTTCACCGGGATCGGTGGATGTGGTCCCCGCTGCCCGCGCCGCTGGCGGCGTCGATCCATCGCGCGGGGGGCGTGGTCCGGGTGCTCTCCACCCGTGAGGGCGTGTGCATCGCCGCCTCCGCCGCGGGGCTCTCGGGCGCCTCGATCGAATCCGCCCCCGCCGTGATCGAGCTGTGGACCGGGAAGGTCAAACTCCCCGAGAGCGTGCAGGCCAAGTACTTCAGTTCCGACGACGACGCCCCCGTCACCATGAAGCCGTCGTCCGGGCCGCGCGTGGGAGACCCCGCCCCGCTGTGGTCGTGGCAGTCTCGCAAGACCGAGATCGGTTCCGCGCATGCCGGCGATCTTGCCTCGGGAACGGTGATCGAGTGCGCGGGCTCCCTGCTCTGGGCCCACGTAACGCCCGCGGGCCACGTCCAGGTCGCCGAGCTTTCGGCAGGCGTGGCGTCTCCCATGGCGGACTTCCCGGATGTCACCCTGCCCGTCTCGATCACCTCTTTGGGGGGTGACGGACGTGTGGTGCTGGTCTGGTCCGACCTGGCGCCGCCGAGCGCCTCCCCCAAGAACCTGGAAGCGTCTGCTCCCAAGCGGACGTACGAGGTGCGGGAGATCTCCGCGGCAACGGGAAGGGTTTTGTACGAAGGGCCGGCCAAGAGCCTGGGACCGGTGAGCCCGACGGACCTGCGGATCCTGTCCACGGCGCTGCTGGTCACGATGGCGATCGCGTTGCTGCTGGTCCTTCGGCCGGACCCCTCGGACGGGGTGGTGGTGCTCCCGGAGGGCTTCGCGCTCGCCGAACCCAGCCGCAGGTTCTTCGCGGCCCTCATTGATCTCTTCATGGCGTGGTGGATTGCCTCGGCGCTGTGGGGCGTGGATGTCGGGGATGCGGTCTCCCCGGCGAACATGGTTGGGGGTGGAACGTGGATCATCGCCGGTACCTCCCTGATCGTCGGGCTGGTCATGGGGACGATCGGGGAATGGAAGACCGGGAGGTCCCCGGGAAAACTCCTCACCTCGTGCGAGGTGGCGTCCGTCGCGGGCATCCCCGCGCCGGGAGTGGAGGGCATCGTTCCCCGTCCGACGTTCTGGCGAGCGCTGGAGCGCAACTCGATCAAGTGGCTTTTGCCGCCGGTGGCGATGCTGGGGTTGTTTGATTCCCAGGGGCGTCACCGGGCGGACATGATGGCCCGGACGGTGGTGGTGGTCCGATTTGAGCCGGAGACGGGCGACGACGGCTTCGATGGATGACGCCCGCTCAGGCCCGAGCCCGCCTTCAACCCGACGCGCAATGTTGGCCGGTGCGGTCAAGAGGTACCGCCCTTCTACCCGATAACTCCCACGGGCACGGGCGGAGATTGCGCGTTTTCTGAATGGCCCGTGGTCCTTGACGGATTGAAAGAGCAGATCCGGCGTGGCGCGAGCCCCGGCGGGCGCATGGATGCGCCGGGCTGGAGCCTCGCGGGCGGGGGACGGCTCCCCGGCGGCGGATGGTGAGCGAACCAGGAGCGGTGCCAGGAGTGGCGGATCAGGTTGGACAAGTCCCGGCGGCGAGCGCGGCATCGGCGACGGCCGAGTCCGCCGGCGCGGCGGCGCGGGCGCCCTGGAAGCTGGCGTGGCAGTTGCCGGCGCTGGTGCTGGGATTGGCGGGGATCGTCGCCGGCTCGGTATACGCCTTCAAGAGCACGCCGATCCCCGACTTCACGGCGGCGATGGATGTCGCCGAATCGATGGTTGAGAAGCAGGAATACGAGCGGGCGATCGAGTACGTCAATACGAACGTCTTCCCGTACATGCCCAAGGGGCTGGTATCGGACGAGGACATCAAGCGGTTCCATCTCCTCATCGGGCGATCCATCGCGCGGGGGCAGAAGGCCCACGCCCTGCACGTCACCGACAACTACGAGAACCTCCTTGCCGCCTATACCGAGGCGCAGAAGCGCGGGGCGGTGCTGCTCCCCGAAGACATCGCCGACATGGCCGACGCCGAGCTTGCCGTGGGGCAGCTCGACGAAGCCCTGGAACGGGCGTCCCAGATTCCCCTGGCGAACCGGGATCGCCGGGACGAGATCAACCGCAAGGTCATCGAGCGAACACTGCACGGCGCACGTCCGGAGCGGGCCCGGGCCATCGAGATGCTGGGCGGGATGCTCGCCGACCCCGACCTGCCCGCCCCCGAACGCACGTGGGCGCTGGCGAGGCAGGCGGAACTGCTGATCAACCAGGGTTTCCCGGAAGAGGCGATCGACAAACTGCTGCGGGCGATGCCGCGCCTGCCGGTGGAGACGCAGTCGGACCACGACGGAGGGATCGGGGAGCTGTACGTGTGGCTGGCGCGGGCGTACATGGACACGCACGACCTGGCGTCCGCGGCGGTGCAGCTGGAGCGGGCCTCGCAGGTGCTGGCGCCCGAAGATGCCCTGCAGGCCAAGGTGAATCTCATGGCCGCCCGCATCCTGGAGGGCCGCAACGAGCTGTCGGAGGCGAGGGAGCGCTACCAGCACGTGATCGCCGACTTTGCCGACACGCCCGATGAGCTCGAAGCGCTCCTGGGGCTTGCGGGCGTGTACGCGCAGCGCGACGAGCATGCCGAGGCCGCCGATACGTATGCGCAGCTTGTGACGCGGTTCGTCGCCGGCGCCAAGCACCCCACGGTGACGCCCGCGGCGGTAGCGCAGAGCCTGATGTCGCGATTCCACGAGCGGTTTGAAGCCGAAGACGACGCCACGGCCCAGCGGTACGCGACGATGGCCGAAGACCTGTTCGGTTCCGACCAGGCGCCCGACGATGTGATCCAGGCCCAGGCGGACGTGAACCGGCGGCTGGCGGAGCACACGCTTGGCGGGGCGACCAGCGCGATGGCGCGGCTGGACCTTGATCCCACGACGGTGAGCCAGGTGCAGCGGTCGTTCAAGACGGCGGCGAACTACTTCCGGATCATGGCCGACCGGACCGTGGTGACGGATCCGGCGGTGTATCTCTCCTCGCTGTGGTCGGCGGCGGACTGCTTCGACCGCTCGGGGGACCGTGAGAACGCGATCGCGGCGTTCAACGAGTTTGCCAAGGGCTTCCCCGACGATCCCAAGCAGCCCGAGGCGCTCTTCCGCCTGGCGGAGGCGTACAAGGCGGTGGGGGACCTGCAGCGGGCGGCGGAGTTGTACAAGGGTCTGATCGAGGCGAGCGAGCGCGGGGACAAGGCGACGGCGGGTCCGTTCGCCGACGCGAGCTACGTGCCGCTGGCGCAGACGTACCTGCTGGACAACGATCCATCGAACGACAAGGAAGCGGAGCAGAAGCTGCTGGAAGTGGCGAGCGGCCGGCTGGGCGGCACCACGACCGACAGCTTCCGTGAAGCGGTGATCGAGCTTGGCAACCTGTTCTTCCAGACGGGGCAGTACGAGCAGGGGATCGAGCGGCTTCGCGAGTCGATCGCCCGCTATCCCGACGATCCGCGCGTGACGCAGATGCAGTTCAAGCTCGGGGAGTGCAGCCGGCTTTCCGCCGCGGCGGTGGAGAAGGAGCTGACCGAGGCGATGCCCGACGCGCGCCGGCGCGAGCTGCTCGCGGCCCGCGCCGAGCGGCTAAAGGACGCGGCGACGGCGTATGAGCAGGTGGCCCGGGGCGTCGAGGTGAAGGACCCGCGGCGTCGCTCGGCCCTGGAAGAGCTGATGATGCGCAACGCCTCGTTCTACGTGGCGGACTGCGCGTACGACCTGGGGCAGTACGACACGGCGATCCGGCTCTACGACGCCGTGCGTGAGAAGTATCCCAAGGACCCGGCCTCGCTGGTGGCGATGACGCAGATCGTCAGCGCCCACCTGAAGCAGGGGGACATCAAGCGTGCGGTCACGGCCAACGAGCGGGCGAGGCGGTTCTACGCGAGCCTGCCCGAGGCGTCGTGGGACGATCCCAACCTGCCGATGACGCGGCGTGAGTGGGAGCGGTGGCTGGAGGCGACGGCGCAGCTGAATCTTCAGGGCGCGGCGCAGGAAGACCCCGGGTCGTCGCAGCGAACGGCGGGAGTCGGAGATCCCAACGGCTAGAACAACCGACGCGCCGCGGATTCGGCGTTGGAAGAGGTCAGGATGACCGAACGAACCTTCAAGCAGACAACCTCGCACGCCCGGCCGGGAGAGCCATCACGCTCGGGGACGCCGCCCGCGCTGCCGGGGTTCCCCGCCGTCGAGCGCATGCTCGACATGGAGCGCCGGCTCTACGAAGAGCTCGACGAGCTCAGCCGCGGCCAGGGCGAGCTCATCGACCAGGAACGCACCGACGACCTGCTCGCCTTGCTCGGCCGTCGACAGACGCTGCTCACCAAGATCCAGGCGGTCAACGACTCCATCGCGCCCGTGCGGGCGCGCTGGCAGGAGTTCCTTTCCCCGCTGGAGCCGCAGCAGCGCCAGCGCGTGGGCTCGCTGGTCGATGCGATCACCAGGCTCATCGAGGGCGTCGCCGAGCGCGACCGCGCCGACCGCCAGCGCATGCAGGAATCCCGGGACCGCGTTGCATCCGAGCTCGCCGGGCTGGAAAGCTCTCGCCGCGCCGCGGGCGCCTACGGCGTCGGCATGAACAACCCCCGCCCACTCTTCCAGGATCGGGAGGCCTGAACGTGCCCACCCTCGCCACGCCCCCGAACGCCGCGACGCCCGAGGCGCGTCCCGCCGAGCCACAGGCGCTCGGCGCTGACGCCGCGCTCTCTGGCGGCGCGCTCACGCAGGGAAAGGTTTCTCCCGCGGAGCTTGCCGAACTCATCGGGGCCTTCAACGAGGTCACCGACCGGCTCCACTCGACCCATCAGCAGCTCCACGCCGAGGTCGCCCGCCTGACGGGTGAGCTCCGCCATGCCAACGAGCAGCTGGAGCGCTCGCGCCGCCTCGCGGCGCTGGGAGAGATGGCCGCGGGGATCGCCCACGAAGTCCGCAATCCACTGGCCTCCATCCGCCTGTACTCACGCATGCTCCTGGAAGACCTTGCCGACCGTCCGGTGGAGCATGTGACGGTGAGCAAGATCGACGCCGCGACGGTGGGGCTGGCGGCGATCGTCGAGGACCTGCTGACGTTCGCGCGGGAATTCAAGGTCCGCCGTGATTCCACGCCCGTGCGGGAGCTGCTGGAGGCGTCGGTCGAGGCGTGCCGCGAGGATCGCATCCCCGGCGTGGACGCAGTGACGTTTGCTGTGGAATCCCAATTCGTTCGCGGGGAGGACGGTCCGTGCATCGAGGTTGATCGCGGGCTGGTGGTTCGAGCGCTGGTGAACGTGGTCCGCAACGCGGTGCAGGCGATGACCGAGGCGGGTGTGCAGGACCGCCGGATCGGCCTGAGCGCGGCGGTGGATGACGGCGTCTGCACGATGGTCATCCAGGACACGGGCCCGGGCGTTCCCGAGCACGTGGCGTCGCGGATGTTCAACCCGTTCTTCACGACGCGTGAGACGGGGACGGGCCTGGGACTGGCGATCGTGCACCGGATCGTCGAGGCCCACGGTGGGCAGGTGAGCGTGCGCAACGCCCCCGGCGGCGGCGGCGCGCGGGTGCAGATCCGGCTGCCGGTTTCGTCTGGTTCACTCCTTCCCGGCGCCGCGGCGGCGCCGGGTGTTCTTCCTTCACGTGCCATTAGTCCCGGGCAGGACGCCCGCGGAACTGCGGAGATTCAAGCATGAGGACCGTGCTCGTTGTTGACGACAAGGAGTTGATGCGTGACAGCGTGGCGGCGACGCTGCGGCGCGCGGGGATGGACGTCCTGACGGCCTGCGACGGCAGCGCCGCGCTGGAAGTCATCGCGCAGAAGCGTCCCGACGCGGTGATCACCGACCAGAAGATGCCGACGATGGGGGGCATCGAGCTGCTGGAGCAGATCCGCAAGATCGACGAGGAACTGCCGGTGATCGTGATGACCGCCTTCGGGTCGATCGATTCCGCGGTGAAGGCGATGCGGCTGGGGGCGTTCGACTACCTCACCAAGCCCTTCGAGGGGGACGAGCTCATCATCACCGCCAAGCGGGCGGTGGATCACGGACGGCTGCTGCTGGATAACGCCGTGCTGCGGGCCGCGGCGAGCGATTCTTCCAGCGCCCTGCGGCCGGTCGATCCGGCGACGGGCGCTCCGGCCCCGGCGCGCCGCGGCCTGGATCGCCTGGTCGGTTCGTCTCCGGCGATGAAGGCGCTCCGCCAGCACGTTGCCGCCGTCTCGGCCTCTCACGGCACGGTACTGATCTGCGGGGAATCGGGCGTGGGCAAGGAAGTCGTCGCCCGGGCCCTGCACGAGAGCAGCGGACGCTCCTCTGCGGCGTTCCTCGCCGTCAACTGCGCCGCCCTCAGTGAATCTCTCCTGGAGAGTGAGCTCTTCGGCCACGAGCGCGGGGCCTTCACGGGCGCCGAGAAGATGCGCAAGGGCCGCTTCGAGCTTGCCGATGGCGGCACGCTCCTGCTCGACGAAGTTTCCGAGGTCCCCGCCCAGATCCAGGCCAAGCTCCTCCGCGTGCTCCAGGAACGGGCGTTCGAGCGCGTCGGCTCGAGCATCACGATCGGCGTCGACGTCCGCGTCGTCGCCACGAGCAACCGGGAACTCCAGAAGGCGATCGACGCCGGGGAGTTCCGCCAGGATCTGTTCTTCCGGCTCAACGTCCTGCCCGTCAACGTGCCCCCGCTTCGGGAGCGCCGGGAGGACATCGCCGAGCTCACCGCCTTCTTCACCGCGGAGATCTGCCGCAGGGAAGGCCGTGCCCCCGTGCAGGTGGACCCGGCGGCGCTGGCGCTGATGCGGGATTACCCCTGGCCCGGCAACGTGCGGGAACTGCAGAACATCTGCGAGCGGGCGGTGGTGCTGAGCTCCGCGGGCGGCCAGGGCCGTCCCACGGTGGTCGGCCGGGAGCTGATCGAGCCGTGGCTGGGAGTGCCGGCAAGGGCCGCGATGCCGTTGCAGGCGACGCCGCTCTCGTCGCTGCCGAGCATGGAAGCCAAGCCTGCGGTGGTGACGCACGGGGCCTCGCCCAGCCAGCGCACGCTGGAGGAAATCGAGCGCGACGCGATCGTTCAGACGCTGCTTCGTCTGAACGGGCATCGCCAGCGGACGGCGGTGGCGCTGGGCATCGGCGTGCGGACGCTGGGGCTCAAGCTCAAGCGGTGGAAGGAACTTCAGCTCGTCGAGGCGGGGCTCTAAGCGGTCCGCGGCTTCCCTGGCCCGTGCTTTGCGAATCAAACCATGGCATCCATGTTCATCGACGACCTTGTCAACTCCGGGGCCATCCCCACGCTCGAAGCCTCGCTGCGGTTCAGCGCTCAGCGGCAGCGGCTGAACGCGGGGAATATCGCCAACATCTCCACGCCCGACTATCTCCAGAAGGATGTCTCTGTGGGAGATTTCCAGAAGGAGCTGGGCCGCGCGGTGGATGCGAGGCGGGCGGCGACGGGGGGTGAGGTCGGACGGCTTTCTCTGCGCACCACGCAGGAATTGCGCGTCGATGGACCCGGATCGGCCGATTTCCACCTGTCTCCCCGCACCACGTCGGGCAACATCCTCTTCCACGACCGCAACAACCGGGACCTGGAACGGCTGATGCAGGACATGGTGGAGACGGGGCAGGATTTCCGGACCTCGTCGGAGCTGATGCGGGGACGGTTCGAGCTTCTCAAGGCGGCGATCGCCCAGCGACCCTGATTGAATGACCCCGGCCAGGATCCTGACGGCCGGAGCAAGTGAGCACCAGAGCATGTACGGAATTCTGGACATTCCCACCGCCGGCATGATCGCCCAGCGGACGCGCATGACGGCGGCGGCGGCGAACATCGCCAACGCCAAGAGCTTCATCACCGACAAGAACGGCAATTCCGTGCCGTGGCAGCGGCGAACGGTGCACTTTGCCCCGGGGGACCCGGGCGCCGGTTCGGCCGATGCCCGGGCGCTGGGCGTGCACGTCGCCGACATCACGCTGGACAACGCCCCGTTCAATTACCGCTGGGATCCTTCCAACCCCTACGCCGACAAGAGCGGCCCCAAGCAGGGGTACGTCGCCGAGTCGAACATCGACCCGGTGACGGAGCAGGTGAACGCGATGGAGGCGAGCCGGGCGTACGAGGCGAACATCGCCGCGGCGGAAGCGATCAAGCAGATGATGGCATCGTCCTTGCGATTGATCGCGTGAGGATGAGACCCCGGCGGGGCGGCGGAGGACAACTCCGCGGCCCCTTGGGGTGGTGGCAAGACCGAACCTACCGTCGAACTTCCCAGCGTGCTGTGCCGCGATCCGGCCCGAGCGTGAGTGAGCGGCCCTGAGCGAGCGGAGCGACCGATGAGCGACCCCCTTCGACTGATTTCCAGCATCTCCCCCGCGAGCGGCGCCGGCGCGATCCAGCCGAGCGACCCTGCAAGCGCGAAGGTGCAGGGGCCTGAATTCAAGGATGTTCTGCTGGAGAACCTGCGCCAGGTCAACGACCTGCAGCAGGACGCGACCAAGGCCGTCGAGGACCTCAAGACCGGCCGGCGCGGGGATTACGAAGGGGTCTTCGTGGCGACCCAGAAGGCAGACATCGCCTTCCGCATGCTCCAGTCCTTGCGCAACAAGGTCATGGACGCGTACGAAGAGGTCAAGCAGATGCGGGTCTGATCCGTCGCGGCGGCTCCCCGCTGGACGCAGCATTCCTGCACATTGAACAATCCAGCTGCGGCCTTTGCCCTACGCGGGCGTTTTCTGCCGAATGAACGCGCGGCGGCTGCGCGTTGTCGGTGGACCGCGACGCGCGGTTGGGCCCGCCTTTCAAGCTTCTGTGGCCCGGTGTCCGAAATCAGCAGACGGCAGGTGGTTCTCGCCTGCGGACCGCGAGATTCTCACAGCGCAAGGAATGCGCTGCCAAGGGCATGGAGGCCCGAACTGTGGGTGCGCTGCAACGGGTCATCAACCAGGTCGCGTCATTCTTCGGGAAGCTGACCCCGTCGCAGAAGCTGCTCATCAGCTCCGTGGCGATCATCGGCATCCTGGCGTGGCTCGTCGTCGCCCAGTTCTCTTCGCGAGGGGCGACGGCCCTGCTCTCGGTCGGGGGAACGCCCGAAGAGCTCGGCCAGCGCGTCGCCGTGCTGCAGGCCGCCGGGATCGATGCCCAGATGACGCCGACGGGCATCACCGTCCCCCGCACCAAGCAGCCCGAGGCGATGGCAAGACTGGGGGAGGCCAAGCTCCTGCCCGCGGACACGCAGTACCTGTTCCGTAACCTGATCGAAGGCCAGACGTGGTGGTCGTCGCGCGAGCAGAACAACCGCCAGTACCTGATGGCCCTGCGCGGGGAGCTTGCCAAGCAGATCGGCCAGTACGCCGGGGTCCGCAGTGCGGTGGTGAACCTGGATGTCCCCGAGGTGCAGGGCCTTGGCGCCGCCGCCCGCAAGCCCACGGCCTCGGTCAGCGTACAGACCAAGGACGGAAGCCCGCTCCCGCAGGGGACGGTCGATGCCGTCGCGGCGCACGTTGCCGGCGCGGTTGCGGGGATGGATGTGGCGCAGGTCCAGGTGATTGATGCTTCCAGCGGCCGGCCCCGCAAGCCGTCGGCGGGCAACGAGATTCTCTCGACGACGTACCTCGACCACGCCGCGAAGGTCGAGCAGCAGATGCGCGACAAGATCAACGAGCTGCTCGCGTACATCCCCGGTGTGGGCGTCGCCGTCACGGCCCAGGTCGACGTCACGCAGGTCACCGCCCGGGTCGAGAAGACGATGGACAAGGGCCAGGGCACGCTCTCGCTGCCCAAGCGCGTCACCAGCCAGACGACCAATCAGGCGGAAAAAGCCCAGGGCGCCGAGGCGGGCCTGCGGTCCAACACCGGCGCGGATATCGCCCGCTCCGGAGGCCAGGGCAGCACGCTGGAGCAGTCGCAGGAAGAGAACGAGTTTGAGAACCGCTTTGGCACCCGCACCGAGAGCATCGTGGACCCCCGTGGCATGCCGACGCGGCTGGCGGTGTCGGTGAACATCCCGCGGGGCTACATCGCGTCTCTGGTGGACAAGGACAAGGCGGCGGCGAGCGGCGGCAACGCGCCGGCAGCGCCCGCCGGCGGCGCCGGGGCCGCGGGGCCGACCGAGGCGGAGATCACCAAGAAGTTCGACGACGAGAAGACCAAGATCGTGGCGAGCCTGACGCCGCACGTGCGAACGTCGGGAGCGCAGGGCCAGCCGATCGAGGGTGATGTGGTGGTCTCGATGATCGCGGCGGACATGCCGCCGACGCTGGCGTCGGCGCCGGGCGGGCTGCTGGGAACGATCGGGCTGGGCGGGGGCTCGGGGGGCTTCTCCCTGGGCGGCGGGGTGGTTGACACGGCGATCCTGGGGCTGCTGGCGGCGGTGGCGCTGTTCATGATGGTCTCGATGGTGAAGAAGTCCGCCAAGAGCGTGGAGATGCCCAGCGCCGAGGAGCTGGTGGGCGTCCCGCCGCAGGTGGAGCTCAAGAGCGAATCGATCGGGGAGGCGGCCGAGGGTGAGATGGCGATGTCGGGCATCGAGATCGATGACGACGACATGCGGCTGCAGAAGATTCTTGAGAGCGTGAGCGAGATGGTGCAGGCCGACCCCAACGCGGCGGCGCAGCTGCTCAACCGCTGGGTCACCGTCGATGATTGAATGGCGTCGTTCATGACCTTCCCGGGTCGCAACTTCAAGACACCTGTCTAGGACAGTTCACCACGGCCACCGGCAATATGCCCCGCAAACCAAACGAGAAACTCCCCGACGACGTCGAGAAGCTAGATGGGATGACCAAGGCGGCGATCCTGCTGCTGGCCATCGGGAGCGAATGCGCCTCCAAGATCCTCAAGACCATGAGCGGTGAGGCGGTGCAGGAGCTGACGCGCGAGCTTGCGGGTCTGGGCCGCGTGCCCAAGCCGCTGCAGGACGCGGTGGTGGAGGAGTATTACAACCTCTCGATGGCCTCTCAGTACGCGAGCGAGGGCAACCTCGAGTTCGCCCGCCAGCTGCTGGGCCACACGATGGACCCCAAGGCCGCGGAAAAGGTGCTCGCCGGCATCCAGGTGCAGGTGCAGAAGACGCCGTTCTCGTTCCTGCAGAGGGCCGAGAGCGAGAACCTGCTGACGTTCATCCAGGACGAGCACCCGCAGACGATCGCGCTGATCGTGTGCCACCTGCCCCACCACAAGGCGGCGGAAATCCTGGGCGGGCTGCCCATGCAGAAGCAGATCGAGGTCATCAAGCGCATCGCCAACATGGAGCAGACCAACCCCGAGGTCATCCGTGAGGTCGAGAAGGGCCTGGAGAGCCGCCTTGCCAACATGCTCGCACAGAGCATGGAGAAGGCCGGCGGCGTGCCGACGGTGGCCGAAATCCTCAACCTTGCCGACCGCGCCACGGAGAAGTCGATCCTGGAGGGGCTGGAATCCGACGATCCCGACCTGGTTGAGCAGATTCGCCGCCTGATGTTCGTCTTCGAGGACATCATGCTCGTCAACGACAAGGGCATCCAGAGCGTTCTGAAGGAAGTGGACAACGAGGAACTGGCGCTGGCGCTCAAGACGGCCTCGGCGGACCTGCAGAACAAGATCTTCAAGAACATGTCCGAGCGGGCGGCGCAGCTCATCAAGGAAGACATGGAGTTCATGGGCCCGGTGCGCGTCAGCGACGTGGAGGGCGCGCAGCAGCGGATCGTGGACATCGTCCGCCGCCTCGAGGAGGCCGGGGATGTCATCATCCAGGGCCGCGGCGGGGATTCGGATCTGATTGTGTAGGAAGTCACGGAGTCACGGAGAGACGAAGTCACGAAGAGAAGAAGAGAAGAAGAGACGAAGTGGCGGAGAGACGGAGAGACGAAGTGGTTCACGGAGTGCGTTCTTTGTGCCCCTGCGATGAGTCCTCGTGGGTTTGATGGTTGCGAGTTTTATTGACAGGATCCGACATGGCCTTGATCCGCAGAGCTGACGCGCAGGAGGCCACCCGGGATGCGCTGGTGCTGGACCTGGGGGACCTGGTGCGGCAGGGAGAGGCGATCCTGAAGCAGGCGAGGTCCCGTGCCGCGGCGCTGCTTGAGGACGCGCAGAAAGAACGGGATCGGCTCATCGCTGGCGCGAAGGAACTGGGGCGTGCCGAAGGGTTTGCCGCGGGACGGGAAGAAGGCCTCGCCAAGGGCCGTGAAGAGGGCAAAGCGCAGGCGATCGAGGCGACCCGCAAGCAGATCGAAGCCCTGTCCGCCACATGGACCGCCGCCCTCAACGAATTCAGCGGTCAGCGAGACATCCTGACCGCGCAGGCGAGGCAGGACGTGCTGAAGCTGGCGATCGATATCGCCCAGCGCATTACGCGCCGCAGCATCGCCGCCGATCCCAAGGCGGTCGAAGCATCGCTGGAGACCGTCTTCTCCCTCGTGCTCCGCCCGACGGCCGCCCGGATCCAGGTCAACCCCGCTGATGAGGCCCTGACGCGCGAGCTATTGCCCTCGCTGCTCGCCAAGTTCAACCGCGTGCGAGACGCCCAGATTACCCCCGACGCCGGCATCGAGCGCGGCGGGTGTTCCCTGCGCACCGAGGGCGGGGCGTCCATCAACGCCGACATCGCCGTGCAGCTTGATCGCATCGCCGAAGCGCTCCTGCCGGGAGCGACCGCATCATGAGCGCGTCCGCAGCCAAAGCAGCAGCGCCCACCCCGGCGGGGAAGGCGACCGCCATCGCGGTGGGGGAGGCCGCAGCGCCGGAAGCCGTGAGCGGCTGTGCCTGCGCGCTTGCGAGCTCAATGGAGATCATGCAAGGGTTCCAGCCTGTACGGGTCGCCGGCGTGGTCAGCGCCCTCCGCGGCCTCACCGTTCTTGTCGATGAAATGCCGTTGCCCGCGGGCTCTTTGGTCTCGATCCGGTCTCGCCAGGCCGGGGCGTTCTCCACAGGGATGTCCGGAGGAAATGCCTCTTCAGCGGAACAGGCCGTGCTGGGTGAGATCATCGGCTTCACCCGCGAGCACGCCGTGGTGATGACGCTGGGAGACACCGCGGGGATCCGTCCCGGGGACGAGGTGGTGGGGGAGCAGATCACCCAGACCGCGCTGGTGGGGGACCGCATGCTCGGCCGGTGCGTGGACGGCCTGGGCCGGCCGATCGACGGTCTGGGGGACATCCAGGGACGCACGCCCATGCCCCTGACGCCCAAACCCATCGCCGCGCTGGCGCGCCGCCGGATCACCGAGCCGCTGCACACAGGCGTTCGCGCCGTGGACCTGTTCACTACGCTGGGCTCGGGACAGCGCATGGGGATCTTCGCGGGCCCGGGTGTCGGCAAGAGCACGCTGCTTGGAACGATCGCTGCGCGCTCGGACGCGGACGTTAACGTGATCGCCCTGATCGGTGAACGCGGCCGTGAGGTGAAAGACTTCATCGAGCACAGCCTGGGACCCAAGAGCCTTCAGCGATCGGTCATCTTCGTGGCGACGGGAGACGAGTCTCCGCTTATGCGGGTGCGAGCGGCCAAGGCGGCGTGCACGCAGGCGGAGTACTTCCGCTCGCGCGGCAAGCGCGTAATGCTGATGATGGACTCGATCACGCGGTTTGCGCACGCCCAGCGGCAGATCGGCCTTTCTGTCGGGGAACCCCCGGCGACGAAGGGATACACACCCAGCGTCTTCGCCCAGCTCGCGCTGCTGCTGGAGCGGGCCGGAGCGCTCGAGGCCCTTCCGGGGGAGGCTGCGAGCGTTCGCGGCGGGTCAATCACCGGCCTGTACACGATCCTGGTCGAGGGAGACGACATGACCGAGCCCGTCGCCGATGCGGCGCGCGGCATCCTCGACGGCCACCTGGTCCTTTCGCGCTCCCTGGCGCAGAAGGCGCACTACCCGGCGATCGACGTGCTGGATTCGGTCAGCCGCGTCGCCGACGACGTGTGCGACCCTAAGCACATGGACGCCCGGCGGCAGGTCGTTCGCATCATGGCGCTGTACAAGGAGGTCGAGGACCTCGTGCAGATCGGGGCGTACGCCCGCGGCGCGCGTCCGGAGACCGACGTCGCCATCGAGCTGCACGACGAGGTCATCCGCCTGCTCCGCCAGTCCAAGTCCGACGCGACGCCCTTCCCCCAGGCCCGGGAGGAGCTGGTCAAGATCGCCCTGCGTTCGGTCGATCTCCTCAGCAAGGCGAACAAGGGTCGGCGATAACCTCGGGAGCGATTGACCGGTGGCAAAGTTCGTGTTCCAGCTTGAGGCCGTACTTGAGCAGCGCATCGCGCGGGAGCAGCAGCGCCAGCTCGCCGTGGCACACATCGAGCGCGAGCGCGTGGAGGCCGAGCAGGACATCCGGGCGTACCAGATGGCGATCGAGCAGGAGCGCGATGAGCTGCGGCTCATGCTCAGCGCGGAGGCGAGCAGCGCTCACGACGGGTCGGAACCGGCTCTGATCGATCTCTCGGGCGCGCGGCGACAGGCCGCCGCCGCCGTGCGGCTCACCGCCCGCGCCCAGCAGGCCGTGCTGAAGCTGGTGGGGATCCATCGCCGCCTCGACGCGGCCCGGATCGAACTGCTCGAGGCCGCGACGCAGCGCAAGGCGGTCGAGCTGCTGCGGGAGAAGCAGTACCAGGAATACCTCGCCGATCAGCGCAAGCGCGACGCGGCGGCGACCGACGAGATCGCGACCATCAAGTCCGCCCGCCGCGGGCTTGAAGCCGACGACATGGAGGCCGCATGAAAGCCCTTCTCACCGCCCTCGCGGTGATCGCCATCGCCAACCTTCTCGCCTTCATCGGCTTTGCGGGGTGGCTCACGGCGACGCACCGGCTGGACAAGTCCCGCATCGAGAAGGTGCGACAGATGTTCTCCGAGACCGTTCCCGCGCAGACCGCCCGGGAGGCCGCGGAAAAGGCCAAGACCGACGCCGACGCCAAGGCCGCGGAGCAGGCGAAGAAGGATGCACGGCCCCCGATGACGGCCTCGGAGCAGCTCGCCGCCCGCGTGGAGGCGACGGAGATCGACCGCCAGAGAGCCGAGCGTCTTCGCCGGGAGATTGCCGACCTCAAGCAGAGCCTTGCCGACCGGGATTCGGACATCGAGAAACAGAAGGCCGCCCTCGCCAAGCAGAAGGCGGAGTTCGAGAAGATGCGGGCGGAAATCTCCACGGCGGAGACCACGGAGCAGTTCAAGAAGACCCTGGGCACGCTGGAAGGCCTCAAGGCCGACCAGGCGAAGAAGACGCTCAAGGAAATGATGGCGTCGGACCCGCTCAAGGGCACGGACCGGGTGGTCTCGTACCTGAACGCGATGGAGGACCGGGCGCGCACCAAGATCGTCGCCGAGTTCATCAAGGAGGACCCGAAGGTGGCAGCCGATTTGCTGGAACGACTCCGGACGCGCGGGATCGAGGTCCCGCCCGCGAAGGAGCCGGTTGCCAATGGTGCGGTGGGAGGCGGAACATAACGGGCTATTACGGAGCGTCGCCCCGGTCGCCGCGGGGGGCATCGAACGGGCTCGCCCCGCGGAATCCGTAGCGATCACCGCGCGGTTCATCGACCTGCTGAACCCTTCGGCGGCGGATGTTGCGCGGGCGACAGACTCCTGTGCGCAAAACGCGCCCGTTGCACGCGCGGGCGCTGCGCAGGCGAAACCCGGACATGCGACCAAAGGCGCGACACCCGCCCTTGACCCTTCGAGCCTCGCGGCGAGGCAGCTTTCGCAGCGAGGGCCGGTTCGCGCCACGGTCGAGCAGGCGGTGGAACGGTCTCGACGGCAGGACACGCCCGCCTCTCAGGCCCAGGATCGCGCTCGCCGCTCCGGGGATTCGCAAGGAGCGCCCGACGAAGCCCTTGCGAGCAAGGAACCCATTGCTTCCGGTGAACGGGGCGACGGGCGGACGGCGAAGGGAAACGGATTCGAAATGCCACCCATAGTGGACACCGCGGGGAAGGATTCCCCCACGTCCGCAGGTCCCGCGGATGACGAGGGAAGTAGTGATCCCAAGGCACAGAACTCGACAGAAACCCGCGTGAACAACGGCGGCGAGCCGGCGCAAGACTCTGAGGCGCGCGGCCAAGTCTCCCCTTCACCCGCTGGCGAGCCCGCCGGCGCCGAGGGTGCGTCCCTCCCCGTGGCTGCGGCGGCGATGCTGGCTGCCGGCGCGGCGACCACGTCGTCGGGTGTGGCCTCCCCCAGTCCTGCGGGATCGGCGGCCGTCGAAGGTGTGCGGGTGGCGTCGGTGAAACCGCTCGCCAAGCCGCAGGGACCGGCGGATCCGCGTCAGCCGGCAACACCCGAGGAGCAGGCGCAGCTCGCGGCCCCGGGCGTGCGCGGGCAGGCGATGCGTGGGGTCTTCTCGATGTTGCGCGGGGTCAGCGCAGGAACAACCTCGGGATGGATGAAGCTCAACCCCGAAGCCCTTGGTGAGATGAAGGTCACGCTCGCCGTGCAGGAAGGGCGGGTGAACGCGAGCTTTGCGGTGAGCACCGACGAGGCACACGCGGCTTTGAAAGACTCGATCACCGACCTGCGGGACGCGCTGCGCTCCCGCGGGTTGACCCTGGAGGCCGTGGAAATTCACAGGGTTCCGGGCACGGCGGCCGCGGGCGTAGAGGTTGGGAACCGCCCCGGGCACGAGCCTCCGCAGGATTTCGGCGGTTTGGCAGGGGATTCGCGGAGTGGTGCGGGGGAGCAGGGCGGTTCGCCGCAGCCTCGCGGGCAGGATGCCGGTGAGGCGGGCCGCGGCATGGACGGGTGGATGGCGGGCGCGGAGGCGCCCGAAGAGGTGATTCAATCGATCTTGTCCACGCCGGGCTGGAAGCCGGGTGTGGACCTCACGGCCTGACGGATCCTTGCGGTTCCTTCCGGGCGGAGCTTCTTATGTCCAGCGTGGTTGACATGGTGGGGGCGTCGGATTCGTCGTCGGGGGCCAAATCCTCTGCGTTTGGGGCGCTCAAGAGCGAGGACTTCTTCAAGCTGATCCTGACCGAGCTTTCGAAGCAGGATCCGATGAAGCCCAACGACACGCAGGCGCTGCTCGACCAGCTCTCGACCGTGTACAACATCCAGTCGTCGATGGACCTGTCGACCAGCATGAAGACGATGGTGGACCGCGACGAGCTGTCGTCGTCCTCGAGCATGATCGGCAAGTACGTGACGGGGATCAGCGAGGATTCTCGCCGCGTCGAGGGCCTCGTTTCGGCCGTTAGCAAGACCGACAGCGGCTCCATCCTGATCCTCGACGACGGAACGCGGGTGCCCATGAAGGGCGTCGACGGGGTGATCATGCCCGAAACCCTGGGAGGTGCAGCATGACCAGCAATGCCGCGGACCTGCTCCGTATCCTGGGCGGCAACGGCGGCGCGTCGCGCGTCCGACCGTCGACGCAGGCCCAGCCGCAATCCCTCGAGGAACTCACGCGGACCGGCAGCTTCGCCGATCTGCTCTCCGCCGCCCGCAAGGGAGAGATGCCTGGCGGGCCGCAGGTATCAGTCGCGAGGGACGCGGGCGTGCAGTTCACGCCCGAGCAGCTCCAGCGCCTGACCGTCGCCGCCGACATGGCGCAGGCGGCGGGCGCGACCCGCGCGCTGGTGCGCATCGACGGGCAATCCGTGCTGCTGGACGTGGGGGCCCGCACGATCACCGCCAAGGTCAACGCCGCTCCCGGCCAGGTCGTCACCGGCATCGATTCGCTCATCGAGGTCCCCGGTGGCGCGGGACAGCCGGTGGTGCAGGCCATTTCGGACGCCGCCGCCGCGTCCCTCAAGACCGGTCCGCTCGCGGGGGTTTCCAAGTCTGTCGCCGACGCCCTCGCCGCCGCCAACTGACTTCGCCCTTTCTTCTTCCCACCTTCCCAACGCACGCTTCCCTCTCCCGAGGTACCTCATGTCGACGACCGCGATGTTCACCGCCCTCACGGGCATGATCGCCAACTCCCGCAGCCTCGACGTCGTCGGCAACAACATCGCCAACGTCAACACCACGGCGTACAAGTCCAACCGGATGCTGTTCTCCACGCAGTTCAGTCGGACGTTCAGCCTTGGCAGCCCGCCCAGCGACACCTTCGGCGGCACCAACCCCGGACAGATCGGTCTTGGCGTCACCATTGCCGGCACGCAGCGGAACTTCACCGGCGGCAACATCTCCGCGACGGGAGACTCGCGCGACCTCTCCATCGAGGGGGACGGCTTCTTCATCGTTGATCGCGGGGGAGAGCAGCTTTACACCCGCGCGGGCGCGTTCCGCACCAACGCGAACAACGACCTGGTGAACATCAGCGGTGAGAAGCTCCAGGGCAGGAACGTGGACGACTCGTTCAACGTGGTCCCGGGGGCGCTGGTGGACCTGAACGTGCCGCTGGGGACGCTGACGCTCGCCCAGGCAACGACCAACGTGCGGTTCTCGGGCAACCTGAACGCCAACGGCTCGCTGCCGACGCAGGGCTCGTCGATCAGCCTGCTGGGAACGGCGACGACTGGTCTGCGGGCGATTGCGACGGCCAATCCGCCGCCGGGCACGGGCAACGTGCTGGAACTGGCGACGCGGCTGGTCGATGTGGAAGCGCCGACGCTGCCGGGGAGCGGCACCCCGCTCTTCACGGCGGGCCAGCAGCTCTCCTTTCAGAACGTGGAAAAGGGCGGCAAGACCATTGCGTCATCGGCGCTCGCGATCACCTCGACCACGACGGTGCAGGACCTCAACGACTTTCTGACGACCTTCCTGAGCCTGGATACCGCCGGCGGCACCAATCCCGACGGCGCGACGCCCGGCGTGACCCTCGACCCGGTGACGGGCATCATCAACGTCGTCGGCAACGTGGGCACGGTCAACGACATCCGCATCGATCCGTCGGATGTGCGCCTGCTGGACTCGGCGGGCAACTTCATTTCTTCCCCGCTGACCACGCACCTCAACGCGGCCGCGGACGGTGAATCCGTCCGCACCTCGTTCATCGCGTATGACTCCCTGGGCACGCCGGTCAATATCGACCTGGCAATGGTGCTCGACAGCCGCTCCAGCACCGGCACCCGCTGGAAGTACTACGTGGATTCTCCCGACGATACCGACGCGTCGGGGTTCGTCGCCTCCGGCACGCTCGATTTTGACACCCTCGGCCAGCTCGCGACGCGGGACGCGATCCCGATCACCATCGACCGCGCCGGCACGGGCGCCCAGACGCCGCTGGCGATCGACCTTTCGTTCGCCGGAGGGTCGGATAACGTCACCTCCCTGACCGACGACACGTCGGCGATTGCGGCGACCTTTGCCGATGGCTCGTCGATCGGCACCCTGACCGCTTACGGGGTCGGGGCCGACGGGGTTATCACCGGCTCGTTTACCAACGGCATGACGCGGGTGATCGGTCAGGTGGTGATGGCCAAGTTCCCCAACTCCGAGGGGCTGGTGGACGTGGGCGCCAACCTCTTCCGGGTCGGACCCAACAGCGGAACTCCGCTGGTCGTCGCCCCCCAGACCCTGGGCGCCGGACAGCTGGTCAGCGGCTCCCTGGAGCTTTCCAACGTGGACCTGAGCCAGGAGTTCATCAACATGATCCTGGCTTCCACCGGGTACTCGGCCTCGTCACGCGTCATCCGGACCACCGACGAGCTGATGCAGCAGTTGCTGGTCCTGGGCCGCTGAATATTCCGTTTCCCGGCCGTCAAGTCGGCGGGAAACCCTCCCGATAACTCACTGCGGTCCAAGGCTGCGGCGGGCGGACGGATACCCCCGGCGGCGGGCCCAGGAGAGAGATCCCATGGAATGGCGCTCCGTTACCGTCGTTCGCCGGGCATGCACCGCCGGACGCCTGATCGCCTGCGCGGGCCTGATCACCGCGGCGGCGATCATGCTGCGGGTGATCTCCAATCCCGCGGCTCTGGGTCCGTGGGCGGCGGCCCTGCTGCTGGTGACGGTGTTCATCGCCTTCCTGGCGGACCGCTTCCTTGCGTCGGTGATGGATCACGTCGACCGCTTTGAGGCGGCGGGGATCCGATCGGAATCCAGCGCCCGTCCCTCGGAGCTCCGGGAGGCGGCCTGAGCCGGCCCCGGGGGACTTCCGGATCTGCCGCCTGCGCCGTGGGGGGCAGGGCGCGATAACCGCCGGTGCATTCCTCAGCGGGCCAAGTGGACGCGGCATCAAGCCGACTGATGAGGTTGTGCGATCAGCGCCGCGCGACCCCAGGGCTTGATGGAGCCGGGGACGAGCGGGCACTTCCGCGAACCACCAGCCGGAGCCTGCCGTGTCCGATAAGGAAAAGAAGGAAGCCGCTCCCGAGTCCGCTCCCGCCGCGGCGGAGGCTCCCAAGAAGAAGTCCCCGATCATGCTCATCGGCATCGTCGGGGCGGTCATGGTCGTGGAGGCCGTGGGGATCTTCGCCGTCGTGGGGATGACCGGCGGCGGGGCCGGCAATGCGGAGGCCACGACCCTGGAGCACGAAGGCCACGACGACTCCGACGAGTTCGTGGAGCTCCCCCTGGTCTCCGACAAGTTCCAGAACATGCAGACGGGCAAGACCTGGATCTGGAACGCCGAGATCGTCCTCCGGGTAAAGAAGAAGAACGAGGAGGCGGTTTCCGCGGCCGTGCAAGCCAAGTCGGCGGAGATCCTCGAGGGGATCTCGATGATCTTCAGCCGGGCCCAGCTCAGCCAGCTCAAGGAACCCGGTCGCCAGACCATCAACCGGCAGATCACCGCGTTCATGAACAAGACCATCGGCGCCGACGCCGAGGACCAGCCGCGGGTCGACCGGGTGCTTTTCCCCAAGTTCGTGGGATTCGAAACCGACTGAGCCGCCCAGGACGCGAGGGCGTGGCTGTCGCGCGGGAACTGCGCGGTCCGGACGGCCGGAATGTTCCTTGCGCAGAAAACTACGGCCCTTCCCGCGCCTTGTCCGATCGGAACGACACGCGGCCGGAGGCCGCAGCCAGAACGCCGGGATCCCGCGCATTTTGTGCGCGGGCAACAGCACCCCGGGGAAGGAAGTCAGGATGACGCACTCCCAGTCGCCACGCCGTTCCCCCGATCCAGCCGACGCGGGTGGAGACGTCCCGCCCGCCGGGGATGCCGTCAGCCCGAGCGACGCCGCCGCGCTGGAGGATGCCGCCAACTCCCTGGCCGACCTGGCCGACTCGATCAGCGCGACCACCAGCACGGTGGACCCGGCTGCTCGCCAGCCGCACGTGATCAATTCCGGTTCTGATCGCAGCGCGGCGGGAACGCCCAAGGCGTTCCAGATGCCGGCCTTCGACATCTCCGCCGATCCCCTCGCCGCCAAGGCGATCGACCTCCTCGCCGACGTCAACCTCAACGTGAAGATCGAGCTGGGCCGCACCCGCATGCTCGTCAGCGACGTGCTGAAGCTCGGGGAAGGGGCGGTGGTTGAGCTTGACAAGCTCGCCGGTGACCCGGTGGATATCTACGTCAACGACCGGCCCATCGCCCGCGGGGAGGTGCTGGTGCTCAACGAGAACTTCTGCGTCCGCATCAACGAGATTCTCTCGTTCGATCCCGACAAGGCCAAGGCCGCGGAATAAGTCCTTTCCAGGACCGCCCCGGCGCGGTCCACGAGCGGCGGAGCTGCTCGTCCACACAGCCAGGATGGCGTCATGCAGAGCACACGCGGCACGCGAATCACACGCGGATATTCGGCGGCAGGAGGCCTGGTGTGCCTCGGGACGCTGCTTGCCTTCGCCGTCGCCGCGGAGGCCCAGGAAGTTCGGGGGTTCGGTCCGCCCGCGGGGCCAGCGGCGACAAGTACGTCAACGCAGCCCGGCGCTGGAAGTGACGCCGGTACAGGCACTCTCAACGAGAATTCCAAGGCGCCTGAGGCGCCGGTCGTCGAGCGAGCGCCGGTGGAGCGGCTTCCGCTGGGGGCTCCTCCCGCGGCCACCAAGACGAACGCCGCAAACTCGGAGACGGCGCGTGGCGCGAGCCGCGAAACGATTTCGAGTGAGCTGGGCCTGGGGCGGACGATGACGGCCCTGGTTGGTGTTGTGGTGCTGGCGCTGATGGCGGCGGCGGGCGTGAAGGCGGCGGCGAGGCGTCGGGGCGGCGTGGCGCTGGCGCTGGGGCCCGCGGGCAAGGCTCCCTCGGGGGTCGTGCAGGTGCTCGCGCGGTATCCGCTCCAGCGGGGCCAGCTCCTGGTGCTGCTGAAGGTCGGGCCGCGGGTGCTGTTGACGTGCCAGTCGAAGACGGGCCGGCTCACGGCGCCGGCGATGACGACGCTGGCGGAGTTCAACGATCCCGACGAAGTCGCGGACCTGGTGCGGATGACGTCGGACGCAAGCCCGCAGACGGCGACGGCGCGGTTCAATTCGGTGCTGGAGCAGGTAGGCATGGCGCCTGCGAGCGATGCGCCGGCTCGCCGGCGGAACTTCTTCCTTTCGTCCCGGGCGGCCCTGCCCGCGGCCGAGCCGTCCGAACCTCAATCCCCGATCTCGCGCCGCGTCGTGACGTCCCAGGAAGGGGACCGGGCGGAATTCTCGTCCGCCGCCGAAACGCTCGCGCCGCGAGCGGTTGCGCGGCCGGCAACACCCAGCGTTCGTCCGCCCGTGAATCCCGCCGCGTCGCACACCGCGGAGCCCCGCCAGCGCGCGGGGGGGCCGCCGCTCAATCTCGACGGCGCGGAGCAGCTGCGACGCCGGCTGGCGCGGCTGCGCTCCGGCGGGCCGGGGGAGATCAGCTGAATGGTTCCCCGCTCCTCCATAGCCGCAGGCATCGTTCTGGTGGTGATGACGCTGCTGGCGCCGCTCGCCCACGCGCGGCAGCTCAACGGCCCCCCGGTGATCAACGTGCAGCCGCCCATCGAGCTCATGCAGGCCCCCAAGGCAACCGTGCCCGGAACTCCCGTGCCAACATCAGCCTCGGACCTGCTGTTGCGGTCGGACCTCAACCCGCTGGCGATCCTGGATGCGGCGGGGGCTTCCCTGCCGGGGAGCTCGACCTCTCCGCAGCCGGAACTGCCGACCAGCAGCGGCGCCCCGGCGGGAGCGAAGCAGGGCGGGCTTTCGGCAGCTCTCAACGTTCTGATCGTCCTGACGATCGTCTCCCTCGCCCCGTCGATCATGCTGATGACGACGTGCTTCATGCGGATCTCGATCGTGCTGGGAATGCTCAAGCAGGCGATGGGAACGCAGTCGATCCCGCCGCCGCAGGTCACCGTCGCGCTGGCGCTGTTCATGACGCTGCTGGTGATGTCGCCCACGATCGACCGGATCAATCACGAGGCCCTGGCGCCGTACCGGGAAGGCAAGATCGGCAGCTACGACCAGCTGTGGGAAAAGGCCCGCCAGCCGATCCGGGACTTCATGTTCGACCAGATCGAGGCGACGGGCAACTGGTCGAGCGTGTACATGGTGCTCAACTACCGCGGCGTGGATACGAGTCGGCCGGAGAAGCTCACGCGGGCGGACGTGGACATGATCTCGCTCATCCCGGCGTACATGCTCAGCGAGCTCAAGATCGCGTTCCTGATGGGCTTCCGCGTGTACCTGCCGTTCCTGGTGATCGACATGGTGATCAGCAGCCTGCTCATCTCGATGAGCATGATGATGCTGCCGCCGGTGCTGGTGAGCCTGCCCTTCAAGATCCTGCTGTTTGTGCTGGTTGATGGCTGGACCCTGATCGTGGGGAGCCTGATGACCAGCTTCGTCCAGCCCGTGGCCCATCCCGTGGGCCAGACCTCGCTGCTCATGATCCAATCCGTGTTCTACGGCTGAGCGCCGATCGAATTGTCTGCCTTGATGCCTTGATCGTGACCCACCATGCACTACGACCAGGCCAGCGTCGAACTCGTCCGCCAGGCGTTGATCATCACGCTCAAAATCGCCGCGCCCGTGCTGGTTGCGGGCATCGTCGTCGGCCTGGTCATCAGCATCCTCCAGTCCATCACGTCCATCCAGGACCAGACCCTCGCCACCGTCCCCAAGATCGTCGTGATGGTCGTCGTCGCCGTCGTGCTGGCGTCCTGGATCACCCAGCGGCTCGTCGAATACGCCGCGAGCCTCTTTCAGCTTGGCGGACCCTGACGGACCGTCCCGATTCCGCCTGTGACCTTTCGCTCGACCCTCGCCCCGCCCAAGGAACCTCACCGCTCGTGCCGACGGGATTCGACCATCTTCTGGGACACGTCGTTCCCTTCGCCCTGGTGCTGGCGAGGCTCTCGGGCCTGTTTGTCTTCGCCCCGCTGGTAAGCAGCATGGTCATCCCCATGCGGCTCAAGGTGCTCTTCGTAATGGCGTTCGCCTGCGCCGTTTATCCGCTCACCCCATCGAAGCTCGTCGGCTCGGCGGACATGGACCTTCTCACGCTCGCGCCGGCGATGTTCATCGAGGTCGGGATCGGCGTGGTGGTCGGCATCCTCGCCGCCGCGCCCCTGCTCGCCCTGGAAATGTCGGGCGTGCTCATCGGCCAGCAGATGGGCTTTGGCCTGGCGAAGGTGTTCAATCCCGAAGTCGACTTCGACACCGACCTGCTGGGCCAGCTGCTGTTCTACGTCGCCGCGGGGGCGTTCCTGACGGCCGGCGGCGTCGAGACGATGTTCGGCGCGGTTGTGGACACCTTCCAGCGCGTGCCGCTGGGCGGCTTTGATCCATCCCACACGCCGCTGCAGGTGCTGTTGAACATTGTGGTCTCGGGCTTCGAACTCGCCTGGCGCGTCGCCGCCCCCGTGACGGCGACGATCATGCTGCTGGTGGTCGTCTTCGGGGTGATCGGCAAGACGATGCCGCAGATCAACATCATGACGGTGGGGTTCACCGCCAAGATCCTGGCAGGGCTGGGCATCCTCGCCGCCTCGATCTACGCCTCCCAGGGCGCGATCTGGGATTACGTCATCCAGTCGCTCCGCTCGGTGGTCCAGTGGTCGGGAACGTTCTGATTTTCACGCGCTCTCGCGCACGAAGGGTTCACGCTCGATGGCCGACGACATGGGAGAACGCACCGAGAAGCCGACGTCGCGCCGGCTCGAAGAGACCCGCGGGCGCGGGCAGGTGGCCAAGAGCACCGATCTTTCCGCGGCGCTGGAGCTCACCGGCGCCACCATCCTGCTGGTCGTGCTGGGGGCGCACCTGGTCGACACCCTCGCCGGCATCATGCGGACGGTCCTGGAGCACGGGTGGCGAGCCGGTGGCCCGCCGATGAGCTCCATCAACGACATGCTGGGCACGGTGCTCGTCCGCGGGGCGCAGGCGGCGCTGCCGTTCCTGGGATCGATGGTGCTGATCGCCTGGCTGACGCAGTTCATGCAGGTGGGGCTCATCTTCAGCACGCACGGCCTGGAGCCCAAGCTCGAGCGGCTGGACCCGATCAAGGGCATCGGGCGGCTGATGTCGACCCGCAACGTGGTCAAGGCGCTGGTCAGCTCGGTCAAGCTCGCGGTCGTGATCGTTGTGTCGTGGATGGTGCTGCGCAACCGCATGCACGACATCGTCAACCTTCCCTCTCTCTCGTTCCTGGGGGTGGTGCGGGCGATCTTTGAGCTGCTGGTGAAGCTGGCGACGTGGCTGCTGGTGATCCTGCTGATCATCGGGGCGATCGACTACATCTACCAGCGCTGGCAGCACATGAAGGACCTGCGGATGACGCGCCAGCAGGTGCAGGACGAGCGCAAGGCGATGGACGGGGACCCGGCGATGAAGGGCCGACGGCTGCGGATGGCCCGTGAGATCGCCAGCCAGCGCGTGAACCGCCAGGTGCCCGAGGCGACGGTGATCGTGACCAACCCCACGCACTTCTCGGTGGCGATCCGCTACGACGGGGATTCGATGCGTGCCCCGCGCGTGGTCGCCAAGGGCGTGGACTACATGGCAATGCGGATCCGGCAGGTGGCAAAGCTGCACAACGTGGTGATCGTTGAACGGCCGCCGCTGGCCCGCGGCTTGTACTACGGCGTGGACGAGGGGCACGAGATCCCGCCGGAGTTCTACCAGGCCGTCGCGGAAGTTCTCGCCTACGTCTACCGGACCGAAGAGGAATCGCGCACCAGGCAGGAGCAGGCGGCCTCCGCCTGAAGCTAAATGGCAGTCAAACCACCCGGCCCGGCGGCCGGCAAAGCACCCGGTCCCAAGGCCCCGCGTCCCGCGGCGGCGCCCGCGCCCGCCCCGGCGGCCACAGGGATCAACCCGCTCATGCCCGGCTGGGTCCGGGGGATCCACCGCTTCCGTGGCATGATCGTGCCGGTGGGGGCGATCCTGCTGCTCTCGGTGCTGCTGGTGCCGATGCCGCCGATGGTGATGGACGTCCTGATCGTCCTGAACATCGCGCTGGGGCTGGTGATCCTGCTGACGACCATCTACATGGATCATCCGCTGGATTTCAGCGTGTTCCCTTCTCTGCTGCTGGCGACGACGCTCTTCCGGCTTGTGCTCAACATCGCCTCGACGCGCCTGATCCTGTCGGCGAACGCCTCGACGCCGCAGGAGGCGGCGGCCTCGGCGGGGCACGTGATCATGGCCTTCGGTGAGTTTGTCGCGGGCAATTCCCTGTTCGTGGGCATCGTGATCTTTCTGATTCTGGTGATCGTGCAGTTCGTGGTGATCACCAAGGGCGCCGGACGAATCAGCGAGGTTGCGGCGAGGTTCACCCTGGATGCGATGCCGGGCAAGCAGATGGCGATCGACGCCGACCTGTCGGCGGGGGTGATCGACGAGGCGGAGGCGAGGCGCCGGCGAGAGCGCGTGGCGCAGGAAGCGGACTTCTTCGGCGCGATGGACGGCGCCAGCAAGTTTGTGCGAGGAGACGCCGTCGCCGGCATCATCATCACCGTGGTCAACGTGCTGGGCGGGTTCGCCGTCGGCATGATCCAGCGCGGCTGGCCCGCGGGGGACGTCGCGGAGATCTACACCAAGCTCACGATCGGCGACGGGCTGACGGCGCAGATCCCGTCGTTTGTCATCGCGCTGGCTTCGGCCCTGATCGTCACCCGCTCGGGCTCCAAGCAGGAACTGGGAGAGGAACTCACCGGTCAGCTCATCAGCCAGCCGCGCGGGCTCTACATCACCTCGGGATTCCTGGTGCTGCTGTCACTCACGCCGCTGCCCTCGATCCCGCTGCTCGCCTCGGCCGCTGGCCTGTCGGCGATCGCGTACTTCATCGGCCGCAACAAGCTCGCCAACGCCGGTGAAGAGGCCAAGACGCAGGCCGCGCCCAAGCCGGCGGAAGCCCCGGCGGTGGAGCAGCTGCTGAAAGTCGACACGATGGAGCTGGAGGTCGGCTACGCCCTGGTCGCGCTGGTCGACACGGCCCGCGGCGGGGACCTGATGGAGCGCGTCTCCGCGGTACGGCGGCAGCTCGCCGCGGAGATCGGGCTGGTCATGCCGCCCGTGCGCATCCGGGACAACATGCAGCTGGGGGCGACGGATTACCGCATCAAGATCCGCGGCAACGTCGTCGCCGAGGGGCAGACGCGCCCCGACAAGCTCATGGCGATCGATTCGGGGCTCAGCTCCGGGCCCTTGCAGGGTGAAAAGACCCGCGAGCCGGTCTTCGGGCTCGACGCTTGGTGGATCGATCCTGCGCTGCAGTCTCGGGCGGAGACGATGAACTACAGCGTGTACGAGCCGTCGCGCGTGGTGGCGACGCACGTGACCGAGACCGTTCGCCGCTTTGCCGACGAGCTGCTGACCCGGGACGAGGTGAACAACCTGATCGAGGGCCTCAAGCAGCGGGCGCCCAAGCTGGTGGAGGAGGTCATCCCGTCGGTGCTCAAGCCGGGGGATCTGCAGAAGATCCTGCAGAACCTGCTGCGCGAGCGGGTGTCGATCAGGGACCTGGAGACGATCCTGGAGACGCTCTCGGAGTGGGCGACCAAGACCAAGGATCACGAAGTGCTGACCGAGTACGTGCGCAACGCGCTGCGGCGGGCGATCTGCACGCAGTATGCCCAGCCCTCGGAGAACGGCAAGCTCAAGATCGTGTGCGTGACGCTGGACCCGACGATCGAGGACAAGATCAATTCGTATGTCGAGCGCGGGGCCTCGGGAACGTCGGTGAACATGCCGGCGAGGACGGCGGGAAAGATCGCCGAGCAGATCACCGCGGCGCTCCAGCGGGTGGTCGCCGCCGGGTACCCGCCCATCGTCATCGCGTCCCCCACGGTGCGCGCGGTGGTGCGGCAGATCGTCGAGCCGTACCTCTCCACGATCGTGGTGCTGGGGTACAACGAGATCATCCCGTCGGTAGAGGTGGAATCGATGGGACTCGTGATGCCCCCGGCGGAGCAGAGCGCGGCGAGGGAGCCCGTCGCGGCGGCGTAAGCCTCTGCGGACTTCAAAAGAGGACGCCGGCGTGCCTTCGCACGCCGGCTCGATTGAATCCGATGGCCCTTTGGCCCTTTGGCCCTTTGGCCCTTTGGCCCTTTGATCACAGCTCCGGCGCGAAGCCTCGCCGCATCGCGTTCTCGCAGCTCACGCGCGGCTCCACGAAGTGCAGCAGGTAGTCCGCACCGCCGGCCTTGGAGCCCGTGCCCGACATGCCGAATCCGCCGAAGGGCTGGCGGGCGACCAGTGCGCCGGTGCTGCCGCGATTGAGATAGAGGTTGCCGACGCGGAAATCACGCCGGGCCAGGTCGATGTGAGAGGGCTTGCGGCTGTAGACGGCGCCGGTGAGGTGGTAGGGGAGGGAGTTGGCGATATCGATCGCCTCCTGGAACGTGCGGGCGTGCATGATGGCGACGACGGGACCGAAGATCTCATCGGTGGCGATCGCGTGCTCGGGCCTCACGCCGCCGAAGATGTGCGCGCCGACGAAGTGACGGCCCGTGCGTTCTTCCAGGCCGGGCGGGACGGGCAGGGCAAGCTCCAGGCGGCTCTGCTGGCGGCCCAGCTCGATGTACTTGAGAATCTTGGCCTTGGCTTCGGCGTCGATCACCGGGCCGATGTCGGTGCCCGGCAGCGTGGGGTCCCCGATCGAGAGTGCTCGTGACGCTTCGACAAAGCGGTGCGTGAAGAGCTTGATCGCCGGCCCGTCGGGGCCTTCAGGATCAACCACGATCACGCGGGAGCATGCGGAGCACTTCTGGCCCTGGAAGCCGAAGGCCGAATGGCGCACGCCCAGCACCGCCTCGTCGAGGTCGGCGGTGGTGTCGATGATGATCGCGTTCTTGCCGCCCATCTCGCAGACCACCTTCTTGACGTGCGTGGGCACCACGAAGGAACTGCCTGCGGTGAAGGGAGAAGGCGGGGCGGAGGCGTTCAAGATATCCAGGCCCACGTGCATGCTGCCCGTGAAGGCGATGAGGGCGGTGCGGGGATCGCGCACCAGCGCCGCGCCGGTGGTTTCGCCCGGGGCGGGGCACAAGTGCAGGATGTCGGAGCTCTTGATCCCGCGCGCCAGCGGAGAATTCTTGTCGGCGCCGGCGATCGCCTCGTCCAGGGCGTCGATGAGGATGCTGTGCATGATGGAGGCGATGCCGGGGGTCTGCTCCGCCGGCTTGACGACCACCGTGTTGCCGGTGACCAGGGCGGCGACGGTCATGCCGCAGCAAATCGCAAGGGGGAAGTTCCACGGGGCGATGACGACGGCGACGCCGCGGGGCTGGTACCACTGCTCGTCGAGCTCGCCGATGAAGCGGCCGAGCCGCTGGCGCTCAAAGAGCGGCACGGCGTGGCGGGCGTAGTACTCGCAGAAATCGATGGCCTCGCAGACATCGGCATCGGCCTCGCGCCACGTTTTGCCGGCCTCCTTGATCATCACGCCGCACAGTGCGTCGCGCTGCTGGCGCATCTTCTCCGCGGCCCTGACGAGCACGCCCGCGCGGAGGCGGGCATCGGCGTCTCGCCACGCGGGGAAGGCGGCGTGAGCCTTGGCGATCATCTCCAGGCCCTGCGCCGGCGTGCGGTCGTTGGCTATGCGCGGCACCGTGGCGCGGGCGACAGCCCCGGCGAAGGCCGTCCGCTGCATGGCGTCGGAGAAGTCCCGGAAGGATTCATTGAAGAACGGCCGCTGGTTGCCGACACCCGTGATCGCCGGGCTGAGCTTGTGCCGCTCGGGGGCAATGGCGAGGAGGTCGGTCTGGGGCGTGGGCGCGGCTTCCGCGGTCGCCGCGCCGCGCTGTGCGGCGGCGGTGTTGACCAGCGCCGGGCCGGGGGCGCGGAGCAGCACCGCGGGATCGGCGCCGTCCATGAAGCCCGCCTTGAGCCAGCTCTCGTTGCTGGTGTTTTCAAGCAGTCGGCGCACCAAGTAGGCCATGCCCGGGATCATCTCCCCGACCGGCACGTATTCGCGGACTCGCAGGCCAAGCTCTCCCGCCGCGTACTTGAGCTGGTCGGCCATGCCGTGGAGCATCTGGAGCTCGATGGCGCTGCGCGGAAGCCCGCGGGCGTCGAGGTTGGCGAGGGTCGCGGCGATGGAGCGGGCGTTGTGGCTGCCGAGGGCAAGCTTGACGCCGCCCTCGGTGGCGCTGCGCGGGCAGGCGTCGAGATAGACCTCGGCCATGCGCTCAAAGCAGGCGTCGGTCTGCCACTTCACGGGCCAGACGGGGCAGGGCCATCCCATCTGTTCGGAATGGATGACGTGGTAGTCCCAGTACGCGCCCTTCACCAGCCGCACCGAGACGGTGCGCTTCTTCGCCCGCGCCCATTCGCAGATCCGCTTGGCGTCCTCCACGCCGCTCTTGAGGTAGGCCTGCATCGCCAGGCCGGCCTGGAAATTGACCTTCTCGCAGCAGCGCTGGAAGAGCTCCAGCGTGAAATCCTTGAACTGGAACTGCTCCATGTCGAAGTTGACGAAGACCCCCTTGTCCCGGGCCGTCTCCAGGATCGGCAGCAGCCGCCGCATCAGGTCGTTCATCGAACCTTCGCTGTCAATCGGATCGCACCGCGCCGAGAGTGAGCTGATCTTGATCGAGACGTTCACCCGCGGGATCGCCCCCAGGTGGTCGGTCTCCAGCAGCGGGTTTGCTTTCCACGTCGAGACTTCCGCCGGCAGGTTGTTGATGAGGTCCAGGTACTTGGCCGCGTAGGCGTCGGCCTCACCGTCGGAGAGGCACGTTTCTCCCAGCAGGTCGACGCTGAAGGCGATGTTGTCGTTCCACAGCTTGCGCAGGCCCGGCAGGGCGCTGGCGGCGTCGGTGCCGGCGATGAACTTCTCCGCCATCCCCTTGATCTGGGAGGTCATCGTGGAGACGAAGATGCCCTTGGCCAGGCCGCCGGCCTTGAACCCCATCGCCATGACGTCGGGCGGGTTGACGCCCGGCTGGCTCATGTAGTCCATCAGGTGCTCGTAGACCGAGTCGGCGCTGCGCAGCGTCGGGAAGGCGTCCACGAACCGGAAGAACTGGACCTTGAACTGCGGGTCCTTCATCGACCATTCCATCAGCTTGTCGCTGTAGAACTTGGCCGACAGGAGCCCCGCCTTGTGCCCCCGCGCCCGCGTCAGGAGGTCGGCGCCGATCTCAAAGATCCTCGCCTCCAGCCCCCCCGGACCCGAACCGGCGGACCCGCGGTCCGCGGGACCGGGCGTGGAGGTGGGCATATGAGCGGGCTTTGCCTTGCGGGAGAACAGACCCATGATGGCGGCTTCCTGATCGTGGTGTGAAGGGCCGTTGTCCCCTGCCCTGCGGCGAGTGGGGCCATCGCCCGATGGAGTCCAAAACTCCGGACCTGAAACTATAGAAGCCGCGGGGACCGGCGGACCCCGGGCGGCGGGGCACGGGGCCGATGATTCTCGATCCTTTCCGCCGGATCTTGACTCCCGCATCGGGTCTGGTAGTCTCCCTGCGTCGAAGGTGCTCGGCGCGGGCCTCAACCCCCTCGCCGGGCTGAAAAGGGAAGCGTGGTGAAATTCCACCGCGGACGCGCCGCCGTAAAGGGTGAGTGACGTCCGGCCCATCGCCGTCGTGCGCCGCAAGGCGCTCGAAGGCACGCCACTGGCGGCGCGGATGCGGGTGATCCCCGCGTGCACGCCCCGGGAAGGCGAAGGGCCGGGCCGACACCCAAGCCGGAAGACCTGCCACTCGACCAGCCGGGCCCCTCGCAGCGTGCGGGGGAACATCCGGCGCACGGCGCCCTCGCGTTTTTGGGGTTGCCGGGCGGTCACCGTTGCGGCGCAGGCAATCCCGTTTCAGACGGGCGAGCGGCGCGTCGGCGGTTCTTCCCGGCCAATCCACGATTCCGCAAGGTCGCCCGAAACGGGCAAGGCCTTCCCGTCGCCGATCTATGCGACACCGGGCCGCGCCCAAAGTCCCCTTCCACCCCGCGCGAATCGGGCGTGGAGCCCAGGTCGCCGCACGGGCGAACCCGGGCAGGAGTCGTGTCATGCACCGTTCCGCCGCTCTTCCGCTTCTCGCCGCGCTTTCCAGTTCGGCCTTCGCCGGCACCTTCGCCACCTCGGTCCAGTCGTACGACCAAGGCACGGGCCCCGTCGCAGGGTTCACCGACCCCGCGACCGCCCTGGGGTCCCCCACGCGAACCTCCGGCTTCGATCTTCGTGTCACGCCCTTCAATCCCGCCTTCCAGAACACGGAGATCGTCTCCATCGGCCGCGGCGGGCAGCTCACCCTCGCCTTCGATTCCCCCGTCACCGACGATGCGAGCAATCCCTACGGCATCGACCTCATCGTCTTCGGCAATTCGTTCTTCTACGCCGACGACTTCTCCCCCCTCGCCGACCACCTCTGGAAGCCCGGCGGGATCATTGAGGTCAGCGCCGATGGGCACGACTGGCGAACCATCCCGGCTCTCGATGCCGATGGTCTCTTCCCCACGCTGGGCTTCCAGGACTCCACAGACCCCTTTGGTTCCGACGGCGGGGCGAGTCCCACCAATTTCCGCGTGCCGGTGAATCCATCCTTCAGTCCGTGGGGGAAGGACTTCGCGCAGCTCAAGGCGGGGTACGGCACGTCCGGCGGCGGCACGGGGATCGATCTTGCCGTGGTGGGTCTGACGCAGGCAAGCTTTGTTCGCATCAGCAACCCCTCCGGTGCGCCTTACGCGATCGAGATCGACGCGGTTTCCGATGTCGTCCCCGCGCCGGCAAGCCTGTCGATCATGTTCGTCGCCGCCGCCGGTCTTCGGAGGCGCCGGTGATGTCCGCCGCCGGTCGATCCGGCCTTCGACCGCGGGGCGCCACGCTGCTGGCGGTGCTCTCGTTGCTCCCCGCGGCCGCGAGCGGTCAAACTCCCGGGCCACGCCCCGTTCCATCAAGTTGGCCGATGCTCGGGGGCTCCGCGTCGCGGACCGGGATCTCCGCGACTTCGGTCCCGGCAATCACCACGCCCGCGTGGACGTTCAACCGCGATGCCGCGAACCGCGTGGTGACGTTCATCGGCGCCGCCGGACCCGTCTGCTCGCGCGACACGGTCTTTGCCGAGGGTTGGGTGCTCGTCGCCGCGCAGAAGCAGTACTCACTCTTCGCCGTGGACCGGCGCACAGGGCTTCTGCGATGGTCACGGACGGTGGCGTCCCCGTCCGCGGAATCCTGGTCCTCGCCGGTGCTCGATGAGTCCAATGGCGCAGTGATCACCACCACGGCCAAGACCGTCGCGGCCTTTGACGCGGTCACTGGCACGCCGCGATGGTCGATCACGCTGCCCCGGACCATCGTGAACGCCTCGGCGTTGATCACGACGGATCTGGGGGTCTCCAACCGTCTCTTCATCACGCAGTTTGATGGCTTCGGAGACCAGGGGCTGCTGACGTGCATCAACGTCGATCCGGCGATGGGGGTCGCCAATCCGTTTTCTCCCGGGCAGGTGGTGTGGTCGGTGCCGATCGGGGGCAGCTCGGGGAACTCTCCCGCGTACTGCGACGGTGTGGTGTACTGCGCTTCGATCGGGGAACTGGACTGGTACGGAGAAGTCCGCGCCTTTGATGCGAGGGCGGTCACGGCTCCTTCAGCAATATGGACGTTCACGCGGCCGGGGCGAAACTTCTTCGGCGGGTTGTGCGTGCACGCCGACTCCAGCGGCTTGTGGCTCTACGCGGGAACGTACGACTTTGTCGGGGACGTGGAGGCCTCGGAACTGCTCAAGCTCAACGCCCTGGACGGTTCGGCCGTCTGGAGCACGCCCTGCAACCGCACCGCCGCGGCTCCGATCGTGCTGGGCGATGGTCGCATCGTGCTCGCGGGCGGAATCTGGGGCTACGGCACGGTGCCCTCGATCGAGATATTTGTCGACTCGTCCGCCTCGGTGTATCGGGCATGGCACTCGGCGCTGGACACGTGGAACGACGTTGACGGTGACGGCGAACTCGACGGCGGGGAGTTCTTCGCCGTGGGCGGTTGGAGCCACGCGCCGGCGGTGGTGCTGGGAACACAAGCGAATGCGGTGCACACCCTCTTCGCGGGCCTCATTCCCACGGCCGGCGACGCCGGCGCGTTGTACACGGATCTATACCGACTCGATCTTGATGCGCTCCCGCCCCTGGGATCGTTGGATGGTCCGCTCGATCGCTCGTTCGTCGGTGGACACTTCCCCGGCGCTGGCGGCACGCCCGCCGCGGCGGATGGGAACATCTACTCGGTGGGAACGTCGGGCCTGTGCGCGTTCGGACCGCCGCCGGGACGATTCGATGTCAACCAGGATGGCCGCGTGGATATCGACGACCTGCACGCGTGGCACCAAGGCGTGGGGCAGCGCGATACCGACCTTGATGGTGATGTGGACCTTGACGATCTTCGATCACTGCTCCTGGCGGTGCGGGCGGGAGAGAGCGACGGGGTGCGTCGATGAGGATCGAACTCACCTCGTCACAGCGAGTTCTCCGCGTGGGGAAGGGCTTCTCGCTCGTCGAGCTGCTGGTGGTCATCGCCGTCATCGCCCTTCTGATCGGGCTGCTGGTTCCGGCGCTCTCGACGGCGAGGGAGGCCGCTCGGCAGACCGCGTGCACCTCCAACCAGCGGCAGATGGTGATCGGTTGGACGCTCTACGCCGGTGACTACAAGGATCGGGCGATGCCGCTGGCGTACTGGTCGCTGCGCGATATCGGCACGGGACCGACAATCTACTGGTGGGGAACGAACGAATCCAAGAGCGTGGACTACGCGCGCGGATTCCTCACGCCGTACCTCTCCAGCGGCCACGGGCGGGGCACGGTGTACGAGTGCCCCGCGCAGCCGTGGGGGAGCTATCGGGCCCAGGGCGGCGCGAAGCAGCCCACCAGCACGTACGGATACAACGGCTACTTCCTGTCTCCGGCAAAGACCCCAGGGTGGGGGGAGCAGATCGGATTCAGGCCCTGGCGGCGAACCTTTGAGATACTGCAGCCATCTTTGCTGATGGTCTTTGCGGACACGCTGCTCCCGGGCTCCACGGTTTCCAACACGGCCCTGCTCGATCCACCCCTGTTATTTGAGGATGGAACGTGGATCCGCAACGAGTCCCCGACAACGGCCTTCCGTCATTCACGAATTGCGGACCAGTTTGGTGGTTGCGTGACGGCCCGCGCCGACGGCGGAGCGGATGCGGTGCGCGGGAATCCGGCGTGGCGAGTAAACACCTCAACTTACATTGCCTCTATTGGCCTTGTGAATGATCCTTGCTATGTTCCCGATTGGAATACGTGGGATCAAGCCCGCTGAAACCGACGGTGCACAGGCTTTCGGGGGACCATTCATGTCAGTCGACCGCTGTGTGTGTCTCAACCTCAGCTTTGAAGAGCTCAAGCGCCGCGCTGAAGATGGCTCGCTCTCCGCGCGCCAGCTCCGGGATGTGACCGGCTGCGGGGGCGGCTGCGGGATGTGCGTGCCATACATCCACGTGATGCTCCAGACCGGGGACACGTCCCTGCCCGTGATGCCGCCGTCGGAGTTCCGCCGCATCCTGTGCCGGCCGACGATCTCGATTTCCAAGACGTGACAAATCGCTGGCGAAGTGTTCACCACGCATCGGGTGCAGTGCCGTGCGGCCTTTGTCCTTTGCCTAAAGCCCTTCGAGCAGCGCGGCGCGGACCTGATCGGCAAGGTCGGCGGGAGTTCCCGCATCCGCGGGCGAGCCCGCGCCCAAGACCGGTAGCACGCGGCGAACTGTCAGCGATTCGTCAACGATCACGATCACCGGTCCGCCCGCGGCGGACCAGCGAGCGTGCATCGCCTTTCCCGCCGGAGAGCACAGCAGCATCCCCGGCGTCGAGGCGCGTTCAACGGCCGAGTCCGATGCCATGCCACGCCAATCCCTCAGCGCGTTCTGCCGAGCGGCATCGAACCGGTCGAGTTCCACCATCGCCAGGCCCACCGCAGCGAGTGTCACGGCGGCGCTGCCGGCGGGTCGCGACGCGATGGCAGCGCCGAGCCCCTTTTCCATCGCCGACCTGCCGCGGGAGAGTGCTTCGCGAGCGGCTCGGTCGGCGGCCCCGTTGCCCACGGGCGTGTACGCCAGCATGGCGATGCGAAACGGTCCAGCTTCCTCGGCCACCGAGCCGGCGAACCGGCTCGCCGCGCTCTTCTCCGTCGACCACGATTCGCTCTGGGCGTTGTACAGATACAGCGGCGGCAGCGCGTCACCGGCCTTGATCACCGTCGCCTGCACAACCGGCGCGGTCGGCGGCGCGGCGCGGAGCTGGTCCAGGGAAGACACCGCGATCCGGCCCGCGGTGTCGGGCCGCCACGACGCGACATCCCCCGGATCGATCGGTGAAACAAACAGCTCGACCACGACGCGGGGGCCGTCCTGGGGCCCGGGGCTGCTCGCCCGCAGGTGCACGAGCCTGAACGTCGATTCGTCGATCGTGAATTCCAGCTCGTGCTGCCCGCGCGAGGAGACCGCGTTGCCACGCAGCACCAGGCGAGCCTTGCCCGCCTCCTTGATGCGCTGGGAGCTGCGCCAGGTAAGCCCGGACAGCCCAGGGAGGATCCGCTGCGGCTCACCTTCTTCCAGCGCCAGGGAGAGCTGCGGCAGCATCAGGGGCGGCATCAGCTGCTCGAGCTGCGCCACCGACACCGCGCCCTGGAAGGTCTTGAGCACCACGCCGCCGGGCACACTCCCTCGCGTCGCCGTCAGGCGGCCGGGCTCGGCGAAGACGCGGAGGTCTCCCATCTCCAGGCGCACGATCGCGCCGCCGGGATGAGTGGGCGCGATGCGAAGGAACAGCGCCCCGCGCTGCTCGTCCATGCCGGCGGCATTCTCACGCAGCAGGGCTTCGAGGGCGAGGCGCTCGGGATCGGTCGGAAGCCGGGGGTCCCCGCGCGGCTCGGCGGGAAGCTCTCCCTTGGGCTTGAGCACGCCGATGCGGACCCGCTCTCCGATGGGCCCCGCGCGGTACGCGGCGATCACGTTCTTCCAGATGACATCCGCCGCGGGCACGGGCGGCTCCGCGGCCGGCTGGACGGGCCCGGAGACCGCGCCCACGTGGGGAATTCCAAGTCCCCTGACCACGGGCGCGGAGGCGACAAGCGTCGCCGCGAAGAGAAAGGTGCACCGCACGGGCGTCCGCATGGTTGGATCGTATCAGGCCGTGATCTCACGCGGAACGCAGTCGCCGCGCCATCTCCGCGACGCGCTGCCCCGTCCCGGGCACCACCAGGTCCGCCGCGATCTCCTCCAGCGGCTCCAGCACGAAGAGCCGCTCGAGCATCCTGGGGTGGGGGACCTCCAGCCCGGGCAGGTTCAGCACCAGCGGGCCGTACAGCAGTAGATCGAGGTCCAGCGTGCGGGGTCCCCATCGCCGCTCCCGGGACCGGTCGCGCCCCCGTGACCGCTCGATCCCCAGCAACTCATCCAGGAGCCGGCGAGGTCCCAGCGTGGTATCCAGGGCCGCGGCGGCGTTGAGGTATCGATCCTGATCCTGCGGACCGACGGGATCGGTGCGGATGAACGACGAACACCGGGCGACGCGCGTGCCCTCCAAGGCATTCATCGCCTCCACCGCGGCCCTGAGATGGTCCAGCGGCTCCCCCATGGGGGAGGAGAGGTTCGATCCCAACGCGACATACGCGCGGACGGGCTGGTGATGGGCGGGCTCCGCTTCGGGCATGGCTCCCACGCTAGGCGGGGTGGGGGGGCGGCGGGATGGAACTTGCGGGGGGAACGGGCACAAAAACAGACCGGGCGGGCCTTGGGGGCCCGCCCGGATGGGTTTCAGGTGTGGAACGCAGGGGCGTTATTCGTCGGCATCGGGCTCGAGTTCACGCATGCGGTGCTGCATCTGGGCCTTGAGGCGCAGGAGGATCGAGCTGTGCATCTGGCTGACGCGGGACTCGGACAGGGCGAGGGTGGAACCGATCTCCTTCATCGTCATGTTCTCGTAGTAGTAGAGGACGACGATGAGGCGCTCGGCCCGGTTCAGGCCCTTGGTCACGAACTCCTTGAGGTCGCGGCGGGCCATCTCGGTCAGGGGGTTGGACTGGGATTCGTCCCGGATCACGTCGATCTCGCGGACGTCCTTGCCGTTATCCCCTGAAAAGCAGCGCTGGGTGAGGCTGCGGACGCTGACGGGGCTGCCGTCGCGCTTGAGCTTGTCGAATTCCTCCCCTTCGAGGCCGACGCGGCTGGCGACCTGGGAATCGCTGGGATTCTCCCCGGTCTCCATCTCAATCTGCTGCCGGACGGACTCAAAGCGAGCCGTGCGGTGGCGGACCAGACGGGGGACCCAGTCCATGGACCGCAGTTCGTCGAGTATCGCGCCGCGGATACGCGGGGCGCAGTACGTTTCGAACTTGACCTTGCGTTCGAGGTCGAAGGCGTCGACGGCGTCCTTCAGGCCGAAGGTGCCGGCCTGCATGAGGTCCTCGATGTCCACTTCATCGGGGAGCTTCTGGTGGATCCGTTCGGCGTTGTAGCGCACGAGCGGCAGAAACTTTTCCATGAGGTAATTCCGAATGTCTTCGGAATTGCTGCGCCGATATTCCTCCCAGACCTGCTGGATGGGAATCTCGTCGTACTTGGAAGGCGCCTTGGCAACCTCCGGAGACCGGGGCAAATAGCGCCCGGAACCACGGAATCCCTTCCTGGACAGCACACTCAAAGCTGCCATCGGTCTACTCCTTGACCTTGCAGCGTCACGCGAGAAACTCAAAGCCGGAACGAGGCCCTATCGAGACGCTATGTCGTCAGGCGATCCTTGCCCGACGCCCAAGTGTATTCGATCGTGCCCCTCACCGCAACTCTCACGTGCGCCACTCAGAGCGAATTCAAACCACTGAGACTGGTTTTGCCTCGGCGACATCCGTGCCGCCGGTCGACGTCGGCGCTGCTCCCGCGCCACCTCCACGAGACACTTCCCCTGCGGCCGGCGCCGGAATCGGCCTGGCCGCCTTGTACATCTTCACGTAGTCGCTCGCCACGTGCTCTCCCACCATGCCCACGAACAGGCCCAGCAGGTAGCACGCCACCATCGCCACCATCGCCCTCATCAGCACCGTCGATCCCGCCACCGTCGCGGAAAGCCCCGCGAGGACGGAAACGGCAAACGCCGTGAGACCGAAGACCGCCGCGATGGTCGTCGTCGTTCTGAACAATGAATGGAATCCCTTATCTCCACCAACCCGGGCGAACAGCCCTCTCGATGCCGTTGTATCGACCGTGTGTGTGCGCACATTGACAATGCGTTCCAACACATCCTGTGTTTGGGTGTAACACCCCATCAAGGCTTGAATGTCAGGCCATATTCAGCGGTTATCGGGCGTCAACGGCGCTGGAATAACCAACGCCCATGATCCTTCGCAGAAACCGTGCCGGACTCGTCGAGGCAGATGTACGGTTATCGGACATCTCGAAGATACCGTACAAAGACCCAGCGACGCCGTCGATCGCAGTCAAGGCCGCCGAATCTGCGCCGAATCCCGCAAGCGGCGCTCGCCGACGCACCGATCGGCGCACGTCCTCGCTCACCGGGATCCACCCAAGCTCCCGGGGTGAGATGCCCAGAAAACGCTGGGCGCACTGGGACACGCGATCGAACGTGCGGCGGGCTTCCGCCGCGTCCACCGCTTCGTTGACCACGATGCCGGGCGACCAGGGGCCGGGCTGGGATGACGCCGCGCTGCGGAGCGTGATCCGCTGGTGAAGGGCCTTGATCGTGGCGTAGGCGTCGGCGATGGAGGTGGGGTCGGGCGTGACCACCACCAGGGCCAGGTCGGCGAGGGTTGCAAAGTGCATCACGGTGGGGCCGATGCCGGCGCCGGCGTCCACCACGATCGCGCGGGGCCGGGGCTCGATCTGGCCCGTCGCCTCCAGCAGATGGCGGCACTGGGCGAGGGAGAAGTCGGTGATCCAGGTGTTCCCGGCGATCCCGGCGAGGAGTCGAAGACCGTGTGGCGCGGGGACGGCCATCGCGGCGAGGGTTGCCGGGAGGGGGGCTTCCTGTGCGTGGTCGAGCCTCCGAGAGGCGTTGACCCCCAGGACCAGATCCGCGTTGGGTGTGCCCACATCGGCATCGATGAGCACGGGGCGAACACCTCGGCGCGCCAGGCAGAGGGAGAGGTTGACCGCGAGCATCGTCTTGCCGACGCCGCCCTTGCCCGAACAGACACAGATGACGGGCGGAGTCTGGCGCGCGGGCTGGCCGCCTTCCGAGACTGCAGGCCGTGATGTTCCGGAGCGAAGGCTCTGGACCAGGGCTCGCAGGCGCCCGGCCTGGTCGGTATTCCGACCCGCGGCGGCGGAGGGCGCGGAGGATGGAGCGGGGACGGGGGAGATCACCGCGGAATCTCCGCGTCCAGCACGCTCCGGGCGAGAGCGTGGGGCTGGGCGGAGCAGATGAAATCCGGAACGTCCTGCCCGGTGGTGACGTGGGAGAGGGGAACCCCGGTCCGCCGTGGGGCATTGACCACCACGCCGAGCCCCGCAGCCTCGTCGAGCTTGGAAAGCACAAGCCGGTCGGGGCGAAGGTCGGCGAACTTGCGATGGGCCCGCTCGAGCGATGCTTCGGAGGCCGACGCGGAAAGCACCAGGAGGCGATGATCGGGCCGGGCAGCGTCCAGGATCTGGTTGAGTTCTTCCAGGCGCTGCGCGTCCCCGGGGGATCTTCCGGCGGTGTCTATGAGGATGAGATCGGCGTCGGAGGCGCGGTCGATCGCCGCCGTCATCTCCGCGGCGTTGGCGGCGACGCCCAGGGGGATCCCGATGATCTCGGCGTAGGCCTTGAGCTGGTCCACGGCGCCGATGCGGTAGGTGTCGGCGGTTATGAGCGCGACGCGGCGATGGCGGCACAGGGCCTGGTCGGCGGCAAGCTTGGCGATGGTGGTGGTCTTGCCGACGCCGGTGGGTCCGATGAAAGCAATCACCACGAGTCCGCGATCGTTTGCCGCGTTCCGGGCCCGTGAGGGGATGTCGGGAAGCGGAAGGCAGGGGATCGCGGCGGCGAGATGGTCCAGGACGGCGGAGCGGACGGCCTTGGGATCTTGCTGCTCGGCGTCGTTGCACGTGCTGCGGACCGAGGCGATGACGGTCTGGGCGAGCTCAACATCAAGGCCCGAGTCCAGGAGCCGGGTGTAGTGGGCAAAGAGGGCTTCGGGGAGTGATCCGCTCTCGAACACGGGGGATTCGGAGATGCCGTGGCGATCCCGGCCAACCCGGGCGGATGTCTGATTGGAGCAGCGCAGGAGCTGCGCCACCATGGTGCGGATGGAGCCGAGCTCGTCTCGCAGGAGATCGACCGACTCAGGGTCCACGGGCGCGGGTTCGACGGGGGTGGTGGGTAGACGCGCCGGAACGGGCGAGGGGCGACGGCGGGGGGCGCTCGCCGCTCGCGGGGCGGACGCATCATCTATAGAGGAAGGCGGCGCGGAGACCGAGGCGGTAGGTGTCGCGGTCGGAAGAGTGGTGCGGGGCGATGGACGGGCCGCGGGCCGGGGAGCGGTGGCAAGGAAGACCGAGTCCGGGGATGCCGGGGCGGCCTCGCGGCGCTGGGGAATGTCCTGATAGGTCCGGGAGAGGTTCTCGCGGGCGGCGTTTCTCGCCGCGGGCGCCTGGCCGGCGGCGGAGGCGACGATCTCGACGACCGACGTTCCGCCCAGACCGAGCAGCGCGCCGGAGCGGAAGCTGCGCGTGTTCACGATGACCGCGTGCGGCCCCAGGTCCTTCTTGACCTTGGTCAGCGCGTCGGTGACCGAGGTCCCTCGAAACGTCTTGAGTTCGGGCATCGCCATCCTGGCTTCTCGTTCGCCCCGGCGGCATCCTGCCGACGGGAATCTTCCTACGCCCCTCGCACTCTGGCGCGGGACGCCTGTCGCCCGGACAACACGTACCGGGAGATTTCGTTTATCGGTTGGTGGTCGGTGGGAGCACAAATAGCGGATCGTTCCTGCGCGGGCGTGGTGGGGCGGGCGCAAGGGCGGCGGGAGGGGCGTCGCCGCAGGGCGTTTACCTCGCAGGGTCGGTCGCGGCGGCGCGGGGCGTGGCAAAAACAACGCCGCCCGGCGGAAGGCCGGGCGGCGAGTGGTCTGGACATCAGATTCGAATCAGCGACGGCCGATCAGGCCCGGCGGCGGCGCGAGGCGAGGAAGCCCGCGGCCAGGAGGGCGGCGGAGGCGGGCGCGGGGATCGGGGCGACCTGTGCGAAGCCCAGATCCGAGACGGTCTGGGGATTGGCGACGAGGCCTTCGGTGACGAAGCCGTACTGGGTCAGCACACCGGGGATGTTGGGGACGTTGAGAGAGAAGGCAAAGTCGGTCCCGCCGGCCAGGGGGCTGTAGATCTCGGCGATGGTCGCGTAGCCCTGGGCGGGGTCGAGAACCTTGATGAAGGCCCGGGAGGTGTACCCGCTGACGAAGGAGTTGACGAGGGTCTTGCCGGAGAAGTTGACGGTCTCACCGACGAGAGCGAGGCTCTCGACATACATGTTGGCGCTCATGAACTTGTTGCCGCTGCCGTCGGGGTTGACCCAGAAGGCGTCGTTGGCGTTGTAGCAATTGGTGTTGGGCGTGAGCGTGAGCACGTCCCCGGTGAAGCTCGCAGCGAGATCGGGGGTGCCCCAGGGTCCGCCGAAGGCAAAGGCGCCGCCGTTGGCGGCGGTCTCGAAGACGTTCATGTAGCCCAGCCAGGTCTGGCCGGAGTCGACGGTGACGTCGACGGCGAGAGCGGGGGCGCCGGCGAGGGCGACGAGGGCGAGGGCGGTGACGACGGACGGGGCGCGAAGGTGGTGCTGCATAGGTCTTTCTCTTTCCCTTCCCTCCGCGCAGGTTCCCTGACCGATGCCGCGAAACAGATCGCGAGCGTGCGTGAATCGCCCGGCATGGACAATGTGCGGAGAGCTGATCTCCGCGGTGAGCCTAAAGCGTCCGGGGGGGTTCAACAAGTGTTACATTCACAAATTCATCCCCGCGTGACCACTTTTCTTTTGTCTGTTTTTGCAGTGTATTTTCGCTGATCTTGGAGATTCAAGGAACACCCAGCCCTGCGCCTCTGGCGGCGGGGCCGCGGAGGCGCCGGCCCGGGTGTCCCCAGGCGCTGCGGGCCTCGATCCGCGGGCCAAACGGGGCGTGAAACTCAAAACTTGAAATTCCAATCAATAGTTCAAATAATGGTCCCATGGCGCCTCCCACACCACATCACCCGGTCGCTTCCCCTCGGGCCTCGCAGGCCGGGGTGATCGTCGATCCCCGGCAGGTCCGGGCGCTGGTCTCCCCCGTGCGGCAGGAGATCGTCGACGCGATCCACGCCGCGGGTCCGGTGACCATCTCCCGGTTGGCCGCGATCCTGGGGCGTCCCGCGGACTCCCTGTACTTTCACACGCGGACGCTCGAGCGGGTCGGCCTGCTGGTGCGGGTGGGGGAGGCGGCAACGGGGCGGCGGGCGGGGGGCGTCTATGACGTGTGCGCCCGCCCGCTGCGGCTGCACTACGACACTTCCCGCCCCGCGGTCTCCCGATCGATCGTCGCGGTGTCGGGCTCCATGGTGCGGTTGGCGCACCGTGATTTCACCCGCGCCTTCCGGCTCAAGCTCGTGAACCCCGCGGGTCCGGAGCGCAACACCTGGAGCGGACGGGCGAAGGGTTGGCTGTCCAAGGAGCAGCTCGCAGAAGTGAATGCATGCTGGGGGCGGATGATGGAAATCTTCCGTGACGCTCCGCCGCGGCCGGGCACGATGCTGCACGCGGCGACGTTCGTCATGACCCCGCTGAAGGAAAACACACGCGCCAAGGCGGCCAGGACCGCGCGGTGCAGAAAGGTTGCACTATGAACCGTCGATTCCAGTTCCATCTCGTTCGACTCGTGCTCACCGGCGCAGCGGCGGGAATTCTGCTCCCCGCCCCCGGCGCGGCGATGGCGTCGAGCCGTCCCGCGGGCGCCGCGGCGGCAGCGCAGCCGACGACCGCGGCGGAGGTGATGGAGTGTGTGCGGGCTTCCCTGCACTATCCGGCGCTCGAGAGCCACGCGAGCGGGATCATCATGCGGGGGAACGTGTCGATGGCGGGCCTGGAGTCGAAGGTCTCCATGCTGTTCAACGCCGCGGGCAATTCGCTTGTGGAGATCGACGGCCGCGTGGGACGGACGGTCGGTTTCGACGGGACCACCGCGTGGGAACGCAACGAATCCGGCGTTTCGCGCGTGCTCTCCCTGACCGACCGGGAGATCAGGCTGGCGATCGTCGAGTTCCAGACCATGTCGTGGCTCTCCCCCAATTCCCAGATGCAGTTCACGCTGAACGCGGAGAAGACCACCGCGCAGAGCTACGTGCTCTCGTTCACCCGCGGGCAGACGGGGGTGACGGGCACGGTGGAGATCGACGCGGGGAGTGGTGAACCGCGGACGGTGACGGTGGTGGGGACCGCAAACCCCGACACGCTGCGGTTCGGAGACTACGCCGATTTCGAGGGTCTTCGCCTGTACCGGCATTTCGCGCACGAGACCGAGGACGGTGATCCCACGACGGCGGATTTCACGGAGGTCTCCCGCGCCCCGCAGTACTTCCGCAATCCCTACGAGCCGGTGCTGTCGCTGCCCCAGACGTTCCGCTTCGACCCCGCCGTGCCGGCGCGGGTGGATATCCGCCGGGCCCCGACCCAGCACCAGCTCGTCAAGGCGACGATCAACGGGGAGGACGTGGGCTGGTTCATCTTCGATTCGGGCGCCGGCACCGAAGTTCTCTCCCTGAAGGTCGCCGAGAAGCTCAAGCTCGAGTCCTTCGGCAAGATCCCCGTGCGCGGCGTGGGCGGCCTGGTGGAGTCGGGCTACTACCAACCCTCCTCTCTCACGCTCGGGCCGCTCACCGTCGACAAGCCCCTGTTCATCGGGCTGGATATCTCCATGCTCGATCAGTACATGGGCGTGCCCGTCGCCGGCATCATCGGCTACGGCGTGCTGGGACTGAGTACGACCCTCATCGACGCCCGGGCGGGGTATCTCGAGCTGCACGATTCGTCCACCTTCCAGCTCCCGCGGGGAGAATGGACGCCCCTGCTGCTTTATGGACGTCATCCCGTCGTCCCCGGGCAGGTGGAGGGCCACGACGGCTACATGCGCCTGGACACCGGGGCCGCGCAGATGACGATCACCATGCACTCGCCAACGGTCGAGAAGTACAAGATGCTTGAAGACCGCGCCGTGAAGCCGACGGCGATGGGAGGAGTGGGCGGCATGGTCGAGGCCCGCACGGGCATCCTGCGCTCGATCACGCTGGGGGGAAGGACGTTCGACAACATCGTCGCGACGTTCGCGCTGCCCGACAAGGGCGCGATGAACGATCCGGGGACGCTCGGCAACGTGGGAGGGATGCTGCTGGACCCGTTTGTGCTGGTCTTTGACTACCCGCACCAGCGCATGGCATTCATCCCGCGAGAGAACGCCCCCGCGCCCCAGGCCAAGTGAGCACGCACCACGCTCCGCTCGCCCCACCAGGCAAGCGGGGTCTTTGGATCAACCCGACCGGGGCACGCCGAACACCTTGACCGTGCTCGTCGTGCCGTTGCCTCGCGTAACGGTCACCACACCGCCCGCATCCGCATCCGGGATGCGATAGGTTGAGATGCTCAGCCCGCCGGCGCGTCCCTGGGCGTTGGGTCCGCCCATGCTGCCGGTGGATTCCACCACGATGAACTGGTCGTCGCTCACGCGGCGGCTGACGATGGCGATGTGGGCGCTGGCGCTGGAGTCGGACTGTTCCCACACCAGCACGTCCTCGGGCATGACGGACGCGCTGGTGCGCCGCTGCAGCGCCGGGGCGCGGAACGAGCCGAGGTAGCGCTCGGTCCAGCCGGGGCGGGTCAGGAAAAAGAAGGCGTTGACGAACCCGCTGCAGTCCAGGCCGATGCCGGCGATGCGAAGGTCGTCGCAGTACGTCTGCAGCCCCTCGGGCGTGCACCTGCCCAAAGTGATGGCGTAGGAGAGCGTCATGGACACTTCGCTGGGCAGTCCCTTGCCGAAGAAGGCGTGGGCGACGGAAAGGCTGTGGGCCCTGGGCGGGGCCTCCACCCGCCTGAGTCGCTCCGGGAGCCGATCGCTCGCCTGCGAGCGGACGGCCTGCACCAGCGCGTCCTTCTCCGTGAGGTTGGGCGTGCGGTTGGCGATGGCGATGTTGGTGTAGATCTTCGCCGCGGCGCGCATCGTGCGAGTCGTGCCCGTGGCCGGCTCCCGGTACCTGACGGGAAGATCCAGGTAGACGCGTGCAAGCGCTTCGGGCGTGAGCGGTGACGGGATCGGCACCTCTCCGGTCACGGCGAAGAGCCGGGGCCCTTCATCCACCGGTGGCAGATCGGGACCGCGGCATTCTCCCGGCACCGCGGAAGGCCTCGCGTAGCAGACGCCCTGCTCCGCGTCGTAGCCCGATTCCTCGTCGCCGTCAGGTTCCTCGGCGGAGCAGGTGAGTCCCGATGTGCCCGGCACGCGTTCGTTGCCCATGCGAGAGTGCTCCTGGCGGACGGCTCGCCCCACCCAATGGTCCGCCCCCGTCTTGGCGAGAGCGGTGCCCCGGCGGGCGGGAGTCTATTCGGGCGTTTTCCGGGCCGGATGCCCACAATCGCCGGGCTTTTTCGAGCCCCGCCCCGAACAAGCCCCTGGCCCGATCTCTATACTGGTTCTCGGAACGCCCAGGAGAATCGGATTTCGTACGCCGCGACCGCCCGGCGACTCGCCGGCTCCCCGCGATCCACCGTTCGCCGGTCCTTTGCCTGGTTCAAGGAGATACGCCGTGAACGATCCCCGTTCCTTCGTCCTTTCCTCCGTGCTGGCCGCCGCGATGCTTGCCCAAGGCGCCCTAGCCCAGCAGCCCGCCGCAACGCCCGCGTCGCCGGCGAGCGATCACGCCGCCGCGAACGCCAAGCCGGCGATCTACGACGAGAAGGCCTCGGGCGCCGGGCTCATCGAGACGGCCCTCGCCGCCGCGAAGAAGAACAATCGCCGCGTGCTCGTGCAGTGGGGCGCCAACTGGTGCCCGTGGTGCCACCTGCTTCACGAATCCATGGGCAAGAACACCGAGCTCAAGAAGGAACTGCTCTACGAGTATGACGTGGTGCTGATCGATGTCGGCCACATGGACCGCAACATGGATCTGGCCGCGAAGTACGGCGCGGACCTCGCCAAGAGCGGCATCCCGTACCTCACCGTGCTCGATGCTTCGGGCAAGGTCATCACCAACCAGGAGACGGGCGCCCTGGAGTCCAAAGAGGCCGGCAAGAAGGAGCACGACGTTCACGCCGTGCTCAAGTTCCTCAAGGACCACCAGGCCTCCCCGCGCGTCGCCGCCGATGTGCTCAAGGCCGGGCTCTCCCAGGCCGCATCCCAGGACAAGCGTGTCTTCCTCCACTTCGGGGCGCCCTGGTGCGGGTGGTGCCACCGGCTCGAAGCGTGGATGGCCCGTCCCGACGTCGCGGCGATCCTCGACAAGGCCTTCATCGATGTGAAGATCGACGTCGAGCGTGATACCGGCGGACCCACGGTGCTCGAGAGCGTCGGCGGAGATCCCAACGGCGGCATCCCGTGGTTTGTCTTCCTGGATTCGAGGTCCAAGACCCTCGCCGCGAGCGAAGGTCCCAAGGGCAACATCGGCTTCCCGTCCGCCGACGACGAGATCGCGCACTTTGTCTCGATGCTCAAGTCGGCGGGCACGAAGCTCACGGCGGCGGAGATCGAAACGCTCGCCGCGACGCTGAAGGAAAAGTCCCCCAAGGGGCACTGAGCGAGCGTTCAAGCCCTCGCGCCCGCACGACTTGCGTGCGTATGAAGTGTCCGTTGCACGCGCGCGGAGCGCTCGCGCGGGCGTGAGCAGAGGTCGCGCGAATCCTCCTCGACTTGACCCAAAGCTTTGACTTCGCGCCGATGGCCTATAATGGGGGGATCGTGTTCCCGTTCGACCGTCGACCGGGGTCCTGGTTGCCGATGCTTTCTCCCGCCCAGTCCAAGCAGCGGATTTCTCAATTTCGGGCACAGAAGACAGCACTGATGAAGCTTTACGTCGGCAATCTCTCGTTCAACACCACCGAATCCCAGCTCCGCGATCTGTTTGCGGCTCACGGCGAAGTCGCCTCTGCCTCCCTGGTGATGGACCGCGAAACCGGCCGCCCCCGCGGCTTCGGTTTCGTCGAACTGCACAATGATGATCAGGCCCGTGCGGCGATGGCCGCTCTCAACGGCAAGAACGTGGACGGCCGCGATCTGACCGTCAACGAAGCCAAGCCCCGCGAAGGCGGCGGCGGTGGTGGCGGCGGTCGCGGCGGCTTCGGCGGCGGCGGCAGCCGTGGCGGCGGCGGCGGTGGTGGTCGCGGCGGCAGCGGTGGCGGCGGCGGCGGCCGCGGCGGCTGGTAAATCCTGCCCCTGACAACCCCTCGCAGCGAATACCTGTGAAACCAAGACCGGAGCCGAAAGGCTCCGGTTTTTCGTTTTGCTCCCTGGGGCGAGTGTTCCTGGGCCCCGGGGCAGTTTCATGTCACGCGCGCACGGGTGCGGCAGCATCGCCGGCGCGGCGAAACGGGGCATGAATGCATCCGCGCGCCGAGCCCCGCCGCAACCGCCTGGAGCTCGCCCGTGACCGCAGAACCCATCCGCCTGGACCTCTCCCACGCCGAAGCCCTGGTCCTGCTCGACTGGATCTACTCCCTCGAGGCGCGGGCGATCGAGTTCTTTCGCCACCCCGCGGAGCAGAAGATGGTCTGGCTGCTGGAGAGCCAGCTCGAATCCATGCTCCCAGCCAGCACGGAACCTGGGTACACGCAGTTGATCGCCGACGCCCGGGACGCGGTGGACGCGAGCGAGGCCTGATTCGGCTGCGAGTTTTGAATCACCACCCGACGGTGATCACCGCGGCGGCAATTCCGCCAGCACCCGCCTGGCGGTCTCCAGGTGCTCCCTCGCCGTCTCCATCGCCCTCGCCTCATTCTGCCCGATGACAGCCTCGACCGCCGCCCTCGCCTCGGGCGTGTTGAACCAGTTCGCCAGCGCGGCGGGGTCGACGTTGAACTCGGCGAGGACTTCGTGGGTGGGGCGATCGGTGGTGAGGAACTGGATGAAGAAGAGCCGGGTCTGCTCGGGGGAGAGGGGCTGGAAGGGCGCGGGCATGGGGAACGGTAGTGGGAGTGGGGACACGAAAATCGTGCCACTGACCTCGAAGGCTCTGCGCAGAGGTCAGTGTGAATGAAGCCGTGTGCCGCATTCGCGCTGACCACGGCCCAAGGTGGCTGAGGTGCGTCCTATTCAGCGGCGATGGCAACCCGCAACATCGGTGAACTTCGGACGAAGGGATTCACGAAGCGATCTGATAGATCATCGGCCGGTAGCGAGGCTTGGGAACTTTGGTCCCACCTCTCTTGGCCGAGCGCAGCCATGCTTCCTTGGCCTTGAGCACTTCTCTCAGAGCGATCTGGGGCGTCTTGCCGAAGGCGGAGCAATAGCGGAGGTCCGGAATATCCGCGACGTAGAGCCCGTCCTCGAGGCTAAAAAAGATGTTGATGTGGTAGTCGGGAGCCATGAAATCTGCGTGCGTCGCGTGGTCGCATTTCATTTGAGCAAAGCGGGCTCAAATCGGAGTCAATTCTTAGGGGGGGGAATCAAAGTACAGGTCATTACCAAGGAAAAAGTCTTCGCTTGGAGAGTTCGTCACGAAGAATCGGGCCCAGCATTCCATTTATGGTGCCCGGTGCGGCATTCTTGTCGGCAGGAATCGAGCCATTCTCGATGAGTGATGCGATATCGAATCTGTCCCATTCTGTTTGATGCAGTGTTAATATATCCTTGTGAATCGGGGAGCTGAAGAGGGCTTCTGCACGAGCGAGTGTCGCGGGAGAGCGGTCGGCGACCACTAGACTTCGTACTCTCGTATTAGAAAAGAGCGACGAGGAAATTGCATATTTCATGAAAATATCTGACTCTGGAAAGCTATATCCACAAAAAATTACTTGATCGGCTTCGTGCAGGGCTGATGCCACTCCGGTCCATTGCTCTCGTATAATTTCCCGCTTGTACTCTTTCAGAACAGACGGAGCGAGAATAAGCGGTTCCCATTGATCCAGTCCGAGCAATTTCTGGTGATATAGTCTGAACGCCGCAATGCCGTGATTGTCAATGTTTCGCGTCACATCGAAGTCATCAAGTATTTTTACTTGCCCATTCGCCGGATTGACGAACCAGTTGACTGAACCATGTAGTTTGTAGTAGCCGACAGTGCCCGTTTTGCTTAGACATGACGCGCCACCCAATCGAGTGGTTGCGGCAGCCACAGTCCCAGATGGCCGAAGTCTTATGTTGCCAGCGATCGCCGCAGCTTCTACATGTAAATCGTAATTTGTCGTCGCCACGGTAACACTCTTTGAGCTAGAAGAAATTGCGTTCATCATCCTTTGCAAAGGATTTCGTAAAATTTCAGGATTGGCGACATGAGAGATGCATCTAACAATCAACGCAGTGGCGCGGCTTGCATCGACGTCGTCGAAAAGCGGTATGTTTGGACGTAGCAGTTCGAATGCTCGCAAAAAAGAGACCAAATGCTCTAAATTTCGAGCGCTTGCGCCAATTGCTACGGATAGCTGATTGCATTCGTGAAGTATTTTGTCAAATAGCGAGATTTCGGTCGCGTCAAGGAAATCCAAGTCTCGCACTTTGTCAACAAAGGATGCCATCGTTGGAATTCCAAGTCCAACTGACACTCCCGCTCCGACAAAGAGCACGACATTTTTCTTCGTTCCCATATATTAATCCCCCTGATCCAGCACCGCCATGAACGCCTCCTGCGGGATCGTCACGGACCCCACGTTCTTCATCCGCTTCTTGCCCTTCTTCTGCTTTTCCAGCAGCTTGCGCTTGCGCGACACGTCGCCGCCGTAGCACTTGGCGAGCACGTCCTTGCGGTAGGCCTTGATCGTCTCCCGGGCGATGATCTTGCCGCCTAGGGCGCTCTGAAGGGGGATCTCGAACTGGTGCCGGGGGATCTGCTCTTTGAGGCGGGAGAGCAGGTTGCGGCCGCGGTGCTCGGCCTTGTCCCGGTGGACGATGATGGCGAGGGCTTCGACCGGATCACCGTTGATCAGCGTGTCCATCTTCACCAGGTTGTCGGAGCGGTACTCGATGACCTCGTAGTCCATCGTGCCGTAGCCGCTGGTGAGGCCCTTCATCTTGTCGAAGAAGTCGTAGATGATCTCGGCCAGGGGCATCTCGAAGGTGATGATGTCGCGTGAGGTCGAGACGAACTGCTGGTTCTTGTAAATCCCGCGGCGATCCAGGCACAGCTTCATGATGTCCCCGATGTAGTTCTTGGGGAGCATCACCTCGACCTTGCAGATCGGTTCCCGGATCTCGATCACGTGCCCCATGTTGGGCAGGTCGGCGGGGTTATGGACCTCCAGGAGCTGGCTGCCTTCGGGCACTTCCCGGTAGAAGGGGCTCTTGGGGTCGACCGAGGCCAGGGCCTGGCCGTTGGCGCCGGTGGTCGTGTCGGTGCCTCGCACCAGCACGTGGTACGAGACGGTCGGTGCGGTCTGCACGATCTCGACGTCACCCTCGCGCTCCAGGCGTTCCTGCACGATGTCCATGTGCAACAGGCCCAGGAACCCGCAGCGGAAGCCAAAGCCCAGCGCTTCGGAGTGCACCGGCTGGTATGTGAACGATGAATCGTTGAGGGAGAGCTTCTCGATCGCGTCCCGGAGCTGCTCGAAGTCGGCGCCGTCACCATCCTCGGTCGTCGCCGGGTAGAAATCGCAGAAGACCATCTGCCGCGGGGGCTGGTAGCCGGCGAGGGCTTCCTCGGCGGGGTTGTTCTCCAGCGTCACCGTGTCACCGATGCGCACGTCGCGCAGGGAGCGGATCGCCGCGACCACGTACGCGGTCTCCCCCGGGCCGATCTCTCCGCCCGCGAGGCGCACGGGCTTGGGCGTCATCTTGCCGATATCGGTCACCTGGAAGGTGCGCTCGGTGCCCATCATGCGGATCTTGTCCCCGACCTTGAGCCGGCCGTCGAAGACCCTGACGTACACGATCACGCCGCGATAGTCGTCGTACACGGCGTCGAAGATCAGGGCGCGGAGCTTTTCGGTCTCGGGAGGGCGGGGCGCGGGGAATCGCTCGCAGATCGCGGCGAGCAGCTGCGGGATGCCGATCCCGCTCTTGGCGGAAACCTGCAGGCAGTCCTCCGCGGGGAAGCCCAGCGTCTGCTCGATTTCCTCGGCGACATCGAGCGTGCGCGCCGACGGGAGGTCGATCTTGTTGATCACCGGGATGATCGTGAGGTTCTCGTTGATCGCCAGGTACGCGTTCACCAGCGTCTGGGCCTGCACGCCCTGCGTCGCGTCCACGACCAGGATCGCCCCTTCGCACGCCTTGAGGGCGCGCGAGACCTCGTAGTTGAAATCGACGTGCCCCGGAGTATCGATGAAGTTGAGCATGTAGAGGTCCCCGTGGGCCTCGGGCGCTTCCCCCTTCTTGGGCTTGTGGGCGGGAACGGCGGCGTCCTCCACCGGGGTCTCGTACTCGTTCTCGAGGTCGTCGGTCTTCGTGCCGGGCTTGTGGCGGTGGTAGACCGTCACGGCGGAGGCCTTGATGGTGATCCCGCGCTCGCGCTCGATGTCCATGGAGTCCAGGATCTGGTCCTTGGCCTCGCGGGCGGAGACGGCGTTGGTCGCTTGCAGGAGCCGGTCGGCGAGCGTGGACTTGCCGTGGTCGATGTGGGCGATGATCGAGAAATTGCGGATCTGGGGTGTGTTCTGGTGCGGTTCGGGCATTGCGGAGGATGATAGGGGAGGTGGGGAAGGGCCCGGCGCGAGAATCACGGTGATCCGAGGGGGATCGCGGCGATCCAAGCCGGGGAAGAGGTCCAAAAACGCGGCCGCCCCGTGGAGGACGGGGCGGCAAGGCGTACCGGAGTGCGGTGGCAGTGAGGAGGTGTGGTGGGGCTCAGCCGTTGCGGCGGCGGCGGGTGATCAGAAGACCACCGGCCGAGGCGAGGACGATCGCGCCGGGAGCGGGGACGGGGACGACGCCCACGCCGTCAACGTCGAAGCCGTCGGTGCTGGAGGAGTGAGCAAAGTCGGTGGTGTCGACGATCTTGAGGTACTTGAAGGTGGTGCGGCCCGAGGCGGCGGCGGCGCCGGCGAGGGAGATGGGCTGGCCGTCGGCGGTGTTGACCACGGCGCCGGCGAACCAGTACGTCGCCGTCGCGGCGGTGGCGCCGTAGCCGACGAAGACGTTGGCCTTCTCGATGTGGTCGGTGATGTGGCCGAAGGTCGTCTCGATCAGGACGGCCTGATCGTGGAAGAGCGTGCCGAAGGAGACGATCAGCGAGCCGCCGCCGCCGAGGCTGACGAAGTTGATGGTGTCGTTGTTCTGGGGCGCGCCCAGGGCCAGCAGGGGGTTGGAACGGTTCAGGTCAACGGCCTGGCCGTTGTCCTTGAGCCCCTGGTTGAAGGCTTCGACATTGGTGGCCCAGACGAACGAAGCGTTCGCGGCGGTCGACAGAGCGGCCAACACACCGCACGAAGCGGCGAAGCAGATAGAACGCATACGGAACTCATCCTCTCTTGTTTCCCCTGCGGGACCTCCTTGGAGTGGCCCGGCGCGGGGGAATGTCCTGTTCAAAGTCTCGCGGGCGGAACCGCGGGCGGGGAGGAAACGCACCCCGCCGCAACAAGCGTAGATTTCAGTCCCGGCGAGTCAACGTAAATGGATGCTGCACAGTGACTTGCGAGTGATTGGGATGTCAGATTTCCATTCTCGGTCTGCCCGCGGCGTGGTTCTGGGACGTCGGCCGCGCATGAAAAATGCCCCGGCGGGGCCGGGGCATTGAGAAGCGCGTTCTGATGTGGGATCGATCAGCGGCGACGACGGCCCAGGGCCAGGGGGGCCAGGGCAAGGATCGAGGCCGGGGCGGGGATCACGCGGAAGGCGACGTTGTCGATCTGGTAGCCGGTGTCCTGGTCGTCGATGACGACGCGAGCGATGTCGTTCTCGCCGACGTCGGCCATGACGATGATCGTCGAGCCGCCGCCACTGAAGGTGTCGATGAGGTTATTGGACGCGTCGAAGGCGCTGACGGTGAAGGTATCGACCTCGCCCGTGTAGAACCCGTAGATGTAGTTCTCAAACGAGAAGACGCGGACGCCGGGGGTCATGTCCACGGTGATGGGGCTGGTGAAGTCGCCCGGGTGCAGGACGGTGGAGTGGGGGAAGGGGTCGAAGTTGAAGTCGCGGACGGTGAGGCCGGCCGCGGAGAAGGTCAGGGTGACGCCGTCGTCGGACTGGACCAGGGGACCGCCGACGGGGCCGATGGGGAGACCTTCAAAGGTGATGAGGCCGGCGCTGGAGACCGCGGCCGCGGACGCGAAGGCGAGCATGGCGGGCAGGAAACGCTTCATATCGCTCTCTCTTTCTCTCTCAGAGGCTTGATGCGACCCTCCGGCACAGTCATCGACCAAACACGTTGTTTGGTGACCGGGCGGTAGAATGGAGAGGCGGAATTTCCCCCCGCCTCAAATCGCATAGGGCTGTACGTATGGGATTTCGGGGGGATCCCTTGTGGCAAGGGAGATTCAGGATCGCGGGGAGGACTTGCGGCGGCGCTGGGCGGAGCGGGCGCCATGGCCGCCGGAAGCCAGGTCCATGAGGATCGCCACGATGAGCACGACCAGGTGCAGGCCCTCCACCTTGCCGGTGGAGTTGATCGCCCAGGCGTAGGCGAGGGTGGTGTACGGCGCGAAGAAGAAGCCCAGCAGCGGCCAGAGTTGGTTCTGCCAGGCGCGGCCGATGTAGTCCGAGAAAATCACCAGCAGGACGATCACCGTGCGCGGGAGCGAGAACGCGATGAGCGCGAGCAGGCAGGGCATGGCTGAACGGTAGCGGGCGGGGGGTGGTCGGGCGGCGCGTGGCGGGCGCTGCCGGGTTTTGCCCGGGGCTGTTGAGCGTGTTTGCGGGGTGCTGTCAAGGGGTACAGGGCACCCGAAACGGGAAAATTGGAAGATCGTGGGAACTGGGGGTGGCTTTGTTCCGTTTCTGAGGCACATTCCACGTAGGAAAGCCGGGAAGGGATGACCGGTTGTGCGGGGCACGGTGCCGTGCACGGGGAACTGTTGGGGGTAAAGCCCATGACGGGCGGAGTTGTGTTGTTATGAGTGCGTTGTCGCGACAACCGGAGTCGCCATTCGCTGTCGCGGATTGGCACGCCGATGTCACCCAGCTTATGGACGAGCACCACCTGGTGGCCGTCTCGCACTTCCCGCGGCGCAAGCTGCACTTTGCCACCTCGCTGGCACGGTTCCTGGGAAGCCTGCGGGACGCGGAGGTCTGCAACCTCTACGGCCGCTCCATCGGTGACCTGGACGCGTTCTGCGGGCAGCTCGAGCAGGCCCTGCCGGGCCCGGCGCTGGAGCGCCGGATCGACGGACCCTCGGGCATTGCGTCTCTTCTCCGGCATCGGCACACGTTCCGCGGAAAGCCGGCGAGCAAGTACCGGTACTACATCTGGCACGACGCGGACCATCTCCTGGCCGCGGACCGCAAGCTCTTTGGACGGATCGTGGACGCGATGACGGGTGTCGCGGCGGAGTCGGAGTACTGCGACGACGACCTGCTGCTGATCCACCGCGCGGTGTTCGTGGGCGGGCCGATGCTCGACCTGTATGCGGAAGACCCCCGCGGCCAGTTCCAGAACTGGGCGCTGGACGAAGGGCATGACGAAGCGTTCTGGCAGGTGGTGACGGGCGTCGAGCGCCCGCCGGTCCTGCGGTATTCGATCGACCTGCTCGGGCAGGACAAGCACTAAAGGCACTCCAACGGACGCCGCGGCACCTTCTCCCCCGCGGCGGACGGATCAATCGACGGTGTTACAGGAGATGGTCGTCGGACCCTACAGGCTCCTTCGACCGGCAGAGATAGGAAGCCGAGCCCGTGTCTCCGGATGCGGGCTCGGTTCTTTTTTGGGGAGAGCAGGCGCTGGGCATCAGGCACTGGGCACGGGGGAAAGGCAAGAAGCACAGGAACGCAAAGCGGGGAACGGCAAGATGGAGCAGGGTTGGGAGCCGCCCGAGGTCCGGGAATCGGCGGAAAAGTGAGTTTTTGTGCGGGTTATTGAGTGGAGCGCGTTTGCGGGGCGTAAACGTTTTCGCAAGGGTAAAGGCGTCGAGTTTCCAGGGTGAAAGCGAGGCGCGTCGTCGCGCGGCGTGTTTGACTTTGTTGACGACGTTCGCAAAGGTGTGATCCCGTATGCGTCACCCGGGCGTTGTTGGCCCGGGGAATCTGGTTCGCAGGCGGGAAACTCACACATGCGAGTTCGAGAACTCTTGGCCCTTTCGCCGCGCGGCGGAGGCGGGCGCTACCCCGTGATGCCGGGCGCGATGCTCCTGGTCATGGCCGCTTCCGCGGCAACGGCGTGGGCGCAGCCGGAAGCCGGCGGTTCACCCCCCGCGGCGCCGCCCGCGTTCAAGATCGACACCGGTGACGCGGCGTGGATCCTCACCAGCACGGCGCTGGTGCTGCTGATGACCCTGCCCGGACTGGCGCTCTTCTACGGGGGCCTGGTGCGGGCGAAGAACGTGCTCTCGACGCTCATGCACTCGGTCTTCTGCGCCGCGCTGGTGGGCGTGGTGTGGGTGCTCATCGGCTACACACTCGCCTTCGGTGAGGGTGAAGGCCCGCTGGGCTCGTTCACGGGGGGCCTGGGCAACGCGGGGCTCGCGGGCGTGATGGGAAGCGTCCATCCGCTGGCGCCGACCATCCCGCACATGCTCTTTGTCGCCTTCCAGATGACCTTCGCGGTCATCACGCCCGCGCTCATCTCCGGGTCCATCGCCGAGCGCATGCGGTTCCCCGCTTTCGCGCTCTTTGCCGCGCTGTGGTCGGTGCTCATCTACGCCCCGGTCGCTCACTGGGTGTGGGGCGGGGGATGGATCGGGGCGAAGGTCGGGGCGCTGGACTTTGCCGGCGGGACCGTGGTGCACATCGCCAGCGGCGTCTCGGGCCTTGCGGCGGCGATCTTCATCGGCAAACGCACCGGCTACGGCCAGGAGCCGATGCCCCCGCACAATCTCCCGTTCACGATGATCGGTGCGGGGCTCCTGTGGGTGGGCTGGTTCGGGTTCAACGCGGGCAGCGCGGTGTCGTCGGGTGAGCTGGCGTCGCTGGCATTGGTGAACACCAACACCGCCGCGGCGGCCGCGGCGCTGGGGTGGATGCTGATCGAGATGGTGCACCGCAAGAAGGCAACGCTGCTGGGCGCGGTCTCGGGCGCGGTGGCGGGGCTGGTGGTGATCACGCCCGCGGCAGGGTTTGTCACGCCGATGTCGTCGGTGCTCATGGGGCTGATCGGGGCGATGGCGTGCTACGGCGGGGTCGCGATGAAGCCCAAGCTCGGGTACGACGATGCGCTGGACGTGGTGGGCGTGCACCTGGTGGGCGGGATCGTGGGAGCGCTGCTGACGGGCGTGTTCGCGACTTCCAGCGTGAACCCCGCCGTCGAATCGCTGAGCCTGGGCCTGAAGGGCGGGCTGGTGGATGGTCATGCGGGGCTGATCTGGCAGCAGGCGCAGGCGGTGCTGGCGACGATGGGCTACTGCGGCGTGGGGACGGTGGTGATCCTGTGGGTGGTGAACCGCGTGACGCCGGTGCGAGCCGACGAGCAGGCACAGATCCTGGGGCTGGACCTGAGCCAGCACAGCGAACGGGCGTACATCATCGGCCAAGGCGAAGCGATGGGCATCATCGTGTCAGAGCCCAAGGCGGCGAGCACGCCGCCGATCATGCTCGAGCGCTTCACGGTGCGGGTGCACGGAGTGGACGGGGCGGCGATGATGGCGCGGTGGCGTTCGCAGTGCGGTGAGCGCTCGTCCCCGCCCACCAAGGAGTTCGAAGAACTGTACGGCCGGCTGACCACGATCCGCGGAACCGATTTCCGGTTCCGCGGCGGAGACCGGGAGAAGACCCGGCGTTCCCTTGAAGGTCTGTTTGCGGACCTGGGTCCCAGCGTGTCGGCGAGCGTGGAAGCGGCGTGAGCGGCGGACGAGTGATGCACATGCGTTCCGGGCCCAGGGCGGCGCGGGGCGAGGGGAGAAACGACCGTGAAGCTGATTGTCGCGATCATCCGTCCCGAACGGCTCGAGCCTGTGCGTCAGGCGCTTGCGGAAGTGGACATTTACCTGATGACGGTGACGGACGTGCAGGGGTTTGGTCGCCAGCGCGGGCCGACGGAGGTGTACCGCGGGCAGGAGGTCGAGGAGACGCTCGTCCCCAAGCTGAAGCTGGAGATCGCGGTCAACGACGCGTTCGTGGAGGCGGCGTCGGAGGCGATCGTGCGCGGGGCGAGGACGGGACCCACGGGTTCGCTGGGTGATGGGAAGGTGCTGGTGTTGCCGCTGGAGGATGCGATCCGCATCCGCACGGGGGAGACGGGTCCCAGCGCGATCGGGCCGTAGGGGGAAGCCTTGGGCGGACGACCGCAGCGCATGAGAACGCCCCGGCGGGCGCCGAGGCGTGCGCGAGCGAGGTGGTTGGCGGCAGGGGCGGATCAGCCCCGTGAAAGGAATTCGTCGAGCTTGTCGCAGGTTCCGCCCCAGCCTTGGCGCATCGAGTCCTGCTGAGATTCGAAGGTGGCGCGCTCGGATTCGGTGGGGGTGATAAGGGTCCAGCTCACAGTAACCACGGTGCCGCGGCCGATGCCGGCGTGGTCGGCAAAGGTGACCTCGGTGAGCATCTCCCGGGGCCAGTCGTCGTCGAAGGGCGGCCGGATGACGTTGCCGGCCGCGTCGGCGAAGGAGTTGACGAAGACCAGCCGGGTCGTGGGTGTGATCTCACGGAAGACCCACTTGCCGTGCATGTCTGCGCCGCCGGTCATGTGCATGGTGTAGTGGAAGATTCCGCCGGGGCGTGGCTCGAAGGCGCGGGCTGTGATGGTGCAGCCCGCGGGCCCGAACCATGCGGCGAGGCTCTCGCGCCGCGTCCACGCGGCAAAGACGGCCTCGCGCGGCGCGCGGAAGACGCGGCTGAAGACGAAGCGCGATCCGGCCTGGGACGCGGTGAACTCCTTCTGCAGATAGTCGCCCAGGCGACCGAGGTGCTGGTGACCTCCCTTGAGGGCGTTGTACTCCCGGACCACGAAGTCCTTGGCATCCTTGGACGGGAAGACCATGCGAATCGTGAGCCGCGTCTGGCGGCCGTCGGCGAGAGGTTCGAAATTGACTTCGACTTCGAAGTTGACGGGCTCGCACTCCACGTCCCCTCCGTGCTTGTAGCGGAGGCGGCGGGGCTCGCTCACTTCCAGATAGGTGATGAGATTGTCGTAGTCCCGGCCGTCGGGCCCGTGCATGACGAACCGCCAGATTCCGCCCGGGCGCACTTCCATCGTGTGCGTGGTGTTGGTGAATCCTTGGGGGCCCCACCAATTGTTGATGTGGCGCGAATCCGTCCACACCTTCCAGACCAGTTCGGGAGGCGCATCAAAGACGCGGGAAAGGATGATCTCCCGGTCGGAGAGTTGTTCGTGCACTGCGAAACGGTCGGTCCCCGACGGGGCGGAACTCGTCGCGGGTGAGGATGTGGATGTCGATGTGGGGGCGGCCGAGGCGGGACTGGGATTGCTATTTCGTGCGGTGGTCACGGGGATTCTCCTTTCGCTGGAGCTGGTGCAGATAGTCGTCGAGCCTGTCGAAGCGTTCTTCCCAGAAGACGCGATAGCGGTCGAGCCACTCAGACGCTTCCTTGAGGGGCTGAGCCTTCAGACGGCAGGGTCGCCACTGGGCCTCGCGTCCGCGCTCGATGAGCTTGGCCTTCTCCAGCACCTTGAGGTGCTTGGAGATCGCCGGAAGCGTCATGTCGAAGGGCTGGGCGAGCTGCGTGACGGTGGCCTCCCCGCGCGCAAGGCGAGAGAGGATGGCCCGGCGGGTGGGGTCGGCGATGGCGGAGAGGGTGGCGCTGAGTGGGTCGGCGGGCATGTGTTTTACCGATTGGATAAATAACCGAATGGTAAAATAGCAGGCCGCTTCGAGGGCGTCAAGCCAAAAATGTTCAGGGCCGGGACGTTGGTGGGATTGGACTCCGGGGAATGCTCTACGCGAGCGACTGGAGGAAGGCGTTCAACGTCGTGGAGAAGAGGTCGGGCTGCTCCACCGGCGGGACATGCCCGCTCCCGAGGATCTGCACGAGCGTGGAGCCGGGGATGCGGCGGTGCATGTCCTCGAGGATCGTGGGGGGCGTTATCGCGTCGTGCTCACCGGCGACCAGGTGCGTGGGGCATGTGATGGTGGGGAGCAGGGGCACGGAATCTTCGCGGCGCGAGAGCGCCAGGGCGGCGGCGGCGATGGTGACGTTGCTGGTCGCGGCCATCTGATCTCGCCACCAGGCCTTGCGGGCGGTTTCGAAGGTTGGCGAGAAGACCTGCGGGATCATGGTGTCCACGACGGCGGCGCTGCCTTTTTCGAGGGCGAGCCGCGCGACGGTATGGCGGCGAGTAACGCCTTCGGGAGATTCGGGCGTGGGGCGCGTGTTGCACAGGACCATGGCGCGGACGCGGGAGGCATGGCGTCGCCAGACGTCCATGCAGATCATGCCGCCCATCGAAAGGCCGACGAAAATCGCAGGGCGGCCCGGGGCGAGCGTGTCGAGCAGTTCGATCAGGTCACCCGTGAAGGTGGAGATGTCGAGGGAGGGTGAGACGGTGCTCTCCCTGTGCCCGCGGAGATCGGGCACGATGCCGCGGAAGCCGGGGGGAAGACGGGCGGCGGCGTGATGCCACATGAGCCCAGGAATGGGGAAGCCGTGGGCGAAGACGACGGGCTCGCCGCTGCCGAAGACTTCGCAGGCGAGGGTGGCGCCGGAGACGGGGATGCGCATGGCTCAGGGTACGTGGGAAGCGTGAGGATGCGCCGGCGGGCGCGCGTTGAGCGGGGTGTAGAGTGAGATGTTGTGGAAGTGGTGGGGTGGGCGGGCGCGGGGGCGGGCAAACCTATGATCGATCCCGAAAGGAGCCTGCGTTGCTGTGGCAGCCTTCACTTCCGCAAATCTATCACACGTTGTCACCCCAGGAGCTGGCGGAGCGGATCCGGGCGCGGCGAGACGAGCTGGGTGACCGCCTGGTCATCCTCGGGCATCACTACCAGACCGACGACGTGATCCAGCACGCGGATTTCACGGGTGATTCGCTGAAACTTTCGCAGCTTGCGGCGGGGCTGGTTGCCGAGCGCGGGGAGAAGGCCCCCAAGTGGGTCATTTTCTGCGGCGTGCACTTCATGGCCGAGACGGCGGACATGCTCACGCCCGAGGAGGTCGCCGTCATCCTGCCGGACCTCTCCGCGGGCTGTTCGATGGCGGACATGGCGCAGTACGACGACACGGTCGCGGCGTGGGAGGAGATCCACGCCTCGCTGAAGGCTTCGGGGTGGCAGGGGCGGGTGATCCCGATCACGTATGTGAACTCGTCGGCGGCGATCAAGGCGTTTGTGGGGGAGCACGGGGGTGCGTGCTGCACGAGCTCGAACGCGCGGGCGGTGTTTGAGTGGGCGATGGCGGAAGGAAATGGGGCAAAGGGGGCAGAAGGGGCAAAGGCGGCAAATCTTGGCGGTGGGGCGAGGGAAGGCATAAAGGTACTGTTCTTGCCGGATCAGCATTTGGGGCGGAACACGGCGGCGGGGTTTGGAATTGATGTGGCGAGGCGGACGTGCGTGTACGACCCGCGGGCGGCGCGGCGTGGGGAAGTGCTGGGGGGAGCGACGGCGGAGCAGGTGCTGGAGTCGGATGTGATTTTGTGGGCGGGGCACTGCTCTGTGCACAAGCTGTTCCGGCCGGAGCACTGCGAGCAGATCCGGGCGATCAGCGAGGCGGAGCGGGAGAAAGCCGAGCCGTACACGATCATCGTGCACCCGGAGTGCGCGAAGGAAGTGGTGGACGCGGCGGACCTGGCGGGATCGACGGAGTTCATCATCAAGGCGCTACGGGAGGCCAGGCCGGGGTCGAGGTGGGCGATCGGGACGGAGTTCCACCTGGTTTCGCGGCTTGTGCGAGAGGCGGCGGAGCGGGGCGTGTCGGCGCGGATTTTGAGCGACTGCCAGTGCCTGTGCACGACGATGTACCGCATCGACCAGCCGCACCTGTTGTGGGTGCTGGACAACCTTGCGGGCGCGCTGAGCAAGGATGGCAAGCCCAAGGTGGTGAACCAGATCAAGGTGCATCCGCAGGTGCGGGAACTGGCGCTGAAGGCGATCGACCGGATGCTGAAGCTGTCGTCGGTGGGGGTGGGGAAGGTCGCAGTGGCGACGGGAAAGCCGGAGGGAGCGGTGGTTTCGGTGGATTGAAATAGACGCATGGCCGGGTGGAACGGGCGCACCCTTTTCCTGGCCGACCGCCCGTGGAAGGGGGAGTATGAAGCCAGGTGATCTGCCACGTGTATGTTGCCCGAATTGCTCGTACGAGCTGGGACAGCTGGATCCGTCGCCCGCCGCAACGGATGAGAGGACGCTGTGCCCGGAGTGCGGGAGAAGGTGGACCGCCGCCGAGTTGATGAATCAACGCGGGTGGAAACGCTTCTGGCTGTTCGCGGTGCTTGCGCCTGCGCCGCTGTTTTTTCTTCTTCTGTACGGATGGGATTCCCTGTGTAGTTCCTCGATGGAGTTCGCGCAGGTGGTGCTCATCGCGCTTGGATCGTCGGTAATTCCGCCGATCGCTCAGATGTATTGTGGCAGAAAGTCTTGGTCGTCCCTGCGAGCCGCTGCGTGGCGTGCCGCCGTCGCGGTGCTGGTAAATATGGTGCTGATTACCGCCTGTTGGTGCGTATTTGTTTCTCTCACCGTGCACTGTTGACAGGGGCGACCCGAGCACACTTCACCTCCGCTTCATGCGCGATCCGCATATTCCGGAAACCAATCGGAGGGTCCCCATGCGCCTTGAGCAGATGCCGGCAAGCAGCAATGTCGAAGATCGCCGCGGGATGGGCGGAGGATTTGGCGGCGGCAGAGGCCGCATGGTTGTCGGTAGCGGCGCGGGCGGGCTGATCCTGGTCGTGCTCTACCTCCTGCTGGGCGGCAACCCGATGGCCCTCATGCAGGGCGGAGGCGGCGGGGGAAGCGGAGGCGGGGGCGGCGTGCAGGGTGTGCCGGCTGCGGACGACGCCCAGGCGCAGCTCGCGGCCCGCGTGCTGGGCAGCACCGAGCAGGTGTGGAGCGGCCTGTTCAGCGCCCAAGGGGCCACCTACGAGAAGCCGACGATGGTGCTGTACACCGGCAGCGTCGATTCGGCGTGCGGGTATGCGGAGTCGGCGGTCGGGCCGTTTTACTGCCCGGGGGATGCGAAGGTGTACCTCGACCTGGACTTCTTCCGCCAGCTCTCCCAGGAGCTGGGGGCGACGGGTGACTTTGCGGAGGCCTATGTGATCGCCCACGAGGTCGGGCACCACGTGCAGATGCTCATCGGCACCCAGCAACAAGTGCAATCGCAGCGGTCGCGCCTGTCGGAAGCGCAGTACAACGAACTGTCGGTGAAGCTCGAACTCCAGGCCGATTTTTACGCGGGCGTGTGGGCGCACCACGCAAACAAGGAACGCAAGATCCTGGAGCCCGGGGATATCGAAGAGGGCCTGCGAGCGGCGGCGGCGGTGGGGGATGACCGGTTGCAGCGCAAGGCTCGCGGGTACGTCGTGCCGGACTCATTCACGCACGGCACGTCGGAGCAGCGGGTTCGCTGGTTCCGCAAGGGCTTTGAGACCGGGGACATCTCCCAGGGCGATACGTTCGGATCCACACGATGATGTAAGTGAGCGGCTCCGCTGCCCGCGACCGACACCACAGTGTTGCCACTCCCGCACGTGCGGATGCACGGGTGTCGTGACCTCGCCGGCACGGGACAAGCGGCGGTAATGTGGCACCTTACTCTGGGGGAATTGCACCGCGCGCCGGCCCGTGCTCACGCGTCCCGACACATGGGCAGGAGCATCATGCTGCCGGACCGATGATCCCGATCATGCGCCCCGTCACGCCCTTGTCCCGACGATGGGAGAAGAAATACCTCGCATCCGAGGCCGTACACCCTTCGATGACGTCTACCGCACCGACCCCCAGCGTTGAGAGTTGAAGTTGCAGGGCGCGCTTGACATCGACGAAGCCCTTGCCGGCGGCGAGGCCTTCGCGGGTGGTGTGTGGAAGGATTGGGGCTGCGTCACCGAAGGCGGCGCGGAACTCGGCGAGGACTTCGGGTCCAACCTCGAATTGCTCGGGACCTATGCACGGGCCGATCGCCGCGAGGATGATGTCGGGTGGGATTGGCGTACCACGCCGGTCCCCGAGTTCCCGCATTGCCTTCACCGCGACCGTGATGATGTTGCCGACCACGCCTCGCCAGCCCGCGTGCACGGCGGCGACGACCTTCCCGTCACCGCTGGCCAGGAGGATGGGGCAGCAGTCGGCGACGCGGACGGCAAGAGCCCGGGCGGCGTCGTCGGTCACGATCGCGTCGGCCTTGAAATCGAAGATCTCGCCGGGCGCCTCGTGCGGCAGCGCGGGCCTCCGCTCCCGGGATGGATCTCCCGCGCGGAAGGTGCGGGCGAGGGCGCTGTGGATCTGGAAGACCTCCACCACTTCACGGGACGCGAGCCCTGTCTCGTGCTGCACACGTTTGAAATTGGCGCGGATGTTCTCGACCGGATCCCGCGGCTGGGAGGGCGGCAGGTCCATCGGGTTGCCGAAGTTGAGAGAGTCAAAGGGACCGGCGGAGACTCCGCCGACGCGCGTGGTGAAGGCGTGGGGAATGTTGTGGGAGTGGAGAAGGGGGGAAAAGAGGAGAACGGGTGAGGAAGACATGGTGGGGGATCGAGAAGGCGCGGGGGGCTGGGCATCAGGCATCAGGCATTCGGCATTCGGCATTCGGCATCAGGCACTCGGCATCGAGGGCGGGACGTGCACACCGCTCAGAGCCGCAGCTGCTCGAGCAGCGGGTGGCGGGCGGCTTTCTTTTTGCGGAGGGCCTCGATGACCAGTGGTGGGCACATGCCCGAGAGGGCCTTGAGGTCCTGACCCAGGGCGGTGATCTGACGGATGAGGCTTGAGGATGTATAGGCGAAGCTCTGTCCGGCGACGACGAAGGCGGTTTCGAGGCCGGCGACTTCCCGGTTGGTGACGGCCTGCTGGACCTCGTACTGGAGGTCTGAGAGATTGCGCACGCCGCGGAGCAGGGCGGTGGCGTGGATGGAGCGGGCGAAATCGACCGTCAGGCCGGTGAATCCGCGGACGGTGACCGGGGCGAGGGTGGTGTCGCGCGAGACCAGCTCGGCGACGAGCTGTGTGGCGAGTTCGAGGCGTTCCTCGGGGGTGAAGAGCACGTTCTTGCCGGGGTTCTGGCCGATGGCGACGACGAGCTCGTCAAAGAGATTGCGGCCGCGCTCGATCACATCGAGATGGCCGTAGGTGATGGGGTCGAAGGAGCCGGGGAAGACGGCGATGTGCATTGGGGGAGTGTAGGAAAAGGAGGCGGAAGAGGGAAAAGAAGGCAAAGAGGGCAACGGCGGCAGACTTTGAAAGGGCCAGAGGGCCACATTGCCAAAGGGCCTCAGAAAGGCAGACAGCGGTAAAGCGGTACAGCGGCACAGCGGCACAGTGGCACAGTGGCTGTGCTTGATGCTATCAGAGTTTTCTGGTCGCGATCATTCTTGAGAGATCGCCAGATCGGTGAGGTTCTCGAAGGTCCACACGTCCCCGTGGATGTCGGTCCAGCGGGAACGCACGATGTCGCCCTGGGAGTTCACGCCCCAGGCGGATTGATCGGTGCTGAAGGTGCCGCCGCGGCCGTGCACGTCCCCGTGATCGAGCGCCACGGGAAGCTCGGCGTCGGCGGTGGCGGGGGTGATGTCCCTCGCCTGCCAGCCGCTCGCCCCGACGGTCCACCAGTACATGACCACGTGGCCGCGAGCGTCGAACCCGCCGATCGCCATTGCGGAATAGTCGTGGTTGATGATGGTGATGAGCTTGGGGGGCTGGTTGCTCGGGGGCGTGGTGTCCAGGGCTTCAAGTGTAAAAGTCTCGCTGAGGTCGGAGGCGATCCACCGTGAGGTAGCGGGCGTCCACCACAGCACGTTGATATGCCCGTTCGCGTCAAGGCCCGAGATGTTGAGCGCGTGCCAGGTCGTCCAGTAGGGGGCGAGTGTGCCGGCGAGGAACGCGCGATCGGCGCCGGCGACCTCGCTGAGGTTGTTGACGTACCAGCCGTAGCCGGGGGAAGTCCACAGCGCTTCAACCTCCCCGGTGCTGTTGAGGCCGACGATGTTGATGGAGCCCCAAGGAGAGGTGAACCCGGCGACCTCCCCGCCGCCAAACTCGGGGAGCGGGCTGCCAGTGAGACCGACCTCGGTGGTCAGATCGATCCGCTGCCACTGCATCGCGGAGGTGTTGCTCAGGTCGTCGGTGGGGCGGAAGAGGGAAAGCCGTCCCTGCGCATCGACGCCGAAAACAACCGGCATTTCGAACTGGGAGATGGGGATGTGCTGGTCAAGCTCCCCGAGGCGGTAGGCGTCGAACTTCCACGCGTTAAAGACGGTCCGTGACTGCACCAGTTCGGAGGCGGACAGCTCCTGCGTGATATCCCGGTATCGCCAGTCTCCCCCATACGCCCGCTCGTAGCTCACCACGTGCCCGCGCGTGTCGATCCCCACGACCAGGTCGGTGTAGGCGCTGGAGGAACTGGCGATCGCCGAGGGATGCCGCACGAGATTCACCGACGTCATCGCGTACCCGCCCGCGCGGGCCGTGAGATCGAACTTTGCCCAGACTTCCTCCCCGTTGAGGGAGGAGACCAGCCAGCTATAGACGTTCGCATGGCCCTGGCCGTCGAGGAAGACCTCCCGGACCTCCCCGTACTTCTCGTTGAACGTGCCCACGTACTGGCTGAGCGTCCCCGCGCAGGCGCCGGTGATCGAGCCGTCTCCCGACGACACGGAAACCGCCGTGAGCATCCCCGACGACGAGACCTTGAACATGGCGCGGGATCCGAACGGCGGATATGTGAGGACGAGAGAATCGGCGGAGGCCTGCCACGTGCCAACGCGGTAGGGGGAGGGGTTGTTGGACGCGAACTGGGCGGGGGTGAACATCTTGAAGCCGCCCTGCTCGTCCATGGTCAGGACGAAATCGACGCTGACAAGCTGCCCGCCGGTGATCGGCAGATCGAAGAAGTCGGCCGCGACGGTGGAAGAGGTAATCACCGACCCTCGGTACACGCCGCCCACCGCGCCCAGCAGGGAGCGCGGCGCGTCCGACGAACCGATCCCGACGCCGATCACCCCGTCGCTCGCGTTGGTGTCCACGTACAGCAGGTCGGTCGCGGTGTAGAACGTGCTCATGCCGTAGATGTCGTCGTGTTGGTAGGGGTTGCTGTTGTTGGTAAACGAAAGGATCTCTCCCGAATCCAGCGTGATGACGCCCGTGGGAGAGATCGAGGTGACATTGCGGCGCTGCCCCTCGCCCCCGTCGTAGCTGATGATCGCCGTGACGGGCCTGGGGTTGGGCCAGGGCAAATCCATCGGCTGCTCGAACTCGAAGGTGAGGTGGGCCTGGATGGTGTTGATCCCGCCCTGCATCACCTGGTTGATCGAGAATGAATAGCTCTGGAACCAGTCCAGGTTCCGCTCCCGCTGCTCGATGAAGTATCGCACCAGCTTGCCCGAGCTCGAATCGCCCACCGAAGGGCTCGCCGAGAAGAATCCGACCGGATATCCCGAGCTCATCCGGAAGTCGGCGCCGAACGGGTTGGTGGTGTGCACGCCGTCGGTGTCGGTGATGCTCATCGAGCCGCCCGGCCCGAAGGTCATCGACGCAATATCGATGTTGCCCACGAACGGATCACCCTGGCGGAAGAGCACGGTCCGGGTGCCGGTGACAACTCCGTCGTCTCCCCGCGTTCCCGTGCCGTAGACGACGGCGATTTCTGCCTGGGACGTTGCGCCGTACTGGATTCCCGCGTAGGCAAAGTCCACGCTGAACACCCGGCGCGATTCCAGGGCCTCGAACGCGCGGCCGTCGGTTCCGGCATGGCGGCGCACCGCACGCGCGGTGCGAGGGGAGAACATCGCGGGGAGTTGAAAGCGCTTCATGGGGAGCTTCCTGTGTGATGCAATCGCGTGAAGGTTCAAGATCGTGGATCGTGAGACGGTGTCGGAGGTGGGTTCAGGCGAGCGTGACCGCCGCCAGGGAGATGTTTTCCACTCGCCACTGGTCATTGCCAGCCTCCCACACGAGGCGAACGGCCTGGTTGCTTGAGTTCAGGCCGTAGATGTGGATCTGGTCGGCGCTGGTCGGTGAGCCATTGGAAAAGCCGGTGTATTCGGTGCTGGAATCGGCAAAGGAGAGCTCGACGGGGCGCTGGTCGGTGGGGATCGCCGTCGTAAGGTCGGCGAGCTTCCACGCTTCTCCCGCCGAATCGCCCCTCCAGTACATCACGGTGTTGCCGGCGGCGTCGATCCCGCCGACGGCGGTGAGCACCTGGCCGTTGAGCCAGTGGAAGCTGAAGAGGGTGGAGGAGATCTGCGGCCCGGAAGTCAGGGCGGTGAGGTTGGAAGCCTGCCACAACCATCCGGTCTGCACGCCGACCTGGAGCTGGATGACGCTGCCCTGCGCGTCCTTGCCGAAGATCTCGATGCGGCTGGGGCCGGGGGAGAGGCTCAGCGGACCCGTGAGGGCGGGGCCCTGTGAATCGCTGGTGAGGTCGTTTACATACCAGGCCGTGCCGGGGGAGGCCCAGATGGCCTGCACGTGCCCGGCGGAGTCCAGCCCGGTGACGGCGATCATGCCCCAGTCGGTGGCGAGGGGCTGGACGGAGTTGGCGATGAACCCGGGATCGATGAGCCCGTTGACAGAGATGATCTGCGTGATGTCGAGGGTGCTGTAGTGCGTCTGGCGGAAGGTCGCCCCGGAGTTGACCCATGGGTAGAGCAGCACGCGATGGTTGTCGCTGGTCATGCCCGAGAGCAGGGGCACGGTGATTCCGGCGGTGGAGGCGAAGGCGCCCTGGGGGCTGTAGCGGTATTCGTGGCCGGTCATTGGCCCCGCAACAACGTCGGAGGTGAAGGTTTTGCCGCCCAGGTACTCGTTGCTGAGGTCGCGGTAGACCCATGCCCCGCTTGCGAGCAGCTCATAGGAGACGGCGTGGCCGTCGACATCCACGCCCAGCACGACGTTGGGCTCGCTGAGCTTGGAGTTGATGGAGATCGCTACGTTGGACGTCCGCGGACCGGCCGCGTAGACGAACGTCAGGGCCTTTCCGCCCCCCGCGTGGATCAGGTCCACCTTCGCCCATCGGTCGCTGTAACCGTCGAGAGAATCCTGGCGGAAGATGTACGCCTGCGGATGGCCATTGGAGTCAAGCTCCACATCGCGCAGGATGCCGCCGGAGAATTCCCACGGCTGCACGTGCCGGGCGACTTCTCCCAGCAGCGGCTGGTGCGTCGTGCCGTCGGCATCCACCACCCAGCGGGCCGAGAACGAGCCGTCGTCGTTCATCTGCAGGAGGGCCGCCTGGCTCGTGGAGTTTTCCACCAGTTGCAGCGTGGCGGAGGCCTCGTGGAAGGTGTAATAGGTGTGCATCACACGCCAGACGCCCGTCGAAACCGGATCGGATTCCGCGTCATAACCCGCGGCGGTCCAGAGGCGGTACGTGCCGTCGGCCGCGAGATTGAGCACGACGTGAGAGGCGACGATGTCCCCCTGGGAGTAGCTCACGCCCAGGAAATCGGCGGTGAGGGACGAATTGACCTGGAACGAGCCGCGGTAGATTCCCGCGGAGCCGCGGTTGTCGACGAATTCCTCGACCGAGCGGTTCCCGCCGACGCCCAGGACCAGGTTGCCGTCGTTGCGGTTGGGATCGACGTAGATCACCGAGGCCGCGGTGCGGCCGGAGGCGACGCTGGAATCGGGGGCGAGGGGGTCGCGCACGCTGCCGATGATGATGAAATCCCCGGCGGAGAAATGGATGGTGCCATCCTCATCGATCGAATCGACCGTGCGGTCCACCACGTTGTCGCCGATGGTCAGCCGCGCCGAGGTGGGGGGGAGCGGGTTCAGCTCGGAATGGTTGGTAGGGTACGAAAAGTCGATCGTCGCCGAGACGACCTGGGTGCCCGTCAACGTGATCACCATCGCCTGGAACTGCAGGGGATGGCTCAGGGAGTTGGCGAAGGGGTTGGTCCAGCGGCGGATACCTGTGCTCTGCTCCAGGAAATACCGCGTGAAGTCCCCGTTGAAGGCGTTCCCCGAGCTCTGGGGCGCGTGTCCGCCGAAATAGCCGATGGGAAAGCCCGCCGACGCGCGGAAGTCCGCTCCGCTGGACTGGTCCATCGTGGTCAGGTCGTCGAAGGTCATCCCCAGGCTGCCGTCCTCATTGAACGTCATCGATGCGATGTCGGTGTCGTTGCTCACGATGCCGTTGGCGAAGCTCGCGCGCGTGGTGGTGCCGGTGACGACGCCGTTGTCGGCGCGGCTGCCCTCCCCGTAGACGATGACGGGGAACGACTGGCCCGCCCTGTATTCCAGCCCCGCGAAGGCGAAATCAACCGCGAAGACACGCCGCGCTTCCAGGCTCTCAAGCTCCAATGCGGCGCGGCGGAGGGAGCGCGCGGAGGGGGAAACGGCGCACGGGCCGCAATGGAATGATCGATCGCCGCGATGAAGCATCGCAAGACCCTTTCCGAAATGTCAGCTCCCCGTAACCCTGCGTCGCTCACCGGCGGAACGTTGCTCCGCGCTGGACGACCCCGGCGGCCGTGTGCCGGGACTGCAGTTGCGCACACTCCCTTGTGCAGGGTGCGTGCCGTGGCCCGGGCCAAGTTACCGGCCGAATGGATCCGCGTCAACAGGAAAGCCCCGGCCATCATGTGTGCGGTTGATGAAGAAACCCTCATGGACCGCGGTCGCGCGGGCGCCGCGGGCTCACTATGCGCGGGTGCGAGCGTTCGTACTGTCGTGCCCCAGCATGCAGGCCACGCCGCTCAATCGGCGGATCCGCGCATCGACGGGAAAACCCTTCTCGACGTCCTTCAGAATCCCTCCCGGCTAGAATCGCCCCCGTTTCTCTGGTTCGGGTCTTGATAAGGAGTCGGCGCGATGGAAGCCGGTATTGTCGGTCTGCCCAATGTCGGCAAAAGCACGCTGTTCAACGCCCTCACCAAGGCCGGCGCCTTGGCGGCCAACTACCCCTTCGCCACCATCGAGCCCAACGTCGGCGTGGTCCCCATTCCCGACGATCGCCTCGAGATCATCCGCAAGCACATCGAGAGCCAGAAGATCATCCCCGCGATGCTCCGCCTGGTGGATATCGCCGGCATCGTGAAGGGCGCCAGCGAGGGGGAAGGCCTTGGGAACAAGTTCCTCTCCCACATCCGTGAGGTCGATGCGATCATCCAGGTGGTGCGGTGCTTCACCAAGGCGCCCGGCGGGGAGGAGATCCTGCACGTCGAGGGCACGGTGGACCCGCTGCGCGATATCGAGATCATCGCGACCGAATTGGTCCTTGCCGACCTTGAGACCGTGTCGGGGGCCATCGGCAAGGCCGAGCGCGCCGCGAAGGCCGGTGACAAGGAATCCGTCGCCCGCTACGCGGTCCTCAAGGCGCTCCTGCCCGTGCTCAACGAGGGCAAGCCGGCCCGGTCCGTCAAGTTCGACGATCATGAGCAGATCAAGGCGATGAAGGGCCTCTCCCTGATCACCGCGCGCCGCACGCTCTACGTGATGAACGTCGACGAGGAAGACGTGAACGGGGAGGGCGAACTCGCCCAGCGCGTGCGGGCCCACGTCGCCAAGGAAGGTTCCGAGGCCGTGCCCGTCTGCGCCAAGATCGAAAGCGAGCTCTCGGAGCTCTCCGACGCCGACAAGCTGGAGATGCTGCAGTCGATGGGCATGGCCGAGCCCGCGCTCAACCGCCTCGCCCGCGCGGCGTACAAGCTTCTGGGACTTCAGAGCTATTACACCGCCGGCCCCAAGGAAATCCGGGCTTGGACGGTGCCGATCGGCGCCACCGCGCCGCAGGCCGCCGGCGTGATCCACACCGACTTCGAAAAAGGCTTCATCCGGGCGGAGATCTATTCCGTCGCCGACCTTGAGAAGTACAAGAACGAGAAGGCGATCAAGGAAGCCGGCAAGATGCGCATCGAGGGCAAGGACTACGTGATGCAGGACGCCGACGTCTGCCACTTCCTGTTCAGCAGCTGATGCGGATCACCAGCGTGGGGCGTTGGAAGCGGTCTCCCCGGTCTCGGCGAGGCTGTCCCCGTCCAGGTCGGGATTGCTGGGCAGCGGCTTGCCCGACTTGACGCCCAGGATCGCGCGGCGGAGGCGGTCTTCGCGCTGCGCCAGCTCTCCCAGCGTGCCGATGTACTTGGCGTAATTGTCCTTCGCCGCGGGGTTCTGGAAGACGTACTCCTGGGTCTGGGGAGAAACGTTCCAGCGGCCCCACTCGGTGCGGAAGAGAGCGGTCAGGGATTCGAGGTTTTCCAGGATCTCTCCCTGCACCAGGCGCAGGGCGTGCAGGCGGCTCAGCTGCGCCGGGGGGAAGGCGTCGGCGATGACGGCCTTGCGGAGCGGCTCTGAAACACCGCGCTCGGTCAGGACGGCCTCCAGGTCCTTGGGCAGCGCGCTGGTCAACTCGTCGAGCTTGAGGTTGACGTCCCGGGCCTCCCGGACCTTGACGATGTGAACGTCAAGCTCCGCGGGGAGCTGCGCCGTCTCGGGCCCGGGCAGCTGCGTCACGCTCGACAGCGTCTGCTCGTGCTTGATCCCCGCGTCGGCATAGCGCTGGGTCACATCGGCAACGGCCTGCATCGCCGCAGCCTGCTCCCCGGTCATGGCTCCCGCCGCGTCGCGCATCGCGCCCAGCAGGGATTCGGTGCGGGACGCATCCACCTGCCCCGTCGCTTCAAAGTCACGGCGCACGTCCTGGCCGATCTGGCCGGCCTTGGCCGCGAAGCTCTCAAGTGCGTGCGTGTTCTCCTTCGCCGCCACGGCGGAGAAGACCGTGACCACCGCCCCCAGGATTGGCAGGGAACTGCTCACGCAGAACGCGATGCTCGCCGCCCGCCGGGAGTTCTTGAAGATCTTGTGGCACACATAGGCGACCAGCAGGGAGACAAAGATCACCGGCAGCACCGGGAGCACGCTGGAGACAAGGTTCGCCGGCGCCAGGCTCGCCCGGTAGGCGACCAGGCCCCCGCACACGGCGACGGGGATGATGCAGTAGTTGGAGAGCCAGAAGCCCTCGGCCTTCGGCGCGGCGTGGATCGCGGACGCGGTGCGTTCATCAAACGATCCGGTCTGCGGATCGGTGGGCTGCATATCGGTCATGTGGAATCTCTCCCGAAACGGGCGAAGCTCCCGGGCACATGCCCGAGCCTCGCCGCGGCTGCTGGTCTTTCGGCGGCCGGGAGAGGATTCACGACCCGTCAAGCATGGACGGCGGGGGTGGGCGCGCGGGGCGTGGATGTGCGCCGCGTGCGCGGGTGGGGGCGGGAGTTCTCGGGCCCGGCAATTGCCTCCCGCCGTTGCCCAATGAAAAAGCGGCGTGGGCCTAACGCAGGCCCGCCGCCGCTGAAGATCTGGGAATTGCACCGGCTTTCACCGGGGCGTGACTTTCCCCTGAAAACCTCTGATGAGAGAGTGTTAAGACCGGCGGCGGCGGGACATCACCAGCGCCCCCAGGCCCGCCATCGCCGCGGTGGTGGGGGCGGGAAGCTTGTCACCGAAAGAAGCGGTGGCGACGGCGATGTCCGCCGCGTTGGGGTTGCGGTCGAACATCAGGTTTTTGTTGGTCTGGTGCCAGCCGGACTTGATGATGGGGCGCATGACATCCCCGTCGCGCGGCAGGCCGATGGTGGTGCTGCCCATGGGCATGGTGTGGTCCAGCCGAAGGGCGTGGCCCAGCTCGTGCAGGGCCACGATGATCGGGTCGTAGTCCATGTCCTCTCGCACCGGGGCGTTGGTGCCGATCCCCCAGGAGGCAAACGGATTGAAGACGATCTCTGCGGAAGTCACGAAGCGCGGGTCCATCACGTCCCGGCCCGTGATCCGGAAGAACGCGAGCACGTTCTTCGCCCCAGCCCCGTGGTCGTCGTCGTTCTTGGCCTCGTCGCTGCTGGGAGGGGAGAACTCGTTGTTTGCCGCGTTGTCGGGATCAATGAAACCCATCCGCACATTGACCGGGATGTCCCCCATCGCCGCCCCGGCGTTCTTGATGTTCCACCCAGACCCCGCCGCGTTCCACGACAGCGCGGCCCGGCGGACCGAATCGGAGATCGAGTAGCCCGTGGCCGGGGTTGGGTCGGGCTCGATCGCGCCGCCGGGCACGTTCACGATGAAGGCGGTCGCGTCGGCCATGAAATTGAGGGCGAGCGTGCGGGAATTTCCCTTGTAGTCCCACGTCTTGTCGTAATCGGCGCGGGCGAGCGGTGAAAAGACGCAGGCGGCGGCGGAAACGGCGGCGGCGGTGAAAAGGCGGTTTATCGGCGTGTCCTCCTGGTGTGCGGTGGGGCGAAGGGCCGGAAGAGACCCTCGCATTCCAACGCAGGAATCAACGTGCCCGATGACACTCACTCACGCAGGAATGCAGTGTCCGAAGAGAAATGCGTGGAGCACGGCAATGAACCTTCAGATCCGTCGTCCAGCGATCCACGAGACCGGGGGGATTACCAGCCCCAGCAGGATGCACATCAGCGGCATCGACGTGCCGCGCGGGACCAGGAACGCGCGGGCGGGGTCCTCCGGATCGACGTGCGCCACCACGTTCGCCCGCGGCGGGAAGGGCGCCAGTTCGGCGGCGGCGCTCGCCGGCGATTCGTACCCGGGACGGATGAAGGTGGGATACAGCCGGTCGCTTTCGTATTCCGCCCCGTCGATCCGGTAGCGGAACCGCACTGCGGCGCAGTACGCCCCCGGCCGCGCGGCCGAGGAATCGATGCAGCGAACCGAAGAATCGATGATCTCCGCCTGCACCGGATGGGCCGATGTGAGCAGGCGGCGCTGCTGGAAGAACTCGGTAACGCCCACGCACAGGAGCGCCACGCCAAAGCCGCCGGCGAACAGGATGATGAGTACGCGAAGAGTGCGGTCCATGGAAGCACGCCAGATCGGACGGAGGGCGGCGTTCAGTGCTCGCCCACCATGAGGGTGATGAAGAGAACGATCACGTATACCGCGGGAGAAATGGCGAGGCTCGCCGCGAGCGAGTGCCGGCCCCGCAACAGCGCCCACGCCGAACCGAGGACCCCGCCCAGCCCCACGATCCCCACCGAGGCCATCAGCCAGCGGATCTCGGTGAGCTGCTGGCTTTGGCTGTTTGCCGACCCGGCGAGCAGCAGCACGAGCATCATCAGCGTCGCCGTGAGGCCGACCAGGTTGGAGAAAATGGCCGGCAGGGAGGCGACGACGTTGATGCGGCGGGCGCCGGGGGAAGGTTCGGGGTTGGGCGACGCGGGGGAGGTGTGTGGAGGGTGCATAGAGGTCGCTCGATCCGTGGAGGCGGTGCAGACGTCAATGCGTCGCCCGGCCGCGTGCCGGCTCGCCGAGGCATGGGATTTGGCCCCTTGGGGGTCGGAATAGGGATTCCCACCCTCTGTCCGATGGGCGGGGTGTTCGCGCTTGGATCGATTCGAGACTCGTCAGGGTGGAATAGCGCGGTATTCGCGATCGGCGGGGAAAACGGGAAAGGCATACCGTCGTGCCTCGCGAACAACGACAAGGAGCGACATCAATGGCTTTTCGAACCGCCGACGCTGAGTGGAAGGGCAACCTGACCGAGGGCAAGGGCCACATCAAGGTCCAGAGCGGCACGCTCGACGCCCCGTACGACTTCCGGGCCCGCACCGCCGATGGCAAGGGCACCAACCCCGAGGAACTGATCGGCGCCGCCCACGCGGGGTGCTTCACCATGCAGCTCTCGGCCCTTCTCGGCGCGGCCGGCTTCACCGCCGAACGCCTGCACACCACGGCGAAGGTTCATCTTGAAAAGCAGGGCCCCGGCTTCGCCATCCCCCGCATCGAACTCGAGCTCGAGGGCAAGGTCCCCGGCCTGGATGCCGCGGGATTCCAGAAGCACGCGGAAACGGCCAAGGTGAGCTGCCCCGTCTCCAAGGCGCTGGCTGGCACCGAGATTTCGCTCAAGGTGACGATGCTCTGATCGCGGGCATCGTCCCGGTCCGGGAGGACAGTGAACGTGTGATGATCCACCGGCTCCCGTGCAAGGGGCCGGTTTTTTGTTGCGCCGGGTGGACAGGGCGTTATTAAAAGGCGGCGCCGCATCAGCATGACGCGGCGCCGCGGAGTGTGGCGATGAAGTGATTCTCGACTCGGGAGATGACGCCGATTCACGCGTTCCCGCCCGGCGTGGCCGATTCGTCGTGGGATCAGCGGCGGCGGCGTGCCAATCCGCCGCAGGCCAGAACGAGCAGGGTGGCCGCCGACGGCGCGGGGATGACGGTGAGGGAGAGTGTGCTGGTGAAGCTGATATCCGACGCGGCCTGTGAACTGTGGTTGGGCGTGGGATAGGCGTCGGTCGGCTGGATCTGGTAGCCCATCGTGTAGCTCCCCGGCGCCAGCGTGATGTCGGCGGAAGCGGGGAAGAACGACGGCGGGGCGAACTGCTGGGAGAAGACCGGTCCGCTGCCGCTGTAGAACCACATGAGGGCGCTGTTGCTGTAGAGGTTACTAACACTCTGCTCGAAGCGCACCTGCGTCGGGGCCGTAACAGCGAATGTCCACTGCATGCTGTTGTTGCCTTCGAACGTGTACGAATTCACCCCGAACGTCATCGCCGGATGGGCGATCCGCGTATTCATCAGTGAGGAGAGCTTGGTGGCCGTGGTCACCAGCGTCTGCTCCTCGGTCATGACCGTCTGGCGGGGTCCCACCGCGGAGATCGCCGTCGCCGCGTGATTGAACGACGCCGCGGTAATGCTCGGATTGGTGTAATGGTCGGTCGAATCAGGCCCGATCGAACCCTCGATGTACTGGGTCCGGGCAAGCAGGTCCAGGCTCGCCTTGCGCAGACTGAACTGCGCCTGGGCCGAACTTGCCAGGCCGCCCGCCACGGCAACGCCGACGATCAGCGCGTGAGAAAAACGGATCGACACATACGTCATATGGCCCTCTCCTCTCTTGAAAGCCACGAGAACTGAACGACGGTTCGCAGACTACCGGGGCGCGGTTCTGTTTGCAACACCGGGTATGTTCAGATCGCGCGATATCGACCGCCATATCTTGGCGCTCACATGTTCATCGCTTCCGCTGTCTGGTCGGGTACGCCCCGGCGGCGCTTCATCCCACCCGCTCGGCCTTCTGTTCGCGCGTCATCAGCTGGCCGATCGCCTCGATCGGGTCCATCCCTTCAAACAGGACCGCGTGGACCGCTTGGGCGATGGGCATTTCGACGCGGTACTTGCGTGCCAGATCGATCACGGACTTGGCCGTCGCCACGCCCTCAACCACGTGCGGGCTGGAGGCGAGGAAGTCCTCCAGCGAGCCACCCTTGCCCAGGTGCTCTCCGCACGAGCGGTTGCGGCCTTCGGGTGAGAAGCACGTGGTCGCCAGGTCTCCAAGCCCCGCGACACCGAAAAAGGTCTCGGGGCTCGCGCCCATCGCCGCGCCCAGCCGGGCAATCTCCGCGAGGCCGCGGGCCAGCAACGCCGACTTGGCGTTATTCCCGGCCTGGAGCCCATCGACGATGCCGGCGGCAATGGCGATGACGTTCTTGGTCGCCCCCGCCAATTCCACACCCAACACGTCCGGATTGGTGTATACCCGAAGCCAGCTGGTGGCGAAAAGGCGCTGGATCTGCCGGGCAAAGTCGGGATCGTCGGAAGCCGCGATCATCGCCGCGGGAAGGCAGCGGGCCAGCTCGGTGGCGATGGTCGGCCCCGACAGGCACCCCATCCGCCTCGCCGAGCGGTCGGGGTCGTCCCGTCCCACGCGGCGAAGCGTGTCCTGGATCAGCTGCGTCGGACGCAGCAGGGTTTCATTCTCGATCCCCTTGGCGACGGAGACGACCGCCGCGGAATCGGAGATGACGGGCCCCAGCTTCTCCCACACCCCGCGGGTGTACTGAACCGGGATCGCCGAGACGATCAGATCCGCTTCCCGGAGCATTTCATGGTCCCGATAACACACCTGCACCGTCGCCGGCAGCACGAAACCTTCCAGACGCGGGCTGCGGCGGGTCTGGGCCACCCGTCCGGCTTCATCCTCTGTATGGCCCCACAGGATCACCTTCGCAGCCCGGGTTGTGCCAGTGGAACCATTGGGTGCGGGCGGGGTCGTCAGGATGCCGGCGCAGACCAGCCCCATCTGCCCAAGGCCCAGGATCGCGACGGTCGGGGGGGCCTTGGCGTGGTCGAGGCCTGGGCGATGGGAAGTCGGTTCGGGCATGGATCGGCAGACGTCCTTCGGGCTCGGATTGATGGGCCCATGGCGGCGAACAAAGGGGGGACCGATGCCGTATGCTAGTGCGTGGCGTCTTCGGATGCCCGTTATGTCTTTGTTCGTTCGCGTTCGGGCGGACGGGGCACGCCGCTGGTTCGACAGCCGATGTGCCGGCCGGTAGTGTTGGAAGGGTTCGAACAACAGGTCTTGATGCACTCTCGCCGCGTGTCGACCAGCGACTTCGCGGCCGGACGGAGCTTCTTCTTTATGGCGACGCACGCCCACTCGCACGATCACCCCCACACGCACGATCACAACCACGCCGGCCACAACCTCGGCCCCGCCAAGGGCGCCGGGCACGAGTTTGATCCGAACCACGCCAAGGCGGGGATGGCCTGCTGCTCCCACCACGAGGTCGAGATCGACCGCTACATCATGCTCTGCTTGGTGGGGTGCGTGCTGCTGATCTCCACGTGGGTCGTGCAGATGCTCAAGCTCACCGACGACACGGTCGCCCTGATTCCCGCCGCCCTGGGCGCGGTGATCATGGGGATCCCGCTGTTCATCTCGGCGATCACCGAGCTGCGCACCGGCCGGCTTTCGAGTTCCACCCTCGCCGCGCTGGCGATCCTCGCCGCGGTGTGCGACGGCAAGTTCGTCGCCGCCGGCTGGCTTGCCTTCATCCTGGTGATCTTCGGTCAGCTCGTCCGCCGCTCGGCGTCGGGCGCCCAGCGGGCGATCCAGGACCTCGTGCAGCTCACCCCCGACGTCGCCCGCATCGTTGAGAACGGTGAGGAACGGGAGGTCGGTCTGGCGCAGGTCAAGGTGGGCTCCCTGGTCCGCGTCCGCGCCGGTGAGAACCTTCCAGTCGACGGCCGCGTCGTCGCCGGCCGCTCTACCGTCAATCAGGCCTCCCTCACGGGCGAAGCCGCCCCGGTCGAAATCCAGGTTGGAGACCTCGTCTACGCCGGCACCGCCAACCTCACGGGCGGTCTGGATATTTCGGTCACGCAGGTCGGGGAGGACACGACCATCGGCAAGGTCACGCAGCTGATCCGCCAGGCGGAGCAGAGCCGCACGCCGCGCCAGATGCTCATCGAGCAGGTTTCCCGCTTCTTCGTTCCCGTCGTGCTCAGCGTCACCGCCGTGGTGTGGTTCCTGCTGAGCCAGTCGGAAGACCCCGCCACCCGGGACATCGCGGGCACCACCGCCGTCACCGTGCTGGTCGTCGCCTGCCCCTCGGCGCTGCTGCTGGCCAGCCCCAGCGCCATGCTCGCCGCCTTCGCCGCCGCGGCCCGTCTGGGAATCCTCATCAAGCAGCCCAGCTTCCTGGAGGCCTCGGCGAACATCAACTCCGTCGTCTTCGACAAGACCGGCACCATCACCACCGGCAAGTTCCAGGTCACCAAGCTCGCCCCCGCGGCGGGCGTGGACGGGGCGGAGCTGCTTTCCTCCGCCGCCAATGCGGAGCAGCACTCCAACCACCCCCTCGCCCAGTCGATCCTCTCGACGGCGAAGGCCGCCCGCATCCAGCCCGACGGCTCCCAGGATTACGAGGAAGTGCACGGCCGCGGCGTGCGTGCCCGCACGAGCATGGGGGAGCTGTGCGTGGGCCGCGCCAGCTGGCTGCTGGAGCTCAACCCCGGCATCAAGTCCCAGATCGATGCCGTCGAAGAGCAGATCGAGGGCCGCTCGAGCGTGCACGTGATGCGCGACGGCCGGTACCTGGGCGCGGTGGGTCTCGAGGACACCGTCCGCTCCAACACCCGCAGCGTGATCAACCACCTGCGTGAGCTGGGCGTCAAGCAGGTGGCGATCTTCACCGGGGACCGCATGGCCGTCGCCAAGCGCGTGGGCGTTTCGGTGGGGGTCGATTCCATCGAGGCCGAATGTCATCCCGAGGAGAAGCACGAGCTGATCCAGGCGATGGTCAAGAACGGCTACCACACGATGATGGTCGGTGACGGAATCAACGACGGCCCCTCCCTCGCCGCCGCCGACGTGGGCGTGGCGATGGGTCTTTCGGGCTCGGACATCGCCGCCAACTCCGCGGGCGTGGCGCTGATGAACGACGACCTCTCCCGCGTGCCCTTCCTGATCGAGCTCGCCCGCCGCTCGCGCGCCATCGTCGCGCAGAACATCGCCGCGTCGATCGTCATCGCGCTGGTGGGACTGGCTCTTGCGGCGACGGGCACCCTCGCGGCGACGGGTTCCTTCGCCGTCCCCCTCGCGGCGTTCTACCACTTCGTGGGGGACGTCTTCGTGGTGGGCAACAGCTTCCGCCTCTTCCGCTTCGGCGAAAGCTTCGTGACCGCCGAGTCCGACCAGCAGGCAGCGCAGAAGCGCCGGGCCGCGAGCATCCGCGGGCTGGCGGCGCAGACGGCCTAAGACAGGCCGCGGATTGACGCGGATGAACGCGGATCAGAAGGGGAGGGGGGCGGGGGAGTGGATGCGCGCGCGTTGAAACATGCGGGAGTCACTGAGGCGGTGATTGGCGTGTTTTACCAGGTGTACAACGAACTTGGACGCGGGTTTCTGGAGTCGGTGTACGAACACGCGATGGGTCTTGCACTGACGCAGGCGGGTTTGAACGCTGTCCGACAATCTCCCATCAGAGTCTGGTTTCGCGGCCAGGTGATCGGAGAATTTCGTGCGGACCTGGTGGTCGAGAACTCCGTGCTCGTGGAACTCAAAGCGGCGGTCGCGATTACTCCCGATCATCAGGCCCAACTGCTTAACTACCTCCGGGCGACTGAGTTTGATGTCGGCCTGATCCTGAATTTTGGCCCCCGCCCCGAATTCAAGCGCATGGTCTTCAGCAACTCACGAAAGCACCCAGCTGCACCTATCCGCGGATCCATGGACGACACCGCACCTCGCCCATCGTTCTGACCCATTCTTATTTCTGATCCGCGTTCATCCGCGTCAATTCGCGGCCTGCCGTCTCCTACAGCAGCGTCCCGCGCAGGATCACCGTCATGCACGTGAAGTAGATGATGATGCCCGTCACGTCCACCAGCGTCGCCACGAACGGCGTCGAACTGCCCGCGGGGTCGAACTTGCACTTCTTCAGCACGAACGGCAGCATCGCACCCATGATGCTCCCCCACACCACAACGCCGAACAACGCCGTCATGATCGCCAATCCCAGCATGTAGTAGTGGTTCTGGATGTGCGTGTCCACAACCTCCACCCCGCTGGCGTCCTTGGTCGTCTCCACCCACCAGCCCAGCCATCCCCACACGCTGATGCGGATGAAGCCCAGGGAGCCGATCAGCAGGCCCAGCACGCCGGCGACCAGGAACTCGCGCCGCAGGATGCGCCACCAGTCCTTGAGCCGGATCTCCCCCAGCGCCATCGCCCGGATCACCAGCGTCGAGGCCTGGGAGCCCGAGTTGCCGCCCGAGGAGATGATCGCCGGGATGAAGGCCGAGAGGATCACGGCCTTGGCGATCTGGTCGTCGTAATACCGCAGCGCATTGCTGGTGAGCAGCTCGGAGAGGAAGAGCAGGCTGAGCCAGGGGGCTCGCTTGCGCACAAGCCAGGCGATGGAGGCCCGGTCGAAGGGTTCCTCGAGAGCGGAGACGCCGCCCATCTTCTGCATGTCCTCGGTCGCCTCGGCCTGGGCGACGTCGGCGACGTCGTCGTGGGTCACGATGCCGATGAGCACGCCGCGCGAGTCGACCACGGGCAGGGCGGTGCGGTCGTACTTGGACATGGCCCCGACGGCCTCGGAGCGGTCGTCGTCGGCCTTGAGCGTCACGAACTGGTGGTTCATGATGCTCTCGATGGTCTGCGAAGGATCACTGAGCAGGAGCTGCCGCAGCCGCAGGTCGTCGATGAGCGTGCCGTTGGGATCCACGACGTAGACGACGTTGATCGTTTCCGCGTCCTTGCCGTACTTGCGGATGTGGGCGAGGGTCTGCTCGATCGTCCATTCCGGACGCACCCGGACGTAGTCGGGCGTCATCAGGCGGCCGACCGAACGGGGCGGATAGCCCAGGATCGCCTGCGTGACCTTGCGTGATTCGGGGGAGAGGGAAGCGACCAGACGCTGGGCGACCTCGTGGGGAAGCTCGTCGAGGATGCGGGCGCGGTCGTCGGCGGACATGCTCTCGACGACGCGGACGGCCTGCTCCTGGCCGAGCTTGGCGATCAGCTGTTCCTGGAACTCCTGGGAGAGGTACCCGAAGACCTCGCCCGCGTCGTCGCGCTGAAGGAAGCGGAAGGCCAGGGCGGCGTCGTCGGGCCCGAGCTCGGCAAGGATGTCGGCGATGTCGGCGGGATGGATGCCGTGCAGGGCATGACGCAGCTCGCTGAAGGCGCCCTCGCGCACCATCTCCCGGATTTCGGGTTCGAGGAGCTGTGCGCAGAGGCGTGGCGAGTCATTGGAATTCATCCGGTCATATAGAAGCGCCGCGGAGCACCCGCAGCAAGCGGGAAGAGGCGATATCCCCTTCGCCGCACGGATGTCTCAGTGAACCGCGGTTCGCGCGGCCTCGCCCGCACGATCGACCAGCGGCGCCGAGACCGTCGCTGCGGCCGCCGCCGATGTTTCGGGCGCGTCGGGGGACCGCAGCAGGCCGCGATACTCCCCGTATGCCGCGGGGTGGCTCTTGTGGCCATCGATCCGCTCCCGCAGGGGCGTGAATCCGTGTGCGGTCAGCAGATCCCGCAGCGACTTCTCCGAGAACGGGTTGGGATGCATGTGGTCCCGGTAGTCCATCAGGTCGACCAGCAGCCACAGGTATCCGCCGGGTCGCAGGAGCCGGCGGCACTCGGCGAGCACGAGCGCCGGGTCGTCCACGTGGTCGAGGCAGTTTTCCAGGACCAGCAGGTCGGCGGTCGCCGAGGGGAGCGCGATCGATTCTCCGGAGGAGGCAAGGAATGAGATGTCCCCGGTGAAGTGGACCTTGGGAACGAGGTTTTCGGCGATGTATCCCTCGGCGAGGGGATCAACGGCCAGCGCCCGCTTCCATCGGACCAGCGCGATGGAGGGGTAGGGGCCCGAACCGATCTCGACGGCGACGCGGTCGGTGGACCACCGGCCCAGGGCGTCCATCGCCGTTTCCCCGTGGCCGATGCCAAGGAACTCGGCGAGCTCGGTCATGCGGACACGCTGCCAGATGCCGTAAATCTCATCGAAGGGCATCCCCCAGGTGGGGATGGAGTCCCGGCGAACGACGGCCTCCCAGTAGGCGAGCTCCGCGTGGTACTTGGCGGTCATCTCGGGAACGGGCACACCGGCGTGGTCGACGGCGCATCCAGAGAGCCCGCCACGCCAGACGGCGGAGGAGACCAGCCGACGTTCGACGCGGGCGAGGCGTTGAGAGATGAACTCCAGGACCGCCGCAGAGGCGGCGAGGGCGGCGCGGGTCTGTTCGCCCTGCCCGGCAAGGGACTGCAGGGCGGATTGAAGGGGACCGGCGGGCGCGTCCAGGTGGTCCAGACGGGCGTTTACGTCCCGCAGGGCGGGCCTCATGAGGCGGTACATCAGGTTTTTGAGCCAGTGCTTCATGGTGCGGGAGCGGGCGGCTTCGGGGGTTGAACGCAATCTTCACGATAGGGGCTCCCCCCTCGTGCCGGCACGTGCCGGCAGGCTGGTGACACCGCTTTCATCCGGTGACGGCGGTACGGAACTCGCGGTCGGGCGTCGGTGAAGGCGCGGGGGCGACCGTCGCCGAGCGGGCGGGACTTGAGAAAATCGCAAGGAACATGCTGGGATGAAGGCGTCATTTGTTCGATGTGAGGAATAGCATGACGATTGCAAACTACAAGGACGGGCACGCCGGGCTTCTGACCGGTTGGATCGGACGGTGGCGTGCCCCGCGAGCGGCGGATCTGAAAGGCTTACGAGTGAACGACCCCGAGGTTCCCACGCCCGAGCCCACCCCCACGCCGGGGCACAACGTGATCTTCGATCGCAAGCTGATCAGTCTCAAGCGCAGGCTGGTACGGGAGGCGACCGAGGCGATCTCCATGCTCGAGCGGGCCCTGGACGCCCTCTGGCGGCTGGACCGGCAGGCCGCCGCCGATGTTCGCCGAACCGATGACACCATTGACCACGAAGAGGTTCAGATTGAGCAGGAGTGCTTTGCCCTCCTGACCCTGCACCACGTCTTCGCGCGGGACTTCCGCGTGGTCACCTTCGTCCTGAAGGTCAACCACGACATCGAACGCGTCGCCGACCACGCCTCCTCCATTGCCAAGATCGTGGGCAAGATCCAAGGGGACACCCCTCCCGCGTGGCCCACAGCCCTCCTGGAACTCGGTCAGCGGGTGCCGGTGCGGTGCCACGAGCTGCTGCGGGCCGTGCTGGACGAGGATGTCGAGGCGGCGAGGCAGCTGGTCGCCAAGGACCGGACGATCGACGGGCTCGACGCCAGGCTCTTCGGGGAGAGCGTCGAGTTCATGCAGCGGGATTCGTCCAGCGAGGCCCTTTCCAACGGCCTGCTCATCCACCGCGCCGGGCGTGAGCTTGAGCGGGTGGGCGACCTGATGAGCAACATCGCCGAAGAGGTGGTGTACCTCGCGACGGGTGACATCATCCGCCATACCCACAAGGACAAGGTCCGGGCGACCCGGCACGCGGCGCCCTGAGTCTCGGGGCACCTCCAAGATTGCCTTTGGGTCGCCGCATGCGCCGGCCGCGGGATGCTGTTCCGCCTTGACCACGACGACCGCTCAAAAAAAACAACCCCTGCGGAGGGGTTGTGGGTGGACGGTCTGGGAATACCGGCGTGCGGGGTATGGTAAATCAGGGATTTCGGACGGGACCGCCGTCGGCGGCCTGGAGGATGTCCACCCGCAGGGCGGTGATGATGTTGAGGGACATCGCCGGATCCATCTTGATCTCCCCGATGACGCCGACCACCTGGTTGAGCTTGGTGGGCAGGTCGAGTTCCGGGGAAGGCTTGATGTAGCCGACGGTGCGGGGCTGGCTGCCGCCGGCGACGGACTGCAGGCGGTACATCAGGGGCAGGTTGGTGCCGTCGTAGACGTTGCTGGGGAGCAGGCGGCCAACGATCGCATACTGGCGCTGGCGCTCGAGGTCGGCGAGCTTGGTGGTGACGTCCCGGCCCTGGCTGTCGGCCTTGCGCTTCATGTCCTCGATTTCGCGCTGGCGATCCCGGATCTCGAGCTTCATCTGCATCCAGTCGATGCGGCCCTGGATCTGCTTGCGGAGGCGGGGGCTTTCGGCGCCCTGGGTGTCCTGGAGCTTCTGGAATTCGGCAATCAGGGCCTGGTACTCGGCGTCATCGGGGCTCTGGCGACGGATCGCATCGAAGGTGCGTTCCAGTTCGGTCAGGGTCGGAGCCTTGGGGGCCGGCGGCTCGGCGACCTTGGCCGGCTCGGTCACCGGGGGGGTGACGGCGCCGTCGTTGGTGGCGGGCGCGGGGGAAGGAGCCGGAGGCGTCGTGCCCGTGGCGGGCGCCGGCGCCGGGGGCGTTTCGCCCGGCTTGACCATGGGCTCGAGTAGCTTGTTATCGCCGGGAGGAGTGACATTGGTGGGGGCGGGGGGCGTGCCCGGGGCTGGCGCCGGGGTGGTTCCCGCGGGGGTGGAGGCCGGGGCCGGAGCGGGGGACGGAGCAGGCGAAGGCGTGGGATTCACCGGCTGGGGCTTGTCCTTCACGTTCGCCGGGCCGTTCTGGGGCTGGGGGGTGTCGCTGGTCTTGCCGGGGGCGGGGGCTTCGGTCATGTTCCCGGCGCGGCGAGCGGATTCGATCTCGGCGGGGGTGGCCTGACGGACGTCGGCGCGGCGGACGTATCCGCGAGCGGCGGCGGGGGCGGTCACGCGGTAGGCGACGACCCGGCCTTCATCGTCCTTTGCTTGTTCGGTAACTTTCAGGGTGCTGCCGGCGGTAAGGGGGGCGGCGAGGAGGGCCTTCCAGCTTCCCTTGAACCCGGTGAGGGAGTTGGCGGCGCGCAGGCGGGTCGGCTCCGTGACCGTCGCGGTGTTCGAGGCGGCGTCGAACCGGACGTGCTCAGCCTGCACGAAGGCGGTCGCGGCGCCGGGGTAGGTGACCCGGGCCCATTCTCCCGCTTCACCGTCCACGGACAGGACCGTGCCGGCGGGCAGTTCGAGCACCTTGTAATAGTTGGCGGTTTCGCCGCTGCGCAGGTCGGCCTTGTCCTTGGAGACAACGACGAAGTACGCGGCGACGTCCTTGACCTGTGCGAGGGCCGGCCCGGCGGCGGTCCATGCCGTCAGGAGGGCGACGACCATCTGAATCCAGCGAACACGCGCAATCCCTACGCCTTGCATGATGAAACTCCTGGCTTAAGAGGCGCACGAGGATAGGAAGGAAAAGGGGAAACGGGCAAAGGAGTATCGGCAATTGGGCAAAGAGGCCGCGAGCGGGGACGCGTGCCTGGACCGCGCCCCGGTCAGAGTCGGCGGATGCAGATGACGCCGGCGACCATCAGGACCACGCCGACCAGCCGTCCCCAGGAAAAGTGCTTGATCGGGACGTCCAGCAGGCCAAAGTGGTCGATGACCGTCGCCCCCAGGAGCTGCCCGGCGATCACGACGGAAAAGAAGACCGCCGCCCCCATGCTGGGGAGCAGGTAGACCGACATCGTGACAAAGAACGCGCCCAGCAAGCCCCCGATCCAGGACCAGGCGGGGGCTTGGCTTACCTGCTGCACGGTGGCGGCGGGGGTGCGAAGCACCAGCAGGATCACGATCATCGCCAGCAGTCCCACGGCGAAGTTCACCAGTCCTCCGTACACCCTCGAAGGTGTGAACTGGGCGAACTTGGCGTTGATCGCCGGCTGGCAGGCCGTCGTGATCCCCACCATCAGCGCCAGACAGATCTGGCCGACGGTGGTCCACACACTCGGGGTGTTCATGCAGGGCTCCGGAGGGTCACTCGATGGGGGGCAGACCCTGCAGGGACCGCAGCAGGTTGATCTGCCCGAAGTGGTAGCAATCGTGCGGAAGGAAGTACATCAGCCGGTCAAAGGCGGGAGATGGGTCGGCGAGGCAGGTCCGAATCCCGTCCTGGGTCTGCTCAAAGCGCTGGCGAGCCCCGTCCCAGGCGGCCTGGGAGATCTCCGTGACTTCTGGGAAATTGAGCTGGGTGTATTCCTGATCGGTGTTACGGACGCCCGTGGTGGCCCGGCGGATCCAGCTCTCTCGCCAGAAGCACATGTGCAGGACGTTCTGCCAGATGGAGTGTTTCCCCGGAGCCGGGGACCACGCGGCCTGCTCGGGCGTGAGACCGTCCAGGGACTTGCTCCAGCCCGCGGCCCAGAGGCCTTCATTCCATGCTTCGTCCCACCACCGACCAACGAATGCCCGCGCCGCGGGGGCGACGGGGGGCGCAGCGGGCTGCGGTGAGGGCGCGGGCGAGGTGGTGGAGGTGGGGCTTGACTCGGGAGGTGTCGGGGCGGTGCTCATGGCGGGATCGCTCTCAAAGAGTCGGCTCTGGGAAGGCAGAGCGTATGACGGACGTCTTGTGCGGCGCGTTGTTGATTCCGGAGTTCGAAGGGTGACGATTGAACCGTGACCGTGACGTCCCCCGATCCCCTGCCCCTCTCCATCGCGATCGTCTGCAAGAACAGCCGCGCCACGATCGCTCCGGTTCTGGAGAGCGTGCGCGGGCTGGGGAGGGAGATCGTCGCCGTCGATTCGGGGTCTACCGACGGCACCATCGAGATGCTCGAGGCCGCAGGCGCGAGGATCGTGCGAACGGAGTGGAAGGGGCACATCGCCACCAAGCAGATGGCCCTGGAACTGTGCGAGCAGCCCTGGATCCTGTCGATCGACAGCGACGAGCCGGTGCTGGACGACCTGGCGGCCTCGATCCGTACGGCGCTCAACCAGAACGACCCCGCCGTGGCGGGGTATCGCGTCAATCGGAAGGTGTGGTACCTGGGTGAACCGTTGAATCACGCGTGGCAGCCCGAGTGGCGGCTGCGGCTGGTGCGCAAGGGCAAGGCCCGCTGGGGCGGCATCAACCCGCATGACAAGCTGGACGTGCTCCCGGGCGCGGGACGTGTGGAAGACCTCTCGGGCACGCTTCGCCACGATTCGTTCGTGAACATGGCCGACTACCTGACCAAGCAGGTCGGGCACAGCCGCGTCTCGGCGATCAGCCTCCTGGCCGCGGGGCGACACGGCAGTTATGGGCGGCTGCTGATCTCCCCCGCGGGGGCGTTCTTCAAGCAACTGGTGCTTCGCGGCGCGTGGCGTGATGGATGGCGGGGGTGGTGCGCGGCGGGGGCGACGGGCGTCGCGACGGCGATGAAGCATCTCATCCTGATCGAGCTCTCGCGCGAGCAGCGGGCCGGCGTGGGCCCCGGTCCGAGGGCGCCCGGGGCCTGAAGGTCCGGCGGGTGAAAATCCCGCGTTTCCCAGTGTCCGCGGGGCCGCGGGGCGGCCGCTGGATCGATTACGGAACTTGTATTTCCTGCTTCCTACACTATTGAGCGAAGTTTCACAGTTGTCGGAGCCTGGGCGGCGGAGATGCCGGGCTCCCGGAACGCCTCGAATGGCGTCCGATGTGCGTCGTGCCTCGCCCTCCGCCATACGTTCTGCCCAGCGATCCAGATCAACCATGAGCGACTCCGAATCCCCCCGTCCGCCATCCAATCTCCCCACGCAGGTCACCGAGATCTTCGAGGACACGCTGACCTTCGACCAGCTCGGGCTGCCCCCCGCGGTGCTGCGGGGCGTGAAGGACCTGGGCTTCACCAAGCCCACGCTGATCCAGTCCAAGCTGATCCCCGTCGCCCTCACGGGCAAGGACGTGCTGGGCCAGGCCAAGACCGGCACCGGCAAGACCGCCGCGTTCGGCCTGCCCCTTCTTGCGATGTGCGAGCCGTCCGCGCCGTTCCAGGCCCTGGTGCTCGCCCCCACGCGTGAGCTGGCGGTGCAGATCGCCGACGAGCTGACCGAACTCGGTCGCCACGGCAAGGTGACGGTGGACACCGTCATGGGCGGTGAGCGCATCAAGACGCAGGCCTCGCGCCTGCGCAACGGCGCGAACATCATCGTCGGCACTCCCGGCCGCATCATGGACATGGCCGAGCGCGGGCTATACCACTTCAACAACGTGAAGTTCACGGTGCTGGACGAAGTCGACCGCATGCTCGACATCGGATTCCGGGAGGACATCCGCCGTATCCTGGACAAGTGCCCCAAGGACCGCCAGACGATGTTCGTCTCCGCGACCATCGCCGGGGAGATCGAGAAGCTCGCCCGCCGCTTCATGCGCGATCCGCAGAAGATTGAGACCTCCGGGGCCTCCCTGACGGTGAGCATGGTCGCCCAGCACTATCTCACGGTGAACCCGTGGGATAAGAAGAAGCTGCTACTGCACCTGCTGACGCACGAAGAGCCCGCGATGACCATCGTCTTCTGCCGGCTCAAGAAGAGCGTGGACATGCTCGCCAAGTACCTCGCCGAGAAGGGCATCGAGGTCCACGCCATCCACGGGGACATGCGCCAGACCAAGCGCAACAAGGTGATCAAGCAGCTCCAGACCGGGCAGCTCACCGTGCTGGTCGCCAGCGACCTTGCCAGCCGCGGCATCGACGCCGAGGGTGTCTCTCACGTCATCAACTACGACCTGCCGGAAGACCCCGACCTGTACGTCCACCGCATCGGCCGCACCGCCCGCGCCGGCCGTCACGGCGTCGCCTGGGCGTTCGTGACGCCTTCGCAGGGTGAACTGCTGACCAACATCGAGGCGCTGATCAACCTCGAGATCCCCAAGCTGGACTACCCGGACTTTGTCGCTTCCCCCAAGCCCGATACCTGGCGGGACGAAGGTCCGGCGACGTACCCCGTGCCCGGGTCCGACACGCCCAAGGTCAATCGCTTCGACGCGGCGATCAACCCCGACATGCCGATGGCCGAGCCCGACAAGCACGACGAGGCCAAGTTCCCCGGCGGCGTGGTTCCGACCAAGCTTCCGCCGCGGCGGATGATGGGCCGGATTCCTTCCAGCCGCCGCTGACCGCGCCGGCCGCCGTGCATTGGCCGTCCAAGTGAAGCCGAGTGCTCGCCCGGAGCCCGGAGCCCGGGCCTCGCGCCCGTTCCGCGCGGACACTGTGAAATCTGGAGCCCGCGGGGTCAAATCCGCTTGGGGACGCTGCAATTGTCTGGTAGGTTTCCCCAACGAGTCCTTTGACCCGCGGTTCCGCGGGGAAACGGCGACACGTAGTTCAGCGGATGAGGTGCGGCATGAGCACGCTTTCTGCACTTGGTTCGGCCATCGGCAGCGTCATTGAATCGGCCGGCATGGCCGCCTTACCGGACCGCCGGGACGACCCGGGCTCGGTCCCGCTCCTGCGGCTGGTCAACCGCATGACCTTCGGGTATACGCGTGAAGAGTGGGCCCTGGCCAGGACGCTGGGTCCGCGGGCGTACATCGCGTACCACCTGAATTACGAGGCGATCAACGATTCGGAGGTCGACTCGATCCTGCACGGGCCGGGGTACGAGACGCTGTGGTATACGCCCAACCAGCTGTGGGAGCTGTACTACAACCGTGGCAACCCCAGCTCGGTCCCGATGATCTACCAGCTCGTGGGCGCCACCGTGCTGCGGGCGGTGCGGTCGCGCCGGCAGCTCTTTGAGCGCATGGTCGAGTTCTGGTCCGACCATTTCAATATCTACCTCTTCGCGGACTTCTGCGACTTCCTGAAGGTGCACGACGATACCAACGTCTCCCGCAAGCACGCCCTGGGCAAGTTCCGCGGGATCCTTGGCGCCAGCGCCAAGAGCCCGGCGATGCTCTCGTACCTGAACAACAACACCAACGTCAAGCAGCACCCCAATGAGAACTACGCCCGGGAGCTGATGGAGCTGCACACCTTGGGCGTGGACGGCGGGTACACGCAGCGCGACGTGATGGAGGTCGCCAAGTGCTTCACGGGCTGGACCGTCTTCCCCGCGGGCACGCCGACGGCGAGCCTCTCGTACCGCTTTGATTCGTCCACCCATGATTTCACGGCCAAGACGCTCTTCCTGGGCACGCCGCAGGAAATCACCATCGCCCCCGGTGGTGAGACGCAGGGCAACAAGGTCCTGGACGCCCTCGCCCGCCACCCCAGCACGGCGAAGTTCATCAGCAAGAAGCTGATCAAGAAGTTCTGGGGAGAGAACCCGACGCAGGAGATGATCGACCAGGTCGCGGCGGTCTTTACTGCAAGCGACGGGGACATCAAGCAGGTGATGACGGCGGTGCTGTGGATGAACCTCACGTACTGGACGCCGCGGAAGTACAAGCGTCCCTTCCACTTGATGGCTTCGACGATGCGGGCGCTGGACGGCAAGCTGCCGGCGTGGGTGTACGCGGCGAACCTGGTGTACGGGTGCGGGCACTACCCGTTCCTGTGGGCCGCGCCCAACGGGTACCCCGACGCGACGGCGTACTGGGCGTCCCTCCAGCTCCCGCGGTGGAACATCGGGGCCTCCATGATGGACAGCCGGTACCCGGCGACGTTTGTGGACGCGCGGAAGGTGATGCAGGGGGCGATGGGGACCGAGGCGGTGCTGGACCGCATCGAGGACGTCTTCCTGGGTGAAGCGATGAACCGGGACGAGCGATCGGCGCTCCGCGGCTTCCTGGGCCCCGGGGGGGCGACGCCGCCGTGGAGCAAGCTCCAGGATGCGCTGACCCTCGCGATCGCGATGCCCTCGTTCCAGTGGTACTAGCGGCTGCGTCCTGGGAAACTCTGGCGGGCGACCGGACTCTTGTCACGCCGCGGGACCTCGAGTGCCCCGGCGACACTTTCGGAGTGGTGCGATGAACGTCGAATCCTGCGCGTGCCGGGAATACAACGATCTCTCACGGCGGTCGTTCATGAAGGTGGGCGGCGCGGCGGCCCTCGCCGCCTCCGTGCCCGCGTGGCTGCCCCGCGTGGTCTTCGCCAAGGACCACCGCGCCCAGCGGCAGATCATCCTCTCGATCTTCCTCCGCGGAGGGGCCGACGGGCTGACGCTCTGCGTACCCCATGGTGATCCGCTGTACTACGCGGGGAGCGGGCCGACCGCTCGCCCGACCCTTGCCATCGCCCCTCCGGGATCTCCCAACGGCTGCGTCAACCTCGACGGCGTGCTGGGGCTGCCCCCGGCGATGAGCCCGCTCAAGGAGATCTACGACAACGGCCACCTCGCCGTGGTCCACGCCTGCGGGCTGACGGACACCAGCCGCTCCCACTTCGAGGCGATGCGGTACATGGAACTGGGCCAGCTCGGCACGACTTCGCTCTTCAGCGGCTGGCTGGGCCGGCACCTGGCGAACTCCGAGCCGATGGTGAATGGCTCGGTGCTGCGCGGCGTGGGGATGGGAAGCTACGCGCTGCCGACGACCATCACCGGCGGGCCGCTGGTGACGCCCGTGCCGGATGCGAGCAATTACGGCGTCGCGGGCAACCCCAACACGCTCGCCGCCCGCATGAACGTGATCCGCCAGATGTACGACACGGCCCCGCCCGTGCTGCGCAACGCGGCGAAGACGACGCAGACGACGATCTCACTTCTCGACGCAATTAATTTCGAGAACTACCAGGCCGGCGGCGGGGCGGTGTACCCCGAGTCGGATTTTGGAAGGGCGCTCAAGTCGTCGGCGGCGCTCATCAAGGCCCAGGTGGGTGTGGAGGCGATCTGCGTTGATCGCGGGGACTGGGACACGCACTCGGCCGCGGGCCCGCTCGACGGCAACCTCGCCGAGAACATGACCGACCTCGCGCAGGGCCTGCGAGCCTTCTACCGGGACATCTTCACGTTCACCACCGAGGTTGTGGTGGTGGTCATGTCGGAATTTGGTCGCCGCGCCGGAGAGAACGCCAGCCGCGGCACCGACCACGGCCACGGCAACGCGATGCTCGTGATGGGCGGCCGCGTGAACGGCGGCAAGACCTACTGCCGGACGCTGAATGGCACGCCGGGCTGGGTTGGACTTGGCGACCTGTACGAGGACCTGGACCTGCACATCACCACGGACTACCGGGACGTGCTGTCGGAAGTGGTCTACAAGTGCCTGGGGAACCCGGCGCTGGACAAGGTGTTCCCGGGCTGGACTCCGAATTTCCAGGGCATCATCGTGTGAGCGGGCGCGGCGAGAACTGCGTGCCGGTTCGCGATCAGACCTGTCCGAGGAAGAGCGAATAGCAGAGAATCGCCAGCACGATGCCCGTGATGAGCACGTAGAGGCGATCCTTTTCCATCGCGAACGCGGCCAGGGAGAGCACGACGCGCGCGACGGGCGTGGCGATCACCAGAAGCACGCCCAGCATGAGGATGGCGGTGAAGTTGGCGTGGGTGACACCCTCCACCACGCCGCGCAGGGCGTTGTTGCTTCCGTCGGGCGGAACGAAGCGGGAGTAATCCACGCGGCGGTCTCCCGATGAGGCGGCCAGGACGCCGATCACGCCCACGCCGATGACGCTCGCCGAGAAGCCGATTCCCAGGATCAGCATCCGGCTCAGCGCGTTTTCCAGCCTCCGCGGGGCGGGCGGCGGCGGGGACGGCGCGGGAGGCTCGGTGAGCGTGTCCATCTAGATGTTCCCCGACAGGGCGCGGATGAGCAGCTGGACGCCCATCGCGGCGACGACCAGGGAGAAGACGATGCGCAGGGCGCGGGTCTTGGCTTTCACCAGCACTCGCGTGCCCAAAAGGGAGCCGGCCATGGCGCCCAGGGCGACGGGACCGCACAGGACGGGGTCGAGCTGCCCGCGGTGAAAGTAGACGCCGGCGGAGGCGGCGGCGGTGACGCCGATCATGAAGTTGCTCGTGGTGGTGGAGACCTTGAAGGGCAGCCGCATGAGGCGGTCCATCGCGACGACCTTGACGACGCCCGAGCCGACGCCGACCAGGGCGGAGAGAGCGCCGGCGCCGAACATGACGGCCATGCCGGCGGGGACTTTCTGCACGCCGTAGGCGACGGGGCCTTCCTTGGTGGGATAGGTTCCGGCGAGCTTGAGGCGAGCGGCGAGGGCGTCGGGATGGTCGGCGGGTGGGAGGGGCTTGGATTCCCTGAGGCTGGAGATCGCGGACCAGAAGAGGACCGCGATGAAGATGTACATGATGACGAGCTTGTTGGTAACGCCGGCGATCGCGGCCCCGACGATGGCGCCGACGGTGGTGGCGACCTCCAGGATCATCGCGATGCGGACGTTGGTGTACCCCTCACGGACGTAGGCCGCGGCGGCGCCCGAGCTGGTGGAGATGACGGCGATGAGGGACGCGCCGATCGCGTAGCGGAGGTCGGTGTGGAAGACCAGGACCAGCAGCGGGATGATGACCACGCCGCCGCCCAGGCCGGTGAGCGCGCCCAGGCACCCGGCGACGAGTGAGCCGGCGAAGACGGCGAGCATGAAGGTGGTGAGGGGCATGCCGGGCGGATCGTAAGACGGGACTCACCACGGAGGCACAGAGGGCACAGAGAAGGAGGAAAAGACTATAAAAAAAGGGTGAACCAAGAAGCGACATGGACGTTGAAGTGGAGAATGGAATTCCTACTTCGGCGCGGGCTCGGGGATTCCCTTCTCCACGATCTCTTTCATCGCCTCGATGAACCGGTCCAGCTCCTCTGTCGTCGTGTAGATGCTGGGGGAGACGCGAACGCCCTCGAACTCCGCGTGCTTGATCGCCACCGTGAAGATCCGGTGCTTCTCCCAGAGCTGGGTGCTCACCTTCTCGGTGTCGATCCCCTCGATCTGCACCGTGCCGATGGCGCACGAGAACTCAGGCTTCAAACTCGTGTGCAGTTTCACCCGGCCCGAGGCCTCCAGCAGCGGCCTGGCCCAGTAGTTGCGCAGGTACCGCAGCCTCGCCTCTTTCCGCTTGCCCCCGATCGCCTGGTGGAACGTCAGTGCGTCCCCGATCGCCAGGAAGTTCGCCGCCGGGTGCGTGCCGATCTCCTCGAACTTGCGGATATCTCCGTCCTGCTTTTCGTCCGCCGCCATCATCGGCCACAGGCCCTTGATCTTGTCCTTGCGGACGTACAGCAGCCCCGTACCGTGGGGGCAGCACAGCCACTTGTGGAGGCTCACGCCGTAGTAGTCGCAGTTGAGGTCGCTGATCTTGAAATCAAACTGCGAGAGCGCGTGCGCCCCGTCCACCACCACGGGGATGCCCCCGTTCTTCCCCCGCGCCATCTCGATCACCTGCCGCACCGGCAAGATCTGCCCCGTGATGTTGATCACGTGGCTCATGAGGATCATCCGGGTCCTGGGCGTGATCGCCGCTTCAAAGAGCTTCACTACCTGCCCGGGATCCTCGCACGGGATCGGCAGCTTGATCTGCACCAGCTTGATCTTGTCCCGCCGCTCGCGCTGCTTGAACGTGTTGATCATCCGCGGGTAGTCCTGGGTCGTGGTCAGCACCTCGTCCCCGGGCTCGAAGTCAAACCCCAGCTGGCAGGTCTGCAGGCTCTCGCTGCTGTTGCGCGTGATGGCAAGCTCTTCGGGATCGACGTTCCACTCTCGCGCCAGCCGCTGGCGAACCGCCTCGCGCTGCGGCTCGAGCACCCGCCACATCGTGTACGCCGTCGCCGTGTTCGAATAGTCCAGGTGCCGCTTCATCGCCTCCTGCACAACGCGGGGGGACGGGCTCACCCCGCCGTTGTTCAGGTTCACCAGGGAACGGTCCGCCGTGAACGCCTGCTGCACCGTCGCCCAGAACGATTCATCCCTCGCCGCCGCGTCCAGGCCCGCGGGATCGGCGTCGTAGGGCGTCCGGGCAATCTCGGCGATGATCGACCGCCCCCGCGACGTCGCCAGCGCGAGAGATGGAAACGCCGCGGGAGAGAGAAACGCCCCGGCCGCGGCGGGGGCGAGCATCGTTCCGAGAAATCCACGCCGTGACTGCATGATGCGGCTCCCTGAGGCCTCGACCTCGCCTGGCTGCGATCCCCGACCCAGGAACAGCCTACCCGAATCCGGAACCCGCGATCGAGCGGGAAGTATCACTTCCGGCGGGGCAATCGACCGATGGGCACGTGCACAAGTTCAGGCCACCGAGCGGTGCCAAGGGACCCAAATTGCGATAATTCCCAAGGACGAACGTGTTTGCAATGGACTGGCTCTACCCAACCCTTGCCGCCATCCTCGCCGCCGCGGCGTGTCTCTTGGTCGTGTGGTCGCTCCTGTGGGACCGCTCCCGGGGGCGACGACGCTGCCCAGCGTGCTGGTACGACATGTCCGGCTCGACAGGGCTGGCCCCTGGCACGCCCCGCCCGGCCCGTTGTCCCGAGTGTGGCCACCATCCCCGCAACGAAGGGTCTTTCCACCGTACCCGACGTCGGTGGGGTTGGTTCGCGCTGGCCTTTCTTCTGGCACTGTGTGCGGAGGGAGTTCGTCGAACGCCTGATGTGCAGAATGAAGGCTGGACCCGCTTCGTTCCCACGACCGCGATGATTCTCGTGCCGCCGATCTCCCGGGACGATGTGCTATTTCCGGAGAACTTGCCTTCCTCTCCCGTACTCAGCATTCAGCAAACATTCCTTCGCCGACTCAGCGATCGTCGTCTTTGGGATTGGCAGTTGAAACTGTGGTCCCTGCGTCTGGAGTTTTGGGAAGGCGAGTATGCGCGGAGGGACGGAGGTGTTGCTGAGCTCACCGTGATTGACTGCGAATGGTTGATGCGATCAAATCGCGCGGATAACCCGGGGTTTGACCGTTCGGAAGAGGTCCACAGCTCGTGCTTTCGCCAATCGATACCGTATTGGCAGGGTCAAGGGTGGAAGCGAGAGACCAGCCAGGATGCGGCGAGGTGGATGACGGATCTGGTTGAACAACTTATTGATCCAGAGTCATGGGCAAGTAACGGCGGAATTCTGGGTCATACACACGAACTTGGCGAGGCGATCGTCATTGTCAATTCTCGCGGCGTCATCAATGAAGCTCGGGAGTTGGTGCGGCAGATCCACGCGGAGTGCCAGGGCACTGACCGCGCCGCCGACGCCGAGAGGTTGGCCCGTGATCGGGCGGGGATCAACGCGCTTTCGCACGCGATGCTGGAGACGCCGCGCGGGCCATGTGATGTCGGCGAACTGCTTCGCCAGATGAACGATGATTTGTTCCCTGGAACCAGGATCGTGATGACTCCTGAGATGCAGCAGCGCCTCAGCGACATGCATGTCTTCCTCCGCGGCGGCGCGATCAACCAGCGAGCAGTGCTCGACACGATCGAACGGGAAATCCTCAGCGCAACACGCTTCGATTTCGCGACGTGGCACGTGATCGACGGGCACATCGAGTTCCGGGCTCACGGCAGCAACTCTCTTCCTTCACCGCCTTCAAGCCTTCTGGTGCTCGACGTAGGTGACATCCTCCATCGCATGCAGGATGAACACGCTTCAAATGGGAATGTGCCGTCGCGAGCGGAAGTCGCCATGAGCCTCATCGATGGAATCGAGCGCGTCGTGGAGGCCGAACGCTGGACTGACAACGGTGGAGCGGATCTGGCAATTCGTTCGCTCCAAGGCAAGCTGATTATCAAGGGGTACCCCCGCGCGCACGTCGCGGTTGCAGACTATCTCGCCTCGCTACGAAATGCCGCTCGAATCTGGCCGGAACTTGAGCGGACGCAGTGACGATTCGTCGCCGCGCACGGGGCCATTGCGCCCTGTAACAACTCAGTGAGTTGCCCGATGTCGATGTGATATTCTCCCCTCATGCCGGGCGACCCCGACCAGCATGAGCAGCCCCCCTCGGCGGATGCATCTCGCCCGCCTCGCTTTGTCTGGCCCCCGAGAGCCCCCGATCAAGCAAGTCCCCGCCCGCCCGCGCCTCGCCCGGCTCCCACCCAGTCCGGTTTCTCTTCCGCCCTCACCCACATCGAGCGCACATGGCTCGGTCTGGTCTCCGCGCCCTGGCACGTCCGCGTCGCCGAGGCGAACTGGACGCCCGACCTGCCCGAGGACTACTGCTGGCGATGCGGGGCGAGGGCGGGGGTGTTTGAAGTGACACCGCCCGAATCCGCCCAGCCTGGGTGCGCGTCGTGCCGGGAAGAGAAAGTGCCTTGGAGCCGGTTTGTGCGGCTGGGGGATTACCAGGGGGAGCTTCGCCGGGCGATCCAGGAGGTGAAGTTTGGTCGCTGGCGCCAGCTGGGCGCCACGCTGGGGCGAGAGCTGGGCCGCTCCCTCCAGACGCCCCTCGCCTGGGATCGGATCGATCCGGCCCACCTCGTGCTTATCCCCGTGCCAGCATCGGGTTTGCGACGGCTGCGGAGCGGGATCGACCATTCGCTGGTGATTGCTCGCGGGGTCCAGGAAGTGGTGGGGGGCAGGATTGCCCGTCCGATCCGTCGCCGGCACGGTCCTTCCCAGCTCGAGGTACCTCCCAGTGAGCGGGCGAGGAATGCGGCAAAGGCCTTTGTTGCCCTGGAGGGCTGGCGACGATGGCTCGTTCCGTGGGAGGGTTCATGGGCGGCATACAGGCCAAGACATCCCAAGGCACAGGGCATACCCGACCGCCCACCAACCACGGTGATTGTGATCGACGACGTCCGCACGACCGGCGCGACGATGGCGGCGGCGTGCCGGGCGGTGCTCGCCGCGTGGGGAGGGGCGCGGCACCCCATCGGGCATCGACCCGGCACGGGAGTCCATCGAGGCAGAAGCGGCGAGCCCGAGCTGCGGCTGTGGGCGGCCGTGCTGGGAGTCACACCGGAGCGGGGGCGAGCCGGGGTTTCTGCGGGGGAGGCAGACGATCCGCTGGGGGATCTGGAGGCGGGAGAGGGGCGTGGGAGGTGAGGGCGGGGAGGTGGGGGGAGGGGGCCGTGAGAGGTGGGCGGAGATGGGGAAGGGGACGGATCGCGCTAAGATCTTGCCGGAAAAGGACCTGCGAGATTTTTGCAGAAACTGTGTTGGCCGGAAGCTTGACTGGGGAAGGGTGCGGGTTATGCTTCCCCTCACAAGTCGCCCCTGACGACCGCGGGTGTAACGCCCGCCGGAAGAAAGGTTCGACGACCTCTTTGACAAGTGAACAGTCGGGATCTGCACGAGAGTGTGCGATGTCGTCACCGGCTCACGCCGGGCCTCTGACCTGGGGCTGACGATGTCGATCCAAAAGGTTGAGCGGGGTTCACAGCCCGTCTCGGCTGACATTTTCGTGTGGACGAAGAGATTTTAAACCCTCGAAGTTGAATGTCAGCCAAAACACCCGGTTTAGCCACCGGGTGTCAATCAGTCAAACCGCAAGGGATGGCTGGTTGCGACCGCTCTGAGTCATTGGCCACGTCAGGGGATCCGCAAGGGTGTCCTGGTGGGGTTGGTGATGAGGAGTTTGTTTTATAGACTTGGTCGAACGATTCCTTTGAACTGTCCATGGCATGGGCGTAAGCCTGTGCTGTGACCAACGGAAATAAAGTGAAGAGTTTGATCATGGCTCAGATTGAATGCTGGCGGCATGGCTAAAACATGCAAGTCGAACGTGCCCGCAAGGGCAAGTGGCGAAAGGGTCAGTAACGCGATCGAACGTACCCCGAGGTGGAGGATAGCGCTGGGAAACTGGCGGTAACACTCCATGTCCTCGCAAGAGAAAAGGTTTACCGCCTTGGGAGCGGCGATCGTCCTATCAGGTAGTTGGCGGGGTAAAGGCCCACCAAGCCTAAGACGGGTAGCGGGTGTGAGAGCACGGCCCGCGACATCGGAACTGAGACACTGTCCGGACTCCTACGGGAGGCTGCAGTAACGAATCTTCCGCAATGGGCGAAAGCCTGACGGAGCAATGCCGCGTGTGGGATGAAGCATCTCTGGTGTGTAAACCACTGTCAGGGGACGGAACCAATGATTGTCCCCAGAGGAAGTGGCGACTAACTCTGTGCCAGCAGTCGCGGTAATACAGAGGCCACAAGCATTAGTCGGAATCACTGGGCTTAAAGGGTCCGCAGGCGGTCCTCCAAGCGTTTTGTGAAATCCCATGGCTCAACCATGGAACAGCAGAGCGAACTGGAGGACTTGAAGAAGGTAGGGGCCGCCGGAACAGTAGGTGGAGCGGTGAAATGCGTAGATATCTACTGGAACGCCGATGGTGAAGACGGGCGGCTGGGCCTTTCTTGACGCTAAGGGACGAAAGCGTGGGGATCAAACAGGATTAGATACCCTGGTAGTCCACGCTGTAAACGATGTGCACTAGACTGGTGCGGTTTTGACGCCGTATCAGTCGTAGTAAAAACGATAAGTGCACCGCCTGGGGAGTACGGTCGCAAGGCTAAAACTCAAATGAATTGACGGGGGCTCACACAAGCGGTGGAGCATGTTGCTTAATTCGAGGCAACGCGAAGAACCTTACCTAGGCTTGACATGGCTGGATTAACCCCTTGAAAGAGGGGCCACACCCGCAAGGGTGGAACAGTCACAGGTGCTGCATGGCTGTCGTCAGCTCGTGCTGTGAAGTGTCAGGTTAAGTCCTTTAACGAGCGCAACCCCTATCGTTAGTTGCTCGGCGCAAGCCAGTACTCTAGCGAGACTGCCGGTGTCAAACCGGAGGAAGGTGGGGATGACGTCAAGTCCTCATGGCCTTTATGCCTAGGGTTGCAAACGTGCTACAATGGCGTACACAAAGCGGCGCGAAGCGGTGACGCAGAGCAAATCGCAAAAAATACGCCCCAGTTCGGATTGCAGGCTGCAACTCGCCTGCATGAAGTCGGAATCGCTAGTAATCGGAGATCAGCTACGCTCCGGTGAATGTGTTCCTGAGCCTTGTACACACCGCCCGTCACGTCATGGGAGCCTGGGGTGCCCGAAGTCGCCACATTTCAGTGGTGCCTACGGCAAGACAGGTGACTGGGACGAAGTCGTAACAAGGTAGCCGTAGGAGAACCTGCGGCTGGATCACCTCCTTTCTAAGGGATTTCCTTAGACATGGCATGAACCGGGAGACGTCGAAAGACTGTCATAACCCCCTGGTTCGAAGAGCGATCTTCACCATGTTCGTCAATACTCTCTCGTCCATCGATCGTGAGAAAGATGGACTGCCTTGCGGGTAACCGCGGGCAAAGCAGACCCGACTGTTTCTTGAATTTCCTGGCCCTGCCAGCGAAACACCGTACTGAGAAGTACGGTGTTTTCGTTTTTGGATGCTGGAAGGCACTCGGCACTCGGCACTCGGCACTCGGCACTCGGCACTCGGCACTCGGCACTCGGCACGGGGCGAGGGGCACGGGTCAGAGGCATAGGGCGCGGTGCACCGAGAACTCGCTCTCCCAGACGCTCACGAATCGAACGGCGGTGAGGGGCGAAGGTCCGTGGCGTCCGCTTGGTTTCCCCGCCATTGGGCAATTCAGCAATTACTGGATGTTTCCATCCCGCGCTCGCTCCGCATACTCGCGCAGCCAGGCTGGCACATCCGCTCGCCCAAGAAATCGGTTGATCAGGCCATCGATGCGGGGCTGAAAGATCTCCATGGACCGTTCGCTCACACAGTGTCCGATATGGCCCAGGCCGTGCAGCCCGCTCGCCCGGCAAGCCGACGTTCGGCATCCGAACACAGCCGCCTCAAGCAGATTGAACAGTGGTTCGACCAGCGGCGATCCCGCTTCGGGAAAGCCTAAAGCGCCCATATCCCAGATCATGTGAACGGCGCCGTCGAGGTCGAGCGAATCTGGTCGGGCGCGGAAGAAGTCAATGTCCGGATCCCGGCCGTGGTCGCCGCAGGCTTGGTCCAGAACGTTCGTGAAAAAGCTCGAGATGGACTGGACGCACTCGGTGCGAGCAACGTCCGGCAGATCCCCGTACATGAGAGCTCCCATGTACTCCGACGAGATCCCGAAGATGAACCACACGCCGGCGGCGAGTTCAGCGTCCGTGAAGCGGTCGAAAAACTCGGGCGGGCGTTGGAAGAGCTCGGTGAGGTAGGCGGCGAGCAGGTGTGGCTCGAGCCGGCAGAACCGACGCTCGCGTGCCTCGATCGCCGCCTGCGCCGCGGGTTCTACGCAGCGAAAATCATCCAAGCCCTGCGTGAAGCAGTAGTTTGCCCATTCTTCAAAGCTGGGTGTCTCGCCGCCGCCCATTGGGCGTAGTTTACAGGCTGCCACATCGGCCCATCGCGTTGCCGTGACCACAAGCCCCTGCGATGGGAGAGATGGGCCTTACGGCACCCGGGCTGAGGCCTCGACCGTGAACGTCGCCCCGTCCATCACGTCAAAGCCCACGAACTGGCTCTCGATGAAGTCGCTGGGCTTCTGCCTCGCGTCGGTCAACTGGCAGATGATCGGCACCCCCGCGTCCACCGTGATGGTGTTCGCCGCCGGATCGGTCGCGATCACGAACCCCTGCACCCGGCGGGGGCGACCAAACACGGGCTCGACGAACCGGCCGCCCGTGCCCACGGTGTCCACCCGCTTGGCGCTCGCATGGATCGTCCCCACGATCCGCTTCCCCAGGCCCGACGTCGGAACGGTGGTGGGCACGAGGTGGAACTGATAGCTGGTGTTGGGAACGTGGATGACCACATACCCCGGCTTGGTCGCCGTCGCGGGGACCACCTCCTGAAGGATGCCGCGGGCGAGGTGGGAGGCGATCTTGGTCGTGGGGGAGGGTTCGATCATGGCGTGGGAGGGTAGGCGGGGAGGGAAGAAATGAGGCAAATGGGGCAAAGGGGCAAAGACGGCAAATCTCAGGACTTAGGTTCGGGGGGAGTTGGTTCGCAGGTGCGCTGCGATGCGAGCATGTCAAATGCTTCGAACATGATAATAAGGCGTTCCGCGAGGTCATCGTCCCACACATCACCCCCATATCCGACGTTTGCCGCATTTGCCTTCTTTGCCCCATCTGCCTCATTTCTCCCCTGACCCGCTTTGCTCCCCACGCTTCCATCGGTTATCTTCCCTTCCGCATGCTTGCCGGGGTACACAGTTACGTTCTGCAGGGCATTGACGCGTTGCCGTGCGAGGTCGAAATGGACCTCGACGATGTCGCTCCGACCGGGGAAGGCCGGCGGGAATTGATCGTGGGATTGCCCGATACGGGCGTGAAGGAGGCGATCGAGCGGGTTCGGTCGGCCCTGACCAACAGCGGGTACGCCTGGCCGCGGGGCCGGGTCGTAATCAACCTCGCCCCGGCGGACCTGCGGAAGGAAGGGCCGGTCTACGACCTCCCCATCGCCGTTGGAGCGCTGCTGGTGCAGGGGGTGATCACGGGCGCGGCGGGACGGGCGAGGTTCAAGGGACGGCTCGCCCGGGATGCGGCGGCGGCCGCGGAAGGGCAGGAAGCGCCCAGGGAGCCACTGGATCATCGCCGGTATGTCTTTGCGGGTGAACTGGCCTTGGATGGACGGGTACGGCCGATCCGCGGGGTAATTGCGCTCGCGGCGATGGCCAAGAAGAGCGGGGCCCTGGGCGTGGTCGTCCCGGCGGACAACGCGGCGGAGGCGGCGGTGGTTCCGGGGATCGAGGTCTACGGCGCTCGCACTCTTGCGGAGGTGGTCGGCCTGATGACCGGGGCGCTGGACGTCGCCCCGCAGCCGATGCCCGACCTGATGTCGATGCTCCAGAACGCGCCGGCCCCAGTCGACTTTGTCGATGTGCGGGGGCAGGAGGCGGTCAAGCGGGCGATCGTCGTTGCCGCCGCCGGGATGCACAATCTGATCATGCTCGGCCCGGCCGGGACCGGCAAGACCATGATGGCCAAGGCCCTGCCGGGGGTGCTGCCCCCGCTGACTCCCGACGAGGCGGTGGAGATCACACGGATCTACTCGGCGGCGGGACAGCTTGCCCCGGGGCAGGGGTTGATCACGCAGCGGCCGGTGCGATCACCGCACCACACGGCGAGCGGCGCGGCGGTGGTGGGGGGCGGGATGGTGCCCAGGCCGGGAGAGATTTCCCTCGCCCACCGCGGGATTCTGTTCATGGATGAGCTGCCGGAGTTTCCGCGAGACGTTCTGGAGACGCTGCGCCAGCCGCTGGAAGATCATGTGGTGACGATCGCCCGCTCCCACTCGGCGGTGCGGTTCCCGGCAAACTTCATGCTGGTCGCCGCGATGAACCCCACGCCCAAGGGAGATGTTGCGCCGGGCGAGGTGGGCCAGCGGGCAATGGAACGCTATCTGGCGCGGCTCTCGGGCCCGCTGCTGGACCGGATCGATATCCACGTGGAAGCGCCGGCGGTGCCGTGGAAGGAACTTTCGCAGGCACCGCGGGGCACGACCTCGGCGCAGATGCGCGAGCAGACGCTGAGGGCGAGGGGAATCCAGCAGGCTCGCCAGGGGCCGACGACGCCCAATGCAAGGCTGAGCGGGCGGCAACTGGATGAGCTGGCGCCGATGGAAGAGGCGGCGAGGTCGATGGTGGGGCGCGCGATGACAGAACTGGGGCTGTCGGCGCGGGCGTATAACAAGGTTCGCCGGGTGGCGAGGACGATCGCGGACCTGGAGGGGGCGCAGACCGTGGCGGTCTCGCACGTCGCGGAGGCGGTGCAGTACCGGCTGCTGGACAGGAAGATGTGAAGAAGTTGACTACGAGCCGCCCTCCCCGAACTCGGCGGGCGTGACCTTCGTGCCGCTGTTGACCAGCACCTGAAGCAACTCGCACGCAAGAATGGCCTGTGGACGAATGGTCCGCTGCGTGCTTCGTGTATGCTCTCATCACGGAAGGTGTCCGCGGACCCGGCCGAGTTCGCGTCCGGGGGAACCTTTGAAGGCTTGGAGGGCCGACCATGAGCGCGTGCCCATTGTGCGCCACGTCCGCGACGGGGGGATTCTGGTCCAATCTGCTCACCACCGACTTTGTGCCTCGGTCGCAGTGCGTGGGAGGCCGGGGGGAGATCATCTGGACGCATGTCGCGGCGGATGCCGCGATCGCGGTGGCGTATTACTCCATCCCGATCGCGCTGGTCTACTTCGTACGGCGGCGGAAGGATGTCGCGTTCGGGTGGATGTTTATGCTGTTCGCGGCGTTCATCCTGGCCTGCGGAACGACGCACGTGATGAACATTCTGGCGTTCTGGTACCCGATGTACCGGCTGGACGGGGTCATCAAGGCGGGCACCGGCGGGATCTCCCTGGTCACGGCGTGGGCCCTGTGGCCGCTCATCCCCAAGGCGCTCGCGATGCCGAGCCCATCGCAGCTCAAGGTGCTCAATACGCAGTTGAATGAGGAGATGGGCGTTCGGCGTGCGGCGGAAGCGAGGCTTGAGCAGGCGAAGTCCGGGCTTGAGATCGCGGTCGAGGCGAGGACGAGGGAGCTGGCGGAGGCAAACCACAAGCTCTCAGCACGGATCGCGGAGATGGAATCGGTGTACGAAGGCGTACCGGTCGGGCTGTGCCTGCTGGATGCTCAGAAGCGGATCGCCCGTCTCAACCAGCGCCTTGCGGTGATGCTGGGATCGGAGCCGGCAGAGCCGCTGGGCAAGGAACTGGCGTCCGTTTCGCCCGAGATCGCGGCGGTGGTGGATCTAAGTCGTCCCGTCGATGCCGGCGGCGGGCTTGACCCAATCGTCCGCGTGAGCAGCAGGCAGACGCCGGGTATGGAGAGCGTGTGGCTGGTTACGGTGAGGCCGGTGCGAGATTCGGCGGGGAGTGTCGCTGGCGCGAGCATCGCCGTGAAGGATCTGACGGAGCGCACCAAGCTGGAATCCCAGCTCCAGCAGAGCCAGAAGATGGAGGCGGTGGGGCAGCTGGCCAGCGGCATCGCCCACGACATCAACAACAGCCTAACGGCGATCTACGGGTACCTCAGCCTGGCGCTGGTCAATCTCGAAAAGACGCACGAGTCCACCCCGTACCTGGAGAAAATCGCCATCGCGGCGGAGCAGGCGAGCCAGACGACCAAGAGCCTCCTGACGTTTGCACGCCCAACGCCTCCGCGGCGTGAGCCGCTGGAACTGGCGCCGGTGGTGCAGCACGCCATGTCGATGGCCAGGGGCGTCTTGCCCGCCCGCGTGAAGGTGGACGCGGATGTTGAGCGCGGGGAAGGGGTGTGGATCCAGGCTGATCCCACGCAAATCCAGCAGGTGCTCCTGAATCTGGCGATCAATGCGCGGGACGCCATGCCCACGGGTGGAACGCTGAAAGCTTCGGTGTTTCGGGAAGGTGACATGGGGAAGATCGAGGTCTCCGATACGGGAATCGGTATGACCCCTGAGGTTCTCAGCAAGATCTTCGACCCGTTTTTCACGACCAAACCCCGAGGGGAAGGGACAGGCCTGGGGCTTGCGGTGGTGCAGGGCATTGTGGGTGCGCACAACGGCAAAATTACGGTTCGGTCCAGTCCCAACGCCGGAACCACCTTTACCATCGAGTTTCCTGTGATTCTGGCGCCGGGTTCGCGTCAGGCGGGAGAAGTGCTGCAAACGCCGCAGCGCGGGGCGGGGACCGTCCTGCTGGTGGAAGACAACTCGCACGTTCGGGATCTGCTGGCGATGGGCCTGCGCGCCTCGGGATTCTCCGTGGTGGAGGTCGGGACCTCCGAGCAGTTTCTCGAGGCCGCCGAGCGGATGGGCTCCCAGGTCACTGCGTATGTCCTGGACATCGATATTCCGGGACGTCTGGGGACCGAGTGTCTTGAGATGCTGCGTGCCAAAGGGCAACGCACGCCCGCGGTGTTTATCAGCGGCGGCAAAGCCGACGACGTCAAGCCCGACGCCCTCACGAAGGTGCTCGCCAAGCCATTCCATTCCTCGGACCTGATCCGGGCGTTGAATTCGGCGATCGCGGCATCTGGGGAGCCGGGAGCTGGGCCTTCTGTCGCTTGAGTTATTGGACGCGTCAACGCCCTCGCACCTTGCGCGGGTGGCAGGACCGACGGGCGCTACGGCGCACGGGCTCGGAGGTTGAAGGACCATGGTGGCAGGCGGCTGGTGGTTTGGCACATTGAATGAAGTCGCGGGCGGGAGCGCCGGCGGCGACCAATTCAAGGATGCACAAACATGGCACGGACCGCCCTGTTCCCGATCTCCGCCGTTCTGCTCGCCGCCTCCAGCGCCTTCGCGGATCCCGTCGTCTTTTCGAACGGAGCGGCCGATATCGATCACGGCAGCGGCCGGGAGATGACGGCGTGGATGCAGGCGGATGATTTCATGCTCTCCCACGACACCACGGTGACGGGGATGGCGATGCAGTGGTTTACGCTCGACCGGCTGTCGTCGTGGGATCACACGATCCAGTGGACGATCTTTGCCGACCTGGCGGGGGCGCCCGGGAGCGTGGTCGGCCAGGGCGGGGCCCTGAACGTGCTGACGGAGTTTGACGGGGCGCGGGTGTACGACCGCTACACCACGTCGTTTGAGTTTGATGCTCCTGTGGCGCTGGCGGCGGGGACGAAGTACTGGCTGGGGCTGCATTTTTCGGCAAACTTCAACCGGGACGACCTGTACTGGGCCGACAGCGTGGACGGGCAGCTGGGCCACTCGATGGAGAGCCTGGGCGGCACGCTGAACAACTGGATGGATGTTTCGGGGATGGACCGGGCCTTCTCCCTGATCCCTTCGCCAGGGCCGGTGGGGCTGGCGGCGTGCGCCGGGCTGCTTACCGCGCGTCGCCGGCAGGCGTGAGTATTCTGGCGCGGGGATTGAGGGACGGCTTTGCAACCGGCTCCGTTGTCCGCGAGGCCGCACGCGTGGCCCTTGGCCGCTAATCTAGCGGCGGCATGGATGCCCAACGCCCCCTGCAAGTTCCTGTGACCGGCGAAGCACCTTCGGGAGAGGTCCCACGCGCGGGCGCTGAAGGAGCCGCACCCGCGGACCAGACGCCGCACGTCGGGGCGTCGCTTTCGTCGGCGGTGCGGGCGGTGTCGGGAATGACGCTACTTTCTCGCCTGGGCGGCCTGGCGAGGGACGTGCTGGTGGGGCGGATCTTCGGGGACACGGCGCTGGGATCCGCGTTTTCCGCGGGGTTTACGATTCCCAATCTGTTCCGGAGGCTGCTGGGGGAGGGGGCGCTCTCCGCGGCGTTCATTCCCGAGTACGCGCAGGCGGAAAAGACCGACCGCGCGGAGGCGGACCGGTTTGCCTCGCTGACGGTGGCGGGGCTGGGGATCGCGACGGGGCTTCTGACGGCCATCGCGGAGCTCGTGCTTCTGGGGCTGCTGCTGTGGCTTCCGGCGGACAGCGACCGGCAGATGTCGATCCGCCTGGTGATGATCATGCTGCCGTTCATGCCGTTCATCTGCGTGACGGCGATCTTCGGGGGGATGTTGCAGGTGCACGGGCGGTTCGGGCCGGCCGCCTCGGGGCCGCTGCTGCTCAATTCGTTCATCATCGTGGTGGGGTTGTGGCACGTCCTGCGGGGGGAGACGGGGACCCCGGCGGTGGCGGAAGCGCTGGGGGCGGCGACGGCGCTGTCGGGGATCTCGCAGGCGGCGACGTTCGCGTGGCTGCTACGCAGGAACGCGACGTGGCGGAGCGATTGGGAGACGGCGCGGCCGCGGGCGAGGCGGATGTGGGTGAAGATGGTGCCGGTGCTGATCGGCCTGGGCACGCTGCAGCTCAATACCTTCATGGACCAGGTGATTGCGATGTGGCCCACGTGGGTGGGTCCGACGGTGCTGGGGGCTGCGTACCCGCTGGACAAGGCGTCGAACATCCTCATCGGCTCGGCGCAGCGGCTGTACCAGTTCCCGCTGGGGGTGTTCGGGATCGCGGTGGCGACGGCGGTGTTCCCGCTGCTCTCCCGGCACGCCGACGACCGGGAGCGGTTCTCCGATGCGCTGCGGCGAGGGCTGCGGATGTCGTTTTACATCGGGCTTCCGGCGAGCCTGGGGCTGATGCTGGTGAACAAGGACCTGGTCGCCTCGCTGTACGCGGCGGGGCGGGGGACGATGGGTGAGGCGATGCCGGCGGGTGGAGGATTTTCCCCGGAGGGCATCGAGCGCACGGCGGCGGTGCTCGCGGGGTTTGCGCCGGGGATCTGGGCGTACTCGGTGAACCATGTCTTTACGCGGGCGTTCTACGCGAGGGGTGATACGCGGACGCCGATGCGGGTGGCGGTGGTGATGGTGGGGCTGAATCTTCTTCTGAATGTCTCCCTGATCTGGCCGCTGCGCGAGGCTGGGCTGGCGTGGTCCACGGGGATCTGCGCGATGCTGCAGTGCGGGGTGCTGGGTTGGCTGTGCCATCGGCGGCTGGACGTGGGCGTGATCGACGCGGGCGTGGTGCGGGCGGGGGCGAAGATCGCGGCGTGCGCGGCGGTGATGGGGCTGATGGTGTGGGGGCTCATGCACGTGATGCCCGAGCCCAAGCGATGGATCGGGCACGTGATCCGCGCGGGGGCGGGCTCGGCGGCCGGGGTGATGGTGTACGGCATCGCCTCCCTGGCGCTCAAGACGCCGGAGCTGCGTTGGCTGGTGGGGCGGGGGCTGCAGGTGAAAAGGGCGCCCGGGTCGAGGGGTTGATGCCGGTTGAGGAACCGTGCCCCGCGTCGGCGGCGGGACGTATGCTGGTTTCATGGGCATTGAACTGTCGGGCAAGGTGATCGCGATTACGGGCGCGAGCTCGGGGATCGGGCTGGCGACGGCGCGGGCGTGCGCGCGGGCGGGGATGGCGGTGGCGATGGGGGCGCGGCGTGCGGAGCGGCTGGAGGAGGTTGCGCGGTCGATCACGGCCGAAGGCGGGAGGGCGATCGCGGTGACGTGCGATGTCACGCGGCCGGAGGATTGCCGTCGGCTGGTGGAGCGGGCGGTAGGAGAGTTGGGCGGGATCTACGCGGTGTATGCGAACGCGGGGTACGGCTACGAGCGGGCGGTGCACGAGACGCCCGACGAGCAGATCCGGGAGATCTTCGAGACGAACTTCTGGGGGAGTTTGAATGTGATCCGGCCGGCGCTGGAGCACATGCTCCGGGCACGGTCGGGGCATGTGCTGATGTGTTCGAGCTGCCTGTCGAAGATCGGGGTGCCGTACATGTGCGCGTACTCGTCGACGAAGGCGGCGCAGGACCATTTCGGGCGAGGGATGCGGCACGAGTTGGCGGGGACAGGCGTGCACGTTTCGACGGTGCACCCGGTGCGGACGACGACGGAGCTGTTTGACGAGGTGGCGCGCCGCAGCGGGGGCTCACGGATCTATTCCAGGGGCACGGAGATGTTCGTGCAGAGCGCCGAGCGGGTCGCGGAGGCGACGGTGCGGTGCCTGAGGCGTCCGCGTGGGGAAGTCTGGACGAGCGTGGGGATGCGGCTGCTGCTCGCGGGCGCGACGGCGTTTCCGCGGCTGGCGGACTGGGCGGTGGGGCGGTACGGCAAGGGTGGGGTCTGATCGCGGCGTGCATCCGTGCGGCGTGGGATCCGCGGCGCGGGGAACGGATCAGGGCTGCTTCGCGGGCTCGCCGTCGTACTTCACGAAATTGTCGATGTCCTGCTGGGTGGGCTCGGCGGCCTCCCAGGCGGCGTTGTAGAGGGAGGCGAGCATCGCGGCCCCGTCGAGCAGGCGGCCGGTGATCAGTTCCCGGCCCGCATCCTTGTCGAGCTCGCCCGATTTTTGCATTTCGTAGAGCGGGATGACCTGGTCGTGGGAACGCTGGATGTGATCCAGGATCGCGCTCCAGGGATCCTTCGCGTCCACGGGACGGGCTTCCTGCGGGGCGCTGCGCAGGGCGTCGTAGTTCAGGTGGTGCAGCGCGAGCACCGTTCCATCGATGTAGGAATGGAAGGTGTAGTTGGTGGTGTAATTCTGCGGGTTTTCACCAACCCAGCCGTGGTGGTGGCGGGTCGTGTGCAGGGGCTGGGCGATATCGCCCACGAAGTGGGAGAGCTGGCCCATGACGGTGATGACGGCGCCCTGTTCCGCGGAGACCTGGTGGTTGCGGGCGGGGTCGGCGAGCTTGGAGAGGATTCGTAGGGTGCGGAAGGAGGCGACAAGCTTGCCGTAATTCTCGGCGACGGCGTAGGGGACGAAGCCGGGCCACTGGTCGGTCTTGGCGAGGTCCCGGGCGGGGTTGATGGGGCGGCCCTTGAAGTCGGGCCCGGCCTTATCGCGGATGATGGCGAGCTGGGAGACAAACTCGTAGCGGAGTGGGGGGATCTCCTTGAGCGTGAGCCCGTAGGCCTCGAGGTCTTCGACGTCGAGGTAGTGGTCGGGGTTGTTGAGGTTCATGAGCTGGCCCATGCGGACGCTGCGCCAGCGATCGGGCTCGGTGGCGTTCTCGGCGATGGCCGCACGGGTCTGGGCGTCGTGGAGGAAGGTGGGGGAGGTGGCGCTCAAATGATCGAGGGCCAGAAGGGTGATGAGGCGGTGCCCCTGCGCGTCCCACGCCTGTGCGGGCAGGCCGGGGATGAGCAGCATCGAGCCCGCGGCGGCGAGGAGGGCGAGCGTGCGGGACGAAGCGCGGGGAGCGTGGCGCATGGTGGGCTCGATGGTGAGTGCGTGGGTGTGAAAGCCAAGGGAGCTGGCGGGCGCTGCGGAAGGGGCGGGGGCTTACTTGGGGGAGCCGAGGTTGCGGATGAAGAAGTCGACCACGCGGGTTTCCAGGCGTTCCTTGACGACCGGGTCGGGGACCATGTGGGTGAAGCCGGGGAGGGGGAGGAACTCGAACTGCTTGCCGGACTTGAAGAGGGAATCGGCCATCTTCAGGGCGTGCATGAAGTAGACGTTGTCGTCGGCGGTGCCGTGGACGATCATGAGCGGGACGGAAAGGTCCTTGCAGTAGGTGAGCACGTCGCAGGCCTTGTAGCCCTCGGCGTTCTTGTCGGGCAGGCCGAGGTAGCGCTCGGTGTAGTGCGTGTCGTAGTCGGCGAAATTGCAGACCGGGGCGCCGGCGACGCCGCACTTGAAGACGTCGGGGCGGCGCATCGTCGCCATCGCGCTGAAATAGCCGCCGAAGGACCATCCCCACACGCCCACGCGGGTGGTGTCCATCTCGGGGAACTTCTCACCAAGCTGGGTGATCGCGGTCACCTGGTCCTGCAGCGGGATGTCGATGAAGTTGTTCTTGGTGGCGCGTTCCCACGCGCGGTCCCGGCCGGGGGTGCCGCGGTTGTCGCTGGAAACCACGATGAAGCCGTGGTCGGCGTACCACTGCTTGAGGAGCTGGCCCTGGAGCGTCGCCGTGACGGTCTGGGAGGTCGGTCCGCCGTAGACGTTCAGCAGCACCGGGTATTTCCTGGTCTTGTCGAAGTTACGCGGGCGTACCACCGAAGCGCGGAACTCGTGCGGGCCGGGGAGGGTGACAAGCTCGTAGGTCGGCGTGAACGGGGCGTTTTCGGCGACGGATTTGAGCTCCCCGACCTTGGTCCCGTCGGCCTTGTAGACGACGTTCGAGATCTCGCCCTTGAGCGTGTTGCTCGACAGGACGTACACCGAGTGATCCTTGCCGAACGAGGCGCCGTAAAGGCCGGGGCCGTGGGTGAGCTGCGTGGGCTTGGAACCCTCGTCCAGCGGCACGCGCCAGACGTGGCTCTCCGTCGGCTCGGCGCTGGCGGAGACGTAGGCGACGCGGGCCTTTTCGTCGAGCGACATGAGGCCGCGGAAGCCCAGCCCCGCGGGGGTGATCTCTCGCACCAGCGTGCCCTGGGGGCTGCGGAGCTCAAGGCGAGATTCCCCGGAGGAATCGGAGATCCACAGGAAGCCCGAGCCATCGTCGAGCCAGCGGGGGACGGACTGCTCGATGTTGAGCCAGGCGTCGTCATTTTCATCGATCAGCAGCTTTGTCGCGCCCGTCACGTGGTCGACGGCGAGGACCTGCTGGTGGGTCTGCTCCCGGTTCTGCACCACGATGGTGAGCGGGCCGTTCTTGGGCCACTTGACGGTCGTGAGGTACGGGAAGGCCTCATGGTCCCAGCGGATGACTTCCTGCTGGGAGCCCTTGAGGCTCTGGGAGATCAGCGTAACGGTGGCGTTGGTCTTGCCCACGCGGGGGTAGAAGGGGCTTTGGGCGGCGTTTTCGGGCCGCATGGGGTCGGCGATGGTGAGCTTTTCGACCCCGGTGTTGTCGGTGCTCTGGTAGACGACGTAGTCCTCGGCGGGGGAGAACCAGTAGCCCTCAAAGCGGGCCATCTCTTCCTGGGCGACGAACTCGGACGTGCCGTTGCTGCGGAACTCGTCGGCGCTGCGGGTGATCTGGACTTCCTGGGGCTGGGAGAGGGGCATCGCCCACAGGTTGTCGTCACGCACCCAGCCCATCCAGTTGCCCGCGCGGCTGAGGCGAGGATCGATGATCGCGCCGGGGGAGATAGGCAGCTGCGTGGAGGTGTCCTTCACACGGTCGTACAGGAAGACCTTGGAGCCCAGGGGGACGAGGATCTTCGTACCGTCTTCGGAGAGGGAATAGGAGACGATGCCGCGGGCGGACTGGCGCATGCGTTCGCGGCGGGCTTTTTCTTCGGCGGAGAGTTTCTCATCCGCGCCGCCCAGCAGGCGATCGGCGGTGAGCAGGACGCGCTCCTTGCCGGTGGCGACGTCGTAGGAATAGAGGTTGTGGACGACGCTGCGGGGCTCGGAGCGGAGGAAGAGGATCGCGTCGCCGCTGGGGGTGACGGTGATGTTGCGGGGGCGGCCGAGGCTGAAGCCGCGGGTGAGGGCCCACTGGCGAAGGAAGGACTCCGCGGGCTCGCCAGGCTGGGAGGACGTGGCGGCGGTGGAGGTTGAGGGGGTGGTGCTTGCCGGCTGCGCGTGGCAGGAGGCGGCGGCGGCGAGGAGGAGGCTCGCGGCGCTGGCGTGCACCGCGCGGCGGGCGAGGGTGGTGTGCCGGGAGAACGCGGCGAGGACGCTGAGCGATCGCATGCAAGTGCCCCTGATTTCCTCCGCGGGGGCGTGATCCCACTCGCCCGCGGGGAGGCGATCATACCGGTCGCGGGCGCGGGGCGGATGGCAAGCGGCGTGCCGCACTACGATGCCAGTCCCTGATGAGCGAGACACCCCGAGACAACGTGCCGCCACCCTCCGTCGCCGCCAAGGCTCCCGGTCCCGCCGACGTGGTGATCCGCCTGCTGGAGCCATCGGATTCGATTCCGGAGATCACGTCCCTGCTGCACCGGGCGTACGCGGGGCAGGTGGCGATGGGGCTGCGTCCACTCGCCGGCCGGCAGGATGACGAGACCACCCGCCGCCGCTGCACCAACGGTGAGTGCTACCTCGCCGTTCTGCCCCCCGCGGCCGGTGAGCCCGGGGCGAGCCAGCGCATCGTGGGGACGATCCTCTTCCATGAAGTGGAGGCCGACCAGGGTCCGCCGTGGTTCCAGAATTCGTCGGTGGACAGCTTCTCCCAGTTCGCCGTCGACCCCACCCTCCAGGGCCTGGGGCTGGGCCGGCTGATGCTCGAGAAGGTGGAAAGCCGGGCCCGGGAGTGCGGGGCGGTCGAGCTGGCGCTATCGATGGCAGAGCCTGATGAGAACCTTCGGCGGTTTTACGAGAAGCGGGGGTACCGATTTATCGAGCGGTGGAAGTGGCCGTACACCAATTACACGAGCCTGATCCTGAGCAAGACGCTGGGGTGAGCGGGGGGGCGTGGCGGGGCACGGCGTATCCCTCTGGAAGTCGCTTCCTGCTCAAATTCACTGTGTTTTGGGGGATCGGTAAGGCCCTCGCCGCGGCTCGTGGCCGATTTCTGCAACCTGCTGGAAGCCGAGGAGTATGGACTGGTGAGCCATTCGGCGCAATAGATGACGTAATTGTCCGTTAGTAGGATCGGGACCAAAGAGCAACACCCCATTGCAGTGGGGCGGATTCTGTGCGATAATTCTGGCACGAGGGCCGGCGTTTCTGCCGGTCGGTACCCTGCGAGGAACAACATGAAGACCCGTCAGCGAGCGTTCACGCTCATCGAGCTCCTGGTTGTCATTGCGATTATCGCGCTGCTGATTTCGATCCTGCTGCCGAATCTGAAGCAGGCCCGTGAAACGGCCCGCATGGTGATCAGCCAGGCGAATCTCAAGCAGCAGGCGGTCGCGACTTTCGGATACCACAGCGAGAACAAGGATTACTGGCCCGGGGACCACTACGAGGGCACGGGCGGCTCGTGGATCGCGTGGGCGCCTCGCCTGCGTGCATACCTGGGCGGCGGGGACAAGGCGGCGCAGGTGTTCTACTGCCCGTCGACGCCGAAGGACTTCCGCTGGGAGACCAAGGCGCGCTCGGCGGACATGCCCCCGGGTTGCAAGGACCTGGGATATTCGGACCTGCGCGAGCAGGGCCTGAACTATGACGTGTCGGGCAAGAAGATGTACTTCAGCTACGGTTACAACGGCGGCGGGGCGAACTGGCAGGTCGGCGGCGGCCCCGGCGAGCAGCCCCTGGGCCTGGGCGAGCACGTTCCCACGTTCGCGGCGAACAAGCCCCCCAAGTGGATGTGGGAGTGCAAGAACTCCGACATCATCATGCCCAGCCGCATGGTTGCGATTGGTGACGGAACGGGCGACGGGCTGTGGGACACGTCGGTGTTCGGTGAAGAGCCGATCAACCCCAACACGGGCCTGCAGTCCAACGGCTTTGGAGCTCGCCACGGCGGAAAGGCGAACATCATGAACGCCGATTTCGCGGTGAGCCTGCGGAATCCCAAGGACCTGATCATCAAGGATCCGACGATCTCCGCGGTCGAGAAGATCAAGCGCATCGAGCAGTGGAACCGTCAGGGCAAGTCGTTCAACGCTTCCCAGGGCATCTGATTTCGGATTCAATCAACTATGGCAATTCCCAATGGTGTCAAGGTGGCGGTGGCGGCGGTGGCGCTTGCCGGTGCGGGGTACATGACCTGGAAGACTTTTTCCAAGCAGGAAGAAGGCCAGGACATGTTCACCACGATGACGCAGTATTACCGCTGCTCCAACAAGCATGAGTTCACGATGACCGCGGGGGATGCGCGGGCGAGCGCCCGGGCGAACAACGGCATTGTGCTGTGCCCCCAGTGCCAGGCGGCGGCGGCGGACTGCTTCCAGTGCCCCAAGTGCAAGAAGCTGATGGATCCCGTCGGCCACGGGCAGATGCCTCCGTCGTGCCCGTTCTGCAAGGAAAAATTCTAAAGCCCCGTTGGCATGCAATGAAGATCCAAGCGGCGAGGAGTCATCCTCGCCGCTTTTTTTATTGAGGGACTCGGGGGTTGGGCTCCTCCGATACGTGAATCCGTCACGGCATCAGAGACCTTGCTTGAGCGCTTCGAGATTCCCCCGCATCATCGTGAACCACTCCCCCTTGCCCAGGGGATCGAGCACCAGCACCTTCGCCCCCGCCGATTCGGCGATGCGGCGGGCGGTCTGGGAGTCGAACTGGGGTTCGACGAAGATCGCCTTGACGCCGCGGTCCTTGATCGCCTGCACGGCGGCGGCGAGTTGGCCGGGGGTGGGCTCGGAGGATTCGATGGGGCGGAGCACGGCGGCGACGTTGAGGTGGTAGCGGGCGGCGAGGCGCGACCAGGCGTTGTGGTGGGTGACGATGCTCGCGTTGTTGTGCGGGGCGAGGGCGAGCTGGTATTCCCGGTCGATGGCGTCGACGTCGCGTTCCAGCGATTCCTCGGCATCGACCAGTGCGGAGACGGCGGCGGGTGAATCCTGCTGGGTGGATTTCAGGGCGGCGCCCATCGCGCCCGAGAGGACGGGCACGAGGCGGCGAACCAGCGTGGGATCGAGCCAGAGGTGGGGATCGACGCCGCGGTGGTCGTGGGCTTCGTGATCGTGGCCGTCGTGGTCGGGCCCCTTGTGATTATGGTCGGCGGTGTCGTGATCATGGCCCGCGTCTTGTGCGGTCTCGGACAGGGCGGGGGAGACGCCGGCGGCGGCGGCGAAGCAGACGTCACGGCGGTCGTCGTCGGGGTTCTCGCCGATGAACTTTTCGACCTGCGGTTCCAGGCCCAGGCCGACATAGACGACCACATCGGCCTTGGCGAGGGCGGCGAGGTCGCCGGGGGTGAACTCGTAGCCGTGCTCGGACTGCCCGGGGAGCATGAGGACCTTGACGGTGGAGCCTTGGGGGGCGAGGCGTGAGGCGAGCTCGGCGAGGGGGGGGATGGTGACGACGATGTTGAGGCCGGGCGAGCGGGCCTTGCGGGCGGGCGGGGATGAGAAGAACGGGATGCTCGCAAGGGCGGCGACGGCGAGGGCTCCCAGGGCGAGGCCGATCCACAGGTTCCTGCGCTTCATCGAAAGGTCTCCGCTCGCATGCGTGGTGGGCCGGCCTGGAAAAGGGCGTGGCAAAGGGCGTGGAAGGGGTCTCGCGTGCTATTGAGAACGCCTTGTCAATAAGCATACGGCGGGCGTGGGTGGGTCGTTCGACTCCGTCGCGGGGCGGCGAGGCCGGTCTGGAGCGGGCGGGCGGAGGGATCACTGCGAGGGGAACGGACATACGGTGGACGTGATGAGTTCACCTCCTGACGACGATCGGGCGATGATCGAGGAGCTGTTCACCGCGGCGCTGGAGGCATCCGACCCCGGCCTCGCGGTGGCGCGGGCGTGGGGAAGCGTGGGGAACGCGATCACCGCGGATTCGCCGGTGCTGTTGGTGGGGGCGGGGAAGAGTGCGCTGGAGATGGTGAAAGCGTGCGTGGAGTTGCTGCCGGCGCCGGCGAAGGCGACGGTTGTCGCCGCGGTTCCCGAGCGGATCGGCCGCGTGACGTTGGCCGAAGAACGCTGCGGGGCGCTGACGGTGCTTGCGGCGGATCATCCGCTGCCGACTCAGCGGTCCGTGGAGGCGGGGCGAAGGCTTGGCGAGGCTGTCGAATCGTTTGCGAGGGAATATGGGGAGCGGGGTGTGATCGTCGCCGCGCTCTCGGGCGGCGGATCGGCCCACCTGTGCGTGCCCGCGGCGGGGCTGGAGCTAGAAGCGCTGCGGCGGGTGAATGAGCGGCTGCAGAAGGCGGGGGGGACGATCGATGAGCTCAACGCGGTTCGCAAGCACACCGAGCGGCTGAAGGGCGGGGGACTGGCGAGGCTGGCATTTCCGTGCGCGTGCGAAGTGCTGGTCGCCTCGGACGTGATGGGTGACCGGCTGGACGTGATCGCGTCGGGGCCGATGGCGGGGGATCCGACGACGTATGCGCTGGCGCTGGCGGTGCTGGAGAAGTACGGACTTGCGGAGGAGGCAAAGGATGTTGCGGAGCATCTGCGGCGCGGGGCGAGGGGGGAGTATCCCGAGACGGTGAAGCCGGGGGATGCGGTGCTGGCGCGGGTCCATCACACGGTGGTGTGCGGGAACGCGGGGGCGAGGGAGGCGGTACGAGGGCGGGCGGTGGGGATGGGAATCAACGTGGCGTGCTGCGAAGCCTTGGGAGCGGGAGTGCACGCGGGGGAAGCGGGGCGGCGGCTGGTGCGGCGCGCGGTGGAGGAGATTCTGGACGCAGCGAGGTGTGGGGAATTGGCGGGCAAGTCGCCGCGGGTGTGGATCGTGGGCGGGGAGCCCGTGGTGGATACGCGAGATGGGGGGAAGGCCGAAGGGACGTCGAGCAGGGGATCGGGCGGTCCGAGCCAGGAACTGGCGCTCGCGGCGGCGCTGGAACTGCACGCGCGCGGTGAGGCGCTGGCGCGGGCGGGTATGCGCATGAGTTGTGGAACATTCTCCACCGACGGCGTGGATGGGCCCACGGATGCGGCGGGGGCGGTGGTGGGGGGGCAGACGGTGGTGCGTGGGGGCGGTGAAGCGGCGGCGCGCGAAGCGATTCGCCGACATGATTCGCACGGGTTTCTGGAGAGGGCGGGAAGCCTGATCCGCACTGGGCCTACGGGGGTGAACGTGAATCACTTGGCGTGCGTGGTCGCGTGGCCGGTGGTGATCACGCGGCGAGGCGGCGGGTGCTGACGTAGCCCTCGCAGACGCTCAGGAGCTTGGCGCGGTCGACGGGCTTGGTGAGGAAGGCGTCGCAGCCGGCGTCGAAGCAGCGCTGCTTGTCGGCGGGTGAGGCGTGGGCGGTGAGGGCGACGATGGGGAGCGTGTAGCCGGCGGCGCGAAGGGCCCGTGTCGCGGCGTATCCGTCGAGCACGGGCATCTGGATGTCCATGAGCACAACGTCGAAGGGGTGGCCGCCGCCCTGGGCCTCGAGGGCGACGGTGACGGCTTCTTCGCCGTTGGAGACCAGGACGACTTCGCCCGCAAGGGAGCGGAGGAAGAAGCTCAGCAGGCGCTGGTTGTCGAGGGTGTCCTCGGCAAGGAGGATGCGGGCGGGCGTGGGGGGCCTGTGGGGCGTGGAGGGCTGGAGCGCGGTCTGCACGGGCGGGGCCGGTGGAGGGAAGACGGCGAGAGGAAACGGTTCGGGTGCGGATGCGATGTGGGCGGTGAGTGCCGGGAGGCTGGCGGCGTCGAGCATGTCGATGCCTGTGAGAGGGCCGGTGCGGAAGGTGAAGCGGAAGGAGGAGCCTTCCCCGTCGATGCTGGAGGCCTCGATGCTGCCGCCCAGGAGCTGGGCGAGCTGGCGGGAGATGCTCAGACCCAGGCCTGTTCCGCCGAATCGGCGGGACATGGATCCGTCACCTTGTTCGAAGGGGCGGAAGAGTCGCTCCATAACCTGCTGGCTGATTCCCGGGCCGGAATCAAGGACCTCGATGGTCATCTGCGGCTGCGGAGCGTCGGCGGTGCTCGCCATGCGAGCAATGAGCCGGACGCCGCCGGCATCGGTGAATTTGATCGCGTTGCCGACGAGGTTGACCAGGATCTGGCGGAAGCGGGTGGGATCGGTCTGGATGGTCGCTGGGACGGGGCCGATGTACTCGGCCTTGAGGATGATGCCCTTGCGCTCGGCCTTGTCGCGGAGGATGGACAGGACGTCCTCCACCAGGACAGGAAGCTGGCAGGGCGTGAGCTCGAACTGCATGCGTCCGGCCTCGATCTTGGAGAGATCCAGGACGTCGTTGATGAGGGCCAGGAGGTGCTGGGCGCTGCGGCGGATGATCTGGACGAATTCTCCGCGGGCCTCGGGGGCGTGCTCGTGCTCGGCGAGGAGGTCGGCGTAGCCGAGGATGGCGGTCATGGGTGTGCGGAGCTCGTGGCTCATGTTGGCGAGGAAGGCGCTCTTGGTCTGGTGGGCGGCCTCCGCGGCGATATTGGCGGAAAGGAGCTCGGCGGAGCGCTGCTGGAGTTCGCGGGTGCGTGCGTCGACGAGCTGGGCGATGCGGCGCGTGCGGTGGAGGGTGAGGCCGATGAAGGCGGCCAGGAGTCCGGTGATGATGGACCCCAGGGCGGCGACGCCCAGGGGGAGCGCGGTTTCAAAGCCGAAGCTGAAGCGGCGAGTGGCGAGGACGAGCAGATCGACGCTAAGCCCCTGTGCGACGGGGAGCGTGCATCGGCGGATAAGGCCCAGTTCTCCCTCGTCATCGATGGGGACGGGGATCGACGGCCGGCGGGTGGTGGCGGAGATGGCGACGTCGATGCCGCCGTAATCCTGGTCGATGCCGGCGGCGCGGACGACCTCGTCGAGGTTGGTGAGATTGATCAGCAGGCCGCGGAAGTCCCGTCGGCGGTGTTCCATGAGGGAGCTGACGCCGGTGGTGTAGACGGGCGCGATCAGGGCGACGCCGCGCGAGGCGCTGTCGGTGGAGTCCACCGCGGGGGTGGGGAGGGCGACGATGCGTCCGGAATCACGGGCCTCGCGGATGGCGGGGGAGAGCTCTGGCCAGGCGCGGAGCTGGTCGAGGAAGCCCGGCGCTCCGGAGGCGGGGTAGCAGGCCAGCAGGTTTTCGCCATCGGAGGACGCGACCCCCGTATCTGAGGGGGCGGCGGAGGGATCCAGGCGCGCGGGGATCCACGCCCAGCGGCTGGTCCCGGGGAGCATGAGGTGGGCGTTGGTGATGAGGCGTTCGAACTCGTCGGGATCGACTTCGACGGAGCTGTGGTAGTACGCGCGGGCGAACTCGAGGGCTTCGCGGTGGCGGGCGATCTCCCGGTCGATCTGGAGGGTGTAGTTCCCGGCGCGGCGTGCAAATTCGGTGCGGTGGATCTGCTGCTGCCAGCACATGACGCCCCAGGTGCCGGCGGCGGTGAAGGCGATGCCGGTGGCGGCGGCGAGGGTGACGGGGACGCGGACGGATCGGGCGAGGGTCGTTCCATCTTCCCCGCGCCGGTTCCAGAAGGCGGCGACGGCGAGCATGGTGGGGGCGCAGAGCAGGACGTAGGCGCCGATGAGGATGCGGACGAGCGTGCCGCGAACCTGCCTGTCTCGGTGGATGATGGAATCGACGGGCGTGCTGACGAGCAGGGAGCCCAGGGACTGGCCGTCCCACGCGTCGACGGGGAGGCAGGTGACGCGTTCACCGGCGCTGTTGATGAATGGTTCGCTGAGGGAGTATGCGCCCTTGGGAGCAGGGGCGGTGGTGGTGCCCGAGAGGGAGCTGATGCGGTGGGCGATCTCCGCGTTGAGCGGGCGCACCATCATGAGAAAGCCGGCGATGGGGCCGGTTTTGTCGCTCTTGCGGATGGGCTTGACCAGGGCCCAGGAGATGGAGCCATCGGGGCCGGCGCACAGGCCGCCCCGGATGGAGGAGAGATCGCTGTGGGGTCCCAGGCCGGCGAGGAGGCGAGCGTCTCCGGGGCCGATCCCAAAGTCGGCGGCGTGCCCTTCCCCGTGGTTGTAGTCGGAGTGGAGGATGTGCTCCCCGCCGGGCCCGAAGAGGGCGATGCGGCTGAGGCACAGGGAGGCGACGGATTCGGCGGAGAAGTTCTCCTCTCGCCACTGGGCGTCGGTGGGGTCTCCGGCGAAGTGGTGCATCGCATCCCACGCCGACCAGTCCTCAAGGGTTCGGGAGACTTCGCTCAGCTGGCCGGCCATGGCGGCGCGGACGCGGTCGTGGGACTGGATGGACGCTTCCCGGATGTTGGCCGCGCTGAACTCGTCAAACCCGCGGAGCATGGCCCGCCCGGCGAGGATGGGCAGAACGGCGACGATCAGTATCATCGTCCCGAACAGAACGATCTTGCGGACGTTGACGTTCACGGAGGCTCCGGAGGGGATGCGTTTCCGTGATATCGAACAAAAACAAGGCCCCGAAGAGGGGCCTGGGCGTGGCGGGATGAATTTGGGGTCGCCCCGGGCGGATTGAGCCGGGCGGCACAGGTCCGAGAAGGCGCGGCGTGGTTATCAGGCGTTGTGCCAGGCCTTAGACGTCGAGGTTCTTGACCTCCAGGGCGTGGTCTTCGATGAACTTGCGGCGGGGCTCGACTTCTTCACCCATCAGGACCGAGAACAGGGAATCGGCCTCGGACGCGGTGTCCCACGTGACACGCAGGAGCGTGCGGCGGGTGACGTCCATGGTGGTATCCCAGAGCTGCTCCGCGTCCATTTCGCCCAGCCCCTTGAAGCGTTTGATTTCCAGGCCGCGACGGCCCAGGGCGTGGAGGGCTTCGATGATCTCGGCGGGGCTGGCGGCTTCGACGCTCTTGCCGGTGACCTGGCGAAGGGCGGTCTGGTCGGCATCCGCCGCGGGGGCGGCGGGCTCGGGGGCTTCGTCGTGTCCTTCGGAGGGAGTTTCGGCGGGGGCCCCTGCCACGGCCGCGGGCGATTCGGCAGCCGTGGAGGTGATCCAGGCGTACTTGCTGGGGAGCTTTTCTCCGCTGACGTTTTCGGTGTGGATGGTGTCGTAGTCGTTGATGTCGATGCCCAGGGCGCCCAACTCGGAGAAGATGCGGTCGAGTTCGCGGTTCTCGTGGAGTTCCCGGATGGTGGCGATGGGACCGGCGGGGGGAAGCGGCGCGTCGGTGAGCGCGGGCGCGGCGGGAGCGCCGGACTCATCGAGCGGGCCGGTGGGAGTGGAGGGAATGGGGGCGGGCGCGGTCGAATCGGCGAGGGCGAGGCCGCGCTGGGTGACGATGGCGTGGGCCTCGTGGTCGGTCCAGGCGTGTGCTTCCCCGCCGCGCCAGCTGATGCGGAAGATGGGCAGGCGGCCGCGGCCCTCGGGGTCGTGGGCGCGGGCGGCGAGGAGGTCGGTAAAGCGCGAGCCGCGGCGTTCGGCGATCAGGACGAGTTCGCCCATACGGCGCAGGAGGCGGACGGCCTTGCGGAGGGGCTCGCCCTCGAGGCGATGGGTCTCGGTGATGGTGGAACGAACGTCCTTGGAGATGTTTCGCACCACCAGGGCGGCGCTTTCGAGCCCCATGTCGGTGAGGGCGTCGTTCATGACGCGCTCGTTGAGGACGTAGCGGGCCTTGCGGGCCTTCCCGGAGCCGCGGGCGACCTGGTAGAGGGGCGGCTGGGCGATGTAGACGTGTCCGCGGCGGATGAGCTCGGGCATCTGGCGGAAGAAGAAGGTGAGCAGGAGGGTGCGGATGTGGGATCCGTCGACGTCGGCGTCGGTCATGATGATGACCTTGCCGTAGCGCAGGCGGGAGATGTCGAATTCCGCGCCGATGCCGACCTTGAGGGCGGAGATGAGGGTGCGGATTTCCTCGAAGCCCAGGATCTTGTCGATGCGGGCACGCTCGACGTTGAGGATCTTGCCCTTGAGGGGGAGGATCGCCTGTGTCTCGACATCCCGGCCTTGCGTCGCCGAACCACCTGCCGAATCACCTTCGACGATGAACAGTTCGCTGCGGTCAACGTCCCGGGTCTTGCAGTCGCGCAGCTTGTGGGGCATCGAGCCCGAATCGAGGGCGCTCTTGCGGCGGGTGAGTTCGCGGGCCTTGCGGGCGGCCTCCCGGGCCTGCGCGGCGACGATGCCCTTGAGGCAGATGCGGCGGGCGTCGGCGGGGTGTTCCTCGAGCCACGTGTCGAGGGCTTCACCGACGGACTGGGAAACGAAGCCTTCAACCTCGGGGTTGAGGAGGCGTTCCTTGGGCTGGTTGTTGAAGGCGGGGTTGGGCAGCTTGACGGAGATGACGGCGATGATGCCTTCCCGAAGGTCTTCGCCGGTGGGGACGGGATCGCTGTCCTTGATGATGCCGGTCTTGCGGGCGTAGCTGTTCAGGGCGCGGGTGAGGGCGACCTTGAAGCCCTGGGTGTGGGTGCCGCCGTCGCGGTTGTTGATGTTGTTGGCGAAGGAGAGGATGGATTCGTTGTAGCCGTCGTGGTACTGGAACGAGACTTCGCAGACCAGGTTGAGCTCGGGGACGTCCTTGCGGACGTAGATGGGGGGGGAGACGGGGTTCTTGCCCGCCATCAGGTGCTCGACGTACTCGATGAGGCCGGTCTTGGCGTGGAAGGTCTCGTTGTGGATCTTGCCATCGGGTCCGACGCGCTCGTCGGAGAAGTGGATGGTGAGGCCCGGGTTGAGGTAGGCCAGCTCTCGCAGGCGAGTGGAGAGGGTCTGGAAGTTGAAATTGACGTCGGGGAAGATCGTCGCGTCGGGGCGGAAGGTGATCGATGTCCCGCGGGTGCGCTTGGAGCCCGGGGGAATGGGTCCCAGGGCGACCAGGGGCTGGATGACGTGCCCACGCTCGAACTCGATCGAGTGCATGGTGCCGTCGCGCCAGACCTCGGCGCGGAGGAATTCCGAGAGGGCGTTGACGCAGGAGACGCCCACGCCGTGAAGGCCGCCGGAGACCTTGTACGCGGAGCCCTCTTCCCCGAACTTTCCGCCCGAGTGCAGGACGGTCAGCACGATTTCCACCGCGGGTTTACCGTCGAGCGCGGGGTTCTCGTTGCGGATGGGGTCCACCGGGATGCCGCGTCCATCGTCGACGACATTGCAGGAGCCGTCGGCCTGGATGGAGACGGTGACGGCGGAGGCGTGTCCGGCCATCGCCTCGTCGATGGAATTGTCAACCACCTCGTAGACCAGGTGATGAAGGGCGTTGAGACCGGTGCCACCGATGTACATGCCGGGCCGCTTGCGGACGGCCTCGAGGCCCTCAAGGACCTTGATCTGCTCGGCGTTGTAGTCGGTGTTGACGTGTCCGGCGGTGGAGGCCCCGCCTTCGGCCTCGGTCGCCGCCGCGGAGGCGGCGGGAAGCTCTGACGCTGGGGTGGCGGGGGAGGTGCCGGACGGGGTGATGGGCGGTGTATCCATACCGAGAATCGACATGGGTTTTTGAACCAAGAGCGAGGGTTGAACGGCGGCACAGTTCCGGCGTCGACCGTGACTGGGGATGTACCCGACCTGTGGTATTTCGGGCCTCAGGAAGACCGGCCAGATTGTAGGTGAGGGGATGGCTCGCAGCCGCGTTTTGGGGGGGATTTGGAGGGCAAAAGACGGGGCGATCGGCGCCCGGGATCCGGGGCCGGGAGAGGGGAGAAACCGGCCCGGCATTGCCCCGGCCGTGGGGGGGCCGCGACGCATCGCTCATAGCTTCAGTCTCTGGACGGGGCTGGAGACCTTCGACGAAAAGCTCACGGTGCAATGGCGATGGAAACGTGCGTTACTTGCGTCGCGTCTCGATATGCAGTACACGAGAAATGCAGATGAATTCGTGGGCGTCAAGGGCGGAACCGTCTGAACATTGGGGCGAACAGTCTTGCTCTGGTTCAACGATCCGGTGGAGACCCTTGGGGATTTGGGAGGCGAGTATGAGACCGTCGGCGAAAATTTCCTGCGTGTTGTTCCTGTGTTCAGCTCCCGCCTTCGCGGAACCGGTGTTGATCACGGCCCCGCAGTCGCTTTCTCCTGGCCAGACGACGATCACGCCCACCGCCGGGGGCGCGCCCGTGCCGCTGGCGGACGCGGACATCATCGTGCGCGGCACGCTCTTGAACATCAACGGTCGCCAGACGATCAAGTCGCTCACGGTGGAGCGGTCCAACGTGGCGACGGCGGGGAGGATCTCGCACGCACCGGGATTCTCGCACGACTATTCCGGAGGGGCCGGCACCGATGTCGTCTACGGCATGGAGCTGACCACGCTGGGGGATGTGACGATCCAGCCCCAGAGCGGGAACCTCGTCGCCAGTCGCTTTGACCTTGCGGGAGCGGGGTTCCTGGACTCGGACGGTCCCGGGCAGGGGGAAGACAGCGACCTTCAGTCCAGCGGCGGCGGACACGGAGGTTCCGGGGCGATGGGGGCGTATTACACGACGCCCCGGAACGCCGGCGGTGATTGCTACGGCTCGGCGATCGAGCCGAGAACCTTCGGATCGGGGGGCGGCGGCAACTGGCAGACGAACGTCAAGGGCGGGCGCGGCGGTGGGGCGGCTCGCCTGATTGTGGGCGGGACGCTCACGGTGGGGGGGACGATCAACTGCGGCGGCGCCAACGGCAACGCGGCGAGCATGACGGGCGGGGGCGCGGGCGGGAGCGTCTGGATCACGTGCAGCACGCTCGCCGGCGGCGGTTCCATCCTCGCCGACGGCGGCAACGCCCCGGCCGGCAACAACCAAGGTGGCGGCGCGGGCGGCGGAGGCCGCGTGGCGATCGAGTACTCGACCAACCTGTTTACGGGGGCGATGCACTGCTACGGCGGTAGCGGCTGGAGCAACGGCGGGGCAGGGACGCTCTTCCTGCGACCGGCGGGCGGTGATGGGACGATCTACGTGGACAACGGGTCGATTGCCGGGGAATCAACGGATTTCTCTGGTTCCGAAGTGAACGTGTTCTCCGCGGACCTTGTGGTGCGCAACAAGGGCATCGTGGGATCGACGCGGGCGGGCGGTCCCATGGAGGTGACGTTCCTCCATAACGTCACGATCGAGCCGGGGGCGGGGATCGGTGCGACGGGTCGCGGGTACGCGGCGGGCACGGGTCCGGGGGCGGGTGTGAATGCCTATTACGCCTCGGGCGGTGGTCACGCTGGAAGGGGCGGGAACGGGAACAGCGGTGTGGGGGGTGAGTGCTACGGGGACTTTGAATTCCCCATCACCTTGGGTTCGGGCGGTGGCGCCGGGCACGATGGTCCGGGAGGCATTGGTGGAGGGGCAATCCACCTGATCGTGGGCGGAACGCTCACCAACAACGGAGCAATCAGTTCGAATGGGACCAACCCGACGCCCCTGACCGCGGGCGGAGGGGCCGGCGGGAGCGTGTGGATCACATGCGGAACGCTGACCGGCACGGGCTCGATCACGGCGAACGGTGGATCGGTGAGCAACGGCGGTGGCGGCGGCGGGGGCGGCCGGATCCGCATCGATGCAACGGTCAACACCATGACGGGGCCGGTCCAGGCCTTTGGCGGCGGCACGGACTACTGGGGCGGCGCGGGAACGATCTGGCTCAACCCGGGGACCGGCACGCCCACGCTCATCATTGACAACCACGACAGCGCGGATGATGTGCCGTTCGCACCGGCGCAGCGGACCGAGCTGGCAGGCGTGGCGAGCGTCGAGGCGGACATGGTGATCGGGAGCGCGGCGGTTGTTTCCCACAACACGCCCGAGAGCGCCCTGTCCCTGCACGTCGCGGGCGATTTGACGGTCCAGCCGCAGGGAATTCTCACCGAGAGCTTCAACGGGCATCCGGGCGGCGCCGGGCCCGGGGCGGGATCATCGGGCGCGCACGGCGGTGGCGGCGGCTACGGAGGCGCGGGCGGGGCCGGTTACCCGGGCACGACGTCCGGTGGCGGCGTGTACGGGTCGGTGACGCAACCGAGCGACTTTGGCTCCGGAGGTGGGAACCCGACGGGCTTGCCGACCCAGTCGGGCGCGGGCGGCGGCGCTCTCGCGCTTGTGGTGGACGGAACGCTCACGGTGGATGGAGAGGTTTCCTCCAACGGCCTGGGGGGCAGCGCGGCGACGGGCGGCGGGTCGGGCGGAAGCGTCTGGATCGTCGCCGGCGCGGTCGGGGGAAGCGGCCTTGTCTCGGCGAACGGCGGAAACGCGGGGACCGCGGCCCAGACTGCCGGCGGCGGTGGCGGCGGGCGCATCGCGGTGGATACCTGCACGTTGAGCCTGCCCACCACACACATCACCACGAACGGCGGGACCGGGCACCAGGCCGGCGGGGCCGGCACTGTTTCGCTCGGCGTGCCGACGGTGACCATCACCGGGCAGCCCCCGGAGAACTCGGAATACACCGCGGGCGAGCCCGCTTCCCTGGCGGTGATTGCCGTCGGCGTGGGCGCGAAGACGTATCAGTGGTACCTTGAGGGAGTGGCGCTTACCGACGGCGGACGGATCGCCGGCTCGCAGTCGGCGCAGCTGGAGATCGACCCCATCGACTGCGCGGACGCGGGGACGTACACCTGCGTCATCAGCAACGGCTGCGGATCGGTGGAGAGCGATGACGCGGTGATCGTGGTACTTCCCGCCTCGGATTACGACGGCTCCGGGTTTGTGGACCTGGAAGACTACAGCGCGTTTGTCGCCGATTTCGAGGCCGGCGTGGACGCGGCGGACTTTGATCATTCCGGGTTCGTGGATATCGAGGACTTCACCGCGTTCGTCCAGGCGTTCGAGGCGGGCTGCTGATGTGGGCTTTGGGCTCGCGTGGGGTCAGGCGCCTTGGAGCAAGGACGCGATGACGTCGCGCGCGTGGTATGAGAGCTTGCCTGGAGCGATGAACTGGGTCAGGCACTCCAGGTCGTTCCCCGCGGTCAGCATGGGCGGTTCTTCGTAACCGTCGCGGCGCAGCTGGCCGAGGCCGACGTTGGCGAGCAGAGCGTTGCAGAGGCACTTGCGGCCGACGGTCTCTTCCTGCGTGCCGCCCTTGCGGAGGTAGTCCTCCACGGGCTCTCCGGGGCAGCGATAGTCCAGCGAGCCGTCGGGTTTTCTATAGGCGCGGCGCAGGTAGCCCAGGTCGCAGGCGCGGGGACGGTGCTCGTACACGTCGTGCTCCGAGAGCGTTGCGTCGAGCGCGGCGACTTTGAATGGGAAGTTGGTGGGGGACGCGGCGGGATCGGTGAAGACGTCTGCCTGTCCGGCCAGGACGGCGGCGAGGAATCGCGTGCGGAGGGCGGGATCAAGCCCGGATTCCTCGCAGAAGGCGAAGGCGGTGCCGATCTGCACGCCGCTGGCGCCAAGGGCGAGAGCCTGCTCGAGCTTGCGCCGGGAGGCGAATCCCCCGGCGAGCCAGAAGGGCACCCCCAGGGCAGCCATTTGTGCCATGTCGACGACGTCCCGTTCCCCGTAGATAGGTTCTCCGCGACAGGAGAGCTGCTGGGGTCCGCGCGGGGGAGCGTTGTGGCCGCCGGCGATGGGGGCTTCGATGACGAACCCGTCGATGCCGCCGGGAGCTTTCTTCAGCAGAGCTTTGGCGAGGGTGATGGAGGCGATGATTGCGAGGAAATCCGGCCTTCGCAGGGTGGGGGGCGTCTGGCCGGCCCAGAGGTCAGCGGGGTTGAAGGCCTGTTCGTACTTCTGGTCTCCGGCGTTCTGGACATCGAGGGTGATGCGGGCCTCGAGGTTCTGCTGGAGGCGGTCCAGGACGCCGGGTATCTCTCCGGGGATTCCCGCGCCCATCAGCACGACATCCACGCCGGCGAGCATGGCCCCGTAGAGGCTGGGGAGCGTGGGGAGCTGGATCTTGTGGAGGTAGTTGATGCCGACGATGCCGCGGTGGCCCTCCTTGGCGAGGTGCACCTCGACGAAGTTGGCCAGGACGATGAGCCATTCCCGTTCGCGGGAGATCGACGCGCGGAGGAGGGGGATGGGCATGAAGCGTGGGGCGGGGTGGGCGGGATCGGGAACCGGGGGTCCGCCGGGACGGAAATAGCGTTCCAGCACGTGGTGGGCGACATGGGACGCGGGGAAAGCCTTCATCGCGCGGCGCACGTGTCCGCCGGGATCTCCGCTCCCGAGCCTGCGAACCAGGATGGTGTCGAGGGCGGTGCCCGAGACCACGCCGAGCTGTCCCAGGGAAGCCACTTCCCGGGCGAGGGTCCAGCTCGAGACGCCCACGCCCATTCCACCTTGAATCAGTCGCGGCAAGATCACGCCTGGCTCCGATCTGTGGTGCTGTCCGATCCCGAGACTCACCCTGTGGAGTGCTCGGTTCTCATTGAAGACAATTCTATCCTCTATTGGTTATGAGGGTGCGGCGAAGGCCGGCGCGGGATGGCCAGGGGACAGAACAGTGATCGTGCGGACCGGGGATGTGGTACGGGCGCGCGTGGGAGGCAGGGAGCGTTGAAAGCGGTATCATGGGGCCATGGAACGCAGAACCTTTATCGGGTCAGCACTGATGGCGATGTCCGCGACCTCGGCGCTGGCCGTTCTTCGCGAGACGACGGTCCGAATCCAGCCTGCGGGCGAGAAGGTCAGGCCGTCGGCGGCAGCCCAGCCGCGTGAGACGTCGGGCACGAGCAAGCTTGGCTGGGAGCTTGGGACGCAGGCGTGGACGTTCCGTGACCGGACATGCTTCGAGGCGATCGACACGGCGAAGATGCTGGGGCTGACGTGCATCGAGCTCTTTCCCGGGCAGATCATGTCGAAGGAAACGGGTGAGCTGAAGGTGGGGGTGGAGATGAACGCGGCGCAGCGGTCAGCGCTGAAGGCCAAGCTGTCGTCGGCGGGCGTGCGGGCGAATTCGTTCGGGGTGGTGTCGTTCAGCACGGACGAGAAGGCGGCAAGGGCGATCTTTGAGTTTGCCAAGGACATGGGGATGCGGGGTATTTCGTGCGAGCCGGTGCTCGCGGAAAAGCCCAAGGCGGGGGAGCATGCGAAGGACGCGGGGAAGAGCGCCTGGCAGGTGGTGGACGCCCTGACGAAGGAGTTCGGCCTGTACGCGGCGGCGCACAACCATCCCAAGCCCAGCACGTACTGGGATCCGAAGGTTCTGCTGGGAGCGATCAAGGGATTGGATAATCCACGCCTGGGCGCGTGCGCGGACACGGGGCACTGGGTTCGATCAGGGATGAGCCCGGTGGAGTGCCTGAAGCAGTACGAGGGGAAGATCTTCGAACTGCACTTCAAGGACGTGAAGGACGACGTGGACCATCCGTGGGGTACGGGCGGAGGGGACGCGAAGGGGCAGATGGTCGAGCTGAAGCGTCAGGGCTTCAAGGGGCCGATCTTCGTGGAGTACGAGACGGGGGAGGGGAAGGAGCTGGAGGAGAACGTGGCCAAGTGCATCGCGTTCTTTGACAGGACGGCGAAGGAAATTGGGTAAGAAGTCACGAAGTCACGAAGGAACTTTTCTCGTTTAGGCGGCGTGAATCGCGTTGCGAGCGATGAGACGCGCGTGATAGATGGCGAGCTTGGCGTCGATCCAAAGGCGTACGCGGCGGAGGCCCCGGGCCCAGGCGGGGAGTCCGTTGAGACCGCC
>JBGAHA010000016.1:0-112074 GCA_044226385.1 Phycisphaerales bacterium
GGTGACAATCAACGGCGACCTGGACCTGACCAGCGGTGACAGCCAGGCTTTCGTGAGCGGCGGGCTCACCCTCAACGGCAACGCCACGTTCGGCTTTGACTCACGTCTCTACTTCAACGGAACCCAGACCCTCGGCGGCACCGCCCTGTTGGTGATCCAGCCCTTGAACAATTCGGCCGTCGGTCTGCAGACCAACACCGACAACATGACGTTGACCGTCGGCCCGGGCATCACCATTCGCGGTGGTGGTACGAACTACCTTGCACAGATTGGCCGCACGTACTGGGGTGGGGGTAACAACACATCCCTGGTGCTCCAGGGGACCATCTCCGCCGACGTGGCCGGCGCCACCATCGGCCTGTATCCCACGGGCACTGGCACGATCAGCAACACGGGCACCATCAACGTGACCGGCGGGATCCTGGATCTGTGGGGCAACTTTACGCGAGCCAACCTGGGGACCATCAACCGCGTGGGCGGCGCGATCAATCTCAAGGGCGTGCTCAACAACACGAACAACACGCTGACGCTTGATGCAGCCGCCGGGTCGTGGACTTTGCGTGGGGGGGCGATCAACGGCGGGACGATCGCCACGTCGGGCGGAGCCAAACTCATCCTGACCGACTGGAGCGGCTATCTCAATGGCGGGGTGACAATCAACGGCGACCTGGACCTGACCAGCGGTGACAGCCAGGCTTTCGTGAGCGGCGGGCTCACCCTCAACGGCAACGCCACGTTCGGCTTTGACTCACGTCTCTACTTCAACGGAACCCAGACCCTCGGCGGCAATGGAACTATTCAGTTCCAGGCTCTAACGAATTCTGATCCCGGCTTGCAGGCAAATACCGACAATATGATCCTGACAGTTGGCACAGGTATAACAATTCGGGGCGGCACTAATCATATAGCCAAAATCGGCTATACGTACTGGGGCGGCGGCAACAATACATCCATTGTAATGCAAGCCACAGTGTCGGCGGATACTGCAGGAACCTACATCGGCCTTTATCCTCGCGGCAACGGAAGCCTGAACGCCGTCGGCGCTTTCGCGTCTAATGCAGGTGGAGCAATTGTCGTTGCCGCTCCTTTGATTCTTGAGAACAATGCGAGCGTCAATATATCTGCGGCAGGGGGCCTCGTCGTCAAGGGCAATCTTCTCGCCAACACCACCAATACCATTCTCTTCCGTCCTGATGGCAACATTGCGATGGACGGTTCCGGCACCGCGGCCTCCCCCCAGCTCCTCGAAATCATGGGTCGCGATCTTGGCCTCGTCGGCGCCGGCTTCGTCAAGAACTTCTCCTACGGTACCCTCAGACTCGGCAACAACACCTACGTCAAGCTCGTCGACGCCTCAAATAATTCGCCGGGTGATGAGCCTGAAGCGATCTACGTGGATTCCCTCATCGTTCCTGCGGGCTGCACGCTCGATCTGAACAACAAGAAGCTCTACGCCCGTGCCGTCCAGATGGATGGCACGTACATCAACGGCCAGTACCAGCAGTTGCCCGACAACGGCCCCCTAACCCTGGGTTCGCCGACACCGGGAGAAATCAAGCAGCAGGGCGAGCTTGATACATGGTCGTTCTTTGGTCTGGGCGGACGCCAGATCTCCATTGTCGCGAATCCGGGTCTTGCGGGCAGTCCCGCGCCCATCGCACCTGCGCTGAACTGGGCCAGAGTTCAGCTTCTCGATGCACAGAACAATGTGCTGGCGTCGGGATCCAGCGCGACGGCGGGCCAGATTGTTTCTCTCCAGAACGTCAGCCTGCCCGCCGACGGGATGTACACGATTCGCGTAAACGCCTCGACCGGCCATTCCTCTTCCACCGGCAATTACATCATCGCCGCCTACGACGTCACTTCCGACCTCGCCGATCTCCCGCTGAACCAGAGAATCGTCGGCACGCTCTCCCCCGCCTTCAACTCCGACAATTGGCGTTTCTCCATTGCCGAAGGTCGGCAGATCCAGCTCGACCTCAAGAGCACCAACATCAACGGCCTGCTCTTCACGCTGCGCGGGCCCAACGGCTACGAGGCGTTCAGCAACATCTCCGACGATTCGCCCCTGATTACCATTCCCGCGGGCAAGGGCGGCGACTATGTGCTCTCCGTCAAGGCCAGCCTCGACCAGGTCGGCAGCTATTCCTTCGAGATGAAGGAAACGTCGGTGACGACGCTCGCGGCTAACTCGACCTTCTCAGGCACGCTCGGCGGATCGAATGAGGCACGGCTCTTCAAGCTCACGACCACGCTGGGCAAACCCCTATTCTTTGCACTTGACGACACCAACAACGCCGACCGCACTGAGCTGTATTTCAAGCTCGGCGCGCCGCCCACGCGGGCTGACTACGACTTCCGCTACGACGGCGTTCCGTCCGCCGATCCTTCGCTGCTCATCCCCAGCGCCGCCGCAGGCGACTGGTATGTGCTGGTGTACACAGCCTATGTGCCCACCCCCTCGACGTTCACGCTCCGCAACCAGTCCTCCAGCATTTACCTGACGGGCGCCACACCCGACAAATATGCCGAGAACACGACCGTTCCCATGACCATCTCTGGGGCCGGGTTTGTGCAGGGAACCACAGTTCAACTGGTCTCGGCCTCCAATCAGATTCTCAACGCCGAATCGCTCTCCATCGATTCGTACTCGCAGGCCACCGCGACATTCAACCTGACCGGCCTTGCGAAGGGCACCTACACCGTCCGCGCGATCTCTCCCAGTGCCGAGGCGTCTTCCCTGATCAACGCGTTCACCATCACGCTGCCCGGCCTTGCTCACCTTGATACGAAGCTGATAATGCCCAGCAGCGTGGGCCGTCACAACCTTGCGACCGTCTACATCGAGTACGCCAATACCGGCTCGGTGGCGATGCCAGCACCCTTCCTCCGCCTCCAGTCGGCGGACCCGGATGCGACCGACCGGCCGGTCATGACGCTTGATCAGTCGCTGCTGGCGACGGGGTTCTGGGTCGATGGGCTCCCCGACGGATTCTCCGAAAGCATCCAGATCCTCGGCAGCGGCGCCAGCCCCGGCCTCCTGGGACCCGGCGAGCGGGTCCAGGTGCCCGTGTACTACACCGGGCTGCAGAAGGCCTGGGACCTTAACGACCAGTGGTTCGAGCTCGAGCTGAGCGTCTTTGATGTCACCAACCCCGACCCGGTGCCGTGGGCCGATCTCAAAGAAGACCTCCGCCCGACCAACATCGAGCCCCAGGCGTGGGATGTCATCTTCACCAACCTCCAGACCAATGTCGGCCCCACCTGGGGCTCCATGGTCCAGATGTTCTCAGACAACGCCCAATACCTCTCCCGCCCGGGCCAGAAGGTTGCCGATGTCTCCCAGCTCTGGAGTTTCGAGGTCGATCAGGCGATCGGCATCAATCCCGTCAAGACGCTCGCGTCGTCGATCGATGCGGCGGTCACCACGGCCGGCGCTGACCTTGCCTTCGGGCGTTCGTATCCGCTTGCCATCGACAGCAGGTTTGAAACGTCCCTCTTCGGCCGCGGATGGCAGGTGCCGTGGGATACGCAGCTTGTGGTGGATGATGATGGGACCGTCAACATCTTCAACGGCAGCGGTGCACGGCGGCGGTTCCAGCCCGACTCACGGTACGTGGGCGTCTATATTGCGATGGCAACGGACTCCGGAGCGATTATCCCAATCGGTTCAAGCGGTTATGAGCTTCGTGAGCAGGATGGTTCGGTCATCCGCTTCGGTCCCAGCGGGCACTTAGAGTACATCCAGGATCCCAATGGCAATCGTGTCACGGTGAGCCACGCCTCCGACGGTCGAGTGACCGCACTGAGCCATTCGGCGGGCGGCTTGCTCTCGATCGCCTACAACGCCGCCGGCCTGATCAGCGGCATCACCGATTCAATGGAACGGACGACGACATACGCTTATGACCCAGCCAATCAGTACTTGTTGTCCATGACCGCCCCCGATGGCCAGGTCACGACCTACACCTACGAGACATCCGCGGCGGCCTCGAAGCACGCCCTCAAGTCCGTCTCGTCCGGCGGCGTGACGCGGAACTTCGCCTACGACGCGCAGGGGCACCTTGCCTCCACCGACACCAACGGCAACACCGGACGCATCGACTTCACTGCCGATTCGACGGGAAGGATCTCTGTCACCGATTCCGGCGGCGGCTCCTCTATCCTCTGGTACGACCACCGCGGTCTGCTGGGCAAGGTCACCGATCCCTTCGGCCGCATCACCACGCTCCAGTACGGCGCCGACCAGCGCCTCAGCCAGATCATCAACCCCGTCGGCCAGTCCCAGTTCTTCACGTGGTGCAGCTGCGGCTCCATGACGAGCAGCACTGACCAAGCGGGCAAGACCACCCGCTTCAACTACGACTACGTCGGACCCAACAACACCGTCCGCCGGATGACATCCTTCACCGACGCCAACGGGCAGACCACGCGATACACGTACGACACCAAGGGCAACTTGCTCCAGACGATCTACCCCAACGGCTCCATCGAGCGCACCACCGGCTACGACCCGCTCGGCGACCCGCTCTCGTTCATCAACCGCAGAGGCCAGGCCCTCAGCTACATCTACAACTCGCGAGGGCAGGTCACGCGCCAGATCTTCGCCGACAACACTTTCATCGACTTCGCATACGACGCCCGCGCCAACCTCACCACCGTCACCGAGCCCGGCAGCAAGATCACCGCGTTCCAGTACGACGCCGGCGATCGCCTCACCAAGGTCACCTATCCCCAGGGCCACTTCCTGAGCTTCACCTACGACGCCGCGGGCCGCCGCACCACCATGACCGACCAGACGGGCTACGTGGTCAGGTACGCGTACGACGCCGCGGGGCGTCTCTTCACGCTCAAGGATGGCGCCAACATCCTGATCGTCACCTACACCTACGACGCCGCCGGCCGCCTTTCGCGCAAGGACAACGGCAACGCCACGTACACGATCTACACATACGACATCGCTGGCCAGATCCTCAGCATCGTGAACCATGCACCTGCGGGCGGCATCAACAGCCGCTTCGACTACACGTACGACGCCCTCGGCCGCCGCACCCAGATGACCACCATCGACGGCACGTGGCTCTACGGCTACGACGCCACCGGCCAGCTCGCCTCGGCGCTCTTCACGCCCATCGCGGGTTCCCCGATCCCCGCCCAGGACCTCAAGTACATCTACGACGCGGTCGGGAACCGCATCCGCACGATCGAGAACGGGGTGACCACCAACTACACCACCAACAATCTGAATCAATACACGAAGGTCGGCGGCGACACGCTCGTGTACGACGCGGATGGCAATCTCATCAGCCGTGCGGGACCTGGGGGGAACGCGACGTACATGTATGACCAGCAGAGCAGGTTGACGCGGGTGATAACGGCGGAGGGGGCTTGGGAGTATGAGTATGACGCTATGGGGAATCAATCCGCTGTGACGCATGGCGACAACAGGATCGTATATGTTGTGGATCCAACGGGCTTGAGTAGCCGGGCTGCTGCAATCGACGATTCGCATGCCGTCATCGCACGGTACATCTACGGTATGGGCCTTGTCATGAACACGATGGACGAGGTGAATTACTACTATGACAGTGACGGAATTGGATCAGTGGTCGGTGCTACGGCAGAGGGTGGACAACTTACTCTAAGTGCTGCCTACTCGCCGTTTGGGCAAACGTTGTACTCGACGGGAACAAACGTACTAGATGTTCAGTTCAATGGAGTGCTCGGCGTCATCCCCGGACCAGGTGAGTTGCTTCTGATGCGAGCAAGGCACTTCGAAGCTTCACTTGGTCGTTTCATTGAAGTAGATCCTATTCGGCAGCTTGGTGGCGATGCCAATTTCTATCGCTTCGCCCAAAACAACCCTGTGAGCAAAGCAGATCCAACGGGACTCGTATCATGCGAGACTGGTGCCAGCTTTCTCGAACGAGTGCATGCCGGAGTTGCCAACGTTGGAGAGAAAGCGTTTATATTTGAGCAGGAAGTGGCGGTTATCAGTGGCGTCATTACGTTTACTGCGTGGGGTATCGATTCCGCTCGCCCTGCAAGAGTACATCCTGGAATACCCCCGGTTAGCAGGGAAAAAGTGCTGCTTGCCGTCGGTGACATATACCGAGATCTGGGTATCTGGGTTTCCGCAGGCTTCGAGGTTTACTACTTCGCCGAAGGCTACAAGACAGCTGGTGGCGGACCTGGTTCCTGTCCACCATATATTCCTAACCCAACCGTGAAACCTCCTTGCAAGGAGAAAGACAAAAATAAATGTCCTGTGCCGAACTCTAAAGACCCCAACGACCTCACCGGCCCCGTGGGCTTCGGCCCCGAGCACTTTGTCGCCGCCGACGCCCTCCTCCCCCACCGGATCGAGTTCGAAAACTACGGCCCCGGCAGCAAAGACCACGACGGCAACACCGTGTCATCCGACCGCTGGGCCACCGCACCCGCGCAACGCGTAGAAATCACCAACAAACTCCCCGCCCTGCTTGACCTGAGCACCTTCGTCCTCACCGGGTTTGGCTTCGGCGACTTCAACATCCGCATCGCAGGTAGCGTGCAGCACCACCAGCAGGTGCTCACCATGTCCTACAACTCCCAAACCTTCCAGGTCTGGTTTGACGCTTCGCTCGACATCGCCGCCCGCACGCTCCGCATGTCCTTCCAGACCCTCGACCCTGCCACCTCTCTCCCGCCAGACGTCCTCACCGGATTCCTCCCCCCCGAAGATGGGACCGGCAGAGGCCGCGGCTTCGCCACCTACGCGGCGCGCCTCATCGCAGGTCTCACCACCGGCACGGTCATCCGCAACATTGCCCTCATCGGCTTCGATGGCCAGGTCCTCATCGCCACCAACCAGATCGACCCGCTCGATCCCAGCAAGGGCACCGACCCTGCCCGCGAGGCCCCCGTCACCATCGACGCAGGGAAGCCCGGCAGCATGGTCGACCCGCTCCCACCGTCGTCGAATTCCCGCACTTTCCCCGTTTCATGGAACGGCGTGGACGACCTTGCAGGCTCCGGCGTCGCCGCATACAACGTCTCCGTCTCCACCGACGGCGGCGCTTACAAGCCCTGGCTCACCAACACCACACTCACCACCGCCGTGTTCGACGGCGACTACGGACACACCTACCGCTTCTATTCCTCCGCCATCGACAATGTCGGACTGATCGAAGACGCCCCGCCCATTGCGGACGCCACGACGTCCGTCGTCGACGTCCTCCCCACGATCACCGGATTTGTCGTTAATGACGGGGGTGTCCAGCGTTCGATGGTGACGAGCCTCACCCTCTCCTTCAGCCGGTCGCTCGCGCTCTCCTCCGGCGCTCTCACGCTCACCGGCCCCGGCAGCGGCTACAGCATCGTCGTCACTCCCCTGAGCAGCTACAGCGACTCCTACAGGATCACCTTCGCTGGCCCGAGCATCATCGCAGGGTCGCTCGCGGACGGCCGCTTCCAGCTCAAGATCGTCGCCAATCTCTTGACCGACACACTCGGCAGGCACCTCGTCGGCGGCAACGTCACCCAGAAGTTCCATCGCCTTTTCGCAGACCTCGACGGGGACGCGGACGTCGACAACTACGACCTCGCCCAGTTCCGGACCGCGTTGGGCTCGCACACCGGCGACCCGACCTACCGCTGGTACGAAGACTACGACGGTGACGGCGATGTCGACGCCGCAGACTGGAGCCAAGCACGCTCGCGGCTGGGGACAAAGCTCCCGCCCGGCATCGACAAGGACGGATCGGGCGGCGTCGTGGACGACTGGGTCCACCCCGACCAGGAAACCCGCAAGCACCGTTAGTCCTGCCCTCCCGGCACCCTGCGTGCTTGCTCGCACGCCTCGATTGCGACGACCACATGAGAGACCCCACATGATCCGTTGCCTCTCAACGCCCGTCCTCTGTGCCGGGGCCTTCGCCCTGGCGATTGCCTCCGAAGCCTCTGGTGGCATTACGTACGCCACCGATGCCGCCCAATACGTTGTGGCCCCGAACGCGAAGATCACCGTCCATATCTATCTTGATTTCACGGGCTCCGACGCCGCGAACCTGCTCCTCGAGAACGGCCTGTTCGGCACCGGCACCACGCTCACCGTCACCCAGTCGGTCCCCAACAATAACCCTGCCATCGTCGTCGACATCGCCGACATAGTGCACAATCAGGCGACCTTCGATGATCCCCTCGGCGCAGTGAAGTCATTCACCGCCAGCTCCGCTTCATTCCTCGCGACCGTCGATCCCTATGCCAATGACGGTGACCTTGGGGCCGTCGGTACGGTCGTCGGGTCGGGCCGACGCATCGAACTCGGAACGATCACGTTTACCGCGGGAGCAATCCCAGGTGAGAGCACCACGTTCACGGCTGGGGATTTCGACCCTGCGACGGACGACACGGTCACGTGGCACTCATTCCAGACCCTCGACTCTCAGATCGGCTTCGCCACCATAACCATCCAGACCGAAGGTGATTATTGCCCTGCAGACTTCACGTTGGACGGGTACGTCGACACCGATGATTTCACCGCCTTCGTCCTGGCATTCATCCTCGGTGGCGACAATGCAGACTTTGATAAGTCCGGCTTTGTCGATACCGATGACTTCACCGCGTTCACCTTGGCCTTCGAGGCCGGGTGCTGATCCAGGCCGTCACCCGCTGGATACCAGTTCCCGAGAGGCTGTCCCGGCCCACCGGAACCGCAATCTGAGCCGCCGTCGCGGTCGCAGGTTGCTACCAAAGCGTGCCCCCGCTATTTTCAGTCACCAACGACCCGCCGAGAGGCGGCTCGTTTGGTTTAGTGGGGGCTGATTGGAGGCGAGGGGCCGCTCGCGTCGGCGGATGCTCGTGGCGGATGAGTTCCGGGAGGTGGAGTTGCTGGGCGAGCGACGACATCGAGGAGGCGAGAGGTGCCGGCCTGGGGCTCAGGCTGTCAGGAGGCCCGCGTGGAGGTGGGGGGAGTGTGGCTCGTCTGTCGCCGGTCGCCGGTTGCTGAAAGTGCGTGTTCCCTCTACTCTCAGTCACCGAGGACCTGCCGGGAGGTGGTTCGTTGAGGGGAGCATCGCCGTGGACCACGCACCGGCGTTCAGCGATCGAGCGTCGATCGCGCCGCCATTCGCTCCGCCCCTCGTCGAGCGGGGCGAAGCACCATCGGGAGACCCACCAATACGTCCACCCATTCAACTCCACAAACGCGCAGAAATTAGCCGAGCAGCACAAGTGTCAGGTGAAGGGGCTAAATGGGCACTGGCTCGATTTGGCAGTGTGGAGGGAGTGAATGAAGCCGCGGACAGAATCGTCAAGCGGTACATAGCAAAGGGAAAGGGATTGAGGACGGGAACGGGGATTCATGCCATGATCGGTCAATTTGGAGTCAACGCGGACAAACTGGGTAATTTCAAAGGGTTTTTTACGGGCGAATTCCGATGACTTTGCGCTCACAAAGTGCAATTCCCGACTGGGCGTGGCTATCGGAGGAGCAGTTTACAATTTGGTTTGTGTTGCCTTCGAGAGTCGATCTTGATGTTCTGATTGGAGCGGTTTCGCGAACACTACGAGTAGTCGCTGTCGGTGCGCCATCTGGTCGGATCGATTATCCGATGTCTCCAGAGGTCATGCTAGAACTTCAACAGTGTATTGATAGAGGTCAATCAGTAGATGTCATCTGCGAAATGACCGTGTCGCCGGTGTTTGTGCGCACATTGCAACTGATTCAGTCGCCGGTTGGTGAGCATATTTGTGAAGTAGAAGTCGGAGTTCAGCCGCTGTTGCGGGAGAGCGGTAGCCCACGTCACGCCACCGAATGGATTCAGGCGATCGTGCGGCAATTGGACGAGGCGATAAGAGCTATGCGCATTTTTATTGGCATTGGAGGATTCAGTCATGCTCCCGCTGGAGAGATGTCCTTGGATTGTTGGCAAATCCTCAAGTAGGAGTTATCAGTGTAAACGAGGGACGCAGGTGTTCGGGTGGGCTACTCCGTGCGCACTCGTGCGTTGGACGCTTGCGTTGGCCCGAGTTCCTGTCTTAAAGCGGATAACGTCCTAAATCATGCGCACATTGCCAGAAGGGCTCTCCGTCGGGAAGGTGGTGTTGCGGCAACCCCTTTCTGAACAGGCGAGCCCATATGGAGAGCGTATCGACGGACGCGGGAGGTGCAAGCCCGATGGCGACGGAAGTGCTCAAGCAGGCATCGGTGATCGACACGGAAAGGGTTCGGGAGCTACGGCTGACGTTGCCGTACTTTCACACTCCCGTGAGTTCGTGTCGGCGACGGTGGTATCTCCGGGCGATGCTGAGTCGCAGTCGCAGGTTGCTACCAAAGCGTGCCCCGCTATTTTCAGTCACCAACGACCCGCCGAGAGGTGGGTCGTTTGGGGGGAGCATTGCTCCGGACGAGTTCCTCGCGGTTCAGCGATCAAGCGTCGATCGCGCCGCCCATCGGCTCCGCCCCTCGTCGAGCGGGGTGAAGGCACCATCGGGAGACCTGCCAATAGGGCCACCCATTCAGCTCCAAAGACGCGAAGAGATTCGCCGAGCAGCACAGGACTGACAGTGCTTCCAAAGCCATGAAAACTCCACCAACAATTCCGATTCTCATCGAGATGACGCTCGCCGACAAGGATGCGGTCTTGGCAGCAGCTGTTCATTTTGCCGCAACTGAATGGACAATGGAGCAGAGCGTGCCCGGACTTGTGATGATCACAAGGTCACGAGACGAGAAATACAACATTACTGCTCCTGAAGTCGTCGGCGATGCCTTTGGCGATGGAATCAAGCAGGCGCTCGTTGACTGGGTGCGGCTGCAAGGCGTCGGTGGAGTTCTCGCTCGGTTGAAAGCTGGGCTTCTCGCGCATTGGGTCTTTGATGTGCAACGACCAGGTATTGAAATCAAAGTGTATGAACGCGACCAGCAGATTGCAGATGCGATCACCGCCGAAAGCATGGGTCCCATCTTGTCCGCGTGCGTTGCGGCGGTGGGGATACGTACTTCGCAAGTGAAGGAGCTCACGTATACGTACAAGAGAAAGTACGTATTTGGACGGTAGACTGGCCGGTGGCACCGAAGTCGTCGCTCATGGCACCACCGAAAGTGGCCTTGGCGAATTCGTGCGTCTTGCCGCCAGCGAATCTCATACGGCATCGGACGTCTACCGCCGGTCGCTGGTTGCTGACAATCAGTGCCCCCTCTACTCTCAGTCAGCCAGGACCTGCCGAGCGGGAGGTCGTTGAGAAGGGAGTATCGCCGTGGACCACCTACTGGCGGCTCAGCGATCGAGCGTCGATCATGCCGCCATCGGCTCGGCCCCTCGTCGAGCGGGGCGAAGGCAGCATCGGGAGATCCGTCAATACGTGCACTCCTTCAACTCCAAGGACGGCGCAACAAGTCGCCGGGCAGCACACCGCCTGGCGCGGCTTCCGACGACGGATGTGATTGCCAAGTTCAAAAAGCTGATGGATGATCCGTGATGAAAACAGTCTCACCGGCGGAACTGGGTACGTGGGCGAAGGATGACACCCGCTTTGGGGCCGAGTCATCGTGGCTCCTGGACTTCAGCTCCTGGGATGAATGGCGTGCCGCGATTCCGCGACTTCAGCCGCATCAGGTGGATGCTGTCGCAGCCTCCGTCGCGAGGCAACACGCGACTGTTCCCCCCGATGTGTGCGCGATCATGCTCAGGTCGATACCTCCACGGACTGCGGAAGTCACAGTAATTCTTGGCGTGCTGCCACGCGTGACTACCATGACCTTGGAGTTGCGGAGTCAGCTGAATATACTAATTCGAAATCAAGCCGACGTTGCTGCGGCGCGATTCATGTCGATAATGATCATCGAAGCCATGCATCAACTCCTCGAAAGAATTCAGTCTGCCGATCCGCATCGGTAGATGGCGGCCTGCGCGTCGTGGACCACGCGCCGGCGGTTCAGCGAGCGGGCGTCGATTGCGATGCGATCGGCTCCGCGATCGCCGAGCGGGGCGAAGGCAGCATCGGGGAACGCGCTAACCACCCATCCCGGACTAAAATCACGAAGCGATTCGTCGAGCAGCACGATGCATGGAATGCCACACATCGTGCCAATCGACGTGTGAGCAACGCCATGATGACCGAAGCCCTGCCGGAGTTTGCTCGTCAACTCGCGTTCTTCGACCAGTGGGCTGAAAGCCAGTCGGATCGTCGCGATTCTGACTGGCCCACAGACTATCCCCGCTTTGGCCAGCTCGTAGATTCCGCGGTCAAGGCCATGAAGTACATGGTAGATGCGGCATGCTATCCGGACGATGCACTTGAGATGGTCGCGCGGGCATGGAGCCTTACTGAGGAGCCTGAATCTCTCCAGTCGGTCGCGATCGAGATGGGAGATGCGATCGCGCCGCTGCTGCCACGTCTCTTCCTTGTCGGAGATTGGGCAGCGCGGTGGCAAATCGTGGCGATTGCGGACCGTTTTAGGCATCTGTCGTCGCTTGTCATGGGAGCCACGAAGGATATTCATCCGTATGTGAGGAAGCGGGCATGGCTGTCACTGGCGAGCATTGAGCCTGGGCTGGCAGTGGTCGCTTCGCGGGTGGCGATCAGGGACGAGAGTGACGAGGATGTAAGGACACTCTTGGAGCGATTGCAAAGCGGACTCTAGCAGGCTGTTGTGAAGATAGGCTCCCTCACGCCACGAAGAGATGTGTACGGCAGGGGAGGACCCGGCGATCGAGCGTCGATCGCGCATCAAACGCAGCGGAAGCGTGCTCGGGGAAAGCCGCAGGGTCGGCACTCAGGACGAAACGACGACGGAGAGCCTTCTGGCCTTCGTCAACGTTGCGAGCGTCCTCAGGTATATGCGGATCCTGGCTCCGAATGATCCGTCCGCCAGAAGATTGTTTGATCCGGCAGAGGTCCCCGCGTGTCAACAACCCGCCTCAAACGCGAGCACGAACGAGGCGAAGTCCTCGATGTCGACGAAGCCGCTCCGGTCAAAGTCCGCCTCGTCCCCGCCGAGTTCAAACGCGTGGATGAAGGCGTCGTAGTCGTCCGTATCTACGAATCCTGAGGCATCAAAGTCGACGGGGCAGATCACCCGCAGGGGCAGCGTGGCGATCCAGCCGCCGTCGTGTCCTGAGGGGTCGACGCCCGATCCCACAATCGTCAATCCATCAAAGCTCACGTCCGTGGCGTACATCTTCGTCCATCCCGTCAGGTCCGCCCCCAGGCTGGTGAGGAGTTGCTCCAGATCGACGATTCCCGTCGCCTTGGACCAGTACATGGCATGCCGAATCCCCGGGGAGGCGCTCGCATACGCGTTGCCCACCGCGGCGAGCCCGTTGCCGCTGACAGCCGCAACAATCGCGTTGGGGTAGGCGGGAATCTCTCCCATCGCCACCGGAGTGAGGGACGCGGGCGTGAGATACCAGGGTCTTGGGGCCACCTGCGCCGCGACGTAGCTATACCCCACAATCATGTTGCCGTCGACGCTCATGTCCCCCGCCGTGCCACTCGTCTTGCCCGGCAGCGGAGCGATCGCACGCGGTCGCGGAGAGTGCGGAATTCGTGATCGTGATGTCCCAGACCATGGCATCGATATTGCCGTTGTTGTTGTCGATCGAGCCCACCGCGATGGTGCCGTCGCCGTTGAGCCCGTAGACCCACAGCTGGTCGAACTGCGAGTAGTCGGTGGAAGGGAACGGCGGGTTCAAGAGCGCAAAGTGGTTCGTTGAACGCTCGTAGATCCTGGTCCCGTACCCGTCGACGGGGATGTAGCCGGTGACATTGGCCACCACGGCGCCGTTGTCCGAGATCGCGTTGGTGTACAGACCGCTGTAGACCTTCAACAGCGCCCCGCCGTTGAGGGAAATCGTCGACTTGTATGTGGTGGTGTCGCCGGGGGTGAAGGTATACCCGCCCACGACGGAACCGTCTCCGCTGATGCTCACGGGCAGGTTCGACATCCCGGCCGTCTGGCCGGCCAGCACCACGAAGCCTGCGGCCGTCTTCTTATACACGCCGTACGGAGGTGTCAGGCCAACGCGGCCGATCACCGTCGTGCCATCGCTGGAAATCGCATTCGCTGAGGCGACCGTGTATCCGGGGGCCGCAACCTGAGAAAAGGTTGCCTGCCCGTGGGCGAATCCTGCCAGAAATCCGGTTCCGATTATCGCTGCGGTGGCGGAGTACTTCATGGGCACTTCTCCTCAAGAACAGCCATCTTCGGCACGTGCACGCAAGGCGAGCGCTGCTGCTCAACCTCGATCCCGGTCGGCACGCAGGATCATGCTCTTGGCCGGCCGAGCGGTTTGAGCTCTGCTTGGGCTATCTACCTCGCACATGAGCATACAGGTTGGGAGGGCGGTGTGGCAACCCTTTTGGTCACGCGGCAATAGACGATAGCGGCAGGCGATTTCGGCGAGAAGCCGTCTTCAACACCTGTACCTATTCAAGCGTTTGAGTGCGCTATTCTGAGATGAATGAAATGGAGTATTTGACGGCCGCTCACTCTTTAGCGTCACGAAAGTGGTAGGCAGATGGCGGGTTACGACGTTGCTTCTTTACGCAGTCACGTCTTGAGGGCGGTGAGAACGCTCGCGCTTCCCGTCGACGACCTGTTCGCCTCTATTCCTGCCGTTGTGCACGCGGCGGATGAACTGCTGGAAGATCTGGGAGATGCGGCGCACGCGATCCGAATGCTCGAACACCAGCGTGCGGAGAGCGCTGACAAGGCTCAGCGTGTGTTGCAGTTGGAACGGCAAGTGGACGCGATGATTCCTTCAAGTCTTGACGACGTGTTTTGGACTCGCGATGCCATGCGCAACGACCCGAGGTGGATTGAGATTCGCCGGCTTGCGTGCGAGGTGCTGGTGGCAAACGGATGGGCTTAGGGGACGGCTGCACGTGTACGGAGCAGGCAGCTGGCGCCCGAGTCGCCCCTGATGGCGTGCGCGAAATTGGCTTTGGGGGGCTGGCGTTCTTTGCCGGGCGGCGCAGACATGGGGTCAGGCGTCTATCGCCGGTGGCTGGTCACTTTCAGCAGCGGCTCTCCGCTCCTCACCGGGCAAGGCGAAACTACCGTCAGGAAAGCTGCGAGTACGTCCACCCATTCAAATCCAAAGACTCGCAGAGATTCACCGAACAGCTCACGCGCCGTAATTCGGCGGGCTTGGTTTGGACTCGCGGCGAAGGAGAGTCGCTCCGAGTACACTGGGAGCTGCCGCCGGCTGCTCAACCAGTTGTGTTTCGGCACGCAGGCGAGCGGTGAACTGGGAGGCGCCTCATCGGCCAAGACGCACCGCTTAATGATGGATCTTCAGCCGTGAGCGAGCGTGCCAGTATGGCCTTGCGTCTGGCCCTCCCGGATGTACGACGGGCATTCCGGTCGCGAGCGGAAGTTCTCGAGTCAACTCCATCTCGCGTCAGGATCGCGGTGCGGATCTCTGAACCGGTCGCCGTCCTGCTCGCGTTGTCGGGGATCTCCTGGTTTGTTTTCGTCGTCATGATTGTCAGCGATAACGTGGGGGTCGTGCGCGTTCACTTTCCGCCAGCGCGCGCCATCGAGCTATCGCTTGCCATCGCATTCACTCTTGCCTGTGCGGCCTGCTGGCACCTCCACATCACATATGTGCTTGATTCTCAGAGCGACACAGTGTCGGTGCGGCAGCGCCGTGCGTTCTTTTCACGAGATACGACGTTGAAGTTCAGTGCGGTATGGATCGGCGTACACCCTATCGCTTCCGCGACTGCCGGAGGGTGTGGCCGGTGCAGCGAGGTGCCGTTGTTCGCCGTCGTGATGCATTGGGAAGATGGCATCGTCGACGTGCTTGCCGTCGGCGAACGCCATCGCATCGCACGCATCGTGACGTCGCTGACGGACATTGGACACGCGCCCTGCGAATGTGGACCGTTGACCGTGGGGGAACCGCCGTAGAGCGATGCCAAAGGTTGCTGCAGCCGCTGGTGCTCTCAAGCAAAGAAGTCGATCCACTGTTCAAAGGCTACCCTCCGTTCAGTGAGCTGCTGCGAGAAGTGAATGGGGGGAAGAGTTGACCGCCGGGAGATGCGGGAGTACGCCCAGCCCCTGTACCCGCCAAAGGCGTGCAGTGAGTGGCCGAGCAGCACGTGGCGCGGCGAATGAAGTGAGCACATGATTCGTTCCATGCAAGAATTCATCAGCATCCTCGCCAGCGAAGAGCCGTCGATGAGACAGCGTGCGCGGCACGAGGCGATTGATGCACGGGCGTGGCCTGACATTGAACGTGCCTCGCCGCATGTTCGTGTCGCGGGCGTGATGAACAAGCACACGACTCGTGACATGCTGGCTTTGCTGGTCCAGGATCCGGATGCTGATGTGCGGGCGGCAGTTGCCATGCGGCGCTGTGCGGGGGAGAGCGTCTTGGAATGTCTGGGGAGTGATCCAGACGAACGCGTCAGAAATCGTGTCGCCAACAATGCCAGCACACCGCGGCATGTTCTGCGGCGCTTGCTGAATGACACGTCGTTGGTTGTTCGCGCGAGCGCGGAAGCGGCGTTGAATCGGTGAACGAGCGACCCATCACAGATGGTGCGGAAAGTCGCCCACGACTCCTGGGAAGTCTCTTTTGCGGCGACGACGGTGAAGCGCCTGCAGGTCTACACGACGTCCTTGCGAGCAGGATTGCTCACGGGATACTCGCCGGCGTGACGCAGTGCGTTGAGCAAGGCTGCGGCGCCATGCTCCGACTGGAACTGCTGTTCAGGCGTGCTGATCGAGATGAGCAGCAGGAGACCGTACTGGCGGCCGCCGAAGCCGAACTTGATGTCTCCAGCGGTCAAATCGACCAAGAGAAGATGGGTGTGCGGCGAGAAGGCGTCGGGCAGCGGGCCGGCCACCTGGCCTGGGGTGAGTACGGCCTGCGTGCTGTACCTGGCAAGCCCATGAAGCGTCACTCCGAGCCAGCCCTTCTTGACCAGACCATCCGCCGCATGAACCGGCGACAGAGCCGAGCCCTTCGGGAGCACCATGACGAGTTCGAACTCTCCGCTCGCGCCCGGTTTCTGCCCCGAACCCCACGCGCCCGTCATCTCGCTTGTGCAGTACACCGTGTGACCCGGAAGGTACTCGTCATACCCGAGGATCGTCGCATCGCCGCCGAGAGCAAAAGGAACCGGCGACACCAGATACAGCGAGTGCTTGCCGAACAGGCCTTGGAGCGCTGCGGTCCGCTGCTCGGCAACCTGCGTGTGCTGACCCCCGGGGGGAGCGTTCATAGAGGAGCATAGTTGCATCAAGCGGCTTGAACCGCTGGGGCGCGGCCTGCCTGAGACAGCGTGCCGGCTCGCAGGGGGATCACGCGAGCCGGTCTTGTCTCTGGGACTTTGAAGCGCCCGTCTTCACAGCGACTCTTGCCCACTCTGTTCGGTCACCGGCGGCCTGCCGGGAGTTGGGCGTTGGTGAAGGAGCTTGGCGCAGGATCTTGCGGCCCGGCGAACGAGCGGGGGTCGCGTTTGCATGCTCTTGCGCGGGTTCGCGTGTGCGGGGCGGTGTCTTGGCAACGGCGCCGGCGTCAACGAAGGCGGCCTGGTTGCTTCCGGGGCGTTCGCACGATCCGATGGCGCGTGCGGCTGCGGTGGGGAGTGGGGAGGCAATCGCCGCGGCGATAAGGGTTTAGAGCGTGTCGGGCAGGGACATGTACGCTCCTCGCGGACGGGAGGGCTCGAGAGGGGAGAGCCGGGAATGGGCCGCTGCGTGGCGAGCGTGAATTGCTTGCTTTCGCCACCCATTTGTCTTGTTGCAGGGTGGGGGGTGGGTGTATGCTGCGCAAGATCAGGGCGAGACGCCACGGATGGTTACCCGTCTCGTCAATAGGAGCGAGCGATGATCAAGAGCCCCATTATTGCGTGTTGTGCCATGCTGGGAGCGTTCGTCGCGGGGACGGCTTCGGCGAGCGTTATCGACGGCCCCGTGAGCTTCGGCGGGCATACGTATTACCTGCTGAGCCAGAATGACTGGACCGCTTCGGAGGCGGAGGCGGTCAGCCTGGGCGGTCACCTGGTGACGATCGGGAGCGCCGCGGAGGACGCGTTCGTGTACTCCACGTTCAGCGTGGGGGATGATTCGCGAGCGCTGTGGATCGGGCTTAACGACGTTGCGGTCGAGGGCACGTTTGTCTGGTCGAGCGGAGAGCCGGTGGTCTACACGAACTGGGCGGCTGGTGAGCCGACGGACACCGGAGGAGTCGAGGACTGGGCGCACATCTTCCCGGGGATCGATCCCCGGGTCACCATGTGGAACGATGCGCCGGATCTCGCGTTCAATTTCGGTGTCTTCCCGATGCACGGTGTGGTCGAGGTTGTGCCAACGCCGCCAGGCGCGGCCGTCCTTGCAATGGCCGGGGTGCTGGCAAGCCGTCGACACAGCCGCACGCGCCGTCACGATTGAGGTCGTAAGCGCACGCGGGATTGCGTACGGGGCGGCGGCCGCTCCGACGAACTCGCCGGGAGCTTCCTGGCCTTCGCCAATTTCGTCATCATCTGCGGATACTCAAGATCCGCATGCCGGATGATCTCTCAGACGGGGACCCGCGGATCAGGGTTCCATCCGTCGCACCGCCTCTGCAGTCGCACGTCCGCGGGATGGCGGGAGGCTGTGGGCGAATCGACGTTCTGCGCGAGGTGCCGGCGGGTGTTGCCTTCGGCAGTTCCGAACGGCATTGACGTTGAACGCGGGTGCTGCAAGAGTTCCTGCCGAGCTGTGCCGCGGGCCGGGTGACGGCTGCGGAGGATGGGACGCTGGGATATGTTGCGATCCATGGCCGTGACGGTGAGTTCGTCAACACCGTGGGCGACGACGAAGGATCAAGTCCTCGTCGCTGTGAGGCGTGTGATCGACCATGCATGCGGAGTGGGAGGTGGCCGCCTCGATTGTCGAGCGATGAAATCGGAACGCGCAAGGTATTCATGCCGGTCAGTGGAATCGGCGTCTATGCCACGGACAGTGCCGTGGCGGAACTTGGCCTGAGAGACATTGACGGGATATCACTGATTCGATGTCCGGTTGCCTCATAGGCTGCGGGCGTGTTGCGCGACCATCTCGCTCACCCGCGGCTGCAAATCGGCTGTGCCATTGGATCTAAGGCCGCGGCGGGGCGTAGTCAGCGACGCGAGCGGAGGTAGCTTGAAGGGGCAGGGTTCATGACGACGACAACGATGTACATGCCGCTGTTGAATGAGGGGATCGAGGTGTGGGCTCCGGTCGAAGCTTTGCCGCGTTCTGGCGGTGTATATGTCATTCAGACCTGCATGCCCGATGACGAGGAATGGGCGTTTCCTGCGGCGAGGGTTGTGCGATGCATCGAACGCACCGCGGACGGGAGAGCACGTATGGTCGTGTGCGAGGCGGTGGAGTAGGCGGCGCGTCGATGCTCGCGTGGTGTGAGCGAAGGGGCTGATGGGTGAAACCCTCGTGCGCGCACGAGGGTGCAGCATGGGAGCGGTGGGAGTAAGCGTTTTCGCGTGCTTTTTCGCATAGAACGTGCACTGGGTCATGCGCGGCGAGGGACATCGGGGGCGTCGTCGCGGGGCACGGCTTGCGAGCTGAATAGCAAATCTTCACGAAGAGCATGGTGTGGGCGCGTACAGCGCTAGGGGTATGAGAGAAAAGTACTTACGTTGCGGCGCATCGCGTCTCGGCGTGGGCTTGGCGAACATGGTGAGACGAGGACGCGCGAAACTTTCTTGACGAGGTGTGGAGGGCGCGGTATATCTGCGCCCGATGTTGCGGCGCCTTCTCGCGCTGCTGAGTGCAGAGGTTGGGACTCGGATTCCATCGGTACGACATCCTGCGGCTTGCATCATCCACTCTTTGGCGGAGGGGCTCATGTATCAATTGCGCGGTGACGGTTCTGGGGTTTCACGGTGGGTTGCTCGCCTTGCCGGGGGCCTCTGTTCCTGGCCCCGGGCCTTGGCCGATGCCTGGCGGCACCGGGAGCATCTCCGCCAGGAACTGCGCCGCCGCCGTCCCGCGCTGCCGCCCATGCTGGAGAGCCTCGAGCTGCGCCGGGTGTTCTCCTTCACGCCACCGTGGGTGGATTCGCTCTCGCTGTACAACGACACGGGCACTCCGGGCGACCTGATGACGAGCGTGCCGGTGGTGGAGGGGCTGGCCCACACCTCCCAAGGCTCGCCGCGATCACTTCCCGTCGAGTTTGACCTCAACGGGGATGGGGCGCCCGAGGGGCTTGCTTATACCGACAACGACGACACGGGGCACGTGACGGCGAACCTTTCGGGGCTGGTCTTTGCCGAGGGCCAGGTCAATGTGCGGTTCCGCGCGGGGGCGAACAACCCCGAGGCGGGCGGCCAGCTGGTGTTCGGTGACTGGTCCTACACGTTCACGTTTACGTATGTGCCCGAGACGCCCACCAACGGCACCGATCCCACGACGCACCTGCCCGATACGACCGCCGCCGTCTTCCTGGGCGGGGATTACGAACCGGTGGTGGGCGGGGCAACGGGGTATGACCCGACGGACTACCACGGGGAGGGCGTGCAGGGCGGGAACTTCGCGGCGTTCTCGAACCGGTACTTCCCGACCAACGGGACGTCCTACACGATCAACGATGTCGATTCGAACGCGTCCCCGTCGACGCAGACGTGGTCGGACGCGTCGGGCTCCTATGTGCAGGTAACCCGTGACACGCACACGCGGCAGGTGCAATCGGTCTACAACGGCAATGGCACGTGGACGTACCACGAGTACCTGACCGAATGGCGGAGCGTGGTGACGACGTTCACGGGGGCGGGCCGCTCGTGGAGCCTGACGCAGGACGACACGCACACGCTGGACTTCAACGCCTCTGGAACGGGGGCGAACAACGGGATGTACAGCCTGGGAGAGGACCGGGCGCAGTCGGTGAGCTTCTCGCTCTCCATCGGCGGGGCGCCGATCTACGCGGAAACCTCGGGCCAGGGCTACACGCTGGTCGCCTCGGGCAGCAACGTCAACAACAGCAAGTCCGAATCCTCTAACTATCACGGCCAGGGCACCAGCCACTTCACCAGCGTGTACGCGGGCGGCTCCAGCGGGGAGGACTGGCTGAGCAGCGTTGTGTCGGATTCGGACTGGAACGCGACGATCCAGTCGACGCTCGCCTGGCCGTCGGGCGGGAACCAGGTCCTGACGCTGAATTATGGGGTCAACCACAACGACCAGCTCCTGGAGCAGAACGACCGGGACGGTGATTCCACGCGCATCGACGGGGGCGGGGCCCGGACGGTGACGACGCGCGAGATCGCCCACGACGAGAACGACACCACCACGGTGCGACATGTCGTCGTGAGCGGCTCGGGGACCAGCACGTGGGGCGTGTTCACGGGGGCGACGACGGTGGGCGTCGGCCTGTACGTGGACGACATCTTCAACCACGCGGGGACGATGACCGTCATCCTCGCCGATACCGCGACGCCGGGGATCAGCGTCTCGGGCAGCACGACGGTCCACTCGACCGCGCACCGGGTGCGCGGGTATCAGCAGAACAACCTGGGCACGTCCACGTTCGTCTCGGGTGCCCGGACGGGGTTCTCGACCACGGCGTCGGGCCGCAACGAGACGACGTCCCACTGGCATACCGACAATCAGTCGATTGCGAGCGGCACGGATCAGAGCGTCGCGGGCGTCAGCCGGCACTTCAACTCGAACCACTCGGGGACGCAGAACGGGACCACGCACTACCTGCTGACATCCTCGGGCAGCCGGGCGCAGAACGCTTTCGGCCAGTACGTGTATTCGGGGCAGAGCGATTCGGTGCAGGACGACACGGGGAACTACACCTGGATCAACATTGATTCCAGCGGCGTGAACAGCCACACGACGTTTGATGCCTCCGGCCTGCACACCGACCGCACGGAGATCGGCCAGAGCAGCTCGACCGATCAGGGGTCGGGCCAGTACGTCGCGCACTCCCAGGGGCAGGCGAGAACGCTGTCGGGCGGCGGCACCTCCCGGACCGGGTCTTCGAGCCACAGCGGCCATACCGACGGCTCCCTGGTGACCGACCACGACTACCAGACCACGCAGGTCGAGACCGACGCTCGCCTCTACAACCGCGTGCAGGTGACCGAATCGTTGGCGACGTTCGTCTCTCATATCGAGGGAGAGTTCCACGCGACCACGACGGGGACGGGCACGTACACCAACGGTTCGACCAACTCCCACGAGCAGATCGACCGGCACGAGACGGGCACGACGAGTTCCACCGCGCACGAGCACAGCCAGGTAGAGCTCACCGACAATTCGATTGCCAATGTGCACGTGGAGTCGTCCTCGGAGACCGACATGGTCTCGACGAGCGATGGGTCGTACACCGCGGACGGCACGTCGATCAACAACCAGGTGGGGACCACGGTGACGTGGCTGGACGCCTCGGATCGGCACGAGCAGGGATCGATCCAGACCGACACCACGACCACGGGCAGTCAGTCCCGCGACGACAACTCCCAGTGGAACGTGACGTCGAGTTCCTCGGGGCATTCGGATTCGTTCCTCTCCGAGTCGGGATCGTTCGAGGTTGTCGAGAACCTCAGCGCGCAGGGCACGCAGGGCGGGGGCGCCTCCAGCACGATCGACCGGTCCCGGGAGGACAGCGGCAAGTATTCCCTCACCACGTCGTCGTCGACGCATTCGGCGTCCGACGACAGCTCGGGCCCGCTGGACCGCTCCCAGAACAGCGACGCCGACGATTCGTTCGACGGCGGCGGCACGTACAGCCGCTCCAGCAGCAGCCACGAGGTGACAACCGCGGGCGGGCAGTACACGGGGACGTTCCACAACGAGAGCCACAGCGAGGACTCGGGCCAGACCGAGTCGCACCTCACCTCCGACGTGCGTGTGAACGGGACGCAGAACAGCGGCGGGTCGGTGATCGAGGTCGACTTCACCAGCCACTATTTCGAGCACAGGAACGGGGATCAGACGCGCCGGGCGGACCAGCAGTCCGACTCGGCGAGCCAGTTCGGGCAGGTCGTTACCTCGTCGTCGGAGTCTTCCGAATCCCACGAGACCGGCTCGAGCACGTTCAACAGCACGAGCGATTCATCCCAGGTGACCACCACCGACAACTATGGCGGTGAGGAGCACCGGGTCGAGCGCTCGCAGACGCACGCCGTCTCGTGGGGCGTGGGGAGCTATTCGAGCGACAACCTCGCGGACGCGAGCGACGACTCGAACGGGACGTGGTCAAGGTCCTCGGAGTCTCACGACCGGACCAACGGGTCCGACGGGTACGACTCCACCACGACGACGGACCAGACGCTCTCCGACACGCACGAGGCCGGCTGGTCCCGCAGCACGCACGCAACGACGTCGAACCGGGAGCGCGGGAGCGGGACCTACCGCACGACCGACGACCGCAGCGCTTCCTCCTCGTCCACCGGACAGAACCACAGCAGCGCCGCGACATCGTCTCAGACCAATTCGTCGGGCACGACCGACGCGACGTTCACCGTGCAGGGCCGCTCGAGCTACTCGTCGGTGCAGGTCACCGGGGGGCACTGGTACATCGATTCGGGGGGCAACAGCGTTTACACGCCGGTCACGACCACGACAACATCGGTCGCCGAGAACAACCTGTCACGGCGCTCGACGGGCACGTTCACGGCCTCGTCGACGCGCTGGGCGAGCACGACGGACATCTATACGCACGCCTCCTCGTCGCGTGACCAGCGCAGCGACCGCGGGGGGTTCACCGAGACCAGCTCCGAGAGCAACACGGGTTCGATCCGGGACGCCGGCGGGAGCGTGTACTCGCGCAAGAGCGATCAATCGATGCGGGCGAGCTCCAGCGGGTCTGGAACGTACACCGCCGCGTCCCTGAACTTCACCGCCTCGTACGCCAACGGCACCTCGGAGTCCTCCGACGAGGAATCCGCCACGTCGAGCGGCTCGTCCTCGCTGACGATGAACAGCGCCTCCTCGTCGGACATCTCCATCACCTATAACCTGCGGGATCGCCACGTCTACGCGTCCAAGGGAACGGTGACCGAGACCCGCACGACCAGCTCGTCGGTGACGGACTCCAGCAGCCAGGCCCACTACACGTACACCGACTTCTCGAGCGCGAACTTCGTTCGCCGCCAGACCGACGAGCGCGGCAGCATCACGGCGAGCTACAGGTACAACGCAAGCAGCTCCGAGGACGAGCTCACCAGGACCGTGTATCCCAGCTTCACGGTCACGGTCGATTCCAAGAGCGCCACCAAGGTCTCCTCCACCAACGGGGGAACGGTGCTCTACACCATCCACCTCGACGAGGGCTCGGAGCTCGCGCGCAACGGGCAGTATTCGTCCTGGATCGACTCCAGCAGCATCTCTGATTCGACGTACAGCAACTCCGACACCACCAACTTCAGCACGACCGTCAAGACCTCGGGCGACCCGGACCACACTCAGGACCAGTCGTCCAAGACGGACAAGACGTACTCGATCAAGGGCTCGGGGTACTCCGACCGCTACGTCCAGGGCACCAACGGGCAGAACACGACGACCAACGACGACGGGACCACCTACCGGGAGACCCAGACCGAGAAGTCGACCTCGACCAACGCGACCATGGACATCACGCGGTTCACGGCGTGGCCCATCGGCCGCAGCACCAAGAACGCCGACAGCACCACCGTGGTGACGATCAGCGCGACGGTGAACCACAGCGACTCCCTGCGGACGGTTTCGGGCCCGCAGGGGTACTCGAGCGTTCGCCGCCTCGAGGAGTCGGAGAACTTCACGGGCACCGATACGTCCAAGCAGAACGTCACGATCGCCGAGAATCAGACCTACCAGGACGGGGCGACGCGCGCGTTCAACTACACGGGCAAGCTCTCCGAGGTCAACAAGGACACCTACACGACCAGCCAGAAGGTCGACGAGACGAGTGACAATTCCGGGCACAGCCTTGTCGAGCGCGACAAGATGAGCGCCAACTCGACGCAGGACTGGGACAACAGCAACAACTCGTCGGCGGTGGGCACCAGCGGCTCCACGCAGACCTTTACCCGCAACACGCAGACGGACGCGGGGCACGCGACCAGCCAGTACACGCATGACTACGGGATCGTGGACGGCGTTATCAACGGGAGCCGCACGCGGACGCTGGGGGGCAGCGGCAACTTCGTCGACTCTGTCACCAAGGGCGTCACGGTCACGGATACGGCGTCCCTGGACGACGGCACGCGGACCACGCGCGGGACCAGTTCCCACACCGATACCGATCGCGGGAACTATTCGGCGAGCAGCAGCTTCCACCTGACCGTGACCAACGGGAACCGCAACGAGGTGGGAGACGTCGTGCACCGGCGATCGGTCACCAAGGAGGCGACCGACTCGGAGTCCTTCAATGTCGAGGAGAACCGCGCGGGATCGAGCCCCGGACATTCCTGGACGCGCGATCGCAGCGAGACCCGGGGGCGCTCCACGACGGTGGGGGACACCACGGACACGACCACCAACACGCACATCCAGACGGGCCAGTACGACGAGGTGCACGTCGACCAGACGTTCACCCACACCCAGCAGCGCCAGTTCACTTCCCAGAGCAGCACCGACTCGACCGATGCCTGGACGGGGGAGGGCACGCACAGCAACAGCGAGAACCACCACACCGAGCGGTACTCGGTGACCCGCGGGACGCAGGACCGCACGCACGGGAGCGAATACACCCACGCCGTGACGCGTGATCAGAGCGACGGCACCACGGACGCGAGTTCGGGCGATTACGATGATGGGTACCGCTCCGGCAGTTACGACAATTCGTGGAGCTCCGAGCACACGCGCAACGACGTGCGCAGTGGTGACGGGACGGGCACCTGGCAGGAGCACTGGGGCAACGACACCGACCAGACCTGGAGCGACACCTACGACGGCAGCGGGGACTACACGGCCTCCTCCACGTCCGACCGGGCCGCGAACGTCAATACGTACGGGTGGGGGACGTACACCACGTACAGCGACGTCAGCGACTCTGAATCCCACCGCAACTGGCCGGGTGGTTACCACGAGCACTGGGTGGACCACTCCCAGACGTCGATGGGAGGCGGCTCGCTCACCACAAGCTGGACGCACCACTACGACGACAACTACGACAGCTATGACACCAGCGGGTCCAGCAGTTCGCCGTTCGATCCCAACGGAGCCCCCGGGCACCAGCTCAGCGGGTGGGAAGACTCGTGGAACTTCTTCGCCGACATCGCGGACGACCTTTCGTATGAAGGCTGGGTCGCCTTCAACTCCGCCCTGCAGGCCTGGTACAACCCGCTGGGGTTCATCACCGGCGTGTGGGACGGCATCATCGACTACGTGGAAACGCAGGTCGACGGCACGATCGGCGTCATCGACGGCTTCCTCAACGGCATCAACCCCTTCGACGCATGGTGGAGCATCCCCGACATCGGGCCGGTCTTCGGGCATACCGAGGCGTATTTCGTCGGTCAGATCGTCGGGACCATCGGCTCGGTGGTCGCGAGCATCATGATCGGCAACGTCGCCGGCGGCACCAGCGGCCTGATCGCGTGCGGCTCCATCATCCAGAAGGCGGCGCAGATCTACACGGCGGTCGATACCGTCGCGGGCATCGCCCTGGCGACGCAGCACATCTACCAGGGCAACGCGGGCATCTCCGATGCGCTTGCCTTCCTGCCCCTGGCGACGATGGGCCTGCAGAAGCTTCGCGGCATCGAGACCAACTGCTTCGAGGCCGGCACGCAGGTCATGATGGTGGACAAGGACGGCGGGCTTGTCGCACGCAACATCGAGGATGTCCAGGTCGGCGACCAGGTCTGGGGGCGCGACGAAGCCAACCCCGACGCCCCGATGACCCCCAGCAACGTCACCGCCGTGTATCGCAAGACGGTGTTCGAGCTGCGCAGCCTCACGATCACGCCCGCGGACGGCGGGGAATCCGAGACGCTCAGCGTCACCCCTGAGCACGCGTTCTACGTCGCCGGCAAGGGCTGGGTTGAGGCCGCCGACCTTGCCGCCGGCGAGCGCGTGGTCGGCGCCGATGGCCGGGAGATGATCGTCTCCGCCAATCTCGCCGACGCCCGTCCCGACGGCGTGGTCGTCTACAACCTCAACGTTGAGAACGGGCATACCTACGCCGTCGCCGATTCGACCGGGAATTCGGCCTTCATCTGGACGCACAACGCGTGCCGCCTCACCCCCATCCAGCAGCTGGACCAGGCCCTCAACGACGAGGACAAGGCTCGCCGCATGCTCCGGCGGCAGCTGGGCGGCGTGGTCGATCACGACGCCCACCACCTGATCACGCTCGACGCCGCCAAGCGCAACGAGGACCTGATGCGACGGGCGGCCAGGGGCGGCTTCGGGATCAACTCCGCGGAAAACGGCCGCATGCTCGAGCGATACCTCCACGGGCACGGTCACCCCGTCTACAACGCGTTCGTCAACCGCAAGCTTGCCCGCATCAGCACCACCCTCTCCGACGCCGACACGGCGCAGGCCGTCCGCGACCTCGCCGCCCGGCTCAACAGCATCATCTCCCGCTACGGACGGCCTTTGCCCTGACTTCCTATCCTTTCGGCGTTCTCCCACGTCCGGCCGGGCTGCAAGCCCGGCCGGACGTTACCCGGCTCTTCGCGTCCCAATGTTCCGTTCTTCCAACCCCAGGTACACCATGGAATGGAAGTCCATCCCGACCCCAGGCCGAACCGCCGGCGCCTTGACGGCGGCCGCGCCGGACCTTCGCACCGCGCGTCGGCAGCTGCTGTACATCGAAGGGAAAGTCCACGCAAAGTCCTGGCCAGAGGTGGCGACGGAGCTGGGTGAATACTGGGAGCAGATCGCCGCGGCCTTCGAGCCGTGCTTCCCCTCCGATCCACCGTGGGATCAGCTCGTAATCCAGGTCCTTCCCGAGGGTGGCCAGCTCAAGGCGCACCTCGCGGAGTCGGCTAACCCCCTGCGCACCAGCCCGCTGATCGTCAACGCCATCGTTGAGCTGATGAGCGAGCAGTACGAGCAGCTTCCCGACCCCGACGACTCTGACGAGGCCGACGCCCTCTTCGACGCGGGCATCGCCGCGCTTCGAACTCTCGCCCGGGACGCCCTGCTCACCTCCCTCGAAAGCCCGTCGGCCAACGGGGCGATCCGGTCGTTTACACACCGGCATGCACTTGGCGTCCGCCTCCACTGGCTCTCCACCGACCGCGCCCAGCCGCTGGCGGTCACGGTGTAGCGTCGGCGGCGTTCCAGGCGAATTGACGGGTCGTGCGTCGAGGCTCGGAATCATGGGTGTTGCCAAATTCAAGTCGACGCTCGACATCGTCGAGTTCGTGAAATGTGGCGACGGCAACCACGTTCCGCGGGCCGGTGACTTCTTCGTCATTCAGCGCCAAGAGATGCCCCCCGTGCCCTGCCGAGTCGTGAAGGCGGGCGTGAAGGGTCCGGGCATCGAGTGTGCGCTGGTGTACGTGTATGAGTCGCCGCAGTGGAAGGTCGAGAATATCCGCCTCGAATCGTGCAAGACGCTACGGCTGCCGCCCATGCTCATCAACACCGCCTCATGGTCCAAGGGGTTCTTCAAGACCGTGGGCAACAGAGCCTTGAAGAAGCAAGAGATGCTGAGACGCCATGTCTTTCTGCTGTACGAGCGGATGGGGGAAGCCAAGGACGATCGGTGGCAGAGTGTGTGGGTGGATGAAGAGCGCAGCGTTGTTCCTCCGCCAAAGCTCGGCGAGCCCCACTCGTATTTCGGCGCGTGCAGCCACCTGACGTTGCGTAAACTCCTGACGTGACGTCCGTCGATTCTGCGGGCAGTGGAGAGGTTTGGGCACGCAGCGCAGTGCCTGATGTTCACGAGGACAACTGAGGATGTCATGTCAACGACCCTGATCGAGCGAGCCGCACTGGCGGTGCTGGAAGAGCCCGGCGCGGCGTATGTGACTCAGCTGGTGAACACCATTCTCAGGGGCGCCAGGTTCGATGTGACGCTTGACCAGTACCAACTCTCTCTGCGCCGCCTGTTGGACGGCGGCTTGATCGATTTCAGTGCTCGCTACGATTCAAGAACGATGCGGCATGTCATGCTTGGCCCCGGCGAATCGCACGAACTGTTGGATACCTTGAGAACGTGTGTCGAGTGGTCTTCCTCCGATTGTCTGTGGAAGTGGTGCAGTTCCCGCGAGATGCCTGAAGTCACCCTGACCCCGGCCGGATTCGATGCAGCGCGGCGGGTGCTCGACGAGGACGGCTGGTTTGGATAGGGTCTTGGGTACGTGGACTGGAGCGGGGGGCTGTACGCGGCAAGTCGCGCGGCCGTAGAGTCTCGGCATGGAGCAAACGAGGGAACAGATTCACGCGTGGCTTGGGCGATGTATTGTGGAGGGGATCCAGTTGCTCTCGGCGTCGGCGCGGCGACAGGTGGGCCATTATCCGTCGTTTGTCAACGTGGGGAACGAGCTGGTGCGGGATCTTGGAGACCCCGTTGGGCTGCTCATCGCGGCCGATGGGCAGGGGTGCTACACGGCCCGGCAATGGCAAGACATTGAGGCGCTGGTGGATGCGGCGAATCACGCGGCGTGCCAGGACTACAGCTCGGCGACGGAAGAGGCGTGGCTGAGCGTGGACGCGGAATGGGCAAGAGTTCGGATCATGGCCGCGGAGCTGCTCGATTGGTACGACTGGGGCGTCGAGGCGCCCGGTGATGCTCGATGACTTGGGCCATGACGTTCTGACATACGCCACCGTGAACTCGCCGCGAACGCTGCGAGGAGTTCGCACGGCACGGGGTCGCGGCGAGCCCTGAGTCGCAGAGGGACGGCTCCCTTGACAGGCCGTCACTCGACACGCTCGTGGCCTGCGTCTGGCCGATATGTGGAATATTGGTGTTGCGGCGGGCACGCCGTCTGATAGCTTCGTGTGGTGTCTCGCGGGCGCGGGGTTCGGTGTGTCTGCTCCGAATCGGACGGCGCCGCGCGCGAGCACGCGGAGCTTTGCCATCATGTCCAATCGCGCACTCACCGTCACCTTGGCGATCACGGCTTCGGCGCTCGCGGGAGCCCTTATCTCCCGCGCCGGACCGCTCCATCGACGTCCGCAGCACGATCGTGGGGTGCACGGCCCGCAGCAATTCCCAGGATGGCATCCGGTGTCTCAGTGCTTGCCTGATCCAAGGGAACACATGCTCGAACAACGGTCGCAGCGGCGCCGATGGGGCGAACATCCACGCGCAGGCCATTGACAACCGCATCGAGGGGAACAACTGCACCAGCGCTGACCGGGGAATCGACGTGGACATGGCGGGAAACTTCATCAGCAGGAACACGTGCTCGGGCAACGCGACGAACTGGGATGTCGCGGCGGGCAACACGATTCTGGTCGTCCAGGGCTCCTCCGCCGCGGCGGTGCTGGGCAACACCGGCGGACTGGCCCCTGGCTCCACCGATCCCAACGCGAATTTCACGTACTGAGGTCCGATCATCGCTCGCGCCCAGCGCCCGCGGAGCGTTCCCTCGAGGCCAATCCCGGCGTCCGCCTGGTTGGTTCCTTGAAAAAGAGCTGTGATCGCCCCGGGGATCGTGTTAGATTTGTTCGCAATCCGCCCTCCCGCGTCGCCGTGCCCAGAGTCGGGCTTGGGCGGGCCGCACGTGGCGGGGGGCATGAGGAGAGCTTGCGTATGTTCAGTCGAACGCTGGTTGTTGTCCTGGCGATCATCGCCTTGGCTCTCGCGAGCGCCGTGATCTCCCAAGCCGGTCCACTGGATCCTCCCGCCGGACCCATCATTCCGACCCACAAGACGCTCACCGAGGTCGAGCCCCGCACGGCGATCAATTCCGCCAATACGCCGGGAGATGCGAACAGCCTGTACAAGATTACCAAGCCGGGTTCGTACTACCTCACCGGCAACATCAACGGGGCGGCGGGCAGGCACGGCATCGAGGTCGCGGCGAGCGGGGTATCGATCGATCTGAACGGCTTTGCACTCCAAGGCGCTGCCGGCATGGGAAGCTTCAGCGGCATCTGCTCATCGGTCAGCTTCCTGAGCAACGTGGCGGTGTTCAACGGAACGATCCAGGGGTGGGGCGCCGCGGGGATCGATTTCGGCACGATCGGGGTCGACAGCGTCCGTGTCGAAGGGGTGGTTGTCAGCAAGAACACAACGTTTGGAATCTACGCCGGCGATAACTGTCTTGTCAGCAACTGCTGCGTTCGGGAAAACGATTCGAGCGGCGTCGTGCTGGAATACGGCGCGGTGGTCAAGTCAACGACGTCGATGAGGAATGGCAGCGCCGGGATCTATCTTCTGGGAGGGTCGGTGGCGGAGGGCTGCTCGGTATACGACAACCAAGGCTCGGGCATCCACATCGGGTCTGCCTCGTCCGTCACCGGCTGCGCGGTGTATAGCAATTCGGGGGCCGGAATCCTTGGGGACGACGGCGTCACGGTCATTCACTGCTCCAGCCGGAGCAACGTGCGGGAAGGGATCGTCCTGGGAACAGGCGCGAATGTCACGGCGTGTACGGTGCAGTGGAATGATCTGGATGGGATCTCCTGCGAAGGTTCGAGCTTCATCCGGGACAACATGGCGTCGTATCACAGCGGCACGGCCACCGCGGCGAATATCCGGGTCACGGGCTCCGAGGTGAGGGTCGAGGGGAACAACTGCACGCACGGGTCGTACGGGATCCGCGTGACCGGCACGGGGAACATCATCGTCCGCAACAGCTGCGCACTGAACACCTCGAACTGGTTCATCGCCGCCGGGAATTCGTTCGGGCCCGTGGTCTCGACGAACCTGAACATCTCCGCGTTCTCGGGGAATGGCTCCACCGGATCCACACTTACTTCCACGGACCCCAACGCGAATTTCAATTACTGACGCTCATTCGCGTCGTCTGCGCCGGCCTGGGGCTGGGCAGGCCGAGTCACTGCCATTTGCTGGTGCGCTTCGCGGGGAGGGTGAACGGCTCGCGGGCGCCGGGATCAACGGAGATACGGGTGGTACGGCCCGCGGGTTGGCAGCTCCGAACGCGAGTGTTCACGTGTGGAGCGGCGGGGGGGGAGTTGTGAGAGAGTGGGGGGGCGAGGATCCATCATGAGCACAAGGCGGCTTAACATCAACGCATCGATCTCGTGCGACGAGGCGGGATTGACGGGGTTTATCGACGAGCACGACAAGCTGAGCGCTTAGCGATCCGAGGAGGTTCTTGAGGAGGTCATCCCGCGGACTGGACCGACGCCAGTCGCGGACAATGGTTGAGAGGGCGTCGGCGGTGATGGAACGGGAGTGTGGCGAAGGGGTGGTCGTGACGGCGGCGCCAACTGCCGCTGTCTCGACAGACGCATCACCTCATATCCCATTGAACGGAGGATGTACAGTGTCGGTATCTTGCGGGCGAACGGTGGGTTGTGCGTTGGTTCTCGTCGCGATGTGTGTCGCGGGCAGGGCCCGGGGACAAGGTGTATCGCCAGACCAACTGCGAGACGCGATTCACCAGTACTACACCGGTACAACTCAGGAAGTGGAGCGATATCGCGGGGTCGTCATCTATGGCGAGACAGTCACTCGAACGTTTCCGACCGCCGCGGCGATGGAGCGGGAGCAGAAGCTGCTCGCGCAGGCACTGGACGCAGGATTGATGAAGAGTCCGAATAAGGAACTGCTTAGCCTCGGGCACAATGTACTGGCCCATGATTCCAAGGCCGGGCTCGCGTTTCTCGGGGCGCTCCACGAGCTTGCCGAGGCGGGGAGCGATGAACTCCGAGATGCCCTGTTTCTGGCGACGCTTGTTGCCGGAGAGGAAGGGGAGAAACTCGCGGTTGAGGAGTTGAGTTCACCCATCGAGGCGCGCCGCAAGTTGTGGGCCCGATACCTGGCCTTCGGCGCGATCTACCGCTCATCTGCGAGCCGCATTCACGAGGTGCTGAAGCTCGAACAACCCGATGAGGTGGCCGCCTTCTTGCTTGATGCACTTGCGATGATTGGCGATCCGGACAGCACGCGCGTCGTGGGGGAGATCATGCGGCAGTCAACGGCGGATGCCGTGCAAGCACGGGCGATTTTCGCCTACGCGGAGCTGGGCGGCTTCGATGTCCTTGGAGAACTTGGGGATGTCAAAGCCGTCGGTCCTGATGCGGCGCACGAGAAGTCCGAAGCGATTGAATGGCTCCGAACCAACACCAGAGCTGACTCGAAGCATGGACATGAGGTCGGCAACAGCGACGAGTTCGTGGTTCGATTCGGGGATTTGTACAGTTGCCCGACTGTCAAGTTCCTGGCCGACCAAGGCCTGCTCGCCGAGAACGTCGTGAAGATTCCGGTACGCCTGAGCGCCACGCAAAAAAGTCGACTCATGGAACTGCTGGTTGACTCGAAGGGCTTTGGGCTTGAAGCAGTGAAGGGATCTTTGTTTCTGAGCCTGAGCTCGGGTGATGAGTCCGTGCTGCTTCGCATTCGAGCGTTAGGCTTTGTGTCGCCAAACGAATATTCAATGAGTCGGCTCAACACCATAGGGATACTTGTGCGAAAGATCCGGCTGGATCTCTAGCTGCGCCCCGCCTATTCCCCCGCCCGCTTCTCGCCCGCGTATCGGACAACCTCCGTGAGCAGTTCGGCCCAGTCGAGGGAGCCTTTGGGGATGTAGCCGTCGGCGCCGGCGAGGAGGGCTTGCTGCTTGAGGTTTTCGTCGTTGACGCTGAACATGACGACGGGGATGGAGCGGGCCGCGTGCTCCTTGCGGACGGCCTTGATGGTTTCGAAGCTGTTGGGCAGGCCGCAATCGACGATGATGAGGGAAGGGGACTGGAACTGCAGGCTGCGGTGGATTTCGTCTCCGCAGTCCATCTCCCGGATGGGGTAGCCTTTTTCGGCGATGAGCTTGGGGAGGCTCTTGCGGGTCTCGTGGTGGTCGGTGACGATCCAGATCATGGGTGCTCCGGTGCGGGTCGGGGCTCTCGGGCGCCGGAAAGGCAGGGCCTGGTCAGCCCGCATCCTTCACGTGCGCTCGCGGAGCGGCGGCGGGAGCAAATGTAGCCGCGGCGGCGGAGAGTTCACCGGGACCGGCAAGCCGGCGGATCTCCCTGTGCAGCACGGCCCAGTCGAGGGTGCCTTTGACCACGAAGGCGTCGGCGCCGGCGGCGAGGGCGGCGGGTTGAAGATCCTCGTTGGCGGTGAAGATGATGACGGGGATGCTGGCGGTCGCGGCGTCGGCTCGAAGGGCCTTGAGCAGCTCCAGGCCGTTCATGCCGGGCATGTCGTAGTCGGCGATGATGAGCGAGGCGCGGGCGGCGCGGAGCGCGGCGAGTGCTTCCTCGGCGCTCGCGGCGGGGAGGGCGTTGTACCCGTCGTGGCGGAGCATGTGGCGCAGCATCTCCCGGCTGTCGGCGTGGTCATCGACGACCAGGACGAACGCGGGGGTGTGCGGGGAGGGAGCGGGGATGATCGGAGGCGTCGGCGCGTGCGAAGCGGCTTCGACGGCCGGGGTAACGACGACGTTGAGCAGACCCGAATTGCTCGCCTGAGCGCGAGCGTCGTCGGGGGAGTCGGCGAGTACGGTGGCCTGCGTGACCTTTCCCGTCGCCGGATGGATGCCCTTGACAACGTACGTCGATTTCATCTGTGGCACGATGATACCTGATCCTTGTGAAAACAAATTTAGGCGCGAGGGCTCGGCGCGATCCGGATGCATTCGTGCGAGGGGCACGGTGGATTCAACGGTGAAAAGGGGCTGATTATGGGGCGAATGGGAGTGGTTGCTAAGGCGAAGACCCTAGCGATGATCGGGTTGAATGTGGGGATAGCGAGTGCGCGGGGACGGCGCACACGATACGTGCGCAGGCGTGGAAGATGTCGCGAAGTGGATGAAGGGGCGAGCGTGAAGGCGTGAACGCGTGGTGGGCGGACGCGCCCACACCAGTCCCGTGGCGCGGTGATGCCATGGTTGTCCCGAGCATGGGGAGGTCAGGGCACGGAGGAAACACGGGGTGCATTCCGCGGGGTGGCGTGCGTGGGCCGCGTCTGCTTGCGCGCACGTGGAGTCAACGCCTCAAATGGCGTGGGCACGCTGCACGCGAGCCCAAGTCGCGCGGTGCGGGCGTCGATGGTGAGCATGCTCCGGTCGAGCGCTGCCATCGACGCCCCGTCCGGTCCGTTCGACGGACGGGCGTCGCTGGCGCAGCTGAATGCCAGGAGATCGATGGGCGGACGGATGGAGCCTTGGAAGTCCGCCCGCGCCGACAGCGCTTGTCCGGCATGACATTTCTGGCGGCGTGCCTGTCGCGCCTCTCGAACAAGCCCCCATACACCCGGCGTCTCGTGCGTTTCGAGCGCCGGGATGCTTTTGGCAGGCGTGATGAAGCGAGCGCCGCCCGGCGGAGCGTGCGGAGGGGATGGGGGGAGCTGGAGTGCCGGAGTGCGCGCTGCGAGCGCTCCAAGGTGCTATGGATGGCGCGCGTCCGAGCGCGGGTGGTTCTCCCTGGGAGCATCAACGTCGGGGAGCGCGGAGAGGATCTCATCGACACGCTGCTCGACCTGGGCGGGTGTCATGAAGATCCAAGGGGGATGTTCGTCGTTGAGGTGGATTGCCTGGGCAAGGCGGGCGAAGGCCCCCGTCGGCGTGATTGTGGAGCGGGCGTGGGGCGCCGCCCAGACCTCGCACCCTGGCGCCGCGAACAGGATGTTCTGCCATGACCGGGCGAGCCTGGGAATTGAGTTCGGGCCCGGGGGGATCGTGGTGAGGGCGTTGATGAGGGTGGTACGGCGCTGGGCGGGCGGGGTTGTATCCCACCAGCGCTGGGCGAGATCCAGGATGAGGCGGGCGTGCTTGCTGATGACAGGGGTGCCCAGGGCGCTGGTGGCGACGAGGAGGGCGTCCTCGGTGCGGCCGTGGCGTTCGAGGGCGAGGGCGATCTGGTACGACGTAACAGAGGTCCATTGGGGATTGGGCCCCATGGCGGCGGTGAGTTCCTGATCGACGGCGTCCCAGCGCTGCGCGTAGATATTCACGATGAGAGAGACTCTGGCTCGGGACCGTGGAGGCATGTCCCCCAGCGAGAGGGCCTTGGCGAGCCACATGTCGGCCTGCGCGGCGTCCCCGCACTCGGCGGCGGCCTGCGCGAGATGAAGGGCGATGAAGGAGGATTGCGGGAAGCGTTCGTGCGCGGAGCGGAGGCGCGGGTAGGCGCGGGCGGGCTGGCCCCCGATGAGTCTGAGGATTCCCATGAGCGCGTCGACGAGCGGATCCTTGCGGTCGGAGAGGTCGAGTGAATCCCAGGCAGCGACGGTGACGTGGGGCGCGCCGCCGAGGAAAGCCGCGAGCCCGAGGGCTTCGCGATCGGCGGGGGACATGGCGTTGAGGAGCTGCGGACGGCGCTGTGGGTCGGCCCAGGACGGGGGGAGGCGACGATCGGCGGCCCACTGACGGATGAAGGAGGCGGTGGCGGGGGCGGCGTCCAGCAGCGTGGCCGGGATCGAGGGGGGCCGCGGCTGGGACTGGGCGACGGATCGCATCGAGAGCAGGACGTCCCTGCTGAGGGAGGGCCCACCGTCGAAAGGGCGGAGGCGGCTTGCGATGGTAAAGCCTTGCAGGGCGTCGGTGAGCGCGGCGGGGCTTACGCGCGGGGGCCCGTCGTATTCGAGGTCCCAGAGCATGAGGTCGTAGAGGGAGAGTGTGCTGTCGAAGGTGAGCAGGGAGAGGTGGGAGCGGTTGAGCTGGCGCTCGGCCAGTGGCGGCGCGACGAAGAGGTAGAAGGAGAGCGCGGCGACGGAGAGGACGCCCAGGGCGATGCCGGCGATGGCGGCGGCCATGGTTCGCCTGTTGCGACGGATGACGCGGAGCGCGAGTCCGAGCCTGCTGACGGGGCGGGCTGCGACACGGACGCGGTCGAGGAACCGCTGCAGATCGTCGGCGAGCTCGGAGGCGGATTGGTAGCGTGCACGTGGGTGCGGGTGCATCGCCTTGGCGACGATGCCTTCGAGCTCCCGGGGGACATACGGCGCGAGAGAGCGCAGGGGCGGGGCCAGGCCCTCGCGGATGCTGGTGAGTACGGCGGCGGCGGTAGGCTCTGCGTGCGGGGGCCGCAGCGCGAGGGCGTGGTAGAGGGTAGCGCCCAGGGCATAGACGTCGGTACGCGGGTCGCAGCCTTGATCGTCGTCGCGGGGGGTTCCGGCCGCGGCGGAGAGCTGTTCGGGCGCGGCGTACAGGGGTGTGCCGATCATCTGTCCGGTCTGGGTGATGGCGGTCACCATGGCGTCGCTGGCGATGCCGAAGTCGGCGAGCATGGCGTGGCCGTCGGGCCTGAGGAGGATGTTGGAGGGCTTGACATCCCGGTGCACGAGGGTCGCGTTGTGCACGTGGGAGAGGGCGCGGGCGATCTGGAGTCCGACGCGCGCGATCCAGCGTTCATAGCCGTCGGCGAGGGCGTCGGGAGAGAGCTGCGCGAGCAGGGCGCGGACGGCGGCCATTCGCTGGAACGAGGTGGACGTGTTCCTGCCCGTGTGACCGCGGGACAGCGCGTTGATCAGGTCGGCGAGGGAGAGGCCCTCGACCATGTCCAGCACGATGGCAAGGGCGCCGCCGTCGACCTCGACGACGTCGTGGACGGAGATGATGTGGTCATGGTGCAGCCTGGCGAGGGCGCGTGCTTCCCGGTGGAAGCGGATGCGGGCGCTGCCGGAGGCGAGGTGGGGTGGGAGGATCTTCAGCGCGACGATGGCGCCGGGAGGCGTTGCGGCGCGGGCACGGTAGACGGATCCCATGCCTCCGCGGCCGATGAGCTCGATGACTTCATATCCGGGGACGCGGGGCGTGGGGCAGCGAGCGGGACCGGAGGTGATGCGGGAGACGCCCTGGGCGAGTTCCACGATGTCGCGGATGCTCCCGTGGTCGGCGGCGGACCCCTGGCTGAGGAGCGAGACGATGCCGTCGCGGTCCAGCGTGTCATCGCCGGCGAGCGTCAGGGCGCGGTCGTACAGGATGTCCAGCTCGTCTTCGCCTGCGGGGGCGAGTTGTTCTTGCATGGGACTTGTCTCCGCGTTGGACTGGGCGGCGGTGGGCCCGTGGGGACACCCGCGCGTGCCTACTCCCCGAGCCTGGCGCGGAGGGCGAGGGAGAACTCCTGGCTACCGCGGCGCAGCCGGTAGCGGACGGCGGCGTGGCCGAGATCCAGGCGGTGGGAAATCTGCTCCGTGGTCATGTGCTCCAGCAGGCGGAGGTGGACGATCTCACGAAACTCCGCTGACACGTCGGAGAGGGCTGCTCGGATGTGGGAGGCCTGCTCTTTGTAGATCGCCATGCGTCCGGCGGTGGTGGACTGGAGCAGGGCGGCCGGGACGTCGGCGCCCGAGATCTGGAGTCGTTGGGGGGCCGCGCCGCCGCCTCGCTTGAGCGCTGCTTCCTGGTCGGCGAGGTCGTGGAGGCGGTGGTCGATGACCTGGAGGAGATACTGGCGGAAGGCGCGCAGGCCTTTCCACTCGAAGGACGCCCGGTCACGCCACGCGAGCAGCAGGGAGTCCTGGAGGACATCCTCGGGTGAGAATCGGGAGCGGAGCAGTTCTCCCATGCGGGCATGGATGACGACCAGGAGGGAGGCCGGGCCGGCCCGCTCGACGAGCGATGCCCAAACGGCATCATCGGTGATGTCGGCATCGGCGATGCTGAACGGAGTTTCTTGCATGCACATCGGCCGTGGATCGGCCGAACCTCGCGTGAGAGCTGCGGATACAGGTGGTTGAGGGAGAACCACAGCGTATCGAGATACGCGAGGGACGTTTCAGGACGTGGGTGCTGGGGATGCTCGAACATTCTCCAAACCTTGGGGCAAGGCCTCGCGCGGTGCGAAGCTCAAGGCGTGACAGGGCGGCGCGGCGACCACAAACGAGTTCAGCGGGGATCGTCCTCGGCGGTGATTTCGTTGGTATCCACCAGGTGATCGATCAGGATGTGCTGGTCGTCGTCGAAGAGCAGGGACAGGTGTTCACCGGAGGCGTCGGTGCGGCGGAACTGGGAGGGCGGGGGGAACCCGGCGCCAAGGACGCGGACCTGGGCGAACGCGCCGGTGATGCTCGATCCGGTCACGACATCCAGCACGTCGGGAGGCGTGCCCAGGATCTCGGCGAGCTCAAGGCCGCCGTCGATGGAGACGACCGCGGCGCCGGATATTCTCCCGTGGAGGGCGGGACCGTGGATCGAGATGCGGAGCGTGCCCGTGGCGGTCTGGACGACGGAGGTGGAGACGTCGAGGGTGCGTTCTCCCAGGATGACGATGCCCCGGTTGGTGAGCATCTCGATCCCCAGCGGGGCAAGGGCTTGGGAGAAATCGGCGATGCCGGCGGACTCGACGATCACGGCGCCGCCCGCGATGCCGCGTATGTTGGCGCGTCCGTCGATGATGGTGATAACGCCCTGGGCGTTATTCATCCCCGCGGCGGGGGTGGTCAGCACCGCGTTGAACTCGACATAGATGCCCCCGGCGTTGGAGAGGGAGGCGGGCGCGAGGGTTGAACCCCGCAGAAGGATCGTGCCCATGTTGTCGATGTTCGTGGGGGCGAAGGCGGCGCCGTCGAGGATGGAGACCGAGCCGTTGTTGGTGAAGTGCGCGGGATTCAGGCTCAGGCTCCCCCCCGGCCCGGAGAGCACAACGGTGGCGCTGCTGGAAGCGACGCGTCCGGGGGCGCCGAAGTCGATGCCCGCGGTGAAAAGCCCGGCCTGAACGATCCACGTGCCGGCGAGCAGGGTTGAGCCGACGATCTGCTGGACGGTTCCGGGGATGGAGAACGTGCCCGACGTGACGCGGAGCGTTCCGGTGTTGCTGAACGTGGTGGTGGGGGGGAAGGTCGTGAAGGCGCTGGACTCGTGGCGGAGTTCGCCGGCGTTCGTGAAGGTTCCGGCGGCGAGGGGAGGCATCGGGGCGTCGCCGCGGAGGATGATCAGCCCGTCATTGCGCGCGAGTGAGCCGGAGAGCCCCGCGAAGGTGTATCCGGGGCCATCGAAGATGACGGTGGTGCCTGGGCCGAAGGCGGCGATTCCGGTGGAGGACCACGCCGAGGTGGAGAGGGTGGCGCCCGCGGCCAGACGCCAGACGCCGCCGGTCAGCGTGCGGTTCGCGGATGAGTAGTTCTGGATGGAGGGGGGAAGGAGGAGCGGGCCACCATCGATGCGAACGACGCCCAGGTTGTGAAGGGATGAGACCAGGATGTTGCTGCCCGAACCCGCAAACTTGGCGATCGTGCCGCTGCTGACGATCGAACCGGCGCCTCCGCCGGGACCGTTTTCAACGACCGCTCCGGGGTGGACGTTCAGGGAGCCCGCGGGGAGGATGTTGACGACGCCATTGAGGGAATCGCCGCCGAGGCGCATCGTGACCGAGGGCCCCAGCGTCAGGGTGCCCGCGAGGTCGAGTGTGGTCTGGAAGTAGATGGTCGATGCGGCGGAGATGGCGGCGCCCGTGGCGAGGGTGACGCCGGCGTTACGGAACCAGCTGGGCCCGTCGGTAGAGAACGTCCCGTTGATGATGACACGGCCGGGGCCGGTCCAGATGTCGGCGAATCGGAAGCCCGAACCGCGGATCTCGCTGTCGCGGAGGAAGTTGAGGGTTGCGCCGCTGCTGGGGAGGATGAATCCGGATCCTTCGGCGAGCAGCGGCGTGTCGATCTGCCACGGTCCGCGGAGCTGGACCTGGCCGGGTCCGGCGACGGCGAGCGTGCCGGTGATGGTGCCGCCGGCGAGGATGACGTTCCAACCGGCGGAGGAGACTTCGATGGGGGTGGAGGTCTGGTGGTTGTAGGTGATGCTGGTGAGGAAGAGGTTGCCGGCGTAGGTCATGCGGAGGAGGCCCGCGTTGTTGAGGGTCGCGTTGCCTCCGCCGGGGCCGCGGTCCGCGACGGATCCGGTGTTGAAGGTCAGTGAACCGCCGGGAAGAAGGTTGAGGGTGCCGTTGTTGCCGTCCCCGGCGACTCGCAGGGTGCTGAAGTTGTTCATCGACCATGTGCCCGCGACATCGAGTGTGGTCTGGATGTTGATGGTCGATGCGGCGGAGATGGCGGCGCCCGGGGCGAGGGTGACGCCGGCGTTGCGGAACCAGCTGGGCCCGTCGGTAGAGAACGTCCCGTTGATGATGACTCGGCCGGGGCCGGTCCAGATGTCGGCGAAGCGGAAGCCCGAGCCGCGGATCTCGCTGTCGCGGAGGAAGTTGAGGGTTGCGCCGCTGCTGGGGAGGATGAAGCCGGGGCCGTCGGCGAACAGGGGCGTGTCGATCTGCCAGAGTCCGCGCAGCTGGACCTGGCCGGGTCCGCTGACGGCGAGCGTGCCGGTGATGGTGCCGCCGGCGAGGATGACGTTCCAGCCGGCGGAGGAGACTTCAATGGCGGCGGAGGTCTGGTGGTTGTAGGTGATGTTGGTGAGGAAGAGGTTGCCGGCGTAGGTCATGCGGAGGAGGCCCGCGTTGTTGATCGTCGCGTTGCCTCCGCCGGGGCCGCGGTCCGCGACGGATCCGGTGTTGAAGGTAAGTGAACCGCCGGCAAGAACGTTGAGGGTGCCGTTGTTGCCGTCCCCGGCGATCCGCAGCGTGCTTCCGGTGTGCATGGACCACGCGGCGGCGAGGTCGACGGTGGTCTGGAGCACCGTGAGGGAGGCGCTGGTGAATGAGAAGCCCGGGAGGGTGGTCAGGCCGCCGGTCTGACGCAGGGTCCACTGCGAGACGCCCGTGGTCGCCGAGCTCATGGTTACGCGTCCGCCCCCGTGCCACGTGCCGGCAACCGACATGGAGCCAGTGGCAAAGGTGACGTTGCCGGAGAAAGTCTGGGCGGCGCCGGCGGCGAAGTTCAGAAGTCCCGGCCCGCTGGAGGTGAACCCGCTGTTCCACGAGCGTGCGCCGGCGACGGCGAGGGTCGATGAGAGTGTCCCGGTGACGACCGACCCTCCGGTGGAGCCCGGCCCGAGCGTGACGGTCCCACCTTCGATGCGCAGGCTCGCTCCGGCGGCCTGGTTGTAGGTAAATCCGCTCATCGCGACCGTGGGAGAACCGCCGGCGAACCGGAGGATGCCCTGGTTGCTGAGGGTTCCGCCGGCGGGGTTCATGACGGCGCCGCGGCCGCCTTCAAAGTGCAGTTCTCCCGTGTTCAGGTTGATGGTCGCCAGTGCGTCGAAGCCCGCGCCCGGCCCGCGCAGGTACACACTCGCGCTGTTGGTGAGCAGGGCGCCGGGTACAAGCACCGACCCCCCGCTCGCCACGTCGTACACCCCGCCATCGAGTTCGCCCCGCGAAAGTCCCGTCGGTCGAATCAGGAGGCTTCCCGCGGAGACCAGCACCAGGCCGTTGTTGTCCAGTTCGCCCGGCAGGATCCCGGCGTCGAAGGTGGACTTGCGGAGGGTCCCGTCGTTGACGATCAAGCCCAGCGAGGAAGAGGAAGCGGCGGAGCCGCCCGCGACGGTGAACACGGCGTCGACGCCGATCCGTACCCGCGCAGACTGACCAAAGTCCAGCCGACCCGCGGTCCACGTGTTGCCGTCGTTGCGGAGCTCGATGCTGGCGTTGAGGACTCGCCGCATCGAGTCGGGGAGGTTGCCGCCGTGGTGGTCGATGGCGGGGAGGGAGAGCGAGGCCGACGGGGAGGCGGGGTCGATGACCCAGGTGAAGCCGTCGGTGTCGGATCCGGTCAGCGGGCCGACCGAGCCTCCCGCCCAGACCGAGGCCCCGGTGGTGAAGAGCACGCTGGCGCCACGGAGCACCGTCCCCTGCGTGATCTCTCCGGAAGAGACCATGGTGAGCGAGCCCCATCGCTGAGGGGCATCGATGCGAAGGGTGGCTCCGCCCAGGGTCACCGCACCGTTGCCGTTGCCCACGTTGAGCGCGTCGTTGAGGGTGAGCTGGTTGCTATAGAGCGAGGCGCCGCCGCCGGAGATCTGAGCGGCGCCGGTCACGTCGAGGTAGGCGTTGATGTCCCAGACGCCACCGGTGTAAAGGAAGTTTCCGATGGCCGTGGCCGGGGCGTTGATCGACCCGGTGGAAACGCCGTTGGAGTCGCTGGAGAGGATGAGCGTGCCGGCGGAGATCTGTATCGACTGCCAGACGGATACATAGCCGATGAGGGAGACGCCGTAGGTCGCGAACACGCCCGCCTGAACGTCCAGGACGCCGGCCTGGTCGGAGGCGATCGACAGACCGCCGACGCTGAAGAAGCCGTCCACCAGAATCGCCTCTTCGCCCGTGGTGCGGAGGAGGGAGACGGTGCCCTCCCCATCGTAGAAGGTGGTGGAATCGCTGAACGTCGGGAAGAGCGGGTTGATCTCGAGGTTGAGGTAGGAGTCCGCCCAGACGGAGAAGGCGCCGGCGTGCCCACCGCCGGCGAGGGACAGGGTCCCGCCCTGCACGGTGACCTCGCCCAGGTTGGTGAACGCGCCGCCGACGATGCTGTTGCTGGACTCGAGGTTGATGATGGCGCCGTAGTTGGTGAAGGCCCCGCCGATGATGGCCTTGTCGGTAGGGCCCGAGTTGATCCACGTGCCGAAGTTGTTGAAATAAGCCTGGGGGCCTGCGCTGATTCGGCCGCCGGTCCAGTTGAGCTGGGCGCCGTTGTTGAGGCGCGCGTTCAGCGCGCGGTCCGCGCCGGTGATGGTCAGCACACCGCCGCTGAAACTGAAGGGGTTTGCAAGGTTCCCGGTCCAGTCACCCCCGCGCCACTCGAAGGATCCGGCGGCCTGCACGGGGCGGTCGAGCTGGAGGTCCCCGCTCCACACGGTGGGGGCGAAGAAGCGCACGGGGTACGACGTCGACAGAGCCCCGGCGCGGACGCGAGCGCCGGCGTCGACGGTGAGCTGTCCGGACATGTGGGAGATGTCCAGAATCGACTGGACGCCCGAAGGTGATGCCTCGATGCGGAGCGAACCGTTGAGCTCGACGCCCGAGAGCGTGCCGTACCCCGCGAGTGTGGCCTGGGGGTCGATGGTGAGGCGTCCGGAGAAGATTCCCGAGGCGAAGGAAGGGTCGGATTCCAGTCGCCAGTGGCCGCCGCCGGCCAGGTGCAGCGTCTGGTTGTTGAGCGCGAGGGAACCGGCGAACACGACGGTGCCCTGATCGTTGAGAACGGTCCCCAGAGACCCGATGGCCATGCGCCCGCCCAGCACGATGTCCCCGCCGTAGGCGGAAAGGATTCCCGAGTTGCTCGTGTTGAACTGGGTGCCGGTGGCGGTCGGCATGATGCGGAGTGTGGCCCCGCCGCTGGCTTCCATGACTCCCGAGTTGGAGAAGGAGGCGGGATCCAGGACGGTGACGCCTCCCGCAAGGAGCGACCACTGGGCGTTGTTGACCAGCGCGCCGGCGACGTCGAGGTCAAATCCGCCGTGGGAGACCACCTGGCCCTGCATGAGGAGATCACCGGCGGTTTGCACGCGGATGATGCCGCCCTCGGCGGCGATCTGTGAGCCGGCGTCGAAGGTGAAATCTCCGGTGAGGATCACCTCGCCTGCCAGGGCGCGGACGGCGCCGGCCATGAACGCGTTCATGGTCTGGCCGTTGAGCGCGTAGACCAACAGCCTGGCGCCGGCGGCCGCGTCGGCCGCGACCTCAAGCAGTGCGCCCTCCTGGAGGGTGAATGACACGGGGCGCAGGCCGACGAAGCCGCTCTGCTCGACGACGACCTTGCCTCCGTAGCCGACCTCGATCACGTCGGCGACGGCGCCCGCGCCGCGCGAGGTCTGGGAGCGGATCATCCCGCCGTCGGAGATACCCAGGTAGTCCAGGGACGTGGTGACGCCGTCATCCAGTGAAGCGCCGCCGACGATGTAGAGAGCCGAGCCCGGGACCGGGCCCTTGATGATCCCGGTGGTGCCAAGGGAACTCCCTCCGCCGGCGACGCGGGCACCCTGCGCGAGCGTGAGTTCCCCCGGGCCCGTGCCCGAGGCGTCGGCGATGAGCAGTTCGGCCAGCTCCGCCGGGGTTCCAAAGAGGTTGATGGCAACGCCGGAGATGGTCTGTGGCCCCGCGGCGATGACGTGCATCCCCGAACCGTTGACGGTGATGGAGCCGGCGCCGGAGAGTCCGCCGGAAATGAGGACGTTGAAATCCTGCTCCTCACCGCGGGAGAGAACGATGGGTCCCAGGAGCGTCACGTTGTTCAGGGAGAGACCGCCGGTGAACTCCGGCTGGTACTGCGCCTCGCTCTTGAGAACGACGATGCCCCCGAGGAAGGCGACGTTCTGGAGATGGAGCAGGATCCCGGCCGCGGTAAGGTCGACGGTCTCTCCGGGCTGCTGGAGGATGTCGATGTTCTCGAGGCGAGCGACTTCGGGCCCGAAAACGGTGAGATTTTCAAATCTCCGGAGGATGGCTCCATCCATCGTGGCCCGCTGGACGTCCTGGGAGGGGATGAATCGCACGCTCTTGCCATCGAGTTCGCGCGGCAGGTTGATGGGCGCCGTGGCGGCGGACTCAAAGGCGTGGGCGCGGAACGTCACGTCCCGCACCCCGTTGCCGCCGAGCGTCAGATGGCCGATCAGGATCGTGCCGGGGAGGCGCACGTCGAGCCGGCCGATGCCCTCGCTCGACTCAAAGTACTGGGGGTACGGCCGCACGGCCATGTTGACGACCGGCGTCCTGCCCGGGTCGTCGAAGACGGTTCCGACGAGCGTGACGCCGTCGGAGTACGCGTTAACATCGACCAAGAGCGGGAACTGCGGGAGCGACGGGTGTGTCACCAGGTTGAGCGTGACGGTGCTGCCGAAGTTGTGGATCGGGCCAACGAAGAGGTGCGCCGCGTGGATTTGGATGTTCGTTGTGTTGTCGAACACCGTATCGAGGCCCGTGTAGATCCCGTCGATGTCCCCGTCGATGGACTCGAGGTTCACATACAGGTCCAAGCCCTGCACCAGGCTGATGCCGTCGAGAACGGGCGAATCGTGCCCAAGGGGGTTCAGGCCAATGTAGTTCGCGCCGATGCCAGCGGTGAACCCGAACTCGAGGGTTCCCGTCGGAATCCCATACCTCGAGTCGCCATAGATGCTCAGACGGTTGTTGGTCCTCAAGCCCATGAATTCCGGCACCACCGCGGAGATGCCGCTCAGCAGCGTCAGGTGTCCGGCTTCACCGTTGCGCGGAAGGATCCGGATCACCGACTCCGTCGCGCCGTCCGGAGAGTTGGGAACGATCGTCCCGAACAGGTTCGTCCTCCCGTACGCGAAGATCGAATTTCCGTTGGTGACCACTGCTTCCGTGAATTGCCCCCACAGCGTGTAGACCATGTCGAGTCCGCCGAGGTCGACGGGCGACGGGTACGCGCTGTAAAGTCCCAGGCCGGCGTCCCGCAGCTCCAGCGGCCCACCGAGAATCACCCGCGTGCCGCCGAGGTAGAGGCGATCGGCGAGGACGGTCTGGGTTTCACTAAGTCCACCCGAGCCGAGGATGGCGAGCCCGTATTCCTTGGGGAATACCGGCGGCTGCCGGGTCATCTCCCAGAATCCCTCCAGCCGCGACCCGGCGGTCACCTGGATGTTGAAGAAGGAGTTGGTGTCGGGGAGCGGGACGGGGATGTCGATGCGGCTGGTGGCCTCGTTGTCGGTGAAACCCTGTCCCGTGACGTTGAGGTGCGCGTCGTTCGTGACGACGAGTGGACGGCTCGATTTAATGCGGGCGACCTCCACGTCCCCCCGGATCACGATCGTGGGAGGGTTGGGCAGGCCGTTGATCTTGACGTCATCCCCGGCGTGAGGAACCCGGTTCCCAGTCCAGTTCAGGGGGTCGTGCCAGTCGTCCGTGAACGCCAGGCCCGTCCAGTCGATCGTTGAGAGGAGCTGACGGGATTCCAGGCCCTCGACGCCAAAGGGGATTCGTTGCTCCAACAGCGGCCGGCGATCGTGACGCGCAAGGCCCCGCCCCAGTGCCATGCCAGCGCGGGAAAGCCACGTACGCAGGGAATGCCCAGCGCCGCCGCTGGGCGAGGCGTCGCCGTCGATCGTCTGCTGGATCTGCACACAGTTCTCCGCTGCCTCGTTGAGGCGGTTCCGGTCACGCACGGCTCCCCGGCCCAGAGTGGCACACTGGTGCGCAACGACAGCGCACGACGCCCGGTCCCCCCACGGCGGACCGGGGCGCCTCCCATGTCAAAGAGGAATTCGCGCCCAGGGTGTTCCAGGGAGCGCTCATTTTCTTTGTTTTGGAATGGGATCGCCCGCGATCTTTGGTCCGCGTGCGAGCGCGTTCTGGCGTGAGGCGTGCGGAGCACCCGGAGAAGGGCTCGAACGCCCAAGGAGGCCTGGGCGCGGACGGAGGGCGCCCCGGACGTGGTTCCCCGCGGAACATGGCGTCCTCGACACGCCCGGCGAGCGGGGTGTCGCCGAGAATCTCACCGCTGCGGAAATAGGCGCACGCGGGGCGTTACTTCGCGGACGTCGCCGTCGCCTTGGGCCGGGTCCAGAGCGTCCACGAGGCGGGGTTGGCGCCCAGCTGTCGGCCCAGGTTCGAGAGAGATTCCATGGTGGGCTTCTGGAAGTCCCCCTCGACCGGCGGACGCCAGTCGTCGGGGATGGCGACGCTGCGCACTTCGATGTCGGTGCCGTAGGCGGTGTTGGTGAAGTCGGCCTGGGTAGAGAGCCATCGCATCTCCGCGACGGTCGCGGAGCGGATCGCGGTGGCGATGCTGGGGCCGATGATCTTGGGCCAGCGTGACTGGACGGTGACGGGGGGCTGATTGAGCTGGTTGTTGACGATGATCCAGTAGCGGATGCGCGGGAGCGGGCGGTCCGGGTAGTGGCGCTTCCAGGTCTGCGGGAAGCCGTTGGGGGCGGCGGGGTCGAGGCGGAGCAGGACGTTGGCGGTGATGCCACCGTCGGCGTACAGGAAGCCGTTGATCTCGATGGGAGGGAAGACGGCGGGGATCGCCGACGAGGCGAACATCATGTTGTGGATGCGGTCGACGTCGTGGGTGTCGACGGCGTCGTGCGCTTGCTGGGCGAGGTCCCAGGCGCGCTGCGTTCCCAGGTCCAGGTTTGTCGCCGAGATGAGCAGCACGCGGCCCTCCTGCCCGCGCTGGGCGACCTTGTGGACGAAGTTCTCGTCCATCGCCCCGCGGATGTCGCGCTCCAGGCCGGGAATCTCCATGAAGGAAGAGAAGGAGGGAAGGAAGAAGAACCAGCCGCGGGATTCGACCCAGTCCTTGCGCGGATTGCGGTAGAAGTCGTCGACCTGCTGGAGGGCGGCGTCGTCGTCGAGGAAGGCGAAGGGTGCGATGAGGGCGCCGGTGCTCACCCCGCTCACCCCGTCGAAATCGGGCCGGCGAAACGCGGGATCGGTCACGCCGCCCCAGCCGACGAGAAAGCCGGTGCCGAACGAGCCGTAGTCCCCGCCGCCGGAGAGGGCGAGGATGTTGCAGACCGCTCCTTCGGGCCCGGCGGGCCGGGAGCCGACTCTGACGACGCAGCGTTCGACGGCGCTGGCGAACTCGGCGTCGGCCTTGACCTTGTCCTCGGCGCGGAGGCGGCAGAGCTCCGCCTCGGTGCGGACGGGGCGTGCATCGGTGGCGCACCCCGCAAGCGCAAGCCCCAGCGTCAGGGCGATGAGCGCGGTGCTTACCCCGCCAAGGGGGCGGCGTGGGCGGGATCGCGGGGCGCGGTGGGCGGGCGGCGTTGTCATGGCGGGTGTGCCTGCGTAAGAGAGGTGTGAGTGCATGGACGGTTCGTGGTGCTTACTTCTTCGACTTTCCGTGGAGCTCGTCGAGGCGGGCGCGGAAGCGGGCGCACCAGTCGTCGATCGCGTCCTTGGCGTCGTCGTGCTTGGAGAAGGCGTCGAGCTCCAGTCGGCTGCCTCGCTGGGATTCCACGAGCGCGGCGATCTGCTCCCCGGAGACCGAGTCGACGATCTCAAGCTCCATGCTCGCCTCCCCCAGCCCGGCGCCGGTCAGCTTGGAGGCGGGGTGCAGGTTGAGGTACCACGCGGAGGCCTTGACATCGGTCAGGGCGGCGCGAACGCGGGCGACGCCGGGACCGGGCTGGCTCGTCACGGCAAAGTCGGGCTTAAGCGTTTCGACCAGGCGGGTGCGGAAGTACTCGGAGAGCTCTCCCATCGCCGGGTCGGCGCCAGAGTCCTTGTACTCTCGGGTCTTCACGGGATCGATGATGAAGCTGGTGTATCGCCGCGCGGTATCCGGGGGCGCGACATAGCGGAACGATGTGGGGGATTCCTCCGTGAGCCGGGAATAGTCGCTCAGGAAGCCCGTGCGAGCAGGCGCGGATGTGCTGCCGCAGCCGGCGCACGACCCCAGGGCGGCAAGGACAACGAGCATGGATGCGCGAATCATGGTGCCAATCTCCATCGCCGCGCCGTGTGCGCGGCATCGGGGATCAGACTATCGATGGGTCCTTGGGAGAGGAGTTGGACCTTGGTCCAATGGGTGCGGGAGGCGTGTGGGGACGATCCGAAAAGGCGTGTGGGGCCTCCTGAATCCATGTATCATGCCTGCGCGGCCGAGGTGGACGTCATGCTCGGTTGATCGCGCGGTGTGCCGTGGAATCGCTCTTTCGTTGATGGACACCAACACGTGCAACGGTGAACTGGTGAATCCGCGGCCCGAAGGGCTCGCGAAGGTGGGCGCGCGGGCGCGTTGGATCGTCCTCTCGGTGCTTTGCATGCTGACGGTGCTGGGCGGCGTGCCGGGGCGGGCGGCGGGGCAGTCTGCGTGGTACGCCGATGATCCTGAATACCTCATCAGCCGGTGGGAGACCGACGACGGGATGCCCGACAGCTCGGCGACGGCGATGGTGCAGGATTCGCAGGGATACCTGTGGATCGGGACGTTCCGTGGTCTGGCGCGGTTCGACGGCGTGGCCTTCACGGTCTTCGATCCATCGAACACGCCCCAGATTCCTCACGCGGGAGTTGTCAGCCTTCATGTGGCCGGCTCGGGCACGCTGTGGGTGGGAACCCTGGGCGGGATCGCGACACTTGAGAAGGGAGTCTGGAAGAGGCGTGACGATGAGGCGGCGAAGGAGCTCGTCGTGCGCTCCTTCGCCGAGCGCGCGAACGGCGAACTGCTGATCACGGACTTCACCGGCAATGTCGTGGAGTACACCGGTGGCCGATTCCGGAAGCTGCCGACGCCGCCGGGCATGCCTTCGCGCGGATATCTCGCCGCCGTGAGCGAACAGGGCCGCTGGTGGGTCTCCCAGAACGGTTTCATCGGGGACTGGGACGGGCAGCGATGGACCGAGCGCATGCCCACGCCCAAAGACCACGTCGCCGAGGTGTGCTGCGCCGAGAGCCGTGACGGCGGGGTGTGGATGCTGGTGGACCGCCAGCTGAGCAAGCTGCGCGGCGGCACCGTCGTCTCGCGCCTGGAGCTTGGGACAACGCTCGGAGGGCTCTGGGAACTGTTCGAGGACAGCCTGGGCAACGTGTGGATCAGCACCTACGACGGCGGGCTGTGGAGGGTTGGCCCCAGCGGGGAGCTCAAGTCGTGGAAGGCCGGGACGGGGCTTGATCACAGCGAGACGCGATTCGTGTTCGAGGACCGGGAAGGAACGATCTGGGTCGGTTCGAGCGGCGGCGGGCTGGCGCGCTTCAAGAAGCGCCTGTTCGAGCCGATCCGCAGCGCGGAATGGTCAAAGCCGCCCAGCGTCAACGCGATCCATGCCGCGAGGGATGGAAGCGTCTGGATCGCAACGTACGGGCAGGGGCTGTTCCGCTGGGATGGAGAAGCCGTCAGGCGCGCCCCGGTGGTCGATGATGCGGAAACCGGGATGGGCTACCTGCAGAGCGTGCTGGTGGACAGCGCGGGTCGCCGCTGGGTGAGCACCTACGAGGGCGCGGTGTGCATGATTGAGGGCGGCGCCGCGCGATGGGTGCACCAGGGGATCGGTGGAAGGAACGTCGTCGCCCTGTTCGAAGATTCGCGCGGTCGCGTGTGGCTCGGGGGAAGCAAGTCCGTGGCCGTCTACGCGGACGGCGCGTTTCGGGAGTTCGGCGGAAAAGGGGAGCTCCCTCGAAAGGGCGTTCGCTGCATCGCGGAGGATGTCAGCGGCGCAATCTGGATTTCCGACCGCACGGGAATCTATCGCCTCGAGGGAGATCACTTCAAGGAAGTGACCCGGCCCGACGGCGCCGCAATCGCCGGCGTTGAGTGCATGAAGGCCGGAGAGGACGGCGCGATGTGGCTGGGGACTGCCGCGCAGGGTCTGCAGAGATGGAAGAGCGGCCGCATATCGCGCCTCGACGACCCGCGCTGGCCCTCGGCGGGGGTGTTCGGGATCGTGGAGGACGGGGAGGGATACTGGTGGATGGCCTCGGAGCGCGGGATCGTCCGCGTTCGGGGAGAAGAGCTCGGGCGCGCCGTAGAAGGGGCAAAGCTCTCCCGCGTGCAGCTCTTTGATCGCGGGGACGGCATGGTGACCAGCGACTGCACCTCCGGTCAGCAGCCCTCGTGCGGGCGGGACACGCGCGGGCGACTGTGGTTCGCCTCGGTCAAGGGGGTCGCGGTGATCGATCCCGCGTCGCTCCGCCTCAACGAGGTGCCGCCCCCCACGGTCATCGGGGAACTGCAGTATTCCCGCACCGGGGGGGAAGATTCGTTCGAGCGGTCCCGGCAACGCGTGCCAAGCCCGGGCCTCCAGGCCGATCTCCCGCCCGGGAGCCGGGGCGTGGAGATCCGGTACTCGGGGCTGAGCTACGTCGCGCCGGGAAAGATGCGGTTCCAGGTGAAGCTCGACGGGATCGACCCCGAGTGGCGCGACGTGGGCACTCGCCGCAGCGTCTATTACGACGAACTCTCCCCGGGAACTTACGTCATCAAGGCGCGAGCGGCGAACAACGACGGGCTCTGGGGCCTCCCGGCGGAACTGGCGCTGCGGATCGCGCCACACGTCTGGGAGACCCTCGCGTTCCGGGTGAGCGCCGGGGTGCTGACGATCGCGATGAGCGTGGCGATGACGTGGTGGTTCGTCCGTGCTCGGCACGAACGGGCGAGGGAACGGCTGGAGCTGCGCCAGCACCGCCAGGAGATGATCCACCTGACCCGCGTGAACATGCTGGGGGAACTGTCGGGAGCGCTCGCCCACGAGCTGAGCCAGCCGCTGACGGCGATCCTCAGCAACGCGCAGGCCGCGCAGCGATTCCTCGCGCAGGATCCCTCGGATGCCGCGGAAGTGGGGGAGATTCTCTCTGACATCGTCAAAGAGAACCGCCGCGCGGGAGAGATCATCCTGCGGCTGCGGCAGCTGCTGAAAAAGGGCGAAGTCAACCGCCAGCCGCTCGAGCTCGTGCACGTGCTGGGCGACGTCCTGCGGCTGTGCCGCAGCGAACTGGTCCACCGCAACGTGGTGGTCGCCACCGACGTGCCAGACGGTCTCCCGGACGTGCACGGTGACCGCGTCCAGCTCGAGCAGGTGCTGCTCAACCTGATCGTGAACGCGATCGACGCGATGAGCTCGGACACGGGCCAGGAGCACGGGACGCACGCGATCATGGTCCGCTGCCGCCGGATGGACGACCAGTGGGTGCGTGTCTCGGTGGTCGACAGCGGCCCCGGGATTCCCGCGGAGCAGGTCGATCGGATCTTCGAGCCTTTCTTTTCGACCAAGGCCGCGGGGATGGGGCTTGGGCTGTCGATCTGCCGGACGATCGTCTCGGCCCACGGGGGCCGGATCTGGGCGGAGAACAATCCGGACGTGGGGGCGAGCGTGCATTTCACGCTGCCGGTCCATTCGGAGAACCTCGGATGAGCGGATCACCCGTCGTCTTCCTTGTTGATGATGATGTGGCGGTTCTGAAGTCGGTGGGACGGCTGCTGCGCGCCAACGGCTTCGGGGTCGAATCGTTCGACTCCTCCATCCGCTTCCTGGAGCGTCACGATCCGCTCGTGCCGGGGTGCGTGCTGCTGGACTTTGGCATGCCCGACCTCAACGGGCTGGAAGTGCAGCGCCGGCTCAAGGAAAAGGGCGTCCACCGGCCCGTGGTCTTTCTCACCGGCCAGGCCGACATCCCCATCACCGTCGAGGCCATGAAGGGCGGCGCGATCGACTTCCTGACCAAGCCGGTGGACGAGAAAGCCCTCATCGCCGCCGTGCGCGCCGCAATGGCCAAGGACGAAACACGCCGGGAGGCCGCCGCGGAGTGGAGCGAGCACCGCGAGCGGCTCGCCACCCTGACGCCCCGGGAGCGTGAGGTGATGGACCTGGTGGTGGAGGGGCTGCTGAACAAGCAGGTCGCGCTGGAGCTTGGAATCGTCGAGAAGACCGTCAAGGTGCACCGCGCCCGCGTGATGGAGAAGATGGGCGTCGAATCCCTCGCCGAGCTCGTCAGAATCGCCGCCGCGCTGGGCGCCTCCCCCGCGGGCGGTGACGCCGCGCCGCCGCCCCACGCCTGACGCAACGCACCGCCGGCGTATTGGACCAAGGTCCAAGGTGCCGCGGATTGCCCCACAGGTAAAGTCTTCCCGGCATCGTGATACGCGGGCGTCCGTCGGCGATGGCCACTTGTGGGGTGCGTGATGACCCAGCCAAAGCCGGTGATCGCCATCGTGGACGACGATGCATCGGTGTGCAAGGCGATGGAGCGCCTGGTCCGCTCGCTGGGCATGTCCGCGTCGACGTTCACGTCCGGGGACGAGTTCCTCAGCGTGGTCGACGGGACGCCGGGATTCTCACCGCGGTGCGTGATCCTGGATGTCCAGATGCCCGGGACCAACGGGCTGGCGGTGCAGGCGAGGCTCCTGGAGAAGATGCCCGGAGCGTGCGTGGTGTTCATCACGGCGTACGACGCGCCGGGGGTGCGGGAGCGGGCGCTGGCCGCGGGCGCGGCGGCGTACCTCCGCAAGCCGTTCAGCGACGACGTGCTGGTGCAGATCCTGGAGCGTGCGATCAAGAACTGAGCGGCACGGTCCGCGCAGCGGGCGGGGAATTGATCACGCGGAACTTTCCCGCCCATGCCGGGCGGGGACACAGCGAAAGGGAAGCGATGTCGAGCGTGCGCAGAGTATCGGTCATGCTGCTTGCCGCGGCGGGGATGCTGGTGATTCCGGCGTGTCAGGGTGGGGGCGGCCGCGCCTCCCCGGCGGCGGTGAGCGGTCTCTCGGTCGAGAGCACCGCGGCGCTGCGCCAGCTCTACGCCGAGAACGAGGCCGCGGCGGCCCTGGGCCGCAGCGCCAAGGGCGTGCTCGTCTTCCCCGACATGGTCAAGGGCGGGTTCGTGGTCGGAGCCTTCCGCGGTGAAGGCGTGATGTTCAAGAACGACGTGGTGTCCGGCTATTACGACTGCACCGGGGCCTCCTACGGGCTTCAGGCCGGCGTGCAGTCCTACGCGTATGCCCTGTTCTTCATGAACGACGCCGACCTTGCGTACCTCGAGTCCAGCCGCGGGTGGGAGATCGGGCTGGGGCCGAGCGTGACGGTCGTCGATGCCGGCCTGGCCAAGAGCATGACCACCTCCACGGCCCGGGAGGGCGTGTACTGCTTCTTCTTTGATCAAAAGGGGCTCATGGCGGGCTTGGGGCTCCAGGGGTCGAAGATCACCCGCATCGATCATTGACACGCTGCTCGCGGGGAACGCCCGCGAAGCCGCCGAATCCGCGCGTACGCGCAGCAAGGGGAGGATGAACGTGGCGAAGACGACACGGAACGTGATGGTCCTCACGGGGACAATCCTGATGGCCACCGCGGGCGCGGCGACGGCGCGGCAGGCCGCGGAGGCGGCCGCGCCGGAGCCCGAAGGACTTCTGCCTGTGCCGGACTACTCGGGCGCCCTGCTGGAGCGCTCGCGCCTGCTGGGTGACTTCGGCGGCGGCCGGACGGACCTGGCGAACAAGGGCGTGACGTTCGACCTCAGCTGGACCCAGATCGGCCAGGGCGTGATCGCCGGCGGCCGCCGGATCGACTGGGACTACCAGGGATCGCTTGATGGAGCCCTGACGCTCGACCTGCACCGCATGAAGCTGCTGCCCGGGGCGCTGATCCGTGCCCGGGTGGAAGGCCGGTACGGGGAATCGGTCAACGACGACTCGGGCTCGCTCCTGCCCGTCAACACCGACGGCTTCTTCCCGCTCACCAACCCGGGCAACGAGTCGATCGTGACCGTCACGGAGCTCAATTACACGCAGTTCCTCTCCAAGACGTTCGGCCTGACCATCGGCAAGTACCAGACGCTCGACGGCGACCCCAACGAGTTCGCCAGCGGCCGCGGCCGCTCGCAGTTCATGAACTTCAACTTCATCGCCTCGGGCGTTTCGGCGCTGACCATCCCCTACAGCACCCTGGGCGGCGGCATCGTCTGGATGCCCACCGAGCGAATCAAGCTCAGCAGCCTGGTGGTCTCCACGAACGATTCCTCGACGACGTCGGGATTCGAAGACCTCAACGACGGCCTGTCCTGGATCACCGAGGCCGATTTCCAGTACAGGCTCGGGGACCTGCCCGGCGGCACCAACGTTGGGTTTGTGTACGCGTTCGACGGAGATTTCACGCAGCTGGGCGGCAAGCTGCGGCTGGGCCCCGGCGGCGTGACGCTCCCGGCGGAAGGTGAGTCGTGGTGCGCGTTCATCAGCGACTGGCAGTATGTGTACGTCATGGACAAGCCCTCGGGCATCATCGATGCGGCGGACGGTCGGCAGGATCTCCGCGGCGTTGGCCTCTTCGGCCGCCTGGGGTTCGGGGATGAGGAAACCAACCCCGTGCAGTGGTCCCTGAGCGGCGGCGTAGGCGCTCGCGGTCTCATTCCGTCGCGCGACGCGGACACCTGCGGCCTCGCGTTCATGTACAGCGAGTTCCAGGACGGCGGACGCCTGGCCCGCCTGGCGCTGGAGGGTTCCAGCACCGCCGCGGAGCTGTATTACAACATCGCCGTCACCCCATCAACCGGCCTGACGTTCGATGTGCAGCGTTCCGACGGCGTCTTCCAGGACGTCGAGGAAGCCTGGCTGGTCGGCGCCCGGCTCGAAATCCGCTTCTGATTCGGCCCTTCGGGGAGATCCTTCCATGCGCACACCCTTGCCCCGTTCACAGATCCTCGCCGCGATCGCCGCGCTGGGCCTCTTCACGGGCCTCGCCGCGCAGGCGAGCGCACAGGCCACCCAATCCGTCACCGCCGCCCCCGACCCGGCCACGGACGCCGGGTGGCCGCGCCAGTTCGAGACGGCGACGCACGTGGTCCGCGTCCATCAGCCGCAGGTGGATGAATGGCCCAACTTCGACCGCATCCGCTTCCGCGCCGCGGTCGTTGTGCAGAAGAAGGGAAGCGAAGACCGTGCGTTCGGGCTCATCGTCGCCAGCGCCCGCGCGGACGTGGCCTTTGAGCAGCGCCTTGTCATGCTCACCGATCGCAAGATCGAGGAGATCACCTTCCCAGACATGGATCCCGCCGCCGCGGCGGCACTGAAGAACGTCGTGACCGAGGCGATGCCCCCGCAGCGCGTGCAGACCGTCTCTCTCGACCGCATCATCGCCGAGCTGAAGGTGGACGAGGCCAGCATCCGCAAGGTCGATCTCGCCGTCGCGCCCCCCGCCATCCATGCCCGCACGAAGCCCGCGATCATGGTCACCTTCATGGGCAAACCCAAGCTGAAGGCGGCGCCCGGCGGGGAATTGATGGTCGCCGTCAACACCAACTGGGATCTCTTCCTCGAGCCCTCCACGGGAAAGTACTACCTGCTCAACGACTCTTCGTGGCTTACTTCTGACAGGCTCGAGAGCGGGACGTGGGCGCCCGCCGGCACGCCGCCCGCCTCGCTGGCCGCCCTGCCCAGCGATGCGAACTGGGAGGATGTCAAGGCCGCCTTGCCCGGAACCAAGCCCACCGTGGTGCCCGAAGTGCTGATCTCCACCCAGCCCGCCGAGCTCATCGTGACCGAGGGCGAGCCCGAATATCAGCCCCTGCCCGGCACGCGGCTGATGATGGTCACCAACACCGAGAACGACCTCTTCTACAGCACCGAGCTCAAGCAGTTCTACGTGCTCGCCGCCGGCCGCTGGTTCTCCGCTCCTGGGCTGACGGGCCCCTGGATCACCGCCAGCGGCTCGCTGCCCGAGGATTTCCGCAAGATTCCCGAGGATTCCGACGCGGCGGACGTGCTCGCCTCCGTGCCCGGCACCCCCGCGGCAAGCGAGGCCGTGATCATGGCCTCTCTCCCCAACCGGGCCACGGTGAACGTCGCCGAGATCACCCTGAACGTCACCTACGACGGTGAGCCCGAGTTCCGCCCGATCGACAAGACGGTCGTCCGCTACGCGCACAACTCACCGTACAGCGTCTTCGTGGTCGATGGAAAGTACTACTGCTGCCACAACGCGCTGTGGTTTGTCTCCCCGGCGCCCAGCGGAGCCTGGACCGTCGCGACCTCGGTCCCGGCGGCGATCTACACCATCCCCCCGACGAGCCCGAAGTACAACGTGACGTATGTCACCGTGTACGAATCGACGCCCACCACCGTGACCACGAGCTACACCGCGGGATACACCGGCGCGCAGGTCGCCGCGACGGGGGCCGTGATGTTCGGCCTGGGCCTGGTGGTGGGGGACCTGCTCGACGACGACGATCCGTGCGTGCATTACCACTATCACAGCAGCTTCTTCTCCTACGGCTGCGGCGCGCGGTGGCACGGCCCGGGCGGCGGATGGGTCTGCGCGGGTCGGCGCTACGGCCCGTATGGCGGGTGCGGCGGGTTTGCCTCCTACAACCCGCGCACGGGCGTCTTCTCACGCGGCGCCTACGCCTACGGCCCGCGCGGCGCGGCGGGTTTCCGCAGCGCGTACAACCCTTCCACCGGCGTCCTGGGCTATCGCGCCGGGGCAAGCACGCCCTATGGCTCCTGGGGACGCGCGGCGATCTCCAATGGTGATGACTGGATGCGAGCCGGCTACCGCAGCGGTCCTCGCGGCACCGCCGGCGCGATCCAGGGTTCGGACGGCGCGGCGATCGGCCGCGTGGAAGGCAGGTTCGGCAACGGCATGACCGTCGCTCGCGGCCAGGACGGCGACATCTACGCGGGCAAGGACGGTCAGGTCTACAAGAAGACCGACGGCGGCTGGGAGCAGGCCGGGAACCGCACGCCCGCGCCGCGGCCGGCAACCAACGATGTACCTCCCCGCAGCGGCCCCTCGGACTATCTCAAGGACCGCTCCCGCGCCCGCGATCGCGGGGAACGCAACAGCGAACGCTGGAAGAACGGCGCCGGTGAAGCCGGCCGGAGCCGTCGCCCTTCCGGAGGGGGAAAGCGATGATCCTCGAACTCCTGCTGCACGTGGCGGGCAGCGCCGCGATCTTCGTCGCCCCGCCCGCGGTGAAGCCTCCTCCGGCGGCGCCCACCGGTCCCGCACTCGCCTCGGTCCCAGCGCCCGCGGGCATGGTCTGGATCCCCGGCGGTGAATTCACGATGGGCACCGACGATCCCCACAGCGATCCCAACGAGCGGCCCGGCCATCGCGTACGCGTCGACGGGTTCTGGATCGACGAGCACGACGTGACCAACGCGGAATTCCGTCGCTTCACCGAGGCCACCGGCTATCGCACCATCGCCGAGCGCACCCCCGATTGGGAAGAAATCAAGAAGCAGGTCCCCCCGGGCACGCCCAAGCCCCCGGATGAAGAGCTCCAGCCCGGCTCCCTGGTCTTCACGCCGCCGCGCGGGGAAGTTCCGCTGGACAATCTCGGCGGATGGTGGCGATGGCAGGTCGGCGCTGATTGGAAGCATCCCGAAGGTCCCGGAAGCTCGATCGAGGGCAAGGACGACTACCCGGTGATCCACGTGGCCTGGGACGATGCCGTCGCGTATGCGACGTGGGCGTCCAAGCGTCTCCCCACGGAGGCCGAATGGGAATTCGCGGCGCGGGGAGGGCTTGAAGGCAAACGCTACGCGTGGGGCGATCAGTTCACGCCCGCAGGCCCCGACGGCAAACCTCGCCACATGGGCAACACGTTCCAGGGCGAGTTTCCCTACCGCAACACGGCCGAAGACGGCTTTGCTGGGCTGGCCCCGGTGAAGTCGTTCCCGCCCAACGGCTACGGCCTGTTCGACATGGGCGGGAATGTCTGGAACTGGTGCAGCGACATCTACAACGCTGAAGCGAACCGCCTGGGCGCCCAGGCGGGGCTGTGCTCCAACCCACCCGGGCCGAGCCAGGCGTGGGATCCCAGCGATCCCTACACGCCGCTCAAGCGCGTCACCAAGGGCGGATCGTATCTCTGCCACGTTTCGTACTGCGAGAGCTACCGGCCCAGCGCCCGGCGCGGCGCGCCGCCCGATACCGGGTCCAGCCATGTCGGCTTTCGCTGCGTCAAGAGCGGCACGCAAGAAGCAATCCCATCGGCGAAGCAACCCTGAGAGGAGTCGGACCATGATTCGGCGAATTCCACTGTTCGTGCACCTGGTGCTCACGGCGCTCGCCGTGCTCGCCCCCGCCGCGGCGGCGCAGTCCTCCGCGACCAAGCCTCCCCGCCCGCACATTGTCCACATCGTCGCCGACGACCTCGGCTGGAAAGACGTGGGCTTCAACGGCTGCACCGACATCCGTACTCCCAACCTCGATGCGCTCTCCGCGGGCGGGGCGCGGTTCACGCAGTTCTACGTCCAGCCGATGTGCACGCCGACGCGGGCGTGCCTCATGACCGGGCGGTACCCCTTCCGCTACGGCCTGCAGACCGCGGTGATCCCGTCGGTCTCCGCGTACGGCTTGGACACCGACGAGCGGCTGATGCCGCAGGTGCTCAAGGATGCCGGGTACGCGACGGCGATCATCGGCAAGTGGCACCTGGGCCACGCCGACCGCAAATACTGGCCCAACCAGCGTGGATTCGACTACCAGTACGGTCCCATGATCGGGGAGCTGGACTATTTCACCCACGAGGAGCACGGCGTCACCGACTGGTTCCGCAACAACGAGGTGGTGAAGGAAGAGGGCTACACCACGACGCTGCTGGGCAAGGACGCCGAACGCCTGATCCTGGGCCACGATGCCGCGACCCCGCTCTACCTGTACCTGACGTTCAACGCGCCCCACACGCCCTACCAGGCCCCGCAGGAGTACATCGATCGTTACAAGGACATCCAGGAGCCCACTCGCCGCACCTACGCCGCGATGGTCTCGTGCCTCGACGACGAGATCGGTCGCGTCGTCAAGGCCCTTGAGAAGAAGGGGATGCGTCAGAACACCCTGATCCTCTTCCACAGCGACAACGGCGGCACGCGCAGCGCCATGTTCGCCGGCGTCATGGCCGACATGTCCAAGGTCAAGATCCCCTGCGACAACGGCCCCTACCGCGAGGGCAAGGGCACGCTCTACGAGGGCGCCACCCGCGTCTGCGCCATCGCCAACTGGCCCGGCCACGTCAAGGCCGGCGCCGTCGGCGGGCTCGTCCACGCCGTGGATATCTTCCCCACGCTCGCGACCCTCGCCGGCGCTTCCACCACGGCCGGCAAGCCCCTGGACGGCTACAACGTCTGGGACACCATCTCCGCCGACAAGGCCTCCCCGCGCGACGAGGTCGTGTACAACGTCGAACCCTTCCGCGCCGCGCTGCGGCAGGGTGAGTGGAAGCTCTTCTGGCGCACCATGCTCCCGTCAAGCGTTGAGCTCTACAACCTCGCGCAGGATCCCGGCGAGACCACAAACCTCGCCGCCCAGCACCCCGAGAAGGTCGCGCAGATGCAGCGCCGGATCGATGAACTTTCCCGGCAGAGCGCCAAGCCGCTCTTCCTGATCGACCAGTTCAAGGCGCTCACCAAGGGCCTGCACGGGGAGCCGCTGCTCCCGACCGACGAGGACTACGCGGGCGTCGAGCAGCCGTGAAATCCAGTGGCCGGGGGCGGGGTAGCAGCCCCCCCCCACGCGTCCATGCAGCGGGGACACATGTCGCAGGGTGCGCGTTCAAACTGGCGCTGGTTCCTCGTCCTGCTCGGCCTGCAGGCAGTCGGCGCGGTGATCATCATGGTCAACGGCGTGCCGATCTATCGGAAGCTGCTGGCAAAGGTGCCCCGCCCTGCCGCCGATGACAGGTCCCTGGCCGTCGCCGTGCTCGCCGTGATCTTGATCCAAGCCGCCTTCTGGATGCGACGCAGGGCGTGCCCGCTGCCGACCGTCAGGCAACGGGCGCTGGCGGGCCACCTGGTGCTCTTCTGCAGCCGCCTCGCCTTCGTCTTCGCGACATCCTTGTTCTCCACGATCTTCTTCGCCCGCTTCGCCGAGCTCGACGCCTCGGCACTGCGGATCGCCGTGCTGCTCGGCGTGCTCTACTCCATGTTCTGCTTCACCTCCGAGCTTGAGCTGATCGGCAGGGCGATGCAGGACGGGCATGCGCTGGAATCTGCCGCGCCGGCGAGCCAAGCACCGCCGCCCCAGGGATAGAGGCGGGAGCTTCGACCTTCTCGACTTCATGGCAGATCCGGCGGGTGCGAGCGCAGGCCGATCAACGTGCACATCGTGGAGATGCCCGGGCCGGATCAGATCGTGGCCGCTGGGGTGGCGTGACCGCATTCGGGGCAAGGGGCGGTGGGGGCGAGGCCGTGGCGGGGATATCGGCACTTTCGGCATTGGCCCGCGACCACACGACCAGCCAGTACATCCCGCCGCCACGCATACGAGGTGAGAACGAGCGGACCGAGTATGAGCGACCAACATGGCAGGATGCAGCCGCGAAAGGTCTTAGACCAGAACGGGAATTCAATCCAAGTCCAGTTGAAGTGCCATGTGTTAAACCGGGTCACGGTCCATCCATCGTCGAAACTGACGCCATCCCACCAAACATGAACATCCGCCCGCCGGGCGAAGACACAAAACCCAGGACTCTGGTACCCGATATTGATCTTCCCGCTCGCTATCCAAAGTGTTAGCACGGCCAACGTCAGGCTGAGCCCTCCCCACTTCACCGCCTTGCGAAGTCTCGGCCTAGATCTCATCGATCAATCCTTCCACAAGGGCTACGTGGTTGCGGACCAGCCGGCGTGACCGCACTCCGGGCAAGTGGGGAGCCCCTTGAGGTCATATCGACAGCAAGTGCATTGGCCGCGGGCGCGGCGGGTTCGTGTGCGAAGGTGAGCGGACAGGACAGAGGTTGCGTACCAGCAGCCTGTAAAGAAGAACAGGTTGGCGAGCAAGCCGGGAAAGTAGGGGACGAGGGGGATGATGGTCTGGCTGGCGGTGCCGGAGTTAAGATAGAGAGACTGTCCGTCGTCGGCGAGTGCAATGAATCCAGGGGGAGCCATGGCGCCTCGTCTCCCAGGGAGTTCATCCGTCCAGGTCGCGAGCGTGAAGGGCAGGCCGATCGAGATCTGCGACTGAATCCAGGCGCTCTCGGTGGTCATAATGGCTGCCGTTTCAATTCGGTAGCCAATCGTTCCCGTGCGTGCCATGACCCCTGGATTGGCGGGCCAATCGGGGGGCGGGTGCCGAAGCCACTGAAGGTTGCGGCCAAGGAATGTCGTCGCGCGGGAAGAGTGAAGCGAGGGGATGGACTGGAAGAAGGCGGGAAGAAATGCGAGCAGGGCCGTGGTGAGAGCGGCGAGGAGAGTGCAGCAGCATGCTCGCCAGGCTGCGAAGAGGCGAGAAGATCTGTGGTGCGCGGAATTCATCGAGATGAGGGGGGCGTTGCTGCGCAAGGCAGAGGGTTCGGGATGCCACACTCAGGGCATGGCACGTTTGGCCGAAGACCCAGGCGAGAATAGCAGCACTTCGTGCAAACACCACGATGTGGGCGCCCGACGATCGTCTCTCGCCGCCATGCCCAGAGCGAAAGGACCAGTGGAACCGGAACGAGGATCCATAGCTCGAAAACGCAAGCGTCTCCCGGATCCATTCGCAATGGAAAGTTCACGAATGGCGGGCGAAGGGCCCACGTGCCACGATCAGTCACGGTCAATCCAGATCGCGGCCAATCGCCCACAAACGTTGGCCCCCAAGCGCATTCGCCGGACCTGAGCTGAAACCAAGTTCGCTCATCTTCGAAGTGAACATGGAAGCGCCCGCTCGCAATCCACAGGCCCAACGTCGCCAACGTGAGACCCACGCCGCCCCACTTGATCACCGTGCGAAGTCTCGGCGAAGATCCCATGGCAGAATTCTACCAGATGGGCTACGTGGTGGTGGACCGTGCGGTATGACCGCACTCCGGGCAGGGCGTGGTGTCGTCGTGCAGGCGATCGTAAGCGCAGCGGGGACACAGGCCGCGTCGCCGGCGTCGCCTGCTTCGCTGGCGAGCGATCATCGCAACCCCCAGCCAGCTGAGCCCACCCCAGGTGAAACTGTCAAGGATGAAACCGGTCCAAACGGGCGTGAGCGGCAGCGCGCGGTACATGCCGACCCGAACGTTGGCGAGCGGAATCCCGCCGAAGAACGACGCGAGCCCCGGATGGCCCTGCCGCTCGTCCGGCGTCCCGCACCAGAGTGCGACGCAGGGAAAGCCGGTGGCGTGTTCCGTTCCGCCCAGTTCAAAGGGCGTGGTGATGAACTCGCTCGCCCGGCCCCATTCCCTGAATAAGGGCCAAGACTTGTGATCGAGGTTGAGCATGTCTGGCGGCCGCTCGATCACCGCTCGCCAAGGCTGACCTTGATCGAGGACCGACCAGTCGTACATGAACCACTCTCGACTCATCCATCCGAACCCGACATACTGATGCACGCGACAGCCGCGCGGGGTTCCCGGGAGCGACCGCGAATACGCATACCCGTGCGACGGGACAAAGGGCATCCACGCCGAGATCGCCCACGAGATGGCGATCGTGATCAGCACGCCCAAGGTCAGCGAGCAAGCCGTGAGCCAGACGATGCTTCGCAAGGCCGGTTTCATGATGGACATGTCCGGCCGAACGGTCCGTGCGCGGGCGTGGCGCCAGCAGCAGGCGAACGAGAGGGGGCGAGCCTCCTCCCTCCACACATGACCGACACCCCAAGTCCCTCCGGATGCCTCATGACGCAATGGTACCACGCGATGCACTTGTACCGCCGACCCCCTACACCCGCTTGATGACCACCGCCGTCACGTCGTCGGTCTGGGGTGAACCTTCGGAAAACGCCTGCACGGCCTCGTCGATCCGCCGCAGAATCGTCCGGCCGTCCTCCGCGCCCGCCGCCTGGAGCACCTGCATCAGCCGTTCGATCCCGAACTGCTTGTGGTCGCTCGCACGCTGCCACTCGAAAAACCCGTCCGTCAGCATCAAGAGCGTGTCACCCTTCTCCATGTCGATCGTCCGCGGTCGCCCATAGATCTCGTCCGGCAGAATGCCCAGCGGAACCCCATCCCCGCCGAACTGCTCAACCTCCCCCGTCCCCGCACGCAGAAGCAGGCCAGGGCCGTGCCCGGCGCTGACCAGCTCCAGACGGCTGCTCGCCCCGTCGAGTACCGCCAGCGCGAGCGTGACGAACCTCCCCCCCCGGACGTCGTCATGTACCAGCGTGTTGATCCGGGCAAGAAGCGAACTTGGATCCTGCATCAGGGGCAGCGAGGCCCGGGCATAGGCCCGGCACACCGCCATCACCAGCGCGGGCGCGATCCCGTGGCCCGAAACATCGGCGAGGACGATCGCCAGTTTCCCGTCGGGCAGCTCTTGCCAGTCGTAATAGTCCCCGCCCGTCTGATCGGCCGCGCGGCTCATCCCGGCGATGTCGAATCCCGGGATCGCCGGCGTCCTCTGCGGCAGCAGGCCTCGCTGAATATCCCGGGCCATGGAGAGATCCCGGTCCACCCGCACGATCTCCTCCTTCGCCAAGGCCAGCGCTTCCGTCTCCCGCACCGCGGCCTCGACGTAGCCGCGAACACGCGCCGCAACCAGGGCGCCCGCGCCCCCGATCATGGCGAGCAGCGCCGCGTACGACAGATACACCGGAAGGGTTGAAAAGTCGGCGTCGGTGACCGCGTACGCCCGGATCGAGAGCACCGCGTGGGCCGCGGCGCCCACCATACCTGTCCACAGCGTGAACCGCGGTCGCAGCCGAAGCGTCGACAGCATCACCACCAGTGGAACCACGAGCACCGGCGGGGCGGAAAGGGCGGCAACCTCTCCCCGGGGAGACAGCAGGTGGGAGATCAGCAAAAGCCCGACCGCGAGAACCGTCTCCACGACCGCGTTGACCCGCCAGCAGGTCTCCCCGATCACCCGACCCTTCGCGTTCGCGTACTGCACGATGCGCAGCGTCCGCAGCTCGTAGAGCAGCCCTGCACCCAGCAAACCAAGCGTCCACCAGAACACGCTCGACGTCATGACCACCCCGCCCGCCCAGCGGCGAACGGTCGACATCGCGATCAGGAGAATCAACACAGCGACAAACAGCGTGATCCGAGCCTGCTCGCTCCGCTGGGCGAGGAGCTTGAACGAAGCAGTCGAAGTGGGGTGCGGCACAAGTGACATCCTCGGCAGCATAGGGTGCACAGCCCGGCGAGGGACGAACGCGAGCCGAGCTGCCGGCCTGTCCCTGTCCTGCGCCGATCGATGATTCAATACCGTGGCGCATCCAAGATCCGGTGCAATCGTCCCGTCCATCGTCGTGCGCCCGCACATGCTCGAGAAGCGCCGAAAGCCCGTCGCACATCCGGGCAGTACATGTCAACCTGTGCCATTCCGCGGCGGAAAGCGGTCGCTGTGGCGGGCGAAACATGTCCGTACGCCGCGCGTCCAAACCCGCCGCAACCCCCGCGATTGGCGCGTCTTGGCGCCAAAACGACAACGCCCGGCACGCCCCGTCCATCAGGGGGGCACCGGGCTCAAGAAAAGCGGGCGAGGGGATTCGAACCCCCGACGTACAGCTTGGAAGGCTGTCACTCTACCACTGAGTTACGCCCGCATCAGGCCAACAGTATGCGCCACCCGCACGCTTCGCCAGCCCTCCTCCCCGGTCCACCCCTCCCTCGCCACCTCGCGCACACCGCGCAGGCGATCCAGACCTCGCGCTCCCGTGGCCCCGATCCGCGAACTCGCTTCACTTCCCGTTCGCCACGCCTCACCCTCTACCCGCCGCCACCCCAACAACCTCACGCCCGCAAACCATGATCCTCGCGGAAGGCCGCGGCATCTGCGCCGCCTGCATCGCCTCCCCCCGCGCCTCCCCGGCACCCCGGGGACAGACGCGATCCCTCCATGCCGATCCTTCCCACGTCGCGGCCGCACTCACCGCGCCCGGAGGTCGCATGCATCCCTACGACCGGAAACTCATCTCTTCTTCCCCGCCTTCTGAGCTTCCCGCGCAGCCTCCATCCTCCGCAATCCCTTACCGCACGACTTCCCAGCGCCAACGCCTCATCACCCGCCTCGCCGCCGGCTTCGCGTGCCTCTCCATTGTCGCCGCCGCGCTCGACGCGGTCATCACGCGGATCCGCGTTGATCAGGCCGCCGCCCGCGTCGCCCAGCTTCGCCAGCGCCGGGATGACCTCATCCGCATCGCCCGCCTCTCCGCCGAGCGAAACGACATCCAACATCACAACGCCGCCTTCTCCCGCGCCATCCGTGACGCGTTCTCCGATCAGCCCCGCCTCGCCGCCGCACCATCCGCCGAGTTCTCCGTTGAGCTCGATGACACGCGCCCGCCTCCGCTCCCGGGCGCCGTTTCCCGCATGCTGGCGGTCATGCCGCGAGCAACTTCCGAATCGCAGCCCGCCTTCGACCGCTTCGCCTCCCAGGGCCCTCTCCAGCACGTCATGGCGACGTTTACCGCCGCCGCGAATGAAGCGCAGCGTGCGCAGGCCGCCAACAGTGATGCGGCATCGCGCGGCCAGGCCTCACCGAGCGAACGCTCCCCGGCGGCGGCCTCCGCCAACCCCGCCCCCGGGGGTGCACGATGAACCTGCTCACCCATTCCCCGCGCGCGGCGATGCTGCTCAGCGCCGGCATCACCCTCGCCGCCGCCGCCGCGTGGCGAGCACTCGCCGTCCCCTCGCACGGCCAGCTCGCCTGCCTGAACGCCCAGGAATCACACCTGCGGGATGACCTGAAGCAGCGCGACCAGCGGTCTCACCCCGACGAAGAGTTCCTCGCCCGCGACCTGGCCCGCCTGCGCGCGCAGCACGCGCGGCTGGAACGCTTCCGCGAGCCTATGGCCGAGGACGAACTCCTCGGCTCACTGCAGTACCTCGCGCAGCGACATCATGTTGTCATCGACCGCGCCGACTTCCAGCCTCAACAGCCAGAATCACCATCCCCCAGCCCCGCGCGCAACGAACCCCACGCGACCCCGACTCCTGCCTCGCCGCAGACTCAATCCGGCCCGGCACTCGCGCTGTCGCGGGTCTCCACCGTGACGCTTTCCCTGCGCGGCGAACCCGACGGCATGGACAAGTTCCTGCGAGCACTCCAGGTCGCGTCTCGCTGCCGCGTCGATGCCCTCCAGCCAACCTCCCCCGATCCCGGGGCCGACGGGACCATCACCGCGCAGGCCATCGTCTCGCATTGGCGGATGGTGGGGGATGTGGGCGCCAGCAACTCACCACCCGAGCCCACCCGTCCCTTCTCGATCGAGCGGTAACTGGTACGCGTGAGGCCGTCAACGACACGGGCCACCGAGCCCGCGTCACCGCTGCACCGCTTCAACACTTCACCGCTGCATTGCCCCAGGCAATCCTCGATTGACTCACGCCCCGACTTAGCGTCCCTCCCCCGGACCCGCCCGCGCCTCACTCCCTGCCGCCGCGGATAACGGCGTCCTCTCTGCGCCGATGTCCACGAACACATCCACCGCCTGCCCCGGAAACAGCGGGATTCCCGGCAGCCGCGTGATCGAGAAAACCACGTCGATCACCCGCGTATCCACGCGTTCGACGTTCGAGCCCGTCAGATCCACCTTGGGCCGGGCGAACGGTTCGATCCGCACCAGCTTGAGTTCAAACTGCTCGACCACCGCCCCGCGCGTCCTCGCCACCGCGCTGGTCAGCCGCGACGCCAGCCCGATGTCCTCCTCATCCACCTGTGCCCGCACGTACAGCGATTTAGGGCTCCCCAGCACCATCGCCGGTCTCGCGTTATCCGCCGACGCATATTCACCCGGCTCGATCTCCCGCCGCAGAATCACCCCGTCTCGCGGCGCCCGCACCGTCATCCGCTCCTTCAGCAGCCGCAGCGCTTCAAGCTCGGCCTTCGCCCGGTCCAGCCGCGCCTGCGCCACCGCCAGGTCCGGCGTCCATCCACCCGCGACCATCTTCGCAAGGTCCGCCTCCGCCCGGCGCAGCGAGGCCGACGCCTCGTCGAGCGCGAACTGATCGCGCGACACATCCCGGTCGTTCGCCGCGCCCTTTTCCCTTGCTTCTTTGGTCAGCCGCAGCCGCTCCTGCCGGTCGCCCACCTGCGAGCGGTACTGCTCCACCACGGCCTGCAGCGGCGGAATGTCCTCCGCCCGCGGCAGCGCGTGCCACCGCTGGATTTCCGCCTCCTCCGCCGCCACCGCCGATTCGGCCCGCACCAGGTCGGCCTGCAGCATCCGTGAATCCAGTTCAAACAGCGCCTGCCCCGCCTTCACCTCGTCCCCCACGCTGGCGTACACCTGCATCACCAGCCCGGGCTGCGGGGCGGCGAGCTGGATCTCCCGCTCCTTGGATTCGATCTTCCCCAGCGCCGCGATGCCGCGCCCAAAGGGATTGATCGACGGCTGCCTCGACAGCGGTATCGCCGGCGCTTCCTGAAACGCCGTCCGGGCCGTCAAAAGCCCCAGCACCACGCCTGCCACCGCCAGCACGATCGAGATCCATTTCACCACCGTGCGTCGCTCCTTCATGCGGTCCTCCGCGGCCCCGCGTTCATCCCTTCCACCGATCCGCACCGCCCCGATCACGAGCCCGCAAACACCAGCCCCGGCGCCACCGACAGCACCCGCCGCAGGCTCAGCAGGCTCGAGAGCAGCATGCACACCAGCATCGCCGCCATGCTCCCCGCGAGCAATTGCCACGGCAGCATCGCGTCAAGCTCCGTCGTCGCCTTCCGCGTAATGATCGTAAACAGCGCCGCCGCGCCCGCCCCGACCCCGAAACCGATCAGCCCGACCACCAGCGCCTGCAGCAGCACCATGCCCGTCAGCGTCCGACCCCTCACCCCCAGGGCCTTGAGCACCGCGAACTGCCGTAGGTTCTCCGTCGTGAACTGGTAGAAGACCGCCGCCGAGAGCAGCACGCCCACGATGAACCCCAGCACGATCGTGATCCCGAAGTTCACCCCGATCCCCGTCTCCTTCAGGATGAAATCGATCGTCCGAAGCGCAAACTCGTCCCGCGTGAAGGCCCGCATATCGCCAAGCGCATTGATCGACGCCTGCACCGTGCGGATCTCCGCCTCCGACTGGCACTTCACCACGATGTAGCTGATGTTCCGCCGCTGCGCGGGCGTGAACGTCAGCACGTTGTCGATCGTCGCGTACATCAGCAGGTTCGATTCGAACCCCTTCTTGGCCCGGCAGAAGCCCACCACGATCGCCCGCCGGTCGTTCAGCCGCAGCGTGTCCCCGATCTTCACGTTCCCCAGCCGCGGCAGCGACGATTCCTCGATCATCACCGCCCCCGGCGCCCGCAGGTCGTCGATGCGGCCCGCGACGATCTCCGGCGGTTGGCCCACCATGCTCGTGCGCGGCAGGCCGATGATGTTGACCTTCTCAAATCCGCCCCCGGGCAATTCGACCACCGCCCAGTTGTTGATGAGCGGCTCGGCCCACTTCACGCCCGCGACCGACCGCACCCGGTTGAGCTTCTGGTCCGCCAGCGGCCGGTACTCGGCGATGAACCGCACCCCCGGGTCGCTCACCCACAAGTCAGGCTGGTGCACGTTCTGCAGCGGCCCCGTCGCCCGGATCAGCAGCCCCAGGAAGATCGCCCCCTGCTGATTGATGAGCAGCGTCGCGAACGCGATCCCCAGTACGAGGATCGCGTACTTCGTCCGGTCTCCAAAGAGCATCTTGAGTGCGACGGTGAACATGCGTCAGGGCGCCGGGGATTCGATCGGATCGACCGACCGGATCCACCCTCCCCCCAGAACCGTGTCCGAATCCTCTCCGCCCAGCAGAACCACCGCCTGCCCAGCCGCCACCGCCGACTGCGGCTGCGCGAACCGCACCTCAAACGCCCCCGTTCGCCCCGACGGGCTGGGAGCATCATCGTTCGCCAGAGAGCGAACCTCCCCGGGCACCGGCGGCGTGTTGTACCGGTACTTCACCAGCACCGGCGTCCAATCTTCCGCCCCCGGCGCGTCCACCAGCCAGTTCGCCTCTCCCGCGGTGCACCCCCGCGCCATCAACTCATCCCGCGATCCCACCGTCACCGTGTTGGTCTTCGCATCCTTGCCCACCACGTACACCGGCAGACCCAGCGAGAGCGAAAGCCCTCGCCGCTGCCCGATCGTGAAGCGGTGCTGCCCCCCGTGCGTGCCCACCACGTTCCCGCGCGTGTCAACGATCGGCCCCTCCTGCGCCAGCTCCCCTCGCTTCCGCTCGATCAGCCCCGCGTAGTCGTTGTCGGGAACGAAGCAGATCTCCTGGCTGTCGGGCTTGTCAAAGACCGGAAGCCCCATCTCCTTCGCCAGTTCCCGCACCCGCGACTTCTCCATCCCCCCGATCGGCAGCATCATGTGCGAAAGCTGCGCCCGCGGAACCCCGAACAGCACGTAGCTCTGGTCCTTGGAGCGGTCGATCCCGCGGCGAAGCTCAAACTCGCCAGCCCGGTTCTTCTCCACGCGTGCATAGTGCCCCGAGGCGACAAAGTCCGCCCCGATCTGCCCCGCGTACTCGTGCAGCTTCCCGAACTTCAGCCAGTCGTTGCACCGCACGCACGGGTTGGGCGTGCGCCCCTGGGCGTACTCGTCCACGAAGTAGTCGATGATCCGCCCGAAATCCTTCTTGAAATTGCACACATAAAACGGCACGCCCAGCTCCGCCGCGACCAGCCGCGCGTCCGCCGCGTCGTTGATCGAGCAGCACCCCTGGTGGCCGATCTTCAGGCTCGCCGGCTTGCCCGAGTTCACCGGGCAGGCCTCCTCCGCCGGCGTGAGCTGGTCCAGCGTCTCCCCGGGGGATCCCAGCCGCATGAAGCAGCCCACCACCTCGTACCCGTCACGCTGCAAAAGGCCCGCGGCGACCGAGGAATCAACCCCGCCCGACATCGCGACAAGCACCTTTCCTTTCGAGCGTGACATCTGCTTTCATCATAGGGAGCGCGCCGCCCCTTCCCCCGGGCATACGCTCGACTCGCATGCTCATCCTCTTCGACATCGACGCCACCCTCATCAACACCAGCAAATCCGGCATCCTCTCCCTCCTGGACGCCGGACGCGAGCTCTTCGGCCCCCAGTTCTCCGTCGACCGCACCGAGTTCGCCGGCCGCCTCGACCCCCTCATCATCGCCGATCTGCTCCGGGACAACGCCCTCCCCGACACCCCCGCCAACCGCCAGGCCCTCCGCGACGGCTACCGCCGCAACCTCACCCCGCGCCTCGCGCAGCCCGGCGTCGGCCGCGCCCTCCCCGGCGTCATGGAACTCCTCAAGGCCCTCCACGCCCATCCTGATCTCACCCTGGGCCTCCTCACCGGCAACTTCGCCGACACCGGCGCCATCAAGCTCCGCGCCTGCGGCATCGACCCCGACCAGTTCTCCATCGCCGTCTGGGGCGACCACTCACCCCACGATCCCCCCAGCCGCGATCACCTGCCCCCGCTCGCCCTCGCCGCCTTCCACCAGCGCCGCGGACGTCCGCTCCCCGCCAATCACGCGACCATCATCGGCGATACCCCCTACGACGTCCGATGCGCCCTCGCCTCCGGCATGCGCTGCCTGGGCGTTGCCACCGGCTCATTTTCATCCCGCGCCCTCACCGAAGCCGGGGCCCACCACGTGGTGGAGGACCTCAGCCAGACACAGAGCGTCGTCCGCTGGCTCACCAGCGTTCAGGCGAGCTGACCGTCCTGAAAACCCCCTTCCCCGCCTCACCCCTTTTTCCTACAGTGCAAAACAGCCCGGAGGCCGCGACATGCTGAGCGATAGTTACCGTGCACTCTGCAGCGACTTCTACATCAACCACAAGCTCACCGTCAAAATGGACCTGCCACGCAGCCGCGAAACCGTCCTCGAGTTCTTCGAGCGCGTCCGCAAGCAGTTCCCCCTCATGAGCCAGTTCCGCCGCTACCGCGAAGAGCTCGCCCTCGAATCCCCCCAGAACGAGCCCCCGCACCGCTGGCTCGCCGTCCGCTCCAATACCATCCGCTCCGGCACCGTCAACCCGCCCACCGCCCAAGAGGGCTACGCCCTCCACGCCCACGTCCTCGAAACCGCCCCCTACTTCCTCAACGTCAGCCCCCTCGACATCGATTCCGTTGAGCTTCTGTTCGGATTCGACCTCGCCGCCTCCGGCAACCACGATTCCATCGTCGCCGACGCCATCCTCGGCGGCTCTCCCCTCCGCTCCGCCCTCGAGCTCCAGGGCGCCTCGGTCATCGAGTGCCAGCCCGTCCTGGGCGTCTCCTTCGGCCCCCGCGGGGAATACGAGATCAACGTCGAGATAAAAACCCGCGGTCAGCAGGGTCCCACGCGAGAAGGTGAACCCACCAGCGAACCCATCAGTATCTATCTGGTGCTCAGGCGCCTGGGCGCGGTCAGCGACCTGAAAGAGCTCCCCAAGATCCTCGCCCAGCTCACCGCCACCGGCGAAGAGCTTGTCGAGAAGCGTGTGGTACCCACCCTCCTCACGCCGATACGAGAGTTCATCGCCTCGTCCGGAAATGCCTGATGCAGACACCCGTCACGCAAGACCCCTCCCGCGCGCTCATCGACGCCTGGCCATACCTCGCCGGCCTCATCGTCGCCGCCGTGGTGGGGGGGCTGCTCATCCTCGCCATCAGGCGCACCCTCCTCTCCAAGGCCAGCGTCATCGCCGACGAATCCCTCATGCAGACCCTCCGCCGCATGAGAGATACCGGCGAACTCTCCCACGACGAGTACGAAGCCTCCGTCCGATCCATCGCCACCCGCGTCGCCTCCCGCAAAGCCCCCGAGCCCGGCGGCCTCGTCGCCCAGCTCGCCCACGCGGAAATGGCCGCCGCCGAATTCACCCGTCCCGTCCAGCGTCAATCCCCGCCCGCCGCATCCTCCCCGCCCCCCGGCCCCGCGCGGACCACCGCCCCCATCCCCGTCGTCTCCAAGCGCGGCCCCCAGCCCACATCCCCCGTCGCCGCACCCCCTCCGGCGACGCCCTCCTCCCAGCCTCCCGCCCAGCATCCTCGGCCGATCATGCGCGAGACGCCCGCAGCCCCGTCCGCCCGGCCGTTGCCCGCGATCGACGACTTCCCCCCGCTCATCGAGCTCCCACCCGAGGGCGCAGCGCCCGGTCAATGATCTCACGCGGATGAGGAAAGTGCCTGTCGCTGGCTCCTGCTATTACCTCGCCCACCACCCGCACAGGACCTGACCGCCCCGGCATCCATCCACGTCCGCCGCGTGGTTACGCACAAAACCCCCACCGCAAACGTACTTCATGAATGATCGGACGCGGAACATCGGGCCCCGATGCAGACGTTCGCCCGATCGGTCGATAGACTCACAACGGAAACCGTGCGGCCGCCCGCCGCGGACATCATTCTGTATACGTACTGAGAGGGTTGAATGGCCAAGGGCAAAAACGACGGTGAAGGTCTCCCCCCGCAGGCGCCCGGTCGCGAAGACCCCGCCGGCTTCCGCGGACGCAAGGTGACCACCTGCTCATTCTGCGGCAAGACCAGCCGCGACGTCGGTCCCATGGTCGAAGGGCCCGGCGAGGTCTACATCTGCGCCAAGTGCACCGGCCTCTGCCAGAACATCTTCAAGCAGGAACGCCGCCGCGTCACCTCCGTCGCCAGCACCCTTCGCGAAATCCCCGCCCCGCGGGAGATGAAGGACTTCCTCGACCAGTACATTATCGGACAGCAGCAGGCCAAGAAGGCCCTCTCCGTCGCCGTCCACAACCACTACAAGCGCCTCCTCCACATCGAGAGCGCCGACACCAACGGCGTCGAACTCGACAAGAGCAACATCCTCCTCATCGGGCCCACCGGCTCGGGCAAGACCCTCCTCGCCAAGACCCTCGCCCGCATGCTCAAGGTCCCCTTCGCCATCGGCGACGCCACGACCCTGACCGAGGCCGGCTACGTCGGCGAGGACGTCGAGAACCTCCTGCTCAAGCTCCTCCAGGCCGCCGATTTCGACCTCGATTCCGCCCAGCGCGGCATCATCTACATCGACGAGGTCGACAAGATCGGCAAGACCTCCAACAACGTCTCCATCACCCGCGACGTCTCGGGCGAGGGCGTCCAGCAGAGCCTCCTCAAGATGCTCGAGGGCACCGTCGCCAACGTCCCGCCCCAGGGCGGCCGCAAGCACCCCGAGCAGCAGTACATCCAGCTCGACACCTCCAACATCCTCTTCATCTGCGGCGGAACCTTCGTCGGCGTCGAGGACATCATCCGCCGCCGCATCGGCAAGAGCCGCATCGGCTTCACCGCCCAGAACGGCCCCGTCTCCGCCGACGACAGCGCTTCCGTCCTCGCCCAGGTCACCGCCGACGATCTCATCGACTTCGGCATGATCCCCGAGTTCGTCGGCCGACTCCCCGTTCTGGCCCCCCTCATGCCCCTCTCGATCGAGGCCCTGGTCTCCATCCTCACCGAGCCCAAGAACGCCCTCGTCCGCCAGTACGAGCACCTCTTCTCCCTCGAGAACGCCAAGCTCACCTTCACGCACGACGCCCTCCGCGCCATCGCCGAGAAGGCCGTCAAGCGTGAAACCGGCGCCCGCGCCCTCCGCGCCGTCATGGAAGAGATCATGCTCGACCTGATGTTCGAGCTCCCCGAGATCGATGCCGACGGCGCCGAATTCGTCCTCGACGCCGCCGCCGTCCGCAAGCCCACCACCCTCAAGGAACTGCGCGTCGCCCGCAAGGAATCGGCATAACGCCGGCACCTTCACGCCGCCGGATCGAAATCCCAACGACTCTCACCGCGCCCGGGCCAACGCCCGGGCGTTTTTCTTGGCTCATGCGGCGATCCCGCGGGCCGCTTGCGATCAAGTGTGGTCGGGGCAAGCCTCGCTGCCGCCGGCTCAGAGCCGCGAAGCGGCGGCCTTGGTCAGCCCGGGGTGCAAACCCCGGGGAAGCGTTCGCTCAGCGACATCGTTTATCCGTGCGACCGGAGCCCTGCAAGGGCGGCTCTCGTGCGTGAAGTCAATCCCCCGATACCGAAAGAACCTTCTGCTTGTGATTCCACGCGCCTCACCGCCCCGCGTCGTTCAGCTCCACCCGCCCCACATCCACCGACACAAAGTGCGAGACCTTCGGCCGCCCCGGCCCCGCGTGGAACCCGCTCGCCTTCGCCTGCAACTTCCGGTCCGCCATCGTCACCCGCCGGTGCTGGCGCAGGTGCTCCTCCCACGATTCCACCATGAACAGCTCCAGCCACCGCTGCGGGTTCTCCGTGCAACGGCTCAGCGTCCACGAGAACGCACCGTCCCGGTACCGCGTCTGCGAAACCGGGATCATCGCCGCGCAGAACGCCTGCGCGTCCTCCTCCCGCACCATGTACTCCACCGTCACCACCACCGGACCGTCGCTCCCGCCGATTTCACGCCCCACGATCGGATCTTCCCAGTGCGACGACGATTCGATCTCCTCCGCGCTAGTCGCCGCCAATCGGAACCGCCCGATCGTCGTCAATCCCAGCACCAGCCCCGCCGCGGCGATCCCCAGCGCCGCCGGAATCCCCGCACGCTGCGCCACCAGCCCCCACACCGTGCTCCCCAGCGCCATGCCCCCGAAGAACACCGCGAAGTAGCACGCCAGCGCGCGAGCCCGCACCCACGGCGGCGTGCCCGACTGCGCCGCGACATTCAGGCACACCACCATCGTCACCCACGCGGCTCCCGCCGCCACCATCGCCGGGAACGCGAGCCACACGCTTCGCGTCGCCCCGATCCCCGCCATCCCCGCCGCGAACACCAGCGTCGCCGCCACCACCATCGTGTTGGGAGGCATCATCACTCGCAGCCGCGGCAACAGCAGCGTCCCCGCCACCGCCCCCGTCCCCAAACACGCCAGCAGCGAGCCGTACCCCGACGCCCCCAGTTCCAGGTGTTGCCGCGCGATCAGCGGCATCAGCGCCCACACGCAGCTCCCGAAAACCGAGAACGACGCCGTCCGCACCAGCTGCGCCCGCATGGTGGGGGAGTGACGCACATACCGCACGCCCGCCTTCAGCGCCCCCAGGAATCGCTCCGCCGGCGCCGCCTGCTTGGGCGGCTCGTACCGCCAGCCCAGCAGCGCCACGATGATCCCCACAAACGACACGGCGTTGAGCGCGAACGCCGCCGTCGGGCCCCACCTCGCCACCAAGAGCCCCCCCAGCGCCGGCCCGATCGCCCGGGAAAGATTCAGCGAAACGCTGTTGAGCGCCGACGCCGCCGTCAGCTCCTCCCGCGGCACCAGGTCCGTCATCGCCGTCTGCCACGCCGGATTCACCATCGCCGCCCCGATCCCCAGTCCCAGCGTCGAGAGCAGCAGGATCTGCGGAGACAGCAGCCCGTTCCACGAAGCAAGCGCGAGCAGCCCCGCGATCACCAGCATACCGACCTGCATCCCCAGCATCAGCCGCCGGCGGTTGACAACGTCCGCGAGGGCCCCCGCCGGCAGCGAGAGCAGGAACATCGGCAGCGTCGTCGCCGCCTGCACCAGCGAAACCATCAGCGGTGACGGGGAGAGCTTGGTCATCGCCCATCCCGCGCCCACCTCGTTCATCCACGTCCCGATATTCGAGGCCAGCGCCGCAATCCACAGCCACCGGAACGCCGCCCGCCGCAGCGGCGCAAACGCGGACACCGGGCGCACCACCACCGCGGCACTGGCAGTCTCAACGCTCGCGGGTGGGTCTGTACTCACAGGGCAAGAGGATACGAGCCATCGCGATCACCATCCTGCGCCGTCCGCCGTCCACGATCCGCCTTCTGACATCCGCCATCCCCCTTCGGCGTTCCCCCTCCGGCCGTCTGCCATCACCCCCGCCCCTTCCCTCGCCGCAACGCGGCGCCCGAGTGAAGCCCGGGGCGTCAGCCCCGGGTCGACGGGGCGACTGCCCCAAAGCCCCTGCGGGGCGACACCTGTCCAATCAACACCGCTCGACTCCCCACTGGGATCATCCCCTTCCCACCCCAAAAACAAAACAGGACCGCCCATGCGGTCCTGCTCACTTCACATGTTGACGTCAAACCTTACCGCCACCACATCGACGCCCCGTACACCGCGTTCTCACCAAGCTCCTCGGCGATCCGCATCAGCTGGTTGTACTTCGCGTTGCGGTCGCTCCGGCACGGCGCGCCCGTCTTGATCTGGCCGCAATTCGTCGCCACCGCGATGTCCGCGATCGTCGAATCCTCCGTCTCACCCGAGCGATGGCTCAGGATCGACGCGTACCGGCTCCGCGTCGCCAGGTTCACCGCCTCCAGCGTCTCCGACAGCGTCCCGATCTGGTTCACCTTCACCAGGATCGCGTTGGCGCACTTCTCGGTAAGCCCCTTCTGCAGGAACTTCTTGTTGGTCACGAACAGGTCGTCACCCACGATCTGAATCTTGTTTCCCAGCTTCGTGGTCATCGCGTTCCATCCCGACCAGTCGTTCTCGGCGAGGCCGTCCTCAATCGAGCGGATCGGGTACTTCGAGCACCAGTCGGCCCACATCGAGATCATGTCATCGGTGGACATGACCTCCTTGGTGCTCTTGAACATCAAATAGCCCTTCTTGCCCGCCTTCTCCGCCTCGTTCCAGCACTCGCTGGTCGCCGGGTCCAGGGCGACAAAGATCTGCTCGCCCCACTTGTACCCCGCCTTGCCCGTCGCCTCCTCCAGCAGCTTCAGCGCCTCCTCGTTGCTCTTGAGGTTGGGCGCAAACCCGCCTTCGTCGCCCACCGCCGTTGAGAGCCCGCGCGAGTGCAGCACCTTCTTCAGCGTGTGGTAGATCTCCACCCCCGCCCGCATCGCGTCGGCGAAGTTGTCAAAGCCCCACGGCTGGATCATGAACTCCTGGAAATCGACCGTGTTGTCGGCGTGCTTGCCGCCGTTGAGCACGTTCAGCATCGGCACCGGCAGCGTCTTGGCCCCCGCCCCGCCCAGGTACCGGTACAGCGGCAGCCCCGAGGCCTCCGCCGCCGCCCTCGCCACCGCCATCGAGACCCCCAGGATCGCGTTGGCCCCCAGCTGCGCCTTGTTCGCCGTCCCGTCCAGCTCCAGCATCCGCGCGTCGATCGATTCCTGCTCCCGCGCGTCCATCCCCACGATGTCCGGCGCCAGCCGCAGGTTCACGTTCGCCACCGCCCCCAGCACGCCCTTGCCCATGTACGTCTTGGAGTCCCCGTCACGGAGCTCCACCGCCTCGTTCTCACCCGTCGAAGCCCCCGACGGCACCGCCGCCCGGCCCAGCGAGCCGTCCTCCAGCACGCAATCCACCTCCAGCGTGGGATTGCCGCGGGAATCGAGAATCTGGCGGGCGTGCAGCGACTGGATATCGAACATGGTTTCTCCTGAACTCCGCAAAGGGAGGGATAGTGGGGGGCTCAAACCGGACAACCGCACACCATAGGACCATGCACCCGCCACTTCCGGCGGGTGTACCCTTCCCGCCCCCTTCCGCCCCCCGCCCGGGGCGTATCCTCACCTACCCGCCGGACTCTCCACCATGCCCACCACACCGCAAGGATTCGCCCAGCGCATCGACGCCCTCCGCGACCAGCTCGCGTCCCAGGGACGCCGCGTCCAGCAGCTGCTCGAGGCCGCCTTCGGCGCGTTCTTCACGCGGGATGAACCCGGCGCCCTCTCCGCCGTCCGACTCGACGACGAGATCGACCGCGTTGACGTCTCCATGGAGCAGGAGTGCGTCGCCCTCCTCACCGACGCCACCCGCCAGGGCGCCGCCCTCGATCCCGCCCAGCTCCGCGCCGTCCTCACCATCGTCAAGATCAACAACGAGCTCGAACGCATCGCCGACGCCGGCGTCGAGGTCGCCCAGCGCGTCGGAACCTCCAAGGCCATCAGCGCCAGCTTCCCTGACACCATCCGCGTCATGGCCAACAGCGCCGTCGGCATCATGCGCGACAGCACCGCCAGCTTCGCACGCCTCGACCCACGCCTCGCCAAGATCGTCCTCCAGAGCCAGCACGCCGTCATCGCCTTCAAGGACGCCGTCCTCCGCGACTCCGAGGAACGCATCGCCCGCGGCGCCATGTCCGTCGACGTCGCCTTCCAGCTCCACGAGGTCGCCAGCCAATGCGAGCTGATCGCCGACCATTGCACGAACATCGCCGAACAGGTCATCTACCAGACCACCGGCGCAGTCGTCCGCCACACCGAGGCCCAGTGGATCGAGATTCCCCCAGGGGCCTGATTCTCGGACGTCCCTGATCCCGCCCCGCCTTCCCCACCGCACGGGAAGGTCCCCCCCATCCACACCTTCCATCGGAACCGGCGGACGTTTGCATCCGAATGGAGTAGTCCAGCCCGGCTGCGTTGCGCCATCCGTGCGCCCCGGGCGGAGGTTGTTCAGGAGAGAGAGAATGAAGGTTTTCTGCATCGGTTGCACGACCCTGGCGCTCGCCGCCGGCGGCGCTTCGGCGGACATCATCCATCCCACGTCGTACGACATGCCCAACGGCGAGACCGGCTCGTTCACGTACTGGGACGACACCTACAACGGCTTCGGCAGCACCACCACCGACGGGGCCTTCCTCATCGGCGGCCTGGGCGACCTCACCGACGGCGTGATCGCCGCCACCAACTGGTTTGACGTCCCCGGCCAGTACGTTGGCTGGAACACCCTTACCCCTTCCATCTACTTCAATTTCGCCGACACCGTCCAGATCGACAGCATCACCCTGCACGTGGACGATTCCAACGGCGCCGGCGGCGTTTCCACCCCCGGCCGCATCCTGCTGGAGTGGGCGAGCGGCTCCCTGACCTTCGACGTCACGGATCCCGCCGGCAGCGAGCCCTTCGCGCTGACCCTGTCGAACCTGGGCATCGAGGGCAACCAGGTCATCGTGACCATGTACGACGGCACCAGCCAGTGGGTCTTCCTCAGCGAGGTCGAGTTCAACGGCGTGCCCGCCCCCGCGGCCGGGCCCCTCATGCTCGGCGGTCTCGCCATGATCTCCCGTCGCCGCCGCTGATCCCCGCGCGACATCCACGAACCACCCACCGCGGGACCGGCTTGCCGGTCCCGTTTTTCGTTGATGGATGACGGCTCATTGCCCCGAAGTGGGGGAGTCGCATGCGCATTCCGCTCGCCAGATGTACCCAGAATCACGCCGTCGCGATGACCGACGCGATCGCCAGCTCATCGGTGTGCGAGATCGAGATCGCCCACGCCGAGATGTTCAACGTGGACGCAAACTCCGCCGCCTTGCCGTGGAGTTGCACCGTCGGCTGGCCTGTCGGAAGGTTCACAACCTCCACATCCGTCCACGCAATGCCCCCCGCCCACCCCGTCCCCAGCGCCTTGAGCACCGCCTCCTTCGCCGCAAACCTCCCCGCGAAATGCTCGTCAATCCGCCCCCCCGCGCGGCAGTACGCAACCTCGGCGGGGGTGAAGCACTTACGCTGGAATGAATCCCCGTGCGCGGCGAGCATCTCCCGGATGCGGGCGACCGAGGTGATGTCAACGCCGTGAAAGAGCATGGATAAGCGTTCTGAAAAGCCGTCTGCCAGCACGAAACAGGGAAGTCCGAGGCGTCCGTGATCGGTGCTCGATCGGTGCGCGAAGCCCACGCTCGGCCTGCAGGCACCGCGAAACCCCGCCCGGGTCACCGAGGTATTCGTAGGCCGTCCTCAGCCTGATGTACAAGTCTGCTTTGTCTCCGTCCCAATGGCCGTGGGCAAGCGTGTATTCCGCGCGAGGGGCAAACCACCCTACATGATCGATCATTCCCGCTCGCTGGGCCCACTCAACCGTCTGGATCGCAAGACTGCGGTCGTTGGGCTGTCGAAGAGTCCAATCGAGAAACGAAATCAACACACACGACCGAACGGTTCGAGCGGGCAGCGGATCCCAGCTTCCGTTGGTAGGCGGATCTACACCGTCAGGATTCTTCCAATGCGCCGCGGCGGCCTGGAAAACTCCTTCCAGCGCTTCCGCGTTCTCCGGGTCGTTCGCCAGACCAAAGAGCCACTCCCGCGTGGCGTCCTGGACGTCCCCCTTCTGATGCGCCGTTCGTGCCTGGGCAAAGTGCATCTGGGCCCGCAGGCGAGCACCTTCGCCGCCGTGATCCTCATCCCCGCTCCCGAACCCCGCGGCGACCCTGCCCCCTCCGCCCCCCGGCGGATGCCTCCCGCCGCGCGACAGCGACGCTGACGGCAGTGGGGCAGCTTCATTCTCGCGAGTTGGATCGTGCGCGTGCTGCATGGAAGTCGGAGTTCGACCAAGTCCACCCTACCAACAGAACGGTGTACCAAGCAACAGTATTCCATCGCGTGTGGACCAAACGTCTCACTCAGCAATGCAGGTGGGGCTCCATACACGTAACGGTTGTGCTGTAACCCGCTGAGAAGGGTTCAACCGGCATTTCAGGGAGCAACCCGCCTTTCGGGCGCGGCGGCATCGACTCTCGACGGGGGGCTTGTATCCCAAGCCGCGAAGCGGCGGCCATTGTCAGCCCGGGGTGCAAACCCCGGGAACGTCCTTCACGAGCGCGTTCATCCCGGTGACCGCAGCCCTGCAAGGGCGGCTCTCGCGAAACTCGGGGAGTCCACAAAAGCCCGGATGAGCCATAAAAGCGGATCTACTTCGCTACTTCGCCTTCCCGCCCGTCGCTCTGGAAGATCCCTTCTTCCCCGCGGACTTTGCCGCGCCCGCCGTCGCCGCCTTCCCGCTCTCCACCACCTTCGGTGTTTCCGCCTTGGTCTCCACGGGCTTCGCGGCGGCATCCTTCGGAGCCTCCGCCTTTGCCCCATCCTTCTCGCTCGCCGCCGGCGTTGCGGGCTTGGCCTCCGCCTCCGCCGCCTTGCGGTACGACTCGGAGCGGTAGTCCGTCTGGTAGAACCCCGACCCCTTGAAGACGATCGCCGCCCCCGTGCCGATCAGCCGCTCCAGCGCGCTCTTGCCGCAGGCGGGACACACCTTCTTGGGCTTGTCCTTCATCGACTGGAAGAGCTCGAACTCGTGCGAGCAGGCGTTGCAGCGGTAGTCGTAGGTCGGCATGGGAAATTCCGAAGGCATCAAGGCATCAAGGCATCGAAGCGTCAGGCTAAATCGAATCAGGATGGCTTGACGGCCACCATTGCGGGGCGGATCACGCGTTCCTGCTTGCTCCCGCCCGGGGGCGTCGTGCTCAGCGTGTACCCGGGCTGGAGCGTGCTGACCACCTGCCCGCCGGCGACGTCCTCGGCGTCCTGCTGCACCACGGCCTGGTGGAAATTCGGATCGAACTCATCACCCTTCGCCGGGTTGATGATCCCCACGCCGTGGGACTGCAGCACCCGCAGCAGTTCCTCCCGGATCACCTGCACGCCCTTGAGCACCTGCTCGGCGCTCGCCTTGGTCGTGTCGACGTTCAGGGCCAGGTCAAAGTTGTCCAGCACGCCCAGCAGGCTCTGCACCACCGTCGCCTTCCCCTGCGACTTGGCCTCCTGCTCGTTGAGCATCGCCCGCCGCTGGAAGTTCTGGAAATCGGCGAGGGATCGCAGGTACTTGGACTGCGCGTCGGCGAACTGCTGCTCCAGCTCCGCGGCCCGGCTGGTGAGCTGCTCGATGGAGTTCTGCCCGGCGTCGTTGAAGGGTGAGGTTGATGAGTCGGCGGTCATGGTGTTTTCTCGGCGGGCTGGGCCCGCAACGCTTGCGTCGTCACTCTCCGCAGGCTACCCGATCCTGCTGGATGGGCGCGGGCGGTGAAAAGATATTTACTGTCCAAACAGCTCGGTAATCTTCTTCAGGAACCCCTGGCTCTCGGGCAGCACGGCCTGGTGCTCGGTCTCGGCGAACTCCCGGAGCAGCTTCTCCTGCTTGCTGGTCATCTTCTTGGGGATCTCGATCTTGACCACCACGTGCAGGTCCCCCCGGCGGCCCGAGCGCAGGCTGGGCAGGCCCTGGTGGTCGATCTTGAAGATGTGCCCGTGCTGCGTCCCGCGATGGATGGTCAGCTCGTGCTTGCCCTCCAGCGTCGGCACGTGCACCTTTGCCCCCAGCGCCGCCTGCGTGAAGGTAATGGGCATCTCCATGATGAGATGGTCCCCCTGGCGCTTGTAGAAATCATGCTCCGACACGCGGATGACCACGTGCAGGTCCCCGCGAACGCCCTGGCCCGAGGGCGCCGCCTCGGCCGGCGGGGGCTCCCCCTCCCCCTGCACCCGGACGGCCTGCCCGTCCTGGATCCCCGGCGGAATCTTGACCGTCAGCTTGCGCGCCTTGGGCACGCGGCCCTTGCCCTTGCACGTCTCGCAGTGGTCCTTGATGATCGTCCCTCGTCCGCCGCAGTGCGGGCAGGTCGTCACCATCCGGAACATCCCGCCCAGGCCCGTCTGCTGCACCTTGCCGTGCCCGCCGCACGTCGTGCACTTGGCCGGCTTGGACCCCGGCTTGGCCCCGCTGCCCGTGCACGTCTCGCACACGTCCAGCCGCGTGAACTCCACGTCCCGCTCGCACCCCGTCAGCACCTCTCCCAGGTCGATCTCGACCTCGGTCTCCAGGTCGTACCCCCGGGCCTGCTGCGCCCGGCCCCGGCCTCCGCCCTGGCCACCCTGCCCGCCGCTGAAGATGTCGTTGAACATCGAGAAGATGTCCGAAACATCCATCCGCGTGAAATCGTGCGCCGCCGGCCCCCCTCGCCCCCGGAGCCCCTCGTGGCCGTACTGGTCGTAGATCTTCCGCTTGTTCTCGTCGGAGAGAACCTCGTACGCCTCCGCACACTCCTTGAACTTGGCCTCGGCCTCGGCATCCCCCGGATTGCGGTCGGGGTGATACTTCATCGCGAGCCGGCGATAGGCGCGCTTGATCTCCTCCCCGTCAACGGTTTTCTCGATGGAGAGGATTTCGTAATAGTCGCGGGTGGTTGGCATGCGTCGGGTCGCCAGAAATCAATCGAAAACCAAGAGGACTCACCACAGAGGCACAGAGGGCACAGAGAAGAGGGGATCAGGTTCAGAGCGCCATTCGTTTGATTCCGTCGCGGAGGTATGGTGAATTGAAATTCAGGAGCAGGCCGATGTGCTTTCCCGCGAGTCGAAGGTAGGTGAGCAGCTGTGCTTCGTGGATCGGGGCGAGCTTGTCAACCGCCTTCACCTCAACCACCACCGATGCTTCCACCAGCAGGTCGATCCGGTAGCCGCATTCAAGCTGGTGGCCTCGGTACGAGAGAGGCACGGGCACTTCCGTCGCCACCGCGAACCCCGCCGATTCAAGCTCAAATCGCAGGCACTGTTGATACGCCGATTCGAGCAGCCCGGGTCCCAGCGCCTTGTGCACCTCGATCGCCGCGCCGATCACCCGGGCCGTCAATGGATCGGCCCCATCAAGCGCCGTGGGGATGTTGCGCATCGAAGTCACTGGTGAATCACCAACCGTCCCTTTCAAAGATCACTCCCACAACTCGAATCACGGCCGTCTCTACGAAAGTACATCCCCCAACAGACTTCACGAGCCGCCCATCAAAGCCGTCTTCCTCTCCCCGAGCCTTTTCTCTTCTCTGTGCCCTCTGTGCCTCTGTGGTGAGTCCTCTTGGCTTTCCCCGTTCATGAATCGAGCCCGCGGACCTTCGCCCGCGGGCCCGGAAATCTCTTCATTCACGCACCGGTCCTGATGTCTTCCACCAGTGCCCAGCGCCTGATCCCCAGTGCCCCCCTCTTACGACACCGCCCCGACCGCGGCCTTCGTGTCTTCCTTCAGCTCAGTGATCACCACATCCGTCGTCAGCATCAGCCCCGCCACGCTCGCCGCGTTGATCAGGGCCGTCTTCGCCACCAGCGCCGGGTCGATGATCCCCATCTTCACGATGTCACCGTACTCGTTGCTCGCCGCGTTGAACCCGAAGTTATTCGCCTTGTTCTCCCGGATCTTCTCGACCACCAGGTCCCCGTCGTGGCCCGCGTTCTCCGCGATCTGCTTCACGCACGCCTCCACCGCCTTGAACACGATGTCGAAGCCCTGCTTCTCGTCCCCCTTGGCCTTCTTCTGGCCGGCGAGGATCGCGTCCTGCGTCCGCAGCAGCGCCACGCCGCCGCCGGGCACATACCCCTCCTTCGCCGCCGCGCGCGTCGCGTGCAGCGCGTCGTCGACCAGGTCCTTCGTCGCCTTCATCGCGATCTCCGTCGCGCCGCCGACGTGGATCATCGCCACGCCGCTGGTCAGCTTGGCGAGGCGCTCCATCAGCTTCTCACGGTCGTAGTCGCTGGTCGACTTCTCCCACTGGGCCTTGATCTGCTCGGCCCGCGCCGTGATCTCGCTCTTCTTGCCCGCGCCCTCGATGATCGTCGTGTCGTCCTTGGTGATGATCACCTTCTTCGCCCGGCCAAGCTCCGAAAGCTCGACCGACTCCAGGGAGCGGCCAAGGTCCTCGGCGATGTACGTGCCCGCCGTCAGGGACGCGATGTCCCCCAGCATGGCCTTGCGGCGATCACCAAACCCCGGGGCCTTGACGGCGCAGATCTTCAGCGTGCCGCGCAGGCGGTTGACGACCAGCGTCGCCAGCGCCTCGTTCTCGACTTCCTCGGCGATGATGAGGAAGGGCTTGCCCGTGACCACGACCTTGTTGAGCAGGGGGAGCAGGTCGACCAGGCTGGCGATCTTCTTCTCGTAGATGAGGATGTAGCAGTCCTCGAAGACGCACTCGGCCGTCTTGGGGTCGGTCATGAAGTAGGGAGAGAGATACCCCTTGTCGAACTGCATGCCCTCGACGTAATCCAGCGTCGTCTCCGCGGTCTTGCCGTCCTCGACCTCGACCACGCCGTCGGCCCCGACCTTGGAGATCGCCTCGGCGATCAGGTCACCGACCGTCCCGTCGTGGTTCGCCGACACGGTGGCGATCTTGCGGAAGTCTTCCTTGCCCTTGCACTTCACGGCCATCGCGTCGATCGCGGCGGCGGCGGCGTGGGCCGCGGCGTTGATGCCGCGCTGCAGCTGCACCGGGTTGGCCCCGGCGGCGACGTGCTTGAGGCCCTCGGTGAAGATCGCCTGCGCGAGCACCGTCGCGGCCGTGGTGCCGTCACCGGCCTTGTCGGCGGTCTTCTTCGCCACCTCGTTGACCATCTTGGCGCCCATCGACTGGAAGGGCTCGGCGAGGGTCACTTCCTTGGAGACGCTGACGCCGTCCTTGGTGACGTGGGGGCTGCCGTACGACTTTTCGATGATGACGTGGCGCCCCGAGGGCCCCATCGTGCACTTGACCGCATCGGCCAGCCGGTCGACGCCCTTCTTCATCTCGAGGAGGGCGGAGTCGTTGAACATGAGTTGTTTGGTGGACATCGGTCGTACCTTGAAAAGGGCCAGAGGGCCAAAGGGCCACATGGCCAAAGGAAATTCAGTTCGTCTTACAGCGGTCGAAGCCAGGTATGGATGTGGCCCTGTGGCGATGTGGCCCTTTGGCCCTGTCATCCGGGCTCTTATCCTTCCACCACTCCCAAAAGCTCCGACTCCCGAATGATCAGGTGCTTCTCACCCTTGATCTCCACCTCGGTCCCCGAGTACTTCCCGTAGACCACCGTGTCGCCGTTGCGGACCGACATCTGGGCCCGCTTGCCGTTCTCCAGCAGCTTGCCCGGGCCCGTCGCCACGATCGTGCCGCGCACCGGCTTCTCCTTCGCCGTCTCGGGAAGGAAAATCCCCGACGCGGTCTTGGTCTCCGCGGCGGCGGGCTTGACGAGCACACGGTCTTCCAGGGGTTTCACTGCCATGATCGAATCTCCCAATGTCTCTTGCGGCCACGCGGCCTGCTGGTGCTTGATGTGTTACGGAGTCTTCTGACCCGCGGCCCTCGCCGCGGGAATCGTCGTTGATGATGTCGTCGTCGTTGACGTCACGGGGGCCACGCGGCTCCCCAGCTTGTGCTTGATCAGTTCGAACGCGACGGGAATAAGTGAGATCACGATGATCCCGACCACCACCGCCTCGAAGTTCTTCTTCACCCACTCGATGTTGCCAAAGAACCACCCGCCCCCCACGCAGATCCCCACCCACAGGATCGCCCCCAGGATGTTGAACGAGATGAATCGCGGGAAGTTCATCGCCCCGGCGCCGGCGACGAACGGGCAGAAGGTCCGCACGATCGGCACGAACTGCCCGAGCATGACGGCCTTGCCGCCGTACTTCTCGAAGAAGGCGTTGGCCTTGTTCAGGTGCTTCTTGTTGAGCATGCGGACCAGGATCGGCGCCCGCGTCCCCGGCGGATACTCCATCCGGAAGACCTTGGGGCCGACATACCGGCCGATCCAGTAGTTGCTGGTATTTCCCAGGATCGCCGCCGTCAGCAGCAGCCCCGCGGCAAGCCATACGTTCATGGACGCCCGGGCGGCCAGAGCGCCCACGGTGAACAGCAGGGAATCACCCGGCAGGAACGGGGTCACCACCAGACCCGTCTCGCAGAAGACGATCGCGAACAGCAGGAAGTACACCCACGGCCCGTGCGCCTGGATGAACCCATCCAGGAAGCCCGGCAGGTCGCGAAGAAGATGAATCAGATCATCAATCATGAGTTACCGTCACGCGACCCGGACACGCCCTGCTTCTCGCCCCTTCTGCCTTGTCTCTTCTCTGTGCCCTCTGTACCTCTGTGGTGAGTCTGGTGTGTTACACCTTCGGCCGCGAGCTCGACTGCCCTGCCCCGCCCTGGGCCTTGCCGCCCTTGTGCAGGTTGTGGCCCTTGTCGGGCTTGCGAGCCGTGATGTTCTCCTGTTCCCCCTGCCCGGCATTGGGCGTCACCACCGGCGCGTTGAGGTTGAGCGAGTTCTTGGCAGGGCCGGCGCTGGACGCCGAGCCGGTGCCGGTGTTGTTGCGGAGATCAGAGGGACGTGGCATGGAAAGTTCTCCGGTTGTGATCTCGCGGGCCGTCAAGGCGCCGCGTGATGCGTGGAAATTGGATTTGGACCCGTACCGACCGCGTCGCGGCCGGCGGCTTCGGCGATGGGGTTCAACGCGAAGGACATTCGACCAAGGCCGTGCTTAGAAATCCATCCCGCCCATGCCGCCCATCCCCGGCATGCCGCCCATGCCACCCATCCCGCCCATGCCGCCGCCGCCATGGCCGTGACCGTGGCCGCCCGCGTCCTTGGGTTCGGGCTTGGACGTAATGATGCAGTCCGCGGCCAGCAGCACCGTCGCCACCGACGCCGCGTTCTGCAGCGCCATCCGGTCCACCTTCGCCGGCGTGATCACGCCCATCGCCACCAGGTCCCCGTACTCCTCGGTCAGCGCGTTGTAGCCGAAGTTGGGCTTGTCCTGCTCCGAAACCTTCGCCACCACGACGCTGCCCTTCACGCCCGCGTTGTCGGCGATGGTCTGCAGCGGCACCGAGAGAGCCCGGTACACCACGTCCACGCCCGCGGCGACGTCGTACTTGAACTGGCCGACCTCATCCGAGGTCTTGTCGTCCCCCTTGCCGCCGGCCGTAGCGCCAAAGACCGACTTGAATTCCTTGAGCGCCGAGATCGCCTTGCGAGCCCGGATGAACGACACGCCGCCGCCGGGGACGATGCCCTCGGCAACCGCCGCGCGCGTCGCGTGCAGCGCATCCTCGATGCGGGCCTTCTTCTCCTTCAGCTCCGCCTCCGACGCCGCGCCCACCTTCACCTGCGCCACGCCGCCCGCGAGCTTCGCCAGGCGCTCCTGGAGCTTCTCACGGTCGTAGTCGCTGGTGGTCTTCTCGATTTCCGCCCGGATCTGCGCGATGCGGGCCTGGATCGTCTTGGTATCGCCCACGCCCTCGATCACCGTCGTGTTGTCGGCATCGACCTCGATCCGCTTGGCCACGCCCAGGTGCTTGATCTCGACCTTGTCGAGCTCGATCCCCAGGTCCTTCATGATCGGCGTCGCGCCTGTCAGCACCGCGATGTCCTCGAGCATCGCCTTGCGGCGATCCCCGTACCCCGGCGCCTTGACGGCGCACACCTGCAGCGTGCCGCGCAGCTTGTTGATCACCAGCGTCGCCAGCGCGTCGCTCGTCACGTCCTCGGCGATGATCAGAAGGGGCTTCTTGGAAGCCATCACCTTCTCCAGCAGCGGGACCAGCTTCTGGATGCTGTCGATCTTGTCCTCGTGGATCAGGATCAGGCACTTGTCCAGCTCGACGCGCATCTCGTCGGCGTTGGTCACGAAGTTGGGGGAGAGGAACCCGCGGTCAAACTGCATCCCCTCGACCACCTCGACCACCGTGTCGATGTTCTTGCCTTCCTCGACCGTGATCACCCCGTCCTTGCCCACCTTCTCGAACGCGTCGGCCATGATCCGGCCGATCTCCATGTCGTTGTTCGCCGAGATCGACGCGACGTTCTGGATGTCCGCCTTGCCCTTCACCGGCGTCGCCATGTCGTCGATCGCCTTGCAGGCGGTCTCAACGGCCGTCTTCATCCCGCGGATCAGCGCGTTGGCGTCGACCCCGGCGGCGATGTGCTTCAGGCCTTCACGGAAGATCGCCTCGGCGAGCACCGTCGCCGTCGTCGTCCCGTCACCCGCGTCGTCGGAGGTCTTCTTGGAAGCCTCCATCACCAGCTTGGCACCCATGTTCTGCGCCTTGTCGGAGAGCTCGATCTCCTCGGCGACCGATACGCCGTCCTTGGTCACCGTCGGGCCGCCCCACGACTTGTCCAGCACCGCGTTGCGGCCGCGCGGCCCCAGCGTGGCTTTGACCGCCCGGGCAAGCTTCTCAACGCCGGCGAGCAGGGCCTGGCGAGCATCGACGTCGAATACGAGTTCCTTGGCTGCCATATCTTCGAGCTCCGTTGGGGACTGTCGATCCGAATTCGGTTGGATTCTGGAGTGGATCGCCCTGGGAAGGGTGGTGGAAAAATCCGCTTTCGTGCGCCGCTGATCGGTGCTTGTTCTGTGCTCACGGTGTCGATGGACACCACGCGGAAGAACGCTCCGCGTCAGAGTCTTCAGGCAACCACCGTGCCAGTCGAGGGACCTGTCCCCGCCCTCCGCCCTCCCCGGGAACCCCCCACATCGTCCGCATCCCCGGCCCCGAACCCGTGCACGATCCTGTCACGACCCCGCGCCTTGCGTCCACGTCTGCCGAACTGGCAGGCCGCCACCCGGCCCACGGCCAGCGTCCACAACCCCCGCCCACAACCCACGGTAGATCCCCCTCACCTCCCTACAAACGGCGTGGGGTTGGGCACTGCCCATTCGTACCGCAGCAGCGGCCCGCGCCCCTGCCGGTCCGATTCCACCGCCGTCGCGTCGTCCGGGGAAACCCCTATCAGCGTCAGTCCGCAGTGTTCCAGGATCCGCCGCGAGGCATGATTCCTCTCAAACGAGTCCGCCCGCAGCAGCGTGATCCCCGGCTGCGCGCTGAGCCACCCTAGGAAGGCCTTGACGCCCTCCTTGGCAATCCCTCGCCGCTCAAACGCCGGCAGCACGCTGTATCCGAACATCACCATGCCCCCCGCGTCCGCCGGCATGCACCCGATCGACGCGACCAGCGTCGGACGCTTCGCAAGCCCCTCATCCCGCGTGATCGCATACCACCCGTACCACCCCGCCAGGTCGGGCTTGGCGGCGAGGTGGTCGGCGAAGATCGATTCCACGTCTCCCAGCACCTCCGGAGGCCATTCCTCCGTCACCTCCGCCCCCAGCAGCGCCGCGAACTGGTCATGGTCGGTCACCGCCGCCCGGGCCAGTTCGGCGGTGCTGGGAACCAGTGTCAATCGCGGCGTGAGGATCGGGGCGGGGTGTGGCATGAGCCTCCACGGGTAGGGCGGAACTCGGCAATCCGGCGTGAGCATCAATTCTAGTGGAATCGGGCGACGTCCATGGACGCGGCTCCGCTTCGATCGCCGCACCGCGACTCGTCCCCCGCACAGCCCGATTACCGTCGCGGCTTCCTCACCACCGCCGCCGACCCGCATTCCGGGCACACGGGCGTCTCAAACTCCTCGATTCCCACCAGGTCGTACCCGCAGTGATGGCACGGATGCTTCGCCCCCTCTCCCGGCGGCCGTGGAAGCACGGCGATGTAGTATCCCACCAGCCCCAGCAGCACCGAAAATGGGTACAGCAGGGCGTTCACCATCGTTCCCACCACGCCAAAGCCGATCAGCCGCCCCACGCGCTCGTGCCCGGCCATGATCGCCCCCAGCACCAGCAGCGCCGCCGTCACCACCGCGAACGCTCGCCACGACCGCCGCCAGCGCGCCGTCCAATACCACACCACCGCCGCATAAATCACAAAGATCATCATCGTGGTCGGCCGCCTGGAGAACCCCCGCCCGCCCCGTCCTCTTCAATTGTTCGCCGCCAAACCCTCTCCAGCTTCACCCTCCACTCCCTCCCCCGCCCGCCTCCCCGCGGCAAAACACGCGCACGCCCGCCCCCCATGAAAGCCCGGAGCCCAAAGTCCCAAATCACTCCCGCCTCCATACGATCGTCTCCACCCTGGCGCGACCGGGCGTTCGCTCCGTCGCGTCCACCTTCCTCCCGCCATTGCCCGCGTTCCCTCACGGCCCACTTTCGCGGATACCTCTCCCATGAACACCTGCGCTCCCCGCCTCTCCGGCCGCCTTCGCCCCCAGATCGCCTGCCTGGCCGCACTCCTCACCCTTGCCTCCGGCGCGGCCGAGCAGTCGACTCCACCCGCGCCCACCGCCCCCCAACCCCGCCGCCGCCCCCGTCTCCCCTGTCACCGCCCCTGTCAACGCCCCTGCCAACTGGGCCGGCACCATCGATCTCCCCGGCATCAAGCTCGAATTCACCGTCGCCCTCCAGCCCTCCTCCGGCACCATCTCCATCCCCATGCAGGGCGCCAAGGACATGGCCCTCGATGGTGTCGCCGCCGGCGCTGAATCACTCGTCTTCACCATCAAGAACCCCGGCGGAAACGCCGCCGCCGACGCCCACTTCGATCTCAAGCTCGCCCCCGATGGCCAAACCGCCGTCGGCACCGTCAAGCAGGGCGGCGGAGAGTTCCCCGTCAAGGCCCGCCGACTCGCCGAAGGCGAAACCGTCGCCGGCCCCGTTCGCCCCCAGGAACCCAAGCCTCCCTTCCCCTACCACGCCGCCGACGTCACCTTCGAGAACGCCGCCGCCCACCTCACCCTCGCCGGCACCCTCACCTGGCCCACCACCCCCGGCCCGCACCCCGCCGTCGTCATGATCACCGGCTCGGGCGCCCAGGACCGCGACGAGGCCCTCATGGGCCACCGCCCCTTCCTCGTCATCGCCGATCACCTCGCCCGCCACGGCATCGCCGTCCTGCGATTCGATGATCGCGGCTTCGGAAAATCCACCGGCTCCTTCATGGCCGCCACCAGCGACGATTTCGCCACCGACGCCCTCGCCGCCGTCGCCTACCTCAAGACCCGCCCCGAGATCAATCCCCACAGCATCGGCCTCGTCGGACACAGCGAAGGCGGACTCATCGCCCCCATCTGCGCCTCCCAGTCCCCCGACGTCGCCTTCGTCGTCCTCCTCGCCGGCACCGGCGTCCCTGGCTCCGAAATCCTCCCCCTCCAGGCCAAGCTCATCAGCATGGCCGCCGGCATGTCCCTTGAGGACGCCGACAAGCAGAACGCCGTCATGAACGAGGTCTTCAAGCTCGTCAACGACGGCGCCGCCGACGACGTGGTCCTTGCCCGCATCAAGGACGCCGTCGTTACCGAGATCAAGTCTGCCCCCGCCGCCGCCGCGATGTCCGAGCAGGACATCTCCGCCCGCGCCGACCAGCTCGCCAAAGACCAGTTCTCCCAGCTCAGCTCCAAGTGGTTCCGCCGCTTCCTCTCCCTCGACCCCCGCCAGTACCTCTCCAAGGTCAAGGTCCCCGTCCTCGCCCTCAACGGCTCCAAGGACCTCCAGGTCCCCGCCGACCAGAACCTCCCCGAGATCCGCACCGCCCTCAAGGCCGCTGGCAACACCGACGTCACCATCACCGAGCTCCCCGGCCTCAACCACCTCTTCCAGCACACCCAGACCGGCTCCCCCTCGGAATACGCAACCATCGAGGAAACCTTCGCCCCCGAAGCCCTCGAGGCGATGTCCACCTGGATCCGCCAGCGCACCGGCCTCGACCACCCCGCCGCGACGGGGGCCACCGCCGCGCCCGCGAAATAGTCTGGTATGCTCTGCCCGCTATGGCAGATTCCAACATCCTTCGTATGGGCATGGTCGGCGGTGGTCGCGGCGCCTTCATCGGGCAGGTCCACCGCACCGCCGCGTGCATGGACGGCAAGGTCCAGCTCGTCGCCGGCTGCCTCTCCTCAACCCCCGACAAAGCCCTCGCCTCCGGAAAGGACTGGGGGCTCCCCGACGCGCGCAACTACCCAACCTGGGAAGCCATGCTCGCCGGAGAACAGAAGCTTCCTCCCGATCAGCGCATCGACTTCGTCACCATCGTGACGCCCAACCACGTCCACTTCCCCGTCGCCCACGCCTTCGCCTCCGCAGGCTTCAACGTCGTCTGCGACAAACCCCTCGTCCACACCGCCGAGCAGGCCCGCCAGCTCATCGACGCCGTCAAGAAGACCGGCGTCGTCTTCGCCGTCACCTACAACTACTCCGGCTACCCCCTCGTCAAGCAGGCCCGGGAAATGATCGCCGCCGGCGAAATCGGCCAGGTCCGCAAGGTCATCGTCGAGTACAGCCAGGGCTGGCTCGCCGGCAAGCTCGAGGAAACCGGCCAGAAGCAGGCCGACTGGCGCACCGATCCCAAGCGCTCCGGCGCCGGCGGCGCGATCGGCGACATCGGCTCCCACGCCGAGCAGCTCGTCTCCTACGTCACCGGCCTCAAGCTCCAGGCGATCTGCGCCGACCTCACCTCCTTCGTCCCCGGTCGCCAACTCGACGACGATGCCAACCTCCTCCTGCGCTTCTGCCCCCCCGGCGCTGGACCCTGCGAAGGCACCGGCCCCGATTCCGCCGACCACGAGCCCGGCCCGCGCGGCATCCTCACCGTCTCCCAGATCTGCATCGGCCACGAGAACGACCTGAGCCTCCGCGTCTACGGCACCAAGGCCGCGCTGACTTGGCGACAGGAAGAGCCCAACCAGCTCATCCTCAAGCCCGACGGCCAGCCCGAGCGAATCTATCGCCGCGGCAACGGATACCTGGGTGACGCCGCCAAGCGCAACACGCGCATCCCCGCCGGACACCCCGAGGCCTTCCTCGAAGCCTTCGCCAACGTCTACAACAACGCCGGTGAAGCCATGCGGGCCCGCAAGGCCGGCAAGACCAGCGTCGGCGGCATCGGCATGGGCGGACCCTTCGATTACCCCGACGTCGTGGACGGCGCCCGCGGCGTGGAGTTCATTCTTCACACCGTCAAGGCATCCTCCGACGATCAGAAGTGGACGCCCGCGCAGTTCAACCTCTAATCCCGCTCTACACCGCTGCACGCGCGTGAATCCAGTCCGCCTCGCCCGGGCGAACCCTCCGCGGGAACCTCGTTCCCCCAGGAGTCTTCACCGTGTCCCATCGATCCACCGTGCTCGCCGCCCTTCTCTCCCTCTCCGCATTCACCCTCGGCGGCTGCGCCTCGGACGCATCATCCTCCGGACAAGCCGTGCCCTCGGGCAGCCCCGATCTCACCTCCCAGCTCCAGATCCCCGCCGCACAGCAGTTCCTCTACGCCGGCGAAAAAGACACGGACGCCTACACCGCCGTCGCCTACAACCGCGGGCAGCAGCCCGTCGTCATCAGCGAGGAACTCGACGGAAAGTCAACCGAGATCATCACCCTCGCCCCCGGCCAGACCGCAACGCACCGCTTCGCGCCCGGCCAGACCGCGATCTTCCGCAACACCTCCAGCACCCAGGAAGCCCAGCTCACCGTGCGCATCTGGGGACCCACCAACGTCGGCATGCGCTACACGCCCGCCGCGCCGCGATGATTCTCGCGTCTCCCGACGGGCCCCACGCGTCACCGTGACAGCCACCGGCTCCACACCGCCAGCACCATCAACATATATAGCCGCTGCCCGTGGTCACGCGTCCCCTTCGCGTGCTCGTCCATCATCGCGCCCACCGTCTTGGCGCTGATCTCAACCCCCAGCCCCGAAAACGAGTCGGACGATCCGATCGTGTCGCGCATGAGCTCGCGCAGCTTCCCGTAATCACTCCGCAGCCACTCGCCGATCGGGATCGCAAACCCCGCCTTCGGCCGCGTCACAATCGAATCCGGCAAATACCGCCTCGCCAGCGCCCGCAGCAGTCCCTTGGGCCCCCCGTTGGTCAGCACGCCCGTCGGCAGCGACAGCGCCGTGTCCATCACCGTCGTCGCCAGCAGCGGCGAACGCACCTCCAGCGCCACCGACATCGACGCCGTATCCACCTTCCGCAAAAGATCCTCGGGCAAGTACGTCCCCACGTCGTACCTTGCCGGGTCTCCCACCCTCATCCCGCCCTGCATCAGCAGCGAGCCCCTCGGATCCACCCCCGGCATGATCCTCGCCAATTCCGGCGTCGGAAAAATCGACAGCAGCTCCTCATACCCGCCGTGCGCCGCCGCGACCGCCATGCGCCCAACCCGCCCCAGCGTGGTATGCGGCGCAAACCGGTCAAACAGCCTCGCCGGAATCAACCCCAGCGCCGGCCCGTAATCCCGCAGCAGCGCCGCCGCCCGGTACCGGTCGTACCCCATGAACAGCTCATCCCCGCCGTCCCCGCTCAGCGCCACCGTCACATGCCCCCTCGCCGCCGTCGAGACCCACGATGTCGGCAGCAGCGAACTGTCTCCCAGCGGCAGCCCCAGCTGCTCGATCAGCCGCACCAGGTCTTCCGCCGGCTTCGCGCTCACCTCCAGCGTCGTGTGCTTGGTCGACAGCCGCCTCGCGACCGACCTCGCGTGCGAGGATTCATCCAGCCGCGGATCCGGCATCCGCACGCAGAACGTCCGCAGCCCCGGCCGGATCCGGTTCGCATACGCCGCGACCAGCGATGAATCGATCCCGCCCGACAAAAAGCACCCCAGCGGCACGTCCGATTCCATCCGCTCCCCGACCGCCTTGCTCAGCACCCGGTCAAGCTCGTCCAGCGTGATCAGCTTCCCCGGCTCTCGCTGCACCGGCGCCGTGTAATACGCCCGCGAGTTCCACGACCCCATGTCCGCGCTGGTCGTCGCCGCATGCCCCGGCGGCACGCTCCGAATCCCCGCCAGCGGCAGCTCCGCCCCATATCCAAACCGGATCCACCGCGTCAGCGCCTCCGCGTCCACCTGCCCCGCCCCGTACTCATCCCCCGCCTCGCGCATCAGCCTCACCAGCGCCGGGACCGTGCTCGCAAACGCCAGGCACCGCCCATCCCCCGTGTCCCCGGCGCTGAACTCCGCCGTGTACAGCGGCTTCTCCCCCGCCCGGTCCCTCGCCAGCACCATCCGCCCGTGCGGACGGTCCCACACCCCGATCGCGAACATCCCCTCCAGCCGGGACGCAAACCCCATCTGCCACCGGCGAAACCCGTGCAGCACCGCCTCGGTATCGCTGTGATCCGTCCGGAACCTCGCCCCCGCCGCGGCAAGCTCCCCACGCAGCGCCCGGTGGTTGTAAATGCACCCGTTGAACACCACCGCCAGCAGGTCATCCGCGCTCGCCGGCGGTGGTGGGGGGATGGCCACGCCGCGGCCACCGCTCGAAGCTCCCGCCCGCGGCACGTCAATGCGGTCCGAGGCGAGCATCGGCTGGCCGCCCCCGGCCGGGTCGATCACCGACAGCCGCCGGTGCACCAGCGCCACATCCACCACCGACCCGTCCGGCCGCTTCACCCGGTCCGTGAACACCCCGTGCCCGTCGGGCCCGCGGTGCGTCAGGCTCCCGGAGATCGCCCCGATCCACCCAGCCGGAATCGACTCCCTCGCCGCCGGCGGAGACGTGTTCCAGGTCCGGATGATGCCGCCGATGCCGCACATGCGCCAGCATTATGCCCGCCCGCCGCGCCCCGCGCTCCCCGCCCACCCCAGAATCTGTCCCCCATCCCCCCGGCGCCATCGACCACGCCCGCCCATCTCTGCTACCTTTGCCCGAGATTTGCCGGAGCCCCTCGCCATGGCCGACACGTACACGCCCTCCCCCAAAGACAAGTTCACCTTCGGACTCTGGACCGTCGGCAACACCGGCCGCGATCCCTTCGGTGAGCCGACCCGCCCACGCCTCTCCCCCGCCGAAATCGTCGAGCTGCTGGGCGAGGTCGAGGGCGTGCACGGCGTCAACTTCCACGACAACGACCTGGTCCCCATCGACGCGACCCCCGAGCAGTCCGACCAGATCAAGTCCGAGTTCTCCCGCGCCCTCAAGAAGACCAAGATCAAGGTCGCCATGGCGACCACCAACCTCTTCGCCGACCCCGCCTTCCGCGACGGCGCCTTCACCAGCAACGACGCCGAGGTCCGCGCCTACGCCGTCCAGAAGACCATGCGCGCCATGGACCTGGGGGCCGAGTTCGGCGCCCAGATCTACGTCTTCTGGGGCGGCCGCGAGGGCACCGAGACCGACGGCTCCAAGGACCCCATCGAGGCCGAAGCCCGCTTCCGCAAGGCCCTGGACTTCCTCTGCGAATACTCCATCGAGCGCGGCTACGACTACAAGTTCGCCCTCGAGGCCAAGCCCAACGAGCCCCGCGGACACATGTACTTCGCCACCACCGGCCACTACCTCGCCTTCATCCAGACCCTCAAGCACAAGGACCTCGTCGGCGTCAACCCCGAGGTCGCCCACGAGCACATGGCCGGCCTCAACTTCGTCCACGCCGTCGCCGCCGCCATCTCCTCCGGCAAGCTCTTCCACATCGACCTCAACGACCAGGAGTTCGGCCGCTACGACCAGGACTTCCGCTTTGGCGCTGTCAACATCAAGCACGCCTTCTTCCTCGTCAAGCTCCTCGAAGAAAACAAGTACGCCGGCTTCAAGCACTTCGACGCCCACGCCTACCGCACCGCCGACCGCGCCGACGTCATCGAGTTCGCCCGCGGCTGCATGCGCAATTACCTCATCCTCCGCGAAAAAGCCCGCGCCTGGTCCGCCGACGACGAGATCCGCAAGCTCCTCAAGCAGATCAACCGCCCCTCCAAGGACCTCGACGGCCTCTGGGGCGGCTACAGCCGCGCCCACGCCGAAACCCTCCTGGGCATGAAATTCGACCGCTCCGCCATCGCCGCCCGCCCCCTCCCCTACGAACGCCTCGACCAGCGCACCATGGAAATCCTCATGGGCGTCGACTGAGCGTCCACGTGCCGGGCTTTCACGGCGGCCCTAGCAACTCCGCGATCTCCTTGCGGCACTCCCTGAGACGCTCGGCCGCTCGTTGCCACGATCGGCCCTCCCCGGTGCTCGGATACAAATCAATGAATGCCTTGAGCGCCTTGTCCGATGTCATGGAGAGTCCGGCGAGGGCTTCATAGGCCTCATCCAAACCCTGCGGGAATTGACTGCCGGGCTTGGCGATCCCGACGAGCGTCGTCAGGTATGGATCAAACGCCACGCCCGCGGATTCAACGACGCGGCACGCGATGATCTGCGTATCGACTCCGGTCCCTCTCATCATCTGGTCAAGATCGGCCGCGTGGGCGGCGAGAATCTCGCTGCGCGGCAACTCTCTGTCGGCTGGCCCGATGCACCCAAGCACATCCATCGCCCCGCCCGCGCGCCGGGGGTCCGGATCGAACAAGTGCTCAGCGATTCGGATGTACCGGTCTGCAGCGATACGGACGTACGGCTCGGAACTCTTCCCCAGCCACGAGAAGTCATCTCTCACGGCAAAGGCACGCCAAATCGTCCCGACGTCATTGGAGTCCGCCCAGATTCGTTTAAGGCGCCACGAAAGCCACGCTCGCTGCCAAGCCCACAGTCTGCGGTTAGAAAGGGCGTCACGGTTGTTGATAATGAGAATAAGACCCCGCGTATTTCTCGCAATGCTTGCAATGGCACTGTTGTCCAGCACAAGTTCTTCCGGCGCCGATTCGAAGAACGCAATCAGCAGCGTCGAAGGCACCAACGCCGTCGGTCCCCATCGAAGGATTTCCCCACCCTTGAACACCGGGTAAATCAGCAGCCCCAAAACTCCGGCGATCCAGAGCATCCCCGGCTTGCGGCGCGTTCGATAGAGGTCCTCGGACCTCGCGCTGATCCCCCCGCACTCCGGACAACAGACTTTCTGAAACTGTGACCCCGCAACCGGTACCGCGTCTGGCATGTCATACCAGCACCGCGGACAGCGAGCCCGGCCCCGGGCAGGATCGAACCACCACCCAGCGACGAGAGGAACCCCGGCGAGAACCCCCGTCATCGCGGCCGCAAGGGTCCACGTTCCGATCATCGCAGGTGTGTCATGTCCAAGCAGCAACCTGCCGATGGGCGCGCTCGCCGCAAGAGCCGCAAGGCCCAGCAGCAGAGATGCCCCCGCCACCGATGCCGTCCCTCCCCATCCCAGCACCGATGAAGGCGAGGTGCCCGTCGGCTCCCCTTTGCCCCCTGCCTTCACCCGCTTCCCCGCCCCCCGCTCCACCCGCATCCCGATCGCCCGCGCAATCAGGCTCAGCCCCCAAATGCTGAGGAATCCGCCAATAAGCAGGAGCATGGTCTGAGCCCATTCCACCGGTCATTGCAGTCTACTCGCCCCGTGTTCCCAGCGTCCATGGGGGAGGTCGGGAACGGGGGATCAGATTTCCCCCCGCGGCCTCGACCGAGCATTCACGCGCCAAGCCTTCACGGCGGATCCAGCAGCTCCGCAATTTCCTTGCGGTGCTCCCGGAGGCGTTCGGCGGCGTCCCGCCATGTGTCGCGCCCCTCGGTGCGTTGATACAGGTCAATGAACGCCTTGAGCGCGTTGTCCGACGTCATCGAGAGCCCAGCGAGGGCCTCGTATGCCATAGTCGAAACACGCGTGAAGTGGTCGTCGTTGTTGGCGAGCACGATGAGCGACTGAAGGTATGGATCGAACGCCCCGCCCGCGGATTCGGCGAGGCTGCATGCGATGACCTGAGTCTCGGCGTTTGGACCCCTCATCATCTGGTCGACGTCCGAGGCGTGTGCGGCAATGATCTCGCTGTGAGGCAGGAACTTACCACGCGGCGGTCTAAAAAAGTCCAGGACATCGAGTGCTTCGGCCCTTCGCTCCGGATCCGCTTCAAACAGGGATTCAGCGATGCGGACGTACCGGTCAGGGCTCACCTTCATGGAAAAGTATCTGTCAAGGACGATAGTTCGCCACAACGCTTCGACGTCGGTCGATTCCGTTCGAATTCTGTTGAGACGCCACGAAAGCCACGCTCGCTGCCAATCCCACAGTACGCGGTCGGTAAGAGAGTCAACCGTGCGTGTGGAATACCACGGAAGGTATGGAATGCGACGGGCAAGACTTCCGATAGCCACATTGCCTCGCACGAACTCTCTCGGCACTGACTCGAAAAATGCGATGAGAAGCGTCGAAGGCACCAGCGCCCTGGGTCCCCATTTCAGCACCTCCCCGCCCTTGAACACCGGGTAAATCAGCAGTCCCAAAACCCCGGCGATCCAAAGCATGCCCGTCTTGCGGCGAGTTCTGTACAGATCCCTTGGCCGCGTGATGTACCCTCCGCACTCCGGGCAACGGGCTCTTTGAAACTGTGATCCCGCAACCGGTACCGCGTCTGGCATGTCATACCAGCACCGCGGACAGCGAGCCCGGCCCCGGGCAGGATCGAACCACCACCCAGCGACGAGAGGAACCCCGGCGAGAACCCCCGTCATCGCGGCCGCAAGGGTCCACGTTCCGATCATCGCAGGTGTGTCATGTCCAAGCAGCAACCTGCCGATGGACGCGCTCGCCGCAAGAGCCGTGAGTCCCAGCAGCAGAGATGCCCCCGCCACCGATGCCGTCCCTCCCCATCCCAGCACCGATGAACGCGCGAGCCCCGTCGGCTCTCCTTTGCCCCCCGCCTTCACCCGCTTCCCCGCCCCCCGCTCCACCCGCATCCCGATCGCCCGCGCAATCAGGCTGAGCCCCCAAATGCTGAGGAATCCGCCAATAAGCGGGAGCATGGTCTGGGCCCATTCCACCGGTCATTGCAGTCTACTCGCCCCGTGTTCCCAGCGTTCATGGGGGAGGTCGGGAACGGGGGATCAGATTTTCCCCCGCGGCCTCGACCGAGCATTCACGCGCCAAGCCTTCACGGCGGATCCAGCAGCTCCGCAATTTCCTTGCGGTGCTCCCGGAGGCGTTCCGCAGCGTACCGCCACTTGCCTCGCCCCCCGGTGCTCTGATACAGCTCAATGAACGCCTTGAGCGCGTTGTCAGACCTCATGGAGAGCCCGGCGAGGGCTTCGTATGCCATATTCGTAGCATGCGGGGACTGACCGCGTAATTTGGCGAGGAGGACGAGCGTCGGCAGGTACGGATCAAACGCCGCGCCCGCCGATTCGACGACGCGGCACGCGATAACCTGCCTGTCGAGACCCGGCGACTTCATCATCAAGTCCAGGTCCGAAGCGTGCGCCGCAATGATCTCGCTGCGCGGCAGGATTGTCCCGCCCAATGGCCCCATGCTCCCAAGCACGTCCAATGCCTCGGCCGCTCGCTCCGAATCCGCATCGAACAGCGATTCAGCAAGGCGCACGTACCGCTCAGGACTCACCCACAGCCACGAGCGGCTGCCGTCCATCGCCAAGGCCCGCCAAACCGTCTCAACGTCCGTGGATTCCAATCGCATTCCCTCGAGTCGCCTGAAAAGCCACGCTCGCTGCCATTCCCACAATGTGCGGCCCGCAAGGCAGTCAATCGTGCTCGTGGAACTCACAAGGGCATACGGATTGCGACTGGCAAGTCCCCCGATGGATCCGTTGCCCAGCACAAACTCTCTCGGCACCGACTCGAAGAACGCAATCAAAAGCGTCGAAGGCACAAGCGCCCTGGGCCCCCACCTCAGCATCTCCCCGCCCTTGAACACCGGATAGATGAGCAAGCCCACCACCCCCGCCAGCCACAGCATGCCCCCCTTACGCCGTGTTCGATAAAGCTCCCCAAACCGGCCAATGCTTCCTCCGCACTCCGGACAGCAGACCTTCTGAAACTGCACTCCTGCAACGGGCACCGCGCCCGGCATGTCATACCAGCACCGCGGACAGCGAGCTCGCCCCCGCGCCGGGTCAAACCACCACCCCGCGACAAGCGGAACCCCCGCGAAAATCCCCGTCATCGCCGCCGCGAACGTCCAGGTCCCAAGAGTCTCCGGCGAGTCGCGCCCCAGCAAAATCCACCCCAGCGAAGCGCTCGCCGCAATCGCAACCACGCCCAGCACCAGCGACCACCCGGCCAGCCGCGTCCCCCCACGCGTTCCCAGCACCGCTTCCTGATCCCTACCCGCCGGAACCGCCCTCCCCGCCGCCTGCAGCCTCTTCCTCGCCGCCCGCTCCAGCCGCATCCCAATCACGCGCGCCAGCAGGCTCAACCCCCAGATGATGAGGAACATGCCGATGAGCAGGAACATGACCTGGGCCCATTCCACGCGTCATCCAGTCTACCCAACGCTCACCGGAGAGGTTCCTCGCCATTCAAACACCCCCGGGTGATCGTCCGCCCCACAGCCCACTCAAACGCCCCCCGTTCCACCCCAAACACCCTGGCCCCAACCCTCTGCCCTTTCCCCCTCGCCCCCCTCTCCCCGATCGGTTATGCTCTCCCATTCTCCCGCCGGTTCCTCCGGCCGGGACGCTGGAAAGTCTCACTCTGCTCCCGACCACCGGGCCACACCTCGCCCGCCAAAGGTCTCGACAAGGAATTCGCCGCATGAGCTCCATCTCCGGACAGGTCCCCCCGACGTTCCCCGGCGACATCCCAACCAATGAACGCACCCTCCTGGGGCACCCCGTCGGGCTATTCCTCCTCTTCCTCGTGGAAATGTGGGAGCGATTCAGCTACTACGGCATGCGCGGCCTCCTGGTGCTCTACCTCGTCAAGGCCATCGAGCCCGTCGCCGACGCCAATGGCCTGGTCAACCCCGGCCGCGGATGGACCCGCGAAGACGCCAGCGTCCTCTACGGCTGGTACACCGGCCTCGCCTATCTCACTCCCATCTTCGGCGGCATGATCGCCGACAAGCTCATCGGAACCCACCGTTCCATGATTGTCGGCGGCCTCCTGATCGCCCTGGGTCACATCATCCTGGGCATCTCCGGCATCGGGGACATGGCCCACAGCCACGCCGGGATGTCCGTCTTCATGGCCGGCCTCGCCATGATCGTCCTGGGCACCGGCCACTTCAAGCCCAGCGTCTCGGTGATGGTGGGCCAGCTCTACAAGCACGGCGACCCGCGGCGAGACGGCGCCTTCACGATCTTCTACATGGGCATCAACCTGGGCGCGTTCCTCTGCGCCTTCGTCTGCGGCACGCTGGGCGAAAAGGTCGGCTGGCACTGGGGCTTCGGCTCCGCCGCCGTGGGCATGATGCTGGGCCTGGGCCTCTACATGCTCGGGCGGCCCGCCTTCCTCTCGGGGATCGGCCTCGGACCCGCCGGCAAGGAACGCTTCTCCGCCCCCTTCTTCATGCTCTCCGCCGCCCTCTCCGCCGCCTTCGGCGTGCTCTACCACTTCAACGTCGTCACCAGCGTCAACGCCTCCATCGAGGGAATGCTCCAGACCCCCGCGGCCAAGGTCGGGGCGATCGTCGTGGTCGGCGGCGCCGCCCTCGCCTGGACCACCTGGTTCGTCTTCCGCCAGCGCCCCGAGGACCGCGGCCCGGTCATCAGCATCTTCCTCTTCATGCTCTTCAACGCCTTCTTCTGGATCGCCTTCGAGCAGGCCGGCTCCAGCATCAACCTCTTCACCGACACCAACACCGACCGCATGCTCGGCGGATGGGAAGTCCCCACCACCTGGTTCCAGTCCGTCAACGCGGGCCTCATCTTCATCCTCGCCCCGCTCTTCTCCTGGATCTGGCTCTCCCTGGGCAAAAAGAACCTCAACCCCAGCCAGCCCGTGAAGATCTCCCTGGGCCTCATCTTCCTGGGCGTGGGCTACATCTTCATGGTCTGGGCCGGCGTCATCTCCAAGGACGGCGGCGCCAAGGCCCCCATGCTCCTCATCCTGCTCACCTACTTCTGGCACACCGTGGGCGAACTCTGCCTCTCCCCCACGGGCCTCTCCTACGTCACCAAGGTCGCCCCCAAGGAGTTCGTCTCCCTGCTCATGGGCATCTGGTTCATCTCCAGCTTCATCGCCAACCTCGGCGGCGGTCTCATCGCCGCCCAGGTCGAGGCGATCGAGAAGGGCGAGCTCAAGCTCCCCTGGAACTTCGGCGGCCAGGCCGACTACTTCTTCCTCTTCGTCGTGACCTCCATCGGCATGGGCGTGCTCGTCCTGCTCTTCAGCCCCCTGCTCAAGAAACTCATCGGCGGCCGAGAAAACTGATGAGCGGGGTGGACTACACGCGGTGAATTTCTGCGGGCCCCGAAAGGGGCCCGCTTTTCTTGGAAGTCACGAAGTCAGATAAGACAGAAAATGACGAAGTTGCAATCGCCGGCTCCCTAAGCCGCAACGCGGCGCCTGAGTGAAGCCCGGGGCGTCAGCCCCGGGAAGGTCGGCCTTGTAGAACTGAGTCCTGAAGGGACGACAGACCGGTTCCACATTCCACGTCCCGCGCCGCCACGCCATCGTGATCCCGGAACGGCCCTCCGAGTATGCGGTGAGTCTCCTCGCCGCAACGCGGCGACCGAGTGAAGCCCGGGGCGTAAGCCCCGGGTGCGCCTTCTGAACCGTTTTGAGTCCCGAAGGGACGACAGACAGTGCGTCCCCAAATGTCCGCCGGCCACCATCGCCCCAATACCATCGTCAACCGGCTCTAAGCCGCAACGCGGCGACCGAATGAAGCCCGGGGCGTAAGCCCCGGGTATGCCTTGATGGTGAGGCGACGTGCGACTATCTTCGCCAGCGACGATGGCATCGAGACCAAAGTTCATCCTCACTGCTCGCGGGCTCGCCCTCGCCCTGATCATCGCCTCGGCAAGCCTCCTCGCCATCACGACAATCCTCTGGGGAGGAATGCGATCCGGTACCGCGAATGAAGAGTTCTACGCGTCGACGTTTGATGGACAAGTTGTATTTGTGTGGCAACATAGTGGCTTCGGGATGAGTCGATGGGCTGTTCGCAATGACCTTCCCTCGCGTGACAAATCCACACTGCGAATGCTCCCCAGATATGTGGATGTTCCTCGCAATCCCAGCGTGACGTGGACGATCACATGGGCATATGGAACTCCGTTCCGCTGGCTTTACGGCAGCATGGACGAACCAAATTTCACCGAAAAGTCTCCCGCGACGGCGCGTCGGCTGCTCGTGGTCGCTCAGTCCAAGCTTCGCGGCCGCCAACGCGATTTGCCCGCGGAAATGAAGGGAAGCATCTATGTGCCGATCGGCGTCTATTGGCCGGCATTGCTCGCCAACGTGATGATCTACTGGGCTGTCGCGCTCGCCCTCATCTATTCGGGATCCCATCTCCGCAGGCATCTTCGCAGACGCCAGCGTCGGTGCACCCAATGCGGCTACAGCCTGCAGGGCCTGACATGCAAGGAATGTCCAGAATGCGGGAGCGACGCCCAACGTGCCGCAACGCCCTCAAGCCAGAAAGTCTCAAGCCGCAACGCGGCGCCCGAATGAAGCCCGGGGCGTCAGCCCCGGGTGTGCGTGCATAAACGATTGTGAGTCCCGAAGGGACGACAGAAGAACCCCGTCCCAATCCCTCTGTCCTCCGCCGCGCCTCCGTGATCCCGGCTCACGTCCCAGGTGCCATGTGGGTCCCCTCGCCGCAACGCGGCGCATGAGTGAAGCCCGGGGCGCAAGCCCCGGGTACGCGGACATATGCGATTCGAGTCCCGAAGGGACGACAGATACCGCCCTCAAATAGGGCCGACCGCCACCATCGCCCAATGCCCCCTCGTCAACCGGCTCTCAGCCGCGAAGCGGCGGCCTTCGTCAGCCCGGGGCGCAAGCCCCGGGAAAACGTTCGTCCCGCGATGCTTTTCATCTGTGTAACCGGAGCCCTGCAAGGGCGGCTCTCACGCTCGCCCCCAAACCCCTCGCGGCTCCCCGATGAACCAAAATGGCAACCGCCACTTGACATATGCCGATATCAGAATATATATTCTGCATGGCACGAGCGGCGACCACGGCGGATGTCTTCAACGCGATCGCCGAACCCCGGCGACGCGAACTCATCGACCTCCTCGCCGTCGGCGCCGACGAAGGCGAGCCCGTGGGCTCACTCGTGGAACTCATGCGCCTCCCCCAGCCCGCCGTCTCCAAGCACCTGGGCGTGCTGCGCCAGGTGGGGATCGTCTCGGTGAGCCGACGAGGCCGCGAGCGCGTGTACAAGCTGAACCCCATGGAACTCAAGCCCGTCCATTCCTGGGTCAAGACGTTCGAACGGTTCTGGGACGAACACCTCCTGCGGATCAAGGAACGGGCGGAGCGCAAAGTTCGCTCCCCGCACGCCTCTACCCCGCCCGGCTCCAAAGAGAAAGGAACACAGTGAATATCACGGATGAATCAACGGTGCAGACGCTGGATATCCGCAAGGAGATCTCCATCGCCGCCCCCATCGAAGCCGCCTTCGCCGCGGTGCTCGACGAGATGGGCCCCGAAGGCCAGATGCCCGGCGGACAGCCCTTCCCCATGAAGCTCGAGCCCTGGCCCGGCGGACGGTGGATGCGCGATCTGGGCAACAACGCGGGCCACCTCTGGGGACACGTGCAGGTCATCAAGCCGCCCACCCTGATCGAGCTCAACGGCCCCATGTTCATGTCCTACCCCGCGATGTCGCACGTGCAGTACCGCCTCCTCGCCGAGAAGGGCGGAACCAAGCTCACCCTCGTCCACCGCGCCGTCGGCCTGATCCCCAAGGAGCACCGCGAGGGCGCGGTCGAGGGCTGGTCGCACGGCCTGGCACGCATCAAGGAGCTCGCCGAAACTCGCAAAGCCCGGTGAATGGGGCCCGCGACACACGGCGGGCAAAGCAAAGACCCTGGCGCACGGGCATTCGTTGTCCCCGGGCGCATCGAAGCAATGACATCAAGGAGACTGGTGATGAAAGCGATTGAACTGATCCGCTGGGCGATGACATTGAGCGACGGCGCCGTGAAGCGGGTTGTGGAAGACCTGCGCCCCACGCCTCTGCTGACCTCGACCCCCGGGGCCAAGGGCGGGGACGGCAACCACGCCCTGTGGATCATGGGCCACCTTGCCGCGATCGAGGGCTCCCTGCCCCACACCCTGCTGGGCCGCCCTAACCCCGTCGCCGGCTGGATGGAGATGTTCGGTCAGGGAACCACACCGAGCAAGGACGCGAGCAGGTACCCGCCATTCGAGGAGGTGCTTCGGACGTTCCACGAGCTGCGTGCCAAGAACCTGGCGCTGCTGGAGGAGATCGGGGAGGCCGGCCTCGACAAGGTGCCAACCAACATTCCCCCCGGCTTTGAGAAGCAGATGACCTCCGTGGGCAACACCTTCATGCTGATCGCGATGCACACGATGATGCACCACGGCCAGCTCGCCGACGCCCGTCGCGTCGCCGGATTCAAGCCCATGATGTGATCCGCAGAGATGTCCGCACAATCCACGATCCATGATCCGCAGCCGCCGCTTCTCAGCGGCGGTTGTCGTTCATGGAGGCGACAATCGGGGCATCCACGGCGCCGGCCGATGGACGCACCGCCAACGTCTCCATCTCCAGGTGCGGCGCATGCGGGGAGCCCGCTCGCGTCCGCATCAGCAGCGGCACGGTGAGGATGCGGGCCACCAGCGAGAGCGCGAAGACCCACGCATACGCCGTCCACGTCGCCTCCATCCACCACAGCCCCAGCGCCCCCAGCCCGTTGCCCGCGACCATCGCGAAGGAGTTGAGGAACTGGTACTGGGAGACGACGCTGGTGCGTTCCTCGGGCTTGGTGGTGTCCAGCAGCATGAGGAACATCCCAAGCTCATACGCGGCCCACGCCGCGCCGCTGGCGAGCTGGGTGATGAACAGGAAGGCGAAATTCGGCGTGACAAGCCAGTTGACGGAGAAGGGGATGAGGCCGATCCCGCCGATCGCCAGGAGCCGCCGCGCGCCCCGCTTCTCCGCGTACGCCCCGCAGTGCCGCAGCGCCAGCGCGCGGCCCAGCAGCGGGGCGGCGAGCATGAGGGAGTACATCTCCGGCTCTGAGGAAAGCCCGAGCTTGCGCAGCATGAAGGGGTTGAAGAAGGGCTGCGCGATATTCGCCGCGACGCTCATGCAGGCCAGGTAGATGATGAGCCGCCCGTCGCGGCCGTGGACGGCGCGGGCGAGCATCTCCCGCGGTGGAACCATGCGCTGCACGATCGGGAGCGGGCGTGGTTCTGATTGGCGCGAGAGGTAGTAGGTCGAGACAATGCGGGCGACGCACGCCGCGCCGAACAGCAGGGCGAAGGCGCGGATGGTCACGGTCTGGGCCAGCGCGGGCGTCCAGCCGCGGTCGATGAGCCACTGCGGCGCGTGTTCCGCCCCGCGGAGGATGAAGCCGCCCCCCAGGAGCCCGGTGAGGACCGCGACCTGGAGCAGCCGGTTGCGCCAGCCGAAGTACCGGGCGCGGACGCGGTCCGGGACGTTCATGCCGATCCAGGTGTTCCACGCGGCCCCGCCGGAGAGGAACGAGAACCAGTACAGGGAGGCCATGACAAAGACGAGCCAGCCCGTGTTGAGGTTGAGGGAGGCGACGACGACCAGGGGGAGCAGGCTGAGGGACTGCAGCGCGGCCATGAGGACGATCCACTTCTTGTACGAGCCAAGACGGTGGACTGCGGCGGCGGAGATGAGCTGGAAGGCCGCGCCGATCACCAGGGGAACGGTCGAGACCAGGCCGGCGGCGACCTCCCCCATGCCCAGGGCCAGGACGTAGGCGGGGAAGTAGTTCTCCCCCGCTCCGACCATGACGGAGAAGGCGATGCCGTCAAGGGTGGACGCGCGGAGGTTGGTCCGGAGCTGGGAGGGTGAACGCGGCCCGAGCAGCAGGGGATGGGCGGCGTCGTGGGTGAGGGAGTGGGTCACGGGGGCGGGCTCGGGCGAGGCGGGCATGGCGGGAAGAGGAGAAGAAGGTAGGGAGGGGCGGGTCGGAGAGGTCTGGAAATGAAGAAAGGCCGCGAACGATCGGTGAGGATCGGTCGCGGCCTTTGTGAATCTGGGGATTCCGCCGCGCCGCTGGGGGCGCGGGGGGGTGGATGGATCAGCGGCCGCTCTTGACGGCCGGGGCGCCGCTGGTGCGGTTGAGGGTGATCTCCATCATCTTGTATTCCTTGCCGGTCTTGGGGTCGGGCCCGAACATCTCGAGGGTCATGGAGTCGGGACCGGTCACGCGCTCGACCTCACGCATGATGGTGGGCTTGCGGGTGATGGGGCAGTTGAAGGTGTAGTTCCAGGTGATGGTCTTGCCGTCGGAGGAGAGGTCGCCGGTGCCGGTCATCATGCCGGTGCCCATGCTGTCGATCCAGGTCGCCTGGAACTTCTGGGAGACGTTGTCGAAGCCGTAGATGCCAAAGCCGTTGAAGGCGCCCATGCCGGGCATGTCGCCCTTCATCTCGCACTTGGTGAACTTGCCGTCCATCATGGTGGTGACGGTGGAGGTGCAGTCGGAGACGGTGGGCTCGGACTCGGAGGTCATCCACATGGTGGACTTGCCAGTCCAGGTGCCGACGCCCTTGGCGAGGTGCTCGTGCATGGGGCCGGGGGTGCCGGCGGCGATGCAGGCCTGCATGTCGGCCTCGGTCATGCCCTTGGGGAGCTGGGGCTGGCCGGCGGGCTGGGTAGGCGTGTGGGCAGGGGTGGTGGTCGTCGTCGCGGGTTTGGCGGGCTTGGTGTCCTTCGCCGGCTGGGCGAAGGCGAAGGAGGCGGCAACCAACGCGGCGGCGGCGAAACAGGTGGTGGTACAGGTGTTCATGGTGATTCCCTTGTGATGGCCCCGGGGACTCCCGGCACTTCGGTGCCGTCGGGAGTGGAGGGGTTATGTAAGTGTAGGGCCGGGGCTGGTGTAAATTCCTTAGGTCGTGGCGGCGGCGCGGGCTTTACGGCCCCCTGAATCCATATTTACGGCGAGTTCACTGCGTTCGGGATCGGGGGCGGCAGGCGTGAGGTGTCAGATCCGCCTGGGCTGTCCATCGCCGTGCTCACGGCACGGCCCGGACACACCGTTTCTCAGAAGGACTCTTCCCTTGCTCACTTCGACTCACACTCCGATGAACGTCCATGCCGACGCCGAACCGTTCCCGCGAGCCGCGTGGAATCGGGCGACGTGGGGACCGATTATGATGGGGGCGCTGGCCGCGATCGGTCTGCAGTTTGTCTTTACCACGCTGGGGTTTGCCATCGGCCTCAGTTCGGTGGACGGGAATACCCGGGGCAATGGGGATACCGGCCAGGGGATGGGGATCGCCGCGTCGGCATGGTGGCTCATCACGGGCACGATTTCGCTGATGGCGGGCGGGTGGTGGGGCTGACGCGCCACACGCAGCTGTGCCTGGGGGCGATCGCCCTGTGGGCGACGGTGGCGCTGTTTGGGTTCGCGGTGGTGTGGTCGGGCGCGGGGATGGCGAGCGAGGCGGCTTCACCGCTGGCGGCGATGTCGGTTCATCGCGGCTCGCGGAGCACGTCGAACTACGCCGCGTCGAATTCGGGCTCGACTCCGACGGCCAACGCTCCTGCCGCGGATGCCGACCTGACGCCACGGAATGTGAATTCGCAGGTCCGGGAGCCGAGCCCGGCGGAACTGGAAGCGATGCGAGCGGCCGCGCGGACGGCGGCGTGGTGGGCGGTGATCGGGCTCCTCGCCGGCATCGGCGCGACGGTGGCTGGAGCGTGGATCACGGCCCCCAACGCCGTCTACGTTCGCACGCGGACCACGGACTCTGGCCAGCCGATCCTGGCGTGAGAGGTTCGGACGAGTTCGCTTCGAAGCGTTTGACAGATTGTGCGCATGAGACCGGGATCGGGCGGCCGATCCCGGTTGTGCGCTGGGAGTGGGAGCGGGGAGGGGGGCCCGGGGCCGCTCAACGGCGACGGCGGGAGATGCCCGTCGCGCCGGCGAAGGCAAGGAGGGCCAGCGAACCTGGTGCAGGGACGCAGGTCACGGAGAGCACGTTGGACTTTCCGTTCGTGGCGGGAAAGCCCAGGAAGGTCGAGACCTGCACCATGACCTCTGCGGAGTTCTCGCCGGAACCGCCGTCCCGACCGCGCAGTTCGCAGTCGGGAGAGGGCGTGCAGTGGAGCTGGAATGTGCGTACCAGTCGCCAGCCGTTGGGGTCGATGTTCTCGCTGGTCTCGCTGGTGACGGTCTGGAGTGTGTCGTCGGAGAATACGTCGACGTCCAGGACGTGCCAGTGGAGGAGGATGGGTGAGTCCATTCCCGTGCCTGCGATCTGGACTTCGTAGGTCGCGGTCGACCCGCACGGGATCGTGCTGGGGCCGCTGAGTGTCACGCTCGTGATCGAGATCGACGCCTGGGCGGACGAGCCGATCAAGCCGATCAAGGCGAACAGGGCGTGGGGTGCTGCGGATGAGCGAAGCATGCGAGTCTCTCCTTGTTCATGACGACGCGGAGGGCGCCTGGATGCGCGTGCATCCGGGCGTGGGACATTCGCGGGGAACGTCCATCCCGATTGAGGGACGACTCTACATGCGGGCTGTGGAACGTCGAGCAAGCATATTTGCTTGATTTGCCGCCGGTCTCACGCGGGCGCGGTGTGAGAGGCCGACCTGCGGTTTGCGAGTGGATGGGAACGCCGGCCCCGTTCGCCCAGGGCCTGTGGATAGGGGGAGGGGCGAGGCGTGGAGAGCTACGACGCCGGGATCGCAGGGGCGATCCCGGTTGCCGGGTGCGGGGATTCCATTGACGGGCGTGATGTTGTGAATGGATGTCGCGCGGACATGGATGTTGCCCGCGGAAGCGCGAGTGGTGCTCACATGCCGTCCGTTATTCGCACTGACCACGCTCCGAGGACTCCGCGAGGTCAGTGGCACGGGCCGGTGGAAGATCGGCGGCGTCAGTCCACTACGTCGGGTGCGGCGGGGGGTGGGCGCTTGGTGGGGTCGTGAGGTTGATGAAGGAATCGATGAAGTCGGCGAG